>CAVVKN010000001.1:0-26677 GCA_963748825.1 Methanotrichaceae archaeon
ACATCAGTACTGGCGGGATACCAACTGAAATATTTAATGCAGCAAGAAATATTATTGCTGATACTGAAAATAATTACCTTAAGACATACGCTCTTTCCTTCGACTCGCTGTCCGCCAGTTGTAAAGGTAGCGAGACAACTATAGAGAGCCAAGCTTACCTTTGACAACGGCCCGGTTGCAGGAAAGATCGTCTCCTTCATCGTTACAGGCAGCAATTCTGCGACAGGCACCGCAACTACTGATGGCAATGGCTATGCAACATTCAAATACACACCAATTGTCGATGGAACGGATACTATCACTGCTACGGTTCAAGGTATAATTCTTGCTGGAGTAATCTGGGTAAGCCAAGACCATCAATCCCTAGCCAGTGCCAAAAAAAATCCTCTATCAAAATCTTTTGGAGTATCGATCAATCCATCTCCCGTAGTATCAGCAACTAGCGCTGCAGTCTGCGCTGGCAATGCTGCTCATGCAGTTGGCTCAGGTCGACCTCGAACTGTGCTGCTGGCACCCTTACCTACAAGTGGTACCGAGTAGATGGTTTAGTAGAAACGCCCCTGACAGACGACTTGAAGTACACAGGCACTGACACACTCACGCTCAATATTCCGGATGCAGTGCCAGCCGATGCAGGGACTTACAGACTGAAAGCAACCTGTTCAGGAACGCAATGTACAGGTGTAGCCGACGCAGTTCTATCGATCACATCTCCGGTTGTATCTGCAACAGGCACTGCGGTCTGCGCGGGCAATACGGCTCATCTAGTAGGCTCAGTGACGACCTCAAACTGTGCTTCTGGCACCCTGACCTACAGGTGGTACCGAGTAGACGGTTTAGTAGAAATGCCCCTGACAGACGACTTGAAGTACACAGGCACGGGCACACTCACGGTCAATATCCTGGACGCATTGACCGCCGATGCAGGGACTTACAGACTGAAAGTAACTTGTTCAGAAACGCAATGTACAGGTGTAGCCGACGCAGTTCTGTCGATCGGATCACCCGTAGTATCAGCAACCGGCGCTGCAGTCTGCGCAGGCAATACTGCTCATCTAGTTGGTTTAGTAACGACCGAGAACTGTGCTGCTGGCAGCACCCTGACCTACAAGTGGTACCGAGTAGACGGTTTAGTAGAAACACCCCTGACAGACGACTTGAAGTACACAGGCACTGACACACTCACGCTCAATATTCTGAACGCAGTGGCAGCCGATGCAGGGACTTACAGACTGAAAGTAACCTGTTCTGGAACGCAGTGTACAGGTGTAGCCGACGCAATTCTGTCGGTCAACCAGTCTCCGGTTGTCTCAGCAACCGGCGCTGCAGTCTGCGCAGGCAATGCTGCTCATCTAGTTGGCTCAGTGACGACCTCGAACTGTGCTGCTGGCACCCTGACCTACAAGTGGTACCGAGTAGATGGTTTAGTAGAAATGCCCCTGACAGATGACTTGAAGTACACAGGCACTGACACACTCACGCTCAATATTCTGAATGCAGTGGCAGCCGATGCAGGGACTTACAGACTGAAAGCAACCTGTTCTGGAACGCAGTGTACAGGTGTAGCCGACGCAGTTCTGTCGATCACATCTCCGGTTGTCTCAGCAACCGGTACTGTAGTCTGCGCAGGCAATACTGCTCATCTAGTAGGCTCAGTGACGACCTCAAACTGTGCTGCTGGCACCCTGACCTACAAGTGGTACCGAGTAGACGGTTTAGTAGAAACGCCCCTGACAGATGACTTGAAGTACACAGGCACGGGCACACTCACGCTCAATATCCTGGACGCATTGGCAGCCGATGCAGGGACTTACAGACTGAAAGTAACTTGTTCAGAAACGCAATGTACAGGTGTAGCCGAAGCAGTTCTATCGATAGGATCACCCGTAGTATCAGCAACCGATGCTGCAGTCTGCGCAGGCAATACTGCTTATCTAGTGGGTTCAGTAACGACCGAGAACTGTGCTGCTGGCAGCACCCTGACCTACAAGTGGTACCGAGTAGACGGTTTAGCAGAAACCCTCCTGACAAACGACTTGAAGTACACAGGCACTGACACACTCACGCTCAATATTCTGAACGCAGTGGCAGCCGATGCAGGGACTTACAGACTGAAAGTAACCTGTTCTGGAACGCAGTGTACAGGTGTAGCCGACGCAGTTCTGTCGGTCGGATCTCTTGTTGTCTCAGCAACCGACGCTACAGTCTGCGCAGGCAATATTGCTCATCTAGTAGGCTCAGTGATGACCTCGAACTGTGCTGCCGGCAGCACTCTGACCTACAAGTGGTATCGAGTAGAGGGATCTTCTGAAACCTCCCTGACGGATGGCTCGAAGTACACAGATACTAGCACGATTACGCTTAATATTCTGAATGCAGTGCTCGCTGATGCAGGGACTTACAGACTGAAAGCAACCTGTTCCGGAACGCAATGTACAGGTGTAGCCGAAGCAGTTCTGTCGGTCAGCCCGTCTCCTGTAGTCTCAGCTATCGGCTCTGCAGTCTGCGCAGGCAACACTGCTCATCTAGTAGGTTCAGTAACGACCGGGAACTGTGCTGCTGGCACTCTGACCTACAAGTGGTACCGAGTAGAGGCGGCATCTGAAATATCCCTGACAGACGACTTGAAGTACACAGGCACTGACACATTCACACTCAATATACTGGATGCAGTGCCAGCCGATGCAGGGACTTACAGACTGAAAGTAACTTGTTCAGAAACGCAATGTACAGGTGTAGCCGAAGCAGTTCTGTCGATCGGATCACCCGTAGTATCAGCAACCGATGCTGCAGTCTGCGAAGGCAATACTGCTCATCTAGTAGGTTCAGTAACGACCGGGAACTGTGCTGCTGGCACTCTGACCTACAAGTGGTATCGAGTAGAGTTGCCTTCTGAAACATCCCTGACAGACAGCTCGAAGTACACGGGTACTGGCACAAACATGCTCAATATTCTGAATGCGGTGCCCGCCGATGCAGGGACATACAGACTGAGAGCAACCTGTTCCGGAACGCAATGTACAGGTGTAGCCGAAGCAGTTCTTTCAGTCAACAAATGCGGATCAATAACCCTTATCGAAACGCCCATCGGAGGCGATGGCACCTTCGGATTCACGGGCACCGGCTTCCCGGATGGATCTCCCTTGAATTCTCCAAGTCTCGGGCCGGATGCGTACAGCACTGAGCGCATAGGGCTCCTGGCAGGCAAGGATTACATAATATGCCAAACGTCGATGCCTCCTTACTGGTCTCTCGTTAACATCGTTGTTGAGGTTATTGAGGGGACGGCGAATGTTCAGTACGGGTCCGACGACAACTGGCATGAAACGTTTGATGATATAACCGGCGACAAGTGCGTCAAGGTCCATATTGATCCCGGCGCGAACGTTAAAGTCACCTTCATCAACCAAAAGCAAAAGAGCGAAGGAGAAAAACCTGCAATAATACTAGAGTTGAACTTAACCAAGACTGCCCTTAACACCTCCGTTCATAGGGGCGAGGACATCTACTATGAAATCAAAGTCTGCAATAGCGGCTCCGGTGATCTGACCAATGTTACCGTTTGGGACGTACTGCCTCAGGGAGTGGAACTTATCACCACCTATCCGGAAACAGGTTCGAGCCTCTCCTGGGACATTGGCACACTTCCTCCCAACAGTTGCTCACTGGTGCGGGTAGTAGTGCGCGTCCCGATAACGGACATCAATTACGACATGACCCAGGGAGTCCAGGGAACGGGCTTCGTTAACGTCCATAACGACTACGACACCCACCAGGGCCCGGAGTCTGTAACCAATTGCGCCTATGCCAAAGCCGATCTGGTAGAGACCGTATCCTCTTGCGCTTCTACCGGCATCGTTGACCCGAGAACGGAGCTGAAGAGGCGTGAGTTTGGCAGCGGCACATATGAGAGCGAGGAGCTGACCCGCATCCGCACCGAGAACAAGTCCATCAAGACGGTCACCAACCTTTCTGCTGTGCACCAGCCCACCACCTTCTCCCTGCCCCAGGGCCGGTCCATCAACTATGGCACCAAATGGACTGAGAAGTCCAAGGGCAGCAACACCATAACCGGTGCATCCATGAACGAGGAGTACACCTCTGCCACCAAGATCAATAAAGAGAGATCCGTAGAGCTTGACAAGAACGGCTCGATCATGACTACCGAGGTGGAATTCGAAGGCCAGGGCCATATCGGCGTGCTCAAGAAGGAGAGCCCCGATTCCCATCCCAAGGTCAAGACGATCTTCGAATCCCGGGAGGACTACGCGGGCAATTTCAAGATCTATGAGAAGGTGGATGAGTACGGCACCAGCGTAGTCTCGAACAAATCAACTTCGGGATTCGGCTACGTAGCCGTGGACAAGAAGATCCGGGACAGCCAGAGGACCTATGAGTCGGGCACGGGCTCTTACCAGAGCGAAGAGCTGATCGATACCCCGACCAGCTACATGGCAAAGAATATCAGCCTGGTCCATGCACCCGCCAGCTATAGTTACTCTCCGAGCTTCCGGGCCGATCAAGACATGAAGTGGAGTGAAGGCATGTGGTCCAAGAGCGGCGGCCTCTGTGGCGGGAATCTCATTACAGACATCGGTCCATCCCGTCAGCTCGCTGCCTCCAGCTGCCTGGCCAATGGCACATCCCCGGGAACACTGATCAGCGAGAAGTACTCGTATCTCGACAACCTGCAGAAAGAGACAGTGTTATCGGGCCTGAACGAGATGAAGACTGAGGCCAGCTTCAGTGGCATGGCTGACTACAGAGTCCTATCGCATGGCACGAATGGCACGGACGTGGTGGACAATGAGGAGCGCTATGTGGGCAGCTATGACATCAATAGGCATGTCCTCCTGACAGGCACCTCGAAGTACGACATACCCCACCTGACGGTTATCAAGGAAGGCCGAATCAAGAATGAGTGGTACAACAAGACTAATGCCACGCAGGCCGAGTACACCATAACGATAACCAATGACGGCAATCGTGCCCTTGCCCCTATCTACGTAAGGGATCTCTTCCCGGCAGGCACACAATACGTAAAGTCGACCATAAGGCCTGCCAGTCTCACTGCTAGTGAAGTCAACTGGACTCTGATTCACCTGGGCATAGGCAACACAATAACAATAGGCCTTACGCTAAACGTAACCGAAGGCGCTCCGGGAAATAACTTAGTCAACCGTGTTGTAGCATGCGGAATGTCTGGTGATAAATCCGTGTGTGCCGGAAACTACTCTTCCCTGGAGTTCGGCTGGCTGACCTGCTGTCCACCAGAGGTTCTGGTCTCAAAGAAGGCATGGCTGGATGAGGCCGATCCTACCGTAGTCCACTATCGCATCATAGTGGATAACAAAGCGCCGGATAGCGTAGCAGTGACTGTGACAGATCAGCTAACCGGTGGCATGAAGCTGATGGGCGCATCCGTTGTGCCCAATTCATACGATGCCAACCAGATCGTATGGGCTTTGCCGGAGATCAAGCCTGGACGTTATGAGATCATAGACTACGCGGCAAGGGTTTTGCGGGATGGAGGCTACACCAGCACCGTTCATATCGATGCCACGGCCATTAACGGCACGGGCTACGATACAATGGATGCGGCAGCCTACATCGAGGTCACGCGCACCGGTGTCGCGCCCAAGACGTTCAGATACGGCAGCTGGGAGCCGCCCGCCTGGAACCTGAGCGCGCCGGAACCGGGTTTGAACACGGACCCTGAATTGGAATTGGACGTGGAATCTGGAATTGAGGGCTGAGTAGTTGGTCTCCCTTTTTTCCAGATTTTGCTTTTTCTTTGCATTTATCCTTAATTTTTAATATAACAATGCTTAAATTAAGATTATATTATTCCTTATGTTATAGCTAAATCAAAGGACATTTCTTATGTAATCAAGCAACAAGACTATAAATGGCAGTTACATAAGAGGCGTTCTTGATACCCAAAACCATCATTCACTCACTGGAGCAGCAGGATCTCTCCGTGCTTTGCGAGATAAAGGACCTCGTCGAGCGCCTCATCTTGGAAAGAAGCAAACCTCCCCTGCCAGATGAGCTGCCAGGCGACAGGGAGGTGTTAGATGTGCAGACGACCGGGTCGACTACCTATCGTCTGGAGAAGGTCTCTTGCGGCAAGAACTGTAAAGGCTGTCCGCACGGTCCCTACTGGTACGGCTACTGGCGAGAGGGCGGCAAAACGCACTCCAAATACATCGGCAAGAATCTGAAGTCCTCAGAAACCAAAAAAGGTGTAGTAGTATGATCGGAAAAATTAATAAAAATAATATCTCTATATTGGCTTTACTGCTGGCGGCGACCATACTCTCCGGCTGCGTCTCGCAAGATGAGTCCTCTCTTGCCGCTCCTTCCGGCAATGCTTCCGACAGGATCAAGGTGGCCACAACCATAGCTCCTCTGGGCGACTTTGTTAAGGCGGTGGGCGGCGAGAAGGTCAAGGTCACTGTGGTAGTTCCGCCGGGAGCCGAGCCCCATACATTTGAGCCCACGCCATCTCTGATGATGAATATGGCCAGAGCCGATCTATATGTTATGAATGGGGCGGGTCTCGAATTCTGGATGGACAAGCTGCTGCAGGCCAATAAAGAGATGATAGTAGTAGACTCTTCTCAGGGCATTGACTTGCTGCAAGAGAGCGAGGATGAGATAGATCCGCACATCTGGCTTTCTCTGCGAAATGCCGCTGTGCAAGTCAATAACATCTGCTCCGGCCTGATAGAAGTCGATCCCCAAAATAGTGATTTTTATATCAAAAACCGAGATGATTATTTGGGCAAGCTTAAAGCTCTGGACGAAGAACTGAACCAGACCTTTGCCGGCAAAAAAAACAAGATCTTCATAGTGCAGCACCCCGCCTGGACCTACTTCGCTAGGGATTATGACCTCAGCCAGGTGTCGCTCATGGAAGGCGCGAAGGAGCCTGGCCCCAAGTACCTGGGAGTGGTTATCGAACTGGCCCGAAAGAATAATATAACTGCCATCTTTGTAGAGCCGCAGTTCAATCCCAAGTCTGCGGAGGTCATCGGTCGGGAGATGAATGCCAGCATCATAGCCCTTGATCCGCTGGCGGGAAATTATCTGGAAAATATGAAATATGCGAGCCGGGAGATTGCCCAGAGCCAAACATGACGGGGAAGATTGTATCCATCAGCGACCTTTGGGTCAGCCGGGCAGAGCACGTCGTCCTTGAGAACATAAATCTGGAGCTTTGTGCCGCGGACTTTCTCGGCCTTATTGGCCCCAACGGCGGCGGCAAATCCACTCTGCTGAAAGTAATGCTGGGCTTGATCAAGCCCAATCGAGGCAGCATTGCCATTTTTGGGCTGCCGCCCGCGGCGGCACGCAGCCGCGTTGGCTACATGCCCCAGAAGACCGTCTTCGACCAGAGCTTTCCTGTCAAGGTGCTGGATGTGGTGCTCATGGGAAGATACAGTCGCTCCGGGCTCCTGCATCGTTACAGTAGCCAGGACCGCAAGGCTGCCCTTGGAGCGCTGAAGGCCGTGGGAATGGATGATCGAGCAGAGCGCGAGATCGGTGCTCTCTCGGGAGGAGAGCAGCAGAGGGTCTTTGTAGCCCGCTCATTAGTCTCCGATCCTGAGCTGCTCCTCCTGGATGAGCCCACTGCAGGAGTTGATTCCGCACAGCAGACGGAGTTTTACGATCTGCTCTGTCACCTGAATCGCGATCTTCACATCGCCATTGTGCTGGTCTCGCATGATGTCACCGCCATCTCCAAGTACGTGAACAAGATCGCCTGCTTAAACCAGCGGCTTTATTATCACGACTCCAAGGAACTCTCCAATGAGGACATCGAAAAGGCCTACGGCTGCCCGGTGGAGATGATAGCGCACGGCACGCCCCATCGGGTCTTGAGGGAACATGATTGATTTGGATTTTCTCCAGTACGACTTCATGAGAAATGCCCTGGCTGCGGGCCTGGCCGCCTCGGTGCTCTGCGGCGTAATTGGAATATATGTAATTTTAAATAAAATCGTATTCATCAGCGACGGTATCGCTCATGCAGCCTTCGGCGGCATTGGTCTTGGTTACTTCCTGGGTTACGATCCGCTGGCCTTCGGAATTGGATCGGCCGTTTTAACCGCTCTCGGTATAGGCATGGTCAGCTCCCGGGCGCGTGTCTCGGAGGACACGGCCATTGGCGTCTTCATGGCTACCGGCATGGCTTTAGGAATAATGCTCCTTACTCTTTCCCAGGGCTATGCCAGAGACCTTTACGGCTACCTGTTCGGAAATATTTTGGCCGTGACGAGAGGCGATGTGCTGCTTATTTCTGCCCTCACATTGATCATCCTGGCTCTCGTCTTTCTGCTCTACAAAGAGTTTCTTCTCCTGAGCTTCGATCCTGTCTACGCAGAAGCCATAGGCCTTCCCGTGCAAAGCCTTCGTCTCTTGCTCCTGTCTATGGTGGCCTTTAGCGTGGTCATTCTCATCAAAATCGTGGGGATAATCATGGTCATAGCGCTTCTGACCATTCCCGGCGCTATAAGCCGGCGGCACCTGAAGGGTCTGCCCGTTATCATGGCCGGCTCCATATTCCTGGGCGCGATCTTTGTAACCATAGGGCTCTTGATATCTTATGAGCTGGATGTTCCCTCCGGAGCGACCATAATTCTGACGGCTGCCGTTGCCTTTTTCCTGAGCACCATGCTTTCCAGATAGATAGGCTTAATTAAGGGATGCAAATTAACCTGAAAGAGGATGAAGCTCCTGCATGTCATCAGCATTCTGCTTCTTCTTGCCGGGGCGGGCCAGGCAGAAGATCTCATATTTTTCGCAGATGATCACTACAAATCCCTGGGCCGGCCAGAGCTTACAGCCTCTGTGGCCAATCCGGCTTTAGTCCCTGGCGACAGTATCCTGCGAATAAACCTGGCTAATTTAGGCGAGCTGGAAGAGCTGATGCCCATCAACGAGAGCGGCTCAAATGAAGATATATTGCTGGAGATGAGCGCGGAAATGCATAGCATTGATGCCCTGAACATCAATGCCGCCCTGACGGGAGCTGGACCCATAAAGGTGAAAACAGGGCCGCAGCATATCAAGCAGCACATCAAGAATCTTCCCGCAGGAGCTGCGGCAGTGCTGCAGTTTAATATCACCGCACAGAAGAATGCAAGCGGCTGGTATGCCCTTCCCTTGAGCGTCGATTATGAGAGGCAGGTGGATGTGAGCGTGAAGAGCGGCGAGGTCTTTCCCCTCTATGAAGCGGAAAGGCAAAACCTCACTATTCAAGTATTTGTGGCTGGAAATAATGAGCTTTTGCGCATTTCCGGGACTAAGTCCGAGCTCTATGCGGGGGGAAGCGGAAATCTGAGGGCGGCGATCAGCAATGATGGCGCCATTTTGCTTCATAATTGCTCGGCCAAGCTCCTGGCTGCTCCTCCCTTCTACGTAGAAAGCCCGGCTATTGAGCTGGGAGACTTGGCCCCTGGATCGTTGGCTGTAATCGCATTCACAGTGCGCGTAGATGGAAATGCCGGCCTGCAGGATTACCAACTGGGCTGTGAGATTGATTGCCAAGAGAAAAGCATAATTGTCCCCCTGCAAATCTCTCTCTCTCGCGTCGGGGTTTTAGGAAACTTTGCAGGTCCGGTATTGGGGGGCCTGGCTATAGCTGGCCTGGCAGCTTTTCTGATATGGAAAAAAAGGGATCAACTCTTCCGTCGCAAGAGAAGATGGCGGCAAAAATGACAGAAAAATCGGTCGAAGCTAAGGGAATTTATAAGAGTTATAAGAGCTTCTTGGGGAGCAGCACCACAGTTCTTCAGAACATATCCCTGGATATCGAGGCGGGAGAGATCTTCGGTCTGCTCGGCCCTAACGGTTCAGGCAAGACCACTCTCATCTCCATATTCTCCACTCTGATCTATCCGGAGCAGGGCAGTCTGCTCATCCTGGGAATGGATGCGCGCCGCGACAAAGGAGAAATCCGCAAAGCCATTAATATCAGTACGGCCAAGCCCAACTTCCCCTGGAGCTTGACTGTGCAAGAGAACCTGCGTCACTACGGCATGCTCTACGGCCTTTACGGTTCACTCCTCTCCCGGACGGTAGAAGATCAGATCGAAGCCTTTGAGCTAGGCGAGTTTCGGGATATGAAGTTCGAGAACCTCTCCACGGGCTTAAAGCAGCGTCTCTCTCTGGCCAAGGCCATGCTCAATCGCCCTCGTCTGCTGTTCCTAGATGAGCCCACCACGGGTCTTGATCCTGATATCTCCATAAAAACCCGCATGCTGATAAAGAGAATTCATGAGGAGGAGAACATCTCCGTGGTTTTATCTACCCACTATATGCCTGAGGCGGAGATGCTCTGTGACAGGATTGCATTTCTGCGCAAGGGTCAGATCGTGGCAATGGACACGCCCCGCAATCTAAAGAAGCATCTGGGGCTGGGGGAGAGGGTGGTGGTCTCTTACGAAGGGCCGGCAGATATCGCGGCCCTGGAGAGCATGGCGGGCGTTTTAGGCATAAAAGCGGAGAGGGGCCGGGTGGAGATCGTGATCGATAGAAACGAGGATAGTCTAGACAGGATCATCAAGCTCTTTTGCAATGCCAGAATCCTTGACTTAACCATAAAAGAACCCGATTTGGAGGATGTATTCCTTGAACTGGCAAGGTGAATTGAACAAGTACCTGGCCAGCGCCTACAAGAACTGGATCATCTCCCGGAGGAACATCTTCACAGTATTCGAGCTCTTCTTCTGGCCCATGATCAGTCTGCTGTCCATTGGTCTACTCACGCGGTTCTTGAAGGTAGAGGGCTCGATGGTCTCCTTTCTATTAGTGGGCGCTATTGCTCTTACCATTCTGCAAGTGGCCCAGATCGATGTCGCCTACGTTCTTCTATTCGACATGTGGTCCAAGAGCATCAAGAACACTTTCATCGCCCCGGTTCACAGCTACCATCTGGTCTTTGGAGCTTTGCTCTTCGGCATCCTGCGGGGCAGTGTGGTCTTCTTCATCCTGGCGATAGTCAGCCGCTACCTCTTCGGCTTTGATTTCCGGGAGGGTGGCCTTCTGCCGGTGCTGATATTTCTGGCAGGAGTTTTTGCCATGGCAGCAGTCATCGGCATCACGGTCTGCATATCTATTCTCACATTCGGCCAGAAGGCGGATGTTGCCGCCTGGAGCCTGAGCGGTCTGATTCTGCTCGTTAGTGGAATTTACTATCCAGTAGAGGTGCTGCCTCCCGTGCTGCAAGCCCTGGCCAGAGCCATTCCCCTGACCTATTTCTTAGAATACTACAGGTCAATATTTATTCCCGGCCCGCACCATCTGGCCATTGGTGTATTTCTGGCCGCGTTCTATCTGGTCCTGGGGCTGATCCTCTTTGATCGCGCCATTGAGAGGGCAAGAAGGACAGGCATCTTGCTGCGGCTGTCGGAGTAACATAGCAGAGAAGGCATCAGATGAGCAGGCATTAGAATTTAAAGGATGATATGTTCTGGTTTGTGAGGTGTTGGGATTGATAGAAGGCATTTTGGGTCGCGTCCCGGTAGGAGACAGCCACCCTGTGCGGCTGATGGGCATAATCAATCTCAGCCGTGAGTCATTCTACAAGGGCTCAGTGGCCGGCCCCCATGAGGCACTTTCCCTGGCGGCAGCTATGCAGGAGCAGGGCGCGGATATTATCGACCTGGGAGCCGTCTCCACTGCACCAGGCTCTCCTCCTATAAGCGAGGCCGTGGAACGAGAGAGGCTCTTTCCCGCCCTCAAGAATATCCTGGACAACCTGGATATCAACATCTCTATAGACACGCAAAGGGCCAGCATTGCGGGCGATGCACTCTCTCGCGGTGCCGCTTGCATAAACGATGTCTCCGGCCTGTCTGACCCCAATATGGCAGTCAGTGTGGCCGAGTATGACGGCTCTTTGATCATTATGGCCTCTCGGCAGAGAGCAGGCGATCTGCTCCAAATAAACGAGATAATTGCCTTGCTGGGAGAGAGAGTGAGGGCCGCGGCCCAGGCTGGCATATGCCCGGCTAAGATCTCGGTTGATCCGGGCATCGGCAAATGGATACCGGAAAAGACTCCTGCTCACGATCTGGCTATTTTGGACGGCATGTTGCGGCTGCGCGTTTTGCAGCGGCCGGTGGTCGCGGCTATTTCCCGCAAGTCCTTTATCGGGGAGCGCCTGCATAAGCCCGATCCCTTCCAGAGGCTGGCGGGAACGCTGGCGGCCACGGCCATAGCTGTTTATCTGGGGGCGCATATCGTCCGCACGCATGATATTGCAGCCAGCCTGGATACCATAGCCATGGCAAAGGCCATCCGGGGCCGTCCGGCAGAGGCCGGGGATGAGGAGCTGGAGGTGGAGGTGCTGGGCTATTTGGGCCAGGGCGAGGATATGGCCGAAAACCTTCGCAGGACGGAAGTGGATGAGCGAGGAGTACGCACACTCTGCAAGAAAAGCTCTTTTCGCATCCTGGCCGTGCGCGGTGTTAGCAGCATGGAGGCCATAATAATAAAGCAGGAGATGCTGGCACGGGGCGGAGATGCCGCCATTCCCAAGCTGGCTCTTCGCTGTGACCCCCGGCCGGAAGAGGTTTTAATATTCGGCACCTCCCATCAGATAGCGGGCCTGGTAAAGAACTTGAGCGGTCAGCCCTTTCGGCTCCCCTGTCTGGCCGCGAGGATAGATGAGGCCACTACAATGATAGAAAGCCCAGAGCGTTACAGGTGAGTGTATTGCAGGTTTTAGGCATAAAGACGGATCTCATAAGCCCGGGCGATGACCTGGTGGAGTCTCTTGAGAAGGCCATGGCCGGATCGGGCCTGGCCTTGCAGGACGGCGACATTCTGGTTGTCTCGGAGAGCACTGTGGCTACCGCAGAAGGGCGCGTTGTGGCTCTGCATGATGTCACACCCGGCCCTCTTGCGCTCTCTATGGCCGCCAAGTACAGCAAAGACCCGCGAGAGATGGAGCTGATCCTCCAAGAATCGGACGAGATAATGGGAGGCATACCGGGCGTGGTGCTGACGCTGCGAGAAGGCTTTCTTTATCCCAACGCCGGCATCGATAACTCCAATGCCCCTCCCGGGCACGTGGTTCTATTTCCGGCCGATGCACAAAAATCGGCATTCGAGATTAAGGAGCGCATGGCGAAAGGCAGGAGGATTGCGGTTATCATCGGCGACAGCCGGACTCATCCCTTGCGACTGGGCTGCGTAGGCGTGGCCCTGGCCTGCGTGGGCCTGGAACCAGTCGAGGATGCGCGAGGCCAAAAGGACCTCTTCGGCCGGGAGCTCAAGATCACCCGCAAGGCGGTGGCAGACAATTTAGTCTCTGCCGCTCAGATAGTAATGGGTGAAGGTGACGAGGGAATTCCGGCCGTGATCATAAGAGACGCGCCTGTGCTCATCAGCGAGAAAAGCACAGTTATGCCCACCATCCCACCCCAGGAGTGCATGTACATCGGCGCACTGCGCTGCGCCCCCCGTTCTTACACCGGGGGGTATGATCATCTCATCGAGCAGGCTAAAGAAGCATTGAAAGATGCCTATGCCCCTTACTCCGGATTTAAGGTGGGCGCGGCGCTTCTCTCCCGGAGCGGTCGGATCTACTCGGCCGGCAATATTGAGAGTGCTGCTTCCGGGGCGGGCATCTGTGCGGAGAGAGCGGCCCTGGCAAGAGCCATCGCCTCTGGAGAGCACGAATTTGAGGCGATTGCGATAGTTGGAAATGCCGTCGCGCCTGTATCGCCCTGCGGTATATGCCGGCAGAGCCTGATAGAGTTCGGAGAGGATATTGTTGTCATCATGAGCAACGCGAAAGGTGATGCTTTGACGGCTACGGTCTCCGATCTCCTGCCAAAAGCGTTTACGGGCAAATGCCTGAAATAGCTAAAAGCTTTCCATATTAAATTAATATTTAAAATTTTTTGAAAAATTATGAAAAAAGAATGTCCGGAATTCCAGGCATTCTTCAGTGAGCCTCGCCCACCAGATCCTTGCCGGGCGCCTTGCGCTCGACGGTCTCTATTTTGCAGGTTGCTGGACCGCAAACCAATACATCCTGCTCCTGATACTTGGTGTACGGGTTCTCGGGGATGGTTGTATCCAGGCCCATGGATGCAGCCATGAGCTCTACAACGTCCAGGACCTTTATGCCGGATTTGGCGTCGTTTCTGCCGTCCATGATATTCCTTCTGCAGAAGGGGCAGGTGGATGCAATGACATCAGCGGAAACTTCCTCACCGTCCTTAACCCTGGCTTTGGCGCAATCCATGGCCAGGTCGGGAATGCCGGCTTTAACGCCGCCGCCTGCACCGCAGCACCTTTGCAGGGCTCTGTTGCGCACCATATCTCTGAACTTCACACCCGGGATGGATGTGATGCAGTCACGAGAGGCTTCAAAGGCCCAATCCTTTCCCTTGAGGTGCATGAGATGCCTGCCGTTGTGGCATGGGTCATGGTATGTGACCGAATAGTTCAGTGGAATCTTGTACTCTGCTTCTCCATTTCTGATCTTCTCTCTGAGGAACACCGAGAGGGGCATGGTCTCGTAGGGGATGTAACCTTCATACCACATGGGCCAGTCAACGGCTGCATTTCTAAGACATCCGGCACAGGCGAAGAGCACATTCTTCGCCCCTGCGTCTTTGAGAGCATCGACATTATGGACAGCATGCTCAGCCATGACCTCTCTCTGGCCGGTTCTCACCATTGCAGAAGCACAGCACCATTCATCCTTGCCCAACATCGCGAAGGGGACACCAAATTTATCCAAAATCCTGACGGTGGCTACTCCCAATGCTTGTTGCCGGTAGGCAGCAGTGCAGCCTGCGAAGTATACAATATCACCAGATTCCTGTACTTTGATGTCCTTCGGAACCCAGCATAGCCTTTCCTCTTGCTTGGCCATATAGGGATTTCTATCTGCTCTGACGAGCTTGGGAAACATGGACTGTTTTCCCACGGGTCCGTCACCCCTAGCAACCAAGTTCGGCCTCATGGCCTCCCAGAGTTCTACTGTCTTGATTCCTGCCTCACAGACCGTGCCGCAAACGCCGCAGGTGGTGCAGCTGTATGTATCCTCGGTGAAGACCTTCATCTCATCGTCAGTAAGGGGCTTGGGGCCGAAGATCTTGGCGCGCAGGCTCTGGCTCTTGGCCTGCAGCTCTCTCCACCTTGCGTTCTTATACATGGGAGTAATGCCGGGCCGATCCGGTCTCACCGCGAAGGTCGGGCACCATTTCATACACTCCTGGCACCTGTTGCAGCCATCTACTTCCATGAGCTGAGTGGACAGCATAAAGCCCGTCATCAAGGGCTTTGATTCTTTGTTATTAGCCATTTTATTCCCCTCCTCGGTTGGCTATCAGGGTCATGGGTGTAGCTATGACGTGGATGTACTTGCTCCATGGCAAAACCAGGGCGAACAGACCAATTGCCAGGACGGTGTGAATCAATGCAAAGTGAGGTGCATAGATGGGATATTCAAAAGCATTCCCGATGAGGAAGGAATTGCCGCGCATCCACTCCGCATAAAATCCGGTAACAGTAATGAGAAACACGGCACCGATCAAGAAAGCGTCATAGGCGCTGGTGTTATCCCTGACGAACCTAAGCAGGATTCTCCTGGATACGGCGATGGTGGCTCCGATGAGGAGCAGGTAGCCGAAGATATCGAAAGGCAGCGACAGGAGTTCCTTGGCCATCTCAGCCTCCGCAAAGAGCCCGAGCAGGTTGAAATGCTCGACGATATCGAGCATAAGTCCAAGGCCGGAAAGTGCCGCCAGCATCAGGAATCCATAAAACATGGACATGTGCATAACCCATCGCACCGGGCTTCTGGCCAGCGTCCTCCTCAATAGAAGAACATCAAGCACAACTGTCCTCAAAAATACCCATAATCCATCCTTAAATGCCTCGTGAATCCAGGTGGCAAGGAAGAGCCAGAAGCTATTGCGCAACTGGTCGTGGTAGCCGGTGGATCCGAGGCCCCATTTCTTAAAGTTGAAATATATACCATATATCCAAACAGCAAGTACAATAACTGTCAGGAATATCACAAGATTAAAAGTGAGGCCCAACGTGTAGAACGCCATCTCATTTCCTCCTCGTTATATTTATCATTATATCGGGGCGATACGACCATCATTTGCGTCCAACTTACCTGACAACTAATACTTAAATATTCCCTCACCGCCGCCTGAAATTGCTTCCTATTGGATGGAGTTCATAAGAAATCGGATTAGCAAAAACGCTCTACGTATCATTCCCTGTAGCATCTCGCCATTCGCTTTTGCCGGGTATTTGGCGCCTGGAAGAAAATCGGAAAATCGCTTAAAAAACCAAATTTCCAAGATTTTTCCCCGATAATGGCTTTCTGGGCGCAGTATTTGGCTATTAGCGCTAAAAAAAGATTAGTCGTTCGGAATCGTCTTTGGGCCTGGGCCGCGAAGGCCACCTACAGGCCCGATCTTGCTTCAAAGGATTTGTGGTCTTTTCTTCTTGGGCCACTGGGGTCCGGGTTCTGGTCCCTGGGGCATATCCCAATTCGCCGGTCTCATGCCTGTGCGGATGCCTGCGGCATCTTCAAACAAGTAGTCTGCTTCGAATCTGAGCAAGTTTCCTCCCAATTAATGGGATCGCTTGGTTTGCATTGCAGTCCAATTTTCTCGATATTAGACGATTCCGCGTTAGACAATAATCGAATATAAGGATTTCGGTTCTTCTTGGCAAAGCCTTAAAGATCAGCTCCACCCTATTTCTTACGACCATGTCTCTGATCAAATTCTTCAGCACCAACGGCCATCCCGAGCGCGTGGACTTTCGAGCGGCGCTCTTGATGGGCCAGGCCCCGGACAAGGGGCTCTATCTGCCGGAAGAGATCCCTCAAATTCCCAGGAGCCGGATAGGGCAATTTCCCAAGATGAGCTATCCGCAAATCGCCTACGAGGTCATCAAGCCTTATTTGGGCGATCTGGTCTCCGACTCCGACCTGCGGGCAATGCTGGAAGACGCCTACAATTACGATGTACCAGTAGAGCGAGTCTATGACGAAAAATATGTAATGCGGCTGGATCGCGGCCCCACCTGCTCTTTCAAGGACTTTGCCGCCCGTCTAATGGGCCGGTTGATCCAGTACTTCCTCAGCCAGGAAGGCAGAAGCATCCTCATCCTCACCGCCACCTCGGGAGACACGGGCTCTGCTGTGGCTCATGCCTTCTATGGTCTGGATAATGTATTGGTGGTAGTATTATTCCCTGAGAAGGAGGTAACACAGAGGCAGCGGCGCCAGATGACCACACTGGGCAAAAATGTCTTCCCGCTCGCCGTAAAAGGCAAGTTTGATGACTGTCAGGCTCTGGTCAAGCAGGCATTTGTCGATCCCGATCTCTCTGCCCTCCACCTCTCCTCAGCCAATTCCATCAATATCGGCAGACTGCTGCCCCAGGCCGTCTATTACTTCTATGCCCACTCGCGCGTGGCACCGCAGGGGGAAAAGATCGTCTTCTCGGTGCCCAGCGGCAACTTCGGAGACCTCCTGGGCGGCCTTTTAGCCTTGAATATGGGCCTTCCCGTGCAGAAGTTCGTGGTGGCGACCAATGAGAACGATGAGTTCCCGCGCTTCATGAATACAGGCATCTACGAGCCCATCCGGCCCAGCAAGAACTGCATCTCCAATGCCATGAACGTAGGCCACCCCAGTAATCTCGCCCGCCTCTTTTGCCTTTACAGAGGTCAAATGGATGAAACCGGCCACGTAAGCTTGCAGCCGGACCTGGCGGCCATGCAAAAGGATCTTTATGCCGTCTTTATCACGGATGAGGAAACCCGCCAGACCATCAAGGAGGCATACCGCCGGCACAAGCTCCTTCTGGAGCCGCACGGTGCCGTGGCCTGGGCCGGGCTAATGAAATATCTGGAAAAATGCGGAGACTTTTCTCCTTGCGTCTCCCTGGAGACGGCCGACCCGGCCAAGTTCCCGGAGGAGATCGTTCGAGCCACCGGCATAAATCCGCCTCTGCCTGCAGCCATGGCCCGGCTGGATGAGCTAGCGGAAAATTTTGAGATGATAGATGGACAGTACTCCTCTTTGAAGGATTACCTGAGGCGTTTTCTTTAGAGGTGACAACAAGATGTCAAGGCAAATTGAGGGCATATTCTTCGATGATATCGGCAGCTTTCCCCTGCCCAAAGGGGTCAGGCTGAAAAGCCTCTCTCGCGATCAGTATCTAGATCTGGTGCGCGATGTTCTGGCTCAAAAGAGCCGTGCCGGCGTAGAGGTTCCTACTTATCCTCAGTTCCGGGATATGATCCGCATGTTCATGGACGGCATCGAGAATCCGGCTTTAACGGAGAGCCCCTACCTGATCAAGAAAGAGAATGCCAAGATAATGGAGCTAGAGGCGGTGCCGGCGGGCCAGGATGTGCGCGTCTGCGTCACCGGACCTGTGGAGCTTTATATCTCTGCCTTCGGGGCCACGCATTATCCGGATATTCTCAATAACCTGGCGGAGAGCGTGGCCAGGTTCTTTTGCGTGGCTTTGGAAGGGGGAAGTATGTCTGTTGCGTCTTTGGACGAGCCGAGTCTCGGTTTGAACTCCAACATAGTCTTTTCTGAGGATGAGATCCTCCAGGCCCTGCAGATCGCGAGCGCGCCCTGCCAGGGCATGGACTGCGAAGTACATCTGCATTCGCCCCTTTATGCCGAGGCCTGTGCTCGCGTTCCTGGCATCAGCATCGTGGGTATTGAGTCTGCGGCACATCCTGACTATCTGCAATTGATCGATAAGAAAGTTCTGGAAGAGACGGACAGTTATCTTCGCGCGGGGATCGCGCGCACCGATATTTTGTCCATGTCCGCCCGCTTGAACGAACAGTTAGGCATCAATCTCTGGCAGGACATGCCAAGGCTGGAAAGGGAGATCTTGGGGCTGGAATCGCCCCTGGTCATGAGGAAGAGGCTGGATAAAGCCTATGCTCAATTCGGAGACCGGCTGAGGGCGACAGGTCCCGATTGTGGCCTTGGGTCCTGGCCCAGTCAAGATCTGGCGGCCAGGATGCTGGCCAATTGCGCCGCAGCAGTGAGATCTTTCCGCCTGGACGGCGTATAGACAGGCGATACCGGACTAATTGGGGACTAATTCCAGACAAATTGCGGTCTGATTCCAGACCCTGGTAAACCTGAAAAGACTGGCCGGAAAACCTGAAATAAATAAAATAGCGGGGCCTGACTTGTGATATTACCGCTAACTGGTTAAGAGCTAGCTTTTCAAATATAAATATCACTGTATCGAATAAACATATTCAAATCATTGACATAAATCGGCAAATATCTCCGGCCCCTAGCGCTGATGCATAAATATTTTACCTATCCAGTTACTGATATCAGTATATCTAATTAAGGATTACTATGATTACCATTATCTATAAATATTTTAAGAGCATTGGTAAGTGGCATGAAGCTGAGGGTAGTTAGTTCAAAAAAGGAGATTACCGACCTAAACAGGAACGAGCAGTTGGTTCATCTGGCTTTCCGAGCCTCTAATATGGATGTGATGAACCTGGTCCAGTCCTGTCCGCGTCTGCGAGCCGTGCAGATTCCGCCATCCTACCATGAGACCATGTCCAAGGCCGCCCAGCAATTCCTGGAGATTCAGGGTGTGCAGCTCTTGCGAGGAGATGTCTGGGGCCATAGGAAGGATATTGATGAGTATTATGCCATAGGCGAGAAGATTGTGGGCCGAATATCAAACCTCATGACGGAAGGCAACAGCATCGAGGAGACTGTAAAGAAGCTGCAAAGGGAGACCAAGCTCTCGGAAGACTTGATCCGCTATATTCTCAAGGAGCAGGTGATGGCATAAAGTGGACGCGGACTTTAAGGAGCCGGCTGTACGCCAGCCCTCAGTTTTTTTTGCAATCAATTGAGTTGATCTACTGTGCATTCTTGCGGCTCTTTGTCATCTCTGGTGCGTAGGAACACCGGTGCGCGAAGGTGGCCGTCCTTAGTGACCTCCAGGGCAGAGACCTGCACCACCTGTTGGGGCTCGACCCATCTTGCCGGTGGCGTTGCCGGTGCATTAACGAAGGGAGAGAGGTCCTGGATCGAAAACGCTCCAGCAATCTCCGCCAGCTCTTTGTCTGTAAATCCTGATCCGACCCGTCCTACATATTGCAGCAGGCCTTGGCTGTATGCGCCCAGGAGAAGGCCGCCAAAGTTAGGAGCGCGCCCACCTTTTCCCGGAATATAGCCCCCAATCACGAGGTCCAGCTTGAGGCTTTTTTTGATCTTTATCCAGTTTTGACTTCTTGTGCCCGGCTCGTAGACGGAGTCCAGCCTCTTGGCCACGATTCCTTCAATTCCCATCACCAGTGCCGCCTGAAAATAGTCCTCGCCCTTTTCTGGAAATGAGTCGGCAATGGTCACAAACTCGCTCTCCTGAAGCTCTTCCCGTAAAATCTGCTTTCGTTCGCGAAGAGGCAGGTTCATGACGCTCTTCTCTTTCGCGTAGATGATATCAAAGACAACGTAGCTGGCTGGCATGGAGCGGGAGAGGAAATCTATGCGTAGCCTATCGTTCTGGTGGTCACGCTCCGCAAGCTTGGCGAAGCTTGGCCGGCCGTCGGCGAAGACGGCGATCTCTCCGTCCAAGACGCAGCCGGATGCCCCCTGAGCCAGTGCAAGAGCCAGCTCAGGATAGCGATAGGTGATCTCGAAAAGCCTGCGGTTGTGGAGGCGCGCGCCGCTTGAGGATACTTCCGCTATGCAGCGGGTGCCGTCGATCTTGGGCTCGAAGATCCAGCCTTCTGAGTTGAAGGGCTGACCGGATACTGCCAGCATGGGCTTGACGGGATTCATTTTCTGGCTCCTCGTTGTATCGAGTGGTTAATTGAATGCCTGATAACTAAATCCTTGTGGTTTGCGGAGCAAAACCACAGAGTCACAGAGCGCACGGAGGACGAACGGACGGAGACGACTATTTGCTTGGAATTAAGATGCTTTCCTCTTCAAGTGTTGGTAATAAGGAAGTTTGCACGTCTCTGCGAACTCTGCGTCTCTGCGGTTAATATTCGTAGCTGAATAATTTAACTCTGGGGTTTACGGAAATTATACCGCAGAGTCGCAGAGCGCACAGAGGACGAGCGGACGGAAATACTAATCCGAAGCAATTGGCTGGGCTTTTTTAAGTCGGCGGAATGGAAATCAAATACATCGCGAAAGTCGATCATTTCAACGACTCAGCAGTAAGGCGCAGGGCCTCCATGAGGCTCTTGGCAGATGTCCGGGCTTTCTTCTTCTCCGGGACGGCTACGGCTCCTTCCATCTTGGACCTGACGAGGGTCTCAATCCTTTCTTTGTACTGGTCGTGGTAGGCAGACAGGTCCAGTTCTCCGCTCAGGCTCTTTATGATCTCCATGGCCAGTTCCAGCTCCTTTTCCTGGGGCTCTGGAAGATCTTTGATCGCCTGATAGCCCTGCGGGTCTAAGACCTCTTCCGGGTACCTCATGGTGGTAGCCACCACGGCCTGCCGGTAGTAGTGGACCAGGACCGGTCTCTCTCGCGAGTGAAAGGTAATTCTACCGATGGCCGCCTTTGCCGTCTTCTCCATGACGGTTCTTAGAAGTGAGTAGGCCTCCTCGGATTTATCCGGCAAAAGCAGATAGGTCTTTTCGAAGTAGTGAGGATCGATCTCAAAGAAGTTCACAAAACGATCCAGGGCAATTGTGTTCTTCGATTCGGGTCTGGCAGCTTCGATCTCCTTTTTTTCCAGTACTGCGTACCGATCTTTTCCCAGAGAATAGCCGTAGACGATATCGGCCAGTGTGACCTCATCGCCCTCCTGGCAAAAGCGCTTAAAAGAGATGGGCGTCTTGCAACTCCGATGCAGCATGCGAAAGCTGATGCGCACATCTTTTGTCATGAGCAGGGCCTTGACGGGGATGTTTACGAGACCTATCCGGAGGTTGCCGGACCAGGTGGTTCTGGGCGGAGCAGAGGCGGAAGAGCCATCTGGCGTCTTTTCCGGCTTTTCCTCAGCGAGCTGCACAACATCTGGCATGGATTATATTCTGCTGGGAATCTAGAAGAATTTTTGGCTTACCCTTTCCAATGGATCATGAGCTATTAGATCATGGGAGATCATGGGATAATCCCTCCGCAAGATGCATAAATCAAGCCCTGCTAATCAGCATGCGATGTTGCCACTAGCCGGATGGGACGGGCCCGATTGCATCACAGAGGGAGTTTTTCGCTACTCGAAGTGCATCTCCTGGATAAGGCTGTACATCGATGTGGTGGATGGTGTTTTTTACGGCGGAACTTGCGGGGCTTGCATCAACTTTGAGGTGGAACGGGAAAGCGACCGGTGGATGCGCTTTGAGACCGATCTGGCGACAACGCCTGCCGGCGAGCTGGTTATGCGGCTGCGGGGATACAGCACCTGGGACGTTGTTTACAGGCGCATCTCGGAAGGCACGCCCATCGATGAGAAGGTGGAGAGCATCGAGGATCTGGCGGCGTTCCTGGAGCGCTGCTTTGTGTAAACATTTTGTGCGCACAAAAAAACGCCGTAATTTATAATTCTCAGACAGTGCCCGAAGATCTTACGCCGTCAACTCCTCCACCACCGCGTCCCTTTTGCTCCAAGGTATTGGTCTCACTTCGTAGCTTAGAAGAGCATCCATAACCGTTAGTGGGACATCTCGCTCAGAATCGTTCAGTATGGTGTAGGCCCTAGACTCAGGTGATCGAACCTCTTTGGTATCAAACCACGCGAAAGCCGTCGCCTGGGCTTCATCTCGGCTCGGGCGGTTGATCGCCTGGATAATCCTTTCTGGCTGCTTCTTTGATTTAGGTATCACAAAGTCGAATAGGTGATCATATCCGCTCTTCCCAGTGAACTTTACATTGGGTGTATAACGAATTTCATTCTCATCAAGCCAAGCGACAACATCTTCCAGGAAAAGACTGGACACCATGGGCGTGGCTAGATAAAACAAGTCGTTCACCGCCAACATCGCTTGAACAAGATTATGCTTTCGCAGCGGGAAATCCTCTTTTGAGGCTCTTACCTCAAGAGCGCCTTCCACCAGCTTCACGCCGAAACCGTTTAAGGTCATTTGAAGAAGAGCCAATCTCTTAGGGCTCTCCAGTTTGCAGCCAGACAGTTCTAGCTCTCCAAGGATATAACCGTCATCCGTAAGGATATAGTTTCCGTTCTGTCTCCGGGCATATATCTGGAGATAGTCGTTGTTTCGGTCGAGATACGGTGTGGTTACTTCAATCCAGTCATCTAACTGTCGGAGAGTGGTTTTACTTCTCAGCCACGCGACATACTGGTCCATTAACCTTTGTATCTCTTCCATCCTTCGATCCCCTTTTGGATATTTGGCGGTTTAGTTATATTACAGTAGCCCATAAAATCCTGAAGCATTTCCCATAAATCCTCAACGTTCGAGAATTTATCCACGGGAATGGATTTGGCCCATTTTGCACCGTAACCTTCTTGATAGACATGGAGATGAGGGCAGGCGATTTCTTCTCCATCGGGATTTCGATGTGGTGCTCCTCCAAGATCGAGTCTTACCAGCACGACTGTCTGACGTGCTCGGTTTTGATATGTAGCTTTAAGCAGATCTATCCTGCCGCACCTAATGTCCAGGAGAAAATTTTCTCTTTTATCATCAGAGGTCAAGGGAATTGTCACTGATTTGCCTCTGGCTGGATAGAACACGATATCATCGTTGGCCCTGTTCTTGGGCATGGCCATCAAGGCATCGGCCTCCTCTTGGGTAAGATCGATATCCGCCATTTTGTTGTTTTCTCCAATTAATTTGATTTACACTCAATAGAAATAAAGTTTCGTCTCATGCGAGCGCGCATGCAGGCGGCCCGCCAGCTTAAAGGACAGCTCTGGCTGGCTAGCCAAGCCTCGAAAGAGCGATCAAGCACTAGTTAGCGGAAATTGAACCCAGCAAATGAGCTCTAATATCATTATTATTAAATAAATAATTTCAAAGAAAACAGAAAAAGTTAACATCATTGCCTTCCGTCTCTCTTCCCGAACATGGACATCTTCGATGTGGCCGTCATCGGTGCCGGGCCGGCGGGCTCTATGGCCGCCAAGTATGCCGCCAAAGCCGGTGCAAGCACAATTTTGCTGGAGGAGCACGCCGGGGCGGGATGGCCGGTGCAGTGCGCCGGACTGCTGGGCCAGGCGGCTATGGCTGAGTCAGAGCTGCCGGAAGGCTCCTTTATCCTGGGCGGCATGTTGGGCGCGACGGTCTTTTCGCCCGGAGGCCAGCGCCTGGACTTCAAAGCCAAATCCTGCAAGGCCTGGGTTGTGGACAGGAGGCTCTTTGACAAGGCAATGCTGCGCCGGGCTTTGCAGGAGGGCGCAGATCTTCGTCTCTGCTCGTCAGTGCGAAAGATAAGACGGGAAAAAGACGCAAGCATCCTCTCCCTGGCCGGGGGCGAGGAGATCTCCGCAAAGATTGTGATATCTGCAGAGGGCGTCTCTGCCCTTCTGGCCCGCCGGGCTGGCATTGCTCCGCCTCAGATGATCCTCTCCGGGGCACAGGTGCAGGTACCCTTTGCAGTGGAAGACCCTGAGAAGGTGGAGGTTCACCTGGGGTCGGCGCCGGGGCTTTTCGCCTGGGTGATTCCCCTGGACGAAAGCTCGGCTCGCATCGGTCTGTGCGCCCGCGATCAGGGGTGCGAGCACTTGCGCTCTTTCTTGAAAACGGATGTTATTGCAAGAAGGCTGCAGGGCTCCCCAGTGGCCCTGAATGTGGGCGGTCTGCCTCTGGGTCCGCCCGCGGCGACAGCAGTCGCGGGCTTGCTGGCCGTGGGCGATGCGGCAGGCCAGGTCAAGCCCACCTCAGGCGGCGGAATCTATCCGGGGCTGGTGGCAGCGAAAATTGCGGGCGGCGTGGCGGCTGCTGCGGCAATGGAAGGCGACGGCTCCGCACAAGCGACTCATGGAATACGACCGGCTCTGGAGGGCGGCATTGGGCCGTGAGCTGGAGATAGGCATGAGAGTCAACCGCATGCTGAGCAAAATGAGCGCTGCGGAATTGGATGAGCTGGTGGGCTACCTGGCCGGCAAGCCCCGTCTCATAAAAGCCATAGAGGAGCACGGGGATATCGACCGGCCCAGCCGCCTCATGGCCCGCATGCTGCGCCACCTGGACTGGGATGCCATCCGGCTGGCCCGGCTGCTGGGATACGCCTTAGGATAACGGTGATTTTGCTTTTTACTGCTTGGGGTTAGCGTCCTGCTATTGCAGCGGGGGACCACCGCGGTTGTATGTCGCTTTATCCAGGACAGCCAGCCAGTCGAAATCGGTGAAGCTTTGAGGAGTTAGTGCGAAGTAGGTCGGGTTCTTCATACTGCCCGAGCGAGTCGGAAGAGCTGCGATTTTCGAATTTGGAAGCCCTTGGCCTTTGTGAGTCGGAATGAACCGCGCCGGTCCCGGCACGGCAGTCAGAAGCGCCTCAAGAGTGCCGGCTTCGGGCTGGCCGATGCCATTGGCATCAGAAACTCCCACGGCCGAACCGAAGACAGCATAGCGGTGACCGAACATCTCATTGAGGTGCGCTCCAGCCGGCCACCACGTGAGCAGGTCAGTGCCCAGTTGCCACTCTGTCTTTCCGCGCTTCAGATGGCTATTGTGAGCAAAGGCCAGCACCTTCCCCCTGCCACGCTCACGGGATACCATGTACACCAGATTATCCGCCATTATAAGGTCACGAATGCCGAGACCTTCGACAATCCGTTCGCCTGGTTTGCCCGACGTTCGTGCGAGTGTCGCATGATAGTTCAGCAACTGCCGTGCGACCGTTGCATAGTGCATGGCTTCCAAATAGCTGCTTATGTCGCTTTTGGCCACCAGCTCGGGACGGCGTACTTGCAGCTCTGCAATGAGATCCTCTGTCTCAATCCTCAGTGCAGTTGCGGCTGGTGACAGGCCTATCGACTTCGTCGGGTCCATCATTGCAGCGGGATTCTCCCAGTCGGAGTCCTGGCCGAGAAGCGGGTCGATGCGTTGGCGATGCTCCTCGCCGCTGGCACTATCAATCGAGGCGAGGTAATCGAGAACAAAATGCAGGACCTGGGCAGGACTATCGCTGAACATCATTTCGGTCGGACTATCGAAGCCGTAGAACTGGAGTTTGACGCGATGCGTTGGATCGGCATTGTACGCCCTCATCCACTCCACGAGTTCTCGATTCGCGTCGAGCCGACCGAAGCCGTGGCTAAATCCGGTATCCTGCACAGCCTCATACGATGCCGGGCCGCGACCGGCTACGTACTCATTCACTGCACGCGCCCGAGGGAAACTGCTCTCGACGGCAATGGCGCTGTAGCCATGCGTCTCCACCAAGCGCTGGAAGAGCCGGTTGCGCAGTATAAGAATGTCCTCGCCGCCGTGGAGTGCTTCTCCAAAGCCAAGCAACTCCACCGAGTCGTCAAGTGAGGCGATGACCTTGTCGATGGAGGCGTTGAAGGTTTCGGACGAATCGACGGAGAATGGAATCGCTTCGTGTAGAATCCAATCGTCGAGGGTGGCATATACCGGGGCGGAACTTCTCTGAAGAAATAGACTTTTTTTCATTTTCTCAAGGTCTCCTGGTATTAGGCCATCCATGCATAATCCTAAAGAGCCTCCACTCTGCTATTTC
>CAVVKN010000002.1:0-231365 GCA_963748825.1 Methanotrichaceae archaeon
TTATCCCGATACCGGTAATTTCATCACGTTTGTTTCCAACTTGCGGTCTCGGCGCAGCATGCGGGACTGTGTCCGGGTGTTTGCCTCGGTGACGGATTTTCCGGTGCAATCCATTGCCACTCTGGCCCTTGTGCCGGGAGTGTCCTGGAGTGATCATCTGGCGTTTTGGCGGCACGGTTATAAGGCTTTCATGATTACCGATACGGCTTTCTATCGTTATCCCTATTACCATACGGCTCAGGATACACCGGATAAGCTCAATTATGTGCCGTTTGCAGAAATGACTAACGGCCTGTTTTTGATGTTATCCCGACTGACGAAAGTGGAAAATCGCAATCCATAGTTAGCTAAGCGTTTGCCGTATTGCAGCCTATATTGTGTTTTGAAAATGGCGCAATACACTCCGCTTTAGCAGACTAAAGACTTGCCTGTTTGTCACCGGATCGTCCAAATGCCATGCTGATTGAAGTCCTATTAACTCCAACGTTATCACGGCCCAATTTTAATATCCGACCGACAACAGCCGTTTATTCGTGGCCGCCATTGGTCTTAGGCCTCACCCAGACATTAGGCATCGGTCGGCTGAAATAGCGTGCTACCCAGCAAAATAGTGAGGCATAATTGCCAGAATAGGATTGCAGAATTATTTGCAATCGCAAATTTTGGAACAAAACCAATCTATGTTCCTCGGCAATCATTGCGGTTATTGCCGGCTATCCATTTGCATTAAATATAAAGTAAGACATGAGAAAAATAGCCACTAAAGTGTTAAAACAAATAAACAAGGCCTATGCCAGAAAAGTGATTGATCTCAATGAGTATCGACAGCAGAAAAAAGCAACAGAAGACCTGTTCAAGCAAATAATCACCACAGAAAAAGCCATTAAAACCGGACATGATCCTTTACATGCTGTTTATATCCATACCCAAAACCTGTTATCAATACTGGTAGAAGCCTTACAAGCTATTCCTGAACCGGCCTTGAGTCGTTTCTTTAATACCGTTGCAGCGGCTGATGATGCCTATGTTCCAAGCGGTCCTCCGATGAGCCCCCTCACGAAAAGTTATTTTAATTGCTGGCTATTGTTTGATATGACTGCCGGAATCCATAAAGAAACTTTCACGACAATTATCATCGATCTGGCAAATCAGTTCGGTTTACATAAAGCGATGTTGGAAGTCATGCAGACGATGCAAGACTCTCGCATGGGCATATATGAATTTATGGGACGTCAGGGTGACAAAATTTTATTAAGAGAGCTAATGGGCACTGAAGTCATTCCCTGTATCTGCCCCGCGGGTTACCGGGGAACACAGCAGGGAGAACTGTGGTTTGTAAGGATTTTGCCTCCTGTCTTAGCGCCATTTGATTACCGTGTTATCTTCACTACACCCTATGTATTGCTTAGCCCCGGCAAGAATAGCTGGGAAGCGTATCTTAAGCGCACGATTAGCGACAAGAAAACCAAGACCACGGCAAACTCCCTGGAAAATCTGATGAAACAGGGCTTGTCAGATTATTATTGGAATGAGTATATTTTCCAGGCCTATGTGAATCACAAACCAGACGTTATTTATCTTCAAGGGTTGCCTGATGTCAGCTCATCCAGACCTCATCATACCGATATGCCCAAGTATGCATCACTATTACCGGATAGCCCTTTATCATGAGCAAATAGCTTTAACCGGCCGTCAATGAACACTATTACTGAAGTTTTGACAGGTATTGTCAGCAGGGTGACTTATCACAACCCCGCGACGGGCTGGTCGGTCCTGCGTGTGCAACCCTTTCAATCGCCACAACAACAAGAAACCGTCACGGTTCATCAAACCAAAGTCTTTGCCGGCGCCACCATGGAATTTCGTGGCGCCTGGACCATTGATCATAAATACGGCCGGCAATTCAAAGCCACCGAAGCGATTGAAAAGAAGCCGGCCACGACGGCCTCTATTGAAAAATATCTCGGCTCTGGCCTCATTAAGGGGGTGGGTCCGCAAACGGCAAAACAGATTGTTAAATATTTTCAGAAAGACACCCTGGCTATCTTTGAAAATGAGATACAGCGCTTAACTGAAGTCCCTGGCATCGCCAAAAAGAAACTAAAAATAATTGAGCAGGCATGGACTGAGCACCGTGCTATCAGAGAAGTGATGCTATTTCTTCAGGGCCATGGCATCAGCACCCTGTTTGCAGTGCGCATTTATAAAGAATATGGCGATAAAGCGATAGCGATGGTCACAGAAGATCCCTATCGGCTGGCGAATGATATTTATGGGATTGGCTTTTTCTCGGCGGATAAAGTGGCGCTGAGTATTGGCTTGGCGGAAAACAGCCAACAACGTATGATGGCAGCGATCAAACATGTGTTGGCCGCCAGTCGTGAGCAAGGCCATTGTTATCTGACCGAGCCACAGATCAATACCGGCATCATTGAACTGATTGCAATAAACCTGGGTGAACGGCTAAAAGAGTATCTGGGCTTAATGCAACAAGCCGGTCAGCTTTGTACCCGACTCCTTAACAAAGATACTGTGGAAACCATCGGCTATTACTCAAAGACACTTTTTTATGATGAAACCGCTGTCGCTGCCATACTACGGGGAATGAAGGAGCCTGTCGCGAGTGAGCCGGAGAGAATTGCCCAGTGGGTCACTGCCTATTGCCAGAATAAACACATCACGTTAAGTGATGAACAGGCCAATGCCGTTAACGGCGTGGTGCAACACCGTTTTTCAATACTGACTGGCGGACCTGGCTGCGGAAAAACCACGACGACCTTAGTGATCGTTCGTCTACTGGAGGCCATGAACAAGACCGTTTTACTGGCTGCGCCTACTGGACGTGCTTCGCAGCGGATGAGCGAGGTGATCGGCCGGGAAGCTAAAACCATTCATCGACTGCTGGAATGGAAAGGCGGTGAGTTCCAGATGAATGAAGCCTCCAAATTAAAAACCGATTTCCTGATTGTCGATGAATGCTCGATGTTGGATATCAGTTTAACGGCGTCCTTATTAAAAGCGGTACCCCTTGACTGTCAGGTGCTGTTTATAGGCGATCCGGATCAATTACCTGCTGTCGGAGCAGGCAATGTCCTTAAGGATATGATTGCTTCCGAAGTGATCCCCTGTTTTCGATTAACGCAGGTTTTTCGTCAGGCGCAAGCCTCCTTGATCATCCAATATGCGCATCAGATTAATAAAGGACAAACACCGGCTATTGAGTCACCGTTTAAAAACCCTGAGCTCTGGCACAAAAAAGCCGATTGTTTGTTTATTGATTCGGATGAGGCGACTCAAGAGCAACTGGGTTTTATTACCCGCGTGAAACGCCATTTTGATTGGAAAAACCCTGAGTTGGAGAACCTGGTTGCCGATCAATCCCATCAGTCACCCTTCGAGTTCAGAATAGAAGAGGCCATCAAGTCCGCTTATGAAGTGGACTTCGTGGTCCCTGATAAATTCAAACATGTGGATATTGAGCAATTAACACAAACTGAGGCTCAGGTTGATGCGCTGAAAGCGGTAGTCAAGAAAATACATCCGTGGTCTTCACTGCATTATGGCCTATCTGCTGTTGATACCGTGGTTAAGCTTTATCTTGAGTGGATTCCCAAATACCACGGACAGGATACAGAAATTCAGATTTTAACCCCAATGACCCGTGGCAGTCTGGGCTCTGCCCATCTCAATCAGGTGATTCAGGCAAAAGCTAACCCACCCGCTGAAAACAAGTGTCAATTGAAAGTGGGGGAACGGATATTCAGAGAAGGGGATCGGGTGATACACCGTCGCAATAATTACGATCTTAATGTCTTCAATGGGGATATTGGCAAAATCGTGACCATAGATAATGAGGAACTGACAGCAGTGGTGACTTTTTATCCGGATCACAGAGCAGTGCAGTATAAAAAAGAAGATATTATGGAGCTCGATCTGGCTTATGCGATTACCATTCATAAGTCTCAGGGCAGCGAATTTAAAGCGGTTATTATTCCTATCCTTAGCCAACATTTTAAAATGCTTTATCGTAATCTTATTTATACGGGATTAACGAGGGCAAAGACTTTAGCGGTCTTTGTCGGCACCCGGAAAGCCTTATCCATGGCGATACGACAACAGGATGTGAGCCAGAGACAGACGGCTTTAGAGGTCTTGATTAAGGCGTAAGCCATTAGGGCCAGACATAAAACCGGCAATCTGGAAACACGCAACTTCCATTGACATTATTCCTCCCGCTAAAGGTTGCGGCTCCAGGAAACAGATAAAACCAGCACTATAAAATTGAACAATGGCCAAGGTAAAAAAGAAGCTTACAACTGCTCAGAAGCGTGTAAGAAAAAAGACCAAAGAAGAAAACCGAAAAAAGTACCTATGGGTATTCCTAAATGGAAAGCAAGTAAAAATCAAAAGACCGCCCATGATCGAAGGAATTGATGCTGAAGAGTATATCCAACAAAATGCTGATCCAATATGGCTGCATCAAAACGGCATGTGGGAATACATCAGGGACGAGGGGGAAAAGCACGAAGCCGATGCTGAGGACATGGATAAACTGTAATGCCATTTTTTTAAACGGGCATATTTTCCCAACTGTTTGACAAGCCGAAAACCGATGAATTGAATGTCTCAGCCAGGTAATAAAAACGATCAAGCAAAGCTTCCGGACAAGCGCTTTCCTTGTGGTTACGCGCAAACTAGCGAACAACACCGGCAAAATTTAAACGACATCGTTGAGTCGCACCTTAACGAGGCAAAAAATCGTGTCACGCCAGTCTATTTGAAGTATTTTGCTTCGCCGAGTGTTGTCTTAAGCCGCCATTGGCGACACCGAGGCGATATTCCCAAGGAGTTAGCTACCCTGCCGCGTTCTGCTTGGGGCTTTATCAAGTCAGCAGCCAGCGTTAAGAAAAATCAGCCGGATAAACAACTCAATTCTATTTCTTTATCGGGTAAGCAACTTGAGTTGTATACCGCGATTGAAGTCGAGTTGCTTGATTTACGCGGCTTGGACAAAAAGCTTCAGGATTATGTCGCTCATTATCAAGCCAATTTCGATGCCAAATTGAGTGATTTACTTAACGGACTTCCAACAAATCAGCGTGAGGAAGTTGAGAGACAACTCTCCCATCATATTGAACGAATGTCTCTTCCTGTTGAAGGTTCACGAGAAGCATTGATGTTTTTATTGACCGGCTTAATGGGTAAAGGTCTGGGAGCCAGTGGCTTTGGAAGTAGCATTGCTACTGGTCAAGCTGCTGCAACAGCGATTTATACAAGCAATCTGTCCTGGTGGGGCAGTCTATGGGTGAGTCTAACCGGAGTTCCTGCTTGGGTAGGTTTGGTTGGAGCGACAAGCGGATTACTGGCAACACTCATCATCGCGCCTTTTTTCGCACCTTTGCTGGAAGTTGGCGTCAATCGATTTCGAGGCAAAAAAATGTTACTTGAAATCATTGAGCATGTGAGGACGCGTGTCATCAAACCGCCAAGCGATGCGGTGGATGTTTTAGGAAAGCTTGCTGTCTATCTGCAACTGCTTCCCGATATTATTCGTTTTGCGGCTAAGATCAAGCCATGATTGAGGTAGTGTATAACCTTTTCCAGGCACAAAATTTAGCGACAGGATACGGCTTATCTTATGCTCTATTGAGTAGCCAAATAAAGCAACTGCCAATTCAAAGGGGTATTAATTCCGTTATTAAACATTGAGTCGCCGGTTTACCTGAAAATGTTTATCAACACCGGATATCTATAATAACTACCGTATAGGATCCTTACCTGGTCCGAGTCTATCCTTTTATCCGTGTTTACTTATTTTCCGAAACGCGAGTAAAATCCCTCAAACCAAGGGAGGCTTTTATGTCTGAAGGGTTGATACTCATTTTTGTCCTTTATATTATTTATCTCATTATGAAAAAACCAAAAACCACCACCGAAAAGCCAGTGCCTAAAGCTAAAACTGAACAACCCACTACGACCGTAGCCACTAAAGCAACTTCTAAAAAACCAAGCCCGGATCAGAAACCCGCTAAAAAGACTCAAGCCGTGGCTCCCCAACCGGATGCGGCGGCGCCGGAAATAGCAATGCCTGAACGCGTGGGTTTGACTGCGGGAAACATTTGGCATTACTTGACTGAAAATGGCGCTACTCCTGTTGCCAAATTGGTTCGGGAGCTTCCTGAAGAAGAAAAAATCATCCAGCGCAGCATTGGCTGGTTAGCTCAGGAAGGCAAAATAACGCTCGACACAGTTGACCGGGTTGAGACCATCGCCTTGAAAGGCTAGCCGTTATGATGATTTTGTCGAGTAATGGGTAGCAGTATACCTTTTAAAATCGCTATAAAGCATTGAGCTGATGGGAAGCACTGCACAGTCTTCAAGTGGGCAAACTGCTCACACCAAAGTTTTCCTGGTCACCGGTGCTACCGGGGCGATAGGCAAGGCCATTGCCCGGCAATTGGCTAACATACAAGATTCCAAGGTGGTATTAGTATGCCGCGACCAACAGAAAGCGGTATTGGCGGTCAATGAAATAACGTCTCTGACCGGAAATTCCGAAGTGAGCTATGAGCTTGCCGACTTAAGCCGGTATGAACAAATCCACAACTTGGCAAAACGGTGGCAAGGACCTTTACATGTTTTGATCAACAATGCTGCTTGTACACCCCGCTCTCGACAGGAAACACCTGAAGGCATTGAAATGCAGTTTGCCACTAATGTTCTTGGCTACTATTGGTTAATCGACGAATTCATGGAGATATTAAAAGCATCAGCGCCTGCGCGTGTTGTTAATGTAGCCAGCTACTGGGCTGGAGGACTGGATCTCAATGATTTGGAATTCACTCGCCGAAGCTATGATAATGACCAGGCTTACCGGCAATCCAAACAAGCCAACCGTATGCTAAGTTCAGTCTTTGCCGAAAAATTAAAGCCCTATCAGGTCGCTGTCAATGCCTGTCATCCTGGCGATGTGAATTCGGTGTTGAGTAATAATTTGGGATTTGGTGGACATGAAACGCCAGATCAGGGAGCCGAAACGCCGGTTTGGCTAGCGACTCATCCTGTCGGCCAGGAATATACAGGGCGATACTTCGAACATTTACGCGAAACAAATTGTCTTTTTGCTCGCGATAAACACATGGCAAACGCTCTTTTTGAGAGTTGCGCAAACTATGCTAAACATAAAAGTGAAAAAAAATGAGCTAAATCAATTGGACTGGAATCAAGCAGTTTCACCTGTAGGACTTTTGGTACTTAGACCTGGCACCAAGTCCACCGAACTTTTTCCTCTCTTTGTGCCGATGATCGTTGACGAGGAGATTTCGGTCGTACTCGGAGAAAGCCTCTTTCAGTCCGGTATCGCCAGTCCACTCCACAATACCCTTGGCGATGGCCGTTCTTACGGCATCCGTCTGGCCCATGGTACCGCCGCCGGCAACAACGACATCGATATTCATTGTTTTTATCAGATCTCCCGCGATCTGAACGGGTTCTTGAATCTTGAGTCTGGCAAGGCGGGGCTCGTAAATCTCTAAGGGCACCTTGTTGATGCGCACAACGCCCTTTCCATCTTTTAAAGTGGCCCTTGCAGTTGCCGTCTTCTTCTTACCCGAGGTATTAATTATCTTCATAGCAAGCCCTTCAGAAGTTTGCGCCGAGTCTTCGGCTCAAGGCCCCAAGCTCGATATATTTGTTATTGCTCTCGGTTCTCATCTTAGCAGCGGTTGGTTGCTCTAATGGCATTCCCTTCAGCTCTCTGGGTATGCCCACAAATATCCGCAGCCGGGAGAATGCATCTCTTCCCCGTCTCATCTTGTAGGGAAGCATGCCACGTACCGTCCTCTTGAGGATCATTTCTGGTCGGCGGGGGAAGTAGGGGCCTCTCTCCTTATGGCCGCGGTCCCTTGTCTGCCCATACTCAGCAAAAATGGAATCTTTCCCACCAGTAATGAGTGCCTTCTCGGCATTGACGATCTTGACCTCTTCGCCTGCCAGGAGATTCTTGGCGGTTACGCTCGCCAGGCGTCCCAGGACCAATCCAGTTGCATCTACTACTATCATTGCTTCACCTCAAAATCTTTATGCCCGATCCCTTGGGATGTTCGGCCATCAGCTTTTCAATCGTCAGACATTTCCCGCCAGCTGCCTGAATCTTGGACAATGCCTGGCTGCTAAAATTGAAAGCTGCCACGGTAACGCTGTGTTCCAGATCGCCGGAGGCCAGCACTTTTCCGGCCACGAGCACAGTATCGTTAGACTGGGTGTGCCTATTGATCTTGCTGAGGTTTACAGCAGCGTAGTTGCGACTGGGCTTCTCCATTCTCTTGGCGATATCGCGCCAGAGGGGTGCGCCAGTTTCGCGAGAGGCCGCCTTAAGTTCACCGATAAGACGGACTATCCTTGGATTTGTCTTTTCAAATGCCATTTCAATCCTCCGCACGGCCCCAATCGGGCCGACTCACGCGCAAAGCCGCGCGCGTTCGAACCTGTTATTTGGTTCATGCGCCCAGGGCATCATTATCCCTGTGCGGAATATCTAGATCGACAATGCGCCAGTATTTAAGGGTTTTCCAAAGCCTGTCGCAGGGCGGCATAAGAATTTTGTCTTGAAAGTAGCAGCAAGACGCTGTCCTGCCATGGAAGTAAGCTGAAGGCATAGAGAACATTTTCGGATCTATAGTTCGTACCAAAAGTAAGGTATTAATGTAAGAACCATTAGAAAAATACACTGAAGTAAAATGATCGACATCCTCCTCCCTGCCTGCATCGCTTTTGGTTTTGCTCTGGGAATCCTGAGCGGCCTTACCCCGGGTCTGCATCTGAACAACTTTGCAGCCATGCTGCTGGCCATCTCGCCGCAGCTGTTGGCCATGGGCCTCTCGCCCTTTCAAATGGCCTCGATCATTCTGGCCGCCAGCATCTCTCAAACATTCTTTGATGCCATTCCAGCCATCTTCCTGGGCGCGCCGGACTCTGAGACAGCCTTGACCGTTCTGCCCGGCCAGAGGCTCATGCTGGAGGGGCGAGGCATCGAGGCGGTGCGGCTCTCGGCTCTGGGCAGTGCGGGATCAGTGCTTTTTGCTATTCTCTTGATCATCCCGCTTTCCTGGATCGTCTCCAGCTACTACGATTATCTCACAAAATATGTGGGCATTCTGCTTTTAGCCATCGCCCTCATGATGATCAAGTCGGAGAGAGGCCCCTGGATTGAGGGACAGGGTTCCTGGGTACACTGGAAGTACAAGGCAGTTGCCGCGCTGCTTTTCATAACCAGCGGCCTTCTCGGCATATTTGCTTTTGATCACGAGGAGTTGCTGAGTTCACCCCTGGGTCTGGAGCCGCAGGTGCTCCTGCCCCTCCTGTCCGGCATCTTCGGTGCCTCCTCTCTTCTGCTCAGCCTTTCCACAGAAACGGAGATTCCGGAGCAGAAGGAGAGCGAGATCAAGCTCTCATCCAGCGCCCTCGCCAAAGCAGTCTTCTCCGGCGGCCTGGGGGGCTCGGTAGTGGCCTGGATTCCCGGTGTCTCGCCTTCCGTAGCTGCGATAACAGCGCGCTTGGGGGCTATTCCTAGCCCGGAGGAGTTCCTGGTCTCTATTGCCGGAGTGAACACTGCCAACGCCCTATTCTCGCTGGTGGCACTTTATGTGATAGACAAGCCCAGGAGTGGAGCGGCAGCAGCCATCCAGGAGCTTATGACTCTCGACCAGAGCATATTGGCCCAGATGATACTAATTGTAGTAATAGTTGCGGCGGCATCCTATCTGGCCTGCATTGGCGCGGCGCGCCTGGCCGGGCGGGCCATATCCCAACTCAACTACCGGCTGCTCTGTTTAAGCGTGCTGTTCTTTTTGGTGGCTATGACCTACGCTTTTACGGGGATCTTCGGGCTGTTCATCTTCTTCCTGTCCACGGTGGTGGGCCTGATTGCGCCGGTGGCAGGAATCCACAGGACGCATGCCATGGGGGTGCTGATGCTGCCGCTGATTTTGAGGTATATCTAGAACGCATAAGTGGAGCGGTTCGCGTTTGATCATGAATATAATCCCGTTCTGCAATTCTCGTAGATTCTCACAAATTCCGATTTATCGAAGCCATGTCCTACCTGAGGTTACCAAGAATAGAGCCATGAAGAACCAGCCAAGAAATCCTTCCACCAAACCTATGTATTTATAAATACCAATCCAGATTATCGATTTTGAGTTGGCAGTAAATGCTAGTGCGCTATAATAAAAAGCATCGCCAATTGACTGGAGTCCGCTGATCCCTCTTCCATTCCAAAGAAGAAATGCAAAAATGGTAATTAAAAACGCACTAAAACATAGCGGGCGAAATGGACGGACACCGTAACCGCATGACATGCATGATAATAAATCAAAAACCTTTTTTAATCCTATACCTCTTTGTTTTTGAATTCGCTTTCTATATAAATAATAACAATTATCTGAGTCATCAAATTGCCCTAAATTTCTAAAATTTGTAACTAATGCCAAAAGTACCGGATCATCGCAGCTTAATTGATTCTTGATAGTGTTCCACTGAACATTAACGCGAGTAAACATCGCACCTGTTAGATAGATGTGATTTTCGAAATTGGATGCCGAGAAGTCCGCAATATAAAAACTTACGTAAGAGAAATCAGAAGTATTATTAAACCTATTATTTATAAAATCTGCAGTTCCCTTCACCTTTGAGCCAATGAAGAAAACTTTATCACAAAATTGAGTGTTTAATAGCCGGATAGATTCTCCAAAGAACCGACAAAAGGAAAAATCAGCCTTACCACGAAAAACTGCCTTTGAGAATTCTGCTAAGCCATGGAATACGGCGTAACGGAATGTGGATTCACCCCCGAAGAGGATATTCTTGCTATGCATGCCCCAAAAAAAGGCATCCTTTTGGAATATAGCTTGGTCAAACCGAACAAGCGTACCTTCGGTGAATTGAGTATTTGCAAAGCTAACATCATCAATGAATCGAACATTGGCAAAAGAAGCATATCCTGTGAATATCGCGTCTCCAAATCCAGCAAATTTGCTAAATACGGATCCCTGAAAATCGGCGTTGATAAACGTTGTGCCAGAAAAATCAATATGCCCCATAAAATTCACGTTAAGAATTCTCGTTAATCCCTGAATATTGGAATGCTTTATCTTTATGGGCATTTTTATGATGCAACGACCATCATCACCCGGCGGCAATTTTAACCTGCATAGATCTAAATTGCCTGTAATTGTGATCCCGTCATAATCTACCACCTCACTATTTTCGATTTGAGCGATAATAATTTCGGCGGGAATAAACTTATTGGGCGAATCAATTTTTGCATCCATAATAAGGACTTTAGATTTAAACAAAGTATATACCGCTGGCGCCAAAGACTGCAAAGGTTAAGTTAACCGAGTTGCTCCGGAGCCAATGTGGCGATCAAGATTGTATTCCCTTATCATGGAAAGATTAAAATGATATAATCGCATAAAATTATAGGCAAGGAGATTTATGAACGAGCAGATACAAGCGGCACGCGAGAAAGCGCTGGAGATTTTACAGAAGAATGGGATCAAACGCGCCGCCTTCTTTGGCTCCATTGTGAGGGGAGAAATGACTGATGAAAGCGACATAGACATCCTTGTCGAATTCGAAGGCCGAAAGAGTCTCCTCGACCTCGCCGGCTTGAAGCTCGATCTAGAGGATGCTCTGCAAAGGCGAGTAGATCTTCTCACTTACAGGTCGCTGCATCCCATGCTCAAAGACAGGATTCTCGCAGAACAGGTCCCGATATTATGACGATTAGTAGCGACTGCAAGAGCTGAAAGCAATCATTGAAGAAAAATAGGTTCTGCAGGGTTTATTGATCAACCCTGACTCATTTTGTACCCATTAAGTGATTAGTATCTTCTGGGTGGTCTGGCAGGCTTATGCTTCTGGTAGCAATCGCTGCAGTACACCGGCCTGGAGCCATCGGGCTTGAAGGGAACTTGACATGTCTTTCCGCACTCTGCGCAGGTGGCATCGTGCATCTCTCTTGGGCCGCTGCTAAAGCCGCCCCTGTTGCCGCTTCCATATCCTTCCATTTTAATTCACTTACCTTTGGCATCGATTCCATGAATCGATCCTACTACAAAACATCCTATCAAACTCAATTGATTAGACGATCTGTAGCATCAATTCAGATGTCTAACTTCATTATATACTCGTTGGTCAAAGCCAACCGATTGAAAATAATGGGAAAGGAAATTGAAATTCATGAGCTTTCGGGGAAATTTTTAGTGGCAGTTTCGATCCATCGCCAGTATTAGATTTCAGACGACATCGCATTCATGCAAAGGCTTTAACTATCCATTTTGCCATGTCGCTGCCATTACAGCATTTCCAGCAAGAAGCCAGAGGGACCAGCAATGATGAACTCAATTAATAGAAAAGCAACATTAATGGCCCTTGCGATCATCTGTTTGCTGCCCCTAGCCATGACGGGAGACTGCCGGGCGGCCCCCGAAGGGCAGATGAATGGCAACGCCTCCGGGCCGGTACGGGTGTTTCCAGAGTCTCCTGTTGTCGTGAATGACGGGACCATGGACGAGGCGCTCAAGATCTACTCGCCTTTTGTCTTGGACTGCTGGGAGATAGGCTGCCGGCCCTGCCAGCTTATCGAGCCAAAGATAAACCAAATGGCAGAGGATTTTAAAGGCCGGATAGTATTCGGCAAGCTGTGCATCGATCGAAATCCTATTACTATGCGCAAGTATGGGGTATCAAGAACTCCAACCCTGCTTGTCTTCGAAAACGGCACTCTCGTGTATAAGCAGGTGGGCAATTATCCTCAAGAGGAGCTGGAGCACATAATTCTGACCGTCCTGCATATGCGGTGAGATCGCTTACCCTTTGTAGTCCCCTCCTACCAGTTCGCGAATCCGCTGTGCGATCTTTGGCCCCACCTTTTCCACCTCTTGCAGCTGCTCAGGAGAGGCGGTCATTACCTTCTCGACGGATCCGAAATGCTTGAGCAGGTTCTTGGCTACCGCCGGCCCCACGCTGGAAATGGCCGAGATCAAGTACTCTTGCTGCTCTTTGAGCGTCCTGGCGGTCTTGTGGCCATGCACCTTCGGCTCGTGCCCTTCCCGCATCTCTCTTCGGGCCAGCAGAGCAATAACTGCGGCCGTTTCATCCCGATCTTCCGTGGGAATGATGGGGACGCCGTAGTCTACAGCCACAGAGGCCATTGCTCCGCGAATGGAGCTGGCGTTCATCTGCCGGGTGTAAAGATCCCTGCCCTCTAAAATCAAAACCGGCCGATCGTAAGTCCTGGCCAAATCCGCTATCTGCCGGAATAAGTTTCTCTGCGGATCGATGATCGAGGCCACAAAATCCTGTGCCGTTTTGCGTTCGATGGCCACCCGATCACTGACCACATAGTCGCCCACCTCCAGATTCTTGACGGTGACATCGAGGCCCAGAGACTCCAGAAGCTTTGCCATCTCTCTCTCCCTTGAGTCCACAAAGATTTTGGCAGGCATTTTGCCCGGTTCTTCCGCTTCTTTTTGCTCTTTTTTTGCAGCGTTATTCACTTCATGCGGCACGACTCTTTGCCCTTCGTTCTGCTCTTCGCTTGGCCCTTTGCTCGGCCCAATATTTTGCCATGCAGCCAGGCCTTCATCCTTCTTTGCAGGTCCAGCATGCCCGGCAGGTCCGGCCGGATCCTCGGTTATCTGAAGCTGCCGGGGCAAGAACTCCACATGCCGCGATTCCTGGGCCTGACCGCTCAGATCTCGCATCTGCCTGTTCATGGTCTTTTCTTTGCGGTCTGATATCCAGTAATAGGCCTCATCGCGCGTGCCCTTGGCCATTAAAACTACCACTCTGCCGGCTCTCGCCCTGCCGGTCCTGCCTTTGCGCTGAATGCTGCGAATCTCGGAGGGCACAGGCTCATAAAATAGGACCAGATCCGTGGCAGGAATATCGATTCCCTCTTCCCCCACCGATGTCGCAATGAGGACATTGAATTCTCCTGCCCGAAATTTCTGCAAAATCTCTGCTTGCTTCTTTTGGCTGAGGCCTTCATCATTCTCGCGGCTGGATTGCCCCACAAATCGCACGGCTCGAATGGCGGGATCATCTTTCAGGAACTTAAGAAGAGATGTGGCAGTGTCTCGATAGTTGGTAAAGACCATGATGCGAGACTCGGGCTTCGAGCCAATCTGCTCCTGCAGTATTCTCTTTACCTCGGCAGGCTTGGGGTGCTCCACATCCAGCTTTTGCAGGGCATCTACAACCTGCAGGAACCCGGGGTCTTGCATTATCCGCCGGGATGCTTTGGAACCGCTTCGCGAGAGGGCTTCACCCTCTAGCCTCTGAAAATATCTGGCCAGTGCATCCGGGCCCTGCGTCTCCGCCAGCTCGACGGCATGATGCAGCTTGAAAATCTCGGCCATGAGAGATATGGCCACAAATGTGGATTTATTTGCCTGCGTCTTGGCCGAGGACATGAGAGTGGCCTGCAACGTCAGAAGCTCCTTCTTGGATGACTTGGCATCGATTCTGACCGGGCTGATGCCTAGCCGGTTCAGATCATCGATTCTGGTCTTGAGCAGCTCCTCGATGGCTGAGCGGATAAGCAGAAGCTCTTTGGGAACGGTAAGCTTCACCCACTCTATCTCCCGCATGTGGACAAATGGGGCGACATCGGGATCATTTTCCGTACGGGTCTGGATCTTCTCAATGCCCAGGTTGGTGCAGATCTCGGCAATCTTCTCGCTCTGGCTGCCCGGGCTGGCGGTGATCCCCAGGACCAGGGGGAGGCTTGCCTCGCGATGATAGCGATCGGCGATATAAACATAAGCATAGTTGCCCACTGCCCGGTGCGCTTCGTCGAAAATCACCAGGGAGACATCTTTAAGATCGATCCTTCGGGAGAGAAGATCATTCTCGATCACCTGCGGAGTGGAGACAACGATGCTACTTTGCCCCCAGGATTCGACCCTTTTTTCCGGAGGGCTCTCCCCGGTCATCATGGAAACTATATCTCTGTCTCTGAGTACACGCTGCAAGAAAACGGCATGCTGCTCCACCAGAGGCTTGGTAGGAGCCAGAAAAAGAATCCTGCCCTTATCCATTCGAGCCAGCAGCACCATGAGAGCAATGACGGTCTTGCCAAGACCCGTAGGTACTACAATAAGGCTGGAGGCCTTGAGAGCCGTGGCGGCCAAATCCAACTGGAAGAGCCGCTTCTCTACCGTTTGCGGTAATAGGTGCGGATGCTCCAGGTAGGTGCACATGATTGATCCAATGCTCTCTTGTTGTATTTGATTTCATTGTATCAAAGCTGGTTCAAATTCCCTGGCTCTTTTGGGGTAGATTAGGTCTATTGATCTATATTTATTATTAATATTATATCATCTATACGATCCTTAGACTTATCATGGCTTTCCTAAACTCGTTCCTGGATACGAGGAAGATTACAAGAATCTGAGTGGTTTTGAAGGATAAATTTATATAATATAAAAGTAACACATTGATAGAAAGCTAAATCTCGCTTATTTAGCGAAATAGCTTAAATTGATCGCTTAAAAAAAAGGGGGCGAAAAAGAAAATGAAGGGAGTAGTAATAGTAGCATTTATGCTTGCAATTGCCCTTATAGGGGGTTGCGGCACCGTGCTAGCTAATCCACCACTGGTACCACCAGTGCAGTATGAACAGTTCTGTGAAGCACAAAAAGTGTCCGGAACAGGAATTATCGATGTCAGCACGTCGATAATCGATAAGAAGATCGCACTTGAATACTACAACACCATGGCCGGCGACGGCGACATGGAGCTTGACTCCGAGCATGCTTACTCTCAAGATCCTGAGAAGCTAAAGAGGACTGTAAGCTCGGTAAACAACAGCAACGAGTCCGGCTTTAACCTCGTCGAAACCACCAAGCTGACATATGCAGGCGATACACCTCTGACCGGCGGCAAGTACCTGCATTCCAAGGCATTTTACGGCGGCATCGGCGCTGATGTTCAGGAGATGTTCTCCGTAAACGAGATGGAAAAGGATGAAACCGCATTCTTTGCCTCTACGACGCCTTATCGGCCGAAGGACAATGTCAGCCCGGAGGACTTGATCAAAAAGCTCAAGGCTGCAGGAAGAAACACTTCCGAAGTCGAGAGGCTCATGACGGCCAGCAATGATATCTATGTCCCGTCCCATCTCATCGGCCTTGAGACCAAGAACTCCTTCAATGGTACCTGGGGCACCGATGCCAAGTGGCACAAGATATTCTACAAGGATATCAAGGCCCACGAGATGTTCACAGGAACCTTCGAGGCAGAGAAGACCATAAAGTTCCATGAGAATCCCGTGCCCGAAAGAATCCGTGTGCCATGTGAAGGCATTGACTGCTAGGCCGAGAAAGCCTGCAGTTTTTTCTTTTTTTTTTAAAGCTTTAGGTGGGGGGTTAGCATGAAAAGACAAATGATTTGGATAATGATAACATTCATCCTGACGGCAGCCCCGGTATTGGCAACGGTTGAGGACTCGGGCATGGCTCCTGGTGATGTTTCGAGCAGCCCATGGACTGGTTTCACATCGCCAACTTTGCCTACATTTCTGCCCAGCCCCTGTTCCGGTGATTCCGGTAGCCTCTTCGTTGCCATCGGCCTTACCGGGCCAGAGTCAGAACCGGATAAATTGTATACAACCCCGGGCAAACCACTGGACTTCATGGTCACGGTAAGTAACGATGGTAGAACGGAGGTGGAGGCACAGGTCGGCGTCAAGCCGGAGGGCTGTCCATTTGAATGGTTTAGCTGGACGACCACTCCCATGACCATTCCGGCTGGAGTCTCTCGCTCGGTGGCCCTGCAAGTTTTTCCGGATACAAACGCAGTAGCCGGGGAGTACAGATTCGCGGTGGAGGCCTCGGCCAAATGCCGCAGCTCTGGGCAAAGAGAAGCTAAATTCAAGGTGCAAGCATTCGACTACGCTTCAGAGACCACTGTCGCCGGCACAGGCCAGTTTCAGATGAATAAAGACCTCAGATCCATGAACTCTGGCATCAAATCCACCAAAAACGTGCTGTTTTCCGGCAGCGTGGATGCTCTAGTAAAGAATGAATATATGGTGGACGAGGCATTGGGCAAAAATGCCAACTTCCAGGAACAGGATGCAGTTGACAACTACAATGCCGTCTCTCTTGGGGATGCGCTTTTAGGGACAGAGAGCTTCAAGAGTTCTGCGATCTTCGGTGGAGTGGGTGCCAAAGTCCGGGAAAGCTATGATGTGCAGCAGATGGAGTTCAAGAACCAGGATTTCGTACTGCATCAGACAGGATCTCTAAAGAAGACGGCAGAGTTCAAGACGATGGACAACTTCACTGGATATTACATGATAGATGCCAAGCAGGTAATTCCCGGTCAGAAGAATCTGAAGGAGTTTGAGGAGTATTTCGGATCCTTCGAGATCAATCGAAGAATACTCTTCCGCAATAAGCCGACATCCGAATCTCTGTGCTTTGAGGCAGATTGCGCGAAAAAGCCAGGCCCCGATAATAGCTATAAAGCCCCAGGGCAATTTGTTAGCCCCTGTTCAAGCGGCTCATGTAATAAATTCACGAATGCTCTCAATGCCTTCTCTAAGTCCGCTTGATATTTTTTTATTATTTTGAATACCCAGCCGCAGAGCTGCTGTATACTCAAAATAATAAATATAAATAATAATATATGTATGTAGCATTTTCATTGTTGGGCATTTATCGAAATAAGTAAATGGCGAATTTGCTAAAGGAATTAGGCGAAGATCTCGGGGGTAATGAAAGAATATGTCATTTCAATCTTCCATTGCTCTTCGCCCAATCTACTAACTGCGTTCATTCTATTTAAATCTTTTCTTATTAATTAAGTATATTTAAGATTGCCTTTATTTTAGAGATCATAAACACAATGCTATTATTGAATATCACAATCAATTATGTTGCATTACAATTTATTTAATGTATTTATGTCATATTCATAACACAATCCCTCCGACTTTTTTATTAAATTTTTATAGCATTATTCAATATACTTGCGTTGGATTTGGAGAATTATTGGTATTGAGTCTAATGGCCCCGATATAAGCAAAAGGAATAAATGGTTAAAGCTCACGTACCTGAAAAAGGGGTCTGATTGAGTACCCTTTTGAGAAAGGAGGTTCATAAAATGAAGTTGATTCTTACATTATTCGTTGTCACGATTCTTTTAGCAGGCGCTGCCGTCACGGCCAGCGCTGCCGATGTTCTGGATTTGAGCACGTTAGGCAAGAAACCGAGCATGGAAGCTGTTTCTCTGCCCAGGCTCTCGCCTACTATGCCGACTATTGCGCCAACCTCTCTGGGAGGCAACCTGAAAAGCAATGTGCTCGATCTCAGCACTCTGGGAAAGAAAACACAGCCCAATGTGAGCGCGACCATGATCAAGGGTCCATCTCCGGTTACAATCACACCCATGTTCGCCGTTAAGAATACAAATGTAACCAACCAGGCCGGCACTGTCTTTACCCTGCCCCAGGCAATTTCTGCCAACCCCTCGGTCTACACTCCGCCCATTGCCATATTTGGCGGAGCTTAAAGAGGAAGAAATGAATGTTGAGCTGAAAGTGGATGGAAAGGCCATAGAATTAAGTGCCTTCCCGCAAGAGATCATCGCTAACGTGGCAGTAGCCATGGCCGAATCCTTGCGAGGCGTTGGTCAGGACTGGAAAGGAATTGAGATCAGAATAGAAAAGTGATAATTTTCTCAATCCTTCTTGCTCTTTTTAAAGACAGATGTGAGATCTATAAAATAAGTGCCATCCTTGACCGCCATAATCAGCTCATCCCTCTCGAATAGAGATGGCAGATTTAGCTCGTAGGTGCCTGGTGCCGTTATCATGACGCTCTCCAGAGCCTTCTCTTCTGGCTTGCCATCACTTTGGGGGGTGTCCTCGAACTCTTTCTTGGCTGGGATGCAAAGCGGCGGAGAAAGTGTCGTGACAGGAGCTGATCTTTGCATAGCCGGCATCTCCTCTTCTATTGCCATCGACTCTCTTTCCTTTCTCCTGGGCGGTATCCTTACGCCCATCGCCCGAGTTATGATCTGCTCCGGCGCTAGCATCTGATCCTTCAAATCCTGTGGCTTCTTTTTCACGAACATGAACTTCTTACCGCCACAATTCGGGCAGCCCTTCAGGATATCCTCCCCCAAGTCAAAGACATTGCTACAACGGGTGCAGATATGAGGCATCTAGTCCCCCACTGAGACCTTGGTGCTGATCTGATATTTGTCCTTCTCAATTGTGCGTAGCTGGTTGGCAGGGCCGATGACCGTCATCCTGCCCTTAAGAGATCTGCCAAATATCCTGTCCAAAAACGACCCTTCCTTCTTGGAAGGGTAGCTCTCGATCTCTATTCCGGAGAATTCGTCTACCCGAATCTCGGACATGGTCATCTCGATGAGGCGCACCTCCTCATCAGAAGTCAGGCCGCTCTCCAAAACCACGATCTTGCCATTTTTGACCTTGTCCAGGATGAGCCGAATCTTTTCCATGGAGGTCATTTTCTCCAGCTTCTCCCCGGAAATGAGGTCCATTTGCACTTCTCTCATCAAGATCACCCAAAATGAGCTGCTATCGCCTGATAAAGGTTATCTATATTCGATCCTTCTAGGGCGGAGATCGGCACCATGGCATGCTGGGGGAAGGCAGCCTTAATTCTGGCCGGCGAGGCGTTGGGCAGATCCATCTTATTGGCCACAATGAGAAGGGGAAGCTTCCTTGCTTCCATGTTTCCAATCACTACCACATTGACCTGAGTATAAGGATCCTCGGTTGAGTCCATAACTAAGAGCACCCCGTCCAGGTCATCCAGCCATTTGATCGCTTCAATGACGCCTTCCGTAGCCTCCTTGGCCCTCTTCTTAGACTCGGCCTCGGAGAGGCCGAAGACCATGAACTCCTTGAAATCAACCTTTGTGGCCATGCCTGGTGTATCGACTATATCCAGCTCGATGCTCGAGCCGTTGGCGTTAATCACCACACCCTCCTTTCTCATGGCCCTGCGGGTCTCATGTGGGATGGGAGAGGCCGCTCCAAAGCTCTCGCCATCACTCCAGTCGTGCAGAATCCTGTTGGCCAGTGTGGTCTTTCCGGCATTAGGCGGGCCATAAAGTCCGATCTTGGCCCTCTTTTTTTTAAATATCCTGTTTATCCAGGTCCCAAGGCTCTCCTTGAGGCTGCTGAAAATACCCATATCCTACCTCAGATCTGATAAGCGCATATCTGTACTAATAATTTTCCGTGACTTTTATTCTGACATAGTCCTGCCCGTGCTAATGCCGGGCTTGGACTTAAGAGATGATGCGTTATCGTATAGATTATAATAATATAAACGGATGAGACAGAATGCGTGGTGAAAGAAAAAAGCAAAAAATGCCTTAGCCGAAGATATCCTGGGCCGGGCAATGGCAGACGAATCCCTCGAACTGCCCACAGCTACGCAAAGCCTTCCAGGCATCTTTCAGGGAAGAGTCCTTGATATTGGCATAGCTTTCCTGCAAATAGGGACAGGCTCTGACGCTGCCGTCAACTGCTACATGCAGCCACCTTCTCCCGGCCATGCAGCCCATCAATTGGCCCTCAAAATAGGTATTGGCAAAAAGCCGCGGCCCGCCTGGCGTGGAGTTGATCTTCTTGTAAAGGTCAACGATCATCTCCTTCTCAATCAATGTCAGCTTTTCCTCAGGAGTTTTCGGCATGCCCTCCCAGATGGACAGCTCCTGCACACCCAAATCCGTGGCCAGCTCGTAGAGATCCAAGATTCTGTCCACCTGACCGGCCTTTATATGGCAGGACATAGTGACCATCAATCCCGTCTCCAGAGCGATGCGTATGGCCTCCAGGGCCTTGGCATGAGCCCCGCCAACCCCCCTCACCAGGTCATGCTCCTCGGGATTAGTGCTGTAAACGCCAATGATAAGATTATAAAGCCCGGCTTCTCTGAGCTTGACCGCCTTCTCTACCGTCATGTCCAGACCAGGTGTGAAAAGATTTACCACGGCCTTCTCAGGATCGACATGCTTTATCAACTCGAAGATATCCTCTCTCAAAAGGGGATCTCCTTCAGTAAAGGTGACGATGCAAGTGCCCATATCCAGGGCCTGGTCGATGGTGCGCAAAATGTCCTCGCGGGAGAGCTCTCCTTCACCCTCCTTTATCAGGCAATGGTCACATTTTGCACCGCAGCGTCTTGTAACCTCTATGGAGAGAGTCTGAGGCACCGGCCGGCCTATCGCTGTCCGCGCTTCATTGACAAGCAGTCTCTTGAAGGGGCCGCTGGGAATGGGCGGAAGCCATGTACTGGCAACTATATCCTTCAGCCTGACCTGAGCAGGCTTCTCCTCCGCCAGCCTCTGATTTATCATCTTCAAAACCGGCTGGATCATGCGTGCCAGAGCACCCGTTGCCTGCAGGGCTCGGAGATCCCGATCGAAGTCCACGCAAAGCGCGGCCGTCTTGATAAGCTGGGTCATTATGGTCCCACTTTTTTCGTGGCAGTTATAGAGTTATCGCTACAGGGAGAGATAAGGTTAAATTGACCCTGCCTCTTGTACGAGAGCGGTGAAGCTAAAGTGTCTGAAGTTGTACTGGCCTATTCAGGCGGCCTGGATACATCTGTTTGTATTCCGCTCCTCAAAGAGCGCTATGGATTTGATAGAATAGTCACCGTTCTGGTGGACGTAGGCCAGCCGCGGTCGGATATCGAGCGCGGAAACCGCAGAGCAAAGCAGCTGGCGGACGAGCACTACATCATAGATGCAAGAGAAGAGTTCGTAAAGGACTACATCTTTCCGCTCATCAAAGCCAACGGCTCTTACGAGGGATATGTTCTGGGAACGGCCATAGCCCGGCCGCTGATCGCCATCAAAGCAGTCGAGATCGCCAAGCAAAAAGGCATAAAGAACCTGGCGCACGGATGCACCGGTCGCGGCAACGACCAGTTGCGCTTCGAGGCCATCTTCCGGGCGACAGACTGCCGGGTCATCGCACCCATGCGGGAGCTGGACTTAGCCCGCGAATGGGAGATAGATTATGCGCGCGAGCACGGCATAGAAGTTGCCGTTACCCGCGATAAGCCCTGGTCGATAGACGAGAACATCTGGTCCCGGTCCATTGAGGGAGGAAAGCTGGAGGATCCCTACTTCGAGCCGCCCGAGGAGATCTATGGCTGGACGAAAACGCCGGATGCAAGCAAGAGCGCGCAGGTAGTGGAGATCGAATTCCGGCAGGGCGTCCCTGTCTCTTTGGATGGCGTGCAGATGGGCGGAGTAGAACTGATTGAGAAGCTCAACTTGATTGGCGGCGAGCACGGCGTGGGCAGAACGGATATGGTGGAGGACAGGGTGCTGGGCCTGAAGGCGCGCGAGAACTATGAGCATCCTGCGGCAACTATTCTCCTCACGGCACATAAGGATCTCGAGCGTCTGGTCTTATCCCGAGCTGAGCTTCGCTTCAAGGTCATGGTGGACGAGGCCTGGTCGGAGCTGGCCTATATGGGCCTGGTGGAGGATCCACTATACTCCGATCTGAATGCCTTCCTGGATCAGTCCCAAAAGAGGGTCAACGGCTCGGTCAAGATGAAGCTCTACTGCGGAAATGCCATCCCTGTAGGCCGCCAGTCCCCCGACGCACTCTATGCTCAGGACATGGTCTCCTTCGACTCCCAGACCTTGAGCCAGAAGGATGCAGAAGGCTTTGCTAAATATCACGGCTTCCAGGCCAGGCTGCTCAAGAGAAAAGGGCTCAAGAGAATGGGTGTATAGTGAATTTCCCACATAGATTTATTTGATATCGCTGCCCAATATTGTCAGTATGTCAAGACTCGTGATATCTGAGGACGCCAGATCTGAGGATCTGGCTGTACTCGCCCTTGCCTTCAACGAGATCGTCCGGCTTCCTGTCACCATGCGAAGTGCGAGATTTCCCGGCGTGCGAGTGGAGAAAGGGCAGGTTTTAGATAAGGAATACAGTGGACCTGTCCTGGAAGAGGTTATCCGAACCGGCAAGAGCATTCGCACCACTCCTGAGCGGGGTGCTTATCAGGGAGTGCCTGTGTCCGTCGCACCCATATTAGTAGAAGGCCGAGCCGTCGCCGCAATTGGGGTAGTGGATGTGATCGGCACTATCGATATTCCAGAGGTCTTCGGGGCCTATGGCGATGTCTTGAAACAGGTCTCAGGTAAGGTGCCAGAGAAGAAATGAAGATCCGGAGAGCGCAGCCCTGTGATCTGGCCCAGATTGTGCAAATAGAGGGGCTCTGCTTCCCGGAGGAGACCGCTTTTCCGCCCAAGATGTTCGCCTACCTGATACGCTATGCGGTGTCTCTTGTGGCCTGCGAGCCGGAGAAGAAAGTTTTGGGCTTCATCATGGGATATACCAGCGGAATGGCAGGCGCCGTCTATACCCTGGACGTTCACCCCAATTACCGCAGGCAAGGCATAGGCAGCAAGCTACTCCTGGCTTTAGAGGAGAGGCTGGCTCTACTAGGGGCCCAGGCGATCCGACTTGAGGCCGCTTTAGACAAGACGGGTGCCGTAGAGCTATACAGAAAAGCCGGCTACCAGGAGCGGGAGCTGGTCAGGAACTATTATGGTCGCGGAAATCATGCCGTGCGCATGTGGAAGAATTTGGATGTGTGCTTATGCTTAACGACGTAGCCCGGATGAGAAGCGGCGAGATGGAGGCCGATCTTTCTGCCAAGGTAGATAAGCTGATTGACGAGTTCATGGCGATAGTTGACGCCACGACCGAGGAGAGACATCTGCAGAGAGGCATTTCCAGAAGCCAGCTCCCATGCAGCATGGTGGCCATCCTGGACAAAGAGAGCCTCTCCATTTTGGCTCAGTTCCGGCTAGAGAACAGGACTGCAAGCTATTTTTATAGGCCTGATATCGCTCTGACGCCTCAGCAGGCGGCCAATAGCGCCCAGTGGGAGTTCGGCTTCGAGGATGCATTTATCATCCAGTTTCCGGCAAAATTGGTAGCACAAAGCAGCCAGGAGCGGCATGCTGCTTTGCAAAAAGTAGCCTCTGAGCATATCGACTCGGAGTTCCTAAGGCTGGAAAAGATGCTCAGCCTGGTGCGCGCCCGTCCCATATTTGGAAAGGCAGTCTCGCCGGTCGGCGCAAGGACTCTCCTTCTGCTCCTGCCACAGGAAGCAAACCTGCGAAGAAATGAGGACGCCATCATAAACGCGAGCCTGGCCAACAACCTGCCAATTGTTGAGGCAGAAGACATCAGGAGCGGTAGATCCGCCGTGCGTGAGATGTGGGATTCACTCAATCATGCAGCAGTGATCATTGCCGATCTCACGGGAGCTGACGCCGGGGTGATGTATGGCCTGGGCATTGCTCATACACTGGGAAAAGAGACGATCTTGATTCACCCGCAAGGCTCAAAATACCTGACAGATATTCCCAGGACATATAGAATAGAATACGAGGATAGTGATGCTGGCAGGGCAAAGCTGGAAGAGCAGCTTTCCCTGATGCTTGGCACCATGCTGGCGCCTGCTGTGGAAGATTAGGTCAATGCCTGGAAAATTACACAGGTGCCTATAACGTTATATATGTCCTGCATTTATACGAAGCTGCGACTCCGAATTCAGGTCTCCTAGCTTCATTTGACCCAGGAGGGGGAAAGAGGTTGAAAAAGATACGGTTGGCAATCGCGGGCTTGGGAAACTGCGCAAGTTCCCTGATTCAGGGGATCGAATATTACAAACATACTGACGAGAAGGAATGCATTGGACTTATGCATTATGATGTATGTGGTTACAGAGCTGGCGATATAGATGTTGTGGCGGCCTTCGACATAGATGCGCGAAAGGTGGGCAAGGACGTAGGCCAGGCCATATTTGCGCCCCCCAACTGCACCAAGGTGTTCTATCCTGATGTTCCCCGCAAAAACGTAGAGGTCAAGATGGGGCCGGTTTTGGACGGCGTTGCTCCTCATATGCTCAATTATCCTGAGGACAAGAGATTCGTCGTAGCTGATGCCAAGCCATGCGACGTGAGAAGCGAGCTGGAAGGTTCTGGCGCTGACGTGCTGGTAAATTACATGCCGGTGGGATCGGAACAGGCCACGCGCTTTTATGCGCAAGCCGCCTTGGATGCCGGCGTTGGCTTTGTCAACTGCATGCCGGTCTTCATTGCCTCTAACCCAGAGTGGGCCAGGAAATTCCAGGAGGCAGGTGTGCCAATTGTTGGCGACGACATAAAATCACAAATCGGTGCCACCATTGTTCATCGCGCCCTCACTCAGCTTTTCAAGGACAGAGCCTGCGCCATGGACCGGACCTACCAGCTTAACATTGGCGGGAACACGGATTTCCTGAATATGCTCAATCGGGAGAGGCTCAAGTCCAAGAAGATCTCCAAGACAGAGGCCGTGCAGTCCATTCTGGATGTGCCCCTGAACGAGGATGATATACACATCGGCCCCTCGGACTATGTGCCCTGGCAAAAGGACAACAAGGTCTGCTTCCTGAGAATGGAAGGCAGGGTCTTTGGAGATGTGCCCATCAATCTCGAGCTGCGCCTCTCCGTGGAGGACTCGCCCAACAGTGGAGGAAGCTCCATTGATGCCATCAGGATCTGCAAGCTGGCCAAAGATAGAAAGATCGGAGGGCCGCTTCTGGCCATATCCGCTTACACTATGAAGCATCCCCCTGTGCAGTATCCCGATGAAATGGCAAAAGAGATGGTGGACAAATTCATCCTGGGTGAAGCGGGCGAGCTGAAGAATGTGGCGACCTGCCAGCCGCAGGCTGTGACGGTTAAGTAATTATCTAATTTTATTCCTTGGCCGTGGAGACACGGCCAACGAATGCAGCTCTTCTAATTGATTTCACGAATAGCATCTATGAATTGCAGATCCAATAGTTATTCATATCTGCAAATCAGCCATGAATATCCAGGTGATAGCCCATGTTCTTTCAATATGCTGATGCCACACCGGTGCAGATGGTCCCCGGACTGATTCGTCGGACCCTGGTCGGTGGTGACAAGCTGATGATTTGCCGGTTTGACTTGGACCGCGGAGTGGAAATCCCGAGCCACTCTCATCCTCATGATCAGGCAGGCTATGTGGTTTTAGGAAAGGTCCGAATTACCGTAGACGGCAAGAGCTTCGATCTTGGACCTGGGGATAGCTACTCTGCCCCCTCCGGCGCCTTGCACTCGGCAATAGCTTTAGAGCCATCAGTGGTGGTGGATACATTCAGCCCGCCCAGAGATGACTACCGCGCCACTCCCGGTTGATGCGTCTAAAAACGAATAACAAAGCGGGTTCTGCAACTTTGGCCAATCCGGCAATTGGAGGAGGGTGATGCCACTTTGCATATCCAAAAATTATACCTAATCCAAACTAATATTAGTAAAGAATGCCAACAGGACATCTGATCCTCCTATGAACCCGATAATGAGACTGCTTTATAAAGCCAGGCATAGCTTCTTTCTCTTTGGCCTGGCCAGCCTTCTCTGGTTTATCTTCCGGACTGGCTGCAAGCCCACCCGCATGAGCTACCCCTGCCAGCAGGCCTCGGCTGCCAGCGGAAGCATGTGGCTCGCATCCTATGTTCTGCCTTTCGTCCTGGCCATCCGCTCGCCGGAGAGGGCAGCTGCGAGAGACAAAGGCCTGATCCTGGCCGGCCTTCTGCTGCTCTTGCTCGTCTCTTTATTCTGTTCTAGGTGGTTCCTTCAACATTCTGGGCCCGGCACAAATGGCGGGAGATGATGCCGCGGCGGCAAGCAAAGGAGATAGTATCATGATCAACCTTTCCCAAATGCGCTCGCAATCCCTGGAGCCCTCGGACATCTTTGCGGTAAACGGCACCTCCGGAAACGATGATGCAGTGACGAGATTGATCGCGCTGATGAATGGTCACGGCCAGCCCTTCTATGCCCAAAACGACTCTTTGGGAATCATCGGCAAGGATGACGTAGTAATAATCAAGGTCAACAGCCAGTGGGATGAGAGAGGAGGCACCAATTCCGATCTCATCAAAGCTCTCGTCCAGGCCATCCTGGATCATCCACAGGGCTTTAGCGGCGAGGTGGTCATCGCCGACAACGGCCAGGGCCAGTACGGCTCGACTGGCAGTGGCGGCAGCCTGAGCTATGCTGAAAACAACGCTGAAGATAAAGGCCAATCCATGCAGGCTGTGGCCGACTCCTTTCCGGATCAAAAGGTATCGACCTATCTCTGGGATACGATTACTAACAAGAAGGTCGGTGAATATGCAAAGGGAGATCTGGCAGACGGCTACATTGTATCCGGGCCGCCGGATGCACAGACCAAGATCGCCGTCACCTATCCCAAGTTCCAGACCAAATACGGCACTTACATCAGCTTTAAGCTGGGCGTCTGGGATGCTGACAATCAGAGCTACAACTCCGACCGGCTCAAGGTATTGAACGTCCCTGTGCTCAAAACGCATGGAGGCTACGGCGTCACCGCCTCGGTCAAGCACTACATGGGAGTGGTCTCAGACCGGCTCAGCCGGGAGGCAGGCGGCAGGGCTCATAATTCTGTAGGCTCGGGGGGCATGGGAACGCAGATGGCCCAGACGCGATTTCCGAACCTGAACATCCTGGATGCCATCTGGGTTAACGCCAAACCCAGAGGGGGACCAAGCACCTCCTACGAAGATGCCGATCAAGCCGGCATCATTGCCGCCAGCATAGATCCAGTGGCCTTAGACTATTGGGCCGCCAAAAATATCCTCATGCCTGCCACCAGGGAAAAGGGCTATGATAATCTGGAGTCCCTGGATCCGGATAACACCTCTCCAGGTTCCTTTGGTGGCTGGCTGAGACTCGCTTTAGCCGAGATCCAAAATGCAGGGCACCGGGTCACTGTGAGCGAAAAGAGCATGAATGTCTATCTGGCCTGAGAGAAAAAGAATAACCAGGGGGACGTACAACACGCTGCTCGTGCATCATTGGACCTTGGGCATTGTCGTGTCGCTGGCCATAATCAGCTAGCCAAGAAGCGGATTATCAAGGAGAATGCAAGAGTGTTGGCACTGATAGTATACGGCACCAGAGGCGGCGCTACAAAAGAGATCGCCCAGGAGATGGAAAAAGCGCTGGCTGAGAAAGGCTGCAAGGTTACTGTGAAGGATGCCAAAGAATCAAGCGGCATAGACGTCGAAGCCTTCGACCTTATTATCGTTGGCAGCGGTGTTCGGGCAGGCAAATGGGAAGGGAAAGCAACGGATTTCCTGAAGAAATATCAGCAGGCTCTCGCCAGAAAGAATGTAGCGCTATTCTCGTCGGGCATGATGGCTGGCGATCCTGCTATGATGAAGGAAAACGAGAAGAGCATTGCCAAGGTAGCGGCTGCCTTCCCGGCGATCAAGCCGGTAGCTTTGGCGTACTTCGGCGGCTATCTGGATTTCAATAGTGGAAACCTCATCGTCCGCCTCATCAGCGGGGCCATGAAAAAGCACCTGGAAAAGAAGGGCATCGACACCAGCAAACCTTACGACACGCGAGACTTTGCAGCCATTCGCAAATGGACTGGGGAAGTAGCAGCAAAGGCGAATGAAGCGCAATTCAGAATTTAGAACAAAAGGCTGTCGCGCGTTAACCAATATTAATTTGAATAGAGATTGCTTTGCATTAATAATGATTCCGAAGGAGAGCCACATGATTGCCAGGAGAGCTGAAGAGATCGCCCCTTTCATCGTCATGGATGTCTTGGAGAAGGCGCGGGAGATGGAGCGGCGGGGAATTGATATCATCCATCTGGAGGTGGGCGAGCCGGATTTCGATATTCCCGCAGCAGTCAAAGCTGCCACCTGCAAGGCACTGGAGGATGGACTCACCCACTACACGCATAGTCTTGGCGATATGGAGCTGCGAGAGGCCATCTGCCGGCACTATTTGGATGCCTATGGAGTTTCTGTCAAGCCGGAGCAGATAGTGGTGACATCCGGCACCTCGCCTGCTTTGATGCTTGTCTTTGCGGCGCTGCTGGAGAGGGGCCAGGAGGTCATATTCTCCGATCCTGGCTATGCCTGCTATCCCAATTTCATAAAATTTTTGGGAGGCGTTCCCGCAAGAGTGCCTGTCTATGAAAAGGACGGCTTTCAGTTGCAGCCGGAAGCGATCCAAAAGAAGATCAGCAGAAAGACAAAGGCCATTCTCATCAACTCGCCCTCCAATCCTACGGGTTGCCTTCTCTGTGAAAGCAGCATGCGCTCTATTGCAGAGTGCTCGCCCTACATAGTCTCCGATGAGATCTATCATGGCCTGGTCTACGAGGGCCAGGAGCATAGCATCCTGGAGTTTTCCGACCACGCCTTCGTCTTAAACGGCTTTTCCAAGCTCTATGCCATGACGGGCTATCGACTGGGCTATCTCATCGCCCCAGAGAGATTCATCCGGCCCATTCAGAAGATGCAGCAGAACTTCTTCATCTGCGCCGGCTCGCTGGCTCAGAGGGCGGGCATCGCCGCTCTGCAGGAGACCGGTCCGGAGGTGGCGGAGATGAAGAGGATCTACAACGAGCGCCGAAAGTTTATGATCAAGCGCTTAAAAGAGCTAGGCTTCTCCATCACCGTGGAGCCGACGGGAGCCTTTTATGTCTTTGCCAATGCCAGGAGCTTTTCGGGCGACTCTTACCGGCTAGCCTTCGACATCCTGGAGAAAGCGCATGTGGGCGTGACGCCGGGAATCGACTTCGGGCAAAATGGTGAGGGATATTTGAGGTTCTCTTATGCCAATTCCGTGGAAAGAATTGCCGAGGGGCTGGACAGGATTGAGAAATACTTGAACGAGCGGAATTGAGCTGTTCTCCTCGACATAATCCCAACAAGACATAACTGCAATAAGTTTAACTGTAGGCAAATTTTATATTCTAGTTCTTTAGATTACTTTTATAAAAAAATTAATTTAACTTGAAAGGTGATTTGATAAATCTAAGCAGGGAGACCGAAAATGGCAGGTTGGATTTCATCGACGCCATTCGCGGGATTGCGGCTCTAACAATTGTTTTCTATCACCTGAGCTTTTTGCGCCTCCCTCTACTATTGGAAGAGCATGTTCTCCTAGCAAGATCCAGCTTAATTTTATTCTTCATCATCAGCTCCTTTACTCTTTATTTTTCTTTAGATAATAAAAGACATGAAGAGAAAAGATTCCAAAAATTTTACCTGCGCAGACTCTTCCGAATAGCACCATTGTTTTATATAATGATAATAATCTATTTAATTAAAGATATATTTATTCTTAAAAATGTTCCATCCACGGCAGAAATTGCTGCAAATTTTGCTTTTATATTTAATCTTTACCCACCCTACTTTGAAAGCATCGTCACAACCGGTTGGACCATCGGGGTCGAAATGCTTTTTTATCTCATCTTGCCGCTCATCTATTTAGGCTTCAACACCATTACAAGATCGCTAATTTTCTTAGCATGCACCGTGGCCTTTGCTGATTTCATCCATTCCCTTCTCCGCCAATTCACTACATTTAGTCAGGAGATCATGCAGGGATATATGAGTGTGGCAAGCTTCTTGCCGGTTTTTTCTACAGGCATTATTTGTTATCTAATATACAAAAACGATATTCACAAATTAAGCAGTGGATATCGCAAGGGAACATCCGTATTATTATTTATAATTACGCTCTTTATTTTATTTATTGTTGTATTCAATCCAGCTTTTTATTTTATTCCTCTTAGCGAGCGTTACTGGCAAGCGATAGCCTTCAGCACGCTTTTCCTTTCTCTTTCATTGTATCCAAATAAATTGCTGGTAAATGGAATAACAACATTCTATGGAAAGATCAGCTACAGCGTCTACTTGTTTCATCCTTTATTGATCTATTTTCTAAAACCGGTATACGGCTATATCTACACCCACATGGCTATGTCCATTGGTTTGAGCTTTCTATCTTGCCTTCTGCTAACACTTCTAATTCTGACTCCAATCTCTTGGCTAACATATCATACAATTGAGAAAAGTGGCATTGGGTATGGGAAAAAACTGATTGCCAGCCTGTAGCCAGCATCCCATAGATCGAAACGAAAAACATTATTTTCAGGAATCCAAAACAACTTCGTAGCCCTCTCTTTGCCACTGCTCTATCCCTTTGGTTAAATTATACAGCTTCGTGAATCCCAAAGACCTCATGAGCAGCGACGCTCGCGCTGATCTAATGCCGGTGCGGCAGTAAAGCAGGTAAGCTTTATTTTGGTCCAGCCTTGCGATCTGATTGCTAAAGGAGGGCGATTTAAAATCCAGATTAATCGAGCCATTCAAGTGGCCGGTGCTGTATTCCAACGGGGTTCTTACGTCCAGGATCACCAGACACTTCGCATCCAATGAAATATCCTGAGACTGCATGCAGGAAAGTAACTCCACAAGTTCCCAGCATTCCAAAGGAGATAGCTGCTTGACTATGCATTCTTCTGTATCGTCAGGATGCTCTTCATTTGCAAAGGAAGTGGGCTCCAATTTTTCTGACATCTACACCCGCCAGATCTCTCGCGGCAGACGGGTCAGCCTCTCCACACCGTTCGCTCCGACTAGAAATGTGTCCTCAATTCCCACCACACCCTCTCCTGGATAGATCATCTTCGGCTCCACGGCAATGGTCATGTTCTCCACAATTTCGTGGTCTACGGGACCTAGCACGGGATATTCATCTATCTGCAGCCCCACACCATGCCCCACAAATCCGGCTTTGCTCTCCGGGGGCCCTCCCAGGAAATCCTGATAGCCCAGCTTGAGGCCTTCCGCTTCCGAGAGACTCCATATCTCCCGGCTCTTCTTGCCGGGGCGAAGCTGCCGCGCTATGGCTTCTTCTATTTGCAGGGCGGCCTGGTGTGCATCCTCCAGCTTGGCCGGAAGCTTTCCCAGGCAGAATATGCGTGTCTCATCGGCGATGTAGCCGTTGTAGCATCCGGCATAGTCCACCAGCACACTCTCACCTCGCCTGATCCTGGCAAATCCCGGCCCCTGGGCAAAGAAAAGAGACATGCCCTTTCCGCCCGTGGGTGAGGATACATAGCTTGGTATTGCTGCACTGGGGCCGGCCATGAGATGGCCCATGGGAAGTGCCTGATTAAACCTTCTAAATGCCACCTTGCCCTGATGGCCCAGGAGCCTCATGGTGCTCTCCACAACGACGGCCAGATCTATCTCCCGCATTCCCTCACGAAGGTGGTCCGCAACGGTTGCGATACCTGCATCCAAAATCCGGGCCGCCTCGCGGATGAGCCGAACCTCAAAATCGGACTTCACAGAGCGAATGTGCTTGATGATCTCCGAGATATCAGAAAATTGGACATCTTCTCCCAGAGCCTTTGTTAGCCGGGCATAATTATTGTAGGGGAGCACATCCAGCTCCAGGCCAATCTTGGCGTTGGCGGGCAGATCCAGATCTTTTTTGAGGAACTTGAGGCTTTTTTGCGGCTGCACGGTGAGAGGCGATTCCTGACTGGCCCTCTCCAGACTCTTTCTTATCATGAGTGATGGCAGACCGTCCCTGGGAATGTAGATCAGACCTTCCTGAGCTGTGCCTGAGAAATAGCCCAGGTCCGTGGATTCAAACAATATGACACCGTTCAGTTCGCCCATCCGGTCCTGCAGTCTCTTTATCCTGGCATCGATCTCCGACCGGGGATGCAAAACGTACTCCATCGATTCCACCTTATCCATATTACCCATGTCTTATCGTGTCCCTTCTTCTATTCTGGGATTTCAGATCCATACTTGTCACTCAGGTTCTCTTGGTTCTCTTATCACTCATAATTGGTTCCGATCTCTTCTTCCAGGTCCAGGAGGTATCTTCTCAGTACAGCCGTCCTTGCAGCGGCAAGCTTCTTGGCGCTCTCTGTATGCATTCCCAATTCCAGTTTGAGCAGCTTTCTGTAGAAATGATCCAGATTCCATTTTCCGTCATCCGGCTCTCTGGACCGGCAGAAGGGATCGTCAGGATGGTAAAGCTCTCTTCCCAAAGTTCCACCCGTAAGAAATACCCGGGCAATTCCAATGGCACCCAGGGCATCCAACCGGTCGGCATCCTGAAGTATCCTGGCCTCCAGAGTAACCGGAACAATTCCCTTAGAAAAGCGGTGCACATCTACAGCATAGTGCACCTTCTCTCTTGCTTCCTCCTCCAGCCCGATCGACTCCAGGAAAGCCTCCACTGCCCTTTTGCCCTGGCCCTTAGACTCGCCCTGCTTCGAGGTGTGCTTTTTTTCCGATCCCACATCATGCAGCAGGGCGGCTAGCAGCAGCACCTGCATATCCGCGCCTTCCTCCTGGCCAATGATCCGGGCATTTTTGTAAACTCTTAAGATATGCGATAAATCGTGGGCGGGATCAGCTACCTGGTACATGGGCCGGATATCATTCAGCCAGGATTCGGGATCAAATTTATGGGGGGCCATCAAGAGATATATACTCCGTTGGTACAATTAATATGTTAGCTAATCGGCGCATAGATGATGGTGAGAATATCTTCTGGGGCAACCTCTCCGGGATCGTTCAGGTAAGCCTCTCTGACAGGCCCCGTTAGCGGAAGGCCGTTTTCCAGAAGCCAGGCAAAGAGCCTCTCGTAAACCGGTCCACTTGCTTCGTATGGACCCTTGTGAATTATCTGGGCCATCTTTTCGCCGGAAAGCTCGTAGCACTTGATCTCCTCATTCTCGGGTATCTTTTCGGCAATGGGAACGCAGACCTCTATGTCGGCATTGCCTGCCTCATCGGCTTTCAGGGCTTCCTCTACGCTCTTTTCATGCCAGAGGTAGAGGGGCGGCCCGGCAATTATGGCTTCGTGGCTCATGGCATATTCAAAGAGAGCGGGCAGCATCTTTGCGATCTCTTTGTAATGCCCCCTCCGTCTCAATCCCGCTACGATTTGGGGCTTTTCTTCGACAATTGTAATTTCGATCATACTCAACAACCATTTCGTCAATTCAGCAATACTGCCAAACTTTTTATAAGATCCGGTGCCAATTAGCAGCGATTATTTCTCATTGTCAAAGAGGTGTTCTTTGCATGTTGCATAAAGATAAAAATAAAAGATTAATAAGTACAAAGGCTTCGTCTATCTGGACCATTAAAGCGCTTGCAGCTGTGATGCTGCTTATCATGCTGGCATTGCCCGTTACTGCTCATCCGCCTGCCCAGGTAAGTCTCGCCTATGACAGCCAGAATCAGAGCTTAAATGTAACAACGACCCATGTCGTATCAAATCCCGCCAGCCATTATGTCTTCAAGATTGCCGTCCAGAAAAATGGAGAGCAAGTCTTAACTAAAGAATACACGAGCCAGCCCACTTCTTCCACATTCAGCTACGACTATCCCATAAATGCCACCAAGGGTGATGTTCTCAAAGCTACCGCCTACTGCAGCATTGCGGGAAGCAGATCCGGAGAGATCAAAGTTATGGAGGATGCAAAGCTCGCTGTTTAACAGGCAGGATAAGGGATCAAATCAGCCTTCCCAGACCTCCATGGTCATATCATGATAGTACTCGATCCTCTGGGGGACGAATTTGAGAACTACGTATTCAGGGTTCTCCGGCTTCTGGAAATAGACTTCCATCTTAGGATTCCAGAACTTCTTTTTCGTCTCCAGGTCTTCATGGACGATGCCTTTGCCCTGGATCATCACATAAGGATCGTTAAAGTTCTTTCCGGACCAGATGGTGAGGGCAACTTCCGGGTTCTTCTTGATCTGCTCAACCTTGCGAGAGCTCTTCATGGTGGCCCCAATCAGGGTTAGATCGTCCAGACCAAAAAGGGCCATGAACCTCACAGCAGGCTTTCTTTCCTGTACGGTGGCAACGGCAGCCACGCGCTCGCCTCCCGTGACCTTAAGGATGTTTTCTTTTAGTGACATGATTAATAGTATTGGTAACAACTTATTAATAAACTGTGGGGTAGAGAACTATACCTTAATTTCCCGTTTGATCATCTCCGCCGAGATGGCGATCCCCTTGCAGGTGTGCATGTTTAGCGAGAGCAGAAGTCCCACCACATGGCCGTCCTGAATCAAGGGGCTGCCGCTGTCTCCCGGCCCAGGAAGATTGCCTAGCGGCAGCACCACATAGGCAATAGACCAGGTGGTGTCGGAGATGCGGCATAACAGGCTGCGCTGAGAATTTTTTAGCTCAGCTTCGCCCAGCCGGGGCTTTCCCAGATCGGTGGGTTGGCAGGCTCCCAGAAGGGGAAAGAAGGCCAGGTCGGCGTCGCTAGGCATGTAGGCTACCTTGCAGGCCAGGCCACCCACGCGCAGATTGTGAGTGCCTGCTGCGTGAAAGATGTGCGCCGGAGCTACGCCTGCAAAGGCCCCTCGCCAGGGGACGACGGCACCGACCACTCCGCCGGAGCGACCCGCGATGAACTGGTCACCGGATTTGATCATTGCTAATTAATCGAATCTGCTAAGTAATTAGGATTTTCTAACCTGCTTGTGATATATAGTTCCAGCCAGGGAAAAGATATTTGTCCGTCACCAGCCAACTGCACTGAAGGTGAACGAAGTATTGCATTCTCGAATTCTAGCTTTATCCCTTCTCCTTTTGCTCGCCGCCGCATCCCCCGCCTTTGCCTACGGCAAGAGCGTGGAGGACCTGGTGGGCTCTTTTTCCATTGAGAAGACCATAAAGATTGGGAGCAGCAGCGAATGCTTTTCCTCCGCTGGCGCAGCCGATCCCCTTACCCCGCCCCAAAGCGGCGGCGCGAGCGCCCTGGCCGACGACCAGCCGCCGAGCGTTGCGGGCTTCGCTTTCCTGCCGCAGCAGATATCCGCCGCTACGCCGGAGCCCATCAACCTGACCGCTCACCTCATCGATGACCAGGGGGTTTGGGCGGCAGAGGCGACATTTTCCGGCCCGCTGGGAGAGGAAGCTGCCGCACTCTTTTCTTCCCAGAACCTCACCTCGGGAAATGCCAAAGATGGATATTATGGCGCACAGATGCTTCTTCCCCCGAGCAATGAGACGGGCGAGTGGCATCTGCAGAATTTGACCCTCGTGGACAGGGAAGGCAACCGCAGGGTCTTGATTGAGAAGGACTTGCAGGGCCTGGGTTTGCCCACGGTGATAACGGTCGCCTAGTAAAGTAATGGAAGAGGGCAGCAGCTACTCGCCAATGATCTGCACAATCACTTTTCTCTGCCTGGGCCGATTGTCCAGCTCCAGGAAGACGATCTGCTGCCAGGTGCCCAGCATCAGCCTCCGCTCGCAAAAGGGCACGCTGAGGCTTGGCCCCAGCAGCGCTGCTCGGATGTGGGAATGGCCGTTGCCGTCATGCCAGCACTCATTATGGGCGTAATTGATCTCCATCGGTGCCAGCCTCTGCAGGGCCTCGCCGAGATCCGCCACCAGCCCATCCTCGAACTCGATGGTGGTAACGGCTCCTGTGGCCCCGGGAACAAAGACGGTGACCACGCCCGCATGCAGAGACGTGCTCTGCAATGCCTCTTGCACTTCATCTGTAATGTCCAACACTTCGCCGCTTAGCGTCTCAAACTCCAAGTATCTGGTTACAATCAAAGTTGTCAACTCCTGAGTGTCAAAAAATTATTTATCGCTTCCCAGTAGATCTATCATGATGGCCTACTATGAGGCAGTCCGGCGCATTCTGATAATAATATTCGTAATTAACATAGCCACTGCCTTCGCCAAGGGAGGCTATGGCCTTCTCACCAACTCCCTGAGCATGAGCGCAGACGGCCTGCATTCCATCTTCGATAGCACCTCCAACATCATCGGCCTGGTGGGCATCTCTCTGGCAGCCCGTCCTCCTGATAAGGAGTACCCCTACGGCCATGCCAAGTTCGAAACCTTTGCCTCTTTGGGAATAGCCGTGCTGCTATTTGCCAGCTCTATTCAACTGGTCCTGGCGGCCGTAAATCGCTTGCAAAGCCAGTCCACACCTCAGATAACCGAGCTATCTTTCGGCATTATGGGCATAACCCTGCTCATCAATATTGGCGTCTCGGCTTACGAATACATTCTGGGCAAAAGGCTGAAGAGCAGCATACTGGTGGCCGATTCCATGCATACGCGAAGCGACATTTTCGCTTCTGTGGGCGTCATCCTGGGACTTGTCGCCGTCAAGATGGGCTATCCTCTGGCCGATCCGATCATAGCTATGTTTATCTGCGGCCTGATCCTCTTGACTGGTCTCGAGATTGTAAAAGACAGCTCTAAGGTATTGCTGGACAAAGCTCTGGTCGAAGAGAGAGTGATTGTCGATCTGGCAAAGTCGGTAGATGGCGTTTGCACCTGCCACCGCGTGCGCACGCGCGGCATGACAGGAGAGATTTATGTGGATCTGCATATCGGAGTTGACTCGTCGCTTTCCATAGATGCAGCTCATAAAGTGGGCGAGAGTGTGGTGAGTATGATAAAAAGCAAGATCCCAGAGGTCAGGGATGTGGTCGTGCATCTGGAGCCCAAGGACTACTGCGAGATAAAGGCCCGGACGGCTTTGAAATAGAAAATAATAAAAATTAAAATGCAAAATTAATGAAATAAAGAAATAAAGAAGATAAAGAACGGAGTATGAGCAAATATGCAAAATATCACAATCACAGTCTCGGAGGCGGGAACTGCTGCCGCCAGGACCTTTGCCTACAAAATTCTGGTCGAGGGTAATGTCGTGGCAGAGAGAACGCTCACGCCAGTTCAAACTTCGCAGGTGCTAGAGACTTCATCTCAGTACTTCTCTCTTCTGCAGGGCACAGGGCAGGCCTCATCGAAAAGCTATCTGCCCATCCTCAGTGACGGGCTATTTCATCTCTTCTTAGAGAAAGGCTGGCAGGATTTCCAGGCCAAGATCTTGCCGGGTGCCAGACTTACTATCGCTTCGCCCATCCCGGAGGTGCTCCAGCTTCCCTGGGAGCTTCTTCCGCTTTTCGACCGGCAGATGGGCGACAGTGACAGCTTCGGCATCATTCGCCTGCCCAGGGCCACAGACGGGCTTATTGCCTCCTCGGTGAAGCTTTCGCCGGGGCCTTTGCGCGTACTTTTCCTGGCAGCCGAGCCGTTAGACTTTGAAGAAGAAGAGCAGTCGATCCAAAAGGTGTCAGAGGGCCTGGACATATCTCTCACGATCTGTGAAAGTGGCACCTGGGAAGAGTTGAAGAGCCTGGCTGAATCCTTCCAGCCTCATCTGGTGCACCTGGCGGGCCAGGGAAAGATGTCCAGTGGCATTGTGGCATTCACTTTGCAGGGACCGGCGGGCCGGGTGGATCTGCGCTCGGCTGAGGAGATGGCCTTCGCCCTGAAGGACTCTGGCCTTGCGGGCATCATCCTGAGCGGCAAGCAGAGCGAGTCCGCTTCATCTCTACATCTGCTCTGCCAGAGGCTGGCGGAGAGCATTCCACTGGCCGTGGCCTGGAATGCACCTACCGCGGCTACCCTGCCCTTATACCGGGCCCTGGCCGCGGGTCAATCAATGGATGAAGCGCTGCTATCCGTGCGCCGGGAGATCTCTGTAGCTCCTGTCCCTGCTCTTTCTCCGGTTTCCGTTCCAGTTCCCGCTCTGTACTCGATCTATGATCAACAAGGAATCTTCGACATCCAAAAGAGAGAAGCTGCGCCTGCTTCCCTATGCCAGGAGTTCGCCGCCTTGCCGGGCCTGACGGAAGGCCGGGCGGAGTGCTTTGTGGACCGGAGACGGGATTTGCAGAAACTCCTTCCCGCTCTGCGAGAGGGTGGAGCGCAGGCTCTGATCATCACCGGCCCGGATGGCGTGGGCAAGAGCGCTCTGGCAGTTCATCTCGCCCGCCTGCTGGCGCCCGCCGGCTACAGCATTCTGCCCATTTACAGCTCGCCGCATAATCGAATAAGCTCTGCCCGGCTCTTGGAGGCGGCTGTCGGCCATTTGAGCGGAATTGGAGAGGAAGCTGCTGCAAAAAGCCTCAAAGACCCGAGGCGCTCCGTCAGAGAGCGGCTACAGAATTTGATGGATGTGCTGAAAGCCTCTCGCATTCTGATGGTTTGGGATGGTCTGGACCTGGACGGGAAGACCGGCAAAATTTCTGACCCAGATTTGGCCGAGTTCTACAAGCTCATGATAAAAGGCATGACAGCAGGCCGCGTCATCATCACCTGCATGGCTTTGCCAGCCGATGCCCTGACCCTGCCCGCTCGCACCTGGCAGTGGAAGCTGGAGGGGCTTGGCCAGGCCGCATTCATTAGATATCTTCTCCGGGACGAGGCTGTGGTGGATCGCTATCGAAAAGGCGAGATCTCTTATGCCGAACTTGCCAAGCATCACCTTGCGGCCTTGGGCCATCCGGCTCACCTGGCCCAAACAGGCAAAGCCTTGAGCTGGGGAGATCTCGCCGCCGACGAGGATCCGCTGGTAAAGCTCACTTCCCGGTTGGGCTCTGCCTCTAGCCACGCCCTCTTCCAGGCAGCGATCTTTAGCATAGCCATGAGCCCGGCTGGCCTGGCAGCCGTTTTCGGTGTAACAGAAGAGCAGTCCGCGGCCAATGCCCGTGAGTGGCAAGATCTCTCGTTGGCCTATGCAGTGGGAAAGCTGTGGGCAGTGCCATCAGCCCTTCGCGCTTCTCTCCTGGCGGCTTTGAGCCCGCAGGAACAGCGAGCTGCACAAAAGGCGGCCGGCGATTTTCTTAGAGACCTGGCCGTGGCCGGGCGCTCTGCAGAGCTCGGGCTCTCTCGCTTAGATGTCTTGCTGGAGGCGCGCGGGCACTATCTGTCGGCAGAGGATCTGGACGATGCAATCGCCGTAACTGCCCGCATCAGCGGCTATCTGCAAAGGCGCGGCTACTACTCTGAGCTGATGAGGCTAAACCAGGAGCTTTTGGATCTGGATAAGCAATCCGGCAGGCCTACGATCTGGATCGCCCAAGCCCATCTGGATCAGGGCGAATACAGAAAAGCGGCCGAATGGTACGGGCGAGCTCTGCAGATCGCCCCTGACGCTGCCGCTCAACACGGCCTGGGCACGGCTCTCCTGCACCAGGAAAAATATGACCTGGCAAAAGAGAGCCTGCAAAAGGCTGCGGATGCATTTCATGCAGCAGGTGACCCATCTGGGGAAGCGGCCAGCCTGAGTAGCCTGGCTGCCATTGACATGATGAAAAACGAAAATGAGGCCGCGAAAGAAAAGCTGCAGAAGATAGTAGAGATCATGAATAGCCTGGGGGATATTAAGGGCGAGGCTGCAGCTTTGCAGGAGATGGCCCGACTGGATATGAATAGGTGTGATTATGACGGCGCGCGCCAGAGGCTCGTGAAATCATGTGAGCTACTGGAAGAAGCCGGAGACAGGAAGGGCGCTGCTTTTGCCATCTTTAACCTGGCCAGCCTCGATCTGGAGAAGGGCGACTTCCAGCCAGCTGGCGCGGAGTTTGCGAAGGCTCTGCCACTTTTTCAGGAGATGGGCGATCGGGCCGGCGAAGCCGCCATCCTGCACAGCCTCGGCATGATCCATTCTCAGGCCGGAGAGAAAGAGAAGGCGATGCAAAGCTTCCGGAAAGCCCTGCAGATCAATCAAGAGCTGGCCGATAGACCCGCGGAAGCGGGAGCCTTCTTCCAGCTCGGAGCTTTGGCCGTGCAGCAGGATAAGATGCAAGAAGGCCTGCGGCTCATGGCCCTGGCTGCTATAGTTTTAAGGAGCATCAAGAGCGATGATGTGAAGAACGTCGAGCCGCTGGTGGAGAGGCTGGCTGCGCAGCTTAGCTTAACTCAGGAGCAGTTCATGGTCCTGGTGCAGGAGGTCCTGCAAAGCTACGCCAGGGACCGGGGCTGGGGTCTGGTGGAGAGGGCCTGGGGCAAGTAGAGACCGGGATAAAGAAAAAGCATTTCGGCACCCCATTCGTCCTGTTGGCGGCGATCTTCCCCGCGACTGTTGGCGAAGGAAGCCCCACCATTTTCTGGTGCCGGTCGAGTACTGCGAAATCAGGCCGCAAATATGCTCAAGCCTTTTCACAATGGCTTGAATAGCTTCATTGCACTTGTCCTGTTTACCTAGAGCGATGCCCTTGTTGCTTTATTCTCGCCGTCTTCTGCTTTGGGGTTAGCATCAGCTGTCGTACCCCTGGCGATGTTATCCATCCTGGCTATAGTATCCACACAAACCCCCTCCCTGACCTCCTTATCTATCCTGGCTGTGGCGGCTTGCTCCTGAGCCTTGAAATGTGAATTATAGGCCACGGAAACGATCGCAATAACGGCACCCAAGATCGTGGTCAACAAGCCCATTAATCCTTCTGAGATATCGACCTTTGGCATCGTAACGATTATAACTACAATAGCAACTCCAAAAAGCGCCAAAAGACTTACCGCCAGCACCGTCAAGATAAAACGGGTGTTTTTAATTTCTTGCGTGAATATATTAAACATAATCTATCAACTCTATCTGCTTGTTCCAAACCCATTTCTTTCTTATGGGCCCGATTTTTGACTGAGGATAACTTGTATCTTATGCGATTGCTTAATACTTTAAATTATTGGTTTTTTTAGAAGTTTGCATCCAATGTGATTTTAACAATCCCGAGAATCCGATTTTGCGGTTGTATTTGTTCACATGTTTGAGCATGTGGATGGCGACATAGGCCTGCTCTCCGGGGAAGCTTTCTGCCGCAGTGCTGAGAATGATTGAGAGAGCGTAAATCAAGAGTATACACTCCCGATAAAGAAAAGACGCCAGGGGCCTCTGTCCCGTCGTCTATCCGCCTTTCGCCGCCGGAACCTCGTCCACCCCGCAGGCGGCGATCTTCTCGGCAAGCTTTGCCAGCACATCCTTTCTCATGCCGCCTACGAATTTGATTGATCCCACTACCAGATGCCCGCCTCCGGAGACGCCGCCATTGGGGATCTCCTCCATCAGTTCTTTTACCATTCTAGGAATGTTCATTTTTACGGCCTTACTGCGCAGCACGGCAAAGTCCGGGCCGTAGCCAATGGTGACAACGGGCTTTCCGGCATACTTCTTGCAGAGTCGATCGTGCACCTCGCCACTGGTCTTGCCGGGCGGAGGGAAGGTGAACTTGTGGGCGAAGTTCTCCACATCCAGCACATTCATTATGATGCCATTGGGCAGTTTTGTGCTCTTCACATTGCCCATGCTGGCCCTCAGTTGCTCGTCAATGGCGGCATTGGCCTGCTCGCACAAAAGCTCCACGATCCTTTGATGCCGATCCAGCCGGCCCAGGCATAAGATGTCGTTTATCAGCCCCCGCCCGTCATTGAAGCGCTGCCAGAATGCCTCGTAGTCCAGGGCCAGAGCGACCTTCTTCAGGTCCTCCCGGCTGTACTTGTCCTCGACCAGCTTTATGTAAGCTGCCGCCTCCGGCGCTTCGCTTCTGTCGCCCACGGCTGAAACCGCCGGGAAGTGCTTGATCTTGCTCTCCACGGCAGGGTAGATCATGCGGGCGATCTCTGTGGCCAGCATGCCCGTGGTCAGCCCGAAGTCGCCGCCTGCGTGCGCGGGATTGACATGAGCGATAAGATACTGGTCCACGATCTTGTGGGGATGATGGTGATCTACGACCAGCATCTCCATTCCGTAGACCTGAGCCTGGCGCATGGCCGGAACATCCTCTTCCGTGGAGCCGTTGTCCATCAAAACTATGAGCGGCATCTTCTGGCCGTGCCGGGTCTGATCCTCCAGAGCATAGGTCAGATCCTTTGTCACATCCTCCAGCTCATAAAAGGGCGCTTTGCTGGGAGCACGCCGGTAGTTGTGGTACTCGGCATCAGGCCCGCCTACCTCCGTGATGAGCGGCAAGATCGCCATCTCGATGGCTACCGCCGCGGTGATGCCGTCGGCATCGGCGTGATGGCGCACCACTATGGGCTGGGACTTGAGAACCGCCCGGCGAATCTCCTTGGCCACTTGCTTCATGGCCGGCAAGAGCTTTGTCATGATCTCGCTTTTCACCAGAAACTCGGTCTCTGAGGGCTCGGCGCGCCGGTCAATCGCCTGTTCAATCAGGTCCTTGACAGTGGATGCTTCTCCGCCCCAAAGGCGCTTCATGGACTTGATCTCGACCTGAACCTGATTGTTGCGCAGGCTTACCTCGCCAATGACGCGCACCATCATCTCGTTGTCAATATCGGCGTAGGCCCGCACACCGGCCCGCTCAAAGGCGGCACAAAAGACCAGCCCGCAATCGTCCGCGATGGTGAAGATGGTCGGGCCCCCCGTCTGCTTGACCTGGATGACCTCCCCCTTGATCATGATCTGCTTTCCCACCAGCTTTTGCAGATCCGAGGTCTTGGATATTGGAAGCTCCTTTTCCACCTCAAAAGTGTTGTACTCCTTCAGCTCGGCCGGCTCCAGCTCAATGTTGCCGTTTGCAAGAATATTTCGCACCGTGACGAAGATGCTGTCGCCCACCTCAGGCTTGCTTTTCAGGTATTTGTTGTGGGCGAGGCCCCTCACGCTCTCGGATAGATCCACAAAGGCCCCAAAGCTGGCCAGGCCATTGACCTTTCCCTGATAAATCTCGCCTACAACGACATCTCTGACATCACAAGCAGGATCGAGAATGTGCACGAGCGGCTTTTTGGCACAGCGCTCGCATAGCTCCTTTTTGCTAGTGAGCTTGGATTTGCACACGACGCACAGGTACTCGCGCCCCAGGCCCTCGCAGGTCGGGCAGCTCTCTGTAACCGGCATCTTGCCCGAGCCCTGGCAGACGCTGCATTTCGTGGAGCCGCTATCAATAAGCTCCTTCATATCCTTATCCGACGCCTCTCCCAGGGAGATGGATCCGGTCTTTCCGCTGCCACTGCAGTTGGGACAGGGCTTCTCTCCTACCACCAGGTAGCCCTTGCCCCGACAAATCTCGCACAGGTTCATCCTGGAGATTGACGCACCTTTGGAATTTAGCTATTTTGCAAGGGTCCGGCTACGGCGCAAAAAAAGCAAGCCAATTAAGACTAAATAAGATGCCAGCCCTCCCGTGGGCATGCGAGTCGTGGTTTTACGCATCGGCCACCGGCCGGAGAGAGACAAGAGGATCACCACCCACGTGGGCCTGGTGGCCAGGGCCTTCGGAGCGGAAGAGATGCTCCTCTCCGGGCGCGACTCTCACGTAGAAGAGAGCCTGGCTGATGTGGCAGAGCGCTGGGGAGGAGGCTTTCGTCTCCAGTCGGATGTCTCCTGGAAGGGAGAGACGGTGCGCTGGAAGGAGGCGGGAGGAAAGGTGGTTCACCTCACCATGTACGGCTCCAACCTGCCCGATGTGATCGACGAGATTCGCGAATGTGAGAACATCCTGGTAGCTGTGGGTGCAGAAAAGGTTCCGGCCGAGATGTACGATCTGGCGGACTGGAATGTGGCCGTGGGCAACCAGCCCCATTCCGAGGTGGCGGCACTGGCGGTCTTCCTGGATCGGCTCTTTATGGGTCGGGAGCTTCATGATGCATTTGAGGGCGGCCTTAAGATTGTGCCCTCTCCACACGGAAAACAGGTCTTGTATCCGGAATACTGCCCGGAAAAAGAAAAGTGAAACTCTATGAGAATATTAGTAATAGGCATCAACATCAGACACATTGCCCGTTCCGCCAGCTTGGCCGGCCATGAGGTCTTCGCGGTCGATTGTTACTGCGATGTGGACCTGGCCAGATGGGCAAAAGAGACGGCTAAAATGCCTCGCGAAGGGGCAAAAGAGCGTCTCCCGTTTTATGTGGAAAAGTTTCGCCCTGATGCGGTTGTCTTGGGGCCTGGCCTGGAAGAAGCATCCGTCCAGGGAGTGCCTGTGCTCAATAACCCGCCAAAAAAAACGGCTCAGGTCTCAGATAAGCTCTGGCTGGCTCGTTGGCTGGAAGAGATGGGCTTTCCCTTCATAAAGACAAAGCCCTTCGCGATCAGGGATCGCCTGAGCTTTCCCTTTCTAGTCAAGCCGCGCAAGGGCGCTGGAGGCGTGGGATGCAGAGTTGTAAGCTCCTCCTCCGAACTAAAATGGGAAGAGGGCCTAATCGCCCAGGAGCTGATCATTGGCCGGCCCGCCAGCGTCTCGGTCATTGGGAACGGTCGCGAGGCGCGCGCCATCGCCGTCAACGAGCAGCTCATCGGCGTGCCCTGGGCTGGGGCGAAAGGATTCAGGTACAGCGGGAACATCACGCCCCTCGAACCTCCGCAGTACGAGATAGGGCAGATGGCGGAAGAGATTATCGCGAAGCTGGGTCTCGTGGGCAGCAATGGAGTTGATTTTTTGCTCACCGAAAAAGGTCCCGTGGTGGTCGAGGTCAATAGCCGCTTTCAGGGCAGCCTGGATACTGTGGAATTGTCCGGCGGAGACAATGTCTTCCAGGCTCATCTGCAATCCTTTTTGGGAAGGTTGCCAAGGCTGCCTGCTCCAACTAGTTGCACAGCAGGCAGAATCATAGTCTATGCCCCCTGCGATCTGACCATTGAGGCGGAACTGGTCAGAGACTGGACGGCAGATGTGCCTGGGAAGGGATCGCGAATAGCCGCAGACGATCCAATCCTGTCCATATTGGCCCTGGGATCAAGCAGAGACGAGGTAATAGCCCGGCTAAAGACGAGAGCGGCAATTCTAGGCGAGATAATAAAAACAAAATGATCGATTACCAGGATACTACCCTGTAGAGCCAGTTGCTGACCAGTGTCCAGACCTTGACAAAGCCTGAGCCTTTCTCCAGCTTTTTTTTGTCATTTTCGCTATACTTTTTTCCATCCTTCATCCACGAGTCCATGATATAGGATTATTTCTCGTTTGAATTTAACAATGTCGGTCTACAGCGATAGTGCCATTGGAGCCAGGAGGGCTAGGAATAGCCGTTCCGGCATCAGTATAAAAAGATGATGCTTGATAAAGATAATATAACATAAGGGGGAAGGTACTGGTAGAGAGAAATGTTGGGGATTAAATGAAGTCACCGGAAAGAATTACCATCGCTTTAGACGAAGAGACTGCTGGCCTGTTCAAGAAGATGAAGGAAGACCTGGGCATGTCCCAGAGCGAGCTGATGCGAGAATCCCTGAAGTTCTTTGGCAAACACAAGATGCTCTTTGACTTCGCCGAGGACAAGAAGGTTTACACCCATGCGGAAATGCTCTCAGCAGGCGAGCATGTAATCCTGGATATCGATCACTGGATAATGTTTCTAAGCTTCATTGAAACTCATCCGGACAAGGAAAAGTTCTGGAATATGCATAAAGAGGTCTGCCAGGCTCATGCCGAGCAGTTCAAACACAAGCTCTTCAATGCGGAGAGCATCTTGAAAAGACTTGAGATCTGCAACCTCTTTAATATGAGCAAGACAGGCAAGAATGAGTTCACTCTCATCTTCGGCTCGAATGCGCCCAAGAAATTCGTGCGCATTGAGCTGGAGGAGATCTTTGCCGGCATGGGCTTCCTGGTTGAGATCAAAGATGACTTCTCAAAGCTGAGGATCAAGGTAATTCATGATCTTTAGCACCATTACGAATTTATGGAATGAATAAAACAGCACCATCCATGGATCTCAAAGCCCATGTACAGGGATTCATGGCCAAAAGAGAGGTGCAGCTTAGCGATGAGCTGGCCGAAAAGTACGGCGTTCCTCCCGAGGAAGTAGCCGGTGTGGTAAATTCCTTTTTGAAGGATACCTACGGACCGGCGATAAGGCTGGCCCAGGACATTGATGGCAAAGAGGGGGTAGTGCTTCTCTTTATCGGCAGAAAAGACTGCAACATCTGCAGGAGAAGCGAGCCGATTCTAGAGAGCTTTCTGTCTTGTCACAAGAATTTAGAGCTGGTAAAACTGGACTATTCCCAGCCTTCTGGCCTGCTCTACCATATGATTCATGGCCGGGAGAATGGCATGCTCCCTTTGATTGCTTTTATCTTTCGGGGAGCCATAAGGATGATCTTTACCGGAGAGTGCCTTCACAATGAAGTTTATGAAAAATATTATAATGACGTGCTAGCAGAATGCAGCCAAAATATATATGCTCACTGAGATTACAGAAGTGCTGCGAGGGAGATTATGACCATAATCGTGCTCAACTTCAAGACCTATCGTGAATCGACCGGCCCGGAGGCTCTACGCTTGGCGGAGATATGCGAGGACATTTCCCAGGATTATTCTGTGCAAATAGTGGTAGTGCCCCAGGTAGCCGATATCCAGATCATCTCTAAGGCCGTAAAGATACCAGTCTATGCTCAGCATGTGGACGGTGTGGGATATGGCGGCTTTACGGGCCATGTGACTGCCGCGTCTTTGAAAGCTGCGGGAGCGGCCGGATCTCTCATCAACCACTCCGAGCGAAGGCTCAAGCTGGCTGATATTGAGGCCTCCATTTCTGCCTGTCGTCAGGCCGGCATAAAAACAATAGTCTGTACCAACAACGTGGCCACAACACGTGCCTCGGCCGCACTGGAGCCGGATTATGTGGCGGTAGAGCCGCCCGAGCTAATCGGCAGCGGCATTCCCGTATCCAAGGCGAATCCACAGGTCATTTCTCTGTCCGTTGATGCCGTCAAACGCATCGCACCGGAGGTAGGTGTGCTCTGCGGGGCGGGAATAACACACGGCGAGGATCTGAGAAGCGCGCTGGAGCTAGGATCGGTTGGGGTCTTGCTAGCTTCCGGAATTATCAAGGCAAAAGACCAGCGCAAGGCTTTAGAAGATCTGGTGACGGGAGCTAGGAAATGATAGCGGTGCACGTTCGTGTCTCAGGCCGAGTGCAGGGCGTTTTCTATCGCGCCTTTACCCAAGAGCGGGCACGGGCTCTGGGGGTAAAAGGCTTTGTGAGAAACATTCCTGGCGGAGGAGTGGAAGCTGTGTTGGAGGGAGAGAGAAAGCAAGTTGGCGAGCTGCTCAAAGCCATGAAGTCGGGACCTACTGGAGCCATAATCCTGGGAATGGAGTTCTCCGAGCTGGAAAGCAAAGGGTACGAGGATTTTGAAATAGAATAGGATGTGATCTCATGCTTACCATCAACAGATACAAATGCTGCTACTGTGGTGCCTGCGTCGGAGTCTGCCCGACATGTGCCCTGGAGCTTGTGGAGACCTGGCTCGAGGTCTCGGCAGAGTGTAAGGAGTGCAGCCTGTGCACCAAGATATGCCCCGTGGGGGCCCTGGAGGTCAAGGCATGAAGTGCGACTTGATTGTGGTAGGTGGGGGCCCCGGCGGATCTATGGCCGCAAAGACGGCCGCCTTGGCTGGCCTCAAGGTAGTCATGCTGGAGAAACGCCAGGAGATCGGTGATCCTGTGCGCTGCGCGGAGGGCGTCAGCAAGAGGGCCTTATGCCGCATGATGAAGCCCGAGCCGGAATGGATATCCTCCGAGGTAAAGGGTGCCAGAATCTATGCTCCGGACGGAAAAAGCATAGTCATGTCCGAGGACAAGAGCGGCGGCGAGGTGGGCTACGTCCTGGAGAGAAAGGTCTTCGATCGAGGCCTTGCCATGCAGGCTGCCCAGGCGGGGGCAACGGTTCTGGTCAAGACCAGAGCTTTGGGTCTGCTAAGGAAGGATAAAGCAATCTGTGGAGTTTCGTGCTTACGCATTGGTGAGCCCCTGCAGATCGAGGCGCCCCTCATCATCGGTGCGGACGGTGTGGAGTCCAAGGTGGGACGCTGGGCGGGCATTGACACTACATTGAAGTTGCAGGATATCGAATCTTGCGCCCAGTTCCTGGTGCATGATGCATCTATTGATGATGAATACACAGAGTTCTTTTTGGGAAACAGCATCGCTCCCTCAGGATACGCCTGGTCGTTTCCCAAGGGTAATAAGCTAGCCAACATCGGCCTGGGAATTCAGGGCTCCCGGTCCAAGCCCGGCGAAGCAATGCGTCTGCTACGGCAGTTCATGAGGACCCGCTTTCCCAATGGCAAGGTGGTGGAGATGGTAGTGGGAGGAGACCCCTGTTCCGGGCCCATCGACTCTGCAATTGCGGACGGTGTGATGCTGGTGGGTGATGCGGCTCATCAGACCGATCCGCTCACGGGAGGAGGCATTCTCAATGCCATGCAGGCGGGAATCATCGCTGGTGAGGTAGCAGCAAAGGCCATAGCTGCAGGCAATGTCCGCCGGTCCGGGCTGCAAGAGTATGAAGACCGCTGGCGAGACGATTTTGGTAAGGTTATAGCCCGGAGCTTCCAGTTCAAAGAGTTCTTCGTCAAGCTTACTGATAACGACCTAAACCAGCTCATCGGATCTCTGGCCAAGGAGGACATAACCAAGATGGACCTGCCCGGCATGCTGCGCGTTCTCTTCCGGCTCAACCCCAAACTGCTTTGGGGGCTAAAAAGCATGATAGTTTAGCTCTTTGGTCTTAGGGGAGAATAGTTCACGATTATTCTCTCCTAAAGGGGCTTCTTGTCTTTGCGCTTTGCCTCATCTACACCAGAACCGATGAGCCGTCCTCTCTCTTGGGCAGCCGATCCATATCGAAAATTACCACTATTTTCTCCTTATCTGCATCAATAGCTGCCACACCCATGTGGAAGATGTAGCGCATCGTCCGCCGTCCGTCCGGAATCTGCAGTTTGTGCTCCCGGCGCAGGATAATGGCGCTGGCCGTCTGGAGAGAGGGGGCGCTTTGCAGGAATAAGAGGCCGGGCAGGTTGAGGCGATGGTGGCTCGTTGTTGGATATTTCTCGCCAATCAACTCGCCCAGCTCTTCGCGACGAATCATCACTTCCTTCTCGCCGCTATTCACGACAATCTGGCTCTCGTCTGCATGCACCTGGTCGATGTGAGAATGGAGTGCATAGAGCACGTAGCTGTCCCCGCGTCCCTTGTTTTCCGGGGGTAGAAGGGCTTCCAGCTTCTTCATAAAGGGTCGCAGAAGAGGACTGGTCCCGGCAAAGAGAGCCCCGGGGAGGTTTTCAACCTCGGTCCTGGCCAGCTCATTGAGGTCCTTCTCGCGGACCATTATGGATATCATGATGATACATTCGCCTGCTGGGAAATATATCTTGCTCAAGTCCCGGGGGCTATCTCATTTGAGGTGATCCAGCTACATGCAATCTGCATTCTACATCACTTTTTCTTTATAAATAATCTAACAATTGAATACATATCTATTCTCTTTAAATTAATCATTTAATCTCATGTGGTGATATGATCCGTAAAAGGCAGGCAAAATCACCCTGGCTGTGCAACTCCATTAGTGGGCGTTTGGAAATTGCCACAAATATAAAATCTCAACTCACTACATTCGTGGCTGCAAAGTCATCTAAATGTAAATGCCACTTGCTTTTTAAGTTATTATCTAAAGTATTAGTCTAATTAAGTAAAATTAAAGACATTCCCTTTCAAAACAAATTATTTATATCATTAAGTATTTGTGACAAGAAAAATATGGTGACGATTATGAAAGAGTCCACCGTAAAGATCCTGGATGACAAGGACATGGAATTTGTCGAAACGCTTCGATCCCTGAGCGTTCCGCGCAACGTTGCAACGCTCATAACCTTTCTGGCTAATGTGGATGAAGCCTCATCTCGCGAAATAGAGATGGGCTCTGACCTCCGGCAGCCGGAAGTGAGCATTGCCATGCGCACTCTGCGTGACAATAATTGGATAGAAGAGAAAGAAATCAAGCGCGAAGGCAAAGGCAGACCAATGAAGGTCTACTCGCTAAAAGCGGGCATTGATGCAATCATAAAGCATTTCGAGGAGGAGAAGCTGAATGAGTCTGCCCAGGCTATGGAGAGCATCCAGAGGCTAAAGCAACTCATAGCAACCTAGATAAAAAAACCGGGAGGGGAGCGGGCCTAAAACTAACAGGAGGGACTGACAAGTACCTCCACCTCGATTTTTGCAGCAATATTGCGGCCTAATGATATCTTCGAACCGTTTATCTCAATTACTACCGGCCCGCCAAAGGGCTGAGAGGCAATTTTGCGGATGTGCTTTCCTTTTCGTATGCCCATGGACTCAAACCTCTTCTCCCAACTGGCATCACTAACTGCCGTGACTTCCAGGGTCTGATTGCAGGGCGCCTTGGTAATATCTATGTACTCCATTTCTGATATTTCCTCTCCGTTCGACTGTTTTCTAGCTCTTCGTCCAATCCCGCTCCTTTGGATAAACCTTACGCAGCTATGAGAATGACTCAGATGCGCACGTTCACACCCCTCTCGTTGAGGTATGTCTTCACGTTTCGGATATTCCACTCTCCGAAGTGAAAGATGCTCGCAGCCAGCGCAGCCGACGCATCGGTCTTCTTGAATACCTCCAGCATGTGATCAGGGCTGGCGCAGCCTCCCGAGGCGATCACAGGCACTTTTACCCTTTTGGCCACAGTGCCTGTGAGGGGGATGTCGAAGCCATCATAGGTCCCATCCCGGTCCATGCTGGTGAGAAGAATCTCCCCTGCCCCCAAGGATACCGCTCTGCTTGCCCAGGCGATGGCGTCAATACCTGTAAACTGCCTGCCCCCATAAAAGGAGCATTCAAACCAGCAGGGGCCTTGCTCGGTCTCTACGATCTGCCTGCCTTCTTCTAGGGTGTAGCGCCGCTTGGCATCAATAGCCAATACGACGGCCTGATTTCCATATCGATCGGATATCTCGCTGATTAGCTCAGGACGTTTTAGTGCGGAGGTGTTCACAGTGATCTTGTCTGCCCCGGCATTGAAGACCTCTCTTGCCTGCTCCACGCTATTTATGCCGCCGCCTACGGCTAAAGGCACAAAGACCGATCGCGAGGTCTTTTTAATGACGCTCGTCATGGTCTCCCGTCGCTCGTGAGATGCCGTGATGTCCAAAAAGACGATCTCATCGGCACCGTCCTCATAGTATTGGCCGGCCAGCTCCCAAGGAACACCAGCATATCTTATCTGCTTGAACTCGATGCCCTTGACTACTCGCCCTCCCGGCACACCCAGGTCGCAGTCCAAACAGGGAATGATCCTTCTCGCTAACATCGTATGGACCTCACAAAGTTCTCCAGGATTCTCAGGCCCTTGGCGCCCGACTTTTCGGGGTGAAACTGGGTGGCAAAGAGGTTATCTTTGCTTACAGCAGCCGTCACTTCCACCCCGTGCTCCGTGGTGGCGGCAATCACAGACCTGTCTTTTGGCAGGCCATAGTAGGAATGCACAAAATAGAACATGTCTCCATCAGAGATTCCATCCAGCATCTCCACAGGACGCTTGATGGAAAGGCCGTTCCAGCCCATCTGGGGAATCATCACGCCATCAGGCAGGCGCACCACTTTGCCGCCTATCCAGCCTAGGCCCGCAGCGCCGGGACTCTCTTCGCTCTCCTCGAAGAGCACCTGCATGCCAACGCAAATGCCGAGCATCGGTTTCCCTTCCCTGAAGTTCCGTAAAAGCGAGCTTTCGAATCGGGAGAGCTGACTCATGCAGCTTCCAAAGGCGCCCACCCCCGGAACTACTATGCCGTCTGCACCGTCCAGGCCCTCCGGATCGCGAACGATTCTGGGATTTCCTCCCACATAGTCCAGGGCGTTGTAGATGGAAAACAGGTTTCCCATACCGTAATCTACTATGACTATTGCCATCTTTGTTATCCTTCTTTCACCAGCTATTTTAGATATCTCTATTTACGATCTTTGCATCACACCAGCCGGGAAAAGATCGTCATTCTTCTTGTCGCCTCTTTGGCGGGATGCTATTCTGTCCAGGCACAATTTTTCGGGAAATCAACTATATCGCTTTTGGTAGGCCCGCCGGAAAAGCTTTTCCTTTGGCCAAATTCATATAAGTTATGATAAATTCATAAAAATCTTTTTGTATTCGAATGTCAGCATAACGTTCAGATCATACAATATCATAAAACCTGTCTCAGTTGCTGCAAAATTGGATCGATCTTGGGGAATTTTGATAATAGTACACCGCGCCAACGGCATCTTTCCCCTACTCCATTCTGCAGATTACCTACTGTCTGATATTACACAGCTAAAAGGTGGCATTAAATGAATCTTAGAAGGCCGAACGCCAATGAAGCAACGGGGACCTTCAATCGCTCCAGAGATGTCGTCCCCATGTCCGGAATTTGCACACGATGCATAGATGGATGTAAAGGCGGATGCGAAACCTGGCTTGCCTCTTTCCGGGGCAGAGAGGTGCTTTACCCCGGCCCCTTTGGAGAGATGACAGCTGGAGCCGATAAGAACTACCCACTTGACTATTCTCATCTCAACATTCAGGGTTATGCTGTCGGCGCACACGGTCTCCCTGAAGGGGTAAAACCGGGGCCGGACACATCCATCTTCCCTAATGTGGACGTTACTACGGAATACGGCTGGTCTAAAAAGGTGAAGATGAAGCTGCCCATATTCACAGGCGCTCTGGGGTCCACGGAAATTGCCAGAAAGAACTGGGAGCACTTTGCCGTGGGAGCGGCCATATCTGGCATCACCCTTGTCTGCGGCGAGAACGTCTGTGGAGTGGATCCGGAGCTGGTTCTAGACGGCAAAGGCAAGGTGCAAAAGTCTCCGGAGATGGATCGCAGGATTGAGACCTACAAGAGATTCCACGAGGGCTTCGGTGAGATTCTGGTCCAGATGAATGTTGAGGACACGCGCCTGGGCGTTGCCGAATACGTCTCCTCCCGACACAACCTGGAGACCATTGAGCTGAAGTGGGGCCAGGGAGCCAAGTGCATCGGCGGCGAGATAAAGGTGGACACCCTGGAGAGAGCACTGGAGCTGAAGAGCAGGGGCTATGTGGTGCAGCCCGATCCCAGCAATCTAGAGGTGCAGATGTCCTACAAGGCAGGGGCCATTAAAGAGTTCGAGAGGCACTCTCGCCTGGGCTTCGTCTCAAGGGATGGGTTCTTCGATGAGATCGACAGGCTGCGAGATTTAGGCTTCAAGCGCATCACCCTCAAGACGGGTGCCTACAGCATGGCCGAGCTGGCCATGGCCATACGATACGGTGCTGAGGCCAAGATCGATCTTCTCACCATCGACGGCGCTCCGGGAGGAACCGGCATGAGTCCATGGCCCATGATGAATGAATGGGGCATTCCCACCTTCTATCTGCAGGCTTTGGCCTATGAGTTCTGCGGCAAGCTCTCCAGAAGGGGTATGAAGGTACCGGACATCGCCATGGCGGGCGGATTTTCCTCGGAGGACGGAGTCTTCAAATCCATTGCCATGGGCGCGCCCTTTGTTAAAGCGGTGTGCATGGGAAGGGCCCTCATGATCCCGGGAATGGTAGGAAAGAACATCGGCAACTGGCTGGAGAAGGGCGAACTGCCTAAGAGCGTCTCCAAGTACGGCAGCAAGGCCGAAGAGATCTTTGTCTCCTATGAGGACCTCAAGGCCAGGTTCGGCCAGGAGGTAAAGCAGATTCCATGGGGTGCTATCGGCCTTTATACCTACTGCCAGAAGTTCAAGACGGGAATACAGCAGCTCATGGCCGGATCTCGGAACTTCAACCTGGGCACCATCTCCAGAAAGGATCTCATGGCCCTCTCTGAAGAGGCGGCCTATGTCTCAGGCATACCTTACGTCATGGATGCCTACCGTGATGAAGCGGAAGAGATCCTGGACGCCTGGATCACTGTGACCGAGTGAGGATTTCGAATCGAAACAAAATCAGATGTTTAAGCAAGATAGCAATAACGAAAGCAAGCATGCACGGAATTAAGAATAATTAAGACCTGCAATTTTTTCAGGCATGGCGCAGATTTTAGTGCCATGCCCCTTTTGCTTGCCGGCAAAATCCTCTTCTCTGCGATGCTGCTTCTTGAGGGGCGACTCATTTATTCTTACAATCAAAATCAATTTATTAAGTTTTTTTATGATTTATTATGAATTCGCACACTAAGGACAATATTTAAATTCAATGAGGCCGTATTAAGAATATAGCTTTTATGAAATTTATTAATCGCAAAAGTTTAAATAGGCCGACACAACATTTCCGGCCCCCTTAGTCATTTATAAATTTAACTCAGAATAGTTAAATAGCTAAGGATGGACCTGTGCATCCACCAGTCAAACATAAAGATTTGGGTAGATGCAAAACGGAGATGCAATAATGTCCAAACCGAATCCCTTTGAGATAGCCCAAAAACAACTCGACGATTGTGCTAAGATTCTGAACCTGGATGCCGGAGTGCACGAGTTCCTCAAGCACCCCAGGCGAGAATTCCACATATCTATCCCGGTACGAATGGACGACGGCAGCATGAAGATGTTCCAGGGTTACAGAGTTCAGTATAATGATGCTCTTGGCCCCTGCAAGGGCGGCATAAGATACCATCCTGACGAGACCATCGACACGGTGCGAGCCCTATCTGCCTGGATGACCTGGAAGTGTTCTCTTCTCGGCCTGCCCCTGGGCGGAGGCAAAGGCGGAGTCATATGCAATCCCAAGGAGTTGTCCATGGGTGAGCAGGAGCGCCTCTGCCGTGGCTACATTGACATGATCTGGCAGAATGTAGGTCCCGAGAAGGACATTCCCGCACCTGACGTATATACCACTCCCCAGATGATGGCCTGGATGATGGATGAGTACTCAAAACTGACTGGCTCCAACAACTTCGGATGCATAACCGGCAAGCCCCTCTGCGTGGGCGGCTCTTGCGGCAGAAGCGATGCTACCGCCCGAGGGGGCATGTACGCTCTGCGAGAGGCTGCCAAAGAGTTCAACATCGATCTATCGAAGGCAACCGTGGCCATTCAGGGATACGGCAATGCGGGAAGCTACGCCCATTCTCTGGCCAAGGAGCTTTTCGGCAGCAAGGTTGTCGCCGTCAGCGACTCCAAGGGGGGAGTATTCAATGCAGCCGGCATAGATGCCGATGAGGCCGCCAAGGTTAAGGCCGAGACCTCAAGCGTGGCCAATATTCCCAACTCAAAGAAGATAAGCAATGAAGAGCTCTTAGAGCTGGATGTGGATATTCTCGTTGCTGCTGCCTTAGAGAACGTGATCACCAAGGAGAACGCAGGAAGGATCAAGGCCAAGGTCATTGTGGAGCTGGCCAATGGCCCCACCACACCGGAAGCTGACGCCATACTCTTCCAAAACAAAGTGCACGTCATTCCCGACTTCCTGGCCAATGCCGGCGGTGTAACCGTCTCCTATTTCGAGATGGTGCAGAACATCATGCGCTACTGCTGGTCCTTCGATGAGGTCTACCAGAAGCTAGATGAGAGGATGACCATGGCCTACCAGGGCGTCCTTGCCGCCTCAAAGAAGTACAAGGTAAACATGCGCCAGGCAGCCTACACCGTAGCTGTGGCAAGGGTCGTCGAGGCCATGAAGATGCGCGGCTGGGTATAGGAGCGAGGCAAATTCCTGATTGGTTCAAAACCACCATGCATAGGTGCTTTGCGTTCTACTCGGGCTAGGGCCCATCATAGGGGCGCAAAGGCCTCTTATTTTTGTATATATATGATATATTTAATTTTCAAAATGATTGTCTAGCAGCTTGCTGCGCTGGTACGCCGTTGCAGTTTTACTAAATAGTTTTATTATATAATAAAACCCGAAAATGGATGCTATATCCATTTTATACAAATTAAATTAATATATTGTGATTTAAAAAAGTTCTACTCGCTTAAAATAGGTGGAAAAATTTGTAAAATGACTCAAACCCGCACCTTCTCCGGTCTCTCTTCTCCTGCCCCCAATGGCCAATGCGCCGCCACATCCGCGCTTTCCGCCGGTAGATACCTCTCCCAAGGCCTCCAGAGCGGCTGCGTGCTGGCCATTCTCTCTTCCACGCCTTCTTCGGGCAGAATCTGATCCCAGGGCTTCATGCACAGTACGGCAGCCCCTGCCCTCGTCTCCACCATTGCCGAGGGTAAATACCTCTCCCAAGTTGTCCAGTTTCTAGCTTTCATTTGCCTATCTCCTGATACTTTTCTTGCTCTCTTCTATTTAGCTATTTTTAAGAATTGTTCATAATTATTCATAACATATTGCGTATGAAAAATTCATAAAATCATAACAAAATCATTATGAGAATTGCCCACATGCCAATCCCTGACATCTAAACTCAGGTGTTGTGTGGATGAGGTACATCGAGTTCACGCTTCACCCCGACGTCTACAGGTTTAGAATGATGAAGAAGGCCAGTAAAAAGCAATAATCAACAAATATCAAAAATTAATAATAAGAGGAACAAAGAATGCCGATTTTCTCGCGCTTTCACGGGCTCTTTCTGCTCCTTCCCAGCACCATCTGCCGTGTTGCCCTATCCGCCTCTATATTGCGCCGGCAGATCGGGCAGACCCGGACCCATTCCAGGCCCTCAGAGTCCTTCTGCATGTTGGCAGGCAGAGAGGATTCGATCCTCCTCAACATGGGCTCCGTGGCATAGCGCGATGTGCAGATCTTGCAGGCCACCAGATCAAAGGACACATCAGGCTCCGGCACGGCCTCATCGAAAAGCACCAGAGTCAGAGCCTTGGCAGGGCAAAACTCCACGCAAAGATCGCACTTGTATGCCGAGCTTGTCAGTCCAGACGACTTCGATGAGACTGGCCAATATGCAACTTATGCAGGAACAGAGAGCGCTTTAGGGAAAGCGTTCAATGCGATCAATAAAATAGAAGCTTTCAGTTAGCAGAGCTTATATAACCTAATGTAACACAAGGTTAACATAGTGATATCATGGATGTAAACGAGTCGAAAATTTGCAGAATGACGATCATCGTATCCATGGTAGCTTTGGTTGGCTGGTTTATGGCTGCTGGAAATGCTTATTTAGTGGCGATTTCTATAACTGCAGGTGCAGTTCTTTTCTATTTATGTAAATCTGAAATCAAAGAGGTCGTAGAGGATGAGAGGGATGTAAAAGTAAGCGAAAAGGCATCCAAGCTGGCCATAGGGATCTTCGCTGCGGCAAACATCTTGACCGGCGTTATCTTAATTGCGCTTAGATATAGATACCCTGAGTATATATATATCGGCTTTATCCTAGCATTCTCTGCCTCCTCTTTGATGGTATTATATTCGCTTCTGTATGGATACTACAACAAGAAATATGGATACGAGCCTCTAAATGAAGAATAAAGTCAAGGTTTACCGGGCCATACACGATCTAACACAGGAGGAACTTGCCCAAAAGATGGGAGTGACCAGGCAGACAGTACTTGCCATCGAAAAGGGCAAATATAGCCCATCTTTAGACCTTGCCTTTAAAATGGCGAAGATCTTTGGCGTTGAAATTGAGGATATTTTCACCTATGAAGCCCCTCAGGAGAATAACGACTTAGAAGGCGTTTAGATTATTATAATTAGCTTCTGGATGAGTTTGGCATCGATCGAAGCTGGAAATATGGTCATAAATTCACGGAGAAATGCTCTCTCGATGGAGTTGATCTATAGGTGAACAAAGAGTCTCATGTCCGTCACCTTATCCGTAAAATAAAGGCATCCACCGCATCTACAAAGTTCAGCGAGGAGCCGTTAATATTAGGGCTAGCCCTATTACTAATGCTATTACTACTGTATGCCTTTGGGGCCTTTGCGCCTCAGGAGGGGATGTGGAATGGAACCTATGGCGGTACTGGGTCGGATGTTGGAAACTCAGTCTTACAGGCCAAAGATGACGGATATGTCATTGCAGGCACCACCAGTTCCTATGGTGTTGGTAAAGGTGATGCCTGGCTGATAAAGACGAATCAAAAGGGCAACGAGAAGTGGAACAGGACTTTCGGCGGATCTAGCGATGACTCTGGTGAAGTAGTGTTGCAGATCGAAGACAGCAGCTATTTGCTCGCCGGCGCGACAAGCTCCTTTGGTGCTGGAGATTTTGATGCCTGGCTGATAAAGACCAACTTTGATGGGAAAGAGCATTGGAATAAAACCTATGGAGGGTCCAGCTACGATTGGGGTTACTCGGTTCAGGAGATAAAAGATGGTGGCTATATCATCGCTGGTGAGACGAGATCCTATGGGGCCGGTGGAAGCGATGTTTGGCTGATAAAAACCGATGCGTCCGGTAATGAGGATTGGAATAGAACCTTCGGAGGGTCGAAGGACGACGGCGGTCGTGCGGTACAAAGGACTAAGGATGACGGCTATGTTATCGCAGGTTTCACAGAGTCTTATGGTGCAGGCGGCAAAGATGTCTGGCTGATAAAGACGGATGCTGCGGGCAAAGAGCAATGGAATATAACTTTTGGGGGATCGAGAGACGACTGCGGAGAATCAGTCCAGCAGGTAAAAGATGGTGGCTACATCATCGCAAGCGGTGCAAATGCTCCTCTGACTAATAAATCCCTCACGGGTGATGCCTGGCTGATAAGGACTGATTCCAATGGCACCATGCAATGGGGCAAGATCTTCAGCTTCGGGAATTCGGACTATAATCTTGGCACCGCAGCGCAAGAGACAAAAGATGGCGGCTATATCCTCGCAGGTTACGGCTTAGGTACTGAGATAGACGCATGGCTGATAAAAACCGATAACGTGGGAATGAAGAAATGGGATAGAGTCCTCGATGAATCGGGCAGAAATGAAGGCTCATCGGTCCAGCAAGCTAATGATGGCAGTTACATCAGTACTGGTTGGACGATCTCTTCCGGAAATGTCGATGCCTGGCTAATGAAAATAGCGGAGAGAATGGAGTCTTAAGTGGATTTTGCATTCTCTCCATTCATAGCCATTTTTCAGGCAGTTCTCTTTTCCAGCTTTCTCTGTGCTAAATACTTGTGTGAAATAATTTCAGAATGATGGCACTTGAAAAGAGTTATGCCGTCCACTTATTCAGTTTGCATAGTTGCAATATGCTACGATATTAGTAATAAAATATCTGCTGCATGCATGCTAAAGCTAAAATCCCTATCAGTGGCAAGCTGGAATGAAGATGCCTTTATTTAAACCTTTTCTTTTTGTTCAGAAAATCCGAACAAACTGGTTAATATAGTATTTAAATCTTCTCTTTATGTTCGGAAAATCCGGGCAATTTCAATAGATTTATCTAGTTATGAGTGGTATCAGTGGTTGTGCTTCCAAAAAGCACAGTTGAGCGAGTAAAGAGTGGGGAAATGTTATGGAAGAAAAAGAAGCAAAGGATAAGCTGGCAAGCCTGCCTGTGAACCAGGCACCTTGCCAGGAGAGCCAAGAAAACAAAGCATCCTCCTCTCAGGAAATGGCAAAGCGTAGCTGTGGATGCGGAGAAGGTGCGAAAGCCAAGGGCACAAATGCGCCCCAATACGTCTACGCCCTTGGAAAGATCGAACCTCGCTTTCGAAGCATGGCCGTGGAAAGAGAGTTTGCCCAGGCCACTGGCAGGGCGGAGACAACCGGACTTACGGATCAACAGGCCTTCTATTCGGTTCTGTCAAAGAAGGAAAATAGGTATCTGGTACGTGATCTGTGTTGGGCCCTGGCCATAGGGGGTGTGGCCGCCTATATCCTGTTGCCGAAGGACCCATTGGATTTTGATCGTCTGGTGGAATCTGTCAATCCTCAACAGAATAAAGCGGACATAGATATCGTGGTCGGATTAAAGGGACCAGTTGCTCCGCCTGAAATGTGCGCCGGGCTGCAGGTTCCCATAGTTGGGTTCGATCAGCTCTTCTCATTCAATAGAGAAGAGTTCATAAGGTCTATTCCACGTCCTGAGTCGATCCCTGAAAAGCAGGAGGAGAAGTTCAGAGCTGCCGCCAATGAGCTGTTCGACAGGATCCTGCAAATGGCGGACAATACTGGAGCCACTGATGAACATAGGGCGCTGAATTACCTTTCAGTCCGATATCCAGCAATCTATGCCAAGGCGGCAGAGGAGTTCGAGTACAACTTTTCCCTGACAGGCGTAGAAGCCAGGCTATCGAGGCTAAGCGGAGCGCGAAAGATAGTCTCTGTGATCTTCACCTACACTAACAGGGAGACCGATGTCGTTGAGAAGTACTTCGTGCGCGTGGATGTGAGCGAAGAGTTTCCATTCCTGGTCACCAAGATGGCGCCGTACTACGACAGGTGAATAAATAAAACGGAGGTGAAATATATGACATGTTATTGCTGCTATAAATCCAATGGATCCTGTAGCTCTGGCCTCTTTTGTGCCTGGAACAACGTGGGCGCAGCATGCTCTGCTGCAGCTTCTGATTTTGCACGACGTTGTGGCAGTGGAGGGGGCTCTCTCTACTGGGGAATATACCCAGATTATTACTGCGGTTATTAGGGAAATATGTATTAAAAATTTTTATTTTTTATTTTAAAAGTTATCTATTTATGATATATTTGTGAAATATTCTACATTAGGATTAAAAAATAATTGCCATCTTGCGATGACAATCTGATGACAATCCACTTACTATGGACTATTCTTCCTACAACAATTTCACGTCTCTTTTAGTTTTATTAGCCAAGTATCAATATCGTATGAAGTGCGGCGATGCGCATTTGTGCTGCCCGCAATTATATATCCATCTTTTATCTCTTGAACGGAATTTGCACTCTGTGTTCCCTGTCCTCCAAAGGCTTTGGTCCATTTTAAAGTCCCATCGGAATCAATCTTTATCAGTAGAGCGTCACCTGGATCCGTGGCATTAGTGTTTGTGTAACCTGCGATGATATACCCGCCATCCTTTGTCTCCTTTATCCAATCGCCTTCATCTCTGCCAGGTCCACCAAATGTTTTATTCCACTCTACAATACCCTTTGAATTAGTTTTCACTACTAAGACATCGCTTTCCAGCTCAGCTTCATTAAACAACGCATTCGTCCATCCTGTAATAATATATCCTTTACCTTTTATTTCTTGAACAGATCTGCCAACATCCCCACTAGATCCGCCAAAAGTTTTATCCCATTCTTTATTTCCATCTGAATCTGTCTTTATCAGCCATGCATCAGCACTACCTGCACCATACGATTCAGTAAGACCTGTTACGATAAAACCACTATCTTCTGTTTCAACTACTGACCACCCTTCATCATCCCCTGGCCCACCGAACGTTTTGTTCCACTGCTCTTTACCTGTTGAATCAGTCTTTATAAGCCACAGATCGTCCTTTCCAAAGCCGTATGAGCTAGTAGCACCTGCAATGATATACCCGTCGTCTTTTGTCTCTTGGACCGAGTAGCCAGCATCATTATCCCGGCCTCCGAAAGTATTATCCCATTTTTTATTTCCCTTTGAATCCGTCTTTATTAGCCATGTATCGCTTTTTCCATTTCCATAGGACTCAGTGTAGCCTGTAATAATGTATCCGCCATCTTTTGCCTGTTGGACGGACATACCTACATCAAGATTTACTCCACCAATGGTCTTATTCCACTCCTCAGTGCCATTTGAATCGGTCTTTATCAGCCAGAGATCACCGCCTCCCGCACCATAAGACTCTGTTAAACCTGTTAAGATGTACCCACTATCTCTTGTTACTTGGACTGAACCTCCTGGGTCGTTGCCATTGCCGCCGAAAGTTTTGTTCCATACCTCTTCAGGCTGAGCTGAAGCACCTAATATACTTAGCATCAGCATTGCTAACCCCAATATTACTACTATCTTCAAAATATATCGCCTCTCAAAGTTGGTTGCATTTTTCATTTAACCTGGAGTCATGTCACTCCTATGTAAGTTGCATATAACATTATGTAATATAAACTTTACTATTAGTAAAGAATAGCTCTCATAGGCAATATAGAAAACAGTTTAAATTATATTACTAATTTCATCGATAGCATTTAATTCCCTAAATGCCTCAATACAAGTAATTATTCTTTCAAATTTCAACCAACTAATATAATCTATAAAATTAATTAGATATATAATTTTCAAACATTGATATCTCAATCGCTAATTAGATGCGGGCATCTCTGCTTGATTCAAGCTAATTCTAATTGAATTATACCTACATAGCTTTAAGCTGAACGTTATTTTAATATTCTCAAAGATCGCATCTAATATTAGAATTATGATCTAAAATTTATCTATCTAATAAAATCTAAAAAAACGAAAAGGTGTATCTATGAGCGATCTGCTATCCGATAAAGTTCTTGGCAGCAAAACACTCAAGGCCTTGGCCTCAAGTAAGAGAACTACAATTATCAAAAATCTTTCTTCGAGGCGTATGACTGTGACTGAGCTATCTAAAATCTCTGGCCTTCCAAAATCGACGATCTATGACAATTTGAGCGTACTAGTACAGCTGGGCTGATATAAACCAACGTATAAGGTTTTATATATAATCATTGATAGATACTCTGCAACAGGGGAGTATCAATGCCGGGTCCGAAACCATCAGCAATCAACTTGAACGACATCGAGCGCCAAGGTTTGGAATTGCTTGTTCGTCGTTATAATACAGGACAGCAAAAAGTTATCCGAGCACGGATTGTTTTGTTGGCTGCAATGGGGAAAAATAATCGCGAAATCGCTAATGAATTAGAGGTGTCCTTGGACACTGCTCGATTATGGCGGCAACGATGGCTGGACTTGCAGCCGATTTCTTTGGACGATCTGAGCATTGAAGAACGCTTGGATGACCTGCCAAGACCTGGAGCCCCATCTCGTTTAACCGCAAACCAAATTTGTCAGATCCAACAGCTGGCTTGTGAGAAACCTGAAAAATCGGGCCGTCCAATTAGCCAATGGACAAGTCGTGAGATTGCGGCTGAAATAATGAAGCGGGGCATTGTAGATACGATTTCTGCTCGTCATTCTGCCAGGATTTTAAAAAAAATGGTCTCCAACCACACTTGATTCGTTACTGGCTAACACCTGCACCGGACGAACGGTTCGACGAAAAGGTAGACGACATCAATTCATTGTATCAACAAGCGCAGAATTTGGCTCAAAAAGGTGAAGTTGTAATGAGCATCGATGAAATGACAGGGGTGCAAGCTCTCGAACGCAAACACCCTGGATTGCCAATGGCACCAGGAAAAGTGGAACGAAGAGAGTTTGAATACATCAGGCATGGAACTCAATCATTCATCGTGAGCTTTGCGGTAGCCAGCGGAAGGGTTGACACCATTTCTTGCGGCGATACGCGCAATGAGGATGACTTCGTATCGCATATCAAGAAGGTGGTTGAAAGCACTTTAGACGCATCCCGCTGGCACTTTGTAGCCGACAACCTCAATATCCATAAATCAGAATCCCTCGTGAGGTATGTGGCAGAAGTATCTGACTTGGACATCGACTTAGGAATCAAAGGCAAAAGCGGTGTTTTGCAGTCGATCGATACTCGTGAATCATTCTTGACCGATCCATCCCACTCTATCGTCTTTCACTACACGCCGATACACGCTTCTTGGATGAACCAAGTTGAAATATGGTTTAGCATCTTAGTCCGGAAGCTGCTCAGGCGAGCCTCCTTTGCTTCCATCAATGATTTGAAAGCAAAGGTTTTGGCGTTTGTCGAGTACTTCAACCAGACAATGGCAAAGCCGTTCAAATGGACATATCGAGGGAGAGCACTTACTGCCTAAAATTAGGCTTATTTAAGCCCAGATGTACTAGTTAAGGCCGGATTGGTAGTGAAAGAAGATAAAATAAATCAATGGGTTTATTATGAGCTGACAAAGAAAGGGAAAAGGTCAGCCCAAGGCATCGAACTAAAATAGTTCAAAATGAAATAGAAGAAAGACGCCCATGCGATGTAAAAGGCGCTTTACTATTAATATTATTATGGATTCTTGCGGCTGCGCCCCAGCACCATCTGCCGGGTAGCCCTCTCCGCCTCTATATTGCGCCGACAAACCGGGCAGACCCGGATCCATTCCAGGCCCTCAGAGTCCTTCTGCAAATTGGCAGGAAGAACTGACTCAATCCTTCTCAGCATGGGCTCCGTGGCATAACGCGATCCACAGATCTTGCAGGCCACCAGATCAAAGGACACATCAGGTTCAGGCACGGTCTCATCGAAAGGCATCAGAGTCAGAGCTTTGGCAGGGCAAAACTCCACGCAAAGATCGCACTCCTCTTTGCACCTCTTCCAGTGAATGCTCCGCATCTCTCCCGTCTCGGTACGGACGATATTTTGACTGGGACAGACAGTGGAACAGGATAGGCAGCCCAGACACAGGCTGGCATCAACTTTGATCATCTCTTACCTCCATGGGCAGCAGCCCGAGCAGCGCGCGAGCGTGCCCGGCGAGACGCAATCTCAAAATCAGTGGATAGAGCATTGGCAGGACAGGTGGTAACGCAGGTGGGCTCCTCCGCGAGCCCTTCACATAGATCGCACTTGTGAGCGATCTTGTTCGCCCGGACCACTCCGAAGGGACAGGCCAGCTGGCACAGGCCGCAGCCGGTGCACTTTTCCACATCAAAAGCCGTGCGCTCTCCCTCTTTATGCAAAGCCCCGCTAAAGCAGGCCATGGTGCAGCTGGCCTCCTCACAGTGATGACAAAATATGGGGACCGAGGCAGAGTCTCCCACAAAATGCACATTGATGTGTCCGCTGCCTCCGTGCACGCGCTGGCAGGCCACCTCGCAGGAGCGGCAGCCAATGCATCTACTGATGTCAATGTAAACGGGCATTTAATCCCTCCGGGAAATCTTGCAGGCCGATACCTTGAACTCGGGTATCCTGGCTTCAGGATCTGTAACCTCTGTAGTGAGGATATTGGTTCCTGGGAAATGGAAGGGCATGAACACCACTCCTCTTTTCACTTTATCCGTGAGGCGGGCATAAGCCTCGGTCTCACCCCGCTGCGTAGCAATGGTAACCTCATCGCCATCAGCCACCTTGAGCCGCGTGGCATCGGCTGGGTTGATCTCCACATAGAGATCCGGCTCGCGCTCCATGAGCGAGGGGCTTCTCCTGGTCATGGACCCGGCATTGTGATGCACAGCTACACGCCCGGTAGTCAGGATAAAGGGATAATCCCAGCTGGCGTCTTCTGCCGCCGGCCGGTAGGGGACGGGCACAATGAAGGCACGCCCCTCGGCAAACTTGAAACCGGAGGAGTGAAGTATGGGCGTTCCCGGATGATCGGGACTGGGGCAGGGCCAGATGAGTCCGCCTTTATCGAGCCTTTCCCGGGTTATACCTGCGTACTGGGGAACGGTCCGGTTGATCTCCGCTAAAACTGATGCCGCATCAGGATAATCAAAATCAAGCCCCAGGCTGCCTGCAACCCGGCACACGATCTCCAGGTCGGAGAGTGCCGCTCCCGGCGGCTCAATGGCTTTGCTGCTCCACTGCACGCGCCTTTCCGTGTTGGTGAAGCTTCCTTCCTTCTCCGCCCAGGCCGCCGCCGGCAAAACGACATCTGCAAGCTGAGCAGTAGCCGTCATGAAAATATCCTGCACTACTAAAAAATCCAGATTTTCCAGCCCATCCCGGACATGCCGGCTACAGGGATCAGAGTTGGCCGGATCTTCGCCCACAATGTACATGGCCTTGATATCACCTGTGGCAGCAGCATCTATCATCTCCGTGGCTGTGAGGCCTGGGCCTGAGGGCAGGCTTTTTGCCCCCCAGGCAGAAGAGAAGAACTTGATGGTCTCAGGATCGTCTGCCTTTTTATAGCCGGGATAAAACTCTGCCAGTGCCCCCATATCGCAGGCACCCTGAACATTGTTCTGGCCGCGCAGAGGCATGACCCCTGTACCTGGCTTTCCCATATGCCCACAGATGAGGGCCAGATTGGAAACGGCCTGCACATTGTCTGTGCCCGTGCTGTGCTGAGTGATCCCCATAGAATAGAGTATAGAGGAAGCAGGAGATATGGCATAAGAACGCGCCGCCCTTACAATGTCGCCTGCGGCAACCCCAGTGATCTCGGCCACCTTTTCCGGAGAATAATCTTTGACCGACTCTGCCAGAGCCTCAAAGCCGCGGGTTCTTTGGGTGATGTAATCTCTATCTATCAGGCCCTCTTTGATTATCACATGAGCCATGCCGTTTAAGAGAGCCACATCCGTTCCAGGCTTAAGCTGCAAGAAGACATCCGCCATCCAGGAGGTATGCGTTACACGAGGATCAGCTACGATTACCACGGCACCTGCATCCTTAGCCCTGTGGATCCAGCGGGAGATAACAGGATGATTTTCCGCCAGATTTGATCCTATGATGAATATGCACTTGGAGTTAGCGATATCTGGGATGGGATTGGTCATTCCGGCTGCGCCGAGAGTACGATTCAATCCCACCACCGAGGGGGCATGACAGAGCCGGGCGCAGTTGTCCACATTGGGCGAGCCTAAAAGACGGGCCAGCTTCTCGATCAGATAGTCCTCCTCATTGCTGCATTTGGAAGAGGCCAGAAGGGCAATGCTGCCAGGACCGTACTTCTTGATGGCATCACCGATCCCCCGGGCCACCAGATCGATAGCTTCCTCCCAGGATATCCTGGCCCAGCCTTCGCCTTTCCTCTTCAGAGGAGATGTAAGTCGCTCCTGGTGGTAGAGGATCTCCAAAGCGGCATTTCCCTTAGAGCATAAAGCACCCTCGCTGACAGGATGATCCGGCATATATTCTATCCCGGTGGCGCGATCCTTTTCTACTGCAATGAAAAATCCGCAGCCTGCACCGCAATATGGACAGACCGTTGGAACAAGCACTTTTGTCATCTTCATCCCTTTAGTAAGCATAAAGATTGCTGTAGGGCCTCTTCGACTTGGGCGTGAGCCTGACGAACTGAGAATTCAAGATCTCATCTTTGCTCTTGTTGACCTTCGGAAAGCGCTCCACGAACCTGGAGACAAATTTATCCAGGACTGCCCTGTCGGACTCGTCTATGGGTGAAATGTCCACCTGCCCGCCGACCTGAGACTGCTCTACATTGCCGCGCAGATAGATCACCCCTCCATGCATGCCTGAGCCTATGAAGTTGGCTTTATGGGTCAGGCCATGCAGGTCCAGGACTATCACAATTCCGCCCGCCATGTACTCGCCCAAAAAGTCCTGCGAGATGCCGCCTACGACCAGAACGGGCCTCTTGTCCTCGTACTCCTTCATGTGCAGCGCCGTTCTGTAGCCACAATTGTCTCGCACATAGATCTCGCCTCCGCGCATGGAAAAACCCAGTACATCTCCGGCCCGTCCCTTTACGACTATCTCTCCGCCGTCCATGGTGTTTCCCACGCCATCCTGAGCATTGCCGTGCACAGTTATCTTATGGCCGTAAAGAAAGGCGGCCAGGTCGTTGCCGGGAGTCCCGAAGATCTCGATCTCCATTTTAAGATGCTCGGGAGTGTAAAGGCGGGTGCCTATGTACCTCTGGCCGCAAACATTTGTGATGTTGACCTTTTTCACGCCGGAGAGCATCAAGTCCCTGAGCCGGCCATTTAGCTCTTTTGTCTCCAGATCTGTAGCATCGATCAGAGCGCACTTCCTCTCATCAGCCTGATCTGAATCGAGATTCGATTGGGATGCCGCTGCTCTCGCCATTCTTCTCTCACTCTCCCGCACCCTTGATTCCTAATACATCAAGCTCCCACTCATACAGCCCCACGCCCCGCAGGTGGTCTCGGTTGCCGCGCAGGCTCTCCAGGGCGTTGATGCCCATGCCGCCCAGCATCTCGCTGATCTCATGCGACCAGGCAGTAATGAGGTTGGACAGCCTCTGCGAGGCGATATCCACATTCAGCCTGCCGGACAGGCGCGGGTCCTGAGTGCATATTCCCCAGTTGCACTTTCCGGTATAGCATTTCTGGCAGAGAGTGCAGCCCATGGCAATTAGAGCCGCTGATCCGATATAAACGGCATCAGCGCCCAGGGCTATGGCCTTGATTACGTCGCTGCTACAGCGAATTCCGCCCGCGGCCACGATGGAGCATCTGTTCCTGATACCCTCTCTACGCAGGCGTCGGTCCAACGATGATATGGCAAGCTCTATTGGTATACCCACATTGTCCCGGATGGCTTTGGGGGCCGCTCCCGTTCCGCCCCGAAGACCATCGATGGCGATGATGTCCGCACCGGCTCGCACAATTCCCGAGGCTATGGCGGCAAAGTTATGCACGGCTGCGATCTTCACGGATATGGGCTTTTCGTAGTTGGTAGCCTCCTTCAGAGCGAAGATGAGCATGGATAGATCTTCAATGGAGTAGATATCATGATGCGGCGCTGGTGAGATGGCATCCGTGCCCATGGGGATCATGCGCGTCTCTGCCACCGCAGCCGAGACCTTCTCGCCGGGCAAGTGGCCGCCGATGCCGGGCTTGGCCCCCTGGCCCACCTTGATCTCCACGGCCTGGGCACAGTTCAGGTACTCAGCATCTATGCCGAAGCGGCCCGATGCCACCTGCACAATGGCACATCTTCCAAACTCTTCCCTCATCTCCCTGGGAAGGCCACCTTCACCGGTATTGAAATAGGTTCCCGACTTGCAGGCAGCCGTCGCCAGGGAACGGAAGGCGTTGTAGCTTATGGCTCCGTAGGACATGGCCGAGAAAAGGATAGGAGTTTCCACCATCAGATTGGGAGAGAGCTCGGTCTTAATCTCCACATCTCCGTCCTTTGCTGAAATGTCCATCAAGTCGGGCTTGGCGCCCAGGAAGGTGCGCAGCTCCATCGGTTCGCGCAATGGATCGATGGAGGGATTGGTGACCTGAGAGGCATTGAGCACGATATGGTCCCAGTAGATACGGAATGGCTTGTCGCTCCCGCATCCGGTAAGGATCACTCCTCCAGTCTCCGCTTGCTTCTTGAGGTCTTCCAGCTTCTCGCGAGACCAAGAGGCATTGGGCCGGTAGAACGAGGGCGTGGGCCGAACCACTATGGCATTTTTGGGACAGAAGATGACGCATCTCTGGCAGCCGACGCACTTGTAGTCATCGGATGTCAGCCGGTCAGACACCGGATCGTAAGTATGGGTGCCAAAGGCGCACTGCCTCTCGCAGCCCCTACACTGGCCGCATTTTTCTTCGTCCCTGGTGATCTGAAACTCTGGAAAGACGAATGATTTCATTGCAAAACCTTCCTCATACTATTTAGTTCGCCTATGACCGGTTCTCCTCCGTTGGGCGTCCAGACGCGGTCAAGCTGTGGCGAAATAAGTCTAATCGACGCTTCCTCTGAGGAGAGGTAGAACATCTCTCCTCTCGTGGCTGCGGTAATGGGTCGAAGCCTGATTCTGTCCGTGAGACCGATTATTCTCCCCGTCTGACCGATGATTATGGCAAAAGGCCCGTTCATGAGCAGAGGCGCATAGACCATCCTCAAAGTTGTGAGCAGCTTTTTCTCCTTCTCATTCATCCGGTCGATCGCATTCCAGATGGGTGGTGCGAGAATTTTGGCCACAATCTCAATGGGAAGCTTTTGCCTTCTCATGAGAAGGTCCGCAGCATAAGCTATTACCTCAGTGTCCGTTTGCAGGGTGCAGGCATAGCCGTACATCTCCAGATACCAGCGATTGGTGCCGTAAGAGGAGATCTCGCCGTTGTGAACGATGGTTGTATCCAGGAGGCTGAAGGGATGAGCCCCGCCCCACCAGGCCTGGGTGTTTGTGGGAAAGCGACCGTGCACCGTCCAGGCGTAGGCTGAGTAGAGCTTGTCGAGCATGAAGTACTCCCCGATATCCTCAGGATAGCCAACGCCCTTGAAGCAGCCCATGTTCTTGCCGGAAGAGAACACATGAGCATTCTCGATCCTGGTGTTCACCAGCATGATCTTCTCCACGATGTAATCCTCATCGGAGAGCGAAGCGTCTTCGCCCTGCTTTTTGGGAAGGACAAAGTAGCGCCAGACTAAGGGAGGATCGCTTACAGTTGCCTCATCACCATGAGGGATCTCTTCATCGTGGACAACATCGAAGTTCTGGCAGAGAAAGGCATCCAGCTCCTTTTTTGCGTATACTTTATCCTGGGGGCTCTTGCCGGTGAACATAAGATGGAAGGCATAGTAATCCTGGTACTGCGGGTATATGCCATAGGCTGCAAACCCCCCACCCAGACCATTGCCGCGTACGTGCATGTTGGCTATGGCCTTCATGACGCCCTCTCCGGTAAAGCGCTCCCCGTCTCGGTTCATGGCACCGAAGATGGAGCAGGCACAGATCTCTTTATTGTACAGCTCCCTTCTAATCCTTGGCATAGTAATCTTAGACTCCATCCATCGACCTTTCTGCTGTTTTAACGCTAACCTTACCCATGTAAGTCTTGCTCGATTAGATGATGTGTGGGCAAGAAGTGATCGCAATAAATGTCTTATATCTATTTAAGAAACATTCATAATACTTATGATAGAAGCTAGTCGATGCAGGCACATTTCCTCTCACGATTTTTCCTCACTTTTTTTCAAGGTGATTTTCTTGATGTAAGGCTAACAGCAAATAAAAAGGTGAGCCCGGATAAGGGGCTCTAGAGCAGAGGCAAGTACCTCTCCAACTCCCACTGGGTGACATTGGTGCGGTAGGCATCCCACTCCGCTTTCTTGTTGGTGATGAAAGCTCTGAAGACGTGCTCGCCGAGTGCCTCGCGAATGAGCTTGCTTCCCTCTGTAAGCTGAATGGCATCGTTCAAGCTTCCCGGCAGAGAGGTGATTCCTGCTTTCTTTCTCTCATCATCGCTCATGTGGTAGATGTCCTGCTCCTGGGGAGCGGGCAGATCGTACTTGTTAGCGATTCCGGCTAGGCCCGCGGCTAGCATGACGGAGAAGGCCAGGTAGGGGTTGGTGGCTGGATCGGGGCTTCTGAACTCGACTCGGGTGGCAGCCTCCTTTCCGGGCTTGTACATGGGTACTCTGACCAGGGCAGATCTGTTTCTTCTCGCCCAGCAGATGTAGACGGGGGCCTCGTAGCCGGGGACCAGGCGCTTGTAGGAGTTGACCCACTGGTTGGTGACGGCTGTGATCTCGGGCGCGTGCTTGAGAAGGCCGGCAATGTAGTACTTGCCCTCATCGGAGAGATGATATTTGTCTCCGGCATCGAACATCACATTTCTCTTTCCCTGGAAGAGGGACTGGTGTACGTGCATGCCGCTGCCGTTCTGGCCGAAGATGGGCTTGGGCATGAAGCTGGCGTGGTAGCCGTACCGGCGGGCGATCTCCTTGACGGTGATCTTGTACGTCATCACCGTATCGGCCATATTCAGAGCGTCCTTGTAGCGTAGATCGATCTCATGCTGAGAAGGAGCAACCTCATGGTGGCTGTACTCCACATCTATGCCCATAGAATCCAGGGCAAGGATTGTGTCCCGGCGCAGATCGGAGGCGTTGTCGGCAGTGGTCAGATCGAAGTATCCGCCGTTGTCCAGGACCTCCGTGCAGTGCTCGTTTTTGAAGTAAAAGAACTCCAGCTCCGGGCCTACCAGGAAGCTGTAGCCTTTATCCTTGATGCGCTCCAGATTTCTCTTCAGGACGTACCTGGGATCGCCCTCATACGGGCTGCCATCGGGATTCTGGATGTCGCAGAACATCCTGGCCACGCCGTTCTCCTGTTGCCTCCAGGGGATAAGCTGGAAGGTGGTTGGGTCGGGCTTGGCGACCATGTCTGATTCGTGGATTCGGGCAAAGCCCTCAATAGAGGAGCCGTCAAAGCCCATGCCCTCGGAGAATGCCCCCTCCAGCTCGCTGGGATTAATAGCAAAGCTCTTAGGGACACCCAGGATATCAGTGAACCAAATTCGGACAAATCTCACATTATATTTGTCAATTGCCTCAAAGACTTCATCTTTTGACTTAATTTGCATGGCCATTTCACTTAGCCTCCTGAAACCAAAAAGTTATGTTGATTATTTATATGTATTTAAGATCGAGTCTTAATAGTTATGAAAGATTATGATCGCATCGCAGAACGTCTATTCGAATTCGAAGAAGGGACTAATCTATTCCATTTCCAGAACAAGGTGCACGTCATACCCGACTTCATCGGCAATAAGGGCTTGCGACACGAGCTGGCTGCCCACCACGCTTGGTGGTTCACCCACTTTCAGTAATCCCAATGCTCATGTCGAACCGGCAGGCGGTTTAGTGCTTCCCGGTAGAATTGCCACTTGGGCACGAAGCTGTCCATCAGCGAGACGAAGCGAGCATTGTGTGTGGGTTCCAACAGGTGCACCATCTCGTGAACAAGGATGTATTCGAGGCACTCGTGTGGTTTCTTGGCGAGATCGGTATTGAGCCGGATATTTCCAGACTTGGGTGTGCAGCTTCCCCATTTGGTTTTCATCTGTTGCACGAATAAGCGTTCCACCTTCACGCCTATTAGCGGTTCCCATTTGGTGACCAATGGCGTCACGGCTTGCTTGAGTTGAGCACGATACCATTCTTCAACGATGGCCTGTCTTTTGCTCTCATCGGTTCCAGGGCGCACCCGTAGAATCATATTTCCGTGCTTCAGTTCCCGTGCCTCATAGATCAGGTCAAGCATCACCCCGTCTTCCACCGCTTCGTCGAATTTGTAGGTGTGGATGTAGCCGCCGAAGACCTCCAGGGTGGTCTTCTTGTCCTTCTTCAAGAGCGGCGTGCCTGTGAAGCCAATAAAGACCGCGTCCGGCATCATCGCCTTCATCGTGCGATGCAGCTTGCCGCTCTGAGTGCGGTGGCATTCGTCGACGAAGACGAAGACCTCGCCCACGGGTTGGCTTGGCTGGGCTTTCAATTCTCTGATAAGATGTAAAGTATGGCAGATCAATATCCAAAGCGTTGTTTTCCCTTAGGCGGAGATCTTGAAAAAGCAGGCAATCAGTTTGTTAAGGATCTATTTGGGATCGGGATCGAAAAAAATATTGGTTAGAGTTGCATAGCGAATCTCGCATCAAACTGCGCATGAGAATGGCAGGTGGCCGAAATCGACATCTCTGCGAACTTGCAGGGGGTGTGATCTGCCACTCCATTCGATTTATTGACTCTTATACCGTCGCCCTTTGGCTATAATCGACAAGCGCCATCAAGATGTCCTTGTCTTTGAGCATCCCCATCAGCCTTCCGCTGGATGTGACCACAGGCATCTGGTCTATTCTATTTTTTTGCATTGTCGCCGCGCATTTGCCTACCTCATCCTTTTTATAAGCCGTGATGGGTGGCACCATAGCCTCGGAGACAAGAATATTTTTCAGTTTGATCCGGGAAACCGTGTAATATTTGCTGATGCTCTGCATCACCCGGTCCCACATCCATTTGTCCTCTCCGTCATCGGCGGACATGTCCGTCTTCTCGACCGTATCCTCGATGACACTGGTCTTGATGAGATCGCGGTCGGAGATCATGCCCACCAGCTTGAGGCTGCTATCGATGACTGGGCAAGCCTCCACTGCGGCAAATTCCATAATCGATCCGGCCACAGATAATGGCATCTCGCTCCACAGAACCACAGTCTCTTTCTCTAAATAGGGCTCGATGCTCTCTTTTATTCCCAGGTCCGCGGCCACCCGGACGATATCGGCAACCGTGATGATGCCCACCAGCTTTTTGTCTTCCACCACGGGAAGCCGTCTTATATCGTGCTTGATCAGCAGCCTTGAGGCTTCGATTATGCTCTTGTCCGGGCTTATAACTACCGGATCGCGAGTCATGAGCAGAGCCGTCTGGTCCTCTTCCCGATTGCGGAGCAGGTCGGTCCTGGTTATCATGCCCACGACCTCGTCCTTCTTTATTACGGGAACGCCGGAGACCTTGTGGTCCTGCAGCGTCTTCAAGACATCGTCCCTGCTGCCGGGGATGGCGACATAGGCCACATCCCGGACCATTACGTCCCTGACGAGAATGCTCAAGTCCTCTCCCTCGGAATTGTCAGTACGGGAATCTTTGAGCTTCTAACCACTTTTTCGGCCACACTGCCCAGCAGGAACTTGTCGAGACCGGTGCGTCCCACAGCTCCCAGGATGATTATGTCCATGTCTGCTGACTGCGCATAGCTGACGATCTCGCTGCCGGGATTTCCCTCAACCACAACGTCCTCAAAGGCAACGCCCATATCCTTGGCCAGCGTTTCCACATGTTTCAAGGCCTCTTTTCCTTCTTTGAGCAGAAGCTCTCGGATGCTGAATAGTAGCATATCATCCGGCAGGTGACTCGTCCTGTTGGTGTCGGCCACATAGATGGCGGTGACCTTTCCACCTGATATCTTTCCCAGCTCTAATGCCACTTTGGCCGCTCTGTATCCGTGCTCTGATCCGTCGGTTGCAACTAGAATCTTCTCAAACATGATTAACCTCAAAAGATAGCGATTATGTCAGACGGCCAGGCCCTTCTCACAATGCTGGAAAGAGGGCGCATAGACCCCCACATGTTATCAGATTTTTTGTCTATGACCATCACTCTTGCCTCTTTTCCTTCCAGGATGGACCCCAGCCTCTGATCGAGACCTGTTACTTTAGCACCATTTAGCGTGCACATCTTAAATACCTGTCTATCGTCATGCAGCAGAGCCTTACTGATGAAATGCATCTCCTCAAAGATGTCCGGCGAGTTCATCATAACGTTATCTGTTCCAACGGCAATTGTAATGCCCAGCTCTACCATCCGCTTCACATTGGGCAGGCCCACGCCGGTCACCAGATTGGATCTGGGACAGACCACCACGGGAAGGCAGGAGTGGGCCACATCCCTCAGATCCGCCTCGTCGGCCCGGTTCATGTGCACCAGGAAATCCGGATGAAGGGCAAGGGCATCGCCGATATCATCATTAGCGGCTTCGCCGGCGTGCACTCCCACGGCCTGGCCGGCCTTTCTGGCTGCAGCCACTGTCGCTCGGAGTTGGTCCGGATCATGGTCTCTGGTGCTGCTTATCCCCAGGCCCCAGCAGCTCTCCGGGATATTTATCTGCCCTGGGCCTGGCCGTCCCAGGATTCTGGCAAGAATGGGCAGACCGCGCACGGCCTCTTCCAGCATGCTTACACCCTCTGCCCCTCCCTCCCGAAAATCGGCAAAAGCGCAAGTACCCGACGCCGTCATCTGTTGCAGGCTTCTTCTCATGCCCTCTATGAGAACCGCTCGCGGCATTTGGGCCAGCATTCGTGCCTTCAGTCCACCAGGACCGACCAGCTCCGAGAGCGGCAAAAAGGGCGGATCCTTGAAAGCAGAGTCGCCCACATGAACGTGTGCGTTCACGAAGCGCGGGCAGACAATACCCTCATAGTCTGCGTCTACATGCTCTGAGCCAAACTCCCGGATGATGCCATCACGGATGCTGATGTAGCCATCCTGTGTTATGAAATCATCTCCATAGATTATTGTTCCTTGCAGCAGGATCTCGCGTGCCTGAGGCATATCCTAAAAATGGACCGGCAAGCTATTTAGCACCTCTTTGCCCAAATAACAAGATAAACAAACAAAGGTGGCAGAAGCATTGACCAGGCCCTTCGTATTCATCAACAGCGCCATGAGCGCAGACGGCAAGATCAGCTCCTTTGAGCGCAGCCAGGTGAGAATTTCCGGCAAGGCGGACAAGGCCAGGGTCGACCTTCTCAGGGCGGAGAGCGACGCCGTCATGGTCGGAGTGGGAACGGTGCTGGCAGACGATCCCAGCCTGAGGGTGAAATCGGCAAGCTCTCGCGAGGTGAGACGAGCAAAGGGCTGGCCGGAAGACCCACTTCGCATTATTGCCGATAGCCGGGCAAGAACGCCTCCCTCGGCCAAGGTCCTGGGACCGGGATGCCTCGCGATCGTCACCGGTTCTGCGCCGCAGGAACGACTGGATCAGCTTTCCTCAAAGTGCGAGATAATAGTATGTGGGAAAGAGCAGGTCGATCTGACGGAGCTGTTTTCCCGGCTTTATGATCGGGGCGTCAAGCGTATCATGGTGGAGGGAGGGGCTACTCTCAACTGGTCGCTTCTCAAGCTCGGCCTGGTGGATGAGCTTTACGTCTACATGGGAGCGATGCTCATCGGAGGAGAGAATGCACCCACCCTGGTGGATGGGCCGGGATTCAAAGAGGATTTTCCCCGGCTGACCCTAAGCTCTGTGCAGCGGCTGGACGAGGGAGTACTTCTCAAGTGGAGCCTGCCCAGGTGAGCGGCCCATAAGATCATAGCGAACTGAGCGGGTATTCTCCGGATCAAGTGGCTCCAGGCCTACTCTTTTCTCACCACCAGCACGGGAATTTTAGAGCTTCTGACCACTTTATCAGCCACGCTGCCCAGGAGGAACCTTTCCAGGCCAGTGGCTCCGATTCCGCCCATGACGATGAGGTTCATATCGCCTTCTGTTGCAATGCGGATGATGTCCTCTGCAGGATAGCCCTCCGTGATCTTTCTGGTCACGACGATACCAGCCTTCTCTGCCATCTCTTCGACTCTTTTTGTAGCCTCATCGCCCTGATTTTGCAGATTGCTTCTTATGCCCGCGATCAGGTCGTCTGCAACCTTCGAGATCAGGTCTCCCAGGGGGGCATACTCCTTGCCGATATCTACGACAAAAAGGGCTGTGACGGCTGAGCCGTAGAGCTTGGCCATTTCTAACCCCGCTTCTGCGGCTCTCTCGCTATGCTTGGAGCCGTCGGTTGCGATCAAGATCTTTTTAAACATGATCTATTCCTACTTCAGCCTCTCATGAACTTGTCCCAGCCCTGGTAGTGCGTCTTGAGAACGGTGCAGATGTCCTCCATCATCGCAAAGGGAATGCCAACCACGACATCATCATCCAGCAGGCCGGAGTTTTTCGCAGATCCGTCGCAGCCCAGGGAGACATTCACCTCTCCTTTCAGGTAGGGTGAGGCCGTGGCATCCACACAGAGGGACTGAATTCCAGCCGTAGTGAATGTGGACCTGCCCCCCTCTTTGAACATGACCGCTTGCACAATTCGCCGGGCTTTAAGCGGATTGCCTACTATTATTACCACATCGGGACGCATGACCATCTTGTCCAGCGGGGCCACGTAGGTGGCAATTGTGCTGCCGGGAAGGAGGCGCGGCATGTTGGAGGCTATGTTGATGCCTACATCCTTGGTCTCGCACTTATGCAGCTTGTCGAAATACAGAGACCCGGTGGCAATGTTCTCCGGGCACTGCATGATGCCCAGGCCCGAGGCTCCGCCCTTGCATGCGTGATAGTCAGCCCGGGCCAGGAAGCTTTTTCCCTCCAGCCTCGCCCCCTGAATCATGCCGCAGTAATGGAAGGGCCTCTCCACGGAGTCGAGATCTTGGGGAATCTCCGCTTCGCTTTTAAACAGTCTTACACCCACTATATTGTCGCGAATTCCTAAGGAGGACTTCAATATATCCGACATTTCTTCAAGATTCATCTGAATACACCGCATAACAGGAGGGCCGGATGGCATTTCTTACTTGCGCTCTGGACTGGAGCAAGAGATGTGGTGGATGATGTCAGTTTAAAGAGATTGAGGGCTTACCAATAGATGAGTGGGGCCGGAAGGAAAATGAAGAACCTTAAGTCCGATTATGTGAGGAATATATTTAGTCCAAGCCTCGCTTCTTATTGGCTCTTCGCTGTTTCATGTGGCTAACCTCAAGTTATCATGAAATGCAATCTGGAGCATGGATAAAGTCGCCCTCAAAAGGGACTTTACATGCAAAGCCCCCCCCCATTCCGCTCATTCGAAAGGTATAAATATAAAGCCTATCACTAACTTGAGGTTAGTAATGTCATGTATACAATGCTCAAATATCAATCGTAAAGGGTGTTATCAGCCCCAATAGCAGGATGGATACCAAAATCCCAGTGAATGGTTTTGGCAAAGGCATTAATCCATCTCGTAAAGAACAGACGAAAAAATTACTTAAGCTTTGCATGAACATATACCTTGGAGGATTTTGATGGCAGGAGAAATTACACTCAAAGTCATTGAAGCGCGTCCCACTGATGTCGGACGTGGCATCGCTCGCATAGATCCGGCAGTATTTAGCGAGATGGGCTGGCAGGCCGGAGACGTAGTCAGCATTCATGGAAAGAAGAAGACCGCTGCACTACTCTGGCCCGGCTATCCCGAGGACATGGGAACCGGAATCGTGCGTCTGGACGGCAATACCCGCCGAAACGCAGGCGCGAGCATAGATGATAAAGTCCCCGTGAAGATAGCCCAGGCAGCAGCAGCGGAGTCGGTGGTCTTTGCTCCCACCGTGCCCCTGCGCATCACCGGCGCCGAGGCCTATCTGCAAAGATACATGGAAGGGCGGGTCATCACCAGAGGGGACATCATTGAGATCCCTGTCATGGGCAGAAAGATCGAGCTCATGGCCACGCGCGTCTCCCCTGCCAAAGAAGCGGCAGTGATCGGTGACAAGACCAGGATCGAGATGTCGGAGAAGCCCGCCAAGGAAGAGAAAGCAGGGCCCCGTGTCACCTACGAGGATCTCGGCGGATTGTCTGCAGAGATCAAGAAGGTGCGGGAGATGATTGAGCTGCCCATGAAGCACCCTGAGCTCTTCGAGCGGCTGGGCGTGGAAGCTCCCAAGGGCGTGCTGCTCTATGGACCTCCGGGCACCGGCAAGACATTGCTCGCCAAGGCTCTGGCCTCAGAGACCAATGCTCACTTCGAGACACTGAGCGGCCCGGAGATCATGTCCAAGTACTATGGCGAATCCGAGGAAAAGCTGCGAAGCCTCTTCAAGACGGCTGAGGAGCAGGCGCCGTCCATCATCCTCATCGACGAGATCGATTCCATCGCCCCCAAGAGAGAAGAGGTGACGGGCGAGGTAGAGCGGCGCGTAGTGGCTCAGATGCTGGCCCTCATGGACGGCATGGAGACGCGCGGCAGAGTGGTGGTCATCGGCGCCACCAACCGACCTGATTCCCTGGACCCCGCGCTGCGGCGCCCCGGCAGATTCGACCGGGAGATCGAAATCGGCGTTCCCAACCGGCAGTCCCGTCTGGAAGTCCTGCAGATCCACACCCGCAGCATGCCTCTCTCCAAAGATGTGAACCAGGAGAAGCTGGCCGATGTGACGCACGGCTTCGTGGGCGCTGATCTGGCGGCACTAGCACGCGAGGCAGGCATGCGCGCTATCCGGCGAGTTTTGCCTGAAATCGACCTGGAGGTTGAATCCATACCAGCCGAGACCCTGAATAAGATAGAGGTCAACAACGACGACTTCCTGGAGGCGCTGCGCGAGATGGAGCCGTCCGCCATGCGTGAGGTCATGGTGGAGTCGCCCAATGTGCACTGGGATGAGATCGGAGGTCTGGCGGATGTCAAGCAGCAGCTTGTCGAGTCCGTGGAGTGGCCGCTGACCTATGCCAAGCTCTTCACTCACATGGATGCCAAGGCTCCCAAGGGCATACTGCTCTACGGCCCGCCGGGCACCGGCAAAACCATGCTGGCCAAGGCGGTAGCCACGGAGAGCCAGGCCAACTTCATCAGCATCAAGGGCCCGGAGTTTCTCAGCAAGTGGGTGGGCGAGTCCGAGAAGGCCGTGCGCGAGACCTTCAGGAAAGCCCGTCAGTCCGCGCCTTCCGTGATCTTCCTGGATGAGATCGACTCCATTGCCCCGGCCCGGGGAGGATCGACCAGCGACTCGCACGTCACGGAGCGCGTCATATCACAGATCTTAACCGAGCTGGACGGACTGGAATCGCTCAATAGCGTCATGGTAATCGCGGCTACCAACCGGCCGGACATCATCGATTCGGCGCTCCTGCGACCCGGGCGCTTTGATCGGCTCATCGAGATCGGTCTGCCGGACGAGCTGGCCCGCCAGGAGATCCTGAAGATCCACACGGCTAAAAAGCCCCTGGCCGATGATGTCAAGATAGAGGATCTGGCCAGGAGGACAGAGGAATACTCCGGAGCTGACCTGGGTGCATTGGTAGGCGAGGCGGTTATGCTGGCCATCCGGGAGTGCGTCCTGGGCGGAAAAGCCAAGGAAGATGCGCAGTTCTGCGAGTATAAGCTGGAAAACAAGCACTTTGAAGCGGCCTTGAAGACGGTCAAGCCTACCGCTTCGGAGATGGACATCTACAAGAGGTTTGCCGGAGCCAAGGCAGTATAAGCCCAGGGCAGGGCAACCATGGCCTGAGGCCGGAAATTCCGGTCTCAATTCACTTTTTCCTTATTATTATACAATCTCAATAGCATCTTTTGCTGTAATCTTTGGCATCAATAATCCACCCCCTTTTTGCCATGAGAATTTTTCATCGAATATTCATGAAACTTATAGAAAAGTTCTGAATAACTGAATAGAGGAAACAGTCTCCAATCGCTTAGCTTAAGAATGAAAAAACAAGGAATTAAGAGCTATGTCGGCATCGAGAAAAAGGGAGACAAAAGAGACGAGCATTGAAGTCGTTCTCAAGACTGAGGGCGCGGGCATTATCCAGGTCGATACTGGAATTGAACTCTTGGATGAGATCCTGTCGGCCATAGCCAGAGGCGCGGGATTTGATCTGACTGTCAAGGCCAGGGGCGATTTGGAAACGGGCGACCACCACACGACTGAAGATACAGCAATCACTCTGGGCAGCACTTTAGCTCAGGCGATAAAGAGCGGCATCGGAAGCTCAATGGTTCCCTCTGGCCAATCAGTGGCCGTCGCAGCTGTGCGCTTCGGCGAGTCGGGCTATCAGGGTAATTTTATTCTGCAGTCGCAGAACTTGGGCGGCATGTGCCTGGAAAACTTCAGCCATTTCCTGCGCGCTTTAGCTTACAACGGCAAGTTCAATCTGGCCATTTCCGCAGAAAGAGGCGACGATCGGAGCAAGATTGAGGCTATGAGCACGGCGATCGGAAGAGCGATAAAGAAAGCAGCACGAGACGAACAGATGCTAATAAAATAAAAGGATTACCACACCCTGCGCCGGGCATAGACTCCCGTTGCCAGGGCAACAAGGGTGGCCAAAAAGCCCAGGGCAGGGCTCTTCTTTGCCCCGTTATCGCTGGCAGCAATGGTTATGGTGCCGTTTGAGATTGTCTCGGGCTTAAAGCCGCTCGTGCCTGTCACCAACAGATCTATGGTCTCATTCACCTGGCTTTTTTTGTTGACCGCAAAGGTGAGATTAGCTGCCCCGCAGCCTGCCGGCAATATAACGCCTATCTTTCCCAGCTTCGTGTCCACCTGCCAGGAGGCTTTGCACTCCCCGGAAATGCTCGTGGGCTTCAGCTTGGCGGCATCATAAGAGATGTTAATCCTCTTCTCACCACTGGAATTGGGGGCAAGGAGGGGAATGGATACATCGTCCCCGGCAAATGCCTGTGCAATGCCCAGGGATACGCCGCGCATTTCGGCAGGAGTGACATTGAAGAACTCTCCGAATGTCTGAATGGCATTGACGACATTTTCCACCCTAACCCGTAGCTCGTATCGGCCGGGCTTGGCCCCTACTACATTAATATGTGGCTCTAAAAACTCAAGATTGCCTTGCAGGGTATGATTTATGCCGCTTGGAGCCAATCTGCCATTGATAACATCAAGAAACTGCAGAATGCTCTTTCCAGGCTCAATCTTGATGAATTGCATTCGGGCAGTGCTGTTGCCTAGCATGGCATCATAATCAAGCGAACTATTGAGTCGTTTATATTCGCCGCGGGAAACGTAATATGTGGACGCACTGTCCAATATTGCACCAATTCTTCCCTTCGAATCAAATATCACGCCAACCTGCAAAGGAGGTTTAGATGAACTCAAGTACAGCAATCCCGGTACAGGGCTGCCGCCCGCATCCAGGACGAGGCTCCTGTCATCACCTAGCTGCATCGTCGTAGCATTCCATCTCCAGGCAAAGCCCCATAAATCACCCGAACCCTGGGCGAGCCTGGTGATATCCCTAGAGAAGACAGTCCTGTTGCTCGAATCCAAGACGTCTGCAGTTACCTGACGAATCTCGGCGGCTTTGACAACCATAGAGAAATTGGCAGATGTCGAAGAGATAACATTTGCGGGAAGTGCTATTTTCGGAGGCGCAGGTCTCGGAACAACATATTTTTGGGAATAGAGATAGTATCGAAGAGAATCGTTATCTGCAATCCGAATATTCATATTCGGGCCCAGGGAAATGGTAGAGTCGCTATTTAAATTGACGATTTCGTCGTTAGCCATAATTATTACATAGGGTATGGATGTAGACATGATCTGAAGCTTTCCGATACCAAGCCCTGCTTCCACTGGCAGCAAAAACTGATCTGAGATTTGGAAGATTCCGTCGATGGTCGCAAATCGAATGCTTCCATTGCTGAAGATATTATTTACATGCAGCTTGATTATCGGCATGTCTTTTACATCATCCAAATCCTTCGTGTAGATGTAAGTTGAATTCGATCTTACGATAGAGCTGTCCTGTAAAACACCGTTCTTTGTGAGCTGGACAAAGATCTTATCCTTTTCAACATCCCTGATCCAGACTTCATAACCTTCTTGCAGCGAATAATTTCCCGCAGCAACATTTCCCTGAACTACTTCGCTATCAATCAGCACTCGTCCGATCTTTTCATGATCAAAGAGATTTAATGATGATTGCTTGCCATCCATTGACCGGTCATATCCGGCAAACCACATATCGCCAAGGAAAGGCACGACATAATAGGATCCCCATGGCAAAAAATCATACTCTTTAGACCTCATGGTTGCTGTATACTGAAATCCATCCAAAATTACCGTTCCATTCAAAACTTTAGGGCCGGTGGGCGGCAGAACCGTTCTTCCATTTACATTATGAAGCGACAGCGTCTCAGAACCGAATTGATCATCTGAGCCGAATTGATTTTCAGAACCAAGCTTATTCTCCGGGTCCATGAAAAAGTTAGTATAATTCCCTGAGTTCCATCTTGCTGCCAGAGGTGAAGGATATTTACCATACATGCCGGCAATTACTCGACTGCCGTTGAACGTCGGGCCCCTAATTTCATGCACACCGTAATCGTAGATGCCCCCTTCCGGATAGTAAATCAAATCAGGACTGTCCGTAACTCTCAACACAAATCCAGTTGCCAGAAGGACCTGGCTGTTCTTTATCAGAGTCAGAGACATGTCATTATGAAATTCAATGCCATCATCGGAGAGGGATGTCAGCTTCATATTACCGAGCCTGCCTCCTTCAAAAAGCGTGACAATGGGATTATCACTGACCTGAAAAATCCCATCCACCTCGGCAAATCCAGAATCTTCGCCGCGCATGGCATTGACCAGATGAACCAAAATTATGGGTACTCCATCAATTTTATATACATAGGTTCCGCCCATGCTGACTATTGCGGCGTGGACTGGTTTGCCATTCTTCAAGAGAACGAAATTGACAACATTGCTTTTCTTAGAGACCTCTGTCACAGCCAGAACGTAGCCATCCATAAGTGGCAGTGTTTTATTGTAGGTCAGAGTGTACTCATCTCTCGCATCTAAGAGCACCTTTCTGAGTGCTCCTTTTTCAAGAGAGCTCACTTCTTTCGTGAAGTTGCTTTCTGGATAGCCGGCAAAATAGGGCTTGCCCATAAATGCCACTGCCTGGAAGCTGCCCCAGGGTCCATACTCAAACCGCTGCGACCATGTCTTTGAGGAATAGACAATATGCTCTTTCTCTGCGGTCCTTCCCTGCAGATCGATGCGCAGCTCTTCGCCGCCCTGATCCTTGTCCAGGTCATAGAAGAACCAACCGAAGTCATTCGCCCGCCAGATCCCACTACCTTCACTGAAATGGCCCCGCACAAAGGCCGCTTCCACCGGCTCTTGTGCGAAGGCGCTCGAAACTAGCCCAAAGAGCATTGCCAACATTATGGCAGTGGCTATAAACCAGATTGTCCTGATTTCTATCTACCTCTCAAGAATCATTCCTGGATAAGCTGTATATCCTATGGCGGATCTACATGCGGAGCGGAGTTAGATGTCATCTATTAAACACGTTGCGATATACGGCAAAGGCGGTATCGGCAAGTCGTGCACGGCCTCGAACATAGCCGCCGCCTGTGCCGAAGAGGGCCACAGGGTGCTTGTGGTGGGCTGCGATCCCAAGAGCGACTCGAGCATAACACTGGTGGGCAGAAGAATTCCCACCATGATGGACCTCATCCAAGCCGGAGGAGAGATCCGGGAGAAGGATGTCGTTTTTGAGGGATACAAGGGCGTTAAGTGCATTGAGGTAGGAGGCCCGGAGCCGGGAGTGGGCTGTGCCGGGCGGGGCATAATTGTCGCCATTGATTTCCTGCGGAAAGTCTCCAAGGCGATGGAGAATGTGGACCTGGTGCTGTACGATGTACCGGGAGATATCGTCTGCGGCGGATTTTCCGCGCCCATTCGAAAGGGACTGGTCAGCCAGGCTTACATCATCACCTCCGGGGAGTACATGCCGCTTTATGCTGCGAACAACATCAGTAAGGGCCTGCGCCGCCTGAAAACGCCTCTGGCAGGCGTGATCTGCAACTCACGGGAGGCTGCCGCCGGGCGGGAGAAGGAGATTGCTGAAAAATTTGCCCAGGAGCTGAACAGCCGACTGGTGGCCTTCATCCCCAAAGATCCCATAGTGCAGCAGTGCGAGAGGAGAGCGGTGACTGTGATAGAGGGCGCGCCTGACTCAGAGATAGCGGACGTCTACCGTGCCCTGGCCAGGGAAATCATGTCGGGGGCCGAGCCGAAGGTGCCTGAGCCCCTCAGCGATGAGAGACTTAGAGAACTCTCCATGGAATGATAAAATGCGAGCCGACTGTCCACGAATCCTTATAGCTGGCGATCGAAGCTCCAGCGGCAAGACCACCATCGTAGCTGGCCTGCTCTCTGCCCTTTGCGGCAAAGGCCAGAAGGTGCAGCCCTTCAAGGTGGCCATGGACTACATCGATCCCAGCTACCACACCTGGATCACTGGCAGAAGCTGCCGCAATCTGGACGGCTACCTCATGACACAGGCAGCCGTTATGGAGATCTACAATCACGCGGCAGAGAGCGCCGACATAGCAGTAATCGAGGGCGTGCGCGGCCTTTACGAGGGGTACGACGGAGATCTGGGCAGCACGGCGCAGATCGCCAAGATGCTTCATGTCCCGGTCATCTTCGTGGTCGACGCCAGAAGCATCACGAGGAGCGCAGCGGCTATAGTCAAAGGCTACATGGACTTTGACCCCCAGGTGCAATTCAAGGGTGTAATTCTCAACAAGGTGGGATCGGAGAGGCACGCCCAAAAAGCGATCAAGGAGATAGAGCGCTACGCGGGAGTGGAAGTGGTGGGCGTGATCCGGCGAAATGAGGAGATGCACCTGGCTATGCGCCACCTGGGTCTGGTGCCCGTGCTGGAAGGCAAGACCCGGCACGAGGGCTTCCCGGAGCGGGTAGATAAAATCCGCCAGATCGTGGAAGAGGGCCTGAACCTGGACCGCATTCAGGAGATCGCGAAGGAGGCACAGCCGCTGCCTGAGGTCGAGACGGACCTCTACCGGCAAAATGCCCTGGGCCAGGGTCTACGTATCGGCGTGGCCAGGGATGAGGCCTTCAACTTCTACTATCGGGACAACCTGGAGCTGATGGAGCTGGCTGGGGCGAAGGTCGTGCCCTTCAGCCCGGTGCACGACTCCGCATTGCCGGATGTGGACGGCATCTACATCGGCGGAGGATACCCGGAGCTTTATGCCCGGGAGCTGTCTGAGAATGCGGGCATGCGCCGGGCACTGGAGCGTGCGCACGAGAGAGACCTGCCCATCTTCGCGGAGTGCGGCGGGCTGATGTACCTAGGCCGTGAGATCGAGTGGGATGGCGAAAAAAGAGAGATGGTGGGGCTGGTTCCAGGGAAGACAAGGCGCGGCAAGGTGCGAGTGGTCAGCTACGTGCACGGGGCTTTTGCCCGCGATTGTGCTCTGGGAAAAGCGGGCGAGGCGATCATGGGGCATGAGTTTCACCACTCGGAGATGCTGATGGATGAGAACGTGAAGTACGCCATTCGCCTGGAGCGGGGCACGGGCATCAAAGATGGCTGGGACGGCATGTGCGAGGGAAATTTAGTGGCCAGCTATACCCACATTCACAGCGCGTCTTTCCGGGGATTTCCGGCCAACTTCATCAAGGCCTGCAAAAATAGATAGGGCTCGAAAAACTGTTCATAGATCCAAGAAGGATTCTATTCAAGGAGATATATTCGCCAGGCATCGGGAACTACATTATTCCTATCTTGTTCTTGATGACCCGGATATCCTTTCCCATCCTCATTAGTCGATCCGTGTTGCTGTGATATACCATGTCGTCGCGCAGATCACGGATTTCGCCAGTGGTCTCATCTTGCTTCACCAGCATCTGATCCATCTTTTTATTTATTCCCCTGACTTCGGCGACGGTTTCGTCTTGCTTCTCCAGCATCCGATCCATTTTGTTGTTCATTCCTAATAGTAGGGGAATTGCCTTGTTCAACTGCGCTGATGTATTTATTGCCGCATACTTTTCCAGTGAAATGACTTTTCCAGAGAACTCCGATACCTCAATAGCATCTACCACGGCCAGCTCGGGCTTATTCGATCTCACCAAATCGTCAAAATATGATACGCACCCTTCATCTCCTTCAGCCAAGACTACGACCACAGGATTTCCGTTCTCAATGCGGTTGCTGGCCTGAAAGCCGAACAGCCCACAACCTATGGCCACATCAGTAAGCCAGGGTCGATAGCCTACTCCGTGCACTTTGCTGCCCGAGATTGTCATTTTGATCTTCATGCTAAAGTATTGTTTGGTTTGAAGCTATTTAGCTATTTCCGGCCCCCCACGTCACTGTGGTTGAGAAGTCGTTAGGCGCTGCTGGTTATAACCAATGGTTACGAACTTCCACTACAGTGCCACAGAGCGTACGAAGAACTCACAGAGGACTCGATTATTCTATTACTTACTCTATACAGCTAAGAACCAAACATCTTCCACGTTCATAGAACCTCATCTTTTCTTCGCGTCTTCGCGGCTTCGCGTGAGACCGTCGATCTTCCGCCGCCTTCAGTCTCTCGCAGGCCTCCCACTATCGTTCCACCCCTCACCTGATCTTCGCTAGCCTCTCGTTCACCCTATCCGCGTCGAAATACTCGGGATTGTATTCATCTCCCGCCCAAGTCTGCAAATCCGCGTGCTCCGGGTGTTTCGGGTTCCTCAGGGCTTTCAGGAGATTGTAGTATCCACCCTCTCCGCCACAGTCCTCATGAGGGGCGGCACGCTTGCCCTTCAGGCATACAGGCACCTTCAGCTCCTCTTGAGGCCTGAAGATCTTCTCTACCAGGATTGTGTGACGCCAGTTGTCCCCAAAGTCGTACTCATAGCTGAACTTGAACTTCTCCCCTGGGATTACTCTATTCAGCCTGACCTTCTTCTCATCCGTAAAATCGTCGCCCAACATATCCGCCTCTCTGCAGATGACGCTGTAGTCCTCGCCCTCTATCACGAACTTGTGCAGATGGTAGTCATCCCATCCCATGACCACTTGCAGAATCTTATGAAGCTTGAATAGAGTTATGTCCCCGCGAACCTGAATTCTCCGCCAGATGAGCGGCCTTATTCCATCAAGGGTCACCTTTAGCTGGTAGACTGCCTCAGGCTCAGACTGAACTGAAGAATCCTTCGCTTTTTTTGCCATAGTTCACGATTAAGGATCCTCTGTGGATTTCATCTTTGCTGAGCGATCGAGATCTGATGCAAAAAACGATAGAGCTAAATAAATTGCATCCTATCCATTTAGCTGGTGATTTGAAATGGTGAAGATGTCAGCGGAAGTTCGAGAGACCTTGGAAAAGCAAAAGCCAATACCCATTGCCACAGCCAGCAAGTCTGGAATGCCCAATGTGGTCTTTGTGGGGCTGATGAAGATCATAGACGATGAAACCATCATGCTTGCGGACAACTTCTTCTACAAGACCTCCCAGAACCTGGCCGAGAATCCCAAGATCTCCATACTCTGCTACAACAGCGAGACCAAGAAGTCCTTCCAGATCAAGGGCAATGTCACTGTTACCAAGGAAGGGCCGGACTTCGTGGCGATGAGGGCCTGGGTGCACGGCATCAACAACAAGCTGCCGGCCAAGAGCTGCGCCGTGGTCAAGATCACGGAGATCTACAACGCCATGTGGGGACCGGCTGCTGGAAAACAGATTGCCTGAACATAATACATTAATTTTAGTATATTTTTTAAAGAAAAGATTAAGTCCGGCCAAGGCAGCATGCTTGGGCCGGCACGAAACTTCTTTGGGTCCACATAACGTGTTATAAGCTTTTAAGCCTCTTATCTAGCCTCTCCGCCTTGGTCTTCACATCCAGGTGCGCGATATTTGAGAACTGCAACCACGGCTTCTCGCCAGGGTGGACTAAATTATTGATCCTTTTATAGAAGGGGCTTTGCGTTGTGCACTCATGCAGATGTCTGACGCCAACCCGACAGCGATCAGGTTCATCATACTCGCGATACATCTCCAGCAAGCATGCATCCAAATTTTCATCCATTAGCAGGACGGCACCTCCAAAGACATCTTCACGCTTGACCTTATCAACTACCCAGCCGCCGGTGTTGTAAACTGCCACGGGCCTTTTGAATCCTTCAATGTAAGACTCCTCTAGGAACGGCTTGTGGGTATGGCCGAAGACAAAGGCCAGTTCTGAAGGAAGTGGGGCACCTTGACGTTCATCGATGATCTGATTTCTTACAGCCATTAGATACTGAGCCACGCCCGCTTCAGTCTGCTCACCCAGAGGCTTATCTTTCAATTTTCGTTCCCCATCAGAGATTCTGCAAAAGACAGATTCAAGAATATTCTTCAAGATCCGCTCTTCCACCAAGTCAGCACAGCCTGTGAAGCCGTATTTTTTTGCCAGGTTTTTGGCAGCTTTGGCGATAAAGATCTTCATCTGTCCTTCGTCAAGCATGTGCTCGTAAAGGGTCTCAGTGAGCGCTCCCACCTCGCCGGAACGTCCCAGGGCGGACCAGAGGAAATCAATCCATGCGAAGTTCTCAGACTCAATCAACTGTATGTCGCTGGGCATCTCACAGTCTAGATTCAACAGATCCGCTTTCAATTTGCTCATGATGTAGTATTTCGACTCGACGAAGTGGCCGTGATGAATGACGACGCATTTCTCTTTGCTCTTCGAGAGGATACCAAAGTTCGGATAGGCAATTTTAATAAGGATGTTATCGCGCAGCTTGTACTTCTCTTCGATATCAAGTTTGGAGCGTCGCTTCAGGATTTTATCCAGGAAATATGAAGAGACCTGGTTCTTGTCGCTGTCGTCCTCCTTTCCTTCCAGGAGAAACATCTCCGTCTTGTGCCATGGCAGATCCAGATGTTTATCAGGATGCCTGTCAATATACTCAACGTACTGTGTCTCTCTGGCCATCTCCCATAAGTGGTGGTCGTGGTTGCCCGGAATGTAAATGATCCCATCAAAGAGTTCTCTGCCTTTTGCCATGACAAGCTCCATGAACCGCTCGAAGATCATAGCTGAGGTATTGTACTCAGAGAGAGCCAGCTCCAAAATGTCGCCGTTCAGAATCAATGTGGGCTTCTCAGGCCCTTCGTTATTGGAGATCAGCTCGCGCAGACATTCGACGAGACGAAACATTACGGAGTTTGCCTTAAGGGGATCTACATTATTGCCATTCACCTCGGTGAGAAGGCTGTCCTCCTCGCCGAGGTGCATATCTGATAAGCATACATAGCGAATATCATTCATACCTAGCGCCTCCGGCCTGAGCCTCTCCGGGAAAAAGAGAGAAATGACCTAAATTTAACTGAAACTTATGACAGAATGTGGGCACTACAGCTTTATTAAGTCTTCTAAAAGACCCATGCATTTTCTTTTCATAAGTTGAAGCTCATTGATTGCCAGAGCATTATTGAACAGGTCAGCTCCCACATCAAGCGCTGCAAGCAACAAATTCAAATTACCACGTCACATCATATCCCAGCCCGCTATGTGGGCGCTCCGGACAGCTCAATCACCCGGCTCTGCCATCTCATCCTCGCATCCGGCGCCTGCAGGTAGAGGTACGTGAGACACGCGCTTTGCGCCCTGGTTTTCGATCAGGTTGCCCAATTTTTTTGGGCGTGCTGTGGTTGGTGACATCAAAGGGCTCGGGAAAGGAGCATTCGTGAATTGAGCAGGTCGGCTCCCTTTGCCAGAGCTGCCACGCGCGGGCAGGGCTTCGGTGTCTCCGGATTAAAAGACTTAGGCGTCTTTTCCTGCTAAATCACTCCCCGGTAGTACGCCATCCTCCTGGCATGGGGCCGGAAAAGCTCCAGCAGCCTCTTCTCTTCCTCTTCAGCTAGCGGCTGGAACTCCCTGCCCACCTGGGCCAGCGTCTGCACCTCTCTGGGGCTGGAGCAGCCCACGATGGCCGTGCTGATCTCCCGGGAAAGGGCAAACCGCAGGAGCAGCTCTGCCGTCACTCCATCCTGCGGGGAGATGTAATGCGAGGCCCCCAGCACCTTCATGCCGATAACGGCCAGGCCTCTGTCCTTTGCAGCGGCCATTACTCGGTCCAGAAATCCGCCCAAGACGGCTTCTGCCGGATTGACGGGCATGAGCACGGCGTCCACCGGCCAGTTTTTCACGGCGTGCTCCAGGATTTTCGGGGCATGGTGACCGGTGACGCCCAGGAAGCGCACCAGTCCTGCGTCTTTGGCCTCAACAAACGCCTGCAGGGCTCCGCCTGGTCCCTCGATCTCCTCGATATCCTGGCGTGTCCGAACGTCATGAATCTGCCACAGGTCCAGGCGCTCCAGGCCCATTGTCTCCAGGGACTCTGCCAGATCGGCCCTGGCACCCCGGTAGTCGCGGGCGGCGGACTTGCTGGTCTGAAAGATGCTGAAGCGTTGCTGTGCGTGGCTGCGCCAAAAACTGCCATAGTAGCCCTGGCTGCCCGCGTAAGCCTGCGCCGAGTCGAAGTAGGTTATGCCTTGGGCTGCTGCCTCCTCGATCACGGCCTTGGCCTCCTTCTCGCGCCCGTAGGTTCGCAGCACGCCCTCCCCGCCCAGTCCCACCTGAGTGATGGCCGGGCCCGACTTTCCGAAGAGCCTCGTAGTAATAGTCACAATAATCCCAGCAAGTATATTTGGCCGGCAGAGTATAAAAAAGGAGGCTCTTGGCCGTTTAGTATTATTGTGGGCAAGGTTATGATTCGATTCCAATCGTTTTGTCTCGTGCCCGCAAGCATCAAATGCCATCGGCAATGATTATCTAAGGCGAAGTGCATGGACGCTGATCTCTGGGCAAAAGAAGCAGATGAACTGTATCAACATGGCCAATTCGATGAAGCCATCCCATTTTACGAGAGGGTCATAGAGCAAGATCCGGAAAATGCAGAATTGTGGAACCGCAGAGGTTTGACCCTATGTCGCCTGGGCAGGCACCAGGAGGCCATTGATTCATTTGAGACCGCCCTGAAGATAGACCCGAAGTACACCGATGCCCAGAATAATAAAGGCGTTGTTTTCTACAAACAGAAGAGATACGATGAGGCCATGGCATATTTTGACGGGATAATCAGGACGAATCCCCGGTACGTTAGAGCCTGGTACAACAAGGGCGTGGTCTTAGACAGGCAGGGAATGTACCGAGAGGCCGTCAATTATTACGATAGAACCCTTGAGATGAATCCCGGCGGAGCTCGAGTATGGTGCAATCGAGGAGCGGCTCTGGGAAATATGGGCGACTACGAAGCAGCCTTGGACAGCTTTGACAGGTCCATAGCCCTGCAGCCAGAAAGAAGTGAGTTCTGGAACAACAAGGGAGCCGCTTTGGCAAAGCTGCACAGATACGATGAGGCAGTGGCGCATTTTGACAGGGCACTTCAGATCGATCCAGAAAATGCCGATGCCTGGTACAACAGGGGCGAGGCTCTACGGCGTCTGAATCAGTTTGCGGAAGCGATCGAAGATTTTGATAGGGTCATTGAGATCGATGACCGGCATGCCAGAGCCTGGAACAGCAAAGGCCTTGCTCTCAAGGCTTTGGGCAAGGATAACGAGGCGGATGCAGCCTTTGCTAAAGGCTCAGAGCTAATGCTGAATGGGAGCAAGAGACAAGAAGCGCAGGAGATCTGATGCAGCGATGAATAGGAGGGAGGCAAAAGTCTTAGTGTAGGAGGGAAGAAAAGAGGTGCTTCGACTTTTGCCGATTAGACTATAAGCATTCGCCGATATTTAAGGATTTCGCCACGATAACTAATTGAGCAATCATACCTCCGGAAAAGAACTACCAGATAATTACAAACCAGCCTAGTGTAATGCGCTCAGTGTCGTGGTGTACAAATACAAAGTTTTTATCATATCTGCTTTTGCGCTTGCTTTGTCAAGTAGCAACTCATTTGCTGGTTTGGAATATGGAAGAGCGAATCCTTATGCTTACTCTAGAATGCAATATGATCGCCTTGGCCACCTGCGAAGCCTGCGAAGAGTCCAACTAAGCAAAATCTTCTATATCAATCACAACCCTGAGCTTCCACTTTGCGGCTAGAATACGCAGCATACTCTCCTATCGAGCTTGCGTGGCTACCGCATGGCCCATCTTTCCAAAAGCCTCAACGTATTAGCCAAACCGACCTGCTGCAAGTTCGTCCGTCAATATTTATAAAGATTCTTGATATATTCATCTGGAACTATAACGCCCTATTGTATGCACATTATTTTAGTTATATTTAAAGCATATATAAATTTCTACATTCGTTTTTCGGGTTTTTTTATTATCATATCGGGATAGACCTTAAGTGGTCTACCATCAACGGTTCCAATTTCATAAGCATTTTTATCCCTGTAACGTGACGCATTTAATATTTCATCTACTGTTATCCCCCAGAATTTTGCCAATGATTCGAGAACTACCCCACCAATTCCCTCTGCGAAAAATCGTTTACCAAACTCCTCAGCATTATGCTCTTCTAGATAGTGAGGTTCTAACCAGATGTAATCCAGAGACCCTACCAAAATACCTTGTAAACCATCCTCTACCGCAATTACATTTGAGTTTAAATTAACTAATTTGTATTTTTTTATTTCTTCCATCAATTCAAGTCGATCTATGATAAAAATCTCATCTTGGGAACCATGAAATTCAATTATTTGCTGAGAATTTATCCAGCCATGTGCATCATAAGCCACTGTAAGAGTTCCAATATCGCCGTTTAATTTTCTTATTATTAAAGATAGTGATGCTTGATCCTCTTGATTTTTGATCTTATCAAAAATTAATTTAGCTTGTTCGGATGCCCATTTAGCCATATTTACTTTATCTGCAATTGGAATTGCTGAATCTCTTGATAATTTTGTTGTGTTGCCAATAAAAATGCCCGCTAATCCATGTAAATCTGCAGCTCGCAAGCCGCCTACAGTGACAACACCTGATAAATATCTTCCAAATATTCGCATCATGTCTGAAGAGATACAACCACGCGCAATAATATTTCCTGATTGATCATGCATTGTGCGCAAGTTATTTTTCATCAAATTGATAATATCTATTTTATTGGATCTTTTTTTGCTAAACTCCGCAAATAACCAAACCCTCTCAAGAAATTTTTCCGGATCAAGATCTACCCAATCCGATGAGCGGATAACTAATCTTCGCTCACAATTCTCGTTTTCTACAAATATATTAACATCTATGCTTGGACAAAGCCAAGTGCACAAATCCTCAAGAGAGCAAGCTGAACAACTTCGTTCAAGAGGAAATCGGGATATCATCGATTTTAACGGATTTTTAAGCCATACGCGAACTCGTGTTCCGCCATCTCGAAGGATTTCAGAAGTTGTTGCTTTTCTCAATATAGGTCGTGAGCTTAGGCCACAATCGAATTCTAATACTTGTGTATCGCGCTGAGCTGCATCGTATCGACGTGTGGTCACGGATATATGATCCCCCCACATGAATGCGGAGAAAAATCCTATGCCAAACTTTCCGGTGCATTGGAGACCTTTAGACAACAACCCTGGAAATTCATTTATCATTAAGGTTGATCCCCAATAAGAACTGCCAAAATCTAATAAAGGCCCTGTCAGCACTTCTGTGGACATTCCTATGCCAGTATCCTCGATTTCTATCCAATCGCCTTCAGAATCCCTTCCCGTTCGGATACAAATATCACCCCAATCATTTGGACGTTCTTCAACTATCCTGCGAGTCCGAATTGCATCAGATCCATTCTGTATTAGTTCTCTAAGTGGAACTGTGAAATCTGGCCCATACAGATCTTCGCCACCAAATTTTTTAATAAGTTCTGGGACATCAGTAATTTTTATTCTTGCATCAATTGGAATCCAATTTTCGGTAGGGATTTGTTCTGCCATCCTTATCGCGTCATTCACATTAGCTACTCCGCGAGCTGCAAATCGCTGTCGTCCTGAATCAGATAGAAGAGAATCAACTTGACTTAATTCGCGATCTATCATGGTCAACGTATCAAAGCAAAGCCACCAAGAAGATGCTTCATTATTTGGAAATCTCGAACCAGATGTGAATACCAAGCGATCATTTTTAAGTAATGGTTGATGTAGATGGTCTTGAAAAACCCAGTGATCTCTTGAGCCTTGACTAGGTCTCCGAATGGATCTGAGGTAACATGGAGCCCTACTTGAATCTACATGACTAGCATCAGCAACCCTTAGCAGACATGCAAGTTTTAGGGGATCGATTTCCCATTCTTGAGGATATGGATGAAATGATCCAATTTTGCTTGGAAAACTCTCTTTTAGTTTCGAAACTGGCCACCAATGACTTTGTGCAAGCTTTCCAATAATGGGGCCATATTTATCGCGAAGTTCTACATTCTCTATTAAATGATACTCGTGATCATTTTCTTTCCATGAAATAAGGCATAGGCATTCTGCATATTTTGCATGTAAATTTCGCAATATTTGCTCTTTAGTCTTGAGAATGACTTCGTTATCCGCTTTTTGGATTTTGTCTCTATTCGGGATATGACCGATTTCATCCTTTAATATGGATGCTATAGTGTCACTCCAATTCGGTTCTCTACGCAGCTGATCAATACCCTCTGGATAGGCTGCCAAACCCAAGCCCAAATCATGGATCAAGAAAGATCCACCTAGAACAAAGGCCTCCATCGGATTTAGCTCAAAATCATTTCCAGCAATTAAATCAGCAAGCTTCCATAATTTATCAAAATGGCTTGAATCATGAATTGTAAAGTCAGGCAAATCTCGCGCAATCTCATTTGCTAGTAAATTTGCATGTTTTCTAAATTCTCTATATTCATTCCTGAGTGATTCATAATGTATATAATATTTATCATCGTGATTATTTATTTTGCCTAACGATTTTTTCCAAATGCCGGTTTCTTCATATTCAGACATCTAAGCATCCATTGTATAATTAGGTATTAAATAGAGTATCGCATCATTTCAAAATCTTAAATGTTTTCTACAACGGAAGGATATCCGTTAGAGTTTTCTAAGGTTATCCTTTCATCGACAGCGATATTCTCTTCCTCTCCAGATCCACATCCAGCACCTTGACGGTGACCTTCTGCCTGGCTTTCACCACGTCGGTTGGATTCTTCACATAGCCATCCCGAAGCTGGCTGATGTGCACCAGCCCATCCTGATGTACACCAATGTCCACGAAGGCCCCGAAGGCAGTGACATTGGTCACAAGCCCTGGCAGCTTCATGCCGACCTTGAGATCCTCCATTTTCTCGATTCCCGGAGCAAAGCTGAAGGCCTCAAACTCCGCTCTGGGATCGCGGCCCGGCCGGGACAGCTCCTCCAAAATGTCCTGCAGCGTGGCGGCGCCCGCTTTCTCGCTGATGTACTTCTTGGGGTCCAGCTTTTTCAGGAGGCTTTCATTATGCATCATCTCTTTTACGCTGACGCCTAAATCGCCCGCCATCTTCTCCACCAGAGGATAGCTCTCCGGATGCACAGCCGTGCCGTCCAGGGGATTGTCGCTCTCACGAATGCGCAAAAATCCCGCCGCCTGCTCGAAGGCCTTGGGCCCCAGGCGCGGCACTTTGTGCAGATCCTGGCGCGAGCAAAAGAGACCGTGCTCATTCCTGTACTTCACCACCGCCTCGGCCAACTTCGGGCCGAGACCGGAGACATAGGCCAGAAGCTCCCGGCTGGCGGCATTTACATCCACTCCCACCAGGTTTACGCAGGAGGAGACCACATCGTCCAATGCGCGCCTCAGCGCGGGCTGGTCCACGTCATGCTGATACTGTCCCACGCCGATAGCATTGGGCTCGATTTTTACCAGCTCCGCCAGTGGGTCCATGAGCCGCCGCCCAATGGAGACTGTACCGCGCACGGTGGCATCCTCATGGGGAAACTCCTGCCGGGCGACTTCCGACGTAGAATAAACCGATGCCCCGGATTCATTGACCATCATGATTGCCGGCTTTAGCCGGAGGCTCTGCAAGAAGGCCTGTGTCTCTCTGCCCGCGGTGCCGTTACCAACCGCAATCACCTCGATGTCTTTTTCCCTGCAAATCTCCTGCACTTTGACGGCAGCCTCCTCCCTCCTCTTCTGAGTATCATGTGGGTAGATCACATGGCTCTCTTGCAGCCGGCCCAATCTGTCGAGCACGGCCAGCTTGCAGCCGGTGCGCAGGCCCGGGTCCACGGCCAGGACGCACTTTTGTCCGAGAGGCGGGTCCAAGAGAACCTGGCGCAGGTTTTCGGAAAAGACCTCGATGGCCTTCTCCTCGGCATGGGCGCGTGCTGCCGCTAGCGTCTCATTTTCCATGGAGGGGGCGAGGAGACGACGGTAGCCGTCCTCTGCCGCCTGCATCACCTGATCTGCCGCCGGACAATTTCTTTTTATGAAGAGCTCCTCTAAAACCGCCAGCCCGTCCTCCTCCGCCGGGGCCACGTGCAGGCTAAGCGCGCCCGTTCGCGCTCCTCGCAGCATGGCCAGGAGCCTGTGCGGGCTTGCCCGAGCGAGGGCTTCGGAAAAGTCCAGATAGTCCCTGAATTTTGCGTCGTCTTTCGCATCAGACGATTCTCCTTTTCCGGCAACTGCCACAGACCGGAGTAAGCCCTGCGATTGATAGAGCCGCCTCATTCTGCTTCGCGCCTCGGCATCCTCGCTCATCCACTCGGCCATGATGTCCCTCGCCCCGGCCAGGGCTTCCTCTGCAGAGGCGACCCCCTTCTCGGCATCCACAAAGGACAATGCCTCTTTCTCCGGGTCTAGGCCGCCAAGGTCCTGAGCAAAGATCCTCTTGGCCAGCGGCTCCAGGCCGCGCTCTTTCGCTGCAGTGGCCCGGGTCTTCCTCTTGGGCCGGAAGGGAAGGTAAATATCTTCCAGCATGGCCAGGGTGTCGGCTGCCTGCAGCTTCGCTTGCAGATCCGGTGTGAGCAGCTCTCGTTTGGCCAGAGAATGAAGAATGGCGTCTCTTCTCTCTTCGAGCTGCCGATTTTTGTAGAGTTGATCACGAATCCTGGAAATCGCTACTTCATCCAGATTTCCTGTGGCCTCTTTTCGGTATCTGGCAATGAAGGGAAGCGTTGCGCCGCCATCCAGCAACTCAGCGGTGGCCTGGACCTCTCTCTCGCCCAGTGATAACTGCAAAGCCACCTTTTTAATTTGAGGATCGGACATATCGCATCCTTCTTGGAATGCAGAGATCATTAATGCTTGGGCGATTAATGCCCGAAATTTTTAAAATAAAATTCTCACAATTTATTTTATCGAAACCTTTACCTACCCCCACGCCGTTCTTTCCTCCATCAGGTGACCCCTATTGCAATTACTCTTAATCCACTCTGATTTCATTGAGTTCGAGGCCAAAAAGCCTACGAAGATGGCGGAAGAGATCGAAGACTCGGCCAAGAAAGGCCGGCTGGAAGAGGCACTCTGCGCCTTTATAGCCGTAGAGAAGTTTGACGAGGACGACCCGGATGCCGTCATAGCCGAAGGCGTCAAGCAGATCGCTGACGTAGCTGGCCAGGTGCACGCCGCCCGGATCATGCTCTATCCCTACGCGCACCTCAGCAGTCAGCTCTCCACTCCCGCGACGGCCATCAGAATCCTCAAAGGCATGCATGAGACCCTTTCCGCCAACTACGAGGTAATGCGCGCTCCTTTCGGCTGGTACAAGGCCTTTACCATCAGCTGCAAGGGCCATCCGCTCTCTGAGCTGTCCCGTTCCATCCGGCTCGGAGAAGGCGAGGTGGTCTCCGAAGCCCTCAAGTCCGAGGCCAAGGCCGTCTCCTACTGGAAGGTGCTCGACTTAGAAGGCAACCTGATTGATGCCGACAAGTTCGACTTCACGGACCACGAAAACCTCAAGAAGTTCACCAACTACGAGATCTCCAAGGCCAGAGCCGTGGACAAGGTCCCGCCCCACGTGGAGCTGATGAGGCGCTTGGAGCTCGTGGACTACGAGCCCGGCTCCGATCCAGGCAACATGCGCTTCTATCCCAAGGGCAGGCTCATCAAATCGCTGCTGGAAAACTATGTACTTGACAGGGCCTCGGATATGGGCGCCATGGAGGTGGAGACGCCCATCATGTACGACATGGAGCACCCCACCCTCAAGAAGTACCTGGACAGATTCCCGGCCCGGCAGTACCAGATCGATTCCGATAAGAAGAAGCTCTTCCTGAGATTCGCGGCCTGCTTCGGCCAGTTTCTCATGGGCCACGACATGACCATCTCCTACAAGGCCATGCCCCTTAAAATGTTCGAGATCACCCGATACTCCTTCCGGCGCGAACAACGGGGAGAGCTGGTAGGCATCCGCCGCCTGAGAGCTTTTACCATGCCCGATATGCACACCCTGGCCCGCGATATGAATTCCGCCATGGAGGAATTCAGAAAGCAGTACCTGGCCAGCATCTCCGTCCTGAGCGAGGTGGGCATCGATCTGGCCGACTACGAGGTGGCCATCCGCTTCACCAAAGACTTCTATAACGAGAACCGCCAGTTTATCGAGGGCCTGGTAGACATCGTCAAGAAGCCCGTTCTTATTGAGATGTGGGATGAGAGGTTCTTTTACTTCGTGCTCAAGTTCGAGTTCAACTTCGTGGACACCCTGGACAAGGCCAGCGCCCTGGCCACCGTGCAGATCGATGTGGAGAACGCGGAGCGCTACGACATCACCTACATCGATGAGGCAGGAGAGAAACAGCAGCCCATTCTCTTGCACTGCTCCCCATCCGGGGCCATCGAGAGGGTCATGTACGCCCTCCTGGAGAAGGCGGCCCGCCTCTCCGAGGAAGGCAAGCTTCCCATGCTGCAGACCTGGCTGTCGCCCACGCAGGTCAGGATCATACCCGTGGCGGAGAGGCACCAGGCCCGCGCCCTGGAGATCGCCACGGAGCTCGGTTTCCGGACGGACATCGACGAGCGCGACGAGACGGTGAGCAAGAAGATTCGTGATGCAGGCCGCGAATGGATTCCCTACGTAGTGGTGATCGGGGACGAGGAGCTGGAATCCGGCAAGCTCTCCGTTACTATTCGCTCCGAATCCACGCCCAAGTCTCCAGCCAAGTCCAAGATGACTGTGGAATACCTGCGCCGAAGAGTCACTGCCGAGACCGCTGGCAAGCCCTGGCGCAGATTGCCGCTGCCCATGAAGCTCACCGAGCGGCCCAAGTTCATTTAAGAAAGAACAGGCAAAGAGTCGCAGGCGCGCCAGGCCAGTGCTTGTGGCTTTGATCTCTTTTTTTCATCAATCCAATTTCCGTCAACTCACGTTTTATGCCAGAGTTTGGAGGTAATAGAAGATGGTTTCACTTACCGGACTGATTATTGCGTAATTATCTTAGGCCTGGCCACATTCATACTGCCTGAAGCCCTCAACAGGTTCGCAGACTCTCGAAGCCAGCCCAGATAAGGGAAATCCGATTAAAGTAATCCATTTTTCGACCTCTTTTTGTTTAGCGAATTTAATTTTTATCCTTGGATTACTATCGATTTAAATTTACGGCTCCGCCATTGGGTATCTGTCCACTCCCGGCCCACCCGGAACGTAGAAGATCCGTCCTAAATCGCTGTAGTGGTTGCCCACCAGGCCGTTGTCCCAGCGGTTGCTCTGGCCCATGTCATAGGCATTGTAACCATTGCCGACGAGATGGTTGGAAAAGAGCAGATTCCAGCCGGAGGAGAAAGATAGATAGATACCGTATCCGTTCTCTTTCACGGTATTATTTTGCAGAGTATTATTGCTGCTGTGACCCGCTAGCTGCAATCCTTTCTCATTGAATGAAACGCTGTTGCCTTGCAGTGTGTTGTCATTGCTATCATATGAGAGGTAAATGCCCCGAGAATTGTCCGATGCCGTGTTTTCCCGGATGACGTTTCCTCGTGAACTGTCCAGATATATCCCCGCGTCCCTATTTCGGAATGCATTATTCTTTTCTATCAGATTTTGGTTGCTGGACTCTGATAAGGATATGCCATACCAATCGTTGTAGCTGATGCTATTGCCCCGCAGCGTGTTATTGCTTGCCGATCGCAGCGATAGGGATGAGTCGCCGTTGTTCATCAGATCATTATACTGAATGACGTTGTCTTGGGAATAGGCGAGAAAGATGCCGCAATCGCTCTCTTCATTGATGTTGTTATCCCGGACAGCATTTTTGGAAATAGTATTTCGCTCTGAGACATAGAGGGTGATGCCATTGGTGTTGTTGTTTATATCATTGGAGGCGATGAAGTTGGAGCGGGAATGATCCAGACGAATTCCATCCAGGCACCCACTAATAGTATTATTCTCTATAATATTATTTTCTGAAAGGACATGGATGCCTGTACGGCGCGTGGTTCTAATGTCAAATCCCGATATACTTGCCCCGTCGGCTCGAAGGATTATTGCACTGTTCATTGCGCCTGCATCCAGCAGAGGACGACCGATGCCCAACAGAATGATCGGTTTGCTTATGTTCAGGCTCTCTCGATAAACCCCGCTCTGAACAGATATGGTATCTCCGGAATTTGCCCCATTTACAGCGGCCTGAATGCTCTCTCCGGGGCTGACATTAATTGCAGCCGCCGGGGCCATTGACGACAGAAAGATGATGGCTACAGCCAGCACTGTTAGATGCTCTCCTCTATGCTTCATTGCCTTTCCCAGATACTACTATGGTTTTCTAATTTAAAAACTTGCCTTTAGAAGTGCATCTTCCGAAGAGCTTATCCTGAAGAACTAATCAGGAAATCGCTTTGAAAAAGTAACTGTAGCTAAATCGCAGAGGCTGCAATCCATTTCATAATCAGAGGAGAGTAGATCACTAACATGATCGGTAGATTCCAGATCCCAGCCACCAAAGATCTATTAAGAAAAAAAGCACAATTAATAGTGGAGATTGATATGTCTGCTATAGTTCATTTCGAGATTCCCTATGATGAAGCGGAAAGGGCCAAGAAATTCTACACGGAGCTTTTCGGTTGGAAGGTTGAGGCTTTTGCTCCTGGAATGGATTACTGGATGATCCAAACCCAGGATGGAACAGGTGGCGGCTTGATGAAGCGCCAGCATCCAGATCATAAGATCACCGACTACTTTGGAGTCCCTTCCCTCCTGGAGTCTTCCGCCAAGGTAGAGAAGCTGGGTGGCAAGATTCTCATGCCCAAGATGGCCGTTCCCAAGATGGGCTACTTTGCAGTCTGCATGGACACCGAGGGAAATGTCTTCGGCCTCTGGGAGGAAGATTCCCTGGCCAAATGAAACGGTGTGGGAATTCTTCGGGAGGATGTTGCTGATTTGAGAATGGCACTGCTGGCTACTGCTTTGCACCATGGCGTATGATTAAAGGCATGGCCAGAGCTGAAAACCTTCTCTGGCCAGAAGAAATTTCTATACGCCCTCAGGCTTTCGGGCTTATCATATCCCGATTGATATTTTTAAGACGTCTCCATGCGGTAGAAAATCTTTTTCACAAGCTCAGCAGCTGCGATGTAAATCCCCACAATAACTGCTATTATGACCAGAAAATAAGTTGGTATTTTTGTGAAGCCAAAGGGCTCCGATAGCGGGCTGAATGGCAGGATGAAAGTAAATAGGCCAACCAAAAGTGTCACGACTATCAATGAAATGCTTGGTCTGGACGAGAAAAATGGTCTTTTGGTGCGAATGATCAGCACAACAAAGGAGGCCGATACCACCGACTCGATGAACCATCCGGTTCTGAACTGATCAACAGTTGCATGTAGCAGGAATAACAGCGCTCCAAAGGTCAAGAAGTCAAATAAAGAGCTCAGCAGGCCGAAGGTCACCATGAAGTTCCTGATGAATCCAATTGACCATCGCCTTGGTTGTGATACCAGTTCTGGGTCCACCCTGTCCCCTGCAATGGTCATCTCCGGAAGGTCGGTCAAGAGGTTAGTGAGCAGGACCTGTGTGGGAAGAAGGGGCAGGAATGGAAGGAACAGGGAAAGCAGGGCCATGCTGAACATGTTTCCGAAATTGGCGGATGTAGCCATGAAGACGTACTTCATAGTGTTGGAGAATGTCTTTCTCCCTTCGATGACACCTTGTTTTAGAACACTAAGGTCTTTTTCCAGGAGGACTATATCGGCAGCCTCCTTGGCCACATCTGCGGCACTGTCTACAGAGATACCGATATCAGCAGCGTGAAGGGCGGAGGCGTCGTTGATACCATCGCCCATATAACCCACCACGTTTCCGGTCTTGCGCAGGGCCAGGATAAGTCTCTCCTTCTGGTTTGGCTCCACCTCAGCAAAGACATCAACTTCCGAAACGAGCTTTGAAAGAGCCTCGTCGCTTTCCCGCCGAATTTCGGGGCCAGTCAGGATTCTTCCTTCAAGCAGCTTTAACTGTTTGCTGATACTTGTTGCCACAAGCCGGTTGTCGCCGGTTATTATCTTGAGGCCAATCCCTAATTGGTTCAGGTCGCTAATGGTCTGTGCGATTCCCTCCTTTAGCGGATCGAATAAGACCAGGAATCCCAAGAACGTCATCTCCGCTTCATCTCTAGCAAGAAGGACGCCGGCCTCAACAGTCTTCTTGGCCAGGCCCAGAACTCGGAATCCCTTCCCGCTAAGCTCCTGGAATCTGGCCTGGATCTGGTCTTTGACCAAAGAGATATCCACAACTTCCTGGGCCATCATGGCGGAGGTACAGATCTCCAGGACGTTTACCAGGGCCCCCTTGGTAACGATAGTGTGTTCGTCGTCATTTGATACCAGAATGCTTAGGCGCTTTCGGACAAAGTCGTAAGGCACCTCATCTAATTTTTTAAATCCGGAAACATCGAGTTTACGATAACTGAGGATGGCCTGGTCGATAGGATTGGAAAACCCTGTCTCGAAGAAGGCGTTTACATAGGCCAAGAGAAAAACTCCTTCACTCTCCTCACCTTCAAGATCCAGAACTGAGTTTAGCTTTACTGTCCCTTCCGTCAGGGTTCCTGTCTTGTCGGTGCATAGAATGTTCATGCTCCCAAAATTTTCAATCGAAGCCAGACGTTTGACTATGACTTTATGAGTGGCCATTTGCCTGGCTCCGTGGGCCAGATTTATGCTGATAATGGCCGGAAGGAGCTGAGGTGTCAGGCCAACCGCCAGTGCCAAAGAAAAGAGAAAAGAATCTACAATTGGGCGGGCCAGGTAGACGTTTATGGCAAAAATGGCCACTACCAGAACCATTGTTACCTCTAGAAGCAGGTAGCCAAAGTGTTTGACACCGTGTTCAAACTCCGTCTCAGGCTCACGGAGCTTGAGTCGCTGAGATACGCGTCCAAACTCAGTATCCGTTCCTGTATGGACGACTACAGCCTTGGCAGTCCCGCTGACTACGTTTGTCCCCATAAAAAGGCTATTGGTGCGCTTGCTTAGAGGCGTGTCCTCGTCCAGACTTCCGGTCATTTTTTCAGCAGGATAAGTCTCCCCGGTAAGTGTCGCCTCGTTGATGAAGAGATCTTTGGACTGGAGGATCCGGGAATCTCCTGGGACGATATCACCCGCGTTCAGCACTATAATGTCTCCGGGTACGATATACTCCATCAGGACGTCCTTTTGTATTCCGTCCCTAAGAACGGAGGCTTTGATCTGAATTATGGCCAGCAGACCGGCTACTGCATCTGCGGCGCTCCTCTCCTGCCAGAAGCCCAGCAGGCCGCTTATGAAAATTATGGCCAGGATAATCGATGCGCTGGTCACTTGATGGAGATAGAAAGAAAGGCCAGCGGCGAATACTAGCAGCAGAATTATAGGGCTATTGAACTGAGCCAGCAGCAAAAGGATAGAATAAGACTTCTTGCGGGGCTTTAGCAGGTTAGCACCGTATTGTTTGAGCCTTTTTTGAGCCTCCTTTTCATCCAGCCCCACCTCCTTTGCATCGAGCAATCTGAGCAGTTCTTCGGGTGAAGCAGACCAAAAGGCGGATAGATCACGGCTCACAAATGTCTATTATACCTCTGAAGGGATAACTCTTTCCAACATCTCTAACGTTTTTTGATATTCCCGGACCAACGACTTTCCAACGCGGCCGGAGCCGTTCGAATCTCACCCAAAATGGCCTGCCTGCATCTCAATATCTCATTCTCCTGATTATTTCTTTGGAGTGAAAATGATCTTTTCGGCCTGAACCGAAAGCCTTTTATATCGGCAATTGACGTATAGTATATTGGCAAAAGTCGAAGCTATTTTTCCCTCCTACATCACTGACTTTTGCCTCCCTCCTTCTTATTCATCAAACGCTTTCATGAGGATCTAGAACATCCGATTTCATCCATCCTCCGCTTTCCAAAAGAAAGACTTATAGCCTAAATCATCCTTATTCCTTCAAGAACGCCAGCCATTCGGAGGAGAGGCAATTAAGTCGGGGCGATGAGGCTTGAAGACTGGCCAGGCCCACAGCCCCATTTATATCCCCGGCACCCTTGATTTTTACAGGTGCATGTGTATCTGTATCTGGCTCAAAATCGATTTTCTGGATCGCGGCTCAGCTCTTCGGAGATATTTGTATAGTATTATAAAAATAGTTTAGGAAAATGCCATAGAACCATATTTGCCTGAATCTACCTGGGCGTTGTAGCGGCTGGCGAGACTGAGGAGGAGACGTTGGAGCTGATGAAGGAAGCTACAGAATTCCACTTAAAAGAAGAGAATCGTCCATGCTTCCAGAATTCCTTAAGATCATAATCTTAGCAGAAATTTTTCGAACAATATTATATATACACATACATCCTTCAAGAAAGATAGCAAAAGCAACGCCTGGTGTACTCTCTGGAAAGCTCACCTCCCTTAAAAATCCTTAAATAGTAATAATGCCCGATTGAGGGAAGTTGCAAAAAATATTTGGCGGTTATAGGCATGAAAAGAATCTTGGTATGTATTCTATTATTACTACTATGGATCGGTGTGGATTCGGTAAGCGCAGACACAATCTCTGCCCAGATAGACTCGTTCGATTTTCCATCCGGTGACTGGTACCGAGGGTCCAATCAGGGAGGAGCCAATGTCTGGATAAAAAATACAGGTGATGTCGGTCATCTATTTTGGGTCTCCTACCAAGTGATGGATAAAAGAGGCCGGTGGTACAGTGCGCCACCAGAGTCTGTATATGCGGAACCAGGCGACAGCACGTATTTTGTTAATCCGGTTTGGAATATTCCTGATGATGCGGAGCTGGGTAACTACCAAGCAGATTTTTATTTATATGGATATTATGACAGTCGCACAGGGGAGCTGTCCGAACAGTTGGATCAAGTAGACCAAGTAGGTGCATTTAGAGTTGTAGGATGAGGTGTTAGAGTAGGGGCCAATAAAATATTGGCCGCGTGGGTGAGTTACTGAAAACCAAGGGTAATCTTCACTTTACTATTTTTTGGTTGCAATTTGATAAAAGCTCGGGAGCCAAGTGGCCACTTGCGATCCCTTTCGACCACGCAGCAGCCGCCGCAGAGCGGGCCTCTGGTCCCCAGGCGTACGGTTTCCCGGTCATCTCTGCTCGATCAGATTCCCGCCTGTTTTCCTGCCGCGTCCGATCCAAATCTGATCCAAATCCTTTTCTTCTTGTTTTCCTATTCTCATAAATGGCTCAAGTTTACAGGATGATGCATATTTGAACCAATTCAAAATATGGTTTCGCTACAACAACAAGAACTCCTACAGCATTGCTGCCCTGATGCCGCTCGTCGAGGCAGGCATAGCACGGGAGCCGAAGGACGGCATCATGCTCTACAGTTTCGCCACTGCCCAGGCGGCGGAGGTCTACAGCGAGGTCAGCCGCGCGGTGGTGGATGCCGTCTACATCGCCGGCGGCCCACATCCTTCTGCTCTGCCCGAGCAGGTTCTGGAGCACTTCGACTTCGTGGTGATAGGAGAGGGAGAGGAAACGCTTCCGGAATTGATAGAGGCAATAGAAAACGGTCGGGACCCGGCCTCGGTTAAGGGCATAGCCTACAAATGCCAGGGACAGGTTTTATTCACGGAAAAGAGGGCCCCGGTAGATCTGGACTCTTATCCGCCCTTCGCCAAGATCCTGGCCCCGATCGAGATCTCTCGCGGCTGCCCCTGGGGCTGCACTTACTGCCAGACGCCGCGCCTCTTCGGCTCTTGCATGCGCCACAGATCGATCCCTGTCATCGCCAAGTACGCCCGCTACCACAAGGATATCCGCTTCACCTCCCCCAACTCGCTGGCCTACGGCTCAGACGGCCGCAGGCCAAGGCTGGAGAAGGTCGAGGCACTGCTCAAGGTTCTGGCCGAGCAAAAAAAGCCCATCTACTTCGGAACATTTCCCTCCGAGGTCCGGCCGGAGTTCGTCACCCCAGCGGCCCTGGAGCTTGTCGTCAAATACTGTGCCAATAAGAGCCTCAGCCTGGGCGGTCAGTCCGGCAGCCCGGCAGTGCTGCGCAGCATCGGTCGGGGCCACGGGCGCGGTGAGATCGAGGCAGCTTGTGAACTGGCCCTGGATTATGGTCTAACTCCGCAGGTGGATCTGATCTTCGGCCTTCCAACGGAGTCAGAGGAGGATCAGCGCATGACCCTCGACCTGGTAAGATGGATCGCGGCCAAGGGCGGCAAAGTGCGGGCGCATCGCTTCATGCCCCTGCCGGGAACGCCCCTGGCGGAAACGCGGCCCGCGCCTCTGGCAGATGACGTGGAGGCGTGCCTGGGCAAGATGGCCCTGGAGGGACGCCTGACAGGCACCTGGTCGGCCGGGACCAGGACCGATTGACATCAATGGTAGAATTGCTTGAAAGGTTTTTTGTACTCGTCCTGTAGCTCGTATTTTATTACCATCTTATCGGGCATGACTTGAATCTCTCGTACCGATTGGGTAAAGAGGTACCAGATAAAGCCTCTGTCCGGGAGCCTGTATCTATCCGGCAAGGTAGTGGTGAACTCACAGGTGCCCATGATGTAAGTTCTGAGCATCTCGCTTCCTGAGGCAAAGAGGAAGGGAAAGCTTACGTTTTCAATCTCTCGCTGGCAGTAGCCCTGCAGGCGCAGGCGCTGGGCCAGGAACACCAGGTAATCTTCTTTGGTTACCACCAGCTCTCTGTACTCGCTCATTGCATTCACCCCTGATAAACTGGCAGAGGGTGAGATAAAAGTTATCGTCGCAGACAAGAGGCTAAACTATCAGCTCGATTCTCTCATATTCGCTTGCCTGGGCCGCTCTGTCCCGGCTGGATGACTGAGAATGAAAGTGCTCGCTGGATAAGCAGCCTTCCTGGATGTGCTTTTTGCCTGCATAAAACTCTGGGATGATAGACCCGAGGTCATTGATCTGCGTAATTAAGCCTGTGAAAGCCTCGATCTCCTTTTCCAGCACCTCTTCAAGCGTATTGTAAATGCTTCGTTCCGATACAACCGTAAGTTCATCAGGGCCTCGGAAGACCAATCTTCTCTTGCCGTCTCGCCGTAAGGCTCTGTGAATATCTCTATCATGAGCCAGCACCATGCCGGGTATAATCACTCTTTCTTTAACATTTTTCAGTGCAAGCTTCTCAAAGTCTTCCAGGGTGATCAGATTGCCGATCTCCTTTTCTGTGGTCACCACATTTACCTCGTCTCCCAGTTCTTTGAATATCGATGATAAGAGGGGATAGGCTACGGAGCTGGTAATAATAGTCGCGCTCTTTTCTATGGCAGGAAGCCTCCGGAGCTCCTTCTTGTGATGGGCCAGGGCAAAGGGCGCTCCTGTGAGGGGATCCCAGAGCGGGGTGCCGATAACCCTCATGTCATAGTTTTCGCTGATTTTCGTCGCGATGCGGCGAATATCCTCCACGTCGTAGGGTGTTACATCCGGCATTATCGGCTCGTTACCGAAGATGAGACCCTGCTCTCGACTATTGGCAAACGACATGAGCATGAGGCCCTTGGCACCCATGTCCTGCAGATCCCGGCAGGTCTTCTCCAGCTCAAGGCCATCATTTACTCCGGGAATGAGGACGATCATGGCGTAGAGTTCAGATCTCTCGCAGAAAGTTCTAAAATTGTGGAGCACGATCTCCGGATGCTTATCATTTACATACTTTCGGCGAAGATTTGGATTTGTGGAGAAGACAGAGAAGCTTATCCTCTGTACGCCGGCATCGATTAGGAGGTCTGCATCATCTTCTTTTGTAAATCCTTTTCCGCTGGTGTAATCTAAAAATACCGGCACACTGCCGTTGCTTACCGTCCTCACCAGATTGAGAAGATGTGGGTAGCAGCTTATATCGCCGTTTCCCTTGACGGTGATCATCTCCGGCGTAGAAGAGACGCTTTTTTGGGAGACCTCGAAGATCAGTTGATCCAGGGGCTTATAGCCTGGTTCGATCTCTATTACCTCTCTCGAGCAGTAATCGCAACCTTTTTTATAGGGGCTGCATCGCCTGCATCCAGATGGTTCTACTCCTTTTACACCTATAAAATAACAAAAGCTGCAGAAACCTCTGCAATCCAGACCGGGCCTGCCACCTACATCCACAGTCACTTGCATAGTCACGGATCATTCGTAAGGTATTTAAATCTTACTAAAAATTATTTAACTGATTAAAATTATTATAAAAAAGTTTATTAATAATTGTTAAGATATTCACTTAATATATGTGGTTATAGCGTTCAGGGATGCGCCATCCGTCATGGATGCAATGGGATACCGCTGTCCAGCAGCTTTCTTGCCAGGCAAAGCTCTGCCAGGCTCATCTGCCCAGGTGCCGTGCTCTGTGTGATAAAGCCGTAGGTAAGGGCCGAGCCGTAGAGCGGCGCTACGGCGCGCAGATGTCTGCCCACCTGGCCCATGGCAATCATGCAAAGGGGCATATCTGCATCCAGCAAAAACTGCAAGATCCTCAAATTATCATGGAGGCTTTTGGGCGTCACGGCGATCTTGGCAATGGCAGCTTTTGTCTTCTTCATCTCCTCGTAGATGCCGGCCAATTCCAATTCATTCGGCGTGCCCTGAAAGTCGTGGTAGGATACTATTACCGGTTTTTTTATCCTGGCAATGGCATTATCTCTTTGATCCGCTAAGAGCTCCACATCCACGTAGTCGGCATAGTAGGCGGCCTTGATGAGCAGGTCAATTCTCTCTCTTTCGCTGCCCTGAAACATTCCGCCCTCCGTCTTGAGACGAGCCGTGGCGATGATCGGCTTGGCAGTGGACTTTCGGACGGCCCTTATGGTTTGAAGGGGATCGCCACCGGTAAGCAGGTCCAGTCGCAGCTCGATCATATCCGCATCGCCGGCGGCCTGAACATCTTTTTCCGCATCCTTTCCCAGGACGGCTACTATGCGCGGCTTGTGATTCATGGATTTATTGCTCCACAATGCTCTCCTCGATCTTCATGCCGAAGTGGCGGGCCATCTCTTCCAGGTGCACCAGCACCTCGTCCCCGGCTTTGAGATCGGTCACCGGCCTGGGCATTCCATCGGAGCCGACCAGTTTTATGGTCTCGGCATTTTGCAGCAGAGTGCTTATCCTCTGGCCATTGGCCTCCGCCTCGATGAGGATCATGGGCCTCTTCTCGATCTTGGCGCGGCCAACTATGGCCGTTCTGGCAAGGCCCTCCTTGCTGACGATGGTAACTTCATCTCCCGATTTTAGCTCGGAGAGGTAGCGCGTCTTCTCTCCCACCCGGATGTAAGCATGCACCGCACCGGCATTTACCCGGAAGGGCCGCGCTGCCACGTAGGGGCTGTCTTCAGACTCGCTGTGAACCAGGAAGAATCCTTTGGCCTGGGAGCCGATGAGCATGCCCTCCCCAAAAGACATCATGCTGGCGGTGTCCACGCAGACCCGATCGCCCATGCCCACAGCTTTTACAGCGGTGACCTTGGCTGAAATTAGCTCTATCCTGCTTTTTTCCGACTGCTCTACTGCGTCCATGACCCTCTTGATCTCGGAGGGGTCTGTGCTGTCCAGCAGCACTCCATCGGCGCCCTTTTCCAGAGTCGCCAATGCGAGGCGCGCCTCTTCTACCGTCTTGACGCCGCTGATGATCTTAACTTGCGCACCCTGCAGTCCAGCAATCATGTTCTCCAGGGGAATGACCTTCCAGTCCGTGCCGATGACGAGAAGATAATCTACAATCCTGCCCATCTCCACGGCGAACTCTTCATACTTCTTGTTGGCAATGACCACATACGCAGCCTTTGTCCCAGAAACGGTCTTGGCGATAGCCCCGTCCATGGAGCTGCTCGGGTCTTTGGGTAGCTCTACAGTTCCATCGCCTTCGCCGCTCTTGCCTACAACTAAAATATCCTCAGTCCCTCTCTCTACACCAAAACAGGCCACCTTGATCTTGCCCAGTTCTCGCACGTGCTCGATATTCTCTCTGTCCACGAGCACGCAGTCGAAGCCCGATTCGAGAGCGGTGGTGATCCTGGGCTTGATCTCCTGCCACGACCCTTCGGCCATGAGCCACTTCTCTTTCATGTGTTACACCTTAACATACCATTACTAATTTCTTTTGCCGGCCAAGCTTAAAAATTTATACACGGAGAAAAGAATGAGCCTATGGGAAATCGGTTGGTTTATAGCCCTGTAAGCTTGCTTCTTATGCTCATATTTGCATTTTTGCTCTTCTTTGTGGTTGGCTTTCTCTTTCTGGACCTGGCCAGGACGGCTTTTACCAAGATCGGTTTTTCCTGGGGCCAGGCTTTATTTGTGCTGCTGGCATCACTCTTGGGCAGCAGCGTAAACATACCTGTAACCAACCTGGAGTGCAGCGCTCCCCTGGTGCGGGAGAGGTATGTGCGGGCCTTCGGCATAGCTTACCGGGTGCCTGTGGTGGAAGTTGTGAGCTGCAACACTCTGCTGGCCGTCAACCTGGGCGGAGCTGTGATACCATCGCTGATCTCCACGGCGCTGATCTACCGGTTCCCCGAGTCTCTGAATTATGCCCTTATCGGAATTGCTTTTGTTGCCATCATAACAAATCGTGTAGCTAGGCCTGTAAAGGGTCTGGGAATTGTCACTCCTGCTCTTCTTCCACCTCTCAGTGCGGCAATAGCCGCGATCCTGCTGGTCTATGTAGGAGGAGCCCCGCATGATCTCATCTTTCTCATCGCCTATGTGAGTGGAACTCTGGGTACGCTCATTGGCGCAGATATCTTGAACCTGAACAAGATCAGGGATCTGGGAGCGCCGGTGGCAAGCATTGGTGGAGCCGGAACATTTGACGGCGTCTTCCTATCCGGCCTGATCGCCGTGCTGCTGCTATGAAAGCAATTTGCGCAAATTCATGGGTGAAGAAACATGAGTGATAAGGCAAGAGTGGTAAGGAACGAATGGGAAAGAGCTTTAAGATAAACGCTAAGAGGCTGAAGCATGAGCTTTAGGGGAATCCTCGCGGGTCCGCAGAATGATGGACTGCTAAAAGAGGCGGGCGATCCCAAAGGCTACATCACCCGAGAGCAGGCCCGCGAGGGCCCCTTCGTGAACATCACCGGCTCCTGCGATCTCGTCCGAGAGAAGCCCGTTATTCGGCTCACCAGGATGATGACGCGCGAGAATCCCATCTACACGGCCTCTTACAGGCGGGCGGCGAGCATAAGAGGTTCTTGCAGCAGGTTGCCTGAATGGCGGGGAGTTTTGAGGGAGAAAAGATTGTCATGATGTGGCGTTTGGCTTTATTATTGGTTTTGGTTTTGATGCCCGCAGCTTTCGGGCTGCCTGACGAGGCTGTCGGGCGTGTGGTAAGCGTAATCAGCGGCGACTCGCTGGGCATAGAGATGCTGATTGCCGATGCGAGGACAAACAACATCGATAGCATCAAGCTCGCCGATATCGAAGCGCCCTCAACCGTAACCGCCGAAGGTAAAGCCGCTCAAAAATACGCCCTTTCTTTGCTGAAGAACAAGACGGTATATCTGGATATCAATGACAACACCACCGGCACACGCAACGAGTGGAGCCAACTGATCTGTGTCATTTACCTTATGGATTCGGAATTTCGGCCGGTCTGGCCGCCCGTTAACAGAATCCTTGTAGACGGCGGCTATGCCAAGCTAAACGACGACACAAATAATGAATTCAATTCATCTGCCTGGTGGCAGAAGCCTCCGGTATTCCCACCGGGAGAAAAGAGAGATTTGCTAAAAGCGATACTGGAAAAAAGGCCTCTACCAGAACAGGAGAACCTTGTTGCGCCTTCTTCCTCTCCGGCCGGTGTAATAATGGGCAGTTCCAAGAAGGGCAGCGTTTTGGAGAAGGACAGCGCATCCGGGCGCATCAGCATCGGATATCGCAAATAATTATCTCGGTAAGATGGTCGGCAAGAGTGTCTGCAGGAGCAAATTATTATTGACGCCTAATTCAATCGGTCACTGAAGATGAAGATACGGATCGTCCTGAAAACCCTGGGTTTGCTCGCAGTCTTGCTCGGAATACTCATGGTTATACCCGGGCTGGTTTCGGCCATCTACAAAGAGCCCTTGGGCGTAGTGGCATTTGGCTTCAGCTCCTTTGTCGCCATCATAACGGGCTTCATCTTGAAGCATTTTAGCGAAAATTCGACTATGGGCCACAGAGAGGCTTTTGCTGCCGTCTCTTTAAGCTGGCTCTTGGCTGCCATGCTGGGCGCTCTACCCTACATATTCCTGGGATTGAGTCCAATGGATGCAATCTTCGAATCCATGTCGGGATTCACAACTGCTGGCGCGACAATCCTAAGTGAATATAATTCGCAGGGCTATTGGATTTTAAACAAGGATCTTGTGCAAGGCAGTCTGGCCTATGCACTGGCTGATCGAGCCGCAAGTTATCTGCTTCATTACTCATCTTCCGACACAATCAGTCTTCACTTCGGCATAACTTTAGATCTTAAGGATATGCTTGCCATCAAGGGAACGTATTATGGCCTTCTCTTTTGGAGGTCTTTCACACAGCTCTTGGGCGGTTTAGGGATCGTACTGCTATTCATAGCGGTACTGCCTAATCTTGGAGTTGCAGGCAGAGAGCTCTATTCGGTGGAAGGCCTGGGACTCACCAAGGAGGCTCTTACGCCAAGGGTGAAAAACACCGCCAAAACCTTCTGGGGCATTTACCTGGGACTGGCAGGTCTTGAAGCTTTACTTTTAGTTGCGGCAGGTTTGCCGTTCTACGACTCTCTTTGCACTGCATTTGCCAGCATTGCTACGGGCGGTTTTTCTCCCGTTGCTTACAGCATTGCAAAATACAATAGTGTGTTAGTGGAAGCCATTGTCTGCATATTCCTCTTGCTGGGCGGCACTAATTTTATTATATACTACCAGATAATACTTAAGAAAAACTTAAAAAATCTTTTCCAAGATTCAGAGTTCAGATTCTACATCCTGATAATGAGCATATCAGTATTGATGTTGATGCTCTGGGGCAAAATTCCTGGTGAATTCCCTACCGAGCTTCGTTCCTCCATCTTTCAGGTTATCTCTACCATGACCACAACGGGCTTTGTAAACAATTTTGATTATGATGCATGGTCATTAGCCGCAAAGATTACATTGATACTATTGATGCTGATTGGAGGCTGCACCGGATCGACCGGGGGCGGAATAAAAGTGGGAAGGGTGCTGATAGTCCTGAAATACACCTACAATGAGCTGATCCGAAGCCTTCACCCTAAGGCTGTGATGGTCATAAAGATGGGCGATAAGATCGTTAAAGAGAATACCGTCAAATCCGTGCTGCTATTTGTACAACTATACCTTTTGATATTCATTTGCGCAATGCTGGCCTTTGCTATTACGGAGTCTGCAAATCCTCAGTTCAACGCCTTGTCAGCCATTTCCGCTGCCGCGAGCTGCCTTGGCGTAGTCGGTCCGGGCTTTGGCATTGTGGCACTGGACTTTACCGGTATCTCTCAGGCAGGGCGTGCTTTGGGAGTCTTCTGCATGTACATTGGGCGTCTGGAAATCCTTCCTGTGATATTGATGTTCTTGCCGGAAACCTGGAAAAAATAGGTTTTCAAGACAGATGAATTACAAAAAATTGCATGTTGCCTGTATGGTGATACTGCGAGAAAATATTAGATTAGCAATAAAGTTAATAAAGCAAAGAGTAATATTCCCTCTAATTCCAAAAGCATGCGAATTAGCTTGTACGGTTATTCTCCCAAAACAAAGCAGAATGAGGGAATGCATATGGCTCGAAGTTGGATAGTCCCCGTATCGCTGGCTCTTTTTGCATTAGCATTATGGCTTGTTACTTTTTTATATGAAAGTATTCATCTCACACGTACAATTATCACTTTAATTGTAGTATTAATAATATATATTGTTTTTAAAATGATCGTTGACGATAGATTCATCAGCAGAGTCTCGTCTTCTGAGAGGAGATACTATCTTTCTAAGTCATTGTATTTTATTTATCTAGTAATTAATTTTATCGCTTTATGGATTATCTGGGTGGAAGACCTGCAGACTTTGTTGCTGGGCTTCGGCCTGGTAGCCGCCGCTTTTACGATCTCGCTGCAGGACGTTGCAAAGAACTTTGTTGGTGGGCTTACCATTTTTTTCAATGGTATCTATCGCGTTGGAGACCGTATAGAGGTCGGTGCAAAAAAAGGCGATGTGATAGATATAGATCTACTTTATACTACAATTATGGAAATGAGCGAATGGGTCTCTGCTGATCAGCATACAGGCAGGATCTCTTCTTTGCCCAACGCCCTGGTTTTATCCAATGCGGTAAATAACTACACCAAAGATTTCCATTTTCTGTGGGATGAGATAACAGTCCCCATAAGCTATGGCAGCGATTGGAGGGCAGCCCAATCTTTGATCATGGATGTCGTTGCACAAGAAACCCACATGGTGAAAGATATTGCCGAAGAAGAAATATCTCATATGGAACGAAAATACTATCTCTCAAAGGGTTCGACAGACCCGGAGATCTTTCTTAAACTTACTGACAATTGGATCGAGCTGACAGCCCGATATGTGACTCCCGTGAGACAGAGAAGGATGATACGAAACAAAGTGAGCCACAGGATTCTGGAAGAAATCGAGAAATCTGAAGGAATAAAGGTAGCTTCCCAGACCATAGATATCGTTGGTTTTCCTGAAATCAGTTTGAAAAAGGATGATATTTAACGTCATTTACACCCGTATGTGGTTGTAATTTTTTTTTGCTAATCGATTCTCATAATGCATATCATCTGCCATGTATGAACATTTCCCAATGGGTGTTTTTTTGGGGGGAAAAATAGAAGTAAAATGTCCGTCAAAGACAATCATGATATGACAACGAGATGGGAAGATTGCTGGGAGGCAGCACCCGAACTACATATGCTGCTCAAGGAGAGCAAGACTCTAGAGAGTGCCCGCAATAAGGTGGCACGCTACATAGAAGCCAGAGAATGGACTTATTCCTGTGATGTGGGTGAGATTGAAAGCTGGGACTATGTTCTCTTTAAAGAAGTCATACGCACATTTAAAAATATCATCTCTCCAAGAAATGAGCGAATTGCCGGCACTTCAGCCCTGGAGAATCTGTGGAGCGCTGCAGTGAACGGCGATGCAGATGTCAGTGACGACTTTATTGCTGAGTTTGTCCATTTCTTTAAGGCCCTAAAATTGAAGGCAGACGTCTATCCTTCTCGATTAATGGAAGGAATAGATAACCCAAAATTCGATGAATATGAGGGGAGAGTTGCCGGCCAGATGCGCTCGGACTATCTGGATCTGATGGGAAAGCGCATGGATGGATACTTGACAAGATATCAGTCAGGCCTTGATCCTCAGATAGTTGCCAAACGAAATGAGAATAGAAAAAGAATCTTAGAAACGCTGGATTCCACGGAGGATGATTGGAAGGATTGGCACTGGCAATTCCGGCATGTATTCAAAGATATTCAGGGCCTGGATACAATTAAAAAAATAATAAAAATAGAGCCGCACCATGAAGAATCCATAAGGCTGGCCCTGGAAAACCATGTGCCATTTGGAGTAACCCCATATTATCTGCATCTTATGGACCAGGAGCCCTGCGATCAGGACTATGCCGTTCGCAGACAGGTCTTCCCTCCGCTAGGCTATGTGCAGAATATGATCACCCACCGGAAGGACAAGAAGTGGGCTTTCGATTTCATGAAGGAAGGGGACACATCGCCAATAGACCTGGTCACTCGCCGCTATCCCAGGGTGGCGATAATTAAGCCTTATGAATCATGCCCACAGATCTGCGTCTATTGCCAGCGCAATTGGGAGATATCCTCGCCCCTCATGGCCTCGGCTTTGGCACCCCTGGAGAAGATCGAGGCCGCCTTGCAGTGGTTCTCAGAACATGAAGAGATGATGGACGTTCTGCTCACAGGTGGCGACCCGCTGGTGATGGATGACTCTCTGATTGACAGGATCTTGGGCAAGCTCTCAGAGATGCCCCATCTTAGAAGCATCCGGGTAGCTACCAGAACCCCAGCAACTGTGCCCCAAAGGATAACCAGTGAGCTTTGTGAGATACTGGCCCAATACCATGAGTTTGGAAAGAGAAACCTTTGCATGGTGACGCACTTCATGCATCCCTATGAGGTGACGCCGGAAACAGTAGATGCCATAAAGAAGGTGAAGATGACCGGCATTGAGGTCTACAACCAGCAGGTCTTCACCTTTGCCAACAGCCGTAAGTTCGAGACATCAGCCCTTAGAATCGTCCTCAAGCAGATTGGTGTTGACCCGTACTATACGTTCAATATGAAGGGCAAGACTGAGATGGAGGACTATGCTGTGCCCATATCTCGCATCTTGCAGGAGCGAAAGGAAGAGGCACGGCTGCTTCCGGGAATATTTCGCACCGACGAGCCGGTCTTCAATGTTCCCGGCCTTGGCAAGGACCATCTACGAGCCTGGCAAAATCACGAGCTAATCGCCATTACTCCAGAGGGCCGAAGGATGTATTCCTTCCTCCCTTGGGAAAAGAACATTGCTCAGGTAAAGCCCTACCTCTACACGGACGTTTCCATCCAGAGGTATCTGCAAAGGCTAAAAAATAGAGGCGAGGATCCGGAGGACTATAGAAGCATATGGTACTACTATTAGCGTTACTGATTAGCGCTGCAAATTTTCATTTAGGTGCCAATATTTTGGGCAGAATTAAGTCGCCCAAAACCTCCGGCACCATTTTCCTATCGAGCCGCAATTGATCGACGCGGGATTGTCAAGGCCCATGCCCATCTAACCCGTCAGCCAGTCGGCAAGCGCTTGCGTGGCCTCTAGGGTCTCCCCGCAGTAAGCTTGGATAAACTCCTTGGGCAGCTCATTATGCATGGCAATCGTCTCGCTCGCTGCCAGTGACCTTGCTCCTGCAAAATTTATGTACGATATCCTGGCAGTAAGCTCTTCGCAGGGCCTCTCGAATACCCTTCCTGGAAGCATGGCAACCCCCGTTTCCTGTAGCAGGCGTTCGCAGAGCGTCGCGCTATTTCTTATATTCTTCTTGGCCAGTTTCTCGGCAAAGGGTGAAAAATCGGGAAACATGTAAAAAGCGCCCTCCGGTGGATGTATCCGCACGCCTGCATCTGCTAGTATCTGGTAGCACTTCTGTCCTAAAGTTGACAGGATGCGTCGGGCATGCCAGAGGTAGCGCTCGATGGCCATCGATCCCCTGAAGGCTTCCACCGCAGCATACTGAATGGGCGCGCTTACTGATGTGTATGTCTCACTGGCAACTGCAGCCATGGCCCCCATCAGCCAGTCCAGGCTCCGGGGGAAGGTGAATGTCCCAAGTCTCCAGCCACCAGCCCCGCACCACTTGGAAAGACCGGAGCTAATTATGGTCCCTTCCGGGTAGAAGCGGGCCACAGAAACATGGCCGCCTCTGTGATGGAGCTGGCCGTAAATCTCATCCGATAGGAGGATGATCTCATATTCCCGGGCGACCTTTGCAATCTCCTTGAGTTCATTTGCCGTGTAAGTGAGGCCGTCGGGGTTTCCAGGATAATTAAGAACCAGCAAGCGCGGACGGTACAGATCCTGCTCGACCTCTAAAAGTTCAGAGAGGCGATCGGCGCTGATATGCCATTTATCTTCGAAGGAGGTGTGAAGCAGGCTCACCCTTTTTCCCAGGATCTGAGCCTGAGGTACATAGGAGACCCAGCAGGGCGTGGGTACAATGATCTCTCCGTAAAAGACCAGTTGCAGCAGGAACATAAGTTCTTTTGAGCCAGGACCTACAAGAACGCAATCGGCATTCGCTTCCACCAGGTCTTTTTGCCGGTGAAATCCAGCCACCGCCTCCTTAAGGGCCAGAAGGCCTTTGACAGGGAGGTAATCCTTCTCATGAGCATGCAGCCGCAAAGCTTCCACAACCGGAGCCGGCACGGGGAAAGGAGATTGGCCCAATCCGAAGTTGTAAATCTTTTTTCCCTGGCTTTGCAATAGCTTTACCCTCTCGTTGATAGCCAGGGTGGGTGATTCGCCTAAGCCGCGAACATTAATATTCAAGCTGACATGCTTTTGAAGGGTCATCTAAAGAGCTCCTCGGCTTTTATATTCCGAATTTGCAGGCCATTATTTATAAAGATGGGCTCTTGTTTGGATAATGCATGCTGACCAACTTTTGCCCGGCGCAGGGAATCGGCGTAGAATCTTCTGTAAAAAATTGCACCGATCCATCGCTGCTTATCAGCATCATAGGGATGGTATTTGCATCATGAAATGGCGCTGTTGGATCATACTTGAAATTTTCTGTAAATTCGTTTATCACCAGAGACCCTCCTGATTTGAGCCTTTCATCCAGGTAGGAGTATGTTAGCTGGGAGGAAAAAAGAAAGCGTCCGCGCAAATGCGTCGGAGCAATTGCCTTTTTCCCCCTGAAACCTGTGATCTCTGAGCGAATTTGATAGACCTCTTTTCTTCCAAATACATCCCTGAATCTTATGGCTGAAAGGGAATTGACCATATCGTCGGAAGTAAGGGCCATGAAGTGTCCTAGATCAGAAATATCTATTTCATCCAATATCGATTCGGAAATTATGCTGCCATGGTATGTAGGTAGCCCCTCCTCGTACGCTCTGGCAATTTCTGTGCAATTTGTATCGACCAAAAGAACGGGAAGACCCTGATCGCTAATAATTGATGCGATCTTTCTCGCCCAGGGATGGGCCCCCGCAATTAAAAATCCCGTTTGGTTTCTGGAGGCGAGATGCAAATACCTGGCAAGCGGTCCTGCAGTTAGACTGTAAATTGCGACCGTTCCAGCAACTACGAAAAAAGTAATGGGTGCCAGCATTTCCGCTTGGGGCAGGCCCTGCTCGGATAGGAAAAGGCCGAAAATGGAGGCTACTGCAGCTGCGACTATTCCCCGAGGAGCCATCCAGGCGATGAAGACCTTCTCTTGCCAGCTCAGGCCCGACCGATGCGTTGAAAGGATAACCGCGGCTGGGCGCGCTATGAATAACAGACATCCAAGGTATAATACCGAATTTAGATTAATGTAATCAAAATAGTCCAAAGGCAGCTTTGCAACCAGGATAATAAATAAAAGCGAAATTAGGAGCGTCCTCAGATCTTCTTTGAACTTGATTATGGGCGTGATATTGACCATGTTCTGATTGGCCAGTACTACGCCCATCAGAGTAGCTGCTAAAAGCCCGGATTCTTCTTGAATGAGTTCCGACGCGGTGAAGACCAATACTACGAGCATGAGCGATATGACTTCCAGCAATCTATCTGGGGCCCAATAATTTTTCATTACTTTTATTATTATGAGGGCCCCGAGAAATCCTAAGGAGCATCCTGCTACTATCGTCATCATGACTCCCAGTGCCGCTGTTAGAGCCGCTTCATGCGGACCGGATGCGAGGATGCCTTCTAAGACGATTATGGCTAGAATCGCCCCAATCGGATCGTTCATTATTCCCTCCCATTTGACGATGGGACCAACCCTTCCTGAGGGGCGTACGTACAGAAGTAGAGGTGTTATAACCGTAGGGCCTGTCACAACTAGAATCGACCCAAGAAGCACTGATAAAAGCGGATTTAGCCCTAAAATAATATATGCAGAGCTTGAGGCTATAAACCACGTTGTGAGTACTCCTACTGTAAGGAGGTTTCGTACCACAATTCTTGTTCCGATCAGGTCTGTGATCTTCAAGCCCATTCCGCCCTCAAAGAGAATCAACGCCAGAGAGATGCTTATGAAAGGCGAAAGGAGCTTTCCCAATAACTGATCGGGATGCAGAAAGCCGGTTACTGGGCCTGCCGCAAATCCAAAGACCAGTAGCAAAAGGATAGAAGGGAGCTTTGCACGCCAGGCAAGCCATTGGGCAGATATCCCTATGATAATAATACCTGCCAGCTCCATTAAGGGGATTTGATCCATGGACAACCTCACATTCTAGTAATGCTGTCTAGATAAGCCTTTTCGGATCGCACCGGAATGTATGATCCCGGTCGATTTTTCTTTCGGAGAAACGAGAAAAAACGGGAGAATGCCTGCCACATATATTGGCCACGATTTTTTACTATTATAAAATTCGTAATGATTATAAAATTACGGTTGATTGGTTGAATATCCAAATTTTTGTGGCAATTGTTTTCATATTATTTGATTAATCCTGGACAATGCTTGGTATTTTAGGCAAAAAAGGTAAATACGATAAAGGTATAGGACTATTTGGCCACAGTTGGAAAGGTCTATTGTGATTTTGGCGGCGAATAGATCTAATTTGGTCATTATGATTTGGTCAGGTTCTTACAAACTCCATTTGCAGAATTGGGCCCAATTATGAAACTGTGGTCTCCCCCCTCTCATTATCAAAGAAAAAAATAAGGACTGGGTCCTATCCATTTTAGTTTCAATTCAATACTGTCTGGCCATGTAGGTCCTACCTGCGCTCTTCTTGCCGCAGACAGCACAGGCAGCCTCGGGGAAGCTTTGATACTGCGGCTCACCCAGCATGTTCGCTTCTACTTGATTCTCCAGTTGGTGGCCGCAGTCCACCTCGCCGCACCAGGGCACCAGGGCCACGCCCACCTGTGTCTGTGTTTTGGCCTCCTCGATGTCTGCGACCTCTTTTACCTTGGCATCATGAAGATTCGTGGCCTTCGTGTAGAGAGCTGCCTGAAGCTCTTCCGCCTCTTTATTGATGGCATCGACCAATCCCTCCATGGGCACTGCTTTCTTGGCTCCGTCGCGACGGGCTAAGGTGACGACACCCTTCTCAATATCCCTGGGCCCTACCTCCAGTCGAATGGGTACGCCCTTCATCTCCCACTTGTAGAACTTGGCTCCCGGCCGCTCATCGCTGGTATCCAGTTGCACGCGAACGTGCGCAGCAGAAAGCTTGCGTTGCAGCTCCCGGCAAACGGCCAGCACCTTCTCCTTGTCGCCCAGAAGGATGGGCACAATTACCACCTGCGTAGGGGCTACACCCCATGGCAAAACCAGCCCCTTCTCGTCTCCATGCACGGAGATGAGGGCGGCAATGCAGCGCTCCGATATGCCGTAGCAGGTCTGAGAGACCAGCTTCTGCTCGCCACTCTCCGCCTCGTAGGTTATCTCGTAGGTCTTGGCGAAGGTCGAGCCCAGGTGGTGCGCCGTGCCCACCTGCAGCGTCTTGCCGTCGGGCATTATCACATCTATGGCCGTGGTGTAGTCCGCGCCGGGGAACTTGTCCCAGCTGGGGCGGCGGCTTACCAGGAATGGCAAGGCCAGGCGACGGTAGAACTCCGAGTACCTGGAAATGGCCACCTCCACCTGTTCTGCCGCCTCTTCCCAGGTAGCATGAACGGTGTGCGCTTCCTTGAAGGATGTGATCTCGCGCAGACGTATGAGCGGCCGGGTGTGCTTGGTCTCATAGCGGAAGGTGTTGACGATCTGGTAAATTCGTAGCGGCAGATCGGCATGCGACCTGATCCAGAGCTTGAACATGGGATAGATGGCCGTCTCGCTCGTAGGCCGCAAGGCGAGCTTGACCTCCAGTGGCGATGTCCCGCCATGGGTCACCCAGTAGACCTCCTCCTCGAAGCCCTTGATATGCTGCGCCTCCTTCATGAACTCGTTTTCCGGTATCATGAGAGGAAACTGGGTTTCCTGATGATCGGGATCTAAAAGCTCCCGGATAACGGCGTAGACATTCTTTTTGATGGCAAAGCCGAAGGGAAACCAGACGCACATGCCCTTAACTGGGTAGCGGTTATCGACGATCTCCGCCGTCATGAGCAGCTCGTGATACCACTCGCTGAAGTTGTCCTTGCCAGGAAGCTTTGCTTGCTTGTTATCCTTTGCTTTGGATTTAATTATCTTGGAATCGGTCATGTAACCACCGATATAGCGATTGGGGTGATAAAAGTTTCAATGGCCGCGGCCAGGAAGAGCAGAGGCGTGACCCAGTGCCAGAGGAAATGAATGGCCATCCTGGTCTCGCCGGAAAGGTCGACCTTCTCTTTGGCCAGGGTCAAGGCCAGCAGATAGCCCAGCCTAAAGCCGATAGCAATGCTGACCAGGACCACTGGCAGCTCAATGATGCCGTGGGGCAGGATACCTGCCGCCAGAAAGAGGAAGCCTGCCTTCTGCACGGCAGCGTAGCCCACTATGCCCAGCAGAAAGCCATTGCTGGTAACGACCATCAGAGGAATGAGCCCCAGGCCCAGGCCCAGCAGCATGGCCATAGCCGAAGCCAGGAGATTCTTCAGGAAGATTATTATCATTATGAGGATAGGTGGCTGATCCAAAATCCATTTCAGCATCTCCAGCTCTTTTGTCCAGTTGGATGCCAGCTCTGGATCGATCGCGGCGGCATAATAACCCATCACAGTCGTAAGCCCGAAGATGAAGACGGACAGGCCAATGAATACGCCAATCGACTTCAGATAGGCCAGATCATCCTTTATTGACACAATATCTCCCCTTCAACCTCGCCCGGCCTTTATTTAAGGCTAGCGCGGTTTTATGATAGCGAGGAGAATGAAAAAGGCAGTCTCGGCCAGGACGGCGAAAGCCGCCGGAAGGCTGGCTGCCGGTCCGAAGAGCATCAGTGAGACGGCAGCCGCCAGGCCCAGATTTTTGTAAGAGCCGAGAAGGGTATAGGATATCGCTTTTTATCTGCTCTGGCCGGCCAGAATGGCGGCAATGTATATGGCCAATCCTATGGCAAAGGTGCGCGCCAGCGCGATTGCCGCCATAGCCGCGCTGCCCTGCCAGAGGGCGCCATGATTGAGGCCGATCACAGTGTATGTTACGAGGAAAAATCCCAGGTTGATAGGAAGAACCGGATTGATGGGGATACGTGCTGCAGCCCGGGAGGCAAGGGCGGGCAGAAGAATCAGGGCCAGGGATATCTGTACCAGGTAGCTGCCACTGATGCCCGTCTGGCGGGTGAGGGCGAAGATGATGGCCGGCATGAGCAGAAGAGACGCCAGATAGGAGATGACCTCGGAGCCCAAAGAGAGGAGAGCGTCCCCCCGCAGGAGCCTGGTCATGGGCAGGACCGCGACCGCGGGAGGCACGGCCGCCATGACGATGAATCCCTGGCGCAGGGCCTCATCCTGCAGAGTATAGGATAATAGTAATATGAGCCCGGAGAGAAGGCCGTAGTTCAAGAAAAGACCTAGCAGAGAGCTTTTAAGGTAAATGCGCCAGGCCTTTGTTTTGCTGATGTCGATCTCGGTTAAGGAAAAGGCCATCATAAGCATGAGGGCGGGAGTGATGAATCCCTCTGTGACCTCTGCCGGCCCGGGAAAGGCCAGGCCCATGGCAATGGAAAGCAACAGAATCAAGGATGAATTATTGAGAAGGCCTACTGCCCATTTTCCCGCGTTCAATGCTTCCTCCTCGTTAAGCAGCGCTCAGGAAATAGATGCCAAAGCAGACTAAAAAGCCGCCGCATATTCCCAGGATCCCTCGGTAACTTCGATCGGATAGTATGCTGCGTCCCCGATCCAGGCTGATCGAGACAAGGATCAGCCATCCGAAGTCCGCAACCCAGTGGCCGATCATGAAAAGGGCAGCCATGATTACACCCGAACGCAGGCCCGAGAGGACCAGGGCGCTGCCGATGGAGAGCCACCAGATCCAGAAGTAGGGATTGGCCGCGCTGGTGATAATTCCCGCCAGGTAGGCATTGCCTATCACTTGCCCTTGTGATGCGACCAATGTGGCGTTTTTGCTCCCTTTTGCGGTCATAACTCCAAAAACGATGAGTGCCAGCCCGCCTGCTATGGAAACGGCGCGGGAATACTGCTGCATAGCTGCAGCCAGCCCACCAACAATGGACAGAAAGACCAAAACCTCAACCAGAGCGTGGCCTGCTGCCACTTTGGGGCCTGCCGTCCAGCCCTCTTTGAGAGAGGAGTTGACAGTGGCCACCAATGTCGGCCCGGGGGCCAGCGCGCCCGTAAGGCCGATGGTAAAGGCCATGAACAGCATCTGCAGGATCTCGTACATCTCTCTCCCCTTTGCCAGATTTCCAGACAAAATGGCCTATGATTTAGGCCAAGGACTAAAGACCTTTGACATAAGCCTTTGCCCAAAGAAATAATGCTCGAAAGAATTAGACCGCCGAAAACAGACGAAAATGGACAGGTCGGGATTTGAACCCGAGGCCTCTACCATGCCAAGGTAGCGATCTTCCAGCTGATCTACCTGCCCAACAGCACTGAAGGTAAGTCGTACCCCATTTAAACATGTCGGTAGGAGGGTGGCCAACGGGCTATCCGCGTGTTCGCCTTTCCCCATCCTTCTCACAGGAAAAGCAGTATCATGCTTTTTAAAATGAATACCCCGCAGCTTGCTGCACGGGTGCGCCACCCTTTCACTGGCCATCGAGCCCGAGATTAAGCGCCCGATTGGCCCAAAGAGGCGATCTCAGGTGCTGATCAGAAAATCCTGGACTATGGCTCTAATTCTCTTTTTATTTGACTGGAATGGGCCTTTTTCATTCTGCTGGAAGCGTGCGCGGAATGTGACGAGGCCGCTCGCCCCAGATCCTAAGAGTTATATCTACCTTCTTTGAAATGGTAGCGACTACCATGAAACACTGGGCACTGATATCACTCTTGTTCATCCTTTCTGCAGGCAGCGGCGAAGGGACCATGTATCTCTATGGCGGCAGCGACGCCTACGGCCAAGGTCTGAGCTATCCTGGTTATAGCAGCCCTCTCTCCCTCGCCTCCTTTGTAGCCGGCAACAACACCACCGCCGTATCATCGGTATTCCTGATCACCACCGTCTTCCGGCCCGAGTTCAGGTTTATAAACCAGAACCGTTCCGGCTATTATCATCCCATCCAGCCCCTCTGGGGTCAGTTCACATTTTACCTGCCATTTCTCAGCATGCAAGACTGGTTTTCCGGCAGCTACGATAGCTATGTTCCCGCCGTCAAGGATTTCCGGAAAGACGATTGGAAATCGACAGCCCCGGACTATGATACTCCTGCGGTAAGGCAGTTTATGCAGCAAGACAGCTATCTGGAAGGAGTCGAGCCGCACAACGATCCGGACCGCATGGGACTGAATAGTTTCCTGGATGATGATGAGCCGCCGGGAAGGCCGCTATTATAAATATAATATAAGCCTAAATTGAGAACCGCTCTCCTCTCGCCGGAATAGCGACATTGGATATTCCCAATTTGCTCAGCCCTGCGGCCATTGCCGCTGTCGCATCCAGCTCTCCGTGCACCACAAATACACGTTCGGGCTTGTTCGGGATTGCTGCGATGAAATCGAGCAGCTCGCCCCCGTCTGCATGGGCACTGTAGCCGTCAATCTCCTCCATCCTGGCCCTTACCTCGTACTCCTCGCCGTATATGCGCGCAATCTTGTCTCCCTGCAAGAGCTTTCGGCCCAGAGTATTCTCCGCCTGATAGCCTACGAAAAGAACTGTGGTCTTGGGATTGCCGATATTGCGGCGCAGGTGATGTAGCACTCTTCCGCCTTCGCACATACCCGAAGCGCTGATGATAATGGCCGGCTTTCTAAGGTCGTTGAGCCTCTTTGATTCCTCCGTACTGCGAGTGTACGTGAGCATATCAAAGCCAAAGGGGTCCTGCCCCCCGTCTTGCAGCAAGAGCTTCTCGGTTTCCTCATCATAGCACTCGGGATGTTGCCGGAAGATCTCTGTGACATTGGTTGCCAGAGGGCTGTCCACATAGACAGGCATTGAGGGAATTTGTTTTGATTCCATCAATTCGTGCAGATGATAGACAACATCCTGGGTCCTCCCCACGGCAAATGCGGGAATTATGAGCAGGCCGCCTCTTTGCGCCGTATCGCTTACAATTCTGGCCAGCTTTTCTTTGGCCTCATTCATAGGACCGTGACTTCGGCCACCATAAGTCGACTCTGTGATGAGAACATCCGCACGGCTGAAGACCTCAGGGTCTCGCACCACAGCAGCACCTTTTCGTCCCAGATCGCCGGTAAAAGCCAACGTTGTCGTCTTCTTTTCATCTCGGCCCTCGGCAATCTCAAGCGCGACCGTTGCTGAGCCGAGAATGTGTCCCGCATCTCTGAAGGTGAGTTTTATGCCGGGAAGAATCTCAAGGGGACGCCTGTATTCTACGGTTTGAAAGAGACGCAGTGCGGTCGTAACATCATGTCTTGTGAATAGCGGCTTGATAAAAGGCAATCCCCTCTCTGCGCTTAGCTTGTTTACATATTTCGTGTCCATCTCCTGAAGAGAGGCGGAGTCGCGCAGCATGGCACTGCAGAGGTCGCGCGTCGCTGATGTCGAGAAGATGCTGTTGTCAAAGCCATTTTTAATCAGCATGGGCAATTTGCCGCTGTGGTCAAGATGGGCATGAGATAGCACCACGGCATCGATGCTCTTGACGTCAAAAGGAAATTCAGAATTTAGCTTCCTGGCTTCCTGCCGTTTGCCCTGCACCATTCCGCAGTCCAGCAGCAACCGATGCCCATTTGCCTCAACCAGATGCATTGAGCCTGTAACGGACTGTGCGGCTCCAAAGAATTGCAGTATCAATTTGATCACCATTTCTAAAATTCTTCTTTTCTGTTTCCTGTTTGCACCATCCAGCGCCCAGGAATTTGCTTCTATTCTTGTTTATCGGGTTAACTTGTATTTGGTGCTGGAGTCGTTTGATATTTAGCCTGCTTAAGATAAATATCCTGTGCCAAGATATCGAGAAACTATTTAACGCCAGGCAGACTAATTTGATGTCACTATAGAAAGGTGAAGATCATGATTCATCCTGAGCGCGTATTCTCCTTCAAGGAGCTGGAAAGCGAAGACGATCTGGTAGAGGCCATGACCAACCACAAGTGGCCTATCTGCTATGGCTTTTACTATGGAAATCTGCTCTACCTGGGTGACGGTGATAGTGAGGACAAGCCCGAGTTTGCCGTCATGACTGTCGATAAGACGGAAGGCCACCATGGCGTTCATGGCCGTGAAGTTGGAAGGATCAAGCCTACCGGGATGTCCGCAGAACAGGTCCATAAATTCATCCAGGAGATGACGGCAGGCCACTACAGCAGCGAAAATCCTGTTCAGATCGAGGCCGAGCCCATATGGCATCATAGCTGCACTTTCTGCCGGCTGGAAGAGGAATAGACAAGCATCTGCATCCACTCCATTTCGGCTTCAAGATATTGCTTGAGGTCCTTAATTTTTATTTATATATTCATTATTTAACCTCATCTAGCATCGTAAGAGTATGACATATGCCGATTGATTTTATTCACAAGCATGAACATATTCTGCGCAGCCCAAGAGTCCTGCCGCAGTTTAATACCGTTTTGCAGGCTTCCACCCCCTTTTAGAGATAAAAATCCGGCGGATTCTCTTGCCATCTAGATAAAATTAATATAATGGTATTCTGTATAACAATTAATCAGGTATCATTTGGTTAAATTGGGAAGCACGGAGGGAATTTGATGGCTGAAACAAGAAATTTCGCCCTCAGGGACGAAAAAGGCAATGAGATTGGAGTCTTCACCGGAAAGCAACCAAGGCAAGCAGCCTTGAAAGCGGCCAACCGAGGCATAACAGACATACGGCTCAGGGAGCGCGGCACAAAGAAGGTGCATATTTTCACAGGGGAAAGGGTTCAGGTAAAGAAACCCAAAGGAGCGCCTGCCTGGATGCCGGATAAGATCTGGAAGCCAAAGGTAAAAAAAATGGGTGTCGAGAAGCTGGAAGAGCTATAAGAAACTGGATTTTTTCCGAACAATGAGCTTTGTCCGGTCTGATCTGTCAGACGAACATATCTCATTGCGTATCTTATTTTATTGAATTTTCGGGAATGCAAATTAAGCGCTCAAGCCGGAAGGGATACTATCGGTCCTTTTTATCAAGCGTTTAGGGATGGCCCCAAACCGACAAAACGTTTCAGCAAAGATTTTGGGCTATTGCTTGCCATATCCAGGATCTATCCGAAACTCTTCCACCTCAGTAAGATTATATTATTTTTTTATTTATTATTTGTTCTCGTATTAATTTACTCATGCACCAACCTCATAATAGGATGTGATTACTATGAACAATATCGCTAATACCGGTATTACTACGAAGATTATCTTCAAAGAATAATGCGTTCGCTGCACATTTAATTAAATTTAAATAGTTTAAAATGCTATTAATAAATTGGAGCCTCCGATGAGTCGCCATCCCTTCTCCATCGAAGGCTTTCGCCCCCAATTATCTCTTGATATTCGAGTATTTTTGCCCGAAATTCCCACCACAGCCAAAGCCTATTTCTTCTCAACAGCCTCTTGTATCGCAGGGTGTTTTAATGGAGGTACTCTGGCTCACGGAAGAAGAAGTGAAATCCCTTTTGACCATGGACGAGGCAATTGACTCCGTAGAGAATGCCTTTTATGACCACGGAATGGGCCGTACTCAAATGCCGCCCAAGTCCTATCTTTACTTCTCAAAATATGACGGTGATCTTAGAACCATGCCCGCTTATCTCGAGGGAATGGATAAGGCAGGAGTGAAGATTGTCAACGTCCATACCGCAAATCCAAAAATCGGTCTTCCCACCGTCATGGCCCTGTTGACCTTGATCTCTCCGAAAAACGGAACGCCTCTGGCCATTATGGGTGCGACCTTTCTCACGGCCATGCGCACGGGGGCGGCAGGTACTGTGGCGGCCAAGCACCTCGCCAGACACAATTGCCGCGTGGTGGGAATGATTGGGGCCGGAGTGCAGGCAAGAGCCCAGCTCTTGGGCCTGTCCAGGCACTTTAAGATTGAGCAAGTGATAGTTTTCGACACATCGCAAGAGCGATCCCAGTCTTTGGAAAAGGATGGTAGAGAATTTTTAGAGTGCGAGTACTTGATCTCTGCAAAGCCCCAGGAGGCCTGCGAATGCGATATTCTTGTTACTACCACTCCCTCGCGCAGGCCAGTCATCAAAGACAGTTGGATCTTGCCCGGAACACACATAAATGCCATCGGAGCCGATGCGAAAGGCAAGCAAGAGCTGCAGTCCTCTCTCACCAAGAGGGCTAAGGTTTTTGTAGATGATCTGGCCCAGGCAGTGCACTCCGGCGAGGTGAATGTTCCGATATCCGAAGGTGTGCTCTTGCCTGAGGAAATCTATGCAGAGATCGGCGAGGTCCTGGCAGGCAAGAAACCAGGGAGGGAAAACGATAAAGAGATCACCATCTTCGACTCCACTGGCCTTGGCATACAGGATGTGGCTACAGGCTTTGCAGTTTATGAAAAAGCTCTGCAAACTGGAAGGGGAATAAAGCTACCAATGGCCTGAACGCCGGCGGCATGTAGCCGCAATCTATATCAATTTTGACATAGACGTGTGGCATGGTAACTATGGCAAGAGACAAAAAGAAGGGCAAGGGTCCACAGGATCGCAACAGCAATTATCAGATGAAAAACGGCAATCCCGTCTCCAAGAAAAAGGATAAAAAATCCAGTGCTTCCAAGCCCACAGAGACGAAATCTGCTGCCCAGACAAAGCCCGCGGAGCCTAAGAGCTTCATTTCAGGCATTTCCAGCAGCATTTCCAATGCCACAAACAGCATAAGCAAAATGTTCAAACACTAACCGATATTTCAAAGGATATAGGTCCGGCGCAACAGGACGACGTGCGCCGGAAAACCCGGTTTTTTAGGCAATTTGGATTAAAGCTTATCCTTGTTCCTTGGTTCTGCTCTGAAACTCATTCTGCACATCGCATCCCAGCCGCCCAATGGCATCAGAGCGACACTGCCGGCAATGCTTCATCTGCTTGATGATCTTACCCAGCTCCTCCTGGATATTTCTTTTCTCCTCGGGCGAAGGGGGCTTGATGTGGGCAAACTTGTACTGGGGAATGAGGGGCATGACGTTATGGATGTAGACACCCATGGACTTAATCTTGCGGGCGATGTCGAAGACATGTTTGTCATTTATGCCTGGAATGAGGACGGTATTGACCTTCACGATCTTCTTCAGCTTCAGGGCCTCTTCGATGCCTTTGAGCTGGTGGTCGCGCAGGATGGTTGCCGCCTCCAGGCCCTCGTATCTCTTGCCCTGATAGGTCACATATTCGTAGATCTGCTGGCCAATCTCCGGGTCGATGGCATTCAATGTAACCGTAATGTTGGAGACGCCCAAACGGTCCAATTCCTCGATCTTGTCAGGCAGAAGCAGGCCATTGGTGCTGAGGCAAAGGATCATGCCCGGATACTTTTCGCCCACCAGGCGCATCGTCTCAAATGTCTCCTCGTTGGCCAGAGGCTCGCCAGGACCGGCTACGGCTACCACTTTGATGTAGTGATATTTCTCCAGGACCTCGTCCACGCGCTCTAACGCTTCCTTTGGTTTCAGAACTTGAGACGTCACCCCTGGCCGGGACTCATTAACGCAGTCGAAATCCCGCACACAGTACTTGCACTGGATGTTGCACTTGGGGGCCACAGCCAGGTGCATTCTGCCAAAGGCATGGCAGGCCTTTTCGCTGAAGCACGGATGCTCCTGGATCCGTCTGAGCTGATCCGGGTCGTATGGGATTTCCTTTCCACCGACATTGGCAACGGGAAATGTCTCTTCGCTCATTATTTGCAGCTCCACTGTTGTACTAGACATCAATTATGGCCGAACATGGCTAAAAGACTTTTCGTGCCGGAGAATACTTTAAGGATGTAGCAATACTACAGTCTATGCCCGAGAAGGACAAGCTTGTCATATGGCCCATCTACTTCGACATAGCTCGCACCAGGTCAGAAGGCAGAATGGTTTCCCATCAAGATGCCGTCAATGAGCCGAACCTGGATATGGTGATCACAGCCTCACTTAAATCCGGTTTCAAGCCGGAGATCGAGCGCGAGAAGAAGCACCCCAAGACCTGGCACCAGGAAGAAGCTTCCGGGAGAATACTGGTTGCCAAAAAAGGCTCCAAATCAGCCGTCTTAAAGAGGATCGCAGGCTCCATGAAGTCAAAATACAAGAAGAAGAGCCATTGATATGATCGACCTGCATACTCATACAATTTTCAGCGATGGCGAACTCATTCCTTCCGAGCTGGTACGCCGGGCGGAGGTATTGGGATACACGGCCATCGGCATAACCGATCATGCGGACTATACCAATATCGAGCACATCTTATCCTGCATATCTAAAGTCAAATATTTGGAAGACGTATTGGATATCAAGATCCTGGTGGGAGCGGAGCTGACTCATGTGCCCCCCCAGAAGATTGGGCCGCTAGCTGCGCTTGCCCGCAAGCTGGGGGCAGAGATCGTGGTTGTACACGGGGAGACGCCGGTGGAGCCCGTCCGACCTGGCACAAACCGCGCTGCCCTGGAAGCGAGAGTGGACATCCTGGCCCATCCCGGCTTCATCACCCTGGAGGAGGCAGAGCTGGCACGTGAGAACAATGTCTGTCTGGAGATCACATCCCGCTCGGGCCACAATATCACCAACGGCCATGTGGTGCGCATGGCAAAGCTGGCCGGAGCAAAAATGGTGGTGGACACGGATAGCCACGCACCCAGAGATCTCATAAACAGCGAGCGCGCCATAGAGATCGCTATGGGTGCAAGCTTAACTCGGGAAGAGGCTACCGCGATAGTTAAGCAGCATGCCATCATCAAAAGGGGTTGAATAGATAGACATCCTGGCAATTGATATTTCAGGCCGGCATGCCGTGAATGGCAGATATAAGATGGTATGCGCTGTTGTCTGCGCCCGCATATCTCCGAATTTTATTGAAAAAATTCACTCGGTGAGGCTGATACCTCGTGTGGCCAAGGCTTTGGACCTCAATGTTGTGGCCGACTTCATAGGCGAGGCGTGCATGTGCCTTCCCGGAACAATCGTCGCTGAATCCGGAGACCTCTACAATATGGAGATCTGGAGAGTGAAAAGCATTCTGGGCAGGGACTTCAAATATCCAGAGACCATCGCGGAGAGGACGGCGATTGAAATGGCCCATCATGTCTCAGTGGCGGGACGAAGGCTTATCATCGATGCACGAGAAGATAATACCGATGAATGAAGAAAAGACCGCCGTCCTGCTTATACGAGAGAACCCGATCAAGTCACCAGATCCCTACAAGATAAAAGAGCTGCGGGGCCTGGCAGACGCAGCCGGATATCGGGTTTTGGCGGAGGTTTTCCAGCGTAGGAGCCGGGACTTTCGCTTCCAGATGGGAAGGGTAAAGATCGAACAGGCCTTAAGCTACAATCCAGAAAAGCTGATTTTTTACAATGCACTCAGTCCCAATCAGGTCTTCAACATAAGAAGCGAGTTTTCCGCCCAGGTGCTGGACAGATTCAACCTCATTTTAGAGATCTTTTCCACCCGTGCCTCCACCCGCGAGGCCAAGCTGCAGGTGGAGCTGGCAAAGCTTAGCTATGATGCGCCCCAGGTAAAAAGTGCCCTCGCCCTGAAAAAGCGTGGCGAGCAGCCGGGCTTTCGCGGCGCTGGCGCTTATGAGCAATCCATGTACCACGACATCCGGGGAAGAATGTCCAAGATCCGGGCCGAGCTGAAAGATGTGGAGAACATGGGCGAGGACAGACGGCAGAGGCGCAGGGAGCAGGGCTTTGATCTGGTGGCCCTGGCCGGTTACACCAACGCCGGCAAGTCCACGTTGCATAGCGCCCTCACCGGCTCCGAGGTAGAGGCTAAGGACCAGCCATTTACCACTCTTTCGCCCACTACCAGGGCGCTGGAGGTTTTGGGCAGAAAGGTCCTTCTCACAGACACCGTGGGCTTCATCGACGATCTGCCCCACTTCCTCATCAAGGCCTTCCGTTCCACTCTTTCCGAAATCTCCGAGGCAGATCTGGTGCTCCTCGTGGCGGACATGAGCGATCCGCCTGAATTGTTGCGGCGCAAATTGGTAGCCTCTCACAAGGCACTTTGGGACTGCGAGGTCACTGCGCCCATAGTGACAGTCCTGAACAAGGCGGACCGGCTGGAAGAGGGCAAGGCGGAAGAGTTGGTGGAGCTGATCAGAGATTTGGCTCCCTATCCTGTTTTGGCATCGGCGATTACCGGCCAGGGGCTGGGAGTGCTGGAAGAGTGCATCTCTCAGCGTTTGCAGCCTTTGCAGGAGTACCAGCTCAGTTTGCCTTACACGGCGCAGGGCCTCGCCGAGCTTTCCCGGCTCTACGAGACGACCGAGCTGTTGTCAGTAAGCTATGAGGAGGAGCTGATTGTCCGGCTGCGTGGAAAGGAGGAGACGGTAGCCAGGGCCGGGCTGTCAGGAGCACGTCGGCTGTGAGCGGCCATGCCTGAAATTTTGCGGGTGCATTTCCAGCTCAAAGAGACCATTGTCACCATTTTTGCCCGCGAGATCAGTCACATAGACGCGGCCCGAGAATCCATAAGAGAGCAGCGCGCCTATTTGGAGAATTTTATAAGAATAGATCCATTTTTTCAGATAACCTTAGAGCCTTACGATCTTGTCCAGGATAAAGCCCCGCGAATCGTCAAGCAGATGATAGAGAAGAGCGCCGTCTTTGGCATAGGCCCCATGGCTGCAGTAGCTGGTGCCATTGCCGGCTTTGCCGTGCAGGCCATGATGGAAGAAGGAGCGACTTATGCCGTGGTGGATAACGGCGGGGATATCTGCATTTTAAATGATCAGCCCATGGTAGTAGGAATATATGCGGGAAGCTCGCCCATCCGGGACCTGGCCTTCCAGCTGGCGGCGCGAGGCAAGCCTTTGGGCATCTGCACCAGCTCGGGCAGCGTGGGGCCTTCCATCTCCTTTGGCTGTGCTGATGCTGCGGTGGTGATATCAGAGGATGTGGCTCTGGCTGATGCAGCGGCCACGGCTCTGGGAAATGCCGTTACGGCAGAGGGACCGCTGCAAGAGTGCTTCCAGGCGATTGATCGGCCGGGGATCGATGGCGCCCTGGTCATACGTGGCGAGAAAATGGCATTGTGGAAGGAGCTGCCACCCCTGCGCCGCGCTCATGTGGGTGCGGAGAGGATTACTAAGGAATAGAGAATAGATATAATAATGCGCTGTGCATTCGAGATTTACTGTTAGAAGTTCGCAAGAAGGGCAAAAAAATGATGAGACAAAAGTTGAAACAAAAAAGGCCTTTTCACGTCATGATCATCCCCACCCTGGGCTGTCCCTCCAAATGCGCCTACTGCTGGAGTTCTGAGGTGGGCTCCCCTATTATGAGCATAGAGACTGTTAAAGATATCGTCGCCTGGCTCAAGGACTTTCGCAGCGATCCCGTTACCTTCACATTTCATGGGGGGGAGCCGCTTCTTGCAGGAGCCGATTTCTACAGGCAGGCTCTTCCCCTGCTTACCGGAGAGCTCCAGCATCTCGAGCCCAACTTTGCTCTGCAGACCAACCTCTGGAAGCTCACCCCGGAGCTGGCCGATGTCCTGGCAGAGTACAATATCCCCATCGGCTCCAGCCTGGACGGGCCCCAGGAGCTCAACGACCTGCAAAGATCGGAGGGCTACTACGAGAGGACCATGAGAGGATATGAACTGGCAAAAGAGCATGGTCTTTCGGTGCAGTTTATCTGCACTTTTACCTCTTATTCAGTGCAGTTCAAAGAAGATATCTTCAATTTCTTCCTGGAAAACGGTCTTACACTCAAACTGCATCCGGCACTCCCGTCTCTAAGAAGTGGCGAGCCGGACAAATGGGCGCTATCCCCGGAAAAGTATGGAGAGCTGCTGGTTTACCTGCTGGACAAGTACCTGGAAAACATGAGCAGGATAGAGGTCCGAAACATCAACGACTACAGTCGATGCGTCTTCACAGGCAGGGGCACTGTTTGCACATTTGTAGACTGCATGGAGAATACCTTTGCCGTGGGCCCGGACGGCAGCATCTATCCTTGCTATCGCTTCGTGGGCATGCCTGAGTACGTCATGGGCCATGTCCGGGATCGTCCCAGCCAAAAAGAGCTGGCAGAGTCGCCTGCGGGAGTACGCATGCGCGCCTTCAAGGAGTATGTGGACCGGGAATGCAAGGGCTGCAAGCACATCCGCTACTGCCGGGGAGGCTGTCCCTATAACGCCATCGCGCCTACCAACGGCGAGATTAAAGGCGTCGACCCCCATTGCATTGCCTATCAGAGGATCTTCGATGAGATCGCTGATCGTTTCAACCAGGAGATGATGGGATCCCTGGGCCTGGAGATGGGCTTATCTGCGGGGCAGGCCACGCCGGCCAAGGGCACCAGGCCGGCCATCATGCCGCTAGTCCGGAAGCTGGCATCGAATTGAGAGAGACGCAGAAGTATGCGTTTTATTGTTTAACGGGTTTATCGGTTGGAAAAAAACAATGGGGACGTTCGGCATCCTTCACCGTGCCGAAAGATCCCACGAATACTTCAGCTCTTCCTTCTAAATCCCGTCCAGATCATGAAGAGCACGACGAGCACCAGCCCTATTCCGAGCAATGGAGCCGCAGAGGAGCTGGGCTGGGAGGTCTTGGTGTTCACCGCCTCCATCACAAATCCTTTTACATCGCCCTCAGTTGAATCAGACGGCTCAGGTTTCTGGGCGGTTTTCGTTCCAAAACCGGAGGGTTTGGTCTGGTTGTAGCTTGATGCCTTTTCGCCAGCCGAGGAATGTTTGCTGGGCGAGGATTTGCTGGACTTGCTGCTGGCAGAGACGCTGCCGGAACTTTGGGAGGGATCGGGCTTTGGAGAAGGAAGGACTCCCTGCATGTACTCCTGCAAAGCCAGGTTGCCGCAGGTATGATGGCAGCAGGTGACACCATAATCCTGCACCGACTGCTCGTAGCGCTGTGCAAGCTCTTTTTTCATCTCCTCAGATGGATGCCACCGATCCTTTCTGGCTGTTTCCAGCAGCCTTCCGCTCAGCGCCTGAGAAGCCCAGGGATTGTTCTCATCAAAGAACTCCTTCAAGCCCATTTTGTATTTGTCATCGACATAAATCTCGTGCACCTCCGACCAGGTATTCTCACTGACCAGATCGGGAACCGTCGTCTCCCATCCCCACAGATATTCGGTGAACTTGTCCATCTCCCTGGCTCCTGAGTAGCCCTGTTCCATCATCCCTTCAATCCACTGGGGATTGTAGTAACGCGTCCGCAGCTCCTTAGAGAAGAAGTCATGCAGGGAGGACACTTCGCTTCGCTCCGGGTCTCTCCCGTCGGTAACATACATTTCGGGGGTCTTTCCGGTTACAGTTCTCACCGCCATGCCAATGCCACCCAGATACTGGAAGACATCATCGTTGTCGATGAATCCGTAGAGGTTGGAGTTAGTGTGATGGACCGCAGCCTGCACCTCGGCCAGATTGGTCCGGAAGAGATCCTTTTGCAGACCGGAGAGATCCCTTCCCGAGGCCAATTTGCTGCTCCAGATACCGTCACCGTAGATGTACGACATCCTATCTATGAAGAGGTTGCCTAGCTTTGTGTCGTTCTCCCAGGTATTGCTGGCGGAAATGGGGCTGTCTAGGTTGGGACCATAAGTTCCCGCCTCTTCCAGGAATATCCGGGAGGCGGAGAGGAGGGCAGCGTCCTCTTCGCTGAAGTTTCCACTGGCCATAAGTTCCTTGAAGATCTCCTCTGAATTCTCCCGCACATAGTTGGGATACTCTGCGCTCGTGTCGTTAGAAGCCAGTCGTATGGCTCGATCGAGGAGCTGCAGCTTCTCCGGGAAGAGATCTCTATGCAGTCCCGAGGGGACGACGACAACGTCAACCCTCGGCCTGCCAAGCTGGGAGAGGGGAATAAGCTGCACATCGGAGACACCGCCATAGGCATCGTAGACCGGCTTTGCTCCCACCAGGCTCAGGATCTCAGACTCCACCACCCCGTGGTCAGTCATGGCCCAGGCCCAGAGCACCATGGCCATCTTGCGAGGATAGGTGCCGTTGTGATCCTGCCGGTAGCTCTCAATGAGCTTTTCCGCCAGGTCAGATCCCACCTGCCAGGCGGCGCTCGTGGGAACGCGCCGCGGATCCACTGAGCGAAAATTCCTGCCCGTGGGAAGGACCTGGGGGTCCCGGATGGGATCGTCAGCGGGAGACGGCTGTGTATAATTGGAATCCAGGGCATTGATGAGGCTTGGAACCTCCACAGAGCAGGCGGCAATGCTCTGTGCATACTGCAGGGAAAGGTTGAGCTGATCTGTCAGGTTCCTGGATACATTTCCAAAAATCTCTCTCTGAGCGGCTTCGGGTGATGTGCCGTTGATTATCACATCCATAAGCAGCTTCTCTGTGCAGTTTTCCAGCTCTTGCTCCTTGTCAAGCCTGGCTGGATTGGGATAGTCCTGGTAGGAGATCATGGGCGCGACCTCTCTGGACAGGCCATCTCCCAGCATCGACCTCACCAGGCCGGTCAGGGGCACCCCCTGAGGAGGCTGGCCGAAGACGTGCAGGCCATAGGGCATGAACTGGTTTTTCAGATCGTAAAGGTACTGCTCCAGCTCGTCTGCGAATTGGTCAAAAGCAGATTCATTGGCCGAGATATTGGCGGCGTCCACCTGCAGGTCTTCATCCAGGTGCATCTCCCGGCTGATGTTGATGATCTGCTTCATGTAGCCCTCCTTGACGCTGGCGTTTTGCACGCTCTTGTACTGGAAGACCATCTCAGCCAGGTTGGTCAGATTGCCGTAGAGCCCCGAAGCCACAATTGGCGGCGTCAAATGGGTGATCATCACCGCATCGCCCCGGCGCTTGGCCTGGGTGCCTTCGGCGATGTTGTCCACGATGTAAGGATAGACCACGGGCAGATCCTGAATAAGCAGAGCCGGCCAGGAGTCATTTATGGAGATTCCGCATTCCTTTCCCGGCAGCCACTCCTGGGTGCCGTGCTTACCCAGGTGGACTATGGCATCGGCGCCAAATCCCTTCTTGAGCCAGAGATAAAAGGCAATGTACTGATGATGGGGAGGTATGGACTTGCTATGATAAAGAATGGTGCTGTTCTCCAGCCATCCCCGGCTGGGCTGAGGCAGGAGGATGACATTTCCGAATGAGAGCTTGGGAATCACTATGAACTTTCCGCTCTGATTCTGATAGACCATGATCTCTCCCGGCGGCGGACCCCACATCTGGGTCACTTCTTTTTGTTTATCTTCCGGGAGGGATGCAAACCACTGCATGTAAATTTCGGCAGGTAGCAGAGTAGCATTGCCGGCTTTGACCATGGACTCCAGCTCGCCTGGGGCCCAGGAGCCCACATTGGTTCCCTGGTGAGCCAGAAGATCGACCAGAGCTTTTTCCTCCGGGACAGTCCCATTTACGCTGTAGCCGGCCTGAATCATTCCGTCAAGGATGTTTTGCAGACTGCGGGGGACATTAAGGTAGCAGCCCTCAATATTGTCCTTTCCCCCGCCGTGGTTGTAGTAGATGACGGCTACCTTCTTCTCCGCATGGCTGACATTGCGTAGCTTTGCCCAGGCTATTGCCCTATCTGCCAGCCAGTCCATTTGGCTCTCAATAGGCTGGTAGCCGGAGTCGGTTCTGCCTGACATGACTATCGGCTCTATAACACCGTCCATCTCCGGCAGGGCTATCTGGAAGTGGATCTCCATGGGGTCCATGCCCGTGCCGTTCTTCCATTCCTCGGGTGTTTGATAATAGAGCCTCATGCCTCTAAGCACCGGCACATTCAGCTCCTGCAGGTCGGCAATGCCCTGCTCGGGATCGCCATAGCTGAGCCGGAAGGACTTGGTGAGAATGACGGCATCAACAATTGAGGTATTGTTTCGCATGAAGAAACTGTGCAAAGAGGAGGTACTCGAGAAGCCCAGGTCGATCACATTTGCTCCTTTCTTCTCCAAAGCGGAAATCAGGGCGGATCTGTCCGCATGGCCCAGATCCTGATAATAACTGATTATGCCAATGGTGGGCGCAGTGCTATTGAAACTGTGTCCGGTTTTATTGCCATACCAGCTCAGGTAAGAGGTGACATTTTCGAAGAGGTCTGGTGAATCGGGATGATAGACGTATTCCTTGGGGGTGGGCAGCGGATCCTCCACTTTGAGGTTTAGGCCGCAGAAATTGACGGCCAGATAAGAGAAGAGACGCCTCATGTTCTCGACGCGGCCATAGTCCCAGTATTGCTGAATAGAAGGATGATCGGTGAGGTTTACATTTCCCAGGTGCTCATAACCGGCGGAATTGAGTACAATAACCGGCACTCCTTTCTGCTTTGCATCTTGCAGTGGGGCCGCCAGCTGGGTGGCGGCTTCGGCCCCCATCATCTCTATGAATATGAGTTCATATGAAGATAAATTGGAAGCATTCTGAAGTGAAATTAAAGTTACATTAAGAACAGAATTTAAAGAGGCCTGCCTTATCTGGGGCTGGCTTCCTACCGTTAAAAAAAGGGCCTCGGGCCTCCTGAGGAGGACCCGGGCAGAGATCTCCAGGCGAGGCGAATCCTCGGGCCTCGCCCGTCTGTCTCCAAAATAAAATAGCACTCGATCTTCATCTCTCAAATCAACCAGGTCAGGCCCGGATGCAGGCATGGCTTCCTCTGGGTAGTTTATCCAGAACCGCCAGGATCTGTCCCCATCGGCTCTGAAGCCCCCAAGAGACTCGACCTGCAGCCCGTAAAGATCGTAGAGAGAATCGTTCAAGCTTAGGTTCAATCCGCTTTGCTCACAGGCCTTGAAAAGCGCCCCCAGGGCGGTGCTCTGGTTGACCCGGTAGCTCTTGCCGCTACTGGCCGTGAGGTTAAAGCTTTCCTCCTCCAGCAAGACCTCTCCGTCCCAGATCAGATCTTTTGGCCGGGAGCTGAAGGCGTACAGCCGACCATCATCAGCTCCCACGAAGAGCATGCCATCTGAGGCCGAGGCAGAGGACATGATAAAGGCACCCACAGGATAGGACCATACCACCGATCCATTGCCGGCATCCAGGGCATAAAAGGCTCCGTCGCCGCAGCTTGTCCCGAAATACACTTTGTTGTCTAAAACCAATGGAGAGGACTTGACAGGACCATTTACCTCCGTCCTCCAGATCAGTGAGCCATTTCGAGCATCAAAGCAGCTCAGATGGCCCTTTGGCTTATCATCTGATCCCACATAAACCCGGCCAAAACTGGCCGCAGGAGAGGAGATGCTGCCATTGATCTCTGCCGTCCAGAGCTGCTTTCCCGATGCGGCGTCCAGGGCCAGGATCGCCTCCTTCGTAACCAGGAAGACCTCTGTCTCCCCCAGCGTGGGCGTGGCCGTGATCTGAGAAACGACTGCCGTCTTCCACAACGTCTCTTTGGAAACGGAATCGACGCAGTACAGGGCAGGATCGCCTCCCGGGAAGTAGATCTTCTGGTCCGAGGCGGCAGCCGAGACGTAGTTGCTTACCTGGCCGGTGGACAGATTCCACAGCTCCTTGCCATCTAGGCTCAGGGCATGCAGCGCCCCGTCCGAGTAGCTCATGACATAGACCACGCCATCCTGTATCAGGGGCGAGGAGGCCACACCCCACCATTTAGGATTTTGTTCAAGGGTCCTATTCCAGACCGTCTCGCCCGTATCGGCGTTTAGACAGTAAAGATCGCCAGTGAGAGAGCCCACAAAGATCTTGTCTCCCTCCAGGGCAGGGGTTGATGCACCACCCTTGCCACCCAGCGGGTTGATCCACAGCCTCTTGCCGTCAGCCCGGTTCAGGCAGGCCAGGCCAAGCTCACCTTTGAAGGTCATGTCCGGCCAGTTGGAGACGAATACTCTCTCCCCAGAGATTGCGGCTGCACCGCCTACATAGCCGTGGCCGGTCAGACTTGTGCTCCAGAGCAGCTCTGCCTCGTCCGGCCCTGTACCGCTCAGATTGCCAGTTCTTTGATTGTCGCCCTGAAATGTCACGAAGTTTGCACTGGCCACAGAGACAAGGGCAAGCAAAAAGATGGTCATGAGGAGGGGCCATCTTGACCCGACGTCAATTGCGAATCTCATGGCGCATCACCTCCCTGGCCAAATGCATACATTGTGCCGCTGCCTATGGTAAAGACCATGCCGCCAGCCACTGCGAGAGCCGAGCCGCCGACAGGATAGCTCCAGACAGCCTTGCATGTGCTGGCGTTGAGGGCGCGAAGTGCTGTATTTGTATCAAAGCAGTAGGCGGCCTTGGACGGTTGGGCTGCCCCGAGCAGGTCCGGCTCTTTCTCCAAACCATCTATTTTAGCGCCCCCTCGGCTCCGAACCTTGAAGTCAAATAACGCTTCATTCATATCATTCATTTTTAGGGATTTTTTCTCACCTGCCATTTTATGTCCTCCTCAGCGATCCACTTCAACTTTAAGCAGGAGATGAAGTGGAAGCGATATCCTCGTGTTTTGCCCACCCACATCCTGACTAAAATGGGCCCGTGGAATTCTGATCCACTTATTTTTAGTTAATACAAATATAGTTTACTTAAATGTTCTGGTGCAAAAGATCCATGCAGAGGACGCATGAAGATTCAACTGCATCTTAAAAGTCAATAGTAACCTGGGGCTTGTCAGGGAAATAGCGAAGAAACCAAAAAAAACTTCAAGAATCCAGGCAAATTCAGGAGCTAGAGGAAAGGTCAATTCGGATCTTAAGAAAAAATAAGGGGGATTGATTAGGATACTTTCGGCAAAGCATACTTCACGGCTTTAGTTTGTAATCTTCGGTAGGAAACTGCGCTGCAGTTGCATTCCAGGTAGGCCTGTAGCTCTCCAAAGCAGTCTCCCTGCAGGTGCAGTCGAAGATGCCCTTCTGGCCGGCATACTGCTTATCGAAATTCCAGGAGGGAAGATCGAAGAAGCCGCCACTGCAACAGGGTAGCCAGTCCTCGCCCCATGTGGCTTTGTACTTGGTAAGATCCAATTTCATGGTCTTTTGCACCTGGAAGTCGCCTATGTAGTCATTGTCGATCTCGATTACGGGATTCTTCCAGCCCAGCAGATTCTTTACTTTGGGTGTTACCTTACATCCGCCTGATTTCATGGGCTGAGCCAGTAGCTCACCGATATGGAGCGTACCCTGGGTAACATCATCGTCGATCCTCATGTTGAGAAGGCCCTTTCCATCCTCCGTGGCAGTGGCTCCGGTACAGTTCATTTCCACAGCAATGTCGCCCTTGAGGGCTCGTGCATACTCCACCTGCCGGTGCATTGATGCTGATTCCTGGTAGCTCTTGGCCACAGTCTTATCCTTAAGAAGGGAATTGTAGCCCACAGGATGAGAGGCATACCAGCCGGTTCCATACGCAAATGCTGTAGGTGACTGGATATTGTCATACTGCCTGGTGTAGGAGATGACGCTGCTAGCGCCTTTACATTTCTTCTGCCACTGTCCATCATAGTCCAGGTAATAGTAAGAACTTATGTGTGTCGATTTCTGTTCGGAATTCAATATATCAGCTAAGTCTATGCTGCCGCTGCCATGGAAATACTCCAGCAGGGAAAGGTTGTTAGTGTTGATTCTCTTATATTCCATCACATATCCCTGACCAGTAACATCATCAGTCATCTCATGCTTGTGCAGTATAGCCTCCTGGCCCGGATTAAAGTCAAAATCCCCTGCCCAAGACAGCCCTGATAACACTGGCATTAACAGCAATGCCAGACAAATCCACAAAAAGTCCCTCAAGAATTAATCCTCCTGATAAACGAATATCCTATCCGCAGGAAAATCCTGCCCCAAACGCTCAAAATACTCTTTATAGATGCTTTCTGGATTCAGATCAGCTTCAGGATGCAAAATTTTGGCCAGGTAAGCCAGCCCCACCACGCTCTCCATGCCATAAAACATGTCTGAGTACACAACGAAAACCTGTCCGCTCTTGGCGGCAGAGATGCGCACCCCCCCCGGTCTGTCCAGGATCTCACTTATTGTCTTTTCAAGTTCCAGAGTATCCTGGCTTGGGCCCTTCTTCCAGCCGAGAGAACCCTCCGAGGACAATGTTCTGACTATCACCTCTGGATCTTCAGACAACACAAACTCCCAGCTAACATGGGCCGATTTCTCCAGCTCACCTGCGATGTTTCGTCCCCTCGCAGTCCGGGCGAGATCATTGAGTCCCGATCCATCACCAAAGGTGATCAGATCCCCAATACCCTTCTTGGGGCTTCTCTCCAGGTAAACACTGGTAAGGGAAAGACCAGACACCGCCTTTTCAATCGCTTCTATCTTTTCATCTCGCCATTTCAGGTAGTTGGAAGCCTCTTCTTCCCTGACCAGGATGCTGCCCAGCGCGGTCATCTCCCGGCTGAGGTTCTCAGGCTGATAGAAGTCCAGACCTGCATTTATGCTGCCGAAGGGTGCAACCTTTTTCTCCACCTCTGCGGCTCCGTAGTCCTTTCCTACGCCGCTAAAGCCTATTACCAGCAGATCGGAAGGCTCGCTTTGCCCTGCTGTGGCCATCTCTCCTATCAGCTCGTAGTCGATCTCGCCACCCATCTGGCTGGTTCCAACCACCTGTTTGCCCAATAGGTCGGGGAGATGGCTGCTGCGCCCCAGGATCTCCTCAGTAATGCCTACGATCTTGTCCCCGGCGCCAAGAGTGACCACCGCCTCTGCAGCATCGGAATTGAGCACGATGATTCTCTCTATGGGCATAGGGATAGAGACCGTCCTTCCCGCGCTATCGACTATGGTTTTGGGGTATGCATCATCATCCAGGGCTGCAGCACCATAAGCCGGAAAATTAAGAAACAGCAAAATAGCTGCCAGCACCTTAATCGATCTATCTTTCATCCTTTCCTCCTGCACCTACAGTCCATAATCAAATTATTTTGTTTTAATTCAACTAAGCTTTATTTTGCAGGGGATGAAGTTAGTAAATAAAAGTGTTACGGTCCTCCGAGTATTCAGAAATAATTAACTAACAATAAAATTATTATTTTCTTTTTTATTAAGATTCACATACATGGACTCGAAGAGGCAAAAAACCATTATTTATTCGCTACTGTTCATATAAGGTCCTTATTTTTGATCTAGAGGATGAAAGCAAATACAATTGTTTTTATTCCTCGTAGCTTGCGTAAGAGTTAAATCCAATAAAGTTGCCTTCAAATCAGTCAAGTTTAGTAGGTGTCTTTCTTGGATCTGACGTGGCTTTCTATCTCTGGAGTGCTGATCGGAATTCTGATCTTCGCCCTTAAGGTTAGTTTGGGTTGCGGTCTGGCCAGCCTGAACCGCCGTGAAGTGCTTTATATCGCCGCAGGATATTTGATAATCTCTCTTTTTATGGGCATGGCCATAGAGCTGCTGCCGGAAAACGCACTGAATGCAACTTTGAACGCCGGGGTGGCAATGCACCTTGCTGTTGCCCTGATGTTGGTAGCTTTAGGCGTCATGACAGCCAGAAAATGGAACAGCCATCATCATGACATATCCAGGAAGACCTTCTGGGTCTTATCCATGCCCTGTCCGGCCTGCCTGGCAGCCAGCTTCATCTCCTGCAGCTTTCTGGCCGGACTTGTGGATATCGATCCATGGAAGATCGGCGCCCTGGTGGGCATTCTCTTCTTCTTTTGCATAGCTATCTTCTCCACGGCACTGGGACGGATCAAAGGGACGCCTGCATCTCTTGGAAATGCCATGATCTTTATCGGCATCTTCTACATACTCTCCATTCTCCTCATCCCCGCATACCTTAATTCTCAGAAGATCTCTTTCCTCTCCCAGAGCCCTCCACTAGCCGAAATAGGCCTATCCTATCTGATGATACTCTCTTTAGTGGCTTTGGGGTTCTTAGGCAGAAGATGGGGGATCTCCTTTTGAGCCTTTATGAGGCCAGTGTAGAGCTGCTCTATATCTTCTCTACCGCATTCCTTTACCCAGTCATAGTGAGCCTCTTGCTCCTTTTTGCCTGGTCGTTAGCCCTGCTGGGATCCCTGATTAACGAGTACACCTCCCGGCACAGGGCTTTGTCAGAGTTGGAAGAACTCAGCCTCAAAGCGGCCCATCTGAATAAAGAAGGCAGGACTAGAGAGGCGTCAGAGGCCCTTAAGTGTTACAAATGCCCCCGGCAGCTCTCCCTGGCCCTTCTGCAGATTGGCCGATCTTTGGAGACGGGGCTCTTTAATCTCAAGTTCGAGAAGATCCTGCAAGATATTGAGCTATCCATGGCAAGAGCTCTTGAGCCCGTGAGGATTGGAGTTAAAGTTGGGCCGATTTTAGGGCTGATGGGAACTCTGATTCCCATGGGCCCTGCCCTCCTAGGCCTCTCCCAGGGAGACATCAAATCCCTGGCCGACAACCTGGTCATTGCTTTTGCTACCACAGTCATTGGGCTGGTGGTGGGTGGTGTCTGCTACGCGACGATGGTGATCAGAACCAGGTGGTACCGGCAAGACTTGAGCGACCTGGAGTATGCAGTGGACCTTATGAGGGGCAGAATGGATGAGACGACGTAGGCTAGGACTTTTGGGCGACCCGGAGGATGACGATCCCATGAGCGGGGTGGCCAATCTCTTTGACACGGCCATGGTCTTCGCTGTAGCCCTCCTCCTGGCGCTTGTCGTTTCATATAATGTCCCGGAGCTGCTCCAGCCTGAGAGCAATGTGACCATCGTCAAAAACCCGGGCGATCCGAATATGCAGATCATAATCAAAGACATGGATCAGATCCAGGTTCTTGACATGACCGAAAAGATTGCCGGCGGTCAGGGCACCAGGATGGGGACAGCCTACCAACTTAAGAGCGGCCAGGTGGTGTATGTCCCAGAAAATGCCACGGATATTCGGTGAGGCGGGAGAAGATGAGGCTCATGCCCGAGTTCACACGTCAAGTATAAGCTCTCAGCGATTTATTATTTATCCATGTTGCAGGACCTACGACTGACCATTGTGGTTGAGAACTCTGCCTCGCTTGGCGACACTCCTGTCTGGGCCCAGCATGGGCTATCCATCTTTTTGGAGACGGAGCTGGGCTCAGAGAGCATGAAGCTGCTCATGGATACAGGCGCCTCCTCGGAGGTGATGCTGCATAATGCCGATGCTTTGCATATCGACCTTCACCATCTCGATCTGATCTGCCTCAGCCACGGCCATTATGATCACACGGGTGGACTGATGGGCATCCTCCAGCGCCTGAACAGCAAGATTTGCATCCTGGCCCATCCCGATATCTTCGCGCCCAAGCTGAAAGAGCGGCCCATTCTCAAGTTCATCGGCCCGCCCTTCACACGGGCAGAGGCGGAGGCTGCGGGGGCAATCATGCTCGAAGCCCGCGGACCGGTAGCAATAGCACCGGAGGTCATGACCACAGGTGAGGTGCCACGCATCGAGCCCTTCGAGAAGGTGGAGGACTTCTGGACGATCAAGGATGGCCAATACTGCCAAGACAAGATCCCGGACGACCAGGCCCTGGCCATCAACATGGAAGGCAAAGGCTTAGTTGTCATCACCGGCTGTGCTCACGCCGGAATCATCAATACTATCAAGCATGCTCAGAAGATCACGGGTGTGGAGGAGCTTTATGCCGTGATAGGAGGCTTTCATCTCATGGGAGCGGATGAAAAGCGCATAGAAGCGACAGCAAAGGCGCTGCAACAGCTTGATCCAGCCATCGTCCGGCCTGGTCACTGCACAGGACAAAAGGCCGTCTGCCGGCTGCAAGAGGCTTTGGGCGAGAGATGCTGGCCCCTGACTGTGGGAGACTCGATACGGATCTAAAAATAGATGAAGGTGTGAAAAAATGATAGCTTTCGGGCCCGTGCCCTCCAGGAGGCTGGGACGCAGCCTGGGCATTAACAACATACCTGCCAAAATATGCACTTATTCCTGCGCCTACTGCCAGGTGGGCAGGACCATGCAAATGGAGGTAAAGCGCCGTTCCTACTACTCGCCCCAAGAGATCTGGCAAGAAGTGAAGGCGAAAGTGGACAGTTCCAAAAGCCAGGGTTTGGCCATCGATTACCTTACCTTCGTGCCGGACGGAGAGCCCACCTTAGACATAAATCTGGGCCAAGAGATCGATATGCTAAGATCCCTGGGCATCAAGATTGCAGTGATAAGCAACGCCTCACTGATCTGGGATGAAAACGTGAGAGAGGAACTCTCAAAGGCGGATTGGGTATCGGTCAAGGTGGATGCACTGGACGAGCATATCTGGAGGCGCATGGACAGACCTCATCGAGCGCTAGGGCATGAGGCAATTTTGCAGGGCATCCTCGACTTCTCAAAGGAATTTTAAAGGCATGCTTGTCACAGAGAGCATGCTGCTGTCAGGCATAAATGATGATGAGATCACTCTGCTGGGAATGGCAGAATTCCTGGAAAAGGTTGATCCAGCCATTGCCTATATCTCAGTGCCCACCCGGCCGCCCGCAGAAAAATGGGCTGCGCTGCCCTCAGAGAAGAGCATTAACCGCGCCTACCAGATATTCAGCGCAAAGGTGAAGCAAGTGGAGCTTCTCGTGGGATATGAGGGAGATAGCTTTGATTTTACGGGCAATGTGGAGCGCGACCTGCTGGCAATTGCCGCAGTTCACCCCATGAGAGAAGAAGCGGTCAGAAAATTTGTGCAGCAGGCCCAGGAGAGTTGGGGAGTTGTGGAAAAACTGATCGATCAGGGAGAGCTCGTCAAGACCGAATATCGGGGCCACAGTTTCTATCTGAGGAGGCCGAATATTTCCACAGAATAGATTATCGACCACAGTTATTACTGTTAATTCGATAATCTGATATATTCAGAACACCAATATAACAATTAGGTGTTGCAATATGAAGCCAATTCTTGTCGCCTTATTGTTAGGTTTGCTGCTCTTTTCCTCTGGATGCATTCAGCCTGAAAAGGCCCCTGTCGTGGAAGAGAAAGTAGCCACAGAAGGGTGGAATGCTGATGGAATCGTGGGGAATAGCGAATACTCTCGCAGCATGGTCTTGCATGCTCCGGCCAGGCAGGGATATACCGGAGGCGAGATGGAGATCTCCTGGAAGAACGATCAGGAATATCTCTACATGGGACTGAACGGCAGCACCGAAGGCTGGCTGGCTATAGGCTTTGAGCCTTTGGAGTGGATGAAGAACGCCGACATAATACTAGCCTCGGTGCAAGGAGGCAAAGCGACAGTACTGGATGAGTATTGCACGGGCAACTACGGTCCGCACATCGAGGATACCATGCTGGGAGGCACAAACGATATCACAGAATTTGGCGGCAGCAAAGGAGCCGGTCGCACTGTCATCGAGCTGAAGAGAAAGCTGGATACGGGAGACAAGTTCGACAAGGCTTTCTCACCCGGCCAGGCGATCTCCATAATCTGGGCCTTGTCCAATAACCCAGAGATCAGCTTCAAACACAATGTAGCCTACGGCGAGGGCATCATGACCTTGACTAGTGGACAGGCGATGACTTCTGCGGCCACAGCTACAGCAGCAACCTTAACCTCACGCGAGAAAGAAGGAATGCTCTTCATCTGGGAGGAAGAAAAGGCTGCCCGCGACCTGTATATGTCCCTTTATGACAAAAACAACCTCACCATCTTCATGAATCTGGTGAGATCGGAGCAAAGCCATATGGACCAGGCCAAAGCCATCATAGACAAATACGGGCTGACTATTCCAGGAAATGATGAGCAGGGAGTATTTCCGAATCAGACTTTGCAGAAGATTCATGACGACCTCCTAGCAGAAGGATTGCGATCTGATCAGGATGCTCTGAAGGTGGCTGCCGCCTTCGAGGAGATTAGCATAATGGACCTGGAGAAGGAGATATCAGCAACTAAGACGGAGGATATCAGGGTTGTCTACCAGGGACTGTTGGCCGGCTCCAGAAAGCACCTGCGCTCATACGTCGCCGACTTGCAGGGCCGTGGAATACAATACGCACCCAAGTACCTGAGCAAGAGCGAATTTGAAGAGACGATAAAGGCAAACTAAGCCGCAATCAGAAATCATGGGGAGCCGCCCGGCTCTCCATTTCTTCTCCACAAAACCCTTTTAGCCCTTTCAACGCATGTGTCTCTGCACTCAATGGATCCGTGATTTTTTAGTATTCCTGGCATTCCTGGGTCAGACTATGCCGACCTGCCACCCTGAATTGTTCCGGACCAGGCCTGGCCCTGAGCATCGAAGGCATTGAAGCTGCCGGAGAGGAAATCTCTGCTCATGGCCAGAGTGCACCGGTAGAGCATCAGCTCCTCTGCATTGACCAGATCCAAATAGAGAATATCTTTGACTGCCCACCCGCTAGCGGAGACTGCAAAGGTGGAACCGCCCATAGACAGGGTGCCCCGTCCAAGAACTGCATCCCGGTTCTGGACAAGCAGCAGATCGACTTTTCCAGGCGTGCCGCCTCGCAGATCCAGATTCCAGTTGCCCCGCAGGTCTTCCTGAACCGGCACGAAAGGCCCTAGATACTGACGACCGCTGATTGCGCTCAGATACTCCGTCGTATGCTCAGGGTCAAGCGGGCGCATCAAGGGATCGATGCTTAGAGGATCCGTATTGGGATCGATATAGATTTCTTGTGCATTCAGGCTGCTCGTTCTTCTCAGATCCTCCGGCAAAGTGAAGATGTCACTTGCCAATGGATCAATCTGTGACTGGCCTTGCACACTCAGGCACATGACTATAACTGCCCAGGCAATTAGCATCTTTGCAAACATTTAATCAAAACCCTCAATCTCTTATATTCCCCAGGGCATAAAAATTGGACCTTCATATGAGCTATACAGAGCACTTACATGATTGACATAGGCAATTCAAAGCTGTTTTTCCAGAACTCCCCACATCTCAGATATGGCATCCGCTACCGGCCCGCCATTCTCCACCACAGACCGGCCCAATACCATGGCCTCCACCACAGAAGGATGGAAGGGCAGCCTTCCCGCGACTATAACGGCTCGCTCCTGGCAGAGGGCCTCGATGCGCCTGGACCCCGCAGGATTGAGGTCGTATTTGTTTATGCAGACGGCAGTTTTGATGCCGAAGTGACCTGCCACGTCCAGGATTCTCTCCAGGTCGTGCTCGCCGGTGATGGTGGGCTCGGTCACCACCAGGGCCAGGTCGACTCCGGTAAGTGAGGCTATTACCGGGCAGCCGATGCCGGGAGAGCCGTCGATCAGGATCAGATCAAGCTTGCAGGATGCAGCCAGATCACGAGCCATCTCCCTTACCATGGCCACCAATTTTCCCGATGCTTCCTCACCCGGGAACAGCTCGGCATGCACCAGGGGACCGAACCTGGTGTCGGATATATAGGCATAACCGGCCAGGCTTTCGCTCATTTCCACAGCCTCGGACGGACAGACCAGTTTGCAGACGCCGCATCCCTCGCATAGCGCTGGATTGACCTGAAAGTCGGCTATAGCCCCAAAGCGGCAGGCATCCTGGCAGGAGCCGCACTGGGTGCACTTCTCGCTATCGATAAACGCCCTTTTAATGCCGAAGAACTCGCGACGCTCCCTGATATGAGGCTGGAGGATGAGGTGCAGGTCGGGAGCGTCCACATCGCAGTCGGCATAGACGGCCCGGCCGCGGGCCAAAGCCGCCAAAGAGGCTATTATTGAGGTCTTGCCTGTTCCTCCTTTGCCGCTTACAATGGCGATCTGCTTCATGATATCATCTCCTTAATTTCCCGGACCATGCCGGAAAATTTTGCCTTCCACTCCGGCATTTTCTCGGCAAATATCTCTCCCCGGGAGTAGAGCTCTGCTATCTTCCGATCCAGGGGAATTTCCATGAGCAGGGGTATGTTTCTTTCCACCAGGTACTTGTAGACGTTTCTGTCTCCCATGCCGCTCTTGTTGACCAGAACCGCGCGCGGTATATTCATCTTCTCCAGTACCCGCAGAGCGATGTCCAGATCGTAAAGGCCGAACGGTGTGGGTTCGGTGACCAGAAGGCAAAAGTCGGTGCCGCGCACGGACTCTACCAGGGAGCAGGAGGTGCCGGGCGGGCAGTCCACTATCACATTCTCGCCTGCGGCCCTTTCCTTTACGGCCTTGATGAGTGGAGTGGTCCGTGCTTCACCTAATGCCAGCTCACCCCAGATGATCTCCACGTCCCCGGATCGGGCCCGAAATATCTCTCCAACGGAGCGGGTGGTTTCACTGACTGCCTTCTCAGGGCAGATGATCGTGCATGCTCCGCAACCGTGGCACAGTTCAGGGAATAAAAGAACTGTCTCGGGGAGAACGGCCAAGGCATGATAGGCGCAAACTTCGGAGCATTTGCCGCAGTGCGTGCACTTTGCCTCATCAATGACGGGCACGGAAACCTGGCATTTTTCCCTCTCTAGAAGGGTCCTCTCGGGAAAGAAAAGATAGGCATTGGGCTCTTCGACGTCGCAGTCGGCCACGGTTACGTGCCCGATTCCAGTCGAGGCCAGCGAGACGGCTATGTTCGTAGCCACCAGGGTCTTGCCCGTGCCGCCCTTACCGCTTGCTATGGAAATCTTCAATTAATTACCCCGGATTAAGGTCTAATGCTTGTGCTCTTTGCAGGCATTGTCCAGGGCGGCGCGGCTCAGTATATTCGCTCGCCAGTCATCGATGGCATCTTTGACAGTGCCGGTTGCACCTACGAATACATCTACGCCCCCCTCGTTGAACATTGTGACCGCTTTGGGTCCCAGGCCGCCTACAATCATCAACTGCACACCAGCTGCAAAAATGGTCTCCGTAGGAAGGCCCGTTCCGCCCATGTGCTCGCTAACGTTCGGCAGGACCGTTATTTTTCCGCTATCCAGATCTATAATGGTAAAAGTAGGAGCCCGGCCGAAGTGCTGGCAGATGGCCTCTTGCATGCCGGCCTCGCCCATGGTGGGAACACATATCTTCATTGTCCCTGACCTCCTCTTCCCATGCCCTGACCACTGCTGCCGCCAACACCGGATCCGCTTCCAGTTCCCTGGCCGCCGCCTCTTCCCGCACCAGCGCCTCTACCACCGCCACCGCCTCTTCCTCTGCCCTGACCCATACCTTGACCCATGCCGGCATGGCCCGGTACAGAAGGACCGGCGATTTTCGTGAGTTCTCCCCGCTGGAATTTTTCCACGACATCTTTGACGCTTCCCCCTCCCTGGTGCTGATAAACATCGATCTTGGCGGCAGAGAGGGTTTGCATGGCATTGGGGCCGATATTTCCTGTAATCAGGGCAGATACGCCCTGCTTCGCTATTTCCTGGGCCGCCTGTATCCCTGCACCACTGGATGCCATGACGTTGGAGTTGGGAAGGGAATTCTCGCTCATGCTGTCCAGGTCAACCACCACGAAAAATGGGCATCGGCCAAATCTAGGATCCATAGGGGCATCAAGGCCAGATGCTCCTGCAGTAACACATATCTTCATCAAAAAACCTCACTGTTTTATGAATTCATACATCATATATTCCGATCTACTGGGCTCTTTTTTGATTACACTTTTTTGCATCAAAACTTGGCATATCTCTCATTTAATTAATCAGAGAATGCTGCAGTTAATCACCCCATAACATAATTAATCTTATATGCGAGGTATTATTTAAGCATTTCCTAAAAATACGCAGGCAAAACCGCGGACCAAAATGAGACAATCCCGTCTTTACCATCCGAAAATTCATGACCCTCCGCTCTAGTCGCTCCAGTTGCCTGCAGAGTTTTCGCTCTTTGCCTCCAGCAGACTATTGATCAGCTCCTCTAATGTTTTTGCCCCGGTTTCGGACGTCTCTACCCCAGCTTCGGCGAAGGCATAGCCAGGTCCCTTGCCGATGAGGCTCTCTTTGACAAAAATAACATCCGGCTTATAGCTCAACAGAAACTGGGCAACCTTCAGGCCTTTGCCCTTCGCCATATCCTTGTAGGGATTGGCCACGATCTCCTGTTTGTTAAGCTTCATCTCTTGCAGATCTATCTCCACAAGGGCGAAATAAAGAGACTCGCCGAAGTGCTCTCCCAATGTCCCCCGTGCGTCCTGGAGAGCAACAGCATATCTCAGGCTCGTCCGGGCCTGCGGCTCATAATGAATGAGCACCCGATCCACATGAGGAAGCTCTCTACGAATCTTTGTCTCAATGCGTTGGCTGGCCAGATGCGCTCTTTTAAGATCGGTTATCCTGAAGATCACGTTGGCCTGCACAAAGAGGTATCGACCGGAGTTCCTGGCCACCAGTTCTTTGAGAGAAGCAACCTCAGGAGCTTCCATTATCAGGGCACGGATCTTTTCCAGGGTTTTCGCGTCTACAGAGGCATCCAGGAGCACGCGCATGCCATCGACCAGAATTTCCCACCCCTCTTTAACGATTACGAGGGCGATGATCGCTGCAGCGATTCTGTCCAGAGGGAAAGCAACGCTCTGAGCAATGAGAGCCAGAAAGACCAGAGCAGAGGTGAGCACATCGGCCTTGTGCTGCACGCCGTCGGCGATGAGACTGGGCGAGCCGGTCTGATTTCCTACCCTGATCTGAAAGCTGCCGAATAGAAATGGCAGAGGGATGATGGCAGCCACGGCATAGAGAACAAATCCCGGGTAATGGGTGGGCTCTGCTTCACCCAAAACTGCCTCCAGCACGATCTCATAGGCAGTTGCAAAGAGCAGAAAAGAGATGGCAATGGATGCCAGGTTCTCCACTTTGTACAGCCCCAGTGGGAAACTCTGGCTCTTTTTCTCTGAAATCTTGAGCCCCAGGATGAGGGCCAGGGAGGCCAGGACGTCCACCATGGTGTGAACGGCATCAGCTCGCAGGGCCAGGCTTCCCGAGAGTGTAAAGAGGAAGAACTTAGCCACTACCAAGCCCAGGTTAAATACAAGTGAATAGAGGGCAACTCTCATCACGGTGGGCGTTTTGGCTGAAAAATTATCAGGTGAATCAGCAGATTGCTGATTATTGTCTCTCATGGTGCTTGTCTTACGCCGTATGCGCTAAAACTCTGGCCCTTCTCCTGCACACACCCAAATAATATTATTAGCCATGGATTATGCCATCGTACTCTTTTAAAGAGAGGTACTCGGGGCGGTATTCAAATCCTTGCCTTTGCAGGTTATTGACAAAGGCCTGCAGATGATTTTCCGAGCCCTTTTCTAAATTGGCATAAACCATCAATATATCCTGCCGGTCGGTTTGGGCCATACGCTCCTTCAGGTCGAGAATGTCTATCTCCTCGACGGCTGCCCCCACCTGAAGTGCATCCCTGGCGGAAGCACTCCCCCGGCTCACCAGATCATCATAGAGCACCTGCAAAGTCTCATTGGAGAATACACCTGCCCCTTTTGTGGGATCGGGCAGAGAGTATCTGGTGAGAAGCGTCTTGACGGCAGCTTCATGAGTCCTTTCCGCTTTGCCGATGTTATTGAAGACACGCAGGTTCCACTTCTCGTTGAGGGCCTGATAGACATCTCCAGCCAGCTTCTCCTCCTCAGCCATAAAGAGCAGGCCATCTTTCTCGGAGGCGGTCAATTCTCCGGAAGGCTGGCCAGCCAGGGCCAGGCCCAGAGCGCTATCGTTCAGCTCACTGGTATAGTTATCCGATACTTTAAGCAGATTCTGATCTGTTGCATAGGCTGTGCCCAGGAATGCTGCCAGCAGCAGAAAGAGGCTGAATGTCATAATTTTCTTCATCACCGATCACCAGATTAAAAGCTCAAATCTAGATAGCAATATTGCAGGAAGTTATTTAAACCTTGACACAGGGGGCGGGCAGTACTTGCACCAGACCATAGCGGCTATGCCAGCCCCAATTCTTAATGCCTCAGAAAGTGCCCATCAAGATAAGTCCTACCATCATTACTAAAAATCCAGCTATGATTCCCAGGTTGGTGAGATGCTCGCTCCCATATCTATTGGCGATAGGTATGAGTTCATCAAGGCTGATGAAGACCATGATTCCTGCCACCAGGGCAGAGGATGCCGCCAGCAGCCAGTCATTGAGGAAGGGATAGAGCAGAACCACTGCCAGGATCGCACCCAGGGGCTCGGTCATGCCGGCGGCAAATGAGAGCAAGCAGGATTTCTTGCGGTCGGATGTGGCACAGTAAAGGGGAATGCTGCAGGCCAGCCCCTCGGGGATGTTATGGATGGCAATGGCTATGGCCACGGGCACTCCCAGCCGAAGGTCGGCCAGGGAGACCAGGGCCACCGTCATCCCCTCCGGCAGATTGTGAATAGCGATACCGATTGTGGTCATTATTCCACTCCTGTAAAGACGGTCGCAGTGAGAGTCCACCTGCCCATCCATGTGGATATGCGGAATTGCCTGGTCAAGCAAATAGATAAGGAGAAGTCCAAGCAGGAAGAAGATATTGGCGTAGCCGAATCCGAGGACGAGCTTGGAGCTGCAAAAGAGGTCCACAAAGCCCACGTAGATCATCACTCCTGCTGCAAATCCCAGGCTCAACGAGAGGGCACGCATGTCGGGCTTGGGGATGAAGTAGGCGACCAGGCTGCCTATGCCGGTAGCCAGGCCTGCAAAAAGAGTTAAAGCCAAGGCTATGAGGATATTGCCTTCCACAAACAGTCATATGTCGGTCGAATATATTTTAAATTGATGCTCGAATAAGATTCATTCATCTTCATATCCTTGAGAGCGATATGATAGAAGCCACCTAGTTGCTCTTGCAACATTTACCTCTTGCCTCCTTTTCCTTTGCCCATGGCTTTTCTGTGCCCATAACCTCAGGGAAAGGCCGGTTATCCTGGGATGCTCTGGCCTTTCGAATGGTCGAAGAGATGGGATTTGATAGGTGCTACCAATGACGATGAGACGGACCCATGTGGACCGCACCTTGGAATCCTGAGGGGACCCTTTCCCATACCGGAACTTATAAGAGCCATTCTCCTCATCTCCGTCTTCTCGATCGTACAGATGCAGTCCGACTTGCAGGCTGGTTGGACTCATGACGAGCGCAGAGATTGCATTCCACCAGCTCCCCCGTCTCGCAATACCTCCTGAAGTTCTCAATCCAGAGAGGTTCTGAGGGAGATATACTTGCGAACTGCACGAACCTCTCCAGCCTTTCCATGGTCTCCCGGCCTACATGGTGCTCCATCTGGCAGGCATCACGCTCCGCCACACTCCTGTCCACACCGATGATCTCCAGAAAATCGGCTATAGCCTTATGTTTGCACTTCAGCTCCAGGGCCAGCCTCCGGCCGGAATCGGTCAAAGTGGCTCCCGCATAGGTCTCATACTGCAAGAGCCCCTCATGTTGCAGCTTCCTCAGCATCTCCGTGGCCGAGGAGGGTTTCACCTTCATCTCCGTGGCGATCCTTCCCGTTGCAGCGCGCCCTTCTTGAATCTCCAGGGCATGGATGATCTCGATGTATTCCTCCATCGTCTTCTGTCTCATATTATCCCCCTCCTATCAAAGCCCATCGCATGGCACCTCCCACCAGCAGAGCCGTTGCCACCATCAACGTTGTGGATTTTATCGTATCTTTGATCCCCAGCTCCTTTAGCAACACCGCAAAGGTGGCAACGCATGGGAAGTAAAGAGAGAGCACGGTAGTTGCCACCACCATCTGCTCTGCATTCAGCCCTAATGGCAGGAGCATGCCCACTGCCAGATCCTTTCGGAAAAAACCCACCAGAAGAGCGGCCACAGCCTCTTTCGGGATGGCAAGCCAACCTTCCATAAGCGGAGCGAAGAGGTGGCCTATCCATTCGATGAAGCCTATAGTGTAGAGAACATTGACCATCAGCACCCCCAGGAACAGGAATGGTATGGCCTCTCTGAGAAACCACCGTATGCGCATCCAGGTCTTATTAAGGATCATGCGCACTGTCGGCATTCTGTAGGGTGGTATTTCCAGGAAAATCTCAGGGCTCTCTCCCTGCACCACTTTATTTAAAATCAGCCCCGCTGCCACATAGACCAGGGCCAGGGTTGCAAAGACCAGGAGCACATAGCTCTGGCCATAGGAGCCCAGCACGCCGAAGATCATGGCCGATTTGGCTGTGCAGGGCACAGCCAGGCCCAGGAGAGTGGCGGAGATGAAGCGCTGCTTCCTGGTCTCCAGAGTTCTGGTGGCCAGGGCACCCGGGACATTACAGCCCAGGCCCAAAAAAAGAGGCACGATGGCGTGGCCGTGCATGCCCAGACGATGGAATACGTTATCCGATAAAGTGGCCAATCGTGGCAGATATCCGGAATCTTCCAGGAGAGAGAGAACCAGGTAGAAGCCAACTATGTAAGGAAGGACCATGCCCAGGGGAACGTAGATGCCCGTGGTCAAGACCCCCATGGACTGGACATAGTCGATCTCTCCATTTATGAGCCTCCCGATGAGGAGGTCATGCAGCATGCCGGACCCAAGCAAGGCGCTGATCTGCATGGCCAGGGGACGGTACAGCTCAAAGAGGGGTTCGAAGAGATAGGCAATCAGGCCCTCGCCGATAAGCCTCACCATCCAGAAAGTGGCAAGTATGACAATCAGGGCGATGGGTGTTCCAGTCAGAGGTTTGATGGTGGCCTCGGAAAACCTGTTCCAGACCCCTGGATGCTTGTGGGTCACCTTCTGGACGTCTCTGGTTATTCGTCCTATTTCTATCCATTTTTCTTCATCTGTTAGCATCTTGCTTTCACGAGGGGAACGTGCCTCATTCAGCCTGCTTACTAAATCCTTTATTCCTTCTCCAGTCAGGGCAATGGTGGCGACCACCGGCAGCAACAGGTGCGTCTCCAGTTCCTTTACATCTATCTCTATTCCAGAACGCTCTGCTTCATCCCACATGTTGAGCACGAGGATCATGGGCTTTTTGCGTTCTAAAAGCTCTAAGGTCAGGAATAGATTTCTCTCCAGGTTGGTGGCGTCGACCACATTAATGATCAGGTCTGCCCATCGCAGCACCTCGACAGCCACCTCTTCTGCCCGATTTGTCGGCTGCAAGGAGTAGGTTCCCGGTGCATCAATCACCTCCACCTGGCTTCCCTGCAGCCGTGCCTTGCCTCTTGAGAAGTCCACTGTGGTTCCCGGATAGTTGGAGGTGATCACCTCGGCCCCTGTCAGCCGAGAAAAGACCACGCTCTTTCCTATGTTCGGGTTGCCCATCAGGACAATTCGCTTCAATCCTCCACCCTCACCATGATTCTCTGGGCAATGCTCCGGCCCAGTGTGATCTCCCTGCCTTCTATTTCCAGCACCAGCGGGCCGGCGAAGGGATGGACAGCCACTACCTTCAGCCTTTTTCCCTCTCTTATCCCCATGGTCCGCAGCTTTCTTTGAAATGAGCAACCTTGGCCCAGCAATGCTGTGATCTGGGCCACAGCCCCCGCCCGCAAGCTCGTGATAGGTGTTTCCATTCTATATCCCTGTAGTCTATGATTAATTTTTAGGTAAACCTAAAACAGGGTTTAATAAATAAACGTTTCGGATTACCTAAAACGGGATCATAAAGCTTTATTTCCAGATATTTGTCTTTGTGAAAAATATTTGTAAAAAAAATAAGCTAAGCGCTTCGTGATCGACAAGGCAAATTAGGTCCGCAGATCATACCCCGGATTGAAGCTTTTCAATTCTCTCTTTAACCGAGAAAAGCTCTTCCTCCAATCTCCTGGCTACGTCCTCCAGGTAGCTCTTTTCCTCGGAAGGCGTGGGCTGGTGAGGCACTGCATAACCGGCCGGCATAAAAGCCCGCCTGGCGGCATTGCCCCGTACCATTCGCATTCCTCTGCCACAGCACCAATACCCTGATGCTCTATTCGCCCCAGCATTCATCCACCAGGGCCCAGTGCAATCTCCCCAAGGCATTATTTCACCTAATTAGTAACTTATGAGATGATATACTTAAATATTTTCATAGGGCAACTTAGAAATACGACCTTGCGCAATGAGATCATCATGTGTCCCTGTCGAGGAAGAAGAAGGGGAAGACGCTGGATATCAGAGGTTCCAACCGTACGGTGCTTTATGCCGGAAGGCTGCCCCAAAATTGAGGCCATATCCATAACACTAGAGGAGCTTGAGGCCGTGCGACTGGTAGACTTGCTGGACCTGGACCAGGAGGATGCGGCATTTTACATGGGCATCTCCCGCAAAGCCTTCTGGAACGATCTGATGAATGCCAGAAAGAAGATCGCTGCTGCCCTGGTCTACGGAATGGGGATTAGGATCGAAGGTGGCAGCTACGTTCTGAGAGGGGGAAACGGCTCGAAAGACATGGAAGAGCAGACCCGCCGGCATGATATTGAGATCATGGAACAGGAGCTGGCACTCACACGATCGCGAGTGGAGCGCCTTGGCTCTAAGCTTGCTGGCTTGAAGGAAATGGACAAGACAGATAAAGATGAATGTGATATAGACTGAGTTTTAACGAATTTCTATATAGATCGCAACCCAAAGCATTTGAGGAGGTATGAAATGATGAGATCGCAATTGTATATCCTAGCCGCCGTTTTAGCAATCATGCTGACATTCTCCGGCACAGGATTGGACCAGTCCAGGAAGGCCCCCATTTATCTGGGCATGAATTACTATCAAGAGCCTGTAAAGCTGGGAGGGGCTGCCTACAGCTTGCCTGAACAATCGAGAGAATTGAGACCATCGTTTTGGCCGTCCAGTCCCGGCTTTAATTTTTCTCCCAATCCAAACTATGCTCTTTACATGGATTCCCTGAATATCAGTGAATATCATGTGCCCTCTATCGTTAATTTTCTGAAAGAAGATTTCAGCCCAGTGGGCATCAACTATGACTATCATGCTCCTGCCCTGGGTGATTTTGCTAGCCCAGATTGGAGCCCGACAACAGAAATACAAATCTATCATGTTCCTGCGATCACAAACTTTCTAATGAGTGACTGGCAACCACCTCAACCGGAATTTGACCACTATCCGACATGGATTTACCAATATCTCCGAGGATGATTCTTAACTTTTTTTTCGAGAATATTAAATGTTAGCGAATTCGTAGCAAAGATTAAGTATATGATCCCATAAGCTCCTTTTTCTGTTGAGAAGAAAATAGGCGATTACATACAAATGGTGTTGACATGAGTGTGCCCCAATCAAGTGAAGCCGACGAAAAGAGCTGCAATGGCCTTTGCAGCTCCTGCGCCGACAAAGGAAGCTGTGATGACCCGAGAGCCCAGCAAAATGAACCCGACCGCATGACCAGGATCAAGCACAAAATTATAATAGGAAGCGGAAAGGGCGGCGTGGGCAAGAGCACTGTTACCGTCAATTTAGCCGCCACCCTTCAAAGCAGGGGCTTTAGGGTGGGCATCCTGGACGCAGACATCACCGGCCCCAATATCCCCAAGCTGCTGGGAATTGAGGACCAGAAAATGATGGCAGGCCCCAAGGGGCTCGAGCCTGCAGATGCCGCGGGAATCAAGGTCGTCTCTATGGCCCTGCTCCTCAAGAGTCGGGACTCTCCCGTGGTTTGGCGCGGCCCCATGAAGATGTCGGCCTTAAAGCAGTTCGTATCCGATGTCAACTGGGGCGACCTCGACTTCCTGCTTGTCGACCTGCCTCCGGGAACCAGCGACGAGCCCATCAGTGTCGCTCAACTAATCTCCGGCCTGGACGGAGCCATTATTGTCACCACTCCGCAAGAGGTGGCTCTGCTGGATTCCCGCAAAGCGGTGAATATGTTCCTCATGATGGATGTGCCCATGCTGGGGATAGTAGAAAACATGAGCGGCTTGATCTGCCCCCACTGCGGCAAAAAGATAGAGGTTTTCAAAACCGGAGGAGGTGAAAAGGCAGCCGTGGAATTGGATGTACCATTCCTGGGGGCCATACCATTGGACGCGGAGATTGGAAGGCTGGGCGACATGGGCAGGACCTTCACTAAAAACGAGACGTCGGCTGCAAAGGCATTCGACAGGGTCGTGGACGCCATCCTGGTTAACATTTAACACTATTTCTTATTAGACTCAATTGGAGCAATCCTCAATGGATATCTCAAAAGATATTTAATCTATAATCGCAGTTATTACATAATCAAATATGTAAATATCCTCACTTGGAGTGTGTTAAGATGGATAAATTTTTGGGCGTTGTGGAGGGCGGCAGGTTTTCGATTCTAATGCCCCGCCCCCAATGTTGCACCGTAAAGCTGACCCGCATAGCCAAGCCGGCATCAATAGCTGGAGAACTGGTTACCTCCCACGAGATAAATTTGGGCGAGTACGAGGGCAAAGCCATTATGGTGAACGGAGTTCTCCCCGAGCATAAGGGATGGCTCTACGAAGCCAATGTGATCGATCAGGCCAGTCCTATCCTAACAGAAGTGGTAAAAGAGCTCTTCAAGTAGAACGGCTTTTCCGGAAGGGCAGCAAATTATGAATTCCTAAACACATATTTTATCTTTTTTTTGCGTTGGCAAAATATAGCGATTTCAATACACAATAATAACGCAATCAAAAATGCATTCTTGAACAGCATTGCAACTGAAACCTAAGCTTAATCTCAGAATTTATTCCTAACCGGCGTTCATGCGGTTCTATGGATTGGCTATGATAAAATCATAACAAAAAAAGGAAAAAAGTTGTAGGCTTTTGGCCTACACTGCGGGCATGACCAGGGATCTTTCGCCTGCAGCACGGAACTCGCGGGCGCCACCCTTGCCGAAGCAAGCGCGGATATCTGCCCAATCGAATACCATGCCGGGGTTGGCGAAGGTAACCTTGATCAAGGGGTTGCATGCGAAGGCGTCCATGCGGCCGGCGTGTGCGGCGCTGGAGATGCCTGCGTACTCGCCCTGGTGACCTACGTTCATTGCGTAGTTGGGGTAGTTAGCTCCCCTCAGCTCGAGGGGTGCGCCCTCGTCGGACTGGTAGGAGAACACGTTGGTTGGACCGCATTGATCCTGCAGGTCGTAGCCGAAGAAGCCCAAGCGTCCCCAGCCTTCCTTGTGCAGGAGCATAGACAGGTACCAGCCGGCAAGGCCTACCTGGCTGTGGCCAGAGGCGATGGCGGAAGTGATACCGGATGCGGCTGCCAGAACGGATGCTCTCTGGGATCCACCGAAGTGATCCTCGAGCAGAGTCGGGAATTCCTCGTACTGCTCCATGCCGTAGGCGTTGACCTCAGTGGCCAGCTCCTTGGCGATGTCCAGAGTCTTGGGTGACTTGGCGAATCCTCCGAACTTGTCTGCGGCGAAGTCGACGCCGTAGTAGCAGAAGTCGTCCAGGACATCGTTAGTGTAGGCTGCAGTGGCGTACTGGGTGAATCCGACACCGCCGGACATGTAGCTTCCGAGCCAGATCTGGTCATAGAGCGCAGCGCCTGCGGCGACTACGTTCAGGGAGACCTTCACTGGATCGGCTGCGGCCACACGGGAAGTCTGGACCATATCGGCCAGGAAGCCGAAGGACAGACCGCCGGGGTTGTTGGGTCCGCGTGCGCGCCTTGCGGGCAGCATCTCGGACATCTGCAGAACGGCAGCGTGCTTGGCAGCGTAGGCCAGATCAGCCACAGCGGCCTCACCGGCGCACATGTTGTACGCATCGATGAAGGTCATACACAGCTGCATGGCGCTCCACCGGGAGGTGGTGCCGCCGTCGCAGGACCTGACGACGATGGTTGGAACATGGATGGCCTGCCAGGTTGTCTTGCCGATAGCGGCCTTGAGGGCCTCGGCCTGCTCGGCGGGGAACATCTTGTTGATGTCGATCAGGTACTGGTCATCAATCTCGTCTGCCAGGGCATCGTCGCCGCTGAAGACGCGAACGTTGCAGTCATCTACCAGGCCAGGGTGAGTCTCCACCATGTGCTCCTGAACCACGGCTGCGCCGGGCATGGCGTGGTTGAGGATCTCGAGGTAGTTGTTGATGGTCTCGGGTGTGACTTCCTTGCCGAGCCTCTTCTGCAGAACCTCGTGGGCCATGTCCAGACCTACTACAATGGTCCTCCTGACATCATCCCACATCTGCTGGATGGCTGGATTGTTGACGAAGTGCAGATCGTCGCCCTCTACTACATACTCGGTTCCGGAGAGCTTGTAGGGTACGAGCTGCCTCTGTCCCAGGGGAATGCCGCCAGCGTGGACGTAGGGGTTGTAGCCGGTCATGCCGCGCTTGCCCTCGACCTTCTTGGCGTACTCCATGAACTCCCTCTTACGGGCGTTCTGCTCGGGTGCCAAGTCTCTTGTACTCTACCTTCTGGCCCGCGAGGTCGAAATCCTTTCCGAACTTCTTGTTAAGAGCCTTTATGAATAGTTTTTTGGTGTGTTTAACTGCCATTTTGTATCACCCCATTTACTCCGGCCTGAATCCCCACTTGCTGCGCAGCTCCCACATATGGTGCAGAGCTTCGACTGCCTCGTCGTACTTCCTGGCGCCGACTTTCCCGCACATGGGAACGCCGTCCGCCCTGAAGATAGTGGTTCTCTTCTTGGCCTCGGCCTCGGTCATGGGCTTGCCCAGGTTGATCTTCTTATCCAAGGGAATGCCGACCTGGTCCTTGGTTGCATAGACGTTTCCGTCCTTGCCCATCTCGGTTCTGGACAGCATATCGAACTGCATGCCGTTCTCTTCCAGCCTCAAGGAGTGGCCGTGCACAGTGCAGCCTCTCATGGAACAGAGGGCGACATCGGTCATTTCGCTATCGTACTGAGCCTTGGTGTAGGCTTCGATATCCCTCTCCCTGGCCTCGATGATCTGTCTGCCGGACAGGGTGCCTGGATCGCAGCCCTTACAGTTGATGGCTCCCCAATAGGATCTCCAGTATGGAGTGGATGGGGCGAAGTACATGGAGTCAGTCCACTGGGAGTACCTTACACGGTCACCAGCGGCTGCGCCTGCTGTGGGTGCTACGAGCTGCCTTACCGGGCAGTCGGGCTCGCCCATCTCTTTGAGGGGTGGGTGAGTGCTTGAGTAATCGGCGCCGGGAGCCCTGTGGCCCATGATCGCCGTGACGTCTGCCTCAGGAATATCTCTGAGCTTCTCGAGGTTACCGGACATGTGCTTTCTTCTGTTGATGCCAACAGAGGTGCTTCCGGGATAGAATTGTGGTTTGTATGCCATATTTTATCTCTCCTCATCGTCAATAGTCACTGGTTCTTCAGACAATATGGCCATCCTACTTTTCTTGGCCCTTGGATCGATCAGTCCCAGGATGCGTGTGTCCTCCACCTTGCCAAACTTGGCATAGTCCGTTATGGTTTGCCGGGTGTGGAAGAACTTGCCACGCCTGATTTGGAAGGATATGGGCAGCGCTCGCTCACACGCCGCTTTCAGCCCGTCGAAGTATTTTGCGCTCTCCAGTTCGAGCCTGATCCTCCCAACTTTGACACTTAGCTCAAATGCCTGCCCGCCCACTTCGATGAGAAGGTCTCGATTCTCGTCGATAGGGGCACCCCTGCCGGGGCCGTAGGGCACGCTTCTAGGAAGGTTGGGGCCATGGATCATTATCCGGATGAGGCCACCATTCCTATAGATCTCGTTTAGCAGCTTTTGAGCCGATGCCGGCATGAGAAACCTGCTAGGGACTATTTCCACCTGTATCGATTCCGTGTCTGATTCTGTGACCATTTCTTCCGCCTTTACACAGCCTCCGCAACCGATACGATCGGCTCACGGAATTCCTTGATCTCGCCGTATATGGCACCGACCAGTCCAGATGTCATCTCAGGTGTGAACATCTGGGTACCGGCATCCAGTGCTACTGCTGCAGCCACGCAGGGTATGGCAAATCCTCTGGAGTGCCTGGTTACCACGTGGTTGCCGTTGAATACACCGGGGCCGCCGCCGCCGTAGATGGAGTGGCTGAAGAATGAGAATCCGACAGCAGTTCCCATTACCCTGCCGAAGTCGCATCCTGGCAGAGCGGTTTCCTTCTCAATGATATCGTTGAAGTACAGCAGTGTCGAGGACACAGCCTGGGCGCCCCTCAGGGAGCCGCAGTTGACCATGGTGGCAGCCAGTACGCCAGCAGCGGCGTATGCGTTCCACTTGGATACATCATTGGCCTCGTACAGTACATAGCCAGAGGGCAGCTTCTTGCCGGCCTTGATGACCTTGTCTTCAAGGGCTGCAGCGACTGTGCTCTGAACTACTGTGCCGATGGTTCCGGTCTTGCCGTTAGCCTTAACGCAATTGTAGACCATGTTGTTGGCGTTCAGACCCTGGTATGCCATGCCCAGGAGCTGGTGGCGCTCGAATATGCCCATAGCGTTGCCCATCTCGAACTCGCCGATCTGCTCGTAAATGGATGCGAGAGCTGCGGAGTTCATGGCGTTCCTCTTGGTGATGACGGCAAGGTGGTTGGCCATGACGTTCCTAAGAGCAAAGCCCAGACCTTCATCGTTCTGGGGGATGTTGAGAACAGATGCAACGTTTCCGCCGGACATGCCGACTGTCTGCGGGTACTCGCCCCAGACAGAGGCGTGGACCATGGGGGCCTCAACCATACCGGCCTTGAACGTCTGGATAAGTGCCTCAGTTGCTGCTGCGGCTGCTGCGGTCAATCCGACCACGAACTCAGAGGCAGCGTTCATCCTCATCGTTGGGATCTGGACCATCAGCTGCTTGCCGCCGCCGAGCACCTGAACATTGGTGTCGTCGCCGGGGGTAACCTGCAGCAGTGACTTGATCTTATCGGCAAGAACGCCAGCGTTGGCAACTACATCGTAGTTAAGCTCGCGTCCCTTGATTTGCCTGCGGCCTCCTGCGACCTTTCCGGTCTTAAGAGCGCCTTCGATGCCGGCCAGGTTGACGGCTACGGTTCGCTTTGTGAGAGAAATGAGTCTCTGCATGGCCGCGTTCTTGAGAGGGCTGACGGCGCTCAGGTCGACGTCGCTCTTCAAAAGAACACCGCGGTCGCTATATAGGTCTATCTTGTCAGACACGTTCTTTATCCTCCTTTACCTTTTTAGCAGCAAAAACTGTAGCGACGGTGATGCCGAAGCGATGATATGGAGGCCCAAGCTAAAAGGCATCATATCCAGCACCATCACAATTCGTTACAATCTCCCGCCGCGTTCTGTAATGCTTAATAGCTACTTAAACTTTTTGCGTGGTACTATTATAACTATCGAAATTATACGAATCAGTTGACCATTTAGCCATAAAATAGAAGTATTTTTTTTAATTTTATTTATATGCTATTACCAGATTATAATTGTGCAATTCCATTCATCAAGACCCCTAGCAATCCCATTGCTTCATGGACAAAGTCAGCCTAATTCCAGCCATCGCGATAAGAGGTAGCGATCTTTATAAGAAAGATGTATTATTTCACCAAATTAATTTATTATAGCATACTACTATAAAAATTACATACTGTATATATTTACGTAATGGCTCTATTTGAATCAATCAGAGGAAAAGAATGGCCTGCAAAAAAGCGATTTTCCCGAGAGGCCCAGTTTGTAAACAATTAAAATTTATCAAATAATCATGTTGAATATCCTAGATAATATTCAGCGCTCATTTTTGCAGTAGAGGTGAGATACGATTTTTTACGGAAAAACTTAAATCAACTGCCATATTTGGCTCTCTGGAATGCATCTCATAATAGCAGAGAAGCACGATGCCGCCAAGAGGATCGCTCAGATCCTGGCCGGCAGCAAGCCCAGCTCCCAGCGAGTGGCAGGCGTAGATACCTATTGCTTTGACGATAAGGTGGTCATGGGCCTTTCCGGCCACATAGTGGGTGTAGACTATCCTACAGGATACAACAACTGGCAGAAGGTGGACTGTAAAGATCTGATCAGAGCTGAGATCGTCGTCCGTCCTATCCAGGAGAAGATCATCGCGGCTTTGCAAAACCTGGGAAAGCGGGCCGATCGCATCACCATTGCCACGGATTACGATCGCGAAGGGGAGCTTATCGGAGTTGAGGCATTAAAAATAGTTAAAGAGGTAAATCCCAGCCTGCATGCCGATCGCGTCAGGTACAGCGCTATCGTCAAAGAGGAGATCTTAAAGGCCTTTAAAGACTCTGGAAAGGTGGACTTTGACCTGGCAGCCTCGGGCGAGGCCAGGCAGATCATAGATTTAGTCTGGGGAGCGGCCTTGACTAGATATATCTCCCTTACCTCTGGGCGGCTTGGCAAGGAGTTTCTCTCCGTAGGCAGGGTCCAATCTCCTACCCTGGCACTCATCGTCGATAGAGAGAGAGAGATCCAGTCATTCGTGCCGAAGGCTTACTGGGAGATCTATGCGGATCTGGAGAAAGAGCTTCGGGTGCAACATGCCAATGGGCGCATCTGGGAGAAGGACGAGGTTGACGCAATAATAGCCCGCCTCGGCCCGGTGGGCATAATCAAGTCCATCGAGACAAAACCGCGTATTGACAAGCCACCGGCCCCCTTTGACACCACCAGCTTCATCTCCGCCGCCAGCGGTATAGGCTTTTCTGCCGCCAATGCCATGCGTTTAGCCGAATGGCTCTACATCAATGGCTTCATCTCCTACCCCAGAACGGATAATACCGTTTATCCGCCATCCATTGACCTGGTAGCTCTAACCCGACTCTTCCTGAAAGGCGCTTTTTCGAGTGAGGCGGAGCGGCTGCTCAAGGGAAAGATGCAGCCCACGCGCGGCAAGAGGTCCACAACCGACCATCCGCCTATCTACCCCACCGTCTCCGTGGCCAAGAGCGAACTGAAGGAAGATCAATGGCGCATTTATGAGCTGGTAGTGCGCCGCTTCTTCGCCACCTTAGCCGAAGCGTGCGTCTGGGATGCCACCAGCCTCAAGGTGGACATTGGCCCCGAGCCCTTCCGGGCCAATGGAGCGCGCCTCGTGGAGGCAGGCTGGAGATACTATTATCCCTACAGCAAGGCGGAGGAGCATATCTTGCCGGAGCTGAAGGAAGGAGAGCGCCTGGCGGTCTTGGGTCACACCATCGATGCTAAAGAGACGCAGCCACCGGCTCGCTTCGGTCAGGGCAAGCTCATCAAGATCATGGATGATCTGGGGCTGGGAACGAAGTCCACAAGGCACGATATCATCAGCAAACTCTATGCGCGCGCTTATGTGCAGGGCAATCCCATGCGGCCCACCAATACTGCTTATGCCGTGGTTGATACGCTGCAAAAATATGCTCCCACCATTACCAAGCCGGAGATGACCCAGACTCTAGAGAACGATATGACCCTTATCTCAGAGCGAAATATCAAGGAGGACGAGGTCATCGAGAAGTCGCGGGTCATGCTTACATCAGTCTTCGATGAGCTAACCTCAAACCAGGATGGCATTAGCCAGTCGCTCAAGGATGGCCTGCGCACCGACAAGATCGTGGGCACCTGTGAGAAGTGCAAATCCGATCTCATAATTCGGCGCGGCCACCGGGGCTCTCGTTTCATCGGCTGCTCCGGCTACCCGGAATGTCGGTTTACTCTGCCTCTTCCTAGATTTGGAACGCTGATAGTGACCGACAAGCAGTGTGAGGAGCACGGCATGTTTCACGTCCGCATCATCAACAAGGGCAAGAGGCCCTGGGATTTAGGCTGTCCCCACTGCAACTTCCTGGAGTGGCAGGCCAAGAAGGCCCAGGAAAAGACAGATCCCGCCAAAACAAAAGAAGAAGTGAAACCGAAGGCCAAAAAAGAGACCAAGAAAGCGGCGAGCGCAGTAAAAGCCAGGAAAACTGCAAAGCCAGAGGCTCTGGCAAAGGGCGACGGCCTGGTGACCTTGCCGGGAATCGGGCCCAAAACCCTGGAGAAGCTGACCTTGGCAGGCATCAATAATAAGGAGGATCTGCTTGCAGCAGGGGTCAAGATCCTGGCGGAGAAGACCGGCATTAGCCCCAAAAAGATAACCGACTGGAGAAGAGCGGCTCGGGCGGAGAGCTGAACGCCTTTATTCCTTTTTAGATGAGCACAAAAATCTTGCTGGCATGCGCCGGGCCGGATCTGAACTGGCTAAAAAGACATAGCCAAAGATGGCGGCTAAGCAGGGAAAAAGGCCAGCATGGAAGCTTAAGCTAAGGGCGATGGCCTGGAAGAGCACGGCTAAAGCCCTAAGCTAGCGCAGCAGTGCTGTTTCCCATGGCGCTGGCGAGCTGATAGAAGATCTCCCGGCTTTCCAGAGCGATGCCAAGGGCAGGCCTATCCTCTGCATTGCGCACGATGATCAGGTCTGCCTGGGGTGAGACGTAGATAGACTGTCCCAGATTGCCCCGGGCCACGAAGTCATACTGGCCGCCATCACGGGGAAGTCCCCACCAGAAGTGCTTATAATAGCCGTTTTCTGTAAGAATTCCGTTCTTCCCCAGTCGTTCTCCGCTGTACATACTCAGGTGAATAGAGTAGAGTGGCAATCACCAAAGGAAGAACGACAAGTAATATAGAGGCGAACAGTACTGCCAGAACGATTTCCCGACTTTCTTCATGATGTGCACTTTCGGCAGGCCAAGATAAAAGATTAAAAATTGCTGCAGACAAAACTGATTATATCTCCTTTAACTGAGAAATACTTTTTGAGGTATATGGGAAAAAGGCTCAAAAAGATTCTGGAGAAGGAATGTTGCACACATGGGCCTGGCCGGATTTGAACCGGCGACCACTCGGTTATGAGCCGAGCGCTCTAACCGGACTGAGCTACAGGCCCAAAAGAAATGCGCCGCCAACAGGGCTCGAACCTGTGACATTCTGGTTACTGCTCTTTAGCAATTAACAGCCAGACACTCTACCAACTGAGTTATGGCGGCTCGACACCCTCCCTCGATGCACAATGATTTAAGCCTTTTGATTAGAAGGTAGATTTCATGCGCGTCCTGAAGAAGAATCTGCGAGGCGATGAAGGGGAGATTGCCCTGCTCCCGGAGTCGTTAGATGATCTATGGCATCTACAGCACTTGATTTCGCGGGGTGATCTCGTCTTTGCTCTCACGCACAGAAAGGTTCCAGCCATTGCCGACAAGGCGCGCCCGGAAAAGATGGAGAGAAAGACGGTGCGCCTGGGAGTCAAGGTTGAGGATATAGAGTTTCATATGTATTCCAACTGGCTGCGGCTGCACGGCATTATCAAATCGGGAATGGATGTAGGGGCATATCATACTCTGAATATCGAGGTGGGAACGGATCTGTCCATCCTCAAGTACCACTGGAGGCCGGACCTTCTGGCGCGCATTGATGAGGCCGTGGCCGAGTCGCAGAGACCGCGAGTGATCATTGCGCTGGTGGAGGAGGGTGAGGCCACCATCGGAGTTTTGCGCCAGTTCGGGGTGCAGATGGCGGCGGAGATACGGCAGGGCAGTGGCAAAGGCAGTGGTGAGGACACGCGCACCGGCTTTTTGCGAGATGTGGCGCAAGCAATTGATCAGACGGCACAGGGGAGCGCAGAGGTTATCCTGGCGGGACCGGGCTTTACCAAAGAGGATTTAAAGAAAGTAATTGACTCCAGCCTTCCGGATTTGGCCAAAAGGATTGCCATGGATGATACCTCTTCAATCGGAAGATCCGGATTTCAAGAGGTTTTGCGTCGCGGGGCAGTAAAGAGCGTTCTTGAGTCCAGCCGCATAGCCAGGGAAGCAAAGCTCATTGAAGATCTCTTCCGGGAGATCGCCACGAACGGCAAAGCCGCCTACGGCATAAAAGAGGTGGAAACCGCCAAGAACTACGGCGCGATTGAAAAGCTGCTGGTTTTAGATGAGCTGGCCCGTCGGGGAAGGGTAGATGAGATCATGCGCGAAGTGGCCGATGCTCGGGGGAAGGTAGTGATCTTCAGCTCGGAGTTTGAGCCGGGAGATCGGCTGCGCTCTTTGGGCGGCGTGGCGGCAATACTTCGATTCAAAATCGCTTGAAAGTTCGCGAGCCATGAAGCGCGAAAGTGTGAGATGAAAATGACCAAGTGCTGCAAATGCCAACGCTGTGCCATTATCTATCAGAGGTACTCGGGCATGCATCTATGCCGGGAGCACTTTGAAGAGGACGTGCACCGCAAGATCAGGGAAGCCCTGCGTAGGACCCGTCTCTTTGGCCCTGGCTCGCGCATAGCCTTGGGCCTGGATGGGGGGCAAAAGAGCGCTACATTAGCATTTGTCCTCAAGAATCTCTTTTTTCACCGAAGGGACATCGACCTATTGGCCGTGATCATCGATGAGGGGAAAATAACAAGCCCCACCGCAGACCAGGCCCGCTATGTGGCAGAGCAATTAAGGCTTCCCTATATTGCAAAGAGCTTGCCGCTTCTGCCGGATGAAACGCCCTACATAGTCCGCTCTGCACAGAAGAGGAAGCTGCTTTTTTGCACTGCAGAGGAGAATGGAGCCGGCATTCTCGCCACCGGCGAGACCCTGGATGATGAGGCTCTGGAGATCTTCATAAGCTATCTGCGGGGCGATGTAGATGCATTCGTATCGGATGGCCCTGAGTGTGAAGAGCAAAAGGTCGCTTGGATAAAGCCAATGCGGCGTATTCCCAGAAAAGAGGTGCGGCTCTATGCCATCGGACAAGTTCTAGGATTTGCTGATTCCGGCGAGAAAACCAATGCCAGCGAGAAGCTCTATGCTGATGCTTTGCGCTCGGAAGCAAAGAGGCTGCTTTGCGGCTTTGACGGCCGGCATCCCGGTACAAATTATTCTCTGCTGCGCGGCCTGGAAAAGGGTCCAGCCGCAAGAAAGGGCCGGCAAGGGCAAAGCCTTTAAGTAAAGATGGAAAATATGTCGAGCCTAGCGCCTCGGTAGCTCAGCTGGTCCAGAGCGATTGACTTGTAATCAATAGGTCGCGTGTTCGAATCACGCTCGGGGCTTTTTCCTTACCAGATTTTTTTAAAAATTGCAAAAAAGTCACAGTCTTTAGTTGTTTTGTTACAGAGATCATCTCAATGGACAATAGAGATTTGGGCCTGAATTTTCGTTCAGGCCTTTTTTACCTTCTTCATATCCAGCCTGGTTTTGCACCTGGGGCAGGCTTTAGGCTTATTTACCCTCGTCTCCCATCCGTAATGACATTTTGGACATCTCATCTGTTTCATATTAATACAGTTGTAATAAGAGTATTAATAACTTTCGATTGTATATGATTATCCTTACTACTCTGGTAAGCGCAAAGCCTATAATTAAATGGACGTGGTTAATACAGAATTTCATGAACGAGATTTTGGAGATTCTTTCTGAAAACGCCAAGGCAACCTCATCCGAGATCGCGGCGCTGCTGGGCAGACCCGAGGCGGATGTAGCCCGAGAGATCCGGGAGCTGGAAGAATCCGGCGTCATAAGAAAGTACATCACTCTGATCAACTGGGAGAAGCTCGACCAGAGCTTTGTCTTCGCCGTTTTGGAGCTGAAGGTAGCGCTGCAGCGAAAGACGGGCTACGATGCAGTGGCGGAGAGGATCGCCAACTTCTCGGATGTAGAATCGGTGCGGCTGATCTCGGGTGATCACGACCTATCCGTCACCGTGCGAGGCAAGACCATGAAAGACATCGCCTACTTCGTGGCGGAGAAGATTGCACCACTGGAAGGAGTTCAATCGAGCTGCACTCACTTCATCCTCAAGAGCTATAAGGAGCATGGCGTCATTCTCACCGAAAAGCCCAAGCCCCAGAGATTGGTGATTACTCCATGAAGCAGAGCCTGAAAAACGTATCCATACCCGCCTGGAATGCCGAGCAGCATTTAAATCAGGTTGTCAAAGACATGCCTCCTTCGGGCATTAGAAAGTTCTTCGATCTGGTGAGCGAGATGAAGGGGGCGATCTCTCTAGGTGTGGGAGAGCCGGACTTCGTCACGCCCTGGCATGTGCGCGAGGCCTGCATCTATTCACTGGAGTCGGGAAACACTCACTACACATCTAACAAAGGCATGCCCGAGCTCAGAGAGGCTATCAGCGAGTCAGTGCGCTGCGATCAGGGCCTGACTTACGATTCGGTCGAGCAGATATTGATCACCACTGGTGTCAGCGAGGCGGTTGATCTGGCTTTTCGCGCCACGCTAAACCCTGGCGACGAGGTCATTGTGCCCGAGCCCTGCTATGTGGCCTACACCCCGGACATCCTTCTGACCGGTGGAGTGGCAAGGACAGTTCCCACCCGCCTGGAGGATGAGTTCCGGCTGCAGCCTGGGGATGTTGCCAGGGCCGTAACCGACAAGACTCGCGCCCTGCTGCTCAGCTACCCCAACAATCCCACGGGAGCGATTATGACCCGCTCCGACCTGGAGGATCTGGCCGATGTCGTTGTCGAGAATGATCTTCTCGTTATATCCGATGAGGTCTATGCCAAGCTCACCTATTCAGGCAGCCACGTCAGTTTCGCACAGCTGGAGGGCATGCAGGAGAGGACGGTCATCCTGAACGGCCTATCCAAGTCGCATGCCATGACCGGCTGGCGCGTAGGCTACGCGCTGGGCGACCCGGCTCTGGTGGGGGCCATGACCAAGATACATCAGTACACCATGCTCAGCGCGCCTACCATGGCCCAGGTTGCGGCATTAGAAGCCATGCAGAAGGGCGAGGAGGGTATGCTGCACATGAAGCACGAATATAACCTGCGCCGGCGCATGTTCGTCTCCGGCTTAAATCGCATCGGTCTGAACTGCTTCGAGCCCAGGGGAGCCTTTTACGCCTTCCCCTCTGTGAAAGCCTGGGGGCTTTCCTCAGAGGAGTTCGCGGAGCGGCTCCTCAAAGAGCAGAAGGTGGCGGTGGTGCCGGGCAGCGTCTTTGGGCCGAGCGGCGAAGGATTCCTGCGCTGCAGCTACGCCACATCCCGTGAGGAGCTGATTGAGGCGCTGGACAGGATAGAGAAGTTCCTCTCCAGCCTTTAAGTTTTGATATAGAGACGATGAAAAATGCTTAAAGCTAAATTCAATTCGGAGCAGACGGACCAGCTAGCAGGCGGGCTGGCAGCTCTTGGCCTTTCTCCCAATACCTGGACGCTTCTCTCTCTCGTGCCGGCGCTGGGGGGAATGGCGGCCCTGATGGACGGGCGGCTGGCCTGGGGCCTGGTGCTCTTCGCACTGTCCGCCTTTATCGACATCATCGATGGGACGGTGGCCCGGGTGACCCATCAGGCCACGGCGAAGGGAGCCTTCCTCGACGGAGTGGTGGACAGATATGTGGAGCTGATGCTCTACCTGGGACTGCTCTTCTACCTAGGAAGGGGCGAGTTTCTGGGCATACCTTATGAGGCCTGGTTTATGCTGCTCTTCTTCGGATCGCTCATGACCACCTTCGTGCGAGCCTATGCAGATCACCGGGGCATAGTAAAGGGCGAAGCAGAGCTGAAAAAGATGGGCGGGCTCTTGGAGCGATTTGAGCGGCTGATGCTGCTTTACACGGGAATGTTTTTGGGGCTTTTCAATACCCAGTGGCTGATAATAGTAATAGCCATAACTGTGGTGCTGGCCAATGCCACGGCGCTGCAGAGGATAGCGTTTGCAATCAGAAAAGCAAATGATGTTTGAGCATGAATAAGAGACGGACACAAGGCCCAATTTTTCGAAGAGATCTTTCTTCGAAGTCGGATTCATTTATGGGAACCGCATATCTATCCATGAATTGCTGACTCGTTATCTGGCAGAGAATTCTATCCTCTCCGTAGAGTTCTGCCAGGGCGAGGGCGGGACGTCTTTTTGCCTCCGTCGAATCTGAGAATGGAAAAGGCACGACGACCACATCTCCTTTCACAAATTTTTCCAAGCTTCATCCTCCACTGGGCTTAGCCAATCCTTTGCGAGCACGGATTCACTTAATATCGCAGTCTCCATTCTTTTCTTTGATGCTTTTCCCTTCAAAAAATGAATAAAATCGAGCATCTCTTCTAGATAAGGCTCAGGGAAAACCTCAATCTCCTTTTGAATTAATTCCTTTGTCTCCATATCAATAATACTATCTAACAATGAAGGGTAAAAGACTTTTTGTAGCCGGATATTCCATCGCATCTCTGCCGCCTCCCTCGTGCCCGAGCGCGCCCGCCCCGGCCCGCCAGCAGCTCTACGCCAGGGCAAATTCGCCAAGGAGGAAAATCATGCAAAAGATGAGTATGCTTCGGACTTGTTTCAAATATTATTTATCCTAAACGCACATATTTCTATTGTCGCAAGTTGAGAATCAAGAGGTCTGATATGTCTGATGGTTCGGATGCAAAGATTCGAGTGGTTTACGAGGGTGGCGTCTTAGGTAATGAGGAAGAAGAGCCGACTTCAGATTCCAGCTATCTGTGGGAATGAAATGGTCAAGTAAGAAGGTGAGCCAGAAATTGGAAACTATGGAAACACAGGGGCAGCAGGAAGATAGCGACCGACTGGGCAGGCTTGCAATCCAAATCCTGGGCCTCCTGGGAGGGCTGGCTGGATTACTCATCGCAGCTTTTGATCTCTTGGCCTCGCTAGTAGGGCTCTCTTCATCCCACATCCCCTCTGGCTGGAGCGAGTTGGGCCTGGCCGGAAGCGTTGTATTCCTGCAGCTGGGCCTGGCTGGGATTGGGGGCGCATTTCTTTACACCAGAAACAAGAAAAGAGCTGCGTGGCTTCTCCTCGGCAGCGGGCTCTTGGGCTTTCCCGTCGGATACATAGCCTGGATTGCTTTCTTTGGCTTTCTGGGATGGGTCCTGTGGATTCCTCCGGGAGTGCTGCTCACAGTCGCCGGGCTCCTGGCCTGGATTACTCCAGATCGATTGAGATCCCTTCTTGGTCAGGGAAGCAAGAGCTCAGATAGTGCAGATAGGAAACCAATCGATCAGGCACTATTCGTGGGCGCGATTTTTGCCGGAATAGGTCTGTTAACGGTAATCCTCATGTTTGCCGGCATTCTATTCTTCGGGGCTGAGGATTACCTTAAGGGAGATGCAGGCCGAGACCAGGATGATTTTGACAACGCAAATATTGCAGGCAGCATGGGAAGATGGGACAAGGCCATAGAGTCGTATGATGACATTCTCTCCCGCAATCAATCCAACATCCAGGCCTGGAAGGAGAGAGCTTATGCCCTGGAGAAATTGGACAGATACGATGAAGCTAACGAAAGCTATGAGAAGGCACGGGAGCTGGAGCAAAATCCTGAAAACGAAATATTGCGAGAATAGCTTGATGACGAAGCTCGCAGAACTATTAATCTGATAAGCAGGCTGAACGATACAAATGTAGGCGTCCAGGAAAATGCTGCTCTTGCTTTAGAAGAATTATAAAAGATGACATAAAATATTGCAGATATTCTTGGAAGATGCCTCGAGGTTCGAGGTCCTACATGGAAAAAAGATTTAAGTAATCATTAATCCATTACAACTATTATTCGCTTAGAAAATGCCCAAGATCAGAGCTGTCCGGACATGGTGAGGGAATGAAAATGGACCTAAAATATATCTGCTTAATTCTTTGCATTCTAGTATTGCCTGCCGCAGGACAAAATTCCAACCAGGGAGAAGCCTCCCAGGCCCCTCCCGCCTGGATAGAGGACATCGATCCTGCCGACTACATGCTCCTGGCCAGCGATCTGAAATCACCTTTCCAGATGGATGGCGATATCAGTGCCAAAGCCGAGGCCCAGGAGCTTACGCTTACCACAGAGAAGGGCATAGGTGTGCAGAAGGTGCATACATTTACTGCCCGACAGAAGATAGCCACCAGTCAGGAAGGCTGCCCCACTACTACCATCGACATCGTGGTAGAGGTATTTGAGAGCCCGGAAATGGCGGCATCCGCCCGGCCTATTTCCGGAGGTGCAACAAAAGGAGAAAAGGAAAAGGAATGGTGGGATCCCTCCGCCTTTTCCGACTCCCGCCTGGACAGGAGTGAAGGTGAGGCCAACGCCCGGTTTGCCAATGTCGAGTGGATGGTCTTCGTCAACAACGAGGGAAAATGGAAGGAGGGGGCAGCCATCCAGGAGCTACAGATCCGCTACAAGAATATCGTGGCCGGCTTTTATCCCACCATGTACACAGGAGCCTCTGCTACAGGATTTGGCGACTATAGCCCGGGCGATGCCTGCGACCTGACGGTCCAGCTTGCCCGGCTGTGGCTGGACAAGGTCTCAGGTTTAGAGCCACCCAAACAGGCGAACCTGCAAATAGGCCCAAAGAATATCTTCCTCACCGATTATAAGGACAACACCGTTCTTCCCCTCGAAGATGCAGCCGACAAGCAGCAAGTAGTCGTCAGGATCGACAACATTGGAGAGACCGCCGCCAAGAATGTGCATTTGCAGCTCTACGTCCTGCCTTCCGGCGGAAAAGACTATCAGGCCATCGGCGATCCGGCCTTGGTCGGAGACATCGCCCCTGGAGGGAAGACTACAGGTACAGCAGTCTGGGATCTGAGGGGCGAAAACATAGAGGATGCCACTTTGCTCGCCCAGGCATTTATTCCCGGTGAGAACGACAGCTATGAGGAGGACAACTCTGCCGCGATCAAAGTCAACATCTACTTTGCCAAAAATGCAGAGAGAGCTTACAATCCGGCCCAGGACGGCTATAGCTTTGAAAATTTTAATCTCACCGAAATAGAGACCGACGAGCTGGTGGAAGGGATGCTGACCTCCGTCATTGGCAACCTGCAGCCAGAGCAAATCAACGAAATCTTCCGGGCCATGCAGGTTCGCAAAGCTATATCCACCAGCATGGGCGCGGTTACGGGAGTAAGCGGCGGCCTTTCCAGCGAACAGGCCCTTCTGGAGCGGACAATATTCGCTCCCACCTACATCCTAATCGACAACTATCTAAACAAGATGATGAAAGCCGGCTCCGGCGGCCACTGCTATGGCATGTCTGCCACTTCCGCCCTCTATTTCCTGGATCCGGACAGAAAACCTCTGAACAAGCCGGTCAGCGAGATGACAAGAAAAGAGGCTTCTCCCAGCATCAGTGCCTATGTGCGAACCTGGTACTTGCCCCTTTATGCCGCGCTGCAAACCGATGCCTGGTCCCCCAAGCTCAATCAAGGCGTCTTGGCCACCCATCAGGCACTGAAAAACTCACTGAAAAACGACAGAAAACCGCTCGTAATTGAGTTCTATGGAACAAAAAATGGAAATGCAACCGGCCATGCCGTCCTGGGCTACAAACTGATTGAGGTTGAGGGTGAAGATCCCACCGTTTATGTCTACGACCCTAACTTTCCGGCTTCATCCGTTCAGCCCCCTCGCCCCATGCCCCAAATATACTTAATAATCAATAATAAAAATTGGGGCAACCCCGAATTCATGGGCTACAATTGGGCCACACCTAACAGAATCAGTGCCGCTGAGGCCCACGGCGAGATTGACCTGAACGAGGCAAGTGCCCTAGTCCCCGGCTTAAAGAAAGGCATTTCCGAGCTAGCCGGTGTCCTGCATGGCCTCAAGAAAGCCCTGATAGTGGTGCGCTGCCCAGCCGATGCCCTGTTTTCCGACTCAGAAGGAAGGAAAACAGGAATTGAAAACGGCCGGATGATCAACGAAATCCCAGGAGCAGAGGTGCTGGCATCCGGCGAGGTGGAGACCTACCGGCTCCCCCTGGATAAAAACTACCAGCTCACCATCAGCGGTACTGGTTCCGGGGAGATGGACCTTGATGTCATCACCGCCCAAAACGAGACAGGTCTATCCCTCATCTCCTTCCAGAAGATCTCCATAAACAGCGGCATCAAGGTGACTGGCGAGCTGCAAACAGGTGCGGTTATTGTCTCTCTGCAATCCGGCTCAAAGGAAATCTCCTCCACACTTGAGGGCTCAATTGATGCAGGCACCTCTGGGCCGTCTACATTGTCCCAGGAGAGAAAGGAGATGGGATCTGCGGCTGAGGATGAGAAATCCGGGACTCTGGATCCGGTAGAAAACGCGATCAAAGAGCTTCAGGATCCGGATGTCAGCATTCGCAGGAAAGCTGCAGTAGCTCTTTTCGATCTGAACGATACACGGGCGGTTGAGCCTCTGATAGAAGCCCTCTCCGATTCGGATGCTGAAGTTAGGGCCAATGCCGCCATCTCCCTGGGAGTTCACCTCAAAGACCCTAGTGCATTAGAGCCGCTGATCAAAGGATTGGCGGATAAAGAGAGCATGGTCAGATCGAGCAGCGCCTATGCTCTTGGCGAATTAGGAGACGACAGGGCGGTCGATGCTTTAAACGAGGCCCAGGGCGATGAGGATGAAACGGTCAGAGAAGAAGCGGCAGCAGCTTTAGAGAAGCTTGGCAAAAAGGAGATCTTCATTGCAGAGGATGACGGGGGTGAAGAGTCCAAAGCGGATTTCAATGCAGGAAAATCTGGCAAATCACAAGAAGCCAGCTCTTCCATCTCCATGTTCTCCGCCCGGAAAATAGACGGGCAAACGGGAGGAACAGCGAGCCCGGATGGCACCAAAATTGCCTATTCGCAGAGAATAGATTCTGATGAGCGCTATGTGGTTGCCGGACTGCAAGGAAGGATCAACGGATCGTTATACCAGAATGTCCGAGACTTCATCTTCAGCACCGATGGCCGGCATTATGCTTATAAGGCACTGGTGGGCGACAAGCGGATAGCTGTGGTGGATGGCACAGAGGGGCAAAAGTATGACGAGATCTACAAAATCGTCTTCAGCCAGGATGGCGGGCGCTATGCCTACATGGCAGATAAAGGCGACCAAGTGGTAGTAGTGGTAAATGGAAAGGAAGAGGGGCCCTATGATAGCACATCAGATGATCCGATAATCAGCTCTTCCGGGCAGCATGTGCTCTACACCATAGTCAAGGAAGGCACAAACTACGTAGTTGTAGACGGAGAAATTCGGGTGCAGATTGGGTACTCCCCGGTCGTCAGCCCCGAAGGCAGTCGGTGGGCTTACAGTCGCAGTGCCAGCTATGCCGGAGATCCATGCTACATCGTCCTGGACGGAGAGGTCATAAATCTGGGCAAAGACAATCGCGTAAGCCAAATGTTCTTCAGCCCGGATGGCAAAAGATTCGCATACGACCTGGTCCCCGGCGCCGGAGCATATGGAGACCATGTTGTGGTGGTAGACGCTGTTCGTGGCAATGAGTATCCATTCCCAGGGGTGGGAAAGATCGTCTTCAGCTCTGATGGCAGAAGAACTGCTTATTGGGCCAAAGCGCAAGATGAGGGATTCACAATGGTGCTGGACGGAGTTGAAGGCAGGATTTATGATGAGATCAACGATCCCCTATTCAGCCCGGATGGTGATCATGTGGCTTACACAGCCAAAGACAAAGATGGCAAGTTTGTGGTCCTTGATGGAAAGGAGGGCACCAGGTATAGAGATGTATGGGGCCTGACTTTCGGCATAGGTGGCCGTTTGGCTTACGTGGCCAAAGACAACCGGGAGGGAGTTGAGGTCCAATTTGTCGTAGTCGATGGCCACGAGGATCGGCCCTATCTATATGATTGGTATGGCCAGGGGATCAGATCCGGCCCGGTCTTCAGCCCGGACGGAACGCATGTAGTCTTTATTGCCAACGAGGGGGGCAAAGCCGAGTTCTTGGCAATTGATGATAGCCGGCACCTAAATCCCTGGACATTCCTCGGCGGTCTCTCCTGGAGAGAAGGCTCGCCAATAATCTTTGATTCTGCAGAGGAATTCCACTATCTCGCGGAAAACGACTCAGGAGCCTATCTGATAACTGCGAAGATCCCTGACGTCCTCCCATCGTCTGATCAATGCGCATGGGCAGGGATCTGGGATACTAGCTTCGGGCTGCTGGACCTGCAAGAGAAGGGTGATGCGGTTGAAGGCGTCTACACCACTGATTGGGGCGTTGTCAGAGGCAGAGCAGAAGGAGATCGACTGACAGGCAAATGGTTTGACGCTCCAACCAGATCCGAGCCCAACGATGCCGGAGACTTTGAGTTCGTACTCTCCGAGGACTGCCAAAACTTCAGCGGCAACTGGAGGTATGGCTCCGCCGAGGGCTGGTCGGGAGAGTGGACCGGAACGAGGGTGATCTAGGATAAGCTGGGTGGAGGTGGAGAGAAGGCAGGATGATTATGATCGAATAGAGATCAAATTACCACGCTCATCATATCCCAGCCCACGATGGTCGGCGCTCCGGACAGCTCGATCACCTGCTCGGCCATCTCATCCTCGCACCCCTGTGCCTGCGGGTAGAGGTGCGTGAGAACAATGCGCTTGACGCCCTGGTTTTTGATCATGCTGCCCAGTTTTTTAGGCGTGCTGTGGTTGGTGACATCAAAGGGCTCAGGAAATGAGCATTCATGAATGAGCAGGTCGGCTCCATGTGCCAGAGCAGCCACGCGCGGGCAGGGCTCGGTGTCTCCGGAGTAGACCACTACCTTTTCATCTGCCTCCAGGCGGTAAGCGAGAGCCGTCACACTGTGGCGCGCCTCTTCGGCAAAGATGTCAAAGCCCTTCAGGGTGAAAGAATCCATGGGCAAAAGCTCTCGCACCGCCACAGCCATCTTCTCCAGGTTGGGGTAGACGCTCTTTGCGATCTCAAAAAAGACCTCTGTGCCCTGCGGCCCGAAGACCTGCAGGCCTGGCATATCTGCCAGATAGCGGGCATTGGCCAGGGCAAGCAGATCTGAGACGTGGTCCAAATGAAGGTGCGTAAGCACCACAGTGTCCAACGCCGCCAGGTCGGCTCCCACCTCGTCCAGACGCAGGAGAGTGCCTGCCCCGCAGTCCAGGAGCAGATTCTGATCGTTCTCCACCAATACCGCCGCCTGGGAGCGGCCGGGCTGGGGGATGCCTACGCCCGTTCCTAGCATTGTGACCTTCAGGCTCATGCAGTCCTCATTGGCAGCCAATAGTAAATAATGATATTCATATTCTACAATGAATAATTATAGAAAAATTTAGATCCTTTATCCTTTCTCCAATTTAGGAGCTAAAGGACATTTTTATCTCTTAAGAATATTTCAAAATCAAAGGCTTGGCTTATAGCCTCGCGGTTCATCCACGATCTCGATAGTGGCAATGGCGTGCTTGAAGACCAATATCTCGCCCTTAGCGGTCAAGAGAAGAATCTCATACGAGTTGAACGAGTCAATAGTTCCAGTGACCGGCTGGCCCCCTGAGAGCAGACGAATCACGACTTTCTTGCCTTTGAATTTGGGAATAAACTGGGGCAATGATTGTCTTGTAGTGGGCTTTTCATCTTCTGGCATTTCCATCCATCAATCTTAAGCAGTCTCTACTTATTAACTTGCCCCTTCTCTCAGAAGAAAAAATTGAAACCAAAAAGAAAGGCCGAATGGCTCTTGCCATCCTTGCCTTTGCCCCTCTTCGCCCCTAACCCTGGCAGGTTACACTAAAGGTCAGGCCATTATTTCTCTCATTGGTCTCCGGTATTTGATTATCCGGATCTGCCGTCACAGTGATCTCGTTTGTACGGCTGCCCCCAGCCGGCGAATTCGCACTGGAGAAGCCGATGGTCTCATGCAGTGAGCCCCCCGTGGCCGGCATGAGAAGAACCAGTTCAGCAACTGCGGTGGGCGTGCCCTGGCGGTTTTCCAGTACTCTTACCTTTACCGGCTGATATCCGGTGGAGCCGCTGGGAGATGCAGTCAATGTCAACAGGAATGAGACTTGATTGCAGGCGGTATTGTTCTGATCTGCGGATATTGACAAGTCGGAGACGGCTTGATTATTGAAAGGCTCGGAGATCATGATCGAGGACGCGGACTGCTGGCCTTGGCCTTTCATGCTCTGATCATCGGTTCTGGGAAGCTTGCTCCCCAAAAAGGGGCTGTCCCGGTTCATCTGAGAGTCTGCCACCGAGGCCAGTAATAAGAAGATGCCGAGAAGCGCAACTAATTTCGAGGTATTATTCCATACTTTCATGATAATAAAGAACGGAAAATATGGATATAACCATTTTGGGCCGGAACCAATCACCGGACCTCATAGCGCAGCCAAATTACTTCGCCCTTGAGTCTCTCCATCTGCATGAGCTTGAGTGAGATCACGCCCCCTGGCCCAGTCACCTGATCTGCAGTAGCAGTAGTAGCAGCAATGGCCAGCAGGTCGGGAGCGCGAAAGATGCTGCTCTGCTTTTCTCCTCCCACCAGGCTGGGATAGATGAGAAGGCTCACTTCGTTTACCAGGCCCTGGCGCAGGAGCTGGCCGTTTAAGGTGCCTCCTGCGTCCACGCGTACGACCTTCACACCAAAGCGCGAGTTCAGCTCCTCCAAAGCCACACGCAGATCCACGTGATCCTGGCCCGCGATGATATAATCGATGTGCCTCTCTTTGAGATAATGCAGATACTCCTGGGGCGTGGACTCTGAGCACAGGGCCACTACGTCGCGCCAGTAGGGCAGGGATCGCAGATAATGCCAGGTGCGTATGCGCCCGCGGCTGTCGGGAATGGCCAGCAAGGCACGACTGTCGCCCGGATCAGTCTTAGGCGGGAGAAAAGCGCTCTCATCCTCGGGAGGCGCTTCGCTTGCGGCCTTCAGAAAGGTATCGGAGCCGGCAAGTGTTGCATCCTCTTTCCAGGAGGCTGCCAGCTCATAATATTGGAACAGATCTAAGGGAAAGCCGTCTATTCTTCCATCCAGGCTGACGGCGTTATGCAGAATTACTTTGGGCAGCATGAATCGACCTCTTTTACTCTTTGATTTGATCTCTTTTTTGGCCCGTCCCATTTCCAGTGGCTAATTCCAGGGTTACTATTGACTTCTCAGATGTAATAGAATCTCTGTGCGCGCTGTGACTGCATGATTTTATTATCAAGAGGCGATTATTAACCGCAGAGACGCAGAGTTCGCAGAGACGTGCAAACGTCCTTTGATTTCCATTCGTCAACCTGAAAAGCCTGGAAAATTGAATCAGGGATTAATCGTAGTTCTCCGTCCGTCGTCCTCTGCGCGCTCTGCGACTCTGCGGTTTATTGCCCGTAAATTCCAGGGTTTAAATATTCAGTTACAAATATTAACCCCCGAGGCACAGAGTTTACAGAGACTCGCAAACTTCTTTGTCTCCAGTCCACTAAACTTGAAAAGCCTGGAAAATTGGTTCCGTGGTAATCGTGGTTCTCCGTTCGTTCGTCCTCCGTGCGCTCTGTGACTCTGTGGTTTTTCTCCGCAACCACCAGGATTTAATTATCACGCTACGATTATTTACCGCAGAGGCACAGAGTTCACAGAGAACTCGATCATTGCATTACCCACTTAATTGCACCGAGAAGCCTCTTTTTCAAGGTTTTTTCAGCCATCCTGAAAGTCGGTTTCGCCAATCGACTTTTCGATACTTTGCTATCGCCTCTCGCCCCAGGATGATGACCGCCAGCCAGAAGGATCCCTCTCCAAAAATGACCAGCAAGGTAGACAATGCTATCTTGCTCTCCGTGGAGAAAGAGGAGAGCGGCACGAGCAAGAGGCATCCGTAAAAGGCAAAGGAGGCCACGACTAGTGCTATGCCCAGACATCTCTTCAGGCTTTGAATATCTCGTTTCATCTCTACTCCCGGAATCATTCTCAGAGAATATAACAAGAATCTATTGAGGGAAAGTTTTTTTGCATTATCAAACATCTATCGTTGTATTATGAAGATGATGGCGATGATCGTCCTGTTTCTGCTCACACTAACCGCATCCTCCCTTCCAGAGGAGGCTATGGGAGTTGTGACAAGGATAATAGACGGTGCGACCTTTGAGGTCAGCGAGCTTGGGTTGCGTCCGCCTGGCGGATGTGGTGAGCGTTAGCGCTAATTCCCAGGCTGGTTTGGATGCCAGAGAGTTCACCCGCGATAGCCTGATGGGCACGCAGGTCTTCCTGGACATCGATAACAAAACAGGCCAGGACAAAGGCGGGTGCTGGATGTGCGTGGTTTACAAGGCCAATGCCAACGGAACTGCCAATTTGAAAAAGAACTTCAATAAGATGTATGTGAATGCCGGGTACGGCATGCTGAAAGACGATCCCCAGACGGAGTTTGACCCATTGAGCTGGTAATTGGAAAATGTTTGGCGATGCACATGGAAATCGAGCTTCCACCCGGCAGTCTCCCTGCTCCCCGAGACCAACGGCATCCTGATCGCCCCAGCGGATGCGCTGGCCGGTGCCATGAGCGGCCACATCGACTCTCAGCACAAGACGTACGCGCCAAGATTCGCGAGTTGTTCATAGTACCGTATACAACTTCCCAAAACGGGCCTGAATACTCTTCGGCATAATTACTTGTTCACATAGTCTTAGTAAATCTTGGATTACAATCAGCCGATCGCGATTAGTCGGTATCAGTGATAGCAACAAGTAAGTCTACAATCCGCCGCGCACCATCAGAGGGGGGTTTGAGTCGGAAAGTATCCTTATAATAATATCTTGCAGTTTAATGCGTATCGAAAAAAAGTGGTGGATTACAGGTTACACACGCTTGGTAAAGAATGCATCGGCATTAGAGTAAGCACCTTGATCCAAAAATTTTAAAAAGTTAAAATGGCAAGTCTTCTCCTTATCCGGGATCGGGCGTAAGCGGTTCATGAGAGAAGAGCGTATAAACAGGACTAGGTATAGTGCAAGGCGTGAATGTTCCACCTGATGCCTTCCAATTAGTTCCTAAACCTCCTGTGAAGCAATCTTGCGCCACATAACCAGCACCCATGCCACTACATTTGCATTGATATGTCGAATACCAGACCTGCTCTCCAGGGTAGCCCAATGGCCCGAGATCTGTTACAAAGGGGGGGCTAGGATGGTTATTAGGCTCACCAACGTTGTTGAAATATCCGAGGGGCGCAGTATCGGCTGAGCGTTCCGCTCCACCATCGCAGTCATCATCACAGCTATGATCCGCTTCACAGTCAACCGCAGTCATATACTGATGATGCTTGCCTGCTGAAGCATGTACTATTGGCGATGGCCGCAAGTCCATTTCACCCCAGTAGGTACTACGAGGTGCAGTCCATTCGATTCGGGGATCCGTGGCATTCGCTATATAAGGAGTATAAAGGGGAACATCAGACCACAAATCGATATCATCAAGCTGCCAAGTAATGCCGTCCGAGCTGACTAGCTGATAGGTGCCGCCTTGAGTGTCGCCATAATGCCAGTCTGTACAGTCCCACGATTCTCTGAAGCCACCATCAAGGCGATATAAGAAAGCCCACTTGATGACAATTTGATGATACCCTATGGGGCGTACTTGAAAGAGGACTCTTGGCTCCCAGCTCTGGAGACTGTCGTCATCTATGTTATGGTCACGGTCGTTCTCATTCTGATCGTAGATGAAGTAGGGACGCCAAGCATCTGCTAGAGCGTTTTCGAAATTATCCTTGAGTCCATCCAAATCCATATCAAGGGAAGGATCTTCGCAAGGAGCAAGGTAAATCGATTCGGGCAATGAGAATTTTAGCTTATCATCAGACTGCTTCAGACACTTGTCCATTTGACAGGTATACGGATTATCACAAGCCTGACGCTCAGCACACTCAGCACAGCAGTATTCATTTAAGCCTCCGCAAGGATAGCAACCCCTATTTTCGGATTCATTCACGATGTAAGATTCGCTGCTGCCAGAATAATCGCCTTTTCCAGGAAAAATTTTGCAGATCGAATCAGGGCCGTTGCATTCAACTCCTATCTTGCAGAGAGTCATAAAAGATCCACTTTTATGTTCTCCCTGATTACTTGAAATTTTGAACCAATATTTGGTGTAAGGTGTTAGACCATCGAAAAGGAAGTCGCTCGAGTCACCTGGAGCATTGATCTCAGCAGCACTCTTGGTTATTGTGAACTGCTCCACGTTTGATTCATCTAAGCCGCCATGTACAGTAATCTGATCCCCAGGATTGAAACCATTAACTACGAAGCCGATTTTGGCTTGTGTCTCATAGGTGGTCACAACGACGTATTCGACCTGATCTGGATTTCCAAAGTCTGCGGGAAGGCCTGCTGCACAATTACAATGACATTGCACGTCGCATACAAGCTTCTCGCCTTGTCCGCATTTTGGTACACTAGTTCCTTGACACCCTCCTTCTACAGGTTCTGGAGGTGGACTGTTTGTATTATCTTCTGGTATTTTCTTAAATCTATTGACATCAAAATAGACAGGACCAATTGTACCAATTGTTTTATCTGCCCGGACAATTCCAGTATCCGTTGGCGCGTGGAAATCCTGGCCGGATATTCTAGAGATATTCTTGCCCGATACTTCATTTACCTGTCTATTCGTATCTGCTTTCTTTGCAGCTACTGTTCCTATCACAACCTCTACATTAGTGGTCACCCCACCAGAATTCTGGCCGGACCCCTGCACCTTGCTCGCGCTCCAAGGATACTGACCCTGGCCGTTGTGGTCAAAGCTGCCTGTAATAGTCATGGATTCAGACGTGCTGGACAGAACGCCAGTGTAGACCTGCGTCCACTGACCGGCACGTTCCCGGGTGAACCGAATTGTTTCGTCAGGGGATATAGTGCCACTGATGGTATCCACCGGCTCGGAGGCCACATTGGTGCAGGTCATTGTGCCTGAGATCTGATTCCCACTTTGCTGTAGGTCCAGGTTGAAGTTATAATTCGTGTTAGCCACCATGTCCCACTGGCCGGACAGAACGCCTGAATAAACCGAATCTTCGGCGCACGCAAGGGAGCATGCAGCCAACATGATCAGGATTAAGACCAATAGTTTGCTGAGATTTGATCCAAATAGATATCTCATTAACAATCACCTCGACGTGGATCAATCCCATAAGATCGAAGAAGTACTTAATTATGCTTGTTGGCATCTCGGTTTCATGACCCAACTGGCCAAACCTGTTTATTATATCCACCATATTCACAGAAGAAAGATGGTTGATATCTAGATTGATTTTGCAGGTTGTATATACTGAGCTATGCAACTTATAAGACCGCTTTCGGGCCAGTAAATATTTTTATTAATAACAACCCGATCTCGCAAACCCTGATGTTGCGCGGCGGATTCTGCATCACTTTTTTCTCTTTAGCCGATGCGGGTTAATCAATAACAGGTAATTGTCGAAAATTCATTCCATAAAGCATGGAAAGGTCCGATAGGCAAAAGTGATTTAGGTATTGTTTGGAGAGGGATGGGAAAAAGATGTAATCCTCCCAGTTATACATACTCCAAAGAGCTAAAATAGTTATAGATCGCGTTTTAATCCTGACGCAGGTACATAGACGCAAATCCCACAGGGCGTTTGCATCGCATCGCCCGGACTTGATCCCCCGTCCAGGCATTTTTCGCTGGGCATTCGAAAAAATCTAGAGATTAGCTTTTTCCTTTCTCCCCTATCCGTGCGTTGATCACTCTATCCGACCTCACCAGAGCCTCGTGCGTTCCCCCGTAGTGCTCGGCTGCCTCTTGCATTATTTGCTTGAAGCCCTCCAGATCCCCTGCATCCGCTTTTTCGCACAGCCGCATGCACTCGGCCACAAAGGTCTGGCGAACGGCTGCCGCCTTGGGATTTTTCTGAATTGAGGCGTAAAGCTCGGGATTCTGGTCTAAAATTCGGCCCACGAAGTCGATCATGATCTCGTAGACCGGGGACATGAATTTCCTCGATCTTTGCACATCAAAGTCCAGGGTGCGCAGCGCCGCCCCGATGCCGATGTAGGCGAAGTGGGTGAGCGCCTGCACCACGGCCATGATCTCGTCGTGCTCCTCCGCATCCAAAATCTCTACATGCGCTCCATCCGACTCGAAGAGCGACTGCATAATGGGAAGCCACTTTCCCGTCTTTCCCTCTACCGGCGTGAGGATGATAGTCTGACCGGCAAGAGAGGCCATGGTGGGCCCGAACATGGGATGCGTGCCCAAAACCTCCACGCCCTTGGGAGCATAGGTCTTCATGGCCTTTACCGGCCCGGACTTGATGGAGGTCACATCCATGATCAGGCTGCCTGGGTGCATGTGAGGCGCAACCTCGCGGATTATTTCCACGGTCTTCTCTATGAGCACGCTGACCAGGACGATGTCGCTCTTTTCGACTTCCTGCATCATGTCCTGAGCATAGCGCACCCCCAGGCGCTCGGCCACCTCCACCTTTCCGCTCGGGCCCCAGACCGCCACGTCAAAGCCCAACTCCCTAAAGTAGCGGGCAAACCAGGAACCAGTCTCGCCCGTGCCTCCCAAAATCAGTATGCGCACCATTATGCCCTCACCTCCCATCCTTTTTTCTTTCCTGCCCACTCAAGTGTGATCTTACGTTATGGTCGTTTCTTTGTGCGTTCTCTGTGAACTCTGTGAGCTCTGTGGTCGAAACGTCGTTAGCCACTGGTTATAACAAACGGCTGACGATACTACTACCACCACCGCAGGCACAGAGCGCACGGAGGACTCATGGAGGACTCACAGAGGACTCAATTTTTCTCCCTTTTCAGCCCCGACCTGTCTGGCCAACAGAGCCTCTCGAACCGCCCTTTCCATCACATCCACGGGAGCTTTTTTCCCCGTCCAGATCTGCAATGCTTTTGCTCCCTGATAGACCAGCATCATCACACCGTCCACCGCCACTGCCCCAGCGGCTCGAGCGTCCTTGAGAAGCTCAGTCTCCCGGTTGTAGACAATATCAAAGACTGCCTGACTGCTTTGCAAAAGCCTGCCCTCCAGCAGCCTGGGGTCGCCCTCTCGCATGCCTACCGATGTGCAGTTTATTATTATGTCCGCCTGAGGCACGAGCCTTTCCAGATCACACAGGCAAAATCCCATAGCACCAACCGAGGCCGCCAGCTCCTGCGCCCTCTTTAGGCTGCGGTTCGCGATGGAGATCTCTGCGCCTTCCTGCTCCAAAGTGTAGGCAATAGCCCGCGCCGCGCCTCCTGCACCAATTATCAGCACGCTCTTGCCCTTGATCTTAACGCCGGCATCCTGCAATGCCAAAAGGGCGCCCCATCCGTCTGTGTTGTAGCCCGCGATTGCCCGCGGCCCAGCGAAGCTTACCGTATTCACCGCGCCAATGGCCCGGGCGAGAGGATCGGGCTGCAAGAAATCAAGCTCCAGTGCCTTTTCCTTCAGGGGGATGGTCAGATTCAGTCCGGCAAAGCCCATGGCTGCAGCCCCAAGAAGGGCATCTTTCAGATCCCCCCGTGCAACACGAAAGGCATGATAGCAGGCCTTTTCACCCAGCGCCCGCAGGGCAGCGTTCTGCATGGCGGGAGATAGGCTGTGCTCTATTGGGTCGCCAAAGATGCCGAATATCTTCATAGTATGTAATTGCCCTTTATCCCTAAATAAGGTAGTCTCCCCATTATGCGTTGTTCTTTTCAGGAACAACTAACATCATCATAAAGTATTGTTGCCTGCGAATATGAACTGTACGGTACTGAAGAACCACTCGTTGAACTCGGGCTGCTGATTGGAACGGGTCTGACGGATGCCGTCGCCGATGGACACGGGGCTTCGTTTCAGCTCCAGCATGCCGACTGCTATGCCATTGACGTAGAGCACGACATCGGGCCGCCGCTCTTGATTGCCTTTGAGGGTTACCTCTTCGGCGAGGGCGAAGTCGTTTTTTTTGCCGGCTCTTTCCAGTTGATGAGGTTGACTGTTTCCATGTCCTTTCCCGCTTCGATCTTGACTGGGACGCCGTAGCGCAGTATATTGTAAACGGCCTGGTTTTTGGCGTAGAGACTCCGGCTGTGGTTGTCCGCCTCGGTGCGCAGTTTGTAAAGCGCCGCACTGATCTGCTTAGGGGCATAGCCGTTTCGGGTAAGGTAGCTTTTCAGCATACCTTCTTCGATGTTGCTGTTGCCGTCATCGTCTGTCCAGTTGCCGAGATAGCGATAGCCTAGCTCCTCCTGCGCGTAACACCCGCGCGCGGCATCCCGGAAGAACAAGCCGCTGGAACGAATCCAATATTCAAAAAATATATGCAATACCGTCTCTAGCTCCACTTCCCATCCTTCTTCAGCCACTCGTTCATATCTGCCGCCGCAATCTTGCCCGCACCCATGGCGCTGATGACCGTGGCTCCGCCGCTTGTGATGTCTCCTCCGGCCCAGACCCCCTCCATTGTCGTTCTGCCCCGCTCGTCCACCACGAGCGTGCCCCATTTGGTGGTCTTAAGTTGTGGCGTGCTGGTGGCAATGAGGGGATTGGGCACCGTGCCTACGGCGATAACCACCGTATCCACATCGACAATATGCTCAGAGCCCTTCTTCACTCGCGGGCTTCTTCTGCCGGAAGCATCGGGCTCGCCTAGCTCCATCTCAACGACCTCCATGGCTTTTACCATGCCCCGATCGTCGCCTAAAAAGCGAGTGGGATTGGTGAGGAAGTCGAATATCACTCCCTCCTCCATGGCGTTTTCCACCTCTTCCAGACGGGCAGGCATCTCCTCACGAGAGCGACGGTAGATGACATGCACCTCATCCGCCCCCAGGCGCATGGCAGAGCGGGCCGAATCCATGGCCACGTTTCCTCCACCCACCACTGCCACCTTCTTTCCCATTTTAATAGGAGTATCGTATTCAGGGAACTTGTAGGCCTTCATTAAATTAACCCGTGTCAGGTATTCGTTAGCGGAGTAAACACCGCTCAAGTTCTCGCCGGAAACATTGAGAAAGCGCGGCGCGCCTGCGCCTATTCCCAGAAATACTCCGTCATAGCCCCCTTTGAGCAGGCCCTCCACCTGGACCTGTCTGCCCACTACAGAGTCAAGCTCCAGATCGACTCCCAGAGACTTCACATAATCGATCTCCGATCTGACGATGCCCTTGGGCAGACGAAACTCGGGAATGCCGTAGACCAGGACGCCTCCGCCATCATGCAGAGCCTCGAAGATGGTGACGGAGTGCCCGAACTTGGCCATTTCTGCGGCCACCGTCAGCCCAGCCGGGCCTGAGCCCACCACGGCGACCCTCTTTCCGGTGGCCGCCGCGACCTCACACTTCGCCCTTTCCTGCTGGCATAGCTCCCAATCGGCCACATAACGCTCCAGACGGCCAATGGCGATGGGCGCCCCCTTCTTGCCAAGGACGCATCGACACTCGCACTGCACCTCCTGGGGACAGACCCGGCCGCAAATTCCGGGCAGGCTGTTCTTTCTTTTGAGGGACCTCACCGCCTCTGGCATGTCCCCATCCCGCAGGGCACAAATGAAGCTGGGAATCTCCACGCCGACCGGACAGCCTTCAATGCACTTGGGCTTCTTGCATTGAATACATCTGCCCGCCTCTTCTGCCGCCTGCTCTGGACTGTAGCCCAGGGCAACCTCCTGGAAGTTGCTTTTCCTCTTTTCGGGAGACTGCTTGGGCATCTCCACCCGGTTTAAATTAATCTTGCTTGACATCTTTTCTACACCGCGCCTCTGAGGCTAAGCTAAGATCTCTTATGGCTGATCATCCTTATGCTTGGGGATACAGATCCTCTTTTTGCCTGGGAAGAGGACCCTGGGCTTTTTGCTTCTTAATTAGCAGATTCTAGCCAGCCACTCGGCCTTTGAATATTAATAAGATTTTCCTTTCAGAGCAACCTTCTAATACAATTAATCCTCACCATTGCCAGGCGCGGTTGGGAACATGTTTGAAATTAGACTGACCATCGATGATCGAGAGGTAGTGGTCCCACAAGGTGCTACCATACTCGATGCAGCCCGAAAAGCGGGCTCTTATGTACCAGCACTTTGCGACCACCCAGACCTAAAGCCCATCGGCTCCTGCAAGCTGTGCATCGTCTCAGTAAAAGGCCTGGATTACTATCCTACCGCCTGCAATACTCCGGCGGAAGAGGGAATGGTGGTAGAGACCAGGACAGAGGAGCTGCAGGAGATGAGAAGGCACACCCTGGAGATGCTCCTGGCACTCACCAATCATCCCACCAGCTGCCTCTTTTGCGAAAGGAAAAACGAATGCAATGACCTGCGCGAGTGCATGAGAAAGTTCCCTGTCACCGTGGGCTGCAAGTACTGCCCCAAGGACGGCGAATGCGAACTGCAGGAGGCGGTGCAGTTCGTGGGACTGGAAAACATAAGATATGAGATCTCTTTTAAGAACCTGCCTGTTTTGAGAGAGCCCTTCTTTGATCGCAATTACAGTCTCTGCATCCTCTGCGGCCGCTGCGTGCGAGCCTGTCAGGAGGTGCGCGGCGAGGGCGTCCTCACCAGCAATCCCGATTTTCACCGCATGCACTGGATAGGCCCCGAATCACTGCAGGACTCCGACTGCAAGTTCTGCGGCACATGCGTGGATATCTGCCCCACGGGAGCCCTCTATGCCAGATCTGAGAAATGGCAAAGGCCGGAGAGGACCACCAGCACCGTCTGTCCCTACTGTGGCGTGGGCTGCCGGATAGAGGTAGGCGTCCTGGACAACCGGATTGTGAGGGTGAGAGGCAAACGAGACTGTCTGCCCAATAACGGCCAGCTCTGCGTCAAGGGTCGCTTCGGCCTCGGCTTCGTCGAGAGCCCGGAGCGGCTCACTGTGCCTCTCATCAGGAAGAACGACAAACTGGTGCCGGCGACCTGGGAGGAAGCCCTTGATCTGGTGGCCGGGAAATTGAATAGTTATAAGGGAGACAGCTTTGCCTTCCTCTCATCGGCCAAGTGCAGCAATGAGGAGAACTATCTGGCCCAGAAATTCGCCCGGCTGGTTATGCAGACCAACAATGTAGATCACTGCGCCAGGCTCTGCCATGCTTCGACCGTCTCCGCCCTGGCCCTGGCTTTTGGCAGCGGGGCCATGACCAACTCCATTTCGGAATTATCGGACGCCGGATGCATCTTCATCATCGGCTCGAACACCAGCGAGCAGCATCCTGTCATTGCCCTCAAGATCAAAGAGGCGAAGAGGAAGGGAGCTAAGATCATAGTGGCCAATCCCCGCTGGATCGACCTGTGCAAGATCGCCGATGTCTGGCTGCGGCAGACCCCGGGAACGGACGTGCCTCTTGCCCTGGAGATGTGCCGCGTAATCCTGGAAGAGAAGCTGATGGATGAGGATTTCATATCCCAGAGAACGGAGGGCTTCCCAGAGTTCAAGGAATCTCTCTTGAAGCTGTCCGCCTCTGACGCTGAGTGCATTACGGGTGTCAAGTCCGAACTCATACGAGACGCTGCCCGGCTCTATGCTAAGGGCAATCCCTCTTCCATAATCTATGCAATGGGCATCACTCAGCACTCTCATGGCGTGGATAACATCTTCTCCCTGGCAAATCTGGCCATGATGACGGGCAACATCGGCAGGCCCTCCGCCGGCATCAACCCCCTGCGAGGCCAGAACAATGTGCAGGGCGCCTGCGACATGGGTGCATTGCCCAATGTCCTGCCTGCATACCAGGCGGTGACCAATCCCGATCTTCGCAAGAAGTTCGAGCAGGCCTGGGGTGCGGCTCTACCGGAAAAGCCCGGCCTCACTGTGGTGGAGTTGATGAATGCCGCCTATGAGGGCGGGGTCCAGGCCATGTACATCATGGGAGAAAACCCGGTCGTCAGCGATCCGGACTGCAGCCATGTGGTAGAGGCTTTGAAGGCCCTGGAGTTTCTGGTGGTGCAGGACATCTTCCTGTCCGAGACAGCTGCTCTGGCAGACGTGGTCCTGCCGGCAACCACCAGCCTGGAAAAGGACGGAACCTTCACCAATACGGAGCGTCGGGTGCAGAGGATCAGAAAGGCTCTGCAGCCCGCAGGCGAGTCCATGCCTGACTGGATGATCCTGGACGCTCTGGCGGCTCGCATGGGCTGGGAGGGGCAGTTTTGCTATGACCATCCCGGACAGATCATGTCTGAGGTAGCAAAGCTTGCTCCTAGCTATGGGGGCATAAGCTATGAACGGTTGGAGGGCGATGGGCTGCAGTGGCCCTGCCCCAACCTGGAGCATGCAGGAACCGGGTACCTGCATAAAGGCCAGTTCACGAGGGGCCTTGGCAAGTTCAATGTGGTCGATTACCGGCCTTCCATGGAGCTACCTGATGAGGAATATCCCTTCATCCTCACCACAGGCAGAGTTCTCTGCCAGTATCACACCGGAACCATGACGCGAAAGGTGGGCGACCTCAACCTTCTCCGGGGCGAGGAGCTGGTGGAGATGAATCCACAAGACGCCCTCACTCTGGGTATTGTTGACGGCGAGCTGATCGAGGTAACCTCCCGCCGGGGATCTGTTAAGGCCAAAGCCAAGACCACAGAAAAGTCGCCTGCCGGCGTGGTCTTTATGACCTTCCATTTCTCTGAGACGCCCACCAACGTCCTTACCAATCCTGCCTTAGATCCCATCGCCAAGATCCCGGAGCTAAAGGTCTGTGCCGTGAAGCTGAATAAGATTAGAGGAGGCTAGAGATGTACGAGATCGTAACCAAGGAGACCGTAGCTCCCAATATCATACACATGAAGTTTAAAGCTCCCAAGATTGCGAGCACTGCCAGACCGGGTCAGTTTGTGATCATTAGAGTGGACGAGAAAGGAGAGAGGATACCTATGGGCCTGGCCGGCTGGGACGAAAAGGATGGCACTGTGGACATTGTCTTCTACGTTCTGGGGACCAGCACCGCCAAGCTGTCCACTATGAAAGAAGGTGAATGTGTGACCAACATCGCCGGCCCACTGGGAACGCCGACAAAGATCGAAAACTTCGGCAGAGTCATCTGTGCTTGCGGATGCTTTGGGGTCGGGCCGACACTACCGCTCGTAAAGGCCCTCAAAGAGAAGGGCAACTACGTGGTAACCGTTGTGGAAGGCCGCGGTCCGGATTTCGTCTTCTGGATAGACAAGCTCAAGGAGTACAGCGATGAGGTTCATGTCGTTACAGGCTGCGGCAAGACTGCCTGGGCCAATGACTTCATAGAGCAAGAACTGCAGTCAGGAAAGGGAGTCGACAGGATATTCGCTCATGGTTGCCCTTTCATGATGAAGGTCTCCTCGGACGCCTCCCATGCCTCGGGAGTGGAGACGATTGTCAGCCTTACGCCCATCATGGTGGACGGCACGGGCATGTGCGGTGCCTGTCGAGTGGAAGTGGCCGGCAAGACCAAGTTCGCCTGCGTGGACGGCCCGGATTTTCGTGGCGATCAGGTCAACTGGGATGGACTGGTTCTGCGACTGCGCCAGCTCATCCCTGAAGAGGATAAATCCTTCAACATCTGGGAAAGAGATAACTGGCATAAGCTGATGGACTGCCGGCACAAGAAGAGCTTCAATCCGGCAAAAAGAAAGCTTATCGACGAGCTGGAGCATCCGGAAGGCGATTGCAAGTTAGCAGGGGCTTGATTATACTGAGGATTGGCCATCAATGTGAAGTTTTTTCATAACCCCTTTATTTTTTCATAACTTTTCATAATTTATCTGCCAACCGCAAACCTTTTAGGCGATATGCCGGCAAGCAATTGCCAATTCTGCAGGCTGCCCAGAAAAGCGAGCCGCGATAGCCTCTACAAAACCATCGCAAAAATGCCGGCTGTTTCGGGATAGACTTGTCGGGCTGCCTGCTCTGGAGGGAGATTATGGCATTCAAAGTTCCCGCTGATATCGCTAAGGCAGCCATTGCTGCCGGATGCACGAAATGCAATATAACATGGCAAAAGCTACTGGTGCTGGGCTTTTTAGCCGGAGCCTACATCGCCTTTGGAGCTCTTTTAAGCGAGATTGTGGCTGGAGGCCTTTCCAACGGCACCATCACTGCCCCGGACGGCGCCATCTGGAAGATCGCTCTGCCTGGGGGCCTAGTCAAGTTCGCTGCCGGAGCGGTATTTCCAGTGGGCCTGATGCTGGTAGTAATCGCTGGCTCAGAGCTATTCACAGGAAACTGCATGTTTGCGCCCATTAGCATTCTCAACGGCGAGGCCACCGTCAAGGGCCTGATGAAAAATTGGTCGCTGGTTTATGTGGGCAATTTTCTGGGATCTATTTTCGTGGCCTTTTTCCTGGCTTACCTGTGTGGATTTTTCGATAACCTGCCCTGGGCAGGATGGGCGGCAACCGTAGCCAATACCAAGTGCGGCCTGGACTTCGAAACTGCGTTTCTGCGGGGAATAGGCTGCAACTGGCTGGTCTGCCTGGCTGTATGGCTGGCTATAGGCTGCTGAAGACGTGATCGGCAAGATCTTTGCCTGCTGGTTTCCCATCATGGCATTCGTCGCCATCGGCTTTGAGCACAGCGTGGCCAATATGTTCTTCATTCCCCTGGGCATCTTTGCCGCCAACAATCCGGCAATAGCCGCCAAGCTGGCCACAGCGGGCGTGTCTACCACAAACCTGGCCGGAAGCGATGGGTGGTATAACTTCTTCATCACCAACCTGATTCCCGTTACCCTCGGCAACATTGTAGGAGCGGCGCTCTTCGTGGCGGCACTCTACTGGTATGTCTACCTCAGAGGACCGCTGTGCGTGCTCAAACCCGAGAAGACCAAGACCGCCAAGAAATAAATCTCCTCCCTGAATCGGAAGCGAGGGGCCAGGCTCCTTGCTCCTTATCATTTCTGTCACACATCATTTACGTTTTCCTGAGAAGCTCAGCTACGTCTTCCAGGGAATTCTTCTCTCGCAAAGCAGTCAGCGCAGGAGGCGATTCCTGAAACAGTTCCAGTGCATTGAAGAATCTGTCCAGCACATCTCCTCTGTAGGTAGGAACCAGGAAGATGTGGGTATGTGGTATTCTCCGGCCGCGGGCATACATGCAGACGAATTCGGGCTTCAAGGCCTTCATCATCTTCTCTGCCACTATCTTTGCCACCCGAAAGAGGCTGGCATTCTCCTCTAGTGAGAGCTCATGCCACCATGGCACGTGCCTCTTGGGAATGACCAGGCAATGCCCTTTTGAGAAGGGATTGATATCGAGTATGGCTAAAGAGAGTTCATCCTCATAGATCTTGCAGCAAGGTGCCTTGTCTTCGATAATATCGCAGAAAATACAACAGTTCTTAGTGTCTTCGACCATAAAGCCACATCCGGAATCCTTTAGTGACGCAATAGCTCTAATCAGCACGACTTTATATAGAAAACTAATGTTCTTAGCGGTATGGTTGAAATGAAAGTTGATGTTGAGGAAGAGTTGATAAAGGAAGCTAGAGAATACTCTGAAGATCATCAACCAACACCGGAAGATATTGAGTTTATAAAAGAATGGGAAAAACGAACTAAACATGTTTGCAAACCTTGTTGGGAGTTAAAGTATTGCCCTTATGGCCCATTGGTTGAGAATTTTCCCTTACTCGGTCCAACGAAAAAGGAAGCGATTGAGCATAATGATTTTTTAAAAGAACAACTCCAAAAAGGAGCATATACTGGTTGGAGAAAGCAATCGATTGAGGAAGATGTACTAAACTTCGATCCTAATGAATATCCTGAAGAATACAAAAAAGAAGAAATTGAACAATGCTGTGATGTATTCGGACACATTTGTCCTACCTTTTTGTAAATGAACCTCTTACGGAAACACTCGAAATGAGAAGAATTTCCAGAAACATTGATAGGGCTACAGCAATCCGTGTTGTGAGGAGAGATAATTCCACTTGTCAGATTTGCGGGAAAAACTTGTTAGATAAAGATATCGAACTTGATCATAAAATACCTTGGTCGAAAGGAGGAGTTACGGAAGAAAATAATTTGCAGGTAACATGTTTTGATTGTAATAGGAAAAAGAGTGCTGAATTCCATCCTTAGATCGAAAACTGAGAAATTAGGAGATTGATTTTAATTGCCCGGAGACAAGAAAGCCCTATTAGCCGTCCTCGGCTCCTGCATCGCCATCTTCTGGCCAGGCGCTCTCACCTTCGGCTTTCCTGGGGTCATGGCTCCCCTCTGGCAGGAGATGTTTCACGTCGGGCGCGCTGCCACGGGCCTGACCATCTTCTTCATGCTCGCTGCCGTGGGCGCCTTCATGTTCCTGGTGGGCCGCTGGCAGGAGCGCTGGGGCCTGCGGCGCATGATCGCTCTGGGCGTCATCCTCACCGCTCTCGCTTCCTTCGTCGTCTCCCAGGCCAGCTCGATTTACACCGTCTACGTCTGGGCCTTCCTTAACGGCACAGCCTCATGCTTTGTCTACGTCCCAGCCCTGACCCTGGTGCAGTGGTGCTACCCGCAAAGGAGGGGCCTGGTCGCCGGCACGGTGAGCATGGTCTTTGGGCTGGCGGCGGCCATCATGTCGCCGCTCTTTGGAAAAATGCTCTCAGCCTTCGGCTACGAGGCCATGAACCTGGCTGTCGCCCTTCTCACTCTTTCCATTGGCCTTCTGGGAGCCTATTTTGCCCGCGCACCGCAGGATTGGGAGAAGGCTGCCTCTGCCCGGCGCACCGGGGGCACATCGGCGCCAAAACAGACGGCCGAGATATTTCATTCTGCAAAGTCGCTCACCGTAAAGGAGAGCCTTCACACCAGAAGCTTCTGGCTGCTCTGGATCACCTGGACCTTTGCCGGAGCGGCGGGCGTCTCCATGACCCTCCTCGCCACCGGTTACGGGCTCTTCCTGGGCTTTTCATTGCCCTCAGCCATCCTCATCCTGACCGCCTTCAACCTCAGCAACGGGATGAGCCGCCTGCTCAGCGGTATCCTTTCCGATCGCTTCGGAAGAAATCAGGTCATGAGCCTGGCCTTCCTGGCAGCGGGCGTGGCCTACTTCGCCCTCCCCTGGACGAGAGGGCTGGGAGTGTGTGCTCTTCTGGCCGCGGTAGTGGGTTTTTCCTTCGGGACCCTCTTTTCCGTCTCCGCACCACTGGTGACAGACTGCTTCGGCCTGGAGCACTTCGGAGCCATCTTCGGCCTGACCTTCGCAGCCTACGGCTTTGTGGCCGGACCACTGGGGCCCACACTCTCCGGCTACCTGCTGGATGTGACGGGAGACAACTTCTTCCTGGTCTTTATGTATCTGGGCATCTTCTGCCTGCTGGCGGGGTGGTGCATCCGGCAGGTGGTGCCCCCGCAAAGCGCTTGATGTCAAAAAATTGGCCCACCATTATTATAATATATCTAAAATTGCACATCCACTTCCACGATCTTCGCCCCCTGCCGCAGTGACTCTTTGACAGCAGCCATGTCCTTCATGAGAAAGACACGCCACTTATCTGTCTCGATCTGGGCCAGAGAGTTTTTGAGAACTGCAGCATACCGACTCTGCCGATCGAGCTTTACCACATAGCCTCGGGAGCTTTCCACCAGCGCCACCTCGAATCCCCTTCTTTCCAGCAGCTTTTGGACCAGGTTCCTCTCGCCTGGGGTCTTGAGGACGAAGCGGTAGCCCTCTTTGTCGTAGTAATCGGCCAGTTCCTTAAAAATTTCTTTATCTTCAAAAAAATGCTTGAATATCCAGTGGCTCCCTGCCTTGATGATGGTGATGCTTTTCTTGGGGGAAGCAGGCAGGTCGTCGTCCGGCATGGAAGAATCCTCTCAGATCAGACGTATTATCATAATTATCAGATATAAAATTTTGCGGCAAGGGCGCTGATCATGAGAATGAAAATTGGTTTTGTCTGATGACTGCAGAACAAAGTTCGTTTCAGAGGCGGTGCGCCTCGATCGGGCCGTATGACCCTAGTGCGGACAATGGCTGATTTAGCGCAAGCAGACATCATTTTTTGTCTCCTCGCTGTATCTCTGCGAACTCTGCGCCTCTGCGGTTAATAATCGTAGCTTGATAATAAAACCCCGGTGGTTTACGGAATAAAACCACAGAGTCAAGAGCGCACTGAGTACGCACAGAGATTCAATTGCATCTCGATGCCCTCTACACGCTGATCCTCTTTAAAACCACCATGCATCCTGAGAAGAACACCATCAGGAAAAAAATGATGGCAAATAGAGACCCCCAAGGAACAGGCTGGTCGAGAGCTGCAGCTCGCAGGCAGATGCTGCAGTGCGTGAGGGGAAGCGCATAAAGGGCCATCTTGAGTCCCCAGGGAACCTGGGCCAGGGAGAAGAAGGTCCCGCCCAGGAAGGTCATGGGCAGGAGGATGAGGCTGCTGAAGGTGGCCAGATCCTGGTGAGACCTGGCAAGCAGAGCGGCCAGCACTCCCAGAAACGAAAAGACCAGACAGGTTAACAGCAATTCCATTAAAAAAAATGGACCTACACGAAACCCCGGTGCCAGGAGCAGGGAAGCGGCAATGAAGGCGATGGAGCTGACCAGGCCTCTTACTACCCCGATAAGAGCTTTGCCGAGGAGCAGTGAGAGCAGGCTGATGGGCGCCATTAGGCACTCATCGAAACTGCGAAAATAGAGCCGGTCCACATTTAACCTCGTTCCAGCTCCATTGAAGCTGGCAGTCATGGCAGTCAAGGCGATTATGCCCGGCACTACGAACTGCAGATAGCTGGTTCCATTGACGCTCATGCCCCGGCCCAGGCCCCAGCCAAAGGCCACCAAATAGAGGAGCGGGCTGACGGTGGTGGTGATCAGATAGCGGCCCGACCGGCTTCTTAGTATCAGCAGGTCCGACCAGAGGACGGTATAAGCGTCCTGGCTATTTATCCAGAACCTTTTGACCAGTGAGTTCGACAAAGACATCCTCCAAATTCGACTCGCGCATGAGGACCTTTTCCTGGCCGGGCAGACTGCTCACAAATGCCGCTGCCTCTTCCCGGTCAGGGAAAAATCTGTAATCGGTTCCGTTGCCGCATCCCGGGCCGCATCCCTGGATTTCCACAGTGATCATTCCCAGCCTCTGGCGTAGCTGCAGGGGTGTGCCCAGAGCAATCAAGCGGCCGTGGTGGATTATTCCCACCCGGTCGCAAAGCGCCTCAGCCTCTTCGATGTAGTGAGTGGTGAGAAAGACGGTAGATCCATCTATATTCATCCTGCGAATGAGGTCCCAGACACGTCTCCTGGCCTGGGCATCCAGTCCCACCGTCGGCTCATCCAGGAATAAGAGCCTGGGACGATGAAGCAGGGCTCGAGCGATCATGGTCCTTCTCTTCAGGCCGCCGGAGAGCTTATCGATGAGCTTATCGGCGTGCTCCGTCATTTCTACGTACTCTAAAAGCTCCTCGATCCTCTCTCTTCTGACCTCCGGTGCTAGGTGATGAAGCCGGGCATGAAACTCCAGGTTCTCTCTCACGCTCAGATCTCGATTAAGGCTTATGTGCTGCTGCACAATCCCGAACTGCGACTTGACACTGGAAGGGTCATGAGCCACATCAAAGCCGTTTATAAATACATTTCCTGATGTGGGCTTGGTCAGAGTAGTAAGAATGCGAATAGTGGTAGTCTTGCCTGCCCCGTTAGGCCCGAGAAAGCCGAAGAGCTCGCCCTTTTCCACTCTTAAGTCCAGGCCGTCCACCACTCTTTTTCCTGCGTACTCACGGGTCAAGCCATCGATCAAGATCATGGGATCGGACATCTGCAATACTGCCACCTTAATTGTGATCTGTCTGGAATATCAAGATTGAGTTTGGCTCAAGTGTTCTTTTGGAATAGTAGCTGTTGTTCTCGATCCACAATGCTGCAGAGGGCCTCCGGGCTCAGGCTGGATAGGGGGTAATACTTTCCACCCGCGCTCTCTGCGATCTCCTGGCAGTAGCCTAGCCTCATGTCCATGAAGGAACTCTCAACCACCTCGGTATCGATGACGATGGTCTGCACGCCGAGCTGTCTGCTCTGCTGTGATATCTCCATCAGCTCGTCCCTGATCTTGCCGCCCATTCCCACATTGGCCCTTCCATCGGATATGAGGACCATCATCGTTTTCGTCTCTATGTCTTTCTGTAGCTCGCTATGCAAGAGCTGCAGTCCCCTTGAGAGGCCCGCACATAGCGGCGTCTTACCGCCCGTGGGAAGGGCCTGCAGCCGGCTCAAGGCCAGATCCACGCTGGAGCAGGGAGGGAGGATGATCTCTGCCTCCGTTCCCTTGAAGGCCACCATGCCAATTTTGTCTCTCTTCTGATAAGAGTCCATAAGCATGGAGAGAACCGCCCCCTTAGCGCCCTCCATCCTCTGCATGGCCCCCATGGAACCGCTGGCATCCACCACGAAGAGAACCACTGCACAGGTCTTCCCCACTCGCTCCTTCTCTCGAATATCCTCACCCTTTACAATAATAGCATTGCTGCCGGATCTGAACTTCTGGTAAGGTGCTGCTGCTCGAATCGTGGCATCGATGGCAATATCTTTGCCTGTGCGGGGCATCCTCTGTCGCAGGTATCTTCCACGGTTACGCAGAGCGAGTGTATTCATTCTTCTGCCACTTGTCTTGCGGCGGGCAATTCGATCCCGTTCGCTGGGCACATTTATCCGGCGCACATCTACGGGCGAGCCGACATGGAAGACCTGCTCCTCCGGCTTGGCTGCAAGGCTTTGCCCGCAGTCCTGCTGTTCATCGGGCTGCTGGGACTCTTGTTCATCTTTTTTCGGTTGATTTTGGTCCTGGTGCGGATGCTCATGTTGATGCTCATGTTGCGGTTCCGGCTGCTGTTGCTGCTCCTTTTGTTCTTGCTGATGCTTTTCCAGGGACTCGTCCAGCTTTTCTTTGTTCAGGGTGGGTGGCTCAAAGGGCCTGCTCCTCATCCGGTGAGCCAAAGCCAGCTGCATGGCCAATTTTACGTCCTCCTGGTTGACTTCTGTCCGTCCCTCAAAGGCAGCAATGGTTTTGGCCGTTCTGGTGATGACGATCTCGGCCCGGTGCGTCTTGACTCCCAGGTCGATGCAGGTAGATGCAATGGTTCTCAAGAGATCATCGTGCAGAGTCACATCTCGCAGAATCTTCTTGGCAGCGGAGATCTTGCCCTTCAGCTCCTCTTGCATGGCATGAAAGCGAAAGGCAAAGACCTCCGGGTCCAGGTCAAAGCTCTCCGCATTCTTGGCGATCAGCATTCTCTGATCCACATCAGCAATACCGGCAACGCTCACTTGCAGCCCGAACCGGTCTAATAGCTGAGGTCGGATCTCTCCCTCCTCCGGATTCATCGTGCCCACCAATATGAATTTGGAGGGATGAGCCACGGATACACCCTCGCGTTCAACAATATTTACCCCCATGGCAGCGGAGTCGAGGAGGACATCGGCCACATGATCGTCCAGGAGATTGACCTCGTCTATGTAGAGAATGCCTCGATTGGCCGCCGCCAGAATCCCCGGTTCCAGGGCTTTAATGCCTTCCTTGATGGCCCTCTCCACATTCAAAGAGCCTACTACACGATCCTCCGTGGCCCCCAGTGGCAGATCTATCACCGGAGTCTTGCGGCTTGCCTCTTTTATCCGGCCTGTCTCGCTCTTCTCAAAGCAAAGATCGCACATCTCCTCCGGATTGGTGGGATCGCAGTTGAAGGGGCAGTCTTCCACCACGGCAATGCTCTCCAGCAGATCGGCTAGAGCGCGCACGGCGGTTGACTTGGCAGTGCCTTTGTCGCCCCGGATGAGGACGCCGCCTATGCGAGGATTGACGGCATTTAGAATCAGGGCGAACTTCATGTCTTCCTGGCCCACGATGGAAGTGAATGGTATGGTCCTTCTCTTGAGATGGTGCATTTTGTCTCTCCCCTTTTGAGTATCATGAAGATCTCATTTAGTATTATAAAGCTTTTTGTAGTAACACTAAAGAGCTAATTTATCAAAATTTTTCTAATTCATAAGAAATGATAAATTGATATTATGCCAAAATTAAGATCTCTTATCATTTGCTATTTGGTGAAATAAGTGATTGTAGGCATTCATAAATAGAATAACAGATGTGCATCCTCATGCACACCTGTTCTCTTCGCTTGATGGAGTTATGTTACCGAAAAGGTTTCCTCTTGCTTATATATCTATCGGTTAAGTATAACTAAACAATCTATTTATGCTACAAATTTAGCATGAAAATATAAAATATGCAGATTTAGATCTTAGATATTCATACTAGAAAAGGATTAAATATTACTAAAAGCAAATTGACTTCATTTATCTGCGAGTGCAGAAGAGGGATTGATATGAGACATTTTATAGTCGGGATAGGATCCGCGCTAATTCTGCTTCTGATAATGGCGAGTGTTTCCTGGGCAGGGACCTGGGACTTCAACCCTGGTCAAGAGGCTGTGAAACATAGGAGCGATGTGACGGGCGATGTACAAGGAGCTGGATATTTCATGGAGCGCACGAAGGTCAATACTAATAACCTCTCCATGCTGGAGTATTCCCATGGAAGCGGCACCATGGACTTTGCCGATGTACTCTATGATGAGCAAAAGACTACTCACGCCAGCAGTTACATTTACTGGATAGATTACACCACGGGGCAATGGACGAGAAAATATCCAGGAGCTAGCAGCGCCATAACTTATACCAGGCAGTACGATAATGTGCAATCTCCTACAAGCTTCGCCTATGGAACAGGCTGGTATGCCTCAAATCCCGTGACCTATAACTCGCTTCTCAAGGACAAGAACGAGGCCAAAAGTTACCAGGAATCTGCCTCTATGCATCGACAGGTGGAGTATGCGCGAGCCTTAAAAGGCGATATCGCTATCGATATGAATTGTACAGCGCCCACAGCCACGGTAAGCGGAAAAGGCTCACTCAGCATGAAGATCGATGATGAAGTCACTCAAGGTACGCTCCATATCGGCGAGCTTCTATCCATGCCCATGACCAATGCCAAGACACCAAAATTCAAGACAATGCAAGGCTGGAAGGACCCAATAATTGAGATCGACAACAACTACATAGGAGATTTCCAAGTTCAGAAGACCATGAAGCTCGAAATATCGAAGTCTGCGCCCAGCTGGATGGAGGACTGGTTGCCCTGTTGCAGTGGCGGCTTCTTCGACATTCCTTCCAATAACTTCGACAAAGAGCGCGGCAGCCAGAAGGGCATATTCGACTGTACCTGCCGGAATACTTCCATCTCCACCATGCAGCCCAAGTGGAACACCACCATGGCGCAGTTCCCCACTGAGAAGTACAGATACGTGCCGTGAGGCTCCAATAATTTTTATTTTTCTGTTTGAACATAAAAAATAGAACGAATATCATGGAGTAAATGAGCGATCTTTTCTACGGTATTTGACCCGTTTCAGGCCATTATAATTTTTTTATGCACTTAATAGCATAATACCTTACACGGAGCCGGAATTTGTCTTATAGCCAAGTCTTTTTGCCCTTTCCAGGGCCTCATTTGCCTCTGGACCACGGTTTGCCAATTTGAGGGCGTTGGCTTTGTTGACCCAGGCCTGCATGCAGTTGGGATCAATTTCAATGGCTTTATCAAAGCTTTTAAGGGCCTCGACAAAATCCTCGTAGCCCATTACCTGAGCAATGCCCCGGTTATTCCAGGGCTCTAAATATCGGGGGTCCTGCTCAATGGCCTTATCATAGGCTTTTATCGCCTCGCTGAACATTTCCAACTTCGCCAGAGACAGTCCCAGGTTATTCCAGCATGCGGCACATTCGGGATGCAACTCTACAGATTTTCTGAGAACAGCTACCGCTTCACTGTAATTGCCAAGTTCATTAAGCATTAAGGCTTTGTTATAAAAAAAACCTATCTCTTCAGGATCAATTTCAATGGCCTTCTCAAATAGTTTTATAGAGACATTGTAGTTTTTCAATTCCGCATAGGCAAGGGCCTGGCCGTTCCAGGCAGCAGGATTTGCAGGATCCAGTTCAATGGTTTTGTTATAGGCAGCGATGGAATCGTTGTATCTGCCGGACAGGCGCATGGCTAACGCATTGCTATACCAGGCATTTGCATCCATCGGCTCAATTTTGGAAGCTCTTTGAAATGCCTCACTGGCCTCAGAGTATCTGCTCAGGGCAAGGAGTGCCTCTCCTTTCTTGACCCAGGCAGGAGCATTTATCGGATTTAAATCGGTGACTCTGTTATATGCATCCAGAGCTTCGCGATAATTTTCCATGTTTGTGAAAGCCAGACCCAGGTTAAACCATGCGTCTTCATTCTCGATGTCCAGTTCTACCGTCCTTTTCAGGGCTGCTAATGATTCGTTATTCTTGCCCAAATCTGCTAATATGAGGGCCTTGCTGTACCAGGCACCGGCCAGCTTCCCGTCCAGCTTAATGGCCTTATCAAAGGCTAGCACAGAGTCGTTATACCTTCCCAGGTTAGCCAGAGCAAGCCCTTTGCTGTACCAGGATAATGCCACCTTAGGATGCAGCTTGATGGCTCCATCAAAGGCTGCAATTGACTCATTGTATTCTCTCAGCCGAGCCAGAGCAAGCCCTTTGCCGTACCAGGCCTCTGCCAGATTGGGATCCAGCTTGATTGACTCATTGTAAGCAGAAAGTGCATCAGCATGTCTTTCCATACCGTTCAATGCCTGGCCTTTGCTCATCCAGGCAGAGGCATTTGCGCCGTCCAGCTGGATAGATTTGTTATAGCAATCCAGGGCGACTTCCAGGGATCCCATCTGCATGAATTCATTTCCTTTTTGCAGCCAATAGTCCGATGTGTACTCTTTTCCGGAAGCATAATTGGAGCATGATATCAGGACCAGTAGAATGAAGATAATTTTAGCTTTGATAGGCATCCCTCTATGATTTCTTATCATACTGAGAAGATCGAAAACAACCAAATCCCTGCAAGATTTCGCTCATGAGATAATGCCGAAAAAAGATGACTAGAGCTCTTTGCCAAGCGATGTTGTAGTCAATTTGACATGCTTCACACCCTTCAGGGACATCATCTTCTCAGCCGCTTTTCTCACATCCTGCCCCTCGCCCCTCAGCACTACGACCTCCAGACAATTGTCGTGATCCAAATGGACGTGCAGACTGGACTGAATTAAGCCGCCAAATTCATGCTGAATCTCAGTGAGATTATCTTCCAGGCCCCTTTGAGAATGGGAGTAAACAATGGTAATCACGCCAACGCGTTCCCCGTGGACGTCGCTCATCCATTCGAAGTTGACTATATAGCTTCTAATGGCATCCCTGACCCCCTCGGAGCGAGAAGAATAGCCTCGCTGAAGAATTATCTCGTCAAACTTATTAAGCAGATTTTCCGGCAGGGAAATGCCTACTCTCATTAATTCTTGGTCCATATGTTATCGTGTAATATAGTTAAATGTTACTTAGTAATAAGCTTATTGGATGCATCAGCAGAAAGACTGATTACATAGGCAAAGCATGACCATCTTTCTTGGAGTTGATTTATCAATGCAAAACGTCATTAATGCATCGTTATTTCGCGTCGTTAATTGCCCCCATGTCAATTACGAGTATTACTATAAAAATTAAAATTACGTATTTATTTTATGATTAAATCATATGAAAATAAAAAAGCTACAAATTTAATATAACAATTAGCGCTAATAGTAGCAAAAAAGGTAGGTGCATTATGAGACGTGGTTTATATCAGTTCATATCTGCGCTGCTCCTTTCCATACTGATTTTAGGCATATCGGGCCAGGGTGGGGAGGATTCCAGCGGGAAGATTCTAAAGATCGGCACGCCCAATGTGGTGAAGTCTGCCAGCATTCTGGGAGACACTATGAGGTCTCAGAAGATGGGAAGGTCTGGAAGTTCACCATCAATGACGACCTGTACTGGAGCGACGGCCCAAAGCTGACGCCGAATGATGTGCGGTTTACCTTTAGCTATCTAGCAGAAAATTACCCAGCGGCAGGCTGGATGAAGAAGACTGTGGACAATATTTCTGTGGAAGACGGCGCGGTGGTCTTCAAGCTGAATAAGCCCTACTCCCGGCTTAACCTGGAGAGGCCCTCCTCGGGGCGGGTTTTCTTTGCGGGAGAGGATATCTGGCGTTTGCGAGGCAGGGAGTTTTTGGCTTTCAGAAGGCGAGTGCAGATGGTCTTCCAGGATCCTGAGGGCTCTTTGAATCCCAGGAAAAGCATTGAACGGTCTATTCATGAGGTTTTGGGCCTGCTGAAAATTCCCCAAAGAGAATGGCTGAAGAGGACAGGGGAGATTTTAGAGATGGTAGGCCTGTCCGAGGAGCTGCTCTGCCGCTATCCTGCCCAGATATCGGGAGGGCAATGCCAGAGAGTGGCACTGGGCAGAGTCTTGCTCCTCCACCCTAGGGTTATAATCCTGGATGAGCCCACCTCCGCCCTGGATATCTCGGTGCAGGCTCAGATCCTGAATCTCCTCAAGGATCTGCAGAAAGATATGGGTCTGGCCTATCTGCTTATCTCTCATCAGCCTGAGGTGATCAGGTTCATGGCTCATGAAACGATCGTTCTTGAGAGTGGAGGGATCTCTTGATCTTGAGAAAAAGGCGGGGCAATGAACTAGGAAAAAATATCATCTCACAGTGTATCCCACATGATGCATGGTACTCAATTTAATATAGGCACAAATTTTAGTAAATTTGCTCCGCTATCCGGGAAATTGCGCCTTGGCTGGTACCGTGAAGCAAGTGCAATCGAAGATGCCCCTGGCGGACTTAAAGGCCTTTGCATCAGCATAATTCAGGTCGCTAAATCCGCCAGAGCAACAGGGCAGCCATGAATCTTCTTTCTCCTCCTCCTCTGAGTAGGTGTAAAGATTCATATTTTTCTTAATGTGGAAGTTCCCCACGTAATCCTCATCCAGCTCTATCAAAGGCTTTTTCCAGGCTTTCATTGCCAGGCCGAGGACTTGAACCTCCTCCGAGTCTTCTTCCGGCTCTTCATCTACAGGGATTCCCTGAAGCTGAAGCACTCCAAAGTGTGCCCGACCATCAACCAAGTCCTCTTCTATGTTCATTGTGTTATTTGTTGCATCTGATTGAGCATCAAGCACCTTATTCAATCCATGAGCATGATCAACCATGTGATGCAAGGAATTCAAACCATCGCGGTTCTTTATCCAATCTTCTTCTTTCAGCAGGGAATTGAAAGCGATTGGATGCAGATCGTAATATCGTGATCCTATACCCATTACCAATGGGCTGTAAGTCATCTTGCTGTCTTCTTTCATCTGAATAGAGCTTGTTGCTTCTTCTTCATCCTCTATTTCCTCTCCATCTTCATCGTAAGCGCCGTTGATCCAGGTTTTATTGGAGTATGAACTTTCTGCATATATATTTGAATCAGTATCTATTTTTCCGCTGCCGTGAGCTTTGTTCTTCGCCTCAACTCCGTTGAACAGGTGTCCTTCTGTCCCAAGAGCTTCCGGCATTTGGGCATATTTATAGGCAGTAAAGAAGCCAGTGCCGCTCACTTTCTGTTCAAAGTTGAATTTTAGATTTTTCTCTTCCAATGTCGTCGGATTGTCATATGCCGTATCATTCTCCTGTAATTGCGTCTCCATTTCCTCATTATCGGCTGCGGCCATGCCAATTAGCGCAAAGAGAGCCAGCAATAAAATAATCTCTCTCAGATCATTCCCTCCTCAAATACGATGTCTACGTTAACACGTATTTATCATATTATTTTAAGATATCTGCTAATAATTGTATAATGTAGCATGATAGCATAACTATCGGTTTTGTGTATTAATAGAAGATACAAAAATCGCATAAACTATTGAAAAGTCATATGTTGATCCGGTTGATGATAAATCGTGCATATATGCGCTGCATGCGCCAAAGATTTCCGTGGTGCTCGCGCACTATACCTCAGCACGAGATTCTACTCTGGCCCATGATTTGCTCGCATGCTAAGTGTGCTAGATGAGACGCACTTCAAGAATTTGGACTTGCCAAGATAGTCTTACCATAATTTGCTTACTCGGTATGCGCATAAAAATCAAGGATAATTGTTACTTAATATGATCCAAGATAGTCTTTTATAATTGAAAGGCATTTTGGTCAACGGTGAGACTATGCATATTCCTGATGGCTATCTAGGGCCATACACTTATATCGCAATGTGGATCATAATGATCCCCATCTGGTATTATGCGGGAAGGAAGCTCAGCTCTGAGCTGAAGTCGAGGCAGGTTCCCCTGCTGGCGCTGGCAGCAGCGTTCTCTTTTGTCATCATGATGTTCAATGTGCCAATTCCTGGAGGCAGCACCGGCCATGCCGTGGGCGCTGCAATAATTGGCATCGTCCTCGGTCCTTGGGCCGCTGTGATTGCCATATCCGTTGCCCTCGTGTTGCAGGCGCTGATGTTCGGCGACGGAGGCATCACGGCTATCGCAGCCAATTGCTTTAATATGGGTGTAGTGATGCCCTTTGTTGCCTATTATGCGTATAAGCTCATCAGTGGAGGCACAGAAATTACTTCTTCGAGGAGGGTCATTGCTGCGGCCATCGCCGGCTACATCTCTCTCGTGATAGCATCTGCCTTTACAGGATTTGAATTCGGTATTCAGCCTATATTGCATCACACAGCTGAAGGAGTACCACTCTACATGCCCTACCCACTGAGTGTGACGGTTCCTGCCATGGTACTGGAGCATGCTTTCGGATTCGGCATCCTTGAGGCTCTCATTACGGCACTGATCTTTGCCTACATCCAGAGAACGGATACCTCTCTGTTTTATGGAGAGAAATCTGCTGCGCAGAAGATGAAAATGAGGAAAGCAACCACATCGTGAGGCAAGACCATGGATCAGATAATAAGAAACTTTGTCATTGGCCTGGTAGCGCTGATTATTCTGGCGCCGTTGGGGCTTTTAGCCGTTGGAGAGACCTTTGGCGAGTGGGGACCAGAGGAGGTTAAGGAAAAGCTTGGCTTTGTACCACCTGGTTTGGAGCAGCTTTCATCGCTTTGGAGCGCACCCTTGCCTGATTACGCCCTGCCCGGGGGCGGCGATTCGATGACCACAGCAGCGGCTGCTTATATCCTATCCGCAGTGATCGGCGTTATTGCCTGCGGTGGCCTGCTTTACTTCGTAGGCAAGAGAGTTGCCAAAGACTAACGGTTTTTTTTTCCAATTTTTAGCTACAAAACAATTGAGTCAAACGGCAGGGCTTCCTGCCCATTTATATCCAATATTTTTAATCGGGCAAAGATCAAAGGTTGCTACTATCAGGCCAACAATCGCAATTCCGGTGTCGTTAGATCCTTTTCTGGTTGCATCCGCTGCAGAATATAGCGATTTATGCTGCATAGACATCCAACCTGGGAAAATTTAAGCATTCAGGCGATCTCATGCGCGAGATATGACATCCTTCAAATTGCTGCGCGGCTGATCAAAAAAAAGGATCTATCCCGCCATTAAGCTAGGTTCTTCTCCACCACGTTCTGTTCAAAGCCTCTTGGCTATTTAATTATCCTTCCTACTTATTTCGCTTCTTGTAGTACTTTTTATACTAAGAAAATAATTGAGATTAAAGATTTATGCATCAATTACGAAATATTGCTACAAATGGGGCATAATTTTTTTAAATAAAGCGGCAGATATGCTGGAAAAAGCCCACAGAAAGAATTTAATAGCAGATCACTTAACTATATAATAATTACAAAAGAACGGAGGTGAATCTAAATGTGTTGCCACGATGATAATAAGCACGAACACACACACGAGCACCCTGGAGAGAAGCACGTCCATGAGCACATCCACGATGCAGAGCACAAGCACGGACATAAGTGCTGCCATTAATGCTGAAATAATTTCCTGGAAATTTTGTTTTGAAGAGGAAACGCTGGCAGTTGATCCTTGGGCGAACAGCTAGGATCAATGCCAGGCTTCATTAATGGCATGGCTAAATCCATCTGGATTTGTCAATAAGCCTCGTTTTTTTCTTGTTCACCTTCTCCGGCTCAATAATAGATTTGGACCCTCCTAAGCGGATTATTCTTTCTATCTACTAAGAGGACTTCTTCCCCATCCTCAATTCCCGGATCTGAATCTATCACTTGCCCCGAGAATAGCCTGCCTCCACGGGCAATGAAGGAAACCGCCGCATCTGAGACTACTACCTTGCTGGTTGATGATTTATCTTCTTTGGACATGATGCACACTCCTGTTATGTTATTAATCTAATATTGATATTACTAAGTAATAAACTTATTGATAGTATTGCTATTAGAATGGGCCCATGTTATATATGGAGCATCAATAAGCCACCTTGAGGATTATGAGATCTCTGAAGAAGATGACTCAAGCCCAAGAGTCTGAGTCAGGTCGATCCAACTATGAGCTTTCGGACCAGGCAAGCGTTCCTTCGATTCAGGATTAAGGATAGATGACCATTGTGCAAAGGAGCAAGCCTGACGCCTTAGATGGAGTGTATAGGATCGACCCGACGCGAGAACCTGGAGGCCAAATTGAGGTCGTGGATGGCCATAACTGCAGAGATCTTCTTTTCATGTACCATGTCCCTGACGATCTCAAAGATAGTCGTAGGATATCTGTTGCATCCGATACACAAAAAACAGCAGGTCGGGCATCACTACATGCCGTTAAGTCGTATCTCTTCTCCCACAATCAGCCCATGGTCCGGCTTTGCCCGTATGCGGATATACTGATCCCCGCCGCGCACACCAATTGCGGGGATCTCCTCCCCCGCAGTGGCACACTCCAGTACCAGAAGGCTCTTCTCGTCTAAAGACCTCAGTCGCTGGCATCATAGCCAGCTCTGCTGAGAAATATAGCGGTTACCAGATCAAATCCTTTGTCGCAGCAGCTTTTTCTGATATCTGTGATCATCAGCGAGGTCATAGCATTCCTGTTTCTATCTTTACGGTCTTCATTGTTTTTTCAGAAGAGGAGTCCGGCCTGGCAGTGGCCGGAGCCCGACAACAGGTAGACGACGGTAAAGGAGGTCAATGGCGTTCTGTCGCTATTTCTGGAATTTGGATATTACTAGTTAATAAGCATTTTGCTTTTCGTAGCAATTGAACCATTCAAGTGATGAAAACAGAATGACGAGATCAAGCTACGCGATAAAGAAAAATTTAGGGATACATTGGACAGCCTTGCCCACCCTTATCCCACTGATGCTCTTGCAGCGGTATCTTTGCTACCATCTTGTATTATGCGAAGGGCAGCGCGATGGTGAATAGAACCAGGATGGACATAGGGTATATGTTCGTTCTCATTTTTTTAGGCTCTTTTTTCCCGGCAGGCATCAAGTGCTATCCGATCTTGAAAAATCCTGGATATTTCCGTCCTAGTATTATCAAACTTTCATAAAATGTTAGAATATATATAATCTATGCCTATTGGTAATACTAATAGATGAAATCATCTATATCAATAGCGTAGAAAATTACTCAAATGGAATTAACTTAATTTCATATCTAGATGCAATATGGTATTAACTTACGCGCGCAAGTATTTAATACGTAACATCCTACATACGGAATAACGTTCAAGTTAATGGGAGCAATTTGATCATGAACCACGCAGCATCCGCATGTAAATACACAGGCATAGACAAGGATTATTCCATTGAGGACTTAGCGGCATTTCACGGCCACCTCGGCCCTTACATCGTTCTGGGCTACAGGATGGGCAGATATGTCCGGCTGCATTTCTGCAGCGACCCCTTCCAGATGAAGGCCGCCGTCTACTGCGAGGGTGTACCCCCGCAAACGTGCCTGGCCGACGGCATACAGATCGGCAGCGGCTGTACGCTCGGCAAGAGGAACATCGAGATTGTTGCTTGCGATGAGATCCGCTGCGAGTTTGCCTTCGGCGAGAAAAAAATGGTCATCAGGCCCAGGCAAATCAATTTCCCGCCCCAGGGCAGCGACAATTACGGCCTGCTTATCGAGAAGCTGGCCGAGGATATGTACAGCATGCCCGATGCGCAGCTCTTTGCTGTCGATACAAGCTAGGGCTAAGGTGAGCGGCTTTGAACATCGTTGAGCTGAAGGGCATCTACACCGCTTACGAGGGGGGCGAGAAGGCCGTCATCAGGGACCTGTCGCTGCAAGTGGGCCGGGGCGAATACGTAGTCATCGGCGGACCCAATAGCGCCGGCAAGACCACCCTCCTGGAGTCGATAAACGGCCTGATCAAGATCACGCACGGCAGTGCATCGGTCTGCGGTCTGGATGTATCTTCCCAGGCGGATGAGGTGAGACGGAGGGTGGGCTATGTCATACAGAATTTCTATTTCGATCCCTTCACGCCCTTCACTGTAGAGCAGGTGGTGATGATGGGACGTTTTGGCCGTTTGGGGCTTATGAACCGGCCGGCTAGAGAGGACTACGATGCCGCCCAGAGGGCCATAACTCTGGTCGGCATTGAGGATCTGGCCCACAAGACCATCGGCACGTGCAGCGGCGGCCAGCAGCAAAAAGCCATGATCGCCCACAACATCGCCAAGGAGCCGGAGGTTATGATGCTGGACGAGCCATTCAGCAATCTCGATTTTTATGCCAGAGAGTACTTGCAGGGCGTATTCAAAGAGATGGTGAGAAAAGGAGTTCCCATACTCATGGTTGCCCATGCCTTTGACGGGCTTCCCGACATTCCCATTCACCTGGTGGTCATGAACCAGGGCAAAATCAAATGCGACCGGAATTGCAGGGCGGAAGAAGTGGAAGACATCATCAGAAAAGAGTGCGGGGTGTCTGGAAAATGCTCGAGTGGCTGATAGAAAATAACGTAGTCTGCCATGCCCTCGAGGCCATGATCTTTGCTTCCATCGCCTGCAGCATCCTCGGCGTCATCATTTCCCGCATGAACCTTTCCTCAATTGGCTTTACCATGTCGCATGCTGCTTTTGCCGGGGCGGCCATGGGCATGTTCCTGGGAGCAAATGCCCAAATGGCGGCCATTGCCTTCAGCATGACAGTGGCGGCTCTGATTGGCCCCGTGAGCGACAAAGCCAAGATGGCTGCTGATGCGACTTTAGGTGTGCTCTTCGCCATGTCCATGGCGGTTGCCATTTTTTTAATCTCTTACATGGAGTACATGGGCAAAGGGCTTTCGGCGAGCGCCTTGCTCTTTGGAGATGTCATCTCGCTTTATAGGGAGGAGATTTACGCCCTGGCTGCGGTCTGCTGCCTTACCATCATCTTTGTTTTGGCATTTTACAAGGAGATCTCGGCCATCATGTTCAACATGAAGATCGCCGAAGCCGCCGGGGTTCGCGTCAAGCTCGTCTATTACATACTATTATTCATCATCGCCCTCTCCGTGGCACTCAGCCTAAATATTGTGGGAGGCCTGCTGATCTTCGTTCTGCTGGTTACGCCCGCATCCATAGCCGGCCAGTTCTGCTTCAATGTAAAGAGCATGTTCATTGTAGCGCCGGCCGTAGCCCTCTTCGTTAGCGCTTTTGGCGTCTGGGCCGGCTTTGAGTTCACGCTGCCGGTCGCGCCCCTGGTGGCCCTGCTGCTCACGGGGGTATTCGCATTGTCCGTAATGCTGTCCTTTAAAAGAAGGATAAATACCAAGATACATTGAATTTCTCGGCGGTGGTTATGATCAAAGATAGACGTAAAATGCATAATATGGTTTGCCGGCGGCCAGCAGATAAGGGATTTATGTGCATCGGCCCATTTCGGCAGCCATGACCTTTTTAACTTAATATCGATTCCCTGGGGCCCGGCATGCGCTACTCTGGTTGCCTATCCGGCAGGCATGGCAGGAAATGCTCCCTTATCTCAGATATTCATCGGTCCAATCGATCCTTCCGCCATGGGTTGGCTGCCCGAAAACTGCCTGGCCATAGGAATCCCGGTAGAAATCGCCAGGAAGATGGCTGGTGATGCAGAGAGGTCGTTCCTGTCCAGAGATAGATGATGTTTCATAACATAGCTGCCCTTCTTCCTGATGCTCATCCCTGCTTTCTTTATATTAAATATGAATTCATAAAGATTATTAAGTTATTAGTAGTAAAACTTAAATATTTAGTATTACTAATTGCAATTTATGAAAGGAATTCAATCATCCAACTTAGTCATACTGATGCTGGCAATCTTCCTGATCGTTCCTGCTTGTGCGGAAACAGCACCGGCAACTCTCAAGATTGTCTGCACCACCAGTGTATTGATGGACCCGGCAACCTACATCGGCGGCGATAGAGTGGAGGCCATTTCCATCGCCGACCCTACCCTGTGCCCGCATCTGCAGACAGACATCATTCCGAACCGCATCCAGCTCAATATGGACTTCATCAAGAACGCTAATATGTTCGTGGCATATAACGACAGCAACGACCAAAAGTATAACATGCCTGCAGTTAATGATTTTATGAAAGCTAACAACTACAAAGCTTTTGAATGGAATACCGTTTCCAACCCATCTCGCGGATGGAACACCCCGACCAACTCCAAGATGCTGGCCGCCGAGGTAGAGGGATGGCTGGCAAAGTTAGACCCGGCCAACAAGACCTACTACGAGCAGCGCTACAATGATTATGCAAAGAGCTTTGATGCCATCGGGCCCACTGAGGCGGAGAAAAAGCAGCTCAACCAGACCCAGGTCATAGTTATGCTCTGGCAAAAAGAGCCAGTGCAAAACTGGCTGGGCATGAAAGTGGTTAACTTCTTCGCTCCCGAGTTTGCCATGAATGGAACCAAGACGGCTGCCAAGATCGTGGACGACATCAATGCCAACCCCGGCAAATACCAGAACGTCACCTACGTCATCGAGAATATGCAGTCGGGAGAGCTGGCCAAGGGCATTGAAGAGTCACTAAAGGACAAGGGCATCAATGCCACGCGCGTCATCTTCACCAACTTCCCGGGATCGGTTCCGGGAGCGGATACCATGGCAGAGGTGCTGAGCCACAACAAGCAGCTGGTGCTCTAGGCGGCCTGTAAACTTCAGTCCGATAAAGGCAGGTTTTCTGCTTTTCCTTTTTCTGAGGTTTAAAAGCTTCAGCAAATCTGCTAATGATATAATATATTCACGTCCATGTTTTTTGCTACCTAAACCAAAAAGTTTATTACTAAATAATACGATGTTCAAGAAAATAGAGGTGGGGTATGGCATCTGGAATAGGAGCTTGTCGAGTTTCTGAGGAAGGGGCACAGCATAATGGTTCATTGAGCATTCTCCTGGCTGAGGACGACCCTACGAATCAGATGATCACTTTGCTGATGCTCAGGAAGCTGGGCCACGATGCCGACCTAGCAGGCAACGGCTATGAAGTTTTAACAGCCCTTGAATATCGCCCCTACGATCTGGTGCTTATGGATATCCAGATGCCTGAAATGGATGGAATAGAGGCAACCAGAATCATCCGGAAACGCTGGCCGCGGGGTCCAAGAATAGTTTTCGTCACCGCCTGCGCTTATTGCAAAGAGACCTGCATGAATGGGGGAGGAGATGGTTTTCTAGCCAAACCGATTACCTTGGTGGAGCTGCAGGCGGCTATCGAGCACAATGCACTGTGATATTTAGGCTTTTGCATGTCTCTTCGAAGATGCTCGGTCTCTCCTCTTCTAAACTACAGCTCCAGCGCCTTTTGGGATCTCTCTGGCTCCATTGCGATCATCACAAATCCCAGAACGCTGGCGCAGATCATGATCCTGGCAGAAGATATCATTTAATAACAATAAAGCTAAAAAATTTATTAACAAAAGAGACTTATATTAGAATTGTTCTAACAATTAAGACTAATGAGAGGAATTGATATGAAGATACAGTCCGTTTCAGCTTTGCTAATTCTACCGTTGCTGGCATTGCTCCTCTGCGGCTTTGCATGGGCGGCAGACTACCCCCTGACCATCACCGACACTGCGGGCCGAGAGATCACCTTTACCCAGTCTGTGGAGCGAGTGATCGTTCTCAGCTCGGATGCGGCCGAGGCCGTGGTCATGCTGGGCGCCGCCGACAAAGTGGTCGGCGTCTCGGATACTGTGCAGAAAAAGGGCTACTACTTCCCCCAGCTCGCGAAGAAGCAGAGCATAGGCAAATGGAATGCACCTGACTATGAGATGATAGGAGAGATCGCCAAGGGTGGGGCGGAGAACATTACACCCGACATATTAGTTATCGGATACAGCTATCCAGACAAGCCCTATGGAATATTTGGCGTGGAGAAGGGCCTGGCTCCATTTAAGGATATAAGGGCTGTAGCCCTGGAGTTCACCAAGCCCGAGAACATGACGCGAGAGATCGAGACATTGAGCAAGATCCTCAACAGGGAGGCAGAAGCCCAGGATTACATCAACTGGTACAATGAGAAGAGAGCCTCTGTAGAGCAGGCAGTAGCTGGTCTAAATAAGCCCAAGGTTTATGCAGAGTGGAGTTCGACTGCAGATCTTTCTACTCTGGGAGCAGGCTCCGGCTTTGATCAGGTCTTAAGCGTGGCCAATGGCTACAACATCGCCAAGAAGCTGGGCGATGCCTATCCCAAAGTGGGCTGGGAATGGGTTGTCACCCAGAATCCGGAAGTCATACTCAAGAGACAGACCCAGTCCTCAGATCAGAAACAGATCGGATGGGCAGCAGGGCCCTCTCAGGATACAGTCAAACTGCAGGCTGCACAAAATGAGTTGCTGGCTCGATCAGGGGCAAGCGGCATTTCAGCCGTCAAGGCAGACAGGGTTTATGTCATGGACTGGGATGTCTTGAACGGCCTGGACCAGGTAGTAGGCATAACTTATCTCGCGAAATTGCTCCATCCTGAGGTGGATCTTGATCCGGTGAGCGTTCACAAGGAATATCTGCAGCTCCTGGGATTGGAGTACCCAGAAGGACGAACCTTCATCTATCCGGAGCTTGAGAGTGACGGCTAATCTGAAAGCCAATCCTTTTTTTGGAATTTTAAAAATATAATATGATGGGAAGGGAGGATCTGTTTGCTGGCACTAATGGCATGCAAAATTGGGTTATCTGCCTGGAAAAAACGAAGCTGCTTCACAATCTTGGTGTGCTGAGATGTCCTCAGGAATTACAGCCAAGAATGTCTTGCTGAGGGAGAAGTACCAGCGGTTCGTGGGCAAAAAGATGCTCTTCCTCCTCCTCCTCTTGATAGGAATTGTTCTTCTGGCGGGGGTGGCTGCGACTTTGGGTTCAGCCAACATCGGCGTCCTGGATGTCTATTCTGCCATTTTAGCCAGGTTCTTCCCCGGCAGTTTTAAAACTTCCTGGTTTGCGGACACGATCGTTTGGGGGCTGCGGCTGCACCGCATTCTTCTATCCATCGTAGCGGGAATGGGACTCGCTATTGCTGGTGCTGTGATGCAGGGCATCCTCAAGAATCCACTGGCCAGCCCCTTCACCCTGGGCATCTCCTCCGCGGCCAGCTTTGGAGCCGCTCTGGCCATCGTTTTGGGAGCGGGCTTTGTGGGGGGTGAGTGGCTGATCATCGGCAATGCCTTCGTCTTCACCCTGCTCGCATCCATGACGGTCTATGGCCTCGCCAAGTACAAGGGCATTACTCCCGAAACCATGATTCTGGCCGGCATCGCCATCATGTACCTTTTTCAGGCCATGACGTCCCTTCTGCAGTATGTGGGACGTGCAGAGCAGGTGCAAGAGGTGGTCTTCTGGATGATGGGTTCCATGGGCAGGTCATCCTGGGACAAGTTCTGGATCGTGGCTGCGGTCATCACCATTTGCTTTCCCTATCTCTTGCTCAAATCCTGGGACATCAATGCCCTGGGTGCAGGGGACGAGACGGCCACCAGCCTGGGAGTGAATGTGGAAAAGACACGGGTCATCTGCATGATGGCAGTCTCGCTTATAACGGCAAGCGTCATCTGCTTTACCGGTACCATTGGCTTCATCGGCCTGGTCTCGCCTCACATCACGCGTATGGTCATAGGCGGAGATCACAGGTTCTTGCTGCCCGCCTCGGCCCTGGTGGGAGGGCTGCTCTTGCTCGCGGCTGATACCGCTGCGCGAACCATTCTGGCCCCTGTGATCCTTCCCGTAGGGATTATGACCGCCTTCCTGGGAGTGCCGTTCTTCGTCTATCTTTTCATGAGGCGGAAGAAGGAATTCTGGTGAAGAGCAAAACATTTGCAGAAGAGGTGTGCCCCGACCGTAAGCCGCACAATCTCCGGGGCGGCCAAAGGCAGATTGGCCAGGGCACATCATTCATCCATTTCACTTTGGCAGGTGAGCAAAGCCAAGAGCAGTATGGTAAAGGTGGCCTTTGCCCTACGCACCTACATCCCGAATGTTGTCTTACATAGTAATAAATTTTTTGCTAATAGTATGAGTAAATATATAGTATTATTTATATAATTATTAATTTCCTTATTTTGTGCTAATTAGTAAAGTATAAGTAATACTTGATAAGTCTTTACATCATTGACGTAACAGGAGATACTATTAATATGAAATGTAAATTGATTATTTTGGCTGCATTGTTGCTATCCGTGGCTCTTTGCCTTCTTTCAATGAGCGCCTGGTCACAATGCTCCGTTGGGGATGCTGCCATGCCGGCAAATATCACCAAGACCAATGTGAACGGCTCATTTAATTTCAGCAATCTCTCCGCAGGCTGCTATAACATCACAGCTTACAGGATGATCCTGGGGGCCATGCACTTTCTGGGCGATGCTGTAGTTACCGTTCCTGAAAATAAGACCAATGTAAGCATAAAGATCGCGCGCTCAGATGAAGCACACTATGCCTGCTTCCAGAATGCAACTGTAAACCTCACGCCCGGAAATTACACACTAAAGGGGGTAGTACTGGGCCCCAACCGGCCCGGAGCAGAGCCTGCCGAAATCCCCTACGAGGATACTCTGGTGAAGATCACTGCAGCAACTTAGAGGAGGTTATGAAAGCGATGTCATCTCATTTGCAGCGTCTTTGCTCTTGGCCAGAGAAGGGGAGCTTTTTATGAGGACCAGCGACTCGCTTGCCCTCCTCCTTCTGTTCATTCTCATTATCCCCTGCCAGGCTCTGCCTACTGTTCCGGGAGATCTGGACGGCGACCTGTTGATATCGGCCGAGGAGGTCAAGAGAGCTGAGGAGGCCTTTGGCCAGGGTAAGATCACGGAAAAGGATTTGACTGAGATCAAACACATCCATGAAGCATATCCAATTACCGTTACCGATACGAAGGATAGGACCGTCACGATTTATCGGCCCATAAAAACGGTGGTATGCACTATCTCTCAGCACCTGGAAACTCTTCGCACCTTGAGGGTGCCTTCCAGCATGGTTGTGGGTGGGCCTGAGAACATCGACATCTACTCCATTTTTCCTGAGTTCAAGGCTCTGCCAACGGTGGGTAACTTCTATGAGCCCAATGTGGAAAAGATAATTGAGCTGAATCCTGATTTAGTGCTGGTTCATCCTGGTTCGGGCACGGGAACCTTTGGAGCTTACATCGGTCCGCTCCTGGAAAAGCTGGAAGGGGCAGGAATCACAGTGGCCTGCTTCGCCTGTAGCAGGCCGGAGTGCTATGCAGAGGAGGTGCAAAAGCTGGGAATTTTATTCGAGCGAGAGAATGAATCAGAGGAGTTCGTGCAGTTTTATGACGATGTGCTCGATTCCATACAGGCGAAGATCAAGGACCTTCCGGAGGGTGAGAGGCCCCTGGTTTACAGCGAGAACCGGCCCTATCGCGCCTCTTATAACGACGTGCCTCCCATCGAAAGCGCAGGAGGGCGAAGCATCTTCGCAGGAAAAGGAGAGGTTGAAGAGGTCAATCCCGAGGATGTAGTAACTGCCAATCCCGATGTGATCGTTCGCATCCTGGGCGATGAAGACTACGACAGACGAGCTGCCAGTGATACGGGAAAGCTGGAGGACGTGAGAAGAGAGATCATGAGCCGCCCGGAACTCAAGAACACCAACGCTGTGCGGGAAGGCAGGGTGTTTCTCATCGCCTCGCCCCTCTGGACATATATGCCTTTCAGCGGCTGTCGGCACTTTATTGGAGTTGCCTATCTTGCCAAATGGCTTCATCCGGATCTGTTTTCCGACCTAGATCCCCAGGCCCTCCACCAGAGATATCTGAAGGAGTTTCAGGGTCTGGATTACGACCTCAAGCAAAGGGGCATTCTTGTCTATCCAGAAGCGTGAGATCAAGATGCTTTATCTTTTTTTTTATAATATAATATTTGGAGTATGAAATAATTATGAAGATCACCTTTATCTCAACGGTTTCCACCGCCGGGCTGGCACAAGCCGCAGAGGAGCTCAAGCAGCAGTTCAATCTGCCCTTGCAGCTCAAAGTATACTATCCCAGGCAAATAGACGAGGAGCTTATCGACGACCAGGTGGTGAAAAGAGATCTACAAACCTCAGACGCTGTCTGTGTGGACATCCGGGGCAGTGGAAGAGCTATTGATCTTGTCTACCAATCCCTAAAGGACGAAAAGAACATTGTGGTCAACCTCATGGCCCCCATGGGCAAGATGATGGAGATAACCAGGCTCGGCTCCTTCTCCGGCAGGAGTATGGCGAACAGGATCAGGCCAGAGGAAGCGCGCGATCCTGAGGAGGTCTGGAAGAAGATCCAACTGGCAGAAGGCCTGGTCAAGACAGCCGGCCGGATCATCCCTCTGGGCCGGGTGCGGGATGCAGGCAACTACGTGAGCATAGCCCGCTACTGGCGTTACGGGGGGAAAGAAAATTATAGAAATCTGTTGCTATTGCTGCTCCGGGACTATCTGAACTGCAGTCTGCCCAAAGCCAAAGAGCCACTGCAGTCCCCAGAATATGGTATTTTTCATCCAAAGCACGGCTATTTTCTGGAGATGGAGAGCTTTTGCAAGGCATCAGGATTTGACGAAGCACTTCCCACTGTAGGTGTTCTTTTTTACGGAAATATGCACTTCGACCAGTGCCAGAGCGTTCTGAAAGGCCTTCTGGAAAATCTATTGGACTGCAACATTATCCCGGTATTTTCCGACGGGATTCACAACCTGCGGGCCATGAAAAAATTCTTCTTCCGGGATGATAGGCCCATTCTCGACGCTCTGGTCAATCTCACCTGGTTTCGGTTGAACGGCGGGCCCCTGGGCGGCAATCCGGAAAAAACAGAAGAGCTGCTAAGTGAGCTGAATGTGCCCGTTTTCGCCCCGGCTTGCATGTACAGCCGTAAGATCGAAGAGTGGAAAGCATCCGAAACGGGCCTTTCTCCCATGGAGTCTATCATGGCCGTTATCTGGCCGGAGCTGGACGGATGCATCGAGCCTATCGCGTGCTGCGGCGTGCAGGATCTTTCGGTCGGCGACCTGCAGGCTTCAGAGGTGGCGGCTCTGCCGGACAGGGTGGAACGCATCGCTCTACGCATCAGAAGGTGGATGGAGCTACGGAAAAAGAGGAATGACCAGAAGCGCATTGCCATAATCATCTACAACTATCCGCCCGGTGAGGCCAACCTGGGCGTGGCTTCCTATCTGGATGTCTTTGCCAGCGTGCAGAGGATCTTAGAAGCTCTCCTGAATAAAGGCTATAGCGTAGTTATGCCGGAAAGAGAACTGCACCGGCTTTTCCAGGATTATGCTCTATTCAACACAGGCTCCTGGCACAGAGCCGAAGATGCCCTGAAAAAATGCTTTTCTCTTGACAAGGTAGATTACCTGGATTTTTTCTCTTCTCTGCCAAAAAACATGCAGAAGGATGTGATAGAATCATGGGGAGAGGCACCGGGAAAGGTCATGGTGGCAGGCGAAAAGATCGTCATTCCCGGGCAGCAACTGGGCAATATATTCATTGGCATCCAGCCCGCCCGGCCTCCCCTGGGCGAAGCTGATCTGGCGAGTGCTTCTCATGATAAGACCCGCCCGCCTCATCACCAGTATCTGGCTTTCTACCACTGGCTGGAGGAAGTATGGAAAGCGGATCTGGTGGTGCATGTGGGAACGCACGGCCTGGCAGAATTTACCAAAGGAAAAGAGGTCGGACTATCCAAGGAGTGCTTTCCCGACCTTTTGATCGGCAGCATGCCCCACCTTTACTTCTACCATGTCGTCAATACTTCTGAGGTAGTAATTGCCAAGCGCAGGCTCTATGCAACTACCCTGGGCTACAACTCACCACCCTTTACCACATCCGATCTTTATGAGGGCTATGCAGAGCTGGAGGATCTCATCGATGAGTACAGCCAGGCCGGGCTGCATGGCGATTTGAGAGCAGATATTGTGCAGGAAAAGATTTTTCAGAAGGCGATAGATCTGAAAATTGAGGGCCGGGATGTACCGGGCATCCACGATGAACTCTACGAGATGAAGAGGCGCATTATTCCCAAAGGGCTGCACATTTTGGGCGAGATATATGAGCGCAAAGATCTGCAAAGCTTCTTTGAGTTCATCTTGAGGTATGACCGGGAGGGCATCAAGTCTTTAAACAGAATTCTGGCAGAGAGGAAAGGCTTGGACTACGACCAGGTCTTGCATAACCGGGAAAGCTTTGTAGAGGAGCTAAAAGAGATCGACAACATGGCCTCGCATCTTTGCGGCCTCTGCCTGGAAAAATCGCTGGACAGCGCTGTGATGGAGAGCAGCCTATCTTCCAAGGCCAGGGAAGAATTGAGAGAGACCTTAAGCTATGGCCTTGGATTTCTGGAAAAATACTCCCGCAACGATGCCGAGATCACTGGTCTTCTGCGCGGCCTGGAGGCGGGATTTATTGAGCAAGCTGCTGGGGGGGACGTTATCCGCACACCTGATATCCTTCCTACCGGCAGGAACCTGACCCAGTTTGACCCCAATCGCATACCCACTCCGACCGCAATGGAGCGTGGCCAAGAGATCGCAGAAAATACCATTTCCACTTACCGGGAGAAGGAGGCCAACTATCCAGAGACTGTAGGCGTCATTTTATGGGGTTTTGAGACCACCAAGACGGGGGGCGAATCCATTGGCCAGATTCTGGGCTATCTGGGGGTGCGCATAATCAGAGATGCCGGATCATGGGCACCGAGGCTGGAGGTCATCCCACTGCAGGAATTGGGGCGTCCCAGAGTGGATTGTCTGGTCAATATCTGCGGCTTTTTCCGGGATATGTTTCCCAATATCGTTCTCCTTTTGGACCGGGCCATCAATCTGGTGGCGGAGCTTGACGAGCCCCCTGAGAAAAACTTCGTTCGTAGGCATTCCCTGAAAAATAAGGAAGAGCTCACGTCGGCGAATCTGGACGAAAGAACTTCTCGGAAAATGGCCAACGGCAGAATCTTTGGGCCAAAGGCAGGGGAGTATGGGACAAGGATGCTGCCATTGCTCGAAGACTCCATCTGGAAGACAGAAGAAGAGCTGGCCGAGGTCTTCATTCAGTCCATGGATCACCTTTACGCCGAGAACCTGCATGCTGTTAAGAACAATGAGCTCTACCGGGCCAATCTCTCCCGCGTGGAGATGGTCTCTCAGGTCAGAGACACACATGATCGAGAGATAATAGACCTTGATCACTACTACGAGTTCTTTGGAGGCCTTTCCCGCGCTGTGCAGATGGAGAAGGGCGAGCCTGTGCGAATGCTCATCTCCGACACTACAGAGGAAGTCATTCGCACGGAGGATGTTGCCCGAGCAATTAACCGGGGTGCAAGAACCAGGCTTCTCAATCCTCGCTGGGCCAATGCCATGCTCTCCCACGAATTTCACGGTGCCCAGCAGATTGCCGATCGCGTAGAGAACATGCTCGGCCTGGCAGCTACCACCCACGCGGTGGAGAATTGGATCTGGTCTGCCATCGCAAAGCGTTACATCTTCGACAGGGAGATGCAGGAAAAATTGGTGAAGAACAACAATTATGCCGCGGCAGAAGTGGCAGAGCGATTGCTTGAGGCGGAGAAGCGCGGCTACTGGCAGGCCACAAAAGAGGAGATGGAAAAGCTGCGAGCGGCATACCTGGATATGGAGGGTGAGATCGAAGAAGGACTGAGCAGAGTTAGTATTTAGCTAAACTACTTAAATTATATTTTACATTTTCATAATTTTATTACTAATATTTCACATACATGGCAGCTCAATTGCAGTATTAACAAGGAAATGGATGTGCGCATTCGTTCTACTTTGTTATTAAATCGTATTGAAGAATAATTTACCTTTTAATGTTACAAAATTAAGCATAATTCAAATTGAATAAATATTTATAACATGCATGAATTGGTTTGAGGATGAAATCACAATAACAGCAATAAAAGAGAATAGGCATTGTTCCTGAAATACATAAGAGATATGGCAATAGAAGCATTTATTAAGCTTGCATTTCTTATTCACTAACGTAGTTTGATACTAAGTATTACAATAAAAAGAATACTTATTACTTTATGCATAAATATATAAATTCGATCTTTGAAGATTGATCCAAAGTCAAAGCAAGATCATTAATCAGAGCCATAGATCGCATCAGGAGGGAGTCAATTGGTAAATATCACCATCAAGGACCTCACATTCAGCTACAACAGTCACAAGATCCTCGATGATCTCAATCTCGTTATCGAGAACTCAGAGATCTTGAGCCTGGTTGGGCCCAACGGCTCGGGAAAGACCACGCTCATTAAGTGCATCGATCGCATCCTCAAGCCCAGGGGCAGCATACTCCTGGATGGCCTGGAACTGGAGAGAATGAGCCGCCAGGAAGTGGCCAGGCAGATAGGCTATGTTCCCCAGTCCAGCTCCACTCCCCTGTCCACTACGGTCTTTGATACCGTTCTCATGGGCAGAAGGCCGCACATCGGCTGGAGGGTCACAGACTCTGACCTTGATAAGGTGGCTGAGGTTTTAGAGAGGCTGCACCTGGAAGATCTGGCCATGCGCGACTTTTCTCAGCTTTCCGGAGGCCAGAAGCAGAAGGTGCTCATTGCCCGCGCCCTGGCCCAGGAGCCAGCCGTGCTTCTGCTGGACGAGCCGACCTCCAACCTGGATATGCTCCATCAACTGGAGGTAATGGAGACCGTAAGCAGACTGGTCAAGGAAAAGAACATATCTGCGGTCATGGCCATCCATGATCTCAATTTAGCCTCCCGGTTCTCGGACAAACTGGTCATGCTAAAGGAAGGCAAGGTCTATGCAGCAGGCGAGCCGAAGGCCCTACTCAGCAAGGCCAACATCAGCCGGGTTTACGGCATCGAGGCCATGGTCTTGAACGCTCTGGGCAGGCCCTACATCGTTCCTCTGCATTCGCTTGGCGGAGGATTGGCATGCGATTAGCGGCTTTTTGCTGGGCCAGCGATGTAGCTCTGCTTCTGCAGGCGGCCAGGGAGACGAGCATCCATCTGCAGGCCTGGGCAATCTCTGAGTTGAATGACGAGAACCTGCAAGTGTGCATCAATTCTCTAAACGCCGCCCAGGCTATCCTCCTGCATCCCTCTCGACAGGACCCGTTCTTCGATCGCGTTGTGGAGAGGATCGATCGGAAAATTCCTGTCATCTCCTTCGGCCTTGACCCGTCCATGTGGTCCTTTTCCACCGTCTCCAGCAAGATCGTCTCTACGGCCAACGCCTATCTTGTCTACGGAGGAGAGGAAAATGCGGCCAATATGATTCGCTACATCGGCCGAGAGGTTCTCGGCCACGATTATAGCTACGAGCCACCCCGAGAAAGACTCTGGCAGGGCCTCTACCATCCCGATTCCAGTGAGGCTTTTTCTACTGTAGCTGATTATTTAGAGTGGCGCGGCAGACGTCATGAGCACTGCGTGGGCATACTCTTCTTTCGCACCTACTGGTCCAATGGCGACCTTTGCATAGTTGACAGCCTCATCCGGGAGCTGGAAAAGGATGTAGATGTCCTTCCTGCATTTTGCTTTGGCATGGGAGACCGGGACCTGGGTGCCAAATCCAGCGGCGAGGTAGTAGAAGAGTACTTTCTGGGAAGAGTGGACGGCGTCATCAATTTGCAGTCTATTTTTCATGCGGGAAGTGTAGAGCAGTCCGTCCCAGGTGCTGAAGCGACTAGATCTGCCGGTTTTCCACCCCCTCACCGTTTACCACAAGAGCGAAGAAGAGTGGCAAGAGGATGTGCACGGCCTTTCCAGCTCTGAGGTGGGCTGGACGGTGGCCCTGCCCGAGTTTGAGGGTCTCATTGAGCCCATCTTGGTCGGTGTCTCGGCCAGAGATGAGATTGCTGGAACGGAGTACGAGCGTCACCAGGACGTTATTGATCGCATCCAAAAGGTCGCACGGCGTGTCAATAGGTGGATAGCTCTGAAAAATAAACCGCCCTCCCAGAGGAAGGTGGCCTTCATTCTGCACAACAATCCCTGTGCCTCGGCGGAGGCCACCGTGGGCTCGGGCGCTCATCTGGACACATTGGAGAGCGTGGCTCGCATCCTGGCCAGCATGAAAGAGGCAGGCTACAGCATTGAAAAGCCTCCCGAGAGCGGAAAAGAGCTGATTTCCACCATCATGGAGAGAAAAGCCATCTCTGAGTTTCGCTGGACGGCTGTGGAGGAGATCATAAACAAGGGCGGAGCTCTGGCCATGGTGGAGAAAGAAGACTACCTGGCCTGGTTTATCACATTGCCCAAGGACGCCCAAAAGAAGGTCTGCGACGCATGGGGGCAGCCGCCTGGAGAGGAAAAGGATGGCGTGCCTCCGGCAATGGTCTTTGAGGGCAAGATGGTGATAACCGGAGTTGCCTATGGAAATGCCATCGTCTGCGTCCAGCCCAAGAGAGGCTGCGCCGGTGCGCGCTGCGACGGGCAGGTCTGCCGCATTCTGCATGACCCACAGGTCCCTCCGCCCCATCAGTATCTTGCCACCTATCACTGGATAGAGGAGAGCTTTGGGGCAGATGTCATGATCCATGTGGGAACGCATGGAAATATGGAATTTCTGCCCGGCAAGTCCGTGGCGCTTTCGGCAGGCTGCTTTCCCGATATAGCCGTGGGAGATGTTCCTTATCTTTACATCTACAACTCCGATAATCCGCCTGAGGGAGCTATAGCCAAGAGGAGAAGCTACGCGGTGATTGTGGATCACATGCAAACGACCATGACCGCCTCGGAGATCTACGGGGACCTGAAAGAGCTGGAGGATGCCATCGCCTCCTATAAGCAGAGCAAAATCTCGGAGAGGGGCCGGGCGCACGCTTTAGAGCATGTTATCATCGATCTGCTCAAGAAGACCAATTTAGCGGAGGAATTGAAGCTGGACGCACTCATGCAGTCCGGCGTATCCTTCGAGAGTATCTTGGAAAAGGCGCACGACAAGATCTCGGAGATCTACACTACGCAAATTCCGGACGGCATGCATATCTTCGGCCAGGTACCAGAAGGAGAGAAGCGCATCGATCTGATCTATGCCATCCTGCGCTTCGATTCGGAGATGAAAAAATTCCTCTCCGGGCTTATGGACCGGCCTGTTGCAGAAAAGGAGCAAGAGGCTTTAGCCAGACAGTTCATCAGCGCATTTCTGGCAGGGGATACGGACCCATCGGCACGCATCCTGGGTGATCTTCTCAAGAACCGGGACTCTGAGGCCATCTCCCTCTTGCAGGAAAAGGTCCTGGATCTCTCCCGAAGAATTGAGGCCTCGCAGGAGATGAAGAGCCTGCTGCACGGCATGGAGGGCGGTTTCATCGAGCCGGGCCCTTCCGGCCTGATCACGCGAGGAAAGCCGGATGTGCTGCCCACGGGCAGAAACTTTTACACTCTGGACCCGGCCACTGTGCCGAGCATTGCCGCCTGGCGCGTGGGCAGGAAGCTCGCCCACCTTCTCATCACCAAGTACCAGGAAGAGAAGGGCAGGATTCCCGAGAACGTGGCCATGTACTGGATGGCCAGCGATATTATGTGGGCTGAAGGAGAGCAGTTTGCCCAGATGCTCTTTCTCCTGGGAGTGGAGCCGGTCTGGAAGGGCGGGCGCGTGACAGGCTACAAAGTGTTGAGCCTGGCGGAGCTTGGCCGGCCCAGAATTGATGTCACGGTGCGAGTTAGCGGCATCACCAGAGATTGCTTTTATAACTGCATTGA
>CAVVKN010000003.1:0-130551 GCA_963748825.1 Methanotrichaceae archaeon
AACCTCTCCCTCTTCCACCGCTTCTCGTGGCGCGAGCAAGAGCTCATTGAAGAGCAGGATCTCGATCACCTGGGCTACATAGCGCCTCTGCTGATACCTCTGGATATCCTGGGTCATCATCAGCTCCGCCTCAACCTGCACCCGGATCAAGCAGAGCCTCATATCCCTTTGGTCCTCCTCTTGGATGCAGAGGTTGAAGATGTCCTTGAGCAGCCAGGGCAGCCTCATGGGATTTCTTAGAGCCCTGGCCACGAGCAGGATGTAGCCCTTGATCTGGTTGGGCTCTTTAATCTCATCCACTCCGGAAAGCAGCAGCAGATCTTCGGCGGAGAATTTCTCGTCGTTTATGGTTATGGAGTTATTCAAAGGAAATCACCTTGCATTATCTTCTCACAGAGCATAAGGTCCCCGGCCACGTTTACATTCACCGCCAGCTCAATTCTCTCCAATATCAGGTGAAAGTCCTCCTGCTCCTTTTCTATCTCGGCACCATCCAATACATTTATGCCTGCCGGAACAATGAGCCGGCCCTGGTAGTTGAAGAGGGAATCAGGCCTCCGGCCCAGACGGCTGTGCAGATCGAGGGGAGTATGAGTGGAGAGCGCCGGCTCGGGTTGCCCCTCATAAACCTCGATGATCTCATCGATCAGATCAGAAGTGACCAGGGGCAGGTCGGCCATTATGATCATAATTGGGTCAGTAACCTCTGCCTTCTTCACAGCTTCAATCATGTCCGCCACATAGCCGTAGCTGCCGGTCTCGACCACAGATAGACCCCTTTCAACAGCCCACTCCCGAGTACGGGGTACATTCTCTGTGGTGGCCACAAAGATCCTGTCTACTGAGCTATCCTCCAAAGCCAGGGCCACATAATCGATGAGCGGCCTGCCAAAGAGAGTCACTAGCGGCTTTTCCCCCATCTTCAGCCGCGAGCCGCGCCCCCCGGCCATCACCAAAGCATCCAGGGAAGAACACCTCCTAAAGTCAGAGCCACCGCCAGGGCTACCACTCTTGCCACCTCATTGGTCGCGCCGATCCCATCACCGGTGGCCCCTCCAAAGTTCCTCTTTGCCACAAGAACCATGTAAAGGGCGGCCACCTGAGCCGCGGCCAGAGCAGCCAGTCCCAGGGGGCCCAACGCTGCTGCACACAAGACCGCAGATATTGCCAGGCCCAGAAGAAACTGCCGCGACCCCGTCCGCTCAATCATGATCTGGCCAAAGCCCTTCTGCAGGGAAGTGGAGAAGGCGGCAAAGCAGATCATGGCCTCTTTTGCGGAGACTTCCGCGACCAGCAGGACCAGGGGCAAAAGAGTGCGGGGTGTGTCGGAAATAGTCGCGAAGGCGGCCAGCAGGATTATGGCCATAAAGACCGCGCCCCCTGTTCCCAGGGAGACATCCTTCATGGCCTGGACTTTTTTCTCTCGAGTGCCATGGGCAATCACTCCATCTCCGAAGTCGGCCAGCCCATCGATATGATTTATGCCGCAGAGCTTGTAGATGGCAACTATCACCACGATGGCCACCAGATTGGCGGATAGCGCCTGCCCCGCCATGTAGGCCACGCCGCCTAAAATCGCGCCCAGGGACAGGCCCACCAGAGGAAATACGTAAACATGCCTCATCAGGGCCTCAATGCCCTCCATGGATATGCCTACTGGAATGGTGGACAGCCAGCCGAATCCAGACTTAAGTGCAAAGAGCAGGTCTTTCAATGCAAGCTTCCTTCGGACAGAGCCGCCCGAGTATACATATTGGCGGACACTCCTCCGATGAGCCCGGCCACCACATCATCCATGAAGGGGCCCAGGCGGGAGAGGATTCCCGGCTTGGCCTTGTCGTAGCGAACGTAATCGAACAGTCCTTTGTAGCCGCCTACATACTTGGCAATGGCAAGACCCAAGACCTCATCCGCGATAAGGCAGGTCAGGTCATTCTCATAGTCGGCTGGCTGCAGGTTGGGAAGATTGCATCTCTCTCCCTCCGACTCTAGCAGGACTCCGGCGTAAATAAGAAGCGCCAGATTGGGATCAGATAAAGCGAGTGCCATCTCCTGCCGAAACACAGCCTCTGCCTTCTCGCGCGTCTCCACTCCCGGATGAGGAAAGTAAAGCTGCATTGCAGCGGAGAGGATCTCGTCTTCGTGGATTCCCATGCTCTTCAGCACATCTCTAATATCTCTCATGGCCATGGTGAGACTCGTTTAGCTGGGGTAGGATAAAAAAATATCTGGTTAAATCGCGAAGTTATTTAAGGTTCGATTGTCCGATATATTGTAGGGGAATTCTATGAAGACGATGGTCAAGATTTTCGTGGATCACGAGCATTTGGTTCGAGTCATAAATACCTTAACAGAGCTGGGCATCACCGGATTTTACCTCGTGGAGTATCAGGGAATGGCGCCGCAATCATGGAAGACCTTCCGGCTGAGCGAGAACCTTGATATGGCCTTGAAAGCGATCCGGGACCACTCTGAGCCGGGTGTCATGGTTAACACCGTCGTCGGCTCCGATAAGTGCGAAAAGATCATAAAGCAGCTCGAGGAAGCTTTAAAAGGGATAAGGTACACGATCATTGGGCACAAAGTTACATCTATAAAGGTGAAAGGGGACTGAAGTATTCATGGAAAACCTCAAGGATAACGTCGAGCTCGCTCTGGAAAAGATCAGGGAAGGCCTTCGCGTAGATGGTGGAGATGTCGAGCTCGTCGATATAGTGGATGGAATCGTCAAGGTAAAGCTGCAAGGGCACTGCGCAGGCTGTCCCTTCTCACAGATGACACTTAAAAATTTCATCGAAAAAGAGATCATGAAGAGCGTAAAGGGCGTAAAAGGCGTGGTATCTGCCTGAGAATTGCGCTCAATTTTAGTCGCGCAAATTGATCAATCATTCAAATTACTAAGGAGTCTGGTTTATGTTCCCAACTAAAAAGGTACAGAGTCTGGTAGGCAGTAAGATTCAGGTGGAGATGAAGGGCTCACCTCGCTATGTCCTAGAAGGAATTCTCAACAGTGTAGATGAATACTTGAACCTTCATCTCCAGGAGACAGTGGAGCTGATCGGCGGCGAGAAGACTCGCTCTTTGGGATCGGTTATCCTACGTGGCAACAACATTATCCTCATAAGTCCAGTTGAATGAAGATGACTAGAGAGGTCGGAAATGTCTGCTGAGGAGGCGCTGGAGTATATAAAGTCGCGCCCTGAAGGAGCTTTGCAGAGTGATCTATGGAAGGTTCTTAAGATCGATTCTCGAAAATGCTCCCGTATTGTGGCCAAGCTCCTACAAGATAATCTCATCACCAGAGAGGTGGAGTCGGCAGAGGGCATCAGGACCTATCGGCTCATTTGCACTGTAAAGCCCCGCGGCAGGCGTTTCGATCCACTGCTGGCCCTTGATGCTTTCGAGCCCTGCGCGGGCTGCATCGAGGAGTGCATTCCTGAGCATTGCGCCAAGCTCAGTGAGTGGATATTCTCTATCGTGATGGGTGTTGGGGGCGAAGTGGCTATAGAGGAGATCAGCCCGTAGAAAATAGCAGGGGGCGCAGGCTCTTTGTTATCATATTTTATTATTCCAATTTTCGCGGCCATTCAAAGGCATATTTTGCGGTACATCATGGCATGTATAATTGGAATTTTCAGGGTCTTTGCGAGAGCAGCCAGTTCGTGGGAGCTAGGCATTTGCATGCGAACGGGCGGCACGCTCTTTCCTTCTTTGGCATAAACGGCCCCGCCTCTCATGCGAGCGCAGGTGAAGCTTCCTGCATCACCCTCCACCAAGATCTCGCCGCCTCGCATCTCAGCGCCAGTGAAGTCACCGGTCCGGCCCCTTACCACAATTCTGCCTCCCTGCATGAGCACGCCCGTGTTAGGGCCGGCATCGCCCCAAACCTCAATTCGGCCTGCGCGCATGAGTATGCCGGTACTCATTCCCGCATCGCCTTGCAGGCGGACGGTTTTATCTGTGGGATTTCTGGCTCCCAGGGTGTCCCTTAAAATGCCGTCGCCGATGGTCAGGCCATTTTTATCGGCTGTGTTCGGCTCCAGGACGGGCAGGCTTTTTTCCAATGCTTCTGTGGCCGAGACGAACTTTTTGTAGCCAGTTAGATCGCTCTGTACCTGCACAACGTTTCCAAGAGGAGATTTTATCTCCCCTGATACGTAGACAGCTCCACGAAGCATGGAGATTCCCATGTGGCTGCCCACATTACCGTCCACGATTATCTTGCCTGTTCCCTCAACTGGGTCCACCCTTTCCCCCGAGCCGCAGCAGATCCACACCAAGGCTGGAGCCCAGGCGGCTGCCCGCGTCTCCCAAGATCTCGACAGTCTCACCCTGGCGTAGAGCCTGCACCATTCTGCGAAAGCTGATGCCGCTTACGGTCTGATCCATGTCGAGTCTTGAGCCCTGATGCTGCCAGAAAAAATCAAAGGTAAAGTCGCAAAGGCATCTCTCGCCCGAGGTATGAATTCGCAGCATTGCTAATCACTTGACAGGCTGCTCTGGCCCCTCTCCGGCTATGCGCTTGGATACATTGACCCCTACCACGGTTATGAGGATGGCGACTATCGCTGATATGGCCAGATATTGCACAGATTCCACCATACCGATGCCGAACTTCAGGTCGGTATTGCTGGCCAGGATGAAGCCTGTTGCAGACCAGATGATAAGACCTGTTGCCAGCAAGAAAAAGAGATAGGAGATTGTGCGAGCATCTCTTATGCCTTCCAGGTACATGTCCATGATCTTGCCCAGATCCACACACAGGGCTGCAACAACATACCACCAGATGCTCTCATGAAGGTAGATCATCACCAGAATGAAGAATCCGGGAGATATGGGTTCATGGTAGTACTGCCAGGAATAGGCGAATCCTCTCACCGTGGCAATGATCACCAGCATGGCCGCCAAAATGTAGGTTATGAATGCTATCTTGCCTGCATAAAGAGATTTTCTCAGAGTCTGCTTGGCCTCTTCCATAGAGTCGTCCAGCCCCAGGCCCCGAAATAGGAGATAAAGGCCCACTGCACCGGTGATGGCCACCACAGCGCCATTTGGGTAGCCAAGCAGGCTGAAGATCGCAAACATAAGAAGAGCTAAAGCGGGGGGAATGAAGACTGTATGGCTGATCTTGGGATCGTTGAATACCTGTTTTAGAAGATAATAGGTGCTCTCCAGGTTGGGACTCTGTTTGATCAGAACCCGGCGTACCCCGTTCACCTTGATGCGAGAATGGATAATAGGCAGTATGGCCTCGTCCTCAGCTCCATCAGAGACTACTATTACTCCATCGGGATGCAGGCGCTCCAGTAACACTTCCAACTGCGCGGCAAGCTTGCTGTCGGAGATCAGGCCTACTTTCAGGTCGCCGGCGAGGGAGGCGATTTCCACGGTTTTGCCGGCGAGGGCAAGCTCATCCAGAACCTTTATGCCACCGAAGATGGTATTGACATCCGAGTCCTCCGGATCGGCCATGCCAAGCTTTAGGGCGGCCTCGATATTGGCCTGCCTGCCCACGACCGGACTTATGACTCCACCCTTGCGGCCCAAATCATTGTCGCGGTCAATACAGAGCACCAGGACATCCATGGCCTATTATTTGAAAAGATTGTACTTAAAGGATTCTGTGGAGATAAGATATTTATCTCATCAAGAATGAGCGCCTGCTATGCAGATGTCCTTTCTAAGACACACGATACTCTCTCTCGCAGTTTTGTTGATGCTCTTAATCTCCTTTGCTGATGCTTCTTCCCTGGATATGCCAGGCATACAAAAGGATGTCGCCAATTACAACAGCAAGGTCGACAATGCGCCATTTATCCTCAAAAACATGCTTGGCAGCGAGAAGATCGACCTGATTGTAACCAGGGACAACGGAAGCGTATTTCGCGTGGGTATGGATATGGTGAGCGCAAGGATAGAGAGAATAGTTGATGGTGGCTACAGCGATTCTACCATCATAATAACCACCACAGAGAGCGCCTTAAACGAGGTCGGAAAATCGAAGGATCAAATAGCCGCTTTTAAGAAACAGACGGATGCAGGCCAGATTCGCTTCGAGGGGAAAAGCTGGTTGGCAGATGCCAAGATAAAGGCCGTTCTCTCCAGCACCAGCTTTCTTCAGTTCGGCTATAGTCTCTTCTTCGGTTAGCGATCGAGGTCGATCATTTCTTTTTTTTATCTTCCGATAGAAAGTTATTAAAGTCTTCAACTCTCCATATTTTATTTGCAATGTATGATCTGATCGTAGTTGGTGCGGGGCCGGCCGGATCTACGGCAGCCCGAGCGGCAGCCTTGAAGGGATTGGATACCTTGATCCTGGAAAAGGAGAATTTTCCCAGGTACAAGCCTTGCGGGGGCGCTCTCTCCGGCAGAGCAGCCTCGCTGTTGGACTTTAACCTTCCCAGCGACATTTGCGAGAGGGACATAACCGGGGCACGTGTCCATTTTCGCAATCAAATCCAGGAGAGGCACACTGGCTACAATCTCACCACTCTGATAACCAGAAGCCGCTTCGATCATCTTCTCCTGCAGAAGGCCCAAGAGCCTGGGGCCGATATAAAGACACAAAAGGTTCTGGCCTTCCAGGAAAAGGACGACCATGTGTCTGTGAAAACGAAAGACGAAATCTATCGATGCCGGTTTCTGGTGATCTCCTCCGGATGCCAGGATGGGCTGAAAAACAGGATACAGGGGCCAGACAGGAGAGAGAACATGGGAGTATGCCTGGTTGCAGAGATTGAAGAAGACGACCAGAAGATCGAGGAGCGTCTGGCTAGCACTTTAGACATTCACTTCGGGGTGGCGGAGGGCGGCTACGGGTGGATCTTTCCTCACAGGGGATACTATTCTGTGGGAATAGGCGGCCTGTCGTCTCGCCTGCGTCATCCTCGCCAGGCCATGCTGCAATTCCTGAAGAAAAACGGCTTTTCCGGGGGTCAGAGGCTTCACGGCCACCTTATACCACAAGGCGGCAACAAGGTGAGGACGGCCTTGGGCAGAGTGATCCTGGCAGGAGATGCCGCGGGATTTGTAGATGCTTTCACAGGAGAAGGCATCTGCTATGCTCTCAACTCCGGCAAGATTGCTGGCCAGGTGATAGGAGAGGTGCCTGCTCCAGAGGTGGCCCAGGCCTACCAGAAGAGATGCAATAAGGAATTCGGCGAGGAGTTGAAGTACGCTCTATTCTTCTCAAAAATGATGCACAGCTATCCGGATATATTCCTGCGCATCCTGGCCTGTCAGGAGGAGGTCTTGGACAGGTATATCGAGATTGCTGCGGCCAGGATATCTTACAAGGATTTTATGCGCTGGCTGGTGCCCCGCCTTCCCATGAGCTTGCTGCGCACTCTGTGATTGGGAAAAAATGTCTTTTAGGTGAAGACTTCCCCCGTCCTCACCTTGCCCGACTTCTCCACCGGGGAGACGAAGATCCTGCCGTCCCCAAACTTGCCGGTGCGCCCGGCGTCGCATATGGTCTTCATGACCGAATCGACCTCTTTGTCCGCTACATACAGTTCCAGCTTGAGCTTGGGAAGCATGTCCACGTCCATGGTTCCGCCCCGGTATTGCAGCTTGATGCCCTTCTGCTCGCCCCGGCCCTGAACCTCGATTACAGTCATGGCTACAACTCCCTTCTCATCCAGGGCTTTTTTGATCTGCTCCAGCCTCTCCGGTCGCACAATGGCCTCGATTTTTTTCATTCTAATCACCTTCAAGCATATTCAAGCGTAAGCCTTCTCGCCGTGCTGGGAGATATCAAGGCCAACGTATTCTTCTTCCTCTGTGACCCTCAGGCCCATGAAGCGATCAACGATCTTGGCCAAGATCAGCGTCATCACGAAGGCATAGACCACAGATGCACCGGCTGCCATTATCTGCACTGTAAACTGATGAACGTTGCCGTAGATCAGGCCGGTATAGCTGGGATTGACGGCAGCGGTAGCGAATATGCCTGTGGCAATGGCGCCCCACAGGCCGCCCATGCCGTGCACCGCCCAGGCATCACAGCTCTCGTCCAGGCCGCGACCGACGCGAAAGAGCAGGGCCGTGTAGCAGAGCACACCTGAAACTGCTCCGATAATGACGGCTCCTGTAACGTCAACGTAGCCCGCAGCGGGGGTTATGGCCACCAGGCCAGCTATGCCGCCGCTCACCATTCCCAGAGCACTGGGCTTTCCTTTCAGCCAGCTGGCGGCAAGCCATGTCAGCGCCCCGGCAGCGGCAGAGGTGTTGGTGACGATCAGGGCTGAGGCTGCGAGACCGTTGGCCGCGAGGGCAGATCCCGCGTTGAAGCCAAACCATCCGAACCAGAGAAGGCCCGCACCTATCATGGCCATGGGTATGTTATGTGGCTCCATGACGTAGGCGCCGTAGCCCATCCTCTTGCCGATGACCAAGGCGATAGCCAGGGCAGAGAAGCCGGAGCTGATGTGCACCACCGTTCCGCCGGCAAAGTCGAGGGCTCCCATCTGGGCCATCCAGCCCCCTGCCCAGACCCAATGGGCCAGAGGATCATAGACCAGAGTGGTCCAGAGGAGGGCCAGCACGATGAAGGAGCTGAGCTTGACCCTTTCCGCCACGGCGGAGGTGAGGATGGCGAGAGTCACAGCCGCGAAGACGAGCTGGAAGGCCACATAGATGAGATGCGGAATGTTTCCAGCTAGTGGCGCCTCACCCAGCCCCACGCCGCTCAAAGCAAAGTAGTCCAGGCCGCCGATGATTCCCGATATATCCGAGCCGAAGGATAGGCTGTAGCCGAACAGCACCCACTGTACGCTGGCCAGAGCAAAGGCCAGAAAGGACAGGCCTATCATCGAGACGACGGTCTTGCTCCTAACCAGACCACCGTAGAACAAACCGACGCCCGGCGTCATGAGCATGACCATGGCGGTTGACACCAAGACCCATGCTGTGTCTCCACTATTAATTTCCAACTACATCACCCTTAAACAATTGTAAAGCTAGACCTATTTAATTTTTGTATCAACTTCGAGACCAGTGCAGAGAAATCCGTTAGCACATCGCTAGAAGAGCCCCTCTCGGAGAATTTAAAAGGGTATTTAATATAAATTATGAATTGCTATGATCTATTCATATCCATTCATAAGCGTACAATCCCTACAATTCTTAGTGTGGCGACTCCAAATTTAAATATATTTTTAAGAACCTTTCTTAGTATAGCATAAAATAGTGATGTTATTATGAATGCGGAGCATCGAGAACATTATAAATCATTTCTAATATTAATAAAGTGATCTTTTGGAGACTTACAACAACAATCGGTAAGAAAAAAGGGAGAAGCTTTCCTTCATGGCTGGAAAAGGTCTGCGCGTTAAACCGCCTCGCATTCCGCTCCATTGTCCTGAAGCATCTTCCATGTCGCATATTGGATTGAGATACAAATCCTGCCGCAAGCGTAATGGCGGCCAGGTTCGCGACTGCGCCGGTGACGACGAAGATGTCCTTTCTAAAGGCTGGGACTATAATTTTGGCACTCACTTGCTTCTTGCGGTTGTGCTCAAGCCCCAGCTAAGAACCTCCTCTGCGCCTGCATGCAGAGCGATCTTTCCCTGCTCCAAAAGGCAGGCCCTATCTCCTATGCAGGCCACATCTCTCAGGTCATGGGTGACGATTATGCAGGGAACAGCGCAAGCACGAATTGTCTCCCGTAGCTCTTTTCTCATAGCCGCTTGCTTCCTAACATCCAGAGCGGAAAGCGGCTCGTCCAGCAAAAGCAAGCGAGGCTCGATGATGAGAGCTCTCGCCAGTGCCGCCCTCTGCTTCTGGCCGCCCGAGACGAGTGCTGCTTTTGCTTTCCTGATCTCCCATAGCCCAGCGGCCTCAAGATGCTCTTTTACCAGGACTTTGACCTCGTCCTCCGGCGTCCTCCGGGTGCGCAGTCCAAAGGCTACGTTGTCGTAGATGCTCATGTGGGGAAAGAGAGCGTAGCTTTGAAAGACATATCCTATGCCTCTGGCCTCAGGAGGGACATTTGTCCCGTACTCAGAATCATAAAGCGCTCTGCCGTCCAGCGCAATCCTCCCTTCATCGGGATTATCGAGCCCCGCCAACAGGTTAAGCAGAGTGGTCTTTCCGCAGCCGTTATCTCCCACCAGCATAAGCGTCTTGCCTCTTTCAACGTCCAGCTTCACCTGTAGATCGAAATCTCTAAGCCTCTTCTTGACATTAATTTCTAACATTTTTATACATCCTCCGGGTCAGTTTCTTCACCAGAACGATGACTACAAAGGAGATGGCAACCAGGATTATGGACAAACAAAGAGAAACATCCAGATCTCCTTGCATGGCGGTATAGATGGCCAGAGGCATCGTCTGCGTGCGGCCCTGGAAGTTTCCGGCAAACATGATGGTAGCTCCGAATTCTCCTAATGAGCGAGCAAAGGCCATGATCGCTCCAGATATGAGGCCGTTCATGGCTATGGGCAGGATCACATAGAAGAATGTGTAAACCCGGGAAGCACCCAAAGTCCGGGCGGCATTCTCGAAGGCCAGGTCCACATCTTCGAAGCTCGTCCTGGCCTGACGAATATAGAAGGGCGAGGAGACGAAGACCTGGGCCATGATCACGGCCAGAGTGGTGAAGGCGATGCTGATTCCAAATGCGTTAAGGTAATGGCCCACAATACCCATTCTTCCAAAGGCTACGAGCAGGGCAATGCCAGCCACGGCGGGCGGCATGATAACGGGCAGGTCGATTAGGGAATCTGCCAGCTCTTTTCCGAAATAATGGAAACGTGCGCTGACGTAGGCAATAGGTGTGCCCATAATAACCACGACGATTGTAGTCAAGGTCGAGGTCGTCAAGCTGAGCCGGAGAGCATCCAACACCATCGGATCGTACAGTGACCCGAGAGTCTTATCCAGGGGGCTCTTCAAGAAGAGCGCGATCACCGGCAAGGCTATGAAGGCCATGGTCAAAACCAGCAAGGCTGCCACGCCAGTTTTTAAGGAGATATCCTTCACGCGGTCAGAAATGCTGTGGATTTCATGCTCTCGGTTTGAAAACTCGCCCCGATGGATTATTTCCGCTTCATTGGATGCCATGGTCCTCTTTGTAGAAATTGTGTTCAACCACGATACCATAATATGCATGAACCATGTGCATGAAGCTCCGGCAAATAGAAACCAGGGTCTTTTCCCCTGGCTCCTTAGAGAGACTTTCCGGATCAGGCTGCAGCCTTGGCGGCCGTTGCATTACCTGCGGCCTCTATAGGTGAGCTATGCACAACTGAGAATCCATATTTTTCTAAGATGGCCTTTCCCTGCTCAGATGTCACCAAATTTATGAACTCCTGGCTTTTTGCAGGGTACTTGCTGTCCTTCAGGACTCCAATGGGGTATTCGCCGATGACGTTGTACTCATCCGGGATGTCGATCTTATCAACCTTGGATGCCAGATCCTTTGTGACATCGGAGACATAGGCAAAGCCCACATCCGCTTCCGCTAAGGCGACTTTGGTCACCACATAGTTGACAGTGGTCTCCTGGGAGATGATATTGGCCATGACCCTCGTTTTATAATCCGGTCCGTAAGCGGAATCATTTCCCAGCCGGTTTATGATCTGCAGGGCATAGTCGCCTACAGGCACATCCTTCGTGCCCATAATGATCTTGAGGCCGGGCTTGGCCAGGTCGGTGAGGTTGCTTATCCTGGCCGGGTTGTCTTTGGGAACGATCAACGACAGCTTGTTCTTGGTAAAGATGATGATGCTGCTATTGTTCATGAGCTGATCCCGTTTCAGAGCATTCATTTGCTTCGTATTCGCAGAAGCAAAGACGTCCGCGTAAGCTCCGTTCTCAATTTGGGTGCGCAGGTTTTGGGAGCCGTCGAAGTTGAAAGCCACGTTGATATTGGTCTCATTTGTATACAACTGGCCAATCTCACCGAAGGCACCCGTCAGTGACGCCGCAGTGAAGATGGTCAGCTCTTTTGGCTCTTCTGCAAATCCAGCATACGAGGCCGAGGCCAAAAACAGGGCAGCAATCAATGCTACTAATACACGTTTCTTGATCATTGGTGTTCACTCTCCAGGATTATCGCTTTTCATAAGCAGGTCATATCCGGGCCCACTTAATCACAAGCGCTAACTTTTATTCAATAAGCAAGCATTTATGTAAAACTTATTAATCGTTGCGCTCGGCCAAATGAAAATTCCATCCGCTCAGATCTGGATGGCGAAGACTGCCCAGTCGAGCTGCTTGATGGCACCCCACAGGTCAAAGGACATCTTCATCAAACCGTATTTGCGGTAGAGCTGCTGGCTGATCTTGATCTCCATATCGCCGTTAGCCCGAATAGCAGTGCCTTCAATTGTGACCCCGTAGGGCTTTCCCACGGCATCCGAGGGAGTAACCCAGACATGAGGGTCATTACGCATGCGTTTGACCTTACCGCTATTGGCATAGGACCGAACGAAGAGCGTGCCGTCCTCTACCACGAACCATACAGGCGTCGAGATGACCTGTCCGTTCCTCTTGACGGTTTCAAGTCTTATGTACTCTTTATTCTGAAACTGCTCCAGCTTGTGATCTTCACTCATGTCGTTCCCCTCTCTCTGCCTTCGAGCAAGGCGTTGGCCATTCCCTCCACCAAATGCATCGAGCCCTCGTATCCCAGTAGCAACTGGTGGGAGGCTCCATAGCGATCATGATTGGGCAATCCCACCCGGAGGAGCGGCACCTTCTCTTTCCTGGCAATCCCTCTTCCTGTGAAGGGGCCCACCATCAGCTCGATATCCCTGCTCGAGGTTTCTGCGGCGATCTGTGAGAAATCGGCTCCCATCATAACCTTGGATCCAGGTGCAAGCTCTTCGGCTTTTTCAGCAAATGCGGGATTGGCGGCTCCCGTGGCCACAATCTGCGGCCTCATGCCCAGTTCCGTCATGATGCGGGTTATGCCCAAAACCATCTCCGTGTCTCCGTAGACTGCGGTCTTAACATCAGCCAGAAGCTTATGAGCATCGACCATGGTATCCAGCAATCGGCCCCTCTCCCGTTCATAGCTCTCGGGCATGGATAGGCCAGTCAGCTCCTCCAGATTTGCAGCCAGACGATCGGTGAATTCCAGGCCCAAGGGTAGGGGCAGAGCAATATGGGGAACTTCGAACTCTTTTTCTAAATAGTCTCCCGCTCCCGGCTCTTGCACCCACCCGCCTATGGTCAGTGTCGCTTTGGAGTTAGCCGTATCCCGGATGTCATCTAGAGGCGTTCCGCCCCTTGGTATGGGGGGCAGATCCTGGCTGAGGGCTGCATCAAATGTCTCGGATATGTCCGGCATCAGGATATATCCCAGGCCCCAGTCGTCCAGGAGGCGTCGCAGGAAAGCGAACATCTGCAGGCGAAATTATGGCACCCACCAGTATGTTGATTCGTTCGCTTTGCTCTGATTTCCTGGCCATGGTCTGGACCAGGCCTTTCAGAGCGACTCGATATCCTACTTCATGAGACGCGGCGTAGCTGGGCGTCGAGACGGAGATGATGGTCACATCTTTGGCCAGGGGCTCCTCCGCCTGGAATTCACGGACTATTTGGGGCACATCATCTCCGATGGTCTCAGCCAGGCAGGTGGTGGCGATGCCTATGGCCTTTGGGCGGTAACCTTTGATCACATTCTTCAGTCCCTGCTTGAGGTTGGCGGCTCCTCCGTAGACCGCGCCCTTCTCGCTCAGAGCAGAGGAAGCGATGTCCACCGGCTCGCGGAAGTGATGGGCCAGGTAGAGGCGCATGTAGGTGCTGCATCCTTGAGAGCCGTGGAAGAGGGGCATACAGCCCTCGATTCCCCGGAAGACCAGTACGCTGCCCATGGGCATGCACATGGAGCAGGGGTTAACTGTGGCAAGGCTCTTGGACATAATTCTCACTCCCGGCAGTAATGCTTAGTTGCGATGCGTTGCCTATCCGGCTGGCCCTTTTAACGGGAAGCTGCCAAACCGGGCTGTTGATGGTGATGCTGACCTCTCTGGCGAAATTGACCATTCCAACGTAACCTTCGAAGTTCGTGGTCCGATCGTGATTGAAGTCACAGAACGCGATTCCCATTTTATAGGCCAGGAAACGCTCTTTCACGCCCGCCACTAATAGGTCCGCTTTCTGCTTGAAGAGAAGCTCCTTCAGCTCCAGGGGATTGGCATCGTCGATGATCACTGTGCCGTCCTTTACGATACATGCGATCTTCTGATAGTCGTCTCTATCACCCGTCTGCGTTCCTATTATCACCACCTCCATTCCCAGCTCCTGAAAAGCCCGCACCAGGGAGACGGCCTTGGCTGCGCCGCCCATGTAAATGGCAGCTTTCCTTCCGGCAACTTTCGCCCGATAAGCTTCGATCTGGGGCATCACCCGCGCCGTTTCACGAAGGATTATCTCTTCTGCCTTCTGCTTCAGTTCTGGCGAAGCGAAAAACTCTGCAACAGTACGCAGAGCGTTTGACATGTCCTGCAGGCCGAAGAAGCTTATTCGTCGATATGGAATGCCATATTTTTCTTCCATCTTCTTGGCAAGATAGGTCATGGAGCCGCTGCACTGCACCAGATTAAGCTGTGCGGTATGAGCCCTTTGAATCTCGGCCACGCGAGCGTCGCCGGTGAGCGCAGCTACGACCTCGATTCCCATCTCCTGGAAGAAGGGCTTGACAAACCAGAGGTCGCCCGCCACATTATACTCACCCAGCAGGTTGATGGAAGGGTGGCTTGGTGTATAATTCCGGGTTCCAATCAGCTCGCTGAGAGCGTTGCAGGCTGCTTTGTAGCCCTCGTTCTTGTTTCCTCGAAATCCCTCCGACTTTACAGGCAGGACGGGAATGCAAAGCTCCTCGCTCGCCCTTCGGCAGATGGACTGCAAATCATCTCCAATGATACCCACAATGCAGGTGGAATAGACGAAGATGGCCGGCGGATGATACCTGTCCGCCAGCTCCCGCAGGTCTGCCGCCAGCTTCTTCTCGCCGCCAAAGACCACATCCAGTTCCTTCATGTCTGTAGAGAAGCTATTGCGATAGAGATCAGGGCCTGAGGAGGTACTGCCCCGAATGTCCCAGGTGTAGCTGGCGCACCCTATGGGCCCATGCACCAGATGCAGAGCATCGGTGATGGGATTGAGCACCACTCTGGCTCCGGAGTAGACGCAGGCTCTCTGGCTCACGGCACCGGCCAGGCTCTCATTATTGCAGGCCAGGGGGAGGCCGTCGCCTTTCTGCTGGATGTGCCCCTCCCTGCCTTCAAAGACCTTTACAATCATTTCTTCCTCGGCGGTTTTTGTTTTCTTATCAGTTTTCGTTTCGTGTCTTTCGCTTATCAAAACTTTAAGAGCACCATTCTCAAGGCGCTTAGAGAATCATCTCGAAGTGCGTATCATCCGAGTCCCGATCCCGTCTTTCCAGGAATGTGTTGCCGATCATCTCCACCAATCTTGCCGCTCCCGCATAACCGATGACCGGGAAGTAGTGCAAATTAGCGCGATCAGTGATGGGGAAGCCTACTCGCACCAGAGGGATGTCCTCGGCCCGGGCGATCAACTTGCCGAAGCTGTTGCCGATGAGCATATCTACGGAATGGTTCTTGATCTTCTGGTGCAGGAGGAAGGTGTCTCCGATAATGGCCTCACAGTTCGGGGCAACACTGTGCACCTCTTCTGCGAATTTTTTGTCAGGAGTGCCGGTCAAAGCAAAGACTGGATTCATACCCATCTCCATAGCTATACTGAGCAGGCCTACGACTATGTCTGGATCTCCGAAGACGGCCAGGCTCTTGGCATGGAAGTGTGGATGAGCATCGGTCATCATGTCCACCAGCCGGCCTCGTTCGTCCTCGATCTCTGCAGGTATGGGGACGCCCATGAGGCTGGAGACGTTCATCACAAAGGCATCGGTATTGCGGATGCCTATGGGCATGGGACCGATGACTGCAGGTATGCCGAACTTGCCTTTCAAGACCACAGCCCCCGCGGCTCCAGCCGTTCTGCCCAGGGCAATGGTGGCGCGGGAGTTGCCGGTATCTATCAGATCTGGGATACTGGTTCCACCCGGCGGGTACAGGCCTCCTGACTTCGGCGAGAGGGGCGCATCGAAGACATCGGTCGTATCGGGGAATATGATATGAGAGACGCCCATGATCGTCAGCATTCTCTTGATCTCGCGGATATCTCCTGGATCCACGAAGCCAGGGATGACATTCAATTTGCCGTTGGGCTTGCCTTTTCGAGCGAAGCTTTGCACTATGGCCTTCACGGCATTATCATAGCCTGTGATGTGCGAGCCGACGTAGCTGGGCGTACTGGCAATAACAACGCGCACCTTTGGATCGAAGAACTCCTCTTGTTTGATATCCTCCATGAAGCTGTTTACATCGTCGCCTATGGTTTCAGAGGAGCAGGTGGTGTTGATGGCCAGCACATCGGGGTGGTAGATGGTGATGACGTTGTCCACGGCTTCCTTGAGGTTTTCTCTGCCGCCGAAGACCACGGAGTCCTCGGTGAAGGAAGAGGTTGCCGCCAGCGTCGGCTCGCGGTAGTGGCGGGCCAGCATCATGCGAAGATATGATGAGCAACCCTGCGAGCCGTGGGTGATGGGCATGCAGTTGTGGATGCCTTTGTAAGCCAGGATGGCGCCAATGGGCTGACAGATCTTGGCCGGGTTTATGACCAGCGTTTCCCGCTGTGCCATCTCTTTGGGTGTATAATCAAGCATTTGTCTCCTGCCTCCAGGGTGGGTTTATGAATTTCCAGGTAGGGCTGTTCACAGACATGTCGATGTCCTTGGCAAACTGCACAAAGCCAGTAAAGCCGGTGTAGGGGCCGCTGTAGTCATAGGAGTGCATCTGCCGGGAGGGAATGTGCATCTTCTGGAAGACGTACTTGTCTTTGATTCCGGAACAGAAGAGATCTATTCCCAGATCTTTCACCAGGCGTTCGCACTCATGATGGCTGTAGTCATCGATCATGATCTGGCCTTCCTTCATGTGGGGCAGCAGGCCCTCATAGTCCATGAGTCTTGGAATGTTCTCCTTCTTCTTCTGGATCGCCGCGTCGTCGTAGGGCGAAACCACGTTGGGGTCGCGTTCGTAGTGGATATCGGTCAGAACCTTGGACTGTCCGGTATGAACGATGCTGGAGAGGACCCGTCTGCCCTCGTAGTCATCCCGGTGGGCGAACTCGTAGCCTGCCACGACCACATCCATGCCCAGGGTCTCGAACATATTCCTGAAATGGTGAGCACGTGATCCTCCCACCAGGATCATTACCCTCTTTCCGGCCAGCCTTTGCCGATACATATCGATGATCGGCTGGACTTGGGCCATCTCCTCAGCGATCACGGCCTCGGTTCTCTTGGTTAGATCGGGGTCGTCGAAGAAGGCGGCCATATCCCGCAGGGTCTTGATGGTGTCTTCCACGCCCAGGTAGTTGACCTTCAGCCAGGGGACGCCGTACTTCTCCTCCATCATGCGGTTAGTGTAGTTAATGGAGCGGTGGCAGAGCAGGATGTTCAGCTTGGCCCGGTGGGATTTGGCGATATCGTGGAAGGAGCCGTCGCCGGTGAAGCAACTGACAACGCGGTAGCCGACCCTCTCCAGTAGATCCTTGACCACCCAGTAGTCTCCGCCGATGTTGTACTCGCCGAAGACGTTGACGTCGAAGGGTCCGGGATCCTCCAGCTCCTCTGTGCCCACCAGATGCTCCATCAGGGAGTTGGAGGCAATGTGGTGGCCTGCTGATTGGCTTACACCGCGGTAACCCTCGCAGCGCACGGGTATGACCTTGATCTTCAGGTCCGCCTCGGCTTTGCGGCAGACGGACTCGATATCGTCGCCGATGAGACCGATGGGGCAGGTACAGAAGACCGATATGCACTCGGGCTTGAAGATGGAGTAAGCTTCCCGTATGGCTGAAGCCAGCTTCTTCTCCGCCCCAAAGACGATATCCGTCTCCTTGACGTCGGTGGAGAGGCAGTAGCCGGCGAAGCAGTCCTTACCTTCTTCCGCCTTCATGAGATTGCGGCGGCTGCCCCAGGTGAAGTAGGCACAACCGATGGGGCCGTGGGTGATATGTAGGATATCCTTGATGGGGCCGAAGACCACACCCTTGGAGCCGGCGTAGGCGCAGCCCCGGTTGCTGAGGATGCCGGGAACGGTGCGGCTGTTGGCCTCGATCTTTTGCTCAACGGCGCAGGAATCTTTGACGACCACGTGCTTGCTTCTCACATTGCTCGCCTTTTTGGGAAAGTCTTGCAGCATTCCCTCTACAACCTGCTTGCTGTGGGCAACGGTTACCGGTTCTCTTGAGTTCTCGCCCGTTCTTTCCACTACGCTCTCCACGGTTCTCTCAACTCCGCTCATGATATGGCCACGCTCCCTCTCTCGCCGGTTCTTATCCGGATGGATTCTTCCACGGGACAGACGAAGATCCTGCCATCGCCGAAGTTGCCGGTGCGGTTGATTATAGTGATAATTGCCACCACAGCCGGAACGAATTCATCTTCCACCATAATCGAAATCATTCTCTTGGGGACGTACTTCATGCTCTTTTGACCCGACTGATCGAGCTGGGAGGGATGGGGGATCTGCAGGCCGCGCTGCTTTCCCCGCCCAGTGGCCTTGTAAACCGTGATGGAGGGAATGCCGATGACGTCCAGGGCGTCTTTGGTGCTCTCCATCTTGTTCATCTGGATGATGGCCATGACTTCTTTCATTTCTATAGCCCTCTCTGGCCGGTTCGTATGGTGTAGGCCTCCTCGACAGAGGTGATGAAGATCTTGCCATCGCCAATGTTTCCGGTTCGGGCGGAATCTTCGATTATCTCGACGGCCTTTTCCATTTGGTCATCGCCCACCACCAGCATAAGCATGGTTTTTGGCAAATTGTCATAGACCACATTGCCTACCTTGATGCCCTTCTGCTTGCCTCTGCCGAAGACCTCAATCCGGGTTAGAGCGGTAAAGCCGCCTGCCTCCAGGCTATCGGCGACCTTGTCTACGGCCTCAGGCCTGATGACGGCACGGATCATTTTCATTCCATAACACCCCACTGCATCATGACCTGCTCCAGCTCTTCGTACTCCATGGGCTGGGGGATCACGAACATCTTATTTTCATCCACGGCCTTGGCCAGCGCCATGTAGGCCTTGGCCTGATCGGAGTCAGGGGCATACTCGATGACGGTCTGCTTGTGAATCTCGGACTGGTGGACGACGTTGTCTCTGGGCACGAACTGGATCATCTGGCTGCCGATCTTCTCGGCAAAGGCCGATACCAGTTCCTTTTCTCGATCGACGGCGCGGGAGTTGCAGATGATGCCGCCCAGGCGCGTTCCGCCTGATTCGGCGAACTTCTGGATGCCCTTGCAGATGTTGTTGGCCGCATAAAGGGCCATCATCTCTCCTGAGGCCACGATGTAGATCTCCTGGGCTTTGCCTTCCCGGATGGGCATGGCAAATCCGCCGCAGACCACGTCGCCCAGGACGTCGTAGAAGACATAGTCCAGGTCGTCCGTGTATGCGCCCAGGTTCTCCAGCAGCCCAATGGAGGTTATTATGCCGCGGCCAGCACAGCCCACACCGGGCTCGGGACCGCCGGACTCAACGCATCTTATGCCGCCAAAGCCTATCTTCATTACATCTTCCAGTTGTACCTCGCCTTCTTTTCTCAAAGTGTCCAGAACGGTAGGCTGCCTTACGCCGTGTATGAGCATCTTCACGGAGTCTGCTTTAGGATCGCAGCCTATCTGCATGATCTTCTTTCCCATGGTAGACAGAGCAGCAGTGAGATTCTGGGTGGTGGTCGACTTGCCAATGCCGCCTTTACCGTAGATGGCTATTTGCCTCATATTTCACCTAGTTTAATTTTATTTAACTTTTCAGATTTAAGTTTTAGATTTAAGTCAGGGGAGCAGCTGGTTTTTTGCACAATCTCCGCCGCCATGCTGGGAGGATGGGGGGAGACCCCCAACTTCCAGGAATGTGCCCTTGAAAGGAGTGCTTGCCCGTGTCTGTGGTAGTCTTCGCCGGCTCACCTCCAAGATAGCGGTGGGGGCGGGGTTATAAGGAACTATTTGAGAAGATGGCGGAGGATATCGGATTTGTGCAGAGATTTTGTGAAAAGATATGCAGAGGTATTAACAAGGCGAAAGAACGAGTAGCCAGTCCTTAAATGATATTTTAGCCGGCTAAATGTCCCATGTGACACATTAAAACAATATGTTCTCATCATCCGAGTGCTTTTGATGATTTTATATGATATATGATGACTTTATCATAACAAATATGAAAATATTTTAACAAAGTTTTTATAGCTTCGGCTGCCCGATGGTCTCCCATCAAGGATCGTGATAGAGCATGAGAATTACAAAGTGTGCAACTATTGCAGCAAGTGCTTTCATATTATTGCTGCTATTAACAACTATGGCAATGGCCGGCGATCCGAACGGCTCCAGTACCTATACCGACGATGTAGCTGGGCTGAAGATCGCCACAAACTTCGCATGGACCCTCGTAGCGGCCTTCCTGGTCTTCTTCATGCAGATGGGCTTTGCCCTGCTCGGTGCGGGTGCTCTGAGGGTGAAAAACACAGTCAACTACTTCACCAAAAGCTACATGGACTTTTCCATAGGTGCCCTGGCCTACTGGGCGGTAGGTTTTGCCCTCATGTTTGGAGGCTCCAAGCTTTTTGCGGGTCTGGAAGACGGCAACAGCATCATTGGATGGAGCGGGTGGTTCCTCACAGGAGATGCCTACGACGTCTCGACTATGATGTTCTGGATGTTCCAGGTCGTCTTCGCCGCTACTGCAGCAACCATAGTTGCAGGTGCCTGCGCTGAAAGACTTAAGCTTCAGACTTATCTCATCTACAGCGGAATTGTTACCGCAATAATCTATAGCATCTACGGCCACTGGGTTTGGGGCGGCGGCTGGCTGTCAACTCTACCCTATGGTGTGGGCGCAAGGGACTTCGCTGGCTCAGGTGTGGTGCACGCTATCGGCGGTCTTGTCGCCCTGGCGGCCATAATGCTCCTCGGGCCGAGGATCGGCAAGTTCAACAAAGACGGTACACCCAATGCATTGCCCGGTCACGACGTGGGCTACATTGTCCTGGGAACATTTGTGCTCTTCTTCGGCTGGTTCGGATTCAACCCGGGATCGACACTGGCAGCCACGGATCTTCGCATATCCGTGATAGCGGTCAATACCTTCCTGGCAGGATCTGCTGGTGCGGTGCTGGTCTGCTACTGGACATTCCTGAAGACGAAAAAAGTGGACATCGCCCTGACCTGCAACGGCGCTCTGGCGGGCCTGGTAGGAGTAACGGCGCCCTGTGCTTATATCCCCACCTGGTCGGCGGTAGTAATAGGATTGGTTGCTGGATTAATAGTAATGTACGGTATAAGGTTCAACGAATGGGTGCTCAAAGTAGACGACCCTGTAGGTGCTGTGGCAGTGCACGGTTATAACGGCCTCTGGGGTCTGCTGGCTGTGGGAATCTTCGCAGATGGCACCTACGGAGGAGTAAGCGGCCTTATCGTCGGCAATACCGGTCAGATGATAGCTCAGATCATTGACGTGGCAACTGTCGCTGTTTGGGCATTTGGAACCGGCTATATTCTGTTTGCCGTTCTAAAGCGCACCGTCGGCCTTAGGGCGTCAAGAGAAGAAGAGCTGACTGGAATGGATATAAGCGAGCACGGATATTCCGCATACCCGGAGTTTGTTATTCAAGAAACTGGTGAAAGCCATCCGGCAAATTCTCCTGAAAGGGTGAGAACATGAAAATGATACAGGTGATAATCAGACCCTCTAAGGTAGAGGACGTAAAAAATGCCCTTGATAAGGCAGGCTATGCAAGCCTGACCTCTATCGAGGTAAAAGGAAGAGGCAGGCAGAAAGGCATAACACAGATGTGGCGTGGCGAAGAATACAAAGTGGATATGCTCCCCAAGGTGAAGATAGAGATTGTAGTCCCGGATGAAAAACAAGACGAGGTAATTGAGCTGATAAGAAATGCAGCATATACCGGGAGCATCGGTGACGGAAAGATCTTCGTCCTTCCTGTGGAAAAGACCATTCGGATCAGGACGGGCGAGACGAACGGCAAGGCTCTTTAGCCTGTCACCTGCCATTTTTTCTATAGCTTCGGCTCTTATCCTCCATCGGAGCCGACATTTTTATTATTTATTCTTTGCGACTGGTTGCCAATACTAGTTTCCTAATTTTTATGATAATTGCTGTTCTAGTTATGATTTTTCATCAAATAATATCATATACTTGATTAGAGAGAAAAATTAGTTGACCTTCTTAGATGACACTTCTGGCGAAGGTCAAGCGGAATTTGCAGGAGGGATAAGTACGAAAAAGTTAGGTATAATATTATTATTATTATTAATAGCCTTTTTAGCCAGTATTGCATCTGCAGAATATACCAGTAAGAACAATCTCACTTTGGATATGAAACAGAGCGTGAGCGGCGAGGGCTACTTCATGACCTACAAGTACGCTAGAATGCCCAATACCCTTGGAGACTCCGGAATACTTGGACTCTCTGGAATAGGTAACGATGGGGTAGAACTCATGGATTATAGCCACGGAAGCGGCATGATCGATACAGAATCGATATTGTCCACACAGACTTCCGACGAGACAAATTATGGAGTCGACAAGAGCGAGGACTACGATCCGGATCATTCGGAGGCTTTGAGCTGCATTCAACTGAAAGAAGATAATGCCATGACGTACGGCCCAATAGGCTTCGGCGTAGGTACGGGATTTTACGCAGTTCGCCCGCTGCAGTTCAACTCCCTGTTGAAGGAGAAAACGTGGCTAAAGAATCGTGGATCTGCCACCTTGATGCACCATGAAGTGGAATATGCCCATGCTCTGGACAAGGAACTCGAAATCCTGGCCAAGGACTTCATCTCTGTGGATGATCCCAGTGTGAGCATGATGAACATCTCCGAGGATATGACCGCAGGCCGTGCGCATATCGGACTTTTGCAGGGAGATCCGGATCTGGTATCCAAAGAAGACGCCGATGGAAATATGTTCGTGGCAGCCACTGCCTGGAAGAAGCCGCTCGTGAACGTGGATGAAGATTACTGGGGAACTTACCACATCGAGAAGCTGATGAACATAACGGCATCAGTAGATGAGACCGAGGAAGATGATGACTGGCTACCCTGCTGCTCCGGCGGCTATCTGAGTATGCCCGAAGCATACCGGAAGGGCAGCAACGGATTTGGCTCCGATGTGACGGGTGTCTTTGATTGCACCTGCTTCAAGGCTCCGACCCAAGCCGAGTTTCCAAGGTAAGAAGAAAACCTTGGTCCTTTTTTCCAGTAGGGTAGCTATTCCTGGGAAGCTTGATAGTGTTTTGTTCTCAATTCGCCTTAGAGGCACAACCACCATGAAGGACACAGCATCTTGAGCCTCATGATGGGCTGGACGCCCAGAGAGTTTGCGCGATCATCCCAGGTGAACTTGCCCTCGGGGACAGTGCAGCTTGGATTGATGCATTTGATGCGAAGCGTAAAAACTCCCTGCGGATCTCAGGAGCGTTCCTCCTTCTCCAGCCTTTCACGAGCTTTCTGCGCTTGAGAGGCCATGGGGCTTCTCAATTCCAGGAATAGAACCTCAGCCTGTTTGATCAGTTCCAGTGCTCTGCCCAGATGGCCTTCTTTCTCTTCCAGGAGCGAAGACTGCGCTAAGGTGCTGGCCACTCCACTCTTGTCCCCCAGTTCCTGCTTGATTTTGAGACTCTCAGCGTACAGCCTCCGAGCCTCGCCCAGATCGCCGGTGTCCTGAGCCATCATTCCCATCTGGTGAAGCGTGCTGGCCATTCCACTCTTGTTCCCCAGTTCCTGCTCGATTTTGAGACTCTCAGCGTACAGCCTCCGAGCCTCGCCCAGATCGCCGGTGACGTAAGCCAAATTTCCCATCTGGTGAAGCGTGCTGGCCATTCCACTCTTGCCCCCCAGTTCCTGCTCGATTTTGAGACTCTCAGCGTACAGCCTCCGAGCCTCGTCCAGATCGCCGATGTGCTGAGCCATCATTCCCATCTTGTGAAGCGTTCTGGCCATTCCACTCTTGTCCCCCAGTTCCTGCTTGATTTTGAGACTCTCAGCGTACAGCCTCCGAGCCTCGCCCAGATCGCCGGTGTCCTGAGCCATCATTCCCATCTGGTGAAGCGTGCTGGCCACTCCACTCTTGTCCCCCAGTTCCTGCTCGATTTTGAGACTCTCAGCGTACAGCCTCCGAGCCTCGCCCAGATCGCCGGTGACGTAAGCCAAATTTCCCATCTGGTGAAGCGTGATGGCCACGCCTCTTTTGTCCCCCAGTTCCTGCCCGATTTTGAGGCTCTCTGAGTACAGCCTCCGAGCCTCGCCCAGATCGCCGGTGATGTAAGCCAAATTTCCCATCTGGTGAAGCGTGTTGGCCACGCCTCTTTTGTCCCCCAGCTCCTGGTTTGCCTTGAGACTCTCAGCGTACAGTCGCTGAGCCTCATCATACCCCCCAAGCAAATAACGAAGATTTCCCTGCCTTTGGAGAAGTGCCGCCATGGATCGATCCTCCCTTTCACCTCTAGGCATTTCTCGGTAATCCCTGATCAGCCCATCCAGAGCAGCTGCACGTTCTCTCTTTTCAGCCAGACTCAAGCGGTCGGCTTGTGTATCCTGTATGATCGTCTTCTCGACGGAAGCCATCAATTTCTTCTCAGGAGAGAGTTCGAATACGCCGCTGCGCCATCCCCAGAAGTCCGGTGCTTCCCTGGCCAAACGGGTCAGTGCATAATCAGGTAGCCAGATGAGAACGGGACAGGAGAACGATTTAGGAAAATTTTCACGTGATTGATTCAACTCATCGAGAGCTGGTGCAAGACCCTCCGAGGGCACAGAATGCTCAAAGCCTAAGACCATGACTGCTCTTTTTCCCGCATAATCAGCTTTATCCGCCTCCAGTGCTTGCAGGATGGCTCTCCTCAAGCTCGAAACCGGCCCCATTAGCACCAATGTGATGATTTTCGCTTCACCTGTCAGTATTTCCCTCAGTTTGGCCGCCATCTGGCGACTCTGAATAGGCTGGTTGCACTTGACAAAGCCCAGGCGAAAGCCCTCTGCCAGACGGATGAGGCTTGCCATTTGAAGCAATATATCCTGATTTTGAGGTGATATTTCCTCTTCACCTAAGAGAGGTTGCTGCGGGGAAAAGTCCGCGCTGGCCGGTTCCGTCTTGACCGCGAACTTACTCAATTTGTCTCCAGGCATCCTTGAACTCCGCCAGCTCTTTCACAGCAGGATGAACATCGCACCAGCGCTCTCCATTCATATACTCCAGCACGCTAAGATTGTAGAGCATAGCCTGGTGCGGGGTATCATTTCGTACCTGCTTATTTTTGGCCACTTTGGCCAGAAGGTCAAAATGCTCATCCGGGACCATGCGTCCGTACTCATTGATTAAACGTCGAAATGCCTTTTCCGCTACCTTTTTGGAGATAGGAATTGTTCCACCTTCCGCCTGGTCCAGCTCAACAGTGTAGCCAAGCATCCGTATGAAATCCCGCAGCATCCCGCCGCTCTTTTCGGCTAAAAAATCCACAACGCCCTTCTGGAAAAGCGACTCGACATCGATCCTTTTCCTTGCCACATCACAGAGAAGATCGATGCCCTCCTGGCAAGGCGATCCATCTTGCTCCTCGACTTTTATCATGGGCAGGATTTCATAGTTGGGGAAGGCTCCGGCCAGTTGAGTGGCCTTGAGGGAGTAGAACATGGATATGGGGACAGTGTAGACTATGTGCCCATCCAGAGCTTTGAGCTGTTCGGCATGCTCCAGATAGAGGGCATCATGGGTTGTTCTTCCTGTCTTTTCATCCAGTACCCGCAGGACAATGCGATCCAGGTTATCGATGATTAGCACCAGATCCTGATAGCCCTTCTTTTGGATCTCGGGAAGAGCAGCCCGGATGAACTCATTGATCCGCTCGATTAGTGGATAGATTTGGGGGTCCAGCGAGAGACGGATCTCCTTTCGGATCTCGTGACCGGTGCGGATTTGGCCGGTGATGCGGGCCAGCAATTTGGCAATTATTGGAAGAGGGGCTGGCGCATTCAATCCCAATTCGAATTCTGTCTTGAGAGCCGCCTCCATGACAACTTCATCCTTCCATCCGTAGACCACTTCGGCAAACCACATCAGGATGCCTTTGGAGAGACGTTCATCTATCTTGATGCCCTTCTCGGATAGTGTACGCTCCAGACGCTTGATTATAGATAGGAGAAGATCGGTATAAACCAGATCGCCCATATCAATATCATCATCAGCGGCAAAGTAAACTACCAGGAATTTCTCCCTCTCCAGCCGATTTGCCAGGCGCAGAAGCTCTGTGGACTTTCCACAACCCCGGTGTCCGCTGATCAATTGAGACGTTGAGCGGCTTGAGCCTTCAATTCGTAAAGCCAAAAGTCCCACAACATCCGTTCCACCCCTCACCTGGCTGCAGTCAACCCAACGGGGATCTCCGCTTTCCAGAGGGTCCAGCTTTACAGCATTGTAGGCATCTTTCAAATTAGTTGCCGGAGGGTCGCAGTTCATCATGAGTAGTTGTTATTCGATTTTCGTATAAATATTACTATGAAAATTACTGCGGAAATCAGAAAAGATGAATGATGCCATGAATGATGCCTCAAGAAGCAAAATAAGAAAAAAGGTGCCGATAGGGTGTTTTTGAGAGTTCAGTGCTTAACCGCCTCGCATCCCCTCTCCTTCGTGCGCACCCGCACCACGTCCTCCACCGGGTAGACGAAGATCTTGCCGTCTCCTGCCTCGCCCGTTTGGGCAAACTCGCAGATCAGGTCGATGACCGCTTCTGCATCCTTGTCCTCAACCACCATCTTCTGCTTCATCTTCTGCAGAAACTCCACCCGGTAGTCTCCGGCTCGTCGCTGCAAGGTGACGCCCTTCTGCCGGCCCCTGCCTAGAAAAGAATGGAAATAATTCGATGAAATATTAAAAAATGGCTCTTTTTGCTTTAAGAAGATGAAGCGCCATCTATGGTGACTGCCTCAACCGGGCAGGACTTGGCGCATTTCCCGCACATAGTGCACTTATCCTTATCTACGACTGCGATACCCTTGTCGTCTAAGGATATGGCTCCGACGGGGCACTTCTCAACGCAAGCTCCACAGCCTATGCATTTGTTCTCGTCAACCACGGCAGGCATCAATTTAGCTACCGCATATGCCGAACCTACCAGAAGGCAGAGAACTGCCAGTGCAACAAACAATTTTGTATGCTTCATTTTATTAAACTCCAATTAAGCCGATCTGGTTAAAACTTCATTTGAGAACGTCTCTTGTCGATCTGTTCTTCAACTTATCCTGGCACTGAACGATATTTAAAGCTAATAGCGAACGAACATCCTCTCCAGAACGGGCCTGGCAGGGAAAAATAGGAATAATTGTTCCTAATTTGTTTTAATTCTGTTTAAGGGTTTTAAATTGTATTTCAAAATACATTTAAGCTTTAAAATCAGATTCCATTGAAATTTAAATTAATTTTCTCGGTATAGGCCTGATTTGATTTTTTCTTGTAGAGGTAACGGAGATATATGTAATCTAATCACTTTTCCATTACCGGGGCGATCTTTTTTAGATATCTCTCCAGCCGGGCCTCGCACTCCTCCCAGGTAACATCCACATTCAGGCTCTTCATGATCTCCTGCAATTGCACTTTTACCTCCTCCCACGAGTATTTGTTCTTGGATTTGCAGAGATCGGTCATGAGACGAAGGGTGGTCACAAAGACCTTCTTGAACTCGGCGCGAATGAATCTCATAAACGGCTCAGCCGGGTCCCTTGAGGCATAGGATCTCAGCTCATCGAGAATCATGTATTGAGATTTGCACGGGTCCTTGTAGGGATCAGCAACTTCTTTGCCGTTCGCCGTGGAGAGTGTCTGATAGGCCTTGGCGATGAGCTGGTCGACATACTTCCTGGTGTAGGCTTCTTCATTTATCTCGGCCACCAAACTGTAGCCGACCAGCCTGCACCGAAGGAGCTGTATTCTCGCTTCCTCTGCAGGCAAATAGAAGTTAATTTTGCTTACATAGTCCTCAAGGTGCTCCAGCCTTTTATGAGGTTCAAAAGTTACGGGCATATCGACACTTCCATCAAGTTATCCACCTACATTATCAATAATGAATTATGTGCTATTAAAGGTTCTCAAAATAGTTATCCTTTTCTACGTGGCAAAGCAAGGTGGTTTTAGACGATCTAAAATCTCATTTTTCCTGTTGAACATCCAAAAATAGAAGGGAAAAAAATTAAAAATATATTTTATCCAATTCATTGGGCAAACGCCGGCGAGCGCCTCATTCCGCCCGCAGCGCCTCGATAGGATCAAGCTTGGCCGCTTTGTTGGCCGGATAGACTCCTGCGATGGTGGTGGTGACTACACCGAAGAGCAGCCCCAGAAGGATGGACTGGGCGGTTATGGCCGAGGGCAGAGATGCCAGCGATCCTATGAGGTAGGAGACCGTCACCCCCATAGCAATGCCGATGACGCTGGAGACCACCCCCAGCACCCCTGCTTCCAGCAGATACTGCGTGCGAATGTCCCTGGTGGTCGCGCCCAGGGCCTTCATGACCCCGATCTCCCGAATCCTCTCCTTTACCGTCAGCATCATGACATTGGCGATGCCAATTCCCCCAACCAGTAGCGAAATGGCGCCAATTCCCGCCAGAGCGTACTTGATCATGGACAGGATGCTCATGAGCGAGGCGAGCATATCCCGCGCCGTGGTGGCATCATATGCCTCGTTTTTGTGATACCTCAACAGATCGTTCTTGATCTTCTCGATGATGCTCTCCACCTGCTCCGGATCATAAACGATCACCTGAAAAGAGCCGTAGTAGTAATTGTCCTCGCCCATCAGCTCCTTCATGGCCTTGTGCGTTATGTACATCTGATTGTTCCCACTGCTGCCCGGGCCGCTAAAGGATGTCTGCTCCGCTTCTTTTAGAACTCCCACCACTTTGAAGTCCATGTAGCTATCTTTATGGTAAAGCCGGATTTTGTTTCCCGGTGTGACCTTCATGCGGAAGAGATCCTGCGAGACGCCGTTTCCTATGACTATTGACTTATAATCGGAGCCTGTGAGAAACCTGCCTTGCGCTACATCGCCCTTGAGAGTCTCCTCCTTGTCCGGGTCCACGCCGGTGAGACTGGCCGAGGCATTGGTGCTCCGGAAGGAGACCACCACACCGGAAGATGTCTGGGGTGCAACATTCTTCACACCCACCACGTTCTCCAGAACCTTGGTGTCCTTATCAGTGAACTTGGCTGGCTCAGCAGGATTTCTGTTCTGGTCACCACCGGGACCGCCGAAATGAGCACTTCCCGGAATTACGCGAATCATATCCAGGTTAAGGGTGGAGAACTGAGAGGACACTCCGGAGTAAAGCCCCTCGCCCACAGAGAGCATGACCACTATGGCCATGACGCCTATGATTATGCCCAGGGATGACATGAGCGTCTTGAAGCGGTCGGCCCGAAAGCCGACGGCAATAAACTCCAGTATGTCAGGAAGATTCATCTGCCACCCCCATTTTTAAGACGCCCGATTTTCATTCTGAGACTTGTTATTGGCCTTGTTGGAGAGCTTTCGTTTTCGATATAGATATCCTCCCGCGATGAGCACAATCAGAACTGCAGCGCCAACGGGCAGAAGGTAACTGCTCTGCGTGCTGTTATCTTTGGGCGGTGTATAAGTGGTGACGTAGGCTTTGGACAGGTGCCAGTTGTCTCCGTTCTTGAACTTGGCCGCAAAGCTCAGGTTGGCCGGGCTTTGAAGGGTTTTCGCCGCATCTTCCGATTTAATGCCGAAGCTGATTGTGAAGACCTCATCCGGGTCCATGGTGCCGATGTAATACTCATCAGGCGAGAAGACAATTCCCCTGGCTGAGGGCACAATGGTGACTGCATTGAGGGTGTTCTCTCTGGGGTTGGCCACATTTAGGTTGAAAGTTGATGCGGCCGCCTCGGCACGAGCCAGGCCCACCGGTGTATCATCTACTTTGATGAGAATCTCGCGGTTGATGGTGGTCATGTCATATCCCCCTACAACCTGGAAAGACAAAAGATACGTTCCGCTGGAGATGTTGTCCGCCGCTCTAATCTTGTAGTAGACCGTAATCTTATCATTGGGGCCGATCATGCCCAAATCTCGACTGTCTTCTGTGAGCACCTCCAGTTCCGGTGTACTTTTTAAGGTGGTTCTGTTAAGGGGCGTGGAGAGAAGAGAGCTCTGGGCTGAGCTGCCCGCTCCGGCATCTTTTCCTACTCCGTAGGAGGCTGCGCCATTGGTAAGCTGGATGGCCAGGACAGCCTCGTCGCCGGGCAGGAGCACGGCAGGGGTCATAGTTGACTGTATGTTCACAGGCATGTGATACTCATAAGCGGCTGCGTAGCCTGATGCCAGCAGGAACAGAAATAAAATTGAAATTATTTTTTTCATGATGCGCTCTCCAGAATGCGTCCATCTCTGAGCCTTATGACGCGACTGCAGTTCCCGGTGATCTCCGGGTTGTGGGTTACCATGATTATGGTTCTGCCCTCTTGGTTCAACTTACTTAGAATTTTCATGACTTCATCGCTGTTTTTAAGATCCAGGTTTCCGGTGGGCTCATCGGCTATTATTATCTTTGGATCATTGGCCAAGGCTCTGGCAACAGCCACCCTCTGCCGCTCCCCTCCGGAGATATTCTGGGGGTTGAAATTAGAGCGATGAGCAATGCCTACGTCCTGGAGCAGCTTTAAAGCGCGCTCCCTTCGCTTCTGGCGCACGACGCCGCTGAGTATCATGGGAAGCTCCACGTTCTTTTGCACACTGATGCGGCCGATGAGGTTAAAGGTCTGGAAGATGAATCCCAGCTCTTCTCTCCTCAAGCGAGCCAGCTCATCATCCGATGCCAGGCTGATGTCCTGGCCTAAGAGCAGGAAACGGCCGCTCGTGGGCCGGTCCAGGCAGCCCACGATGTTCAGGAGGGTGGATTTGCCGCTGCCGGAGGGTCCCATGAGAGCAATGAACTCGCCCTCATCTATCTGCAGGTCTATGCCCTTGAGAACGGCAAATTCGCTCTCACCGATGCGATAATTTTTTTGGATATCTTTTAGCTCGATAACTTTTGAAATAATATTCACCTTCGAAGTCCCAATCCTATTGCCGGTTTCTTGATTATTATTGTGCCGTCACCAAGCTGGTCTATGGCAAGCTTATCTCCTGCATTCAGGTCCAGTTTAAATCTAATATCCAAAGGAAGAAGCACCTTGCCATTGGCATCCAATTTTGTAATTGCCATCCAATTCAACCTTATGCTTCCCTTTTGCCTATGGGATCTTCTTCCAGTCTCTTCCAGATCGTTAGCCCATGATTGTTCCGGGTCAAGATGAATCCCAGCCCTCTTAGCTCCAATCTGGCCTGCTGAGGGCTCAGTCCGCAGGCTTGCGCTACGCGCTTCAGCTCTCCGCGATCGAGGATCTGACCCCGTAAACATGGCTTATGTTTTAAGTATTCTCTGATTGCTAACATGCTGCAATTCCCCAATTATCATCATGTCCTTGCTGCAAACCAGCCTGGTCCAACCTGCATGGAACGATATATAAAAACTGAGCCGAACGAACAGCAAAATGTCTGAGAGCAAGTGCCTGAAAAAACGTTTAGATGGTTCCGTTTGCGCCAAAAATGGCAATAACGGTTCAATTTAGGAATTCATACCAAATTCCCATCCGATTTTATAATATCCATGAACTCCAAAACGGAATATGCCGATCGATTGACTCCAGCACTTCGCTTCGTGGTATCGGTTCCTACACAGTATAGATTTTTTAATGGAGTCCTCACATCTCCAAAGCCGCAGTTTATGCCCCAGGATGCTTTTTCAGGTATCAATTCCTGATAATGTATCATATCGATATGCGTTTCGATATCCGGTATGGTATCGACTATTGTTTGAAATGCCCTTTTCTTTATTGTCGATGCATCATATTCGCCGGGCAAGGTAAACGCAAAACCTACCAGCTGATTTCCTTTGGGTGCCAGCGTAGGATCGTAATTTGAGGTCGGAACCACCCAGGCATAGGGATCGGAGTCAACCCACATCTCCGAGCCGTAGTTGTTAAATATTTTCTTAGTCAGGCCCAGCCATATGGTGAGGGAATTAACTCTTTTTATAGATGTCAAATTCTTGGTGTATTCTGCGGGCAGATTATCGATCAGATAAGGCAGGTCGGATGAACAGCCGGAATAAACAACGGTATCGCAGTCATAGCTGTCTTCAGAGGTTATCACACCTTCCACTCGCTCGCTGCATTCGATCTTATTCACCGCAACATTGGTTTTGATCTCCACACTATCCTTAGGAAATGATTCCACTATGGAGCTTACAATGGATTGCAGACCGCCTTTGGGGTATCCCTGGTCTGTGGCGCCTTCCTTTATGAACAGGTCATATAGTTTTCCTACGTAGGGAACAGTTCTGGGATGATGGGTCTTATTGTCCACGAATCGAGAAATAGGTGCATTTTCTATGGATGTTCCAACCATGAAGTAACATAGCCAGTCCAGAAATCTTCGCGTCGTTATGGAGACCTTATTCGGAAGAATCTGGGAGAGAGTGATATTGGAAAAATCCTTGCCGGCATTTTTCAGATACAGGATATTGAACAACGCCCTCATCAAGAGCAATCTGTCCGTCATGGGAAGCAAGCCGAAAGTCAGCCAGGCATTGATGCTCCATGGGAACGGTTTTATATCGTTGCCGATTCTTACATAATATTTTCCAGAAGGGATAAACTGAGGAACTATTTTGAAATATCTGTCCATCAGTTCCTTGAGCGGGCCGTTTTCCAGCCTGGTGATGATGTGAGGGCCTGTATCGACACGATAGCCGTTTACATCATACGACCGGCAGACCCCGCCAATGTAACTCTCCTTCTCCAAGATCACTACCTTTTTGCCCTCTCTAGAAAGCGCTAGGGCGGACAATAAGCCACTGATTCCTGAACCAATCACAATGACATCTTTACTTTTCATGATTCACCCATTATTATACGAACCTGGAAATCAGCAGTTTTTTTCTCCATCTTCTAGAAAGCACCCCAACTGAATAATAATATTACCGTGGACATGTTATACTTTTTCCAGATTGCCTTTCTCGAATCTATTCGCGTATTCTTTCGCTAGATTTATTAAGGCTTTTGGCTTTGCGGGGCTCCATTTCAATTTAACCAATTGGCCTGCATGCATAGGAAACACAATATCAAAAACACCCACCGGCTAAAAAAACCCGGCGCTCGATCAGAAGGCTCGGGTGTTTGGTCGAAAAGAGCCTTTATATCTGATAAGGTGAATCCTTGCGCCTTGCACATTTACATAAAGGAATCGAGCATGCAGATGGTTTAATGCGTGGGATGACATGATCACCAGGGAAGATGTGGAGCACATCAGCTGGCTTGCCAGCATCAAGATCGAGGATGAGGAGAAAGATGAGTTAGTGGAGCATTTCAACTCAATTTTGGAATACTTCCACCAGCTGGATGAGGTGGACACCGAGGGAGTAGAGCCCACCTATCGTGTTGTAGACCTAGCCAATATCTTTCGAGAGGATGTGGCCTTCCAGTCCCTCTCTCAGGACCAGGCGCTCAAGAATGCGCCGCGCACGGAAAATGGCTACTTTAAGAGCCCCAGGATTGTGTAATCATGCTCTCGGAATTAAAGGCCAGGCTATTAGCCGAATCATGCGAGGAGTACCTTTGCCGGCTCTTTGAGAGAATCGAGAAGAGCTCGCTTAATGCCTTCACTACTTTAGCCAAAGAGAGCGCATTGAATGAGGCCAGACAGTTCGACAAAAATCCCAGCCAGGGCCTCTTAGCGGGAGTGCCCATCGCCATCAAAGAGTGCATCTCCACCAATGGAATTGAAACCAATTGCAGCTCTCGAATACTGCGCGGATATATCCCGCCCTATGATGCCCATGTCATCGAGCGCCTCAAGGCGGAAGGGGCCATCATCGTTGGAAAGACCAACATGGACGAGTTTGCTATGGGCACCTCCACGGAGACGAGCTGCTTTGGGCCGACAAAAAATCCCTGGGATCAGTCATGCGTTCCGGGCGGCTCCAGCGGCGGAAGCGCTGCTGTTGTGGCCGGGGGCGAAGCGCCCTGCGCATTGGGTTCGGATACGGGCGGCTCAGTGCGCTGTCCTGCATCCTTTTGCGGCGTTGTGGGACTCAAGCCCACCTACGGCCTGGTCTCACGCTATGGCCTAGTGGCCTATGCCAACTCCCTGGAGCAGATCGGCCCGCTTACCCATACTGTAGAGGATACCGCTCTTCTCATGGAGGTCATTTCAGGGCACGACGGACGGGATTCCACATCGGCTGAGGGAGAGCGTCGCAGTTATTTGCCGGGCCTGAAAGACGGCATCGCCGGCCTGAAGATCGGCATTCCCAAGGAGTACTTCGGCGAGGGAGTGAATGAAGATGTGGAAAAGGCCGTTTGGGACGGCATTCATACCCTGGAATCACTGGGCGCATCCTGGCAGGAGATCAGCCTGCCCCATACCCGCTATGCTCTGGCCGCCTACTATGTCATTGCCATGAGCGAGGCCTCCTCCAATCTGGCCCGCTTCGACGGTCTGCGCTATGGCTCCCGTCAGGGGGAGGATAAGGACTGGCATACTACATTCTCGGCTATTCGCGCAAAGGGCTTTGGGCCGGAGGTGAAAAGGCGCATAATGCTGGGAACCTATGCCCTCTCCGCTGGCTATTACGGTCGCTACTACCTCAAAGCTCTCAAGGTGAGGACGCTGATAAAAGAGGACTTTTTGCGCGCCTTCAAGGAGGTGGATCTTCTGGCCAGCCCTACCATGCCCATTCCCGCCTTCAAGATCGGTGAGCGCATCAACGATCCGCTCTCCCTCTACATGGCCGACGTCTTTACCGTGCCCATCAATTTGGCAGGCGTGCCAGCCATCTCCGTGCCCTGCGGCTTTGCCGGGCGGTTGCCCGTGGGCCTGCAGCTCATAGGCCCGCACTTCGGTGAGGCGGCGGTCCTGAAGGCCGCTCAGGCCTTCGAGGCGGCCACGCCTTTCCATGAGGCCAAACCGGAGGTGATCTAGAATGGAAGACGTCATCATTGGCCTTGAGATTCACGTGCAGCTCAACCGCCTGCAGTCCAAGATGTTCTGCGGCTGCTCCACGGCTTATCATAACTCACCGCCCAACAGTCATACCTGCCCCGTTTGCCTGGGGCTGCCCGGCTCTCTGCCTGTCATCAACAAAAAAGCGGTAGAGTGCGGCATAAAGGTGGGGCTGGCCTTGAACTGCACGATCGAGGAGGAGACGCTCTTTTACCGGAAGAACTACTACTATCCAGATCTTCCCAAGGGCTTTCAGATCAGCCAGTACGACTATCCTCTGGCCGTTCAGGGCCACATCATGATCCTGGGCGACGATGGAGCGGAAAGAAATATTCGCATCAACCGGGCGCATATGGAGGAGGACCCCGGACGGCTGGTGCACGCGGGCACCATTGACAAGGCCAAGTACACCATGGTGGACTACAACCGCTGCGGCATGCCCCTGCTGGAGGTCGTGACCGAGCCGGACCTCTGCTCACCCAAAGAGGCGCGCGCCTTCCTGGACAAGCTCAGAAGCATTCTCGAGTATCTGGATGTCTTCGACGGCTCACAGGAAGGGTCCATGCGCGTTGATGCCAATATATCCCTGAAAGGCGGAGACCGATCTGAGGTCAAGAACATCACCGGCTTTAAAGGCGTGGAGAAGGCCCTCTCCTACGAGATCACCCGGCAGAAGAACCTGCAGCGAAGGAACATCAAAGTGGTGCAGGAGACGCGCCACTTCGATGAACTGCGTAACGTCACCGTCTCCATAAGAAGCAAGGTGGGCGCTCACGACTACCGCTACTATCCAGAGGCCGATTTGGCAGTCATGCGCGTCGCTCCTTGGGTGCCGGAGATAAGAGCTGCGCTCCCTGAGCTGCCCGACGTCAAGCGGGAGAGGTTTGTCAAGCAGTACGGTCTGGCAGATGATCATGCCAAATCCCTTACATCGGAGATCAAGCTGGCCAACTTCTACGAGGCCGTCGCGGCGCGGGCTTCGCCCAAGCTGGCGGCGGTCTGGATCGCAGATGTGCTCAAAGGCGAGCTGAACTACCGGGATCTGGCCATCGAGAGCTTCCGGGAGGAGCACATGGCTGAGATAGTGCAATTGCTGGAGAAGAGCACGATCAGCGAGGACGGGGCGGTGCAGATCATACGCGAGCTGCTGGACAAAAAGGGCGGCACGCCTCAGGAGATCGTCCTGGCCCTGGGTCTTTGCAGAGCGGAGGACGATGCCGTGCAAAAAGCGGTGCGAGAGGCCGTGGTGGAAAGTGCTGCGGCAGTGGCCGACTACCGGGCGGGAAGCGAGCGGGCACTGAACTTCATTGTGGGCCTGGTCATGAAGAAGACGCGAGGCAAGGCTGATGCCGGCGAGGTGCACAAGCTGGTTAAGGAAGAAGTGGACAAGGCCTAGATGGCTTTTGTCCCCCGTGAATAGAAGGATGAGCGCTCTCGCGTCGTCAGGGCTCGTTTCTCGATGAAATGCTCTTCTTTATTTCCTGGAAGGAGTACGTCTTGACTTTTCCTGCCTTCAGTTCCATCATCTCGATTCACCACTGCTTTGTGCGCCAGGGATTGCTCTTCTTCGTTTATCATTGCTTTTATGATTGAGTTCACTTAGCTACCTGCCAGCGTCCGCCTTTATCTGGGCCGATGCGCTGAATGCGACCTTTTGCTTTCATTTTTTCTATCTGCATCTTGATGGCTCTCTCCGTGATGCCGATGTGTAGGGCAAGGTCTGCGATAGTAATCCCCGGATCATTCTGCATGAGTTCGATGATTTTCCGGGAAGTTTTCTGGGAAGCTTTTCCCGCTAACCCCGCATCATCAAGCTCTTTGCGGTGAATGGTGGCGATGAACATGCATCCTTCTCGGTCGTCTGTAAAACTGATATCCGGCCAGTCCTCCAGAGCGCGTTTAATTCCGGAACCCAATCCTTTGTAAGGCAGCAGCCCTTTGGCCGCGTAGGACACGAGAATTGGATTTCGGATATTCGAAATGCCTGAGGGGATTTTTTCCACGGTCAGGTTGTTTGGCAGATGGCCGGGACTGATAATCTCAATGCGGTCGTTGAAAATGAATAGGCGAATCGTGGCGTTCACGAGATAGTCCCGGTGGATCAGCGCGTTGACCCAAGTCTGCCAGCCTTTGCAATCAAATATATGCAGCCGGACCCAAGTCCGGATTGAGCCGAAGCTCTCATCGCATCGGGAAGATTATCATCCATTTTTCTCCTTGGCAAACCAGGCCCGGCCTTTCTCGGTGAGGCGGTATTTCTGCAGGCTGCTCCTGGGCTTGTCCGGAATGGTCAGCTCAACAAGACCCTTGGCTAGTGCTGGATCAAGATAGCGTTTCCGCATATGCGTTCTGTCCCTCAGACCAAGTTTGCTTCGGATCTCCAGATTGCCCAAAGCACCACACGAGTCCAATAAAAGCAAGAGCACTTCTACGGCAGGGTTGACTGGTGGAGTGACTGGTAGAGTGACTGGTAGAGTGACTGGTAGAGTGACTGGTGGAGTGACTTGGGGGGTGACCGCTTTGAGGGCCAGCTCAGGCTTCCTGCGTATGATGGTAACGAAACCGTCCGTCAGGTAGAATTCCGGTTCCAGGAGGCCGGCATTGCGGCAGCGTTCAATCATATCCCCAACGCCCGTCCCCATGCGTTCGATGTATTTGGTGAGATAGAGCGATTCTGCGAGCAGAGGGTTGCCGGGAACCGAGCCGTGCGGCAGCCGGAGCCTTGCCAGGGTCAGCGTGGGCGGCAAAGTTCCTGGATTCCATACCTCCAGCCTGTCTGAGAAGAGCATCACCTGAATGCTGCCGTTGCTGGTGTAGTCACGATGGGCTATCGCATTTACTATCGCCTCTCGCACCACCTCAGGCGGCATCTCGTAAGCCACCGGTGCTTGCGTGCTCTTCTCTCGCGTGCCTACAGCCAGATTGATCTTGGAGAGCACAAAATCCACGGCCTGATCTACCAGATCGAAGGCGGTTCCCTTGTAAACCTGGTAGAAGGGAATGGGCTTTCGGACATCGGTTCCATGGAAATGAGCGCACTTGACCTCGGAAGAGATAAGAAAACGCTGTGGCTTGTTGCCGAAGAGAAGAACCGCGGCGTTGGTCGGCAGTCCGTTCTTGAGCAGGTTCAAGTGCTCGAGCACATGAACGGGGAGTGTGTCTTCCGAGAGCGGAAAGCCTCGGGCGCGGCGGGCTATTCCCAGGAAGAGCCGAATTTTCTCGGACGAGAGGTCTTCCATCGTGGCGTCCGGACAGGGGGTGGCATCGAAGGGGCCAAAGCGGAGCAGTTCTTTAGCCGCGAGGAAGTCTACCAAACTGGCATAGATGGATGGAAGCAGTTCGGCAGATGAGAGAAATCGGCGTCGAATCAATTGTGCGCCAGCCTCTGCAATCAAGGCCTGCATTTTTGGGTGTTTGCCGGAATCGGTTGCCCCTTTGACGAAAACCAGGCGATGCTTGCCAAGGCGGGTGGCTTCGCAAAACTCGCGGTGAGTGGGAGAGAGTCCGTCACTGTCCTCTCTTCCGTAATCATTTCCCAGGAGGGCTACATAGATGTCAGAGGAGCCTACCTCGGCGAGGTAGACCGCATCTGCACGCCGGTCGGCTGCGGGAAGGTCTTCGAAGAGGAAAACATCGAAGAACCGGCACAGCAAGGCATCATCCCTGAGGTAGGCCTTAAGCGCCTGCCGTTCATTTTCCATCTCCTTTTGCACGGAACTGACGAATACCTTTAGGCGAATCATCTCAGGTTGCACTCCTGCCAGTAACCTCTGATCGGGCTTCCATCAACGCCAATGGCACCATTGCAGACCGCAGAGATACCGTTGATCTCCCTCTTTGTTGCATGAAACAACGCGATGAGGATATAAATCTTCAGGAAGAAAAATATGAGCGAGAATCGATTGCTTTTTATCCATCCGGGTATTCATTGCCCCAGGTTGATCATCAATGTCCGGTTACTGGGATCCACATATTGAGCGCATGCCCCTCGAGGACCTGCATGCTCTTCAAGAGGATCGGCTCAAGTCTACAGTGCGATACGTCTACGATCATTCCGCGTTCTACCGGCGGAGATTCAAGGAAGCAGGCGTGGAGCCTGGCGACATTAAGACTCTCGCCGACATTACCAAGCTGCCCTTCACAAGGAAGGTGGACCTGCGGGACAACTATCCCACAGGCATGTTCAGTGCTCCCAAGAGCCAGGTCGTGCGCTACCACGTCTCCAGCGGCACCACGGGAAAGCCGACCGTTGTCGGCTACACCAAGGGCGATATCGAGACCTGGTCCGAGTCGCTGGCCCGGGCGCTGACCTCCATTGGCCTTGACAGTGACGATGTGGTGCAGGTAGGCTACGGCTATGGCCTTTTCACGGGCGGTCTCGGCCTGCACTACGGAGCAGAGCGCATCGGCGCGGCTGTGCTGCCGGTAGGCACGGGCAACACGGAGCGGCAGATCGAGCTGATGCAGGACCTGGGCACGACGGCCATCGCCTGCACGCCCTCCTACTTCCTGCACATCATGGAGGTGGCGGAGAAGATGGGCATCTCCATCAAGAAGGACACCCAGCTTAAGGCAGGCATCTTCGGGGCCGAGCCCTGGTCTCTGGAAACCAGGAAACGGATTGAGGATGCCACAGGCATCAATGCCTACGACATCTACGGCACCAGCGAGATTTCCGGCCCACTGTTCACGGAGTGCCACGCCAAGAAGGGCATTCACGTCTGGGCAGACATGTTCCTGATCGAAGTCCTCGACCCCAAGACGGATGAGCCGGTGGCAGACGGCGAGACGGGCGAGCTGGTCTTCACCACGCTGCACAAGTTCGCTTTGCCCCTCATCCGCTACCGCATCGGCGATCTGTCTATCATGAACAGTGAGCCCTGCGAGTGCGGTCGCACCCACCCGCGGATCATGAGGATTTTGGGCCGAACAGACGACATGCTCATCATTCGCGGCATCAACGTCTTCCCGAGCCAGGTGGAGTCGGTGCTTGATGAACATTCCGGAGGTAGGCGACCACTGGGAGATCCTGGTGGACCGCAAGGGGCCGCTGGATATGATGACGGTGCGCGTCGAGCTGACAGAATCGGGCTTCTCAGACAAGATCGGCGACCTGATGAAGCTCAAGAAAAATATCTCAAAAGAATTAAAAGGCGTGCTGAACATAGCTGCAGAAGTAGACCTGGTTGAGCCCGGCACCATCCCCCGTTCCATGGGCAAGGCCAAGAGAGTAACAGATAACCGAAAGGTGTAGGTGTAGGAGGCTTTCAAAATGTCAGAGATCAAACAAATTTCCCTCTTTGTGGAGAACCGGCCGGGCAGAACGGCCAAAGTTGCCAAGACGCTATCAGATGCAGGTGTGAACATTCGCGCTCTCACCATTGCCGAGGCTGGCGACTTCGGTGTCATTCGCATGGTCCTGGATGATCCGGAGAAGGGCTACAAAGTTCTGAAAGAAAATGCCTTCACCGTCTCCATGACAGATGTTTTAGCCGTAGAGATGATGGACACTCCCGGCGGCCTTTATGAGATCGTAAATACCCTGGGACAGAACAACGTGAATGTGGATTACGCCTACGCCTTCGTCACAGCCAAGGCACAGCGTGCCATGCTCATCCTGCGGGTGGACGACATCGCCAAGGCCAGGCAGGTACTGGGCGAAAAGAACGTCAAGATCGCCACCAAGGAGGAGATCCAGGCCATTTGAGGGCCTGGGGCCACAGTTTATTTTTAATATTTTTTATTATATTTTTATTGCTGAAATATCAACGGGTCGTCATAAAATCTATATACATTGTTCGTCAATTTTTGTCAATTGGAGTTGACAATATGAAGCCCTTTACAGTACTTGTACCGGCCATCCTTCTCTTGGCCTGTCTGGCCTTGCCTTGCACCGCCCTGGAATCAAAAGTGCTTACCGTATCGGAGAAGACTCTTTCCGTGGATCTTGGTCCTAGCTTTGAGATTTACGGGGGCGAATTCAACGCCAGTGAAAAAGGAATGGTCTCTTCGGATTTCGTCATCAACAACACAGCTACAGCCGGAGCGGCATTCGTATCCGTCATGAGTGTCTATGATGAGATGATGAGCAAAATGAGCCCAGCCGCACTTTCCGAGCTTTTCCTGATCGGCGGCATCTCTGCGGTTGAAGCCAGAGGTGATACTGAGGCCGGAAACTGGACTGCTGTCGATAGCCAAGGCCGAAATGTGACCGTTCACACTATGAACACAAAGGATCAGCGCGTTCAGATGCTTGGCGGCAGCTACGGCATAGCCGTCTGGAACCTGGACAGATCCACTTATGCCGTGATGGTATCGCTGTTTGATAAAAATAATACTACTCAAGCAATCAAGACTCTGGCCATCAGCTAGGCCGGAGCCTTTTTATTAATTTCATCGATGTCGCTTTCTTAGCATCAGGCGACTTTATTTTTCCGTTGATTGGACTAAAATGCTCTTAGATTCTTAGATTTAGATATTCTCTCCCTGATATTTTCCCGAGTACATCTTCTCTGCCTCTTTTTCCAGCCGCAGGAATACCAGTTGCATCAGCCGGGCGTTCTTCTTCAGCCGCAATCCATGGGGATTGTAGACCACCAGCAGGCTCTGGCTCCTGCCCCTGTAGCCTGGGTCCCAAAGTGCCGTCTCCAGGCTGGCCCCGCAGCGCAGAAGCGTGGAGCGGGCGCGGGCCAGGGCGGCCACATCTTTGGGAATGTTCACGATCTCATTGAAGGTCACCAGGTAGGAGCCCGCGGGCAGATCGATCCAGCCCGACGCACCAAAATCCATCGGCTCGGTCTGGGGCAGCACTCTCTCAATGTTATCAAAGGCTACCGTCCCGGCGGATGTGAAGCGTTCGATCTTTTGCAGCGTCAGCTCCATGCCGCACATCTGCGTTTGAGTCTCGGGGTCGATCATGGATTCGAGGAGGCCGCGCGCCTCGCTGCCGGTAAGAATGGTCATCTTAAAACACCTTGCAAAGCTCTATTAACTACCACAGATAACTTATTTGCGGGTGCTAAAGCTGTTCGAACTTCTCTTCCTGCCTTTGACCATCGTCGTCATGCTGCTTATATTGGTCGCGCCCCTCATCTTCATCTACCTCTTTCTCCGGCTCTCTGAGACCGCCTTTGAGATGGTGGGCTTCAGCCACTGGCACGCCACCCTGGCAGTCTTCGGCTCCATTTTGGGAAGCCTGGTAGACTTTCCCCTCCATTCCGATCCCATCTCCACCTACCCGGACTGGTACGCGACTCTGCTTAGCCTGTATTCTCAAGACGCTGCCGCCACCTTTCATCCCCTCTACCTGGCCGTCAACCTGGGTGGGTGCATCATTCCCCTGCTCATCTCCGCCCACCTTCTTTTGCGCGGCCAGGCCAGCCTCAAAAAGGCCCTGCTGGGCATGGCCGTGGTGGCAGTCATCACCTATTGGGCAGCCCAGGCCATTCCAGGCGAGGGCATTGCCCTGCCCATCTGGCTCTCGCCCCTTTTAGCGGCTGCTCATGGGCCTGCTCCTGGCACGCGGCTTTCGCCGCGCTCCGCCCCTCGCCTACATCAGCGGCACCCTGGGAACGCTGATTGGAGCAGACCTCTTCAGCCTGCTCACCCCCGGAATACTCCCCGCTCTTTCACCGCTGGAGCTGCACCAGGCCAAGCCCCTGGTTCTCTCCATCGGCGGAGCCGGAGTCTTCGACGGCATATTCCTAACGGGCATCATTGCCGTGCTTCTGGCAGCTGGAATCGTCTGCCTCTTGCGAGGAAACTGCAAGGAAGTGGGGAGATGATAGATGAGAAAAAAGAGCGGGAAAAAATAGCGCCTGCTCTCAAATTATTTATGGATCGGAAAGATACTGGAGCAGGAATGGTGTGCCCGGATAGTTGTTATCTATCGTCCCCAACGAGAAATCCTTACCAAAATGATATTGTGATGCCGATTTAGGAATAACAATCCCATTCTGGTAATTCATAATATGAGCACCTACGGGATTGTACTGAAGCATAACGGGATCACTTGAGATCTCTCTCGAGAGAGAAATAGGCGCTGCACGGGGTATGAATCGGATTGATGGTGCGCGAGTGTTCGTTTGAGGCATAACATAAGCAGGCGCAGCCGACGGTGAAGGGCAATCATTTGGTGCATAAGTGCCTTCTACATCAATTACCACCGGGTTGCTTTCCTTGCCATTTATGACATAGGACAATACGTGTCTCCCTGGTGTATTTGCATAGAAAGGCAGACGATCGTAACCCATGAAGTAATAGCAGTAGTTATGCGTGCTTCCATCTGGATATTGATCATAAAGTGTGCCGTCGCCTTCTTTTGTAGCTAGCACCACAAGAAAAGCGGTTGATCCCTGGGCAACTTCGAGATGCTTTGTCCAGCCATCTGGTCCCTCTATCCGCAGGCTGTTTCCTGCTGTCCCTTGGACTGTAGAACAACATAGCAAAAAAACTGATATTAATATTATAGGATGCAGTAGATTTCTTTTCATAATTTCTTCCCTCAGATCCGAATACTCTTGCTCATTAACTAACTATGAATGTACCTCATACTATTTTAAAAATTAGGTTCCTAAATTACCCCACCTATGTCAAGAATACTCTAAAATTGAGTTCGCCCCTAATTCAGGCATATTTAAGATGAATTATGAGCATGGCCATCTCTTCGACTAAAATGAGCATTTTCATTTGCCCTTTGTCGTTATATTTATAGCATCTTAGATACCGCTTTCTAATACCCGAAAAGGAATTTCAACCAGTAAAAACGATGCTCCCGTCGGGATTTGAACCCGAGTCGAAGGAGTGAGAGTCCTTCATGATTGGCCGAGCTACACTACAGGAGCGCGGACTTTGGGTGGTTTCTTCTATCATTTAAGGCTTTTGGCCCTGCAAGTAATAGCCGCAACAATTACGCAGGGCACACTCTTCGTGCCTGGGCAACCGCGCCCGACAAATGAGCCTACCGTGCGTTATCAGGTTCAGATGCAGGGAGAGATACTTCTCCACAGGAACGATCCGCTCTAAAATTGGCTGCGCCTTTTCCGGCCTGACATCCTCGGCCAGCAGCCCCAGCCGGCGCGAGACGCGATAGACGTGTGTGTCCACAGGCAGGAAAGGCATAGAAAAGGCGAAGAGGAGCACCACGGATGCCGTCTTGGGGCCCACGCCGGGCAGGGATATCAGATATGCCATGGCCTCTTTCTTGCCCATATCAGCCAGAAAGGAGAGGGAGATCGCCCCCGCATCCTGCTTGATCCTGACAAGAGCCTCTTTTATGCGGCGGGCTTTTATCTCCGCCAGACCGCCAGGGCGAATCGCGTCGGCCACCGCTTCATCCGAGGCGGCGAGGGCCTTCTCGTAGTTGCAAAAAGCGCCCTTCAAGAGGGCAAAGGCTCGCAAGCTGTTGGTATCGCTGGTGTTCTGAGAGAGGATTGTCATGACCAGCAGATCCACTGGATCGATCCCGTCCGGCTGGGGCACTCCGTATTCATTCTCCAGGATGGCAATGCATTTCGCGACTTTTGACTCGTCCATCCCTCATTGGGATACAGTCTCTCGCCTTAAAGCTTGGCTAGATGTTCTGATGCCTTGATAAAGAGCCAAAATTGTTAACTAGACAGCTTGCAAAAAATGCACCATGGACTTTGCCGATATCTACCCATTTCTCGTTGCGCTGCTCATAGGCGCTCTCATCGGCACGGAGCGCCAGCGCCGGCTGGTTGAAGATAAAGTCCGGGGCGTGGCGGGCCTACGCACCTTCGTCTTGATCGCCCTGCTGGGGTCACTGTGCTCCTCCCTGGCCGCCCATTACGGCCCCGGCTTTGCCATAGCATCCATGGCCACCTTCACCATCCTCGTGGCCGTGGGATATGCATCCTCGATCAGTACTCTGGGCAGAGTCGATTTCACAGCCGCGGTAGCTGCCGTCGTCACCTTTGCTCTGGGAATGCTCACGAGCTTTCCCGATAGCATGCTCTTGGCTGTGGCTCTGTCCATTATCACCACCTGGGTCCTGGCCACGCGAACCATCACCCACCACTATGTGGAAGTCCTGAGCGAGACGGATCTGCTCGATACCCTCAAGATGGGCATAATCGCCCTGATCATCTACCCACTCTTGCCCGAGACACCTCTGGGCCCATGGGGTGTGCTCAACCCCCGCCAGATCTGGCTCTTTGTGGTGCTGGTGAGCCTCATAGGTTACGCGGGCTACATTGCGATCCGCATCCTGGGGGCGGAGAGAGGCCTCGGCCTTACCGGCATCCTGGGCGGCCTGGTTTCCAGTACTGCCGTCACCTCCTCCATGGCCGCGGAGGTAAAGGTGAACCCCGCGATACTGCCCTCTGCCGTCTTCGCCACCGCCATCGCGAGCTGCACCATGTTCCCCAGAATACTCTTCGTTGTGCTGGTAGTAAACAGGGATCTCTTCTTCGCCCTTCTGCCCCATCTCCTGCTCATGACCTTGGTGGGCTCGGCTCTAGCCTATCTGCTGGTCAGAAAGAACGCCCCGCTGGGAAAGGATGTGCAGGTGAAAGATCCCTTCCGCATCATTCCCGCGCTGAAGTTCGGCGCATTCTTCGCCTTTGTGCTGATAGTATCCAAGCTGGCCAATGTTTACTTCGGCGATGCGGGAATTTATGCAGCCGGCATAGTCTCCGGCCTAGCTGATGTCGATGCCATTGCTCTCACCATGGCCTCTCTGGCCGGGTCGACCGTCGCTTCCGCCGTGGCAGTCACCACCATCACCCTGGCCGCCATAACCAACACTTTGGTCAAGCTCTTCATAGCTTATATTCTGGGTACAAGGGAGTTTGGCAACAAGATGGCGGTGATCTTCCTGCCAACGGTACTGGTGGGGCTCGTTGCCCTATTCTTGCTCTGAATTTCCCAGGCGAAAATGAGTGCGCCATGAAAAACAAGGGTAAGATAGTTCGAAACCATTTTGTTATAACCAGCGTCTAACGACGTTTTCAACCACAGAGACACCACAGTTCACAGAGGACGCACAGAGTGACTAACTAACAACTAAAAACATAGTAACCTGAGGTTAGCCTCTGGAAATAACGAAGAGCGAAAACGATTGATGATATGGGCCCGACGCGATTCGAACGCGTGATCCCCGCCGTGTAAGGGCGATGTCATAACCAGCTAGACCACGGGCCCTGCGCCTTCCAATATCTCCTCGTCATATTAGATCTTATCGCTCCTATGCCTTCGCTGTGTAGTCCCGAAAGCTTTGACTTTATATACCCACCAATGTGGCATGGGAAAGAAGAATAAAGCTGCAAAGCTGAATGATAGCACATTTGAAGTAGGATCGGAGGGGCCAACAAAAATATCTTCTTTAAGCACTTACTGGATCCTATGAGATTGATGACATCTGCACAATGTAAGCCGACTGCAGAAGATTGGTTCAACAAAAGCGTTGTTCTCTATGACCAGGGTAACTATGCTGATGCCATTAAAGCTTTGGACGAGGCCATCAAACTAGCCCCCAGCGATCCCAACAATGCCATAGCATGGAACAACAAAGGTCTTGCTCAATATTGCCAGGGCGAGTACGGTGAAGCCGTCAAAGCCTATGAAGAGGCCATCAGGCTCAATCCCAAGGAAGCCGATGCCTGGATTGGCAAAGGCAGTGCTCTCGGTAAGCAGGGCAAGTACGACGAGGCCGTCAAGGCTTATGAAGAAGCCATCAGGTTAGATCCCAAACATGCAATGGCCTGGTACAACAAGGGCAATGCTCTCGATGAGCAGGGCAAGTACGATGAGGCTATCAAAGCCTTTGATGAAGCCATCCGGCTAGATCCAAACGATGCCGTAGTCTGGAACAACAAAGGCGTTGCTCTACATAGCCAGGGCAAGTACGATGAGGCTATCAAAGCCTATGAAGAGGCCATTAGACTGGATCAAAATGATGTCGCAGCCTGGAACAACAAAGGCGTTGCTCTTGAAGCATTAGGCAAGACAACAGAAGCTAATGCTGCTTTCGCCAGAGCCAAAAAGCTGGGGTATAGCGGATAGGGTTCAGTTCTATCCTCTTTTTCCGTTTGCTTCCTGGCATGAAGGCGACAAGGTGCAAAATGTCTACCTTGGTGGTGCCAGGAAACTGAAAGCGAGGTCATGGCGAGCTTAATGGTAATCTTAAAGCTATAAAAAATTTGGAAGAAAGAAAAAGACCTGCTGCCTGGCCGGATATTTCGGCTCAGGCCTTCTTGCGATCCCGGATGAACATGCCGGTGCTCGTCTCATCCAGCAACTTCTCGGACGGTTTTTTGGTCATCAGGCTGACTACAATCATGGCAGCCAGCGATAGCGCAAATCCGTATATGCTGGGGTGCATGGGCATGGGTGCGATGAATTTGGCGTAATAGCTGAAGGCAAATACACCCACCAGCCCCAAAATCATAGAGGCGAGAGCGCCCTCGCGTGTCGCCCGCCGCCAGTACAGCCCGGCAAATAGGGGCGTTACAAAGCAGGCCAGCATCACGCCAATGGCCATCCAGATCAGCCAGGCCAAAAGCTCCGGCGGATTGGACCAGGCCAAATAGAGCGTAATGACCGTGGAAAGCCCAATGGCCACCCGGCTGAGCAGGGTGATCGATTTCTCAGACGCATCCTTGTTGATGAACTGCTTGTAGACATCCCAGCCCACGTAGCTGCCAATGGTCAGCATGAGCCGGTCCGTCGTGGACATGACTGCAGATAATACTATTATGGCCACAATGGGCGCGAAGATGGCCGGAAAGACATACTCCGCCGCCACAATGAAGCTGTAGTCGGAAGGATTGGCAACACCCGTGGGCAGCGAGATCATATTTTCGCTGACCATAGATCGAGCCGCAAAGCCGGTGATCTTGCACAGGTACATGATCACGGCATAAATTACGAAGGCTGCCAGCGGAGCCCACTTGAAGTACTTGATGTCTCTTGCTGCCAGGACGTTGTTGACGACGTGCGGAGCTGCCGCCAGCCCGAAGGTGAGCAGGAAGAAGAACGATACCAGGTACTCGGGCGTCATGAAGGCGTACTTGGCATAAGGCGGATGCACTTGCGGATACCAGAGATGCGTCATGTTCACATCTATGCTCGCCAGGACGACGTTGATGTGCTCCAGTCCCCCCGCCGCAGCAATGACTACCGGCCCCACGAGCAACACTCCTGCCAGTATCATTATTCCCTGCACCAGGGCGGCCATGCCTACGGCGTAAAGGCCACCAAGGATTGTGTAAGCCATGACTATGACCGCTCCGATCACTAGAGACCACTCATAGGGGATCTTGAAGAGCCATGACAGGACCATGCTGATGGAGACGTATTGCCCCACCAGGTAGATGATGGAGATGAGGACACCGATTATGGCCGATGTGCCGCGAATACCTCTCGGGCTGTAGAAGCGGTGAGCGAAGTAGTCCTGCACCGTCACGTAGCCCGTTCTAGAGGCGACAGAGTGCAGCTTGGTTCCGAAGAACAGTATGCAGACCGCAGCCGAGAGCGGCACAAAGATCTGCTCCCAGATGCTGGGCCAGCCTGCGGCGTAACCGAGACCGGCGACACCCAGGATGGTCATGCCGCTGCAGATGCTGGCTACTACCAGTAGAGTAAAAGTCCAAAAGCCCAGATTCCTTCCAGCTACCAGGAAATCCGCTGAGTTCTTGATCTTCTTTGAGGCTATGGCTCCGATGGCCATCAGGCCAACGAAATACAGGATTATAATAATAGTTCCAATAAAGTCCAAGCCCATCACCACCGGAGAGCCCAGAGCAAGAGCAATAGTGAGATGGCTACGGGCACAATTATGACTCCAATAAAGGTATCAGTAGGTAACCCAATGATCAAATAGAATCCCTCCATGATTGTTACGTGATAGCATGTTACAAATTGGCATGTTATAAAGCTTTTTGATCTCAAGTGAGAAACTTTTATAGTGGGCATGCCTCTCTGGAAAGGGATGAGCGAGCGACTTTCCTCCCGAGGTAGCGATCTACTAAAGCTGTGCGATAATGCGGCAAAAGCCGTGGCTGCGGCTGTAGAAGAGATGGCAGGCACTGCCGCCGGCGGGCAAAATGTGAAGATGGGCGCGGACGGCACACCCACCAAGGGCATCGACCGGGCAGCAGAGAACGCAGTTCTCGATACACTGCGTGCCTCGGGCCTGGGCTTTAGAGTGCTCAGCGAGGAGATCGGCGAGGTTTTAATCGGCGAGAAGCCCGACTATTTCCTGCACCTCGATCCCCTGGACGGCACCTTCAACGCCATAGCAGGCATCCCCTTCTACTCAGTCTCCATTTACCTGAGCAAAGGCGATTTTCATTTTGGCTATATCTCTGATCTGGCCCGGGGCGGAAGCTTCTATGCCGAAGCAGGGCGGGGCGCATATGCCCTGCCGGGTGGCCGCCTGCAAGTATCGCCCCATGCCGACCTCTCCCATTTCAGCATCTCCGCTTACACCCTGCGGCCCCATACGGGCAGGATTGCGGCCATCGGCGACACTGTGCGCCGCATTCGCACCTTAGGGAGCACCTCCCTGGAGATGGCCCTTGTCGCCTCAGGAAAGCTGGACGCCTTCGTGGATCTGCGGGGCATGATGCGGGTAGTGGATGTGGCGGCTGGAAAGATCATCCTGGAGGAGGCGGGCGGAATTGTGACCGATGCGCTGGGAAACGCGCTTCATCTTGACGGCAATATGTGGCAGAGGAAGGATCTGATCGGCTCAAACGGCCTAAAGCATGCGGACCTGCTGAGGCTCATCGGAGGCGGCCCCCATTAAGATCGGCTTTGTCTCCCGGCAGCAGCCCGAATCCATTCGGCTGGCGCAGATGCTCATCTATCAGATCGAGTGCGAGGATAAGGGCGTCACGATATTCGTGGATGAGGACCTTGCTCTGCAAATCGGCCGGCAGGGCACAACAGTCGCGGAGATGGAGCGGCAGAAGGTGGACTTCATAGTCTCCGTAGGGGGAGACGGAACCATTCTGCGCACCATTCACAAGATGGCAGATCCGGTGCCAATCCTGGGCATAAACATGGGCACGCTGGGCTTTCTGGTGGACGTGGAGCCCAAGGACGCCGTAGAGACGCTAAGAAGGCTTTTGTCGGGCTTTGATGTAGATGTGCGCTCCCGGCTCAAGCTGCTCCTTAATGGGGTATGCCTGCCTCGCGCCACCAATGAGATCGCCTTTCTCACCGCCAGTCCCGCCAAGATGATCGAGTTTGAGATCATTGTGGACGGCGCTCTTATGGAGGACTTCCGGGCGGACGGGGTGATCATCGCCACCTCCACCGGCTCCACTGCCTATGCCATGTCCGCGGGTGGGCCCATCGTCGATCCGCGGGTGGACGCCATTGTGCTCGTTCCCATGGCGCCCTTCAAGCTCTCCAGCCGGCCCTGGGTGATTCCGGGTGACAGCGTCATAGAGGTTCGCCTCAAGCTGCCGGACAAGGAGGCGCTGGTGGTGGTGGACGGCCAGAGCGCGACCACCATCTCCTCCAAGGACACGGTGGTCATAAGCAAGGCCAAGACCCCTGCCAGGTTTGTGAAGGTGGGAAGAGTTGGATTTTACGCTAAGGTGAAGAGCAAGCTGACATGAGGCGGGGTCGCGAGACGACTGATCTGGGTCCTTCAGTTACTCAAGGAAACAGCCAAATAGCCCAACGAACATATACTGAGAACGGACATGAAACTGGAAATCAAGATTATCGGTCCTAAAGTGCATGACGTAGGCTACAGATACTTCCTGCTCGGCATAGCCATGTCCAACAGAATCAGAATGTTCGAAGCACATAATACAAAAAGCAGCGAAGGCGAAGAAGTCGTAGTTTTTGCAGATGGTGACGAAGCGGCAATCAAAGCATTCTGTAACCAGGTAGAGACCGAACGCCCCGTTCGCTCGAAAGTGTCAAATATCGTCTTTGATGACTTCGAGGGAGAAGTCATGAAAATTGGAGAGTATGCTCAGTTCTGCGCCACAGTCCAATTAAATAAGGCTATCCCCGTACTTCTTGACCTGAGAGACAGCATGTATGAAGTAAGGAAGAATACCGCCGTCACGCCTCAAATCCTGGAAGAAATCAAAGGCTTGAGAGAGGACATTCAACCAGGATATGGGATGACTCTTAGACAATTGTGAGTGGATAATGTGCCTTTGTGAACAGCTGATTGTTCTTCGCGGCTTCGCGTGAAATTCAACAGGGTCCGGTTCCACGCGAAGGCGTGAAGCCGCGAAGTTAAAACATTGGTTTATTTCGGCCTCGCTGTATTCCAGCCAGAACACTGCAGGCCATAGTCTATTTTCTTTAGAGCCTATATCTTGAAGAATCACCAAGGATCGCCATTAACTCATGCCACCTCTCTTCTCAGCATGAGCGTCGCCAATGCAAAGAAGATCAGGAAGAATACTCCCAGCGCCAGCAGGTCGGGATAGAGGATATCAGCGACTCCCGCTCCCTTGAGCATCACCGCTCGCAGGGCATGGGCGGCATAGGTGAGGGGAAGGACGTAGGAGAAAGGCCGGATGAACTCGGGCACGGATTGCAGGGGCCACCAGATTCCGCAGAGGACAATCTGAGGAGTGATGATGAGGGGTATGAACTGCACCACCTGAAACTCGCTCCGGGCGAAGTTGGAGAAGAAGGATCCCAGGACTAAAGCACCAGCGCCCAGCAGCAAAACGATCGCCAGCGCGGTGAGTGGGCTTCCTTGCAGGGGCACTCCGAAGCCGAAGGTAACCACGAAGAGGGTGGTGGCCGATTGCAGGATCGTGAAGAGGGAGAAGCCCAGTACGTAGCCCGATACCATCTCCAGCCGGCTGAGGGGCGAGACCATGAACTTCTCCAGCGTCCCCTGCGATCTCTCCCGGATGAAGGCGATGGCTGCGTTGATGAATGTGAAGAAGAAGACAACCAGGCCTAAGATGGCCGGGCCCACCGTGTCCATCATCTTAAGGTCGTAGCCGAAGATGTAGCGGGTGATGATGGGGCTTTCCTGTGCTTTTTGCAGTACGGCCTTTTCCTTTGAGGCTCCCGCTTGCACTGCCGCCTGAATAGCACCCGAGATCTGCAGGCTGCTGGCGTCCAGCAGCACCCGTACCCCTTCCGGCTGCAGGAGCACGGCTCCGTCCAGCCGCCCTTCGGTTATTAGCTTCTCTGCATCCGACTCAGATCCCAGGTAAAGTATATTGAAATCTTTTATCGATTCGATGTATGCTCGCAGGGCTGCGTGGCCGCCGTCGTCCACCAGCCCCAGGGCGACGCCGCTCATATCTCCGGAGAGGGCATAGCCGAAGAGGATCATGAGGACGATGGGCGCGAAGACGATCAGGCCGATGGTGCGCCGGTCTCTCTTGAGCTGGCGAATGACGCGAAGAGCCACCACACCCGTTCTGCCCAGGCCTGGGCGGCTCATGTCGCCTCCGAGAGACGCAGGAATGCCTCTTCCAGCTTGGGCTCCGCCAGCCTCATGTCCCGAGGCGAGATTGCAGCCAGTACCTCTTTGATCTGTGCGTGGCTTTCCAGGCGGACCTGCACGACTCCACCAACGACATCTATCTCATATCCCTGGGCCAGAAGCTGGGCGGCATCTCTCTCCGGCTCGGCCAGCCAGAGCTTGAGAATGGGTTTTAGGCCTGCCTGGCGTTGGATTTCCTCCGGCGTCCCCTGGGCCGCCATCCTTCCCGCGCGCATGTAGCCCACCCTCTGGCATTTCTCCGCCTCATCCATGAGGTGGGTGGTGATGAGCACCGTCTTGCCTTCCCCTGCCAGGCGGTTGAAGTACTCCCAGAATGTTTGCCGGAGGCGGGGGTCTATGCCCACGGTGGGCTCGTCCAGCAATAGCAGCTCGGGCTCGTGGATGAGGGTGCAGGCCAAAGAGAGCCTCTGGTACATACCGCCGGAGAGCGCCCCGGCCAGACGACTGCGGTGCTCCAAGAGATCGACCATTCGGAGCAGCTCCTCTATCTTCTCCTCTCGCTTCTGCTTCTTCAGGCCATAGAGCCCGGCATAAAACTCCATATTTTCCTGCACAGTGAGGTCGGGATAGAGAGCTTTGTGCTGGGTCATATAGCCTATCTGAGAGTAGATCTTATCAACTTCGGAGACGGGCCGGCCAAGGACTTTCATCTCTCCCCCGTCCAGGCGCAGCAGCCGCACGATGGCGCGAATGAAGGTGGTCTTGCCCGAGCCGTTTGGCCCGAGCAGGCAGTAGGTCATGCCGGAGGGAATGTCCAAGTTAAGGCTGTCCAAGACCTTTTGCCGCCCGAAGCTCTTAGTCACGCCCCGAGCCGATACCGCCAGCTCCATTTCTCTCACCTTCCTTCTCCCGGCCATGCTCCTCAGCTCTTGCTCCTTCTCTTGACTACTACTACAATCAAGACGGCGGCCAGCACAACGAGGAGAAGGACGGCTGCCAACGGTCGGCTTGAGCTCTGCGGTTCGATTTGCAGATAGGCATTCTCCGAGTCGGAAAGGTCGTCCCGGTAACTATCGGAAAACTCGAAGAGAACCTTAAGCTGATATCTTTTGCCGGGCACGGCATCCTTGGAGACATCCATTTTATAGAGCAGCTCTGCCTCCTGTTGCGGCTGCAAGGCTGGAATGGGCGACTCGTCCACGCTCACATAAAGGCCGCTCTCCGGACGCAGCCTGGCCACCAGGTCTTTGGCCACATCATGGCCTACATTTTTTATGCGGATTTTGATCACATTGTCCTGAGTGCCTGCCGGCAGGGCAGAGGGACTGACATCCAGGATCTCAAACTGCGCGCCGCTTCTTCGCTCTACTGTCAGGGTTAGGGGAATGGTCTGACTGAGGCTATCATACCAGTAAAATACATCCGGGCTCTCTGGGCGGTCTTCATCTCCTTTCACGGCCACGTCTCGCTGGTAGGTGTAATTGACGATGGCGTCAAGCCGATATTGGCCGGGGCGGGTATTCTTGTAGGCTTCCAGGGGAAACTCCAACCGGGCGGAGGTCTGGCCCTCCCGGATGTTGCCGGGAAAGGCCACGGACCGTTTTATGTCTATGGCGCTCTCATTTTCAGCTATTAGGCGAATCGAAACATCCTGGGCGATGGTTCTCTGCTTTTCCAGCTCCTGCTCTCTTTGTGCGGCGAGAATCTCTTCTCTCTTATTGGCGCCGGGCTCCTCGTTGACCTGGAAAGAGGTTATCCTTCCTCGATTGCTCAGGGTGAGAAAAAGCGAGGTCTGCTCACCCTGATAGACGCGAGTCTGCTCCAGGGAGACGGTCAGATTAGGTGTGCCGTAGACCTTGTAGTAGTCGTCCCCGAACTTCTCCGGGGGAATGGGTGCGCCGCTCTCGGCTGCCTGCCCGCAGGCAAAACAAGTAGCAAGAGCTGCGAACATGGCCAGGGCGAAAATGCCCCAGAATGAGATAAAATTTTTCTGCCCGGAATTATTTATGATCTGCGTGTCCATCATTTAATCCGCCCCTGTTTTACGATCCTTTCTTTCATGTCCATCTATTTGGATATTTTCAATTATTTACCCCGGCACCACAATCTTGGCAAGAACATGGGCACAGCGTTCCGGTATTCCTCATACTCCTCTCCGAACTCTTCTTTCAGCGACCTCTCCTCGTGCCGGGCACCCAGGTAAAAGTAGATCGTGACCAGGATATTGAAGGCCAGCAGATTCTCGGTCATGAGGGGGGAGAGCCAGAGGAAAACAGCGGAAAAGAAGAAAAGAGGATTTCTGATGTGGCAGTAAAAGCCGTCCGTCACCAGCCCGCCCTCTCCGCTTGATGGCCCACTTGCGCCCTGCAATTGGGACAGGCCCAGGAAATAGGAGACGCCCGTCCTGCGAATCGTCTGCAACAGCGCAACTGCTGCCAGGAGCTGGGCGACGAGCATTAGCCATCTCCAGGGTGCTGGAATGGAATAGAGAATTCGGTCAGGTAGGAAGATCAGAATGTTGAGAAAGGGCAGGATCATGAGCAGAGCGAGCAGGTTGTAGGCCAACCTCTGCCAGCGGTCAAAGGAATTGCCGTTCGCTTTTTTGGCCCGGCTCTTGAATCTGGGATCAGCCAGGAAACTGTGCACAACGGCAAATAGTACAAAGTATGCCCCCATGATAATAGTGCTTGATATCATAATTCTGCCTTGGAATTACTGATAGCATCTCCTGTAGATAGTTATCTGAGCTAAATTCCAAAGCCCAGGAAATGGAGCAGTATCACCAGGAATGCGCCCAGGACTCCGCCGATGCCGCAGATCAAGACCACCAGCCAGCTATAGCCAATGCCTAGACCTGCTACGGCGTTAGCCATAATGAGAATCAACAGCCCCATTATGGCATTGACCACGAAATTCTTGATGGATCTCATGATCAAGAATGCGCCAAAGACTATGACTATGAATAATAATATAAGTCCTGCGTCGCTCATGGCATCAAATTGGACTCGCTAACTATTTAACTTGTAGGATCACGAAGGGCGGAGCGGGAAGTCCCCATCCTTCAGGGTGGGGATGAAAGCGGAGTCATTTGTCATGATTACTTTCACGCCGCCCTCAACTGATATAAATATTAGGTATGCATATCTGTATTCGTATGATGATCAGCTACAAGTATCCCATATTCCCGAGCAATATCACTCAATGGAAGTTAGCAGAGAATTTGGATGCTTGCAGGTGGCTCTATAATCGGCTTCTCGAAGACCTGAATGATGCTAAAGAGAAAGGCATCAAGCTCAAGACCTATGATACTCAGAACATGATTCCAACTCTTAAGCTTGAGAATCCGAAGCTGAATCTGGTCTATTCCAAAGTTCTTCAGATGGTGAATTATACTCTTTGGTCTAATTTCAAGGGACTTGCAGCGTCCAAGAAGAATGGTCGAAAGATCGGTCATGTCCGTTTCAAAGGATATGGCTGGTACAACACTATGAATTACAATCAGTCCGGCTTCAAGATCGATCAAGATCATAGCCTGCTGCATCTCTCTAAGATTGGAGAAATGCGGATCAAGATCTATCGAAAGATCGAAGGTTGCATCAAAGCCGTCATAATCAAGAGAGAAGGCGAGAGATGGTTCGCCATAGTCCAGGCCGATCAGGGACCACAGCCGTTACCGGAAACTGGAGAAGCAGTTGGTATTGATGTCGGTTTGACTTCCTTCGTGGTTGACTCTGAAGGCAATGATATAGAAAATCCAAGATGTGCAGAACAATCCGAAGATAAGCTTGCTGGACTGCAAAGAAGGCTAGCCAGGGCGGTGAGGGGATCGAATAATTATGGGGCGATCAAGGATAAGATTGCAAAGCTGCATAAGAGAATCAACTGCCAACGAGATGATTTCCTGCATAAGCTCTCTCGGATGTATGTCAATAACTTCGATATCATTTGCGTTGAGGATCTGGATGTCAAAGGTCTGAAAGAGAACGGCCATAATAACGGTATGCATCGCAGCATTCATGATGCATCCTGGTCAAAGTTTATATTCATGCTTTCGTACAAGGCTCAAAGTGCTGGTCGGAAGCTGATAAAAATAGATCCCAGGAACACGACTCAAAGGTGTTCTGCTTGTGGTGGCATCGTAAAGAAAGATCTATCGGTACGAGTGCATGAGTGCCATTATTGCGGTTTCTCATGCAATCGAGACTACAATGCTTCCAGAAATATACTCATCGCAGGGATGGAACAGCCCGTAGCGCCCATCGAGTCGAAACCTCTAAATCACATATCCGTGATGCAAGTTTTGGCGATGAAGTGGGAAGCCGCGCCCTTCAGGACGCGGTAGTTCACAAGCCTTATACCTTGAACTGCTCCATTTCGCTTCCCAAACGATGCAGCTCTTTTGTGTCCAGGGAGAGTGGATCGATATGGACCAGCATTATAGCGTTCTTTAGGGCGATCTCATCCCTCTGGGACTGAACAAACCGGAGCACAGTTTCGTAGTTGCTCTGGGTGATGAGATAACCCATTCCCTCCAGCAATATAATGGGATAGTTGGCCCTGCCCAGGAAATCGGTGATCATACTGGAGAGCCGGGGGAAGTTCGTCGGGTCCACTGCCCTATATCCCGGCTCGCTCTTTTGCGTCAGCCATATGACCGCATCTGCAGGCACATTATACCTTTCATTAAGGATTTTTGGATTGTAGCGGCTCAAACACAGTCCATCCATGCCGTGCCTCACCAGCTCGCTGAAGATCTCCAGGCTCTTCTGCGGCTTTTCCTCGGCAATAATGTAGGTAGTCCCTGGAATGAGTGAGATCTCATAGGGACTTCGTCCATAGCTCTTCATGAGCTCAGCCAGTGTCAGCGTGAGGTCGAAAGCGGGATCGTATGTCTTGATGATCCTGGCCAGCCTTCTCATCGCCACAAAGAAGCTGCGCCTTGTCAGCACCAGATCCGGGCGAATATCAAGAGACATACTGGACTGCAAAGCGCCTTGCATTTCCGGCTCGCAGGCGGCAACGGAATCATCTGAGGGCTGCTGCGTCTGCTTGCCAGTCTCGAAGAATTCCCCGGAGGCTATCAGCTCATTGGCCTGCATAACGGTCTCTCTTCTCACTTCATCGCCGATCCGTGAGAGCATGGCATCGGAGAAGGCCCGGAAGAGATAGGCGGAAAGGGGGCCCAATGAGAAAAGCAGCTCTTTGACCTCATTAATGCTCGAGTTCATGCTCGTATGGACGAAATCTGGTTTTTCTGCCAGAATCAAATGCGTCTTATGGCCTAAAAGCTCCATCTGGTAGACAAAGTCAAGTATCTCCCTTTGCGGGATCTTGCCTTCGTTTTCTTTGACGAGCTGCTCGATGCTGTCTATGAGAACGACGCTGTTCTTGCTGGACTCAACGAATGCCTTTATGGTCATAAAAAGGAGTGGCAGATTTCTTGGGGAGATGTAGCGATCGCTTCCCTTCTCATCAGAGAGCTTGATGATGGGCGTCTCTTTAAAGCCCCAGCGTCGTCTCACCTCTTCAGGGGCAAAATGCGTAATACACAGCCCCTCCACGCCATGGGTGATCTGATCTGTGAAGACCTCATAGGCAATCTCAGGCACGATATAGGCCTTTCCTCGCACTAAATCATATGCGGGAAGGGTTTCCTTGGCCGCTTCTATCACCGGCTTAACTGTTACCCGATCTTCCACAATCATCTTCGTAGCCGAGGATCCCACTGAGCCGGTAAGCGTCTTCTCAAACTGGTCCCATAGGAGCCGAAGCTGTCCTGCTTCAATCTTCTCCCGGCTGGTGCCCAGTCGCTCAAGGTGAGCATCGACCTGCTTCCTGGCTGGCGTCTCACCGATGTAACGTGCCAGTGTTGCCTCCAGCTCCTCAACTGTTCCCTGACGTATCTCATGTGTCTCGTGGCCCTGAGCAGTAGCATCTTCATGGTACGCATCCACGAAGCAATTGGCAGACCTCTGCTCATCTAAACTGGGCTTGCTTACCAAAGAGACGAGGACATAAAGGCTGCAGTTGACCAGTAGTGTCCAGAAGACGGAATTTGTCCACATGTCCAGATCAAGACCAAAGAGATTGGTGGGTATAAGGGCAGCTATGCCGAAGGGTCCGTCCCGTACAAGATTTCCCAGCCATACATTCCCTTTCGCAATGGTAGGAATGAGGGCCGTGTAGGCCCAGAGTAAAAAGCCCGATACCAAGCCTGCCATGGCCCCTTTCCGGTTGCCCTTCTTCCAGTATAGGCCCCCCAGGGCGGCAGGAGCTAATTGACTGGCTGCCAGAAAAGAGACAACTCCGATCTCTGCCAGTATCTGGTAAGCAACGGCGCGCGAGTAGAGATATCCTAGGAGCACGACCAGAAGTATGTTCAGCCTTCTGGTATTGAGAAGCGTATTGACCAGGTTTTTGTCCGTCTTTATTTTGCTCAAAATATAGGGCATCTCCAGGTCGTTGAGCAGCATGGTGCCCACGGCAACGGATTCAACCAGGATCATGGCAGTGGCTGCCGAAGTCCCTCCTATGAACACGAAAAGAGAGAGAGCGTCCTGGCCCTGAGTGTAAGGTATGGTTATTATGAATGCATCCTTTAGACCGGCAGTATTCAGCAGCACCCCTCCCCAGGCGATGGCGGGGACGAAGATGTTGATCAACAAAAGATAGAGCGGAAAGAGCCACATTGCCTTCCTAAGGTGCTTTTCATCTGAGTTTTCCACCACCATAACATGAAACTGCCTGGGCAGGAATAAGATGGCAAAGAAGGAGATCAGCGTCAGGGAGAACCAGAGGGTCGGCTCTACATCCATGAGTGTCTCATATGCCTGATTTTTTGAGGCCAGCTCGATCATCTGGCTCATAATATCTGCATATCCACCAAAGACGCCGTAGGCGACATAGAGTCCTGCGAAAAGAAAAGCAACTATCTTCAGCAGTGATTCAAAGGCCACGACAGCGATCAAGCCCTCATGCCGCTCCATGGGATCGAGATGGCGAGCCCCGAATATGACTGCAAAGGCCCCTAAAAGCACGGCTACCACGAGCTTGCTCTCTACGGCAAAGCCCAGAAATATTTGCGAGCCGCTCAGTATCTCAAGAGATGTGGATATGGCAATAAGCTGCAGTGCAACATAAGGTGTCACCATGACCAGGCTCAATATCGCCACTACGGCGCCTATGGCGTAGCTTCGACCATAGCGGAAGCTGATAAAGTCACTTATGGAGGTGAGTCTGTGCTCCTTTGAGACGCAAATCATCTTTCGGATTATGATCCAGCCAACGGTCATGGCTAAGACGGGTCCCAGGTAGATGGGCAAGAACTCCAGGCCCGTGGATGCCGCCCTTCCTATTGAGCCATAAAAGGTCCAGGCGGAGACATAGACACATAGTGAGAGGGCATAAACATAAGGGTTAGCGACTATGCTTTTTCCCAAAAGCTTTTGGCGGTCGGCATACCGTGCGATGGCAAAGAGCAGCAGCAGGTAAAGGACCATGACGGCTAACGCGAGATGTGGTCCAATCAATCAAAATTCCCCCGATCGAAGAGATACAGAGCAAGGATGAAGAATAACCAGATCAGGGTAATATAAACCAGTATGGCCGGCATACCCATTATAACGTAGCCTTTCGGCAGTTCGATTAAAGGCCAGTTGAGCAGCACCCACCCTGTGGCGAAGAGAAAAACCCAGAATTCCTTCTGGCCCAGGAGATCCTTCAAGGATAGTGCCATATTTATAAACCCGGATAAACAACTAACCCCTTGACAGATATATCTACTGCATGCTTTCCCGAATGATGAGATGTGCAGCACATCTTGACAATCTCAATGGACCTTCTCCGTGCGAAATTTATCTCTTCATTTTGCAACAGGATTATTCCATCGGCAACTTGCGCTATATGTGCTGGATAGGGTGCCCCTGGCGGTGCATCTTCTGCCACCAGTGCCACCACTTTTTTAATCTTGATCAAGTGAGATAGCTTGAGAAGAAAACGCCAGTAGTCGTCTTTGAGGATGTCTTCCAGAACGGATAGGTTTTCAATGACGATTCGAGTCGGCTGGAATGTATCGATCTCCTTCTCCAGCATATCCAAAAATAGGTCTTTCGATCTGCATGCTTTTTCCGCCATCTCTTCCAGTTCCAGGTAGCAGATCTCCTTGCCCAAATATGTGCTCTTTACAAATTCATAACGGGTGGCATAATTGAATTGCAGATCAAGCGGTCCGCCGAAGGTCAGGAGGTATAGCCCGTGCTCGCCCAGATCCGCGCCTTTGCAGAGAAACTGAGTGCAAAAGGTGGTCTTGCCTGCCCCAGCGTCGCCCGTTAGAAGAATAAGAGACGGTCTGGGAAGACCGCCTTCAATCATGTTATCCAGACCCGGAATTCCTGTAGGCATCCTGTTTATCATATTCAAATCCTTTCACCAGGCTTTCTGAGGTTCAGGGAATCTTTTAGAAAATATTGCCTCTCATCTTATTTGTCTTTATCTTTCTCCAGACGGCTTTTATATCAGGAATTCATTCTCGTTGACGTGAGACGACTTGATCCTTAGAACTCATTATTCAGGTGATATAACTCCAGAATTGGATGGCAAAGAGGTTATTTTGACTGGCTTTGCTCACGAGACGCGCGACCTGGGGGGCATAGCCTTCCTGGTACTGCGGGATAGAAAAGGCCTGGCTCAGGTAACTCTGGTCAAGAAGCTTTTGGGAAAAGAGATGTTCAAGAGCGCGCGCACCATCAGCCGGGAGAGTGTGGTAATGGTGCGAGGAAGTGTCAAGGCAGAGCCGAAAGCTCCTCGCGGATACGAGATACTTCCCACTGAGATTCAGGTATTGAATGCCGCACAGGTGCCTTTGCCCCTGGACCCCACGGAGAAGGTGGAGTGCGAGCTGGACACACGCCTCGATGCCAGGTTCATGGACATTAGAAGGCCCTGCATTCTGGCTGCGTTCGAGATCGAGAGCGCTGTTTTGCAGAGCCTGAGAAGCTGCTTCTACCAAAAAGGAGTAACCGAGGTATTCACTCCCAAGATAGTGGCTGCGGCCACAGAGGGTGGTACGGATCTCTTCCCCATCAGCTACTTCGAGAAGGAGGCTTTCCTGAATCAGAGCCCCCAGCTCTACAAACAGATGCTCATGAGCGCGGGCATGGACAGGGTCTTTGAGATCGGCCCTATCTTCCGGGCTGAGGAGCACGACACCCGCCGCCACCTCAATGAGGCCATCTCCATCGATATTGAGTTTAGCTTTGCTGATGACAAGGCCGTTATGGAGCTTTTGGAAGAGGCAGTGGTAGGGGCCTACAGGTATGTGGCAGAGAATTGCCGCTACCAGTTGGAGGTCCTGGGCCTGGACCTGCAAGTTCCAAAGCTTCCCTTTAAGCGAATCACTTATTCTGAGGCACTGGAGCTGGCAGGAGAGAAGGCAGGAGTCAAGATGCAGTGGGGAGATGATCTGGATACAGAGACGGAGAGGTTCCTGGGCGAGACCATTGGCGAGCACTACTTCCTCACCGACTGGCCGTCCTCCATAAAGCCCTACTACACCTTGCCTTATGAGGATCGGCCCGAGGTCTGCCGGGGATTTGACCTCATGCATCCGCGCATGGAGCTGGCCTCTGGGGCGCAAAGAGTGCACGACTATAACCAGCTTGTCGAGCGCATAAAAGAGAAAGGGCTGGACCCGGACGGATTTGAGTTCTACCTCAAGGCCTTCCGCTACGGCATGCCGCCGCATGCCGGCTGGGGACTGGGCCTCTCCCGGCTGGTCATGACCATGCTTAAATTGGAGAATATTCGCGACGCGGTGCTCTTCCCGCGCGACCGAAGGCGGCTGGTGCCCTAGAGGCACAGGCTGTCTTTTTTAGCGGCCTTTGTCCCGTCTTTTTTTATTTCTTATGAGCTATTCCGGATCTTTCGAAGCGATTTTGCAACTCAGTTAGCAAAAATAAAATAGTTCTACTGAGATTAGTTTTACGTGGCTATAACTGTCTTTTAGTACATCCGTTTTAATCAATTTCAATTCTTTAAGAAAAAAATATATATTACCTGTCTACAAATTAACTCATACTAAACGAGATGATTTCATGATTAAACGAGAATCGCTGCAAAAGAAGCTGGCAATGGCGGCAATAGCAGGGATGCTGATGCTGCTATTGGCGGCATCATGTGTCGCCCAGACACCGTTGGAAGTTGGTGGACCGGAAAATTGTACTGATTGTAGTGGGAATGCTTTCGCTGACCAGACTCTAGACGGTTCAATAACAGAAGCTGAAGCTTCCAGTTCGCCGGGCTTCGAAAATGCGGTCCAGGAAACGGATTCATCAAATGCATCGATCAGCCGGGAACTTCAAGCCGCCGACCTAGTGTCGCCTTCCGGCATTCTGAATACGGGGAGGCCCACTTACGTCTGGGACGGCGTATCTGGCAGCCAGTACTACCGCCTGGAGGTGATGGACGATCACAATAATGTCGTCCTCAAGCAATGGTACAATGCATCGGACTATCCACCGGACACAATCTCTGTAACGCCTCTACAGAGCCTGGACCCCGGAGACTACACATGGAGAATCCTTTGCTGGAACTGCCAGAACCAGAACGAACAGCCGAGCCCGGAAATGGATTTTACCGTCTGCACATCCACCACCTTCCCAGGCAGGGCGACCCTTATCTCTCCTAAAGATACAATTGGCAGCAAGAATCCGACCTTTGTATGGAGCCCAGTTGCAGGATGCACTCAGTACTGCCTTAAGGTGGCCAATACATATTATCAAAATGATCCCATCTTAGTGGAGTGTTATGATGCAGAAGAGGTTATCTCCGGCCAGCGCTGCTCCATAACGCCTGGGCTGGATCTCGATCCAGGAAACTACCGGTGGTGGATTCAGACTATTAACTGCAAGGGAGAAGGGCCCTGGAGTAATTACAAGAGCTTCAGATATCAAAACAGGTCCCCAGGCAGAACGACTCCAATATCTCCTCGGGGCCTAACTTCCTCTACACCGACCTTCATCTGGACGGCGGCCTCAGCCGCCACACAGTACCATCTGCAGGTGGACAGCAACAGTGACAATGTGGTAGACGAGGTTTATGATGCCGAAGATGTGACCCTAGGAAGTCGGTGCTCAGTATTATTGCCTGAAGCCCTCCCGGATGATGATGGTGCCATTTACTACTGGCGCGTACAGGCCAGCAACGATGCCGGGAATGGACTCTGGAGCAGCTATCGGTATTTTGAAACGATCTGTCCCTTTAGGCCGGGTACGGACAAGAAAAAAGCCCGGATGGGATAATTTCCCGCTATTGGGCAAGGATGCGGGGGTGAGGCCGACCCCGGTCTCATCCATCCTATTTCTTTATGCTTAAGATTTTGAGGGCAGGCCATGGGCCAGCCCGCGCAAGCATCTTCTGGATTTCAGATACCGATTCTGCCTATTCCAGCTTCTCGATGCCGACCTTCTTTACCTTTGGCTTCCAGATCTTGTCAGGCATCCAGGCTGGCGCTCCGGCGGGCTTGTCCACCTGCACTCTCTCTCCTGAAAACACATGCACCTTCTTGGTACCACGTTCGCGCAACTTGATATCGGTGTAGCCCCGGTTGGCTGCTTTTAGGGCGGCCTGTCTGGGTGATTTTCCTGTAAAGACTCCAATCTCATTTCCCTCAGCATCTCGTAGGGCGAAATTTCTCATCTCAGCCATAATTTTCCCTCCTTCGTGGATATGAATAAGCCTCTCTGATTCGGTATATTAATTTAATCCAAAAGTACCCTAAAAAAGGGTGGAAGTGGTCTTGGACTTTGCCGCAAACGCTTTTGCTAATTATCAAAAAAATTCAGCAAAAAATTGATTATATTATAAAAAATTAGCAAATGGACTGAATAACATATCCATTCGCCAATCGTTTAAGCAGATTAGCCCTGATATGCCACCCGCATTCCGCTGGGCCGGCTTGTCGCCAGACTTCCTACCACGTAGGCCACCGTGCCGCAGATGAGACCTATGAAGACGGGGTGGATGATAGGGTTGCCGTAAAAGTTCCAGGCGACTACGGAAAAGAAGGAAGCTAGCAGGCTGGCGATAAAGCCCGTTTGCGTGCCTCTGTCCCAGTAGAGGCCGAAGATAAGCGGCACGAAGACGCAGCATGCGATGACTCCCATGCTTACTGAGACCAGGGGCACGATCTGTTGGGGAACATCGACCGCCGATATCGCAGCTATTAGCAGGATTGTCACTCCTACGACGCGAGTCAATAGCAGCGTCTTTTTGTCGGAGATCTCGGGATGCAGGTAGCGCAGGATATCTGATGTGAGACTGGTGGTGGTGACCAGCACAATGGCACTCATGGTGGACATTGCCGCGGAGATCGCTGCCAGTAAGATGATTGCGTCAAAGCCGGGCGGAAGAAAAGTCGTAGCCAGGAAGGGTACCAAACCATCGGGATTCTTGAGGAACGGCGCCAGCTGCTCGGTGCTCAAAACTCCGTAGGCCAAGATCCCCAGGGAGAATATGCAGAGAGCATAAACAGCAATCGAGAGTGGCCCAAAGATGCCGGCGAAGCGGACTACTCTCCTATCTTTGGCCGAGAATATCATTATGAGCAGATCGGGCAAAGCCAGCAGGCCGAGGCTGATGGAAAAGGCCATGCCTAAGGTCTTCTGCCAGGGCACATTGAGGCCCTGCATGGAGAGCACGCTTGCCGGGATATGCTGCCAGATCTCCGATCCGCCGCCTGCGGAAAAGATGCCTCCGTAGAGGAAGACCGCCCCGACCAGCATGAGAATGCCCTGGATAAAGCCGATCCAGATGATGGCTGGTAGGCCGCCGATGGCGTAGTAGACGGCCACGATGGCTACGGCAATCATCAGGCCCTGCAGGTAGCTGACGCCAATCAGTCCCTGAAAGAGGGTGGCGCATCCCTTGAAGATAGGCACTAGATAGACTGTGTAGAGGAGCAGCATGATCGCTGCCAGGATTACCTTGCCCGTGGGGGAGTTGTACCTTTTTTCCAGCAGTTGAGGTACGGTCTTGGCATCATACTGCTTGGCCATGGCCCAGATCTTTCCTGCCATGAGCCAGGCAAGGCAAGCGAAGGCCACATGAAAGAAGGTGCAGAAGACCACCCAGGGCATGCCGGCGACCAGGCCATATCCTCCACCACCCAGGAAAGACGCTGCACTGAAGTAGGCTGCCGTGAATGCTATGCCTATGACGGCAGGATAAGCGATGTTGCGATCGGAGAGAACGAAGCCCGAAAAGGTCCCCTGGCGCAGCTTGAAGGAGAGCAGTACTATGAGGGCCACGTAGGCCACGAGCAGCAATTCATTGATCATGGTATCTCCTCATCAGGATAAAGAGCGTTATGGAGAGCATAATTATTATTGAGATCAGCAAAGCGAAGTATGGCAGTGGCATCATCTTCTTCCCACCGTGAAGAGCCGACGGGCTCCTGCAATAACCGGCAACATCATGCAGTTGTTCATTAATATCCCTCATAATGTACTAAGTTGTACTTCAATGCGCAACTACGAGCAATCCAATTTAAAAACATTTCCCTCGCAGCAAGTTGAAATCGCCAAATAAAATCGCGAATTTTCATGACCTGATGTTCGAAGATTTATATTAGTATCAATTAAAATTTCAACTTAAGTTTAGGGTTAAGAATATAAAAGCACGGATCCACCACAAGAATTATAAGCCAAAATTCGTATCGCCTCGTGAACCTTTGATGTATACGATTGCGCATAAACGACCAACAACAATCACCCGCATTTCAGCAAATGAAAACGAGGAGAAAAATGGCATTGAGACGTTTAATGTCCGGCAACGAGGCCATTGCCCGCGGGGCCTTTGAGGCCGGTGTGACGGTTGGTGCGGGCTATCCGGGAACTCCTTCAACGGAGATCCTGGAAAACCTGGTCAAATACAAGCCCGATGTGTACTGCGAGTGGTCACCAAATGAGAAGGTAGCCTTTGAGGTTGCTGCGGGAGCCTCCCTGGCCGGAGCACGCTCCATTGTGACCATGAAGCATGTGGGGCTGAATGTGGCGGCAGACCCGCTCATGACTTTGAGCTATATCAGCGTTGAGGGAGGATTTGTGGCCTGCGTGGCCGATGATCCGGGCATGCACTCCTCGCAAAACGAGCAGGATACCCGCAATTACGCTCGCTTTGCCAAAATTCCCCTATTCGAGCCCTCCGACAGCCAGGAGGCAAAGGACTTCCTCAAGCTGGCCATCCAGGTCTCGGAGGGGTTCAAGACGCCGGTCATCCTGCGCACCACCACCAGAGTCAGCCACTCCAGGAGTCTGGTGGATCTAGGCGAGCGCATTCTTTCCGAAAAGAAGATCGGCCTGGTCAAAGACCCGCCCCGTTTTGTGCCCATACCCGTCTGGGGCCGGCCCATGCGCCAGAGGGTAGAGGACAGGCTCCTTCGCCTGCGAGCCCTTTCAGAATGCTCGCCCGCCAATCGCATAGAATGGCGGGAAAGAGATTTGGGGATCATCACATCTTCCATCGCCTACCAGTATGCCCGAGAGGTCTGGCCCCAGGCCTGCATTCTCAAGCTGGGAATGTCCTATCCTTTCCCTGATGCTCTGATCCGGGAGTTTGCGGCTGGCGTCTCAAGTCTTCTCGTGGTGGAGGAGCTGGACGACTTCATTGAGCAGCACGTCAAGGCCCTGGGCATCACATGTCGGGGAAGAGATGTTGTTCCTGGGATCATGGAGCTGTCCGTGGACCGGCTGCTGGCGTCCCGGGCCAGGCTAGAAGGAAGGCCGGTGCCAGAGGAAAAGCCCTCTATGTTTTCGGACCGCTTGCCGCCCCGCCCGCCGGTGCTCTGTCCCGGCTGCCCTCACCGCGGCATCTTCTATTCCTTAGGCAAAGAGGACGTGGTGGTGACTGGCGACATCGGATGCTACAGCCTGGGAGCTTTCCAGCCGCTGGACAGAATGGACAGCATCCTCTGCATGGGCGCCGGCATATCCATGGCCCACGGCCTAGAGAAGGCAGGCGAGCCTCGCAAGGTCGTGGGCATTGTGGGCGACTCTACCTTCTTTCACTCCGGCATCACCGGCCTACTGGATATCGCCTACAACAAGGGCCATTCGACCATAATCGTATTGGACAACCGCACCACGGCCATGACCGGCCATCAGGACCATCCCGGCACGGGCAGAACTCTCATGGGTGAAGCGGTAAAAGCCGTCTCCATAGAGGATATCGGCCGGGCCTGCGGCATCGAGCGTGTCTGTGTGATCAATCCCTATGACCTGGACGCTTCCCGGCTGGCCATCTCTGATGAAATCGCGGCAAAGGAGCCGTCCCTGATCGTCTCGCGTGCGCCCTGCCCTCTGCGGGAGAAGAAAAAGGTTGGTGTGACCAGAAAAATCGTGGCGGATGAATGCAAGGGCTGCGAGCTGTGTCTGGATCTCGGCTGCCCGGCTATTGAAGGCGGAGAGGACGGCCCCAGGATAAACGAGACGCTCTGTGCTGGCTGCGGCCTATGCCAGCAGGTCTGTCCGGCCGGGGCCATCATCAGCGGGGGGAGAGCATGAGCGAGAATGGCAGTATGGCGAAGGAGACCGCGAAGGAGACAGCGGAGACGAAGAGCATCGTAATAGTTGGCGTGGGCGGACAGGGAATTTTGCTGGCCAGCGAGATACTGGCCCAGGCGGCCATGCTGGAAGGCTACGATGTCAAGACCAATGAGGTGCACGGCATGGCGCAGCGGGGCGGCTCGGTGATGGCTCAGATTCGCTATGGCAGAGAGGTGCATAGCCCCCTGGTGGCCAGGAATGCAGCTCACATTCTGGGCGCTTTGGAGAAGGTAGAGGCGCTCCGCTACGCAGACTACCTTCGACCAGACGGCCTGGCTGCCGTAAGCTCTCAGGCCATAATGCCTGTGACAGTTTCCTCGGGCGCGGCCCATTATCCGGAAGACGCGGAAGAGCTGCTGCACCAAGCCTTTCCCAGGCTGGTTTACATCGATGCCGCAAAAATAGCCAAAGATCTGGGTGACATTCGGGCGGCCAATGTCGTCCTCCTGGGAGCCATCTCCCAGGGTCTGGATCTGCCCTTGGAGTCGTGGGAGAAGGCCATTGCGCTATGCGTGCGGGAGAAGTTTCTAGATATCAACCGGAAAGCCTTTGCCGCGGGAAGGAACTATTCATGACAAAAAATGACAATTTTCACAATAAATTAATGGAAACCGCTTCCAGAAAGGACATATTGGAGATGCAGTCCGCGAGGCTGAAAGCCATAGTCAAACACGTTTACGAGTCCAATGCCTCCTACCGGCGGCTCTTTGATGAGGCGAACGTAAAGCCGGAGGACATCCGGACAGCAGACGATGTGGTCAAGCTTCCCATGACCAACAAGGACATCCTGCGGGAGAGCTACCCTCTGGGGCTCTCCTGCGTGCCGCGCCAGAAGATCGTGGAGATGCACATGTCCTCTGGCTCTACAGGAACGCCGGTGGTCATGCCTTACACCGAGAATGATCTGTTGCAATGGGCGGAGTGCATGGCCCGCTGCTACCGCATGGCCGGGGCGAAGCCCGGAGACGCCACCCAGATCACACCTCTCTTCGGCCTTTTCAACGGTGGCTTTGGCATGTACCACGGGGCGCGGGCGGCGGGGCTCTTTGTCATACCGGCCGGGCCAGGAAATACCGCCCGGCAGATACGCCTGGCCAAGGATCTGAAGACGCGGGTCTTCACGGGCGTTGTGAGCTACGGTGTGCGGCTCATGGAGATCTTGGAGGAGCAGAAGGAGACTCTGCCGGACCTCGAGATCGGCATCTTCGGGGCGGAGGCATTCTCTGAGTCCATGAAAAAGAAGATCTCAAACGGCCTGAACATCGATGTCTTCGACATCTACGGCATGACCGAGTCGGGCGGCGTGGGCACGCTGGGCATGGACTGCTCGGCTCACGACGGCCTGCACGTCTGGGAGGATCAGTACATTCTGGAGATCATCGATCCCAAGACGGGAGAGCCGGTGGATGACGGAGAGGAGGGCGAGCTGGTCTTCACCTCCTTAACGCGCGAGGCGTTGCCCATGATTCGCTTCCGCACCGCTGACCTGACCCACATCATATCCCGGGACACCTGTGAGTGCGGCAGGACTCATCTGAAGATCGCGCCCATCACCGGTCGGCGGGACGACATGCTGATTGTCAAGGGCGTGAACTTCTTCCCCAAGCAGATCGAGCAGACGCTCCTTGGCATTCCCGGCATCGGCAACAACTACCAGATCATTGTGGAAGAGGTGGACGGGGTCAACAATGTGCGGGTAAATGTGGAGGCCGGGCCCGGAGTCACGGGCTACATGGTGGAAAAGGCGCTCAAGGAGACACTGGGCTTTTCACCCAAGGGAGATGTCTTTCCCATAGGCGGCCTGCCCCGCCAGGAGGGCAAGGCGAAAAGGGTGTTCCACGAGAAGATCGGAGGGGGGAAATAGGCCCCTCGCGCATTTTTAGAATCGCGTTTTATACACATCGTTGCTAACCTATGTGGGAATGTTGTCGTTTGGATCTGTGAGCAGATAATATTATGGTGTTATTCCACTTAGACCGAAATAATTCCGGCTAGGTGAGAATTATTTGGTAGAGATCGAGAATAGAAGTAGGGAACTGACAGATGCATTAACCCTTAAAGCTGTGTGCTTGAAACCTCGTTAGAATCAAATTCCATTTTACCAAATTACTTCTTATTATTTTTTATTCCAATCAATGCATCATTGTTTATGAATAATGATAATAAATCGCCATTTTTTAGATTTCGATTACTATTTCCTAGGTCTTTTCTAATTTCTATATTTAAAGATGTGCTCAAAATTACACAAAGCACCACATCTAGAAATAGTTCTTACGATCTTGCCGTTGCATCAAGCATTTCGCAATAAGTCTGGAGGGCTATGTAGATCCTGTATGTGGAAAATCAAGGCAAAATTCCTGACCATATGCAGCCATCTCGCAATCCTTCCTGAAGCTTTCAGGTATTTCAGCAAGGATTATTGTATATTTTGAGGCGATTGAATATTCGCTAATTAATGCTCCGGAATCCATCTTAGTTTCTGGATGATTACTGCTTCGGCATTCTCTATCAAGGTGATGCTCTGCGCCCTGTGCCTGCCGCTCTTCACAATAACCACCGGCCCCTGCATCTTTCGGGCCTCGGCGTAGATCTTTGCACCGTGCAATGCATCGCCTTCTTCGTAGCAATCCATCAAATGGCCTCCAGGCGGCCTTCTTTCTTCAGCTCGGCAGTAATGCGGCGCACCAGGTCAAAATCCAGCTCCAGATCCTGAGAGATCTCATCAGGATAAGCCTCTTGCTTTCTCTGGAAGTATCCGATGATTTCCTTTTTTGCCGTCTCATAATCGACGTCACGGCATTTTATCACTTTTATGGCTGCCAGCTTGTCACGGATAGCTTCTCGAACGAAGTCCGATGCGTTGAGATAAACTCCTGCATCAATCAGATCCTGGATCTGCGTCAACTCGCTGCGCGTGATCTTCGATCCTATAACACATCCCTGGGATTCCTTCGACCTCACCGCACTGGCCATGCGTTAAATTAGGTTAACGTTGGTTAAAAACTTTTCCCAGGAGATTTGATTTGTCCTCACTTGTGCTTCAATGGGATTGATACTCAACCCTAAGTCCTGCTGGGGGGATCGGTCTTGAGTCAAAAATAGAATTTTAAGAGTCGCGTAAAAATTCCGCAGCTTCTCTATACCGTCCCGCAGGGGCTCTCCGTGAAGCTCTTCTCGAAGACCTCCCTCTCGGCAGCCACTTCAGCGAAGATCTGCGCCTGGAAGTGCTGAACCTCGGTGTCCTCATCCAGCCAGGCATCCGGGGGCAGTCCCGCCTTGACGCAGGTCTGCGAGAGGAATTCCAGCGGGTCGAAGCCCCACTCCGGAGCCACCTGGGGCAGGAGCAGGCCGGAAAAAGGCCCTTTGGTGACAATTAGCCCGTCCTTGCCGATCTTCACTAGCTCAGGCAGCTTCTTTTTGGGCTCGATGTAAGGTTCGGGCTGGGTGAGTATGGTCACCTCTATCTCGATCCTCTCGAGCTCGCCCGGGTGCACGCAGGGAAAGCGCGGGTCGCGGGAGCAGGCATTGATGGCCGAGTCCACAATAGCCTTTCCGAGCGGCATGATGGGCTCCGGGTAGCCGATGCAACCGCGCAGGTCACCGTCCTCGTGCAAGGTCACAAAGACGCCCCGCTTTTCCTCGAATACAGGCGGCAGGCCCCTGGGCTCGATGATCTTTTTCTTCTCGGTGTAGCCGGTCAGAGCCTTTCTGGCCAAATGGACGGCCAGACGGCCCTCTTCCAGTGTCAGCATAAACGTTACTGTAGGACTGGAAACTATTAAAGAGTTGTGCGGCTCCGACCTCTGAGAGATCTTGAGAAAAGCATCTCCCTAGTTCCAGTTGAGACGATTCCAGTACTCGTATTCGTGCTCCCAGTTCTCTTTGTTCATCTTCACGAGCTTCTTGAAGTACTCCCGCGTTTCCTCTTGCATCTTCCTCTGCTCGACGTAGTCGCGCTTGGTCTTGATATCCTCAGCTAGAGATTTGCCGAGCACAATGGCCTTCTTCTCCGCCTCCTCTAGAGTCCCCGGCCCCTGGGACATGGCAGCGCCCACGCTTCCCGTGACGAAGGCTCCGAAATTGAGCATCAGGCCGTCCAGATAAGTCGTGACCTGATCGTAGTTGCTGCCGCCGCTGGAAACGCTGCAGCAGTACTTGCCTGTGAGAAGCTGGCAGTGAATGGCGTCCGCCATGCGATCGATGAGCGTCTTCATCTGCGCCGTGACGGTGTGGAAATAATTGGGCGAGCCCCAGACCATGCCGTCTGCGGCCAGGATTTTGTTATAGAGCCCCTGGAAGTCGTCTTTATGCACGCATTCGCCTTTCTTGAAGCAGACCTGGCAAGCGTTGCAGAATTTGATGTCCAGCTCACAGACATCCACCAGCTCCACCTCGGCCCCGGAAGCTCTTGCCCCATCCAGGGCGGCCTGAACCAGCCGCAGCGTCGTGCTCTTGGAGCCCCGCGGGCTGGCGCAAATTCCTAAAATCTTCATATCTTATCCTCCATTAACCTATCCTGATAATCATGATATTATGTTCCGTTAATATTTTTCCATGCACTCGTTAATATCCAGTTTTATTCATTTATTTTTTCCCATCGTTTCGCAAAATTTCGATTCAGGTGACCACTGCGTTCTTGAAAACCCTCCAGGCCACCAGGAACATGGCCGCCGCAAAGCCCGTCAATGCCAGAAAGGAGAGCATTACGTCGCTGCTGCTGTAAACATAATGAATGCCGATGGCGTAAAAGTCTCTGCCCACGGCAAAGTAGCGCACCCCGTTCACCAGATGGGTAAGCGGATTGAACTGAGAGAGCGTTCTCACCACGCCTGGGAAGGCATCAATGGGGTAGAGGGCATTGCTGGCGAAGAACAGGGGCAGGGTGAGAAGGGTGATCACGGCCTGTAGCCCCTCCGGAGTGTCCATGCTCATGGATATGGCCGAGGAGAGGAAGAGAAATCCTAAGGAAAAGACGCCCACAAAGAGCAGAACTCCCAAAACAGCCCCAACCGTCTGCATCAAGGTATAGCCGGGAAAGAAGCGCACCCCTATGACAAGGCCAAAGCCCATGATAACCATCACCTGGATGAAGGACTTGGTGACGCCGGAAAGGCCAATACCGAGGATTATGTGGTTTCGGGGCATGGGGCTGGCCAGAAGCTCCCTCATCAGCCCCCAGTTCTTGTCGAATAGCAGGGTGATCCCGCCGAAGAGGCTGGTAAAAAGTGTGGTCAGAGCAATCACTCCTGCCCCCATAAAGGTCAGGTAGGATACGGCGGTCACGCCCTCGGGCACGACCATGCCGGAGCTGAGCCGGGAGAAGTTGCTGGACATGGCTGCCCCGTAAAGCGCCATCCACAAGGCGGGCTGGATGAGGGATACCACCAGAGCAATTCGAAAGCGCACAAAGCGAAGCATATCGCGCCAGTAGATGGTTAAAAACTCCCAGGACATATCATTTCCCTCCTTTGGACTGGAAGGGGAGCCGGTGCAGCTTCCCCGCTCCCGCCTCTCTGATATCGCGTCCTGTGTAGTGCACGAAGACGTCATCTAAAGTTGGCTTTTTCAGGTTGACGCTAATGATATCGATGCCCCTTTCCCGCAGCCGGTTCATGATGATGGGAAGGCAGTGCGTGCCATCCGCGTTTATGGTGACGGCCAGGCCCGCGGCTGCCGCTTTGACATCTCGAACTGCCTTCATGCCTCTTAGCATTTCTTCCGTCGCGGCGTTGTCGCTGGTGTCCAGGTAGATCATATCATTTCCAAGGGCATCTTTGAGCTTGGTCGGATCGCCCGAAGCGATGATCTTGCCGTGGTCCAGAATGTCGATCCAGTTGCTCACCTGATCTGCCTCATCCATGTAGTGGGTTGTCAGGAAGATGGTGGTTCCGGAATCGTTGACTTTTTTGATGTAGTCCCACAGCCTGCGCCGGGTTTGCGTGTCCAGGCCGATGGTAGGCTCATCCAGGAAAAGCACCTTGGGCCTGGTCATCAGCCCCCGGCCAATCTCCAGCCGCCGCTTCATGCCGCCGGAGAGAAAGCGGGTGCGCACATTCCTCTTCTCCTCCAGCTCCACGAGCTTTATGATCTCTTCAATCCTCTCTTTTCGTTCCGCTTTGGGCATGGAGTAGATGCGACCGTGCAGCTCCAGGGTCTCCCAGACGGTGAGATCCCTGTCCAGTGTCTCATCCTGAAAGACGATGCCGATGGAGCGGCGCACCTGCTGCGGCTCTTTTGCCAGGTCGTATCCGGCGATGGTGACGGAGCCCTTCTGCACGGGCAGAAGCGTGGTGAGAATATTGATGACTGTGCTCTTTCCCGCCCCGTTGGGCCCCAGGAAGGAGAAGATCTCTCCCTCCCGGACAAAGAAGCAGACGCCATCCACTGCTTTGAAGTCCCCGTATTTGTATTCGAGATCCTTGACCTCTATGATTCTCTCGCTCATTTGTAGGGCGTCTTGTCACCTCTGAGAATTTATAGATGCCAGATCTGGCCGGTTGGTAGACAAAAGTCTTAACTTATTTGTCAGCCAAGTTAAGGTATAGCTAAAAAAACAATGCCATATTATGGAGTGATTTAATTGACCAAGACTGAGGATTTCTTAATGGAGGCTTTTTCTGGTGAGTCGCAGGCGAACAGGAAGTACACCGCTTTTGCCGCCCAGGCGGACAAAGAGGGTTTTGCTCAGGCCGCCAAGCTCTTTCGGGCTGCAGCCGAGGCGGAGGCCGTGCACGCCGCCAACCACCTGCGTGCCTTGAAGGCCATCAAGAACACCAAGGAGAACCTGCGCGAGGCCATCGCCGGGGAGACACATGAGTTCAAGGAGATGTACCCGGAGATGATCGCGTCCGCCAAGGCCGAGGGTGCCAAGGACGCGGAGAGGAGCTTCAATTATGCCAACGCCGTGGAGGAGTACCACGCCCGGCTCTACCACGATATGCTGGAGGGCCTGGAGGCAAAGAAGGAGAGCTACCCCTACTTCGTCTGCCCGGTATGCGGCATGACTGTGGAGAAAGAGGCACCGGACAAGTGCCCGGTATGCGGAGTGAAGGGAAGCATGTTCAAGAAGGTCGAGTAGATCGGAATCATCCTATTTTTCTTTGCCTGAATTTGAGTTTCCGCTCTTCCCTCAAATTGAGAATGAGTTTCATGTGACTCTGTTTCCCGAATGAAGACTTTTCTGCCCTTCATCCATTCAATGGTGCCATGTACTACTCTGATATACGTATAAATTTTGAGAGCTGATTCATCAGCTCAGATCGGGTGGCAGCTCCCCTGTCAGGCACTCAATCCTTCTCTGTGCACCCTCCAGCCGGGAATTGCAGAGCTTGACCAGCTTCATGCCCTTCTCATACTGGTCCAGGCTCTCCTCCAAGGTCATCTTTCCCTCTTCCAGCACCTCTACAATCTGCTCCAGACTGTCCAGAGCCTCTTCCAGGCCGATCTCATTCTTCTTCATAGTGAAGCCTCTTCATCATCCAGGCATTCCAGCACCCTGCATCTGAGCCTTCCCTGGCTCAGGATCAGCTCCAACACATCTCCCGGCCGGGCGTCCTGGGCCTGCAGTATCAAGCCCCTCCGTGAGCGGGCGATGGCATAGCCCCGCAGGAGGGTGGCCCGCGGCCCCACCGCGGCCAGGCGTCCTTTGGCCAGCTCCAGCCGGCTCTTCAGGCTCTGCATCTTATCTGCCTGGGCAGCTTCCAGGCTTTGGCTCAGATAATCCAGGCGCTGGCGAGCATCCCGCGACAGAGAGTACATCCTTTTAGCAGAGATGCTGTGCTTTAGATACTCCAGACGCTCCTCTTTTCGTTCCAGGCCCGTCCAGAGAGCGCGCATCATTCTGACCTGGGCGGAGCGCAGCCCTTCCTTAATCTCCTCCACATCCGGCACAGCCATCTTAGCCGCAGCGGTAGGTGTCGCGGCTCGCATATCCGCCACATAGTCGGCAATGGTTACGTCCGTCTCGTGCCCGACGGCGGAGATGACAGGCGAGTCGCAGGCGAATATGGCACGGGCTACAATTTCGGAGTTGAAGCACCACAGATCCTCTGTCGAGCCGCCGCCGCGACAGACTATGATCACGTCGGCCCTGCCTTGCAGGGCCAAGATTGCAAAGGCAATACTCTCCTCGGCTCCGTCTCCCTGCACCTGGGCCGGGGATAGGATGATTCTGGCGGGATAGGGGCCTAAGGTTCGCAGAACATCTCGCAGCGCCGCTCCCTGGGGGGATGTGACAATGCCGATTCGCTCTGGATACAAAGGCAGCGCCCGCTTTCTCTCTACCGAGAAGAGCCCTTCTGCGGCCAGCTTCTTTTTGAGCGCCTCCAGTTGCAGGTGCCGGAAGCCCAGGCCCTCATCCTGCTTTATGCCGCGAGCTACGAGCTGCACTCTGCCCTGCGGCCTGTAAACGGCAACATCTCCGAAGACCAGCACATTCTTGCCGTCCTTCAGCTCAAAGTTTAGGGAGAGGCCGTTGTTCTTGAAGAGAACGCAGGAGATCGAAGAGCCCTGGTCCTTGAGAGTGAAATATCTGTGTCCAGACCTGTGATGAAGGTAGTTGGAGACCTCGCCTCGTGCCCAGAGGTCATGCAGGCGGGGATCGTTCTCCAGGCGGTCTGCTATCCTCTGATTCAGGTCGGTGACAGTGAATATCTGGGTCAAGATAATGGCGTTTCTATCCGGCCCAATATTTAAGGACGATTCATGTGCGAGGCGAAACTGATGAAGCGTAATTATCGGCAAACTCAAGCAGAATGAGATTTTTTTGTTTTAGGGATGGTGCTACCGAATTATATCTTCAATTAAACTAATTTGGTCCTAACACAAGAAAACTTTATATGGCAGAATATCGTTGCAATTAAGCGGTGAAGCAATGCACATAATGGAGGGTTTTCTTCCTCATCCCTGGTGGGAGATCTGGTTTCTACTCTCACTTCCCGTAGTTGCCTTTGGTGTCTACAAGATGAACATGATGATAAAGGATAATCGGGAAACTTTGCCCTTGTTGGCCGTGGCGGGAGCCTTCGTCTTCGTTCTCTCCTCCCTAAAGCTGCCCTCCGTCACCGGGAGCTGCTCTCATCCCACAGGTACGGGAATGGGCTCCATAATCTTCGGCCCCTGGATAACATCGGTCCTGGCCGTGATTGTCCTGGTCTACCAGGCCGTATTTCTGGCGCACGGCGGCCTGACCACCCTGGGTGCAAACACTTTTTCCATGGGAATTGCCGGCCCGGTTATTGGATACCTGGTTTACAAAGCCGCCACACGAGCGAGGCTGCATCTGTACCTGGCGGTTTTCCTGGCGGCGACTTTGGCCGATTGGGCCACCTATCTTGTCACATCCATACAGCTGGCGCTGGCCTTTCCGGCGGCATACAGGTGGCGTGCTCGCCTCCTTTGAGGCCTTTGCCGCTGTCTTTGCCATAACCCAGATTCCTCTGGCCATAGTGGAGGGGATGGTGACGGCATTGATGTTCAAATATATCGTGCAACTGAGAAGCGATGTGCTGGTGAGAATGAATGTGGTCTCCCTAAATACGATAAAAAAGCTGAAGGAGGCTGTGGCATGAAAATAAAACTGGAGCTTTTAACATTAGGCGTTATAGTGCTCTTCATCGCCGCCTTTGCTTATGTCAGCTCCAGCCAGAATCACGAGTGGAGCGGAGCAGACAGCCAGGCCGAGGATGTGATCTCCGATCTCACCGGCGGCACCTACATCCCATGGTTCCAGTCCATTTATACTCCGCCTAGCGGCGAGATTGAGAGCCTTCTCTTTGCCCTGCAGGCGGCCATCGGCAGCCTTATAATCGGCTATTTTTTAGGCTACTACCGTGCTCTGGCCAAGATAAAAGCAGATAATGCAGCCCAGGAGCGAGATGGAAAGTCTAATGCATAATCTTCTTGACGACTACGCCCATGGCAATGCTCTGCGGGAGACCAGTGCCCGGCTCAAACTGTTCTTGGGCCTGGGGGCCATCCTCCTTTCGGTATCATCCACGACTCCAATAGCGCCTCTATTCATGGCCATAACCTTGAGCCTCGTAACTGTGGTGCTGGCCAAAATTCCCGGACGCATCTATTCCCGGCTGCTGATGGTGCCTCTATCCTTCGCCTTGCTCAGCGCCGGCGTGGTGGCCTTCATGCATGGCAGCGGGCAGACACTATTTTCCGTGGAGCTCTTCGGCTTTAATTTGGCCATCGGAGAGGAAGGAGCAAACCTGGCCGCACTTCTTATCGCCCGGACCTTTGGTGGCATGTGCTCTATGTTTTTCATAGCTTTAACCACGCCCATGATTGAGATCTTTGCCGTGCTCAAATCCTTGCGGATACCGCAGTCCGTCATTGAGCTGTCCATGATGATTTATAGGTACATCTTCGTCTTTTTGGACCAGGCGGCCATGATCCACAGCGCCCAGATGATGCGCCTGGGAGATGCCGGGACAAAGAATTCCCTGAACTCCTTTGCCATGCTTTCCAGCGTTCTTTTCCTCCGCTCCTGGGAGCAGGGGGAAAGGCTCATCGTGGCCATGGACTCTCGTTGTTACGACGGCAAGCTCGATCTCATGGTGCCTGCAGAGGGGGCAAAGCCCAGGGCGATTTTTGCGGTAACAGTATATTTGGCCGCAGCTACAGCCATCGCTGTTTTAACCAGAGGCGTCCAGCTTCTGTGAGGCTACTATGACAATCATCCTTGAAACCAGAAGTCTCAGTTATTCCTATGGAGACGGAACCCCTGCCCTGAAGGACGTGAGCATATCTCTGCAAAAGGGAAAAAAGGTCGCCCTGGTGGGGCCCAATGGAGCCGGCAAGTCCACGCTCATGCTCATGTTCAACGGCATCCTGCGGCCTAGCGAGGGCGAGGTTCTCTTTCAGGGCCGGCCCATGAGTTACGATGCCGCCAGTCTGCGGTCCATCCGCCGGGCAGTGGGCATGGTCTTCCAAAATTCAGACGACCAGCTCTTTGCGCCTACCGTTTACCAGGACGTGGCCTTCGGCCCTACCAATCTGGGATATGCTGCGGAAAAGGTGAAGAGGTACGTGGGCTTTGCCCTGCAGTACGTGGGCCTCTTTGGATATGAGCGCCGTCCACCCCACCACCTGAGCGGCGGCGAGAAGAAGAGGGTGGCCATCGCCGGCATACTGGCCATGGAGCCGGAGGTGATTATTCTCGATGAGCCCACCTCCAACCTCGATCCGGCAAGCTCCGAAGAGATCATGGAGATGCTCGATGAGCTGAACTACGGCGGAAAGACATTGATCATCTCCACTCATGATGTGGACCTGGCCTACCGCTGGGCGGATGAGGTCATTCTCATGAAGGAAGGTGGTGTGGTGCGCCGGGGCACAGGACAGGAGGTATTCGGAGATGCCAAGCTGATACGAGACGCCCGGCTCAAGCTACCCCTCGTGGTAGACCTCTACCAGGAGCTAGCCGGAAGGGGCATTGCCAGAGGGTCAAAGCCGCCCAGGAACATCCTTGAGCTTTGCGATCTCTTGCAGCCAAAGGCGGAGGAGCGTGCCCTTCCCGCGGCTCTGGGCAAAATATACATCTGCAATGTAGATGAGGATGAGGGGGAAGAGATCCAGGCCATGCTCGAAAAAATTCCGGCTGGCTTTAAGGGCGCTATGGGCACCAGTGCCAAGGTCATGGCGGAAAAGTGCGGCATCTCAATAGATTTTACTTATGGCGTCATCGACAAATGCATCCTCAAGGCGTTGATTGGCAAGAACTCTATCATAATGACCTCTGGGGGAATGGTAGACCACACCCTGCAGAGGATCAAGGACTACGGCCTGGAGTCTGGAGCTTGCATCGAGGCGATCAGGCTTTTGCAATGATTTTGTGGTTTCTTGCTGTTTCTAGAGGCACCGAAAACCTTAAGTAAAATCAACTTGACTGAAGGAAAGTACATTGGAATAACTGGCTATTCCAAGCGTCCATTCAGCACCAGATGCGAGGATCAACTGGCTGGCAGTTCAGTCCTCGCTCTGGATCTCCCCTCCAAAGCAATCTTGTTACAAGTATAATTGGGTAATATGCATACAATAAGTAACGAGCGGGTAGGGGAGTGGGGGTTAGTGAAAAAGATGTGTGTACCCGCTCTCGTTCAACAACTTTTTGATCGTATAAATACTTTTCTGGAAATAATTTATTACTGTTTTTGTCCATATGCTTTTTGTCTGGCGATCTTTGCCGCATAAGCGCCTGCTACAAAGCCCGCATCAATATTGACCACAGTGAGAACGGAGCAGGACTGCAGCATGGAATAAAGGGCCGCCTGTCCAGCTCCGCCCAAACCATAGCCGGTGGAAACGGGCAGGCCGATAACCGGGGCCTCTACCAGTCCGGCCACCACAGCCGGCAGCGTCCCTTCCCGTCCGGCCGCCACCACGAAGGCATCAACATTTGCCATCCTCTCCAGGCAGGGAAAGAGCCTATGAATGCCTGCCACTCCCACGTCGTACTCCGAGATGACATTGCAGCCCATCTCCTCCGCCACCACGCGCGCCTCCTCAGCGACCGGCATGTCGGCGGTGCCTGCTGCCAGGATGCCCACCCATCCCCTTTTGGCCTGCGGCTTTGCGGACCGGAGGACCACCGTCTTGGCTCGAACGTTGTGCTCCAGCTCACAGCCCTCGGGCAGTTTTGCTGACTGCAGGTGCTCCAGCTGTTCTGCCGAGACGCGCGTGATGATCACACTGCCAGTTGCCTGCAGGTGGGCCAGGGAGATGGCCACAAGATCGGTTTTATCCTTTCCTTCAGCGAGAATGGCCTCAGGAATGCCGATGCGATCCGCCCGGCAGATGTCAAGCTTTGCCACCTCTCCTACTGCCAGGAAGCTTTGGCGTTTGATGCGGCGCAAGGCCTCTTCCAGGTCCATATCCCCCCGGCCAAAGCACTCCAGCAGCTCTCTCAGGTTCTCTTGCACAGCCCTTAAAATAGATCGTCAAGCATAAAGGGTTTATCCCCGCATGGAGGATGAAAAGAGATGCTTGTAAACCTTGATCTTCACATTCATTCCCGCTATTCGATGGCCGTCTCCGCAGACATGAAGCTGCCCGAGATTGCCAGAGAGGCGGCGCGTAAAGGCGTGAAGATCATGGCCACGGGAGACTGCCTGCATCCCCTGTGGCTGGATGCCATAAAGAAGCTCCCCGAGGCCGACGGGCTCTTTCATCTGGACGATACGCATTTTGTCCTCAGTGTGGAAGTGGAGGATCGCAGCCGCGTGCATCATCTCATCTTTTTGCCGGATACGGCCAAGGCCGAGCAGCTGCAGGAAGCTTTCGCTCCCTACTCTACGAACCTGTCGGCAGACGGCAGGCCACGGCTGCATTTGAACGGCGCTGAGATTGCGGATCTTGTTATTGAGGCGGGCGGCCTGCTGGGACCTGCCCACGCCTTCACACCCTGGACGGGCATATTTGCTTACTTTCGCTCTCTTGCCGAATGCTACCAGGAGAAGGCGGAACAGATTCGTTTTATTGAGCTGGGCCTCTCGGCGGACACGGATTATGCGGACCGGATTGCGGAGCTCACCTCCCGGACATTTCTCTCCAACTCCGATGCTCATTCGCCGCGCTCCAACAAGCTGGCCCGGGAGTTCAACCAGATGGATCTGGACAATTTCAGCTATCAGGATCTTATCCTCGCCATCAAGCGTGAGGGCGGGCGGCATCCTACAAAGAATGTGGGCCTTTTCCCGGAGGAAGGAAAATACAATCGCACCGCCTGCACGCGCTGCTACCGGCAATACTCTCTTAGCCAAAAAGATGAGCTGATGGGACGCTGTCCGGAATGTGGGGGCCAGATCAAGCTTGGCGTGACGGACCGGGTAAATCTTCTGGCCGATTATGAAAATCCCGTGCATCCGCCTCACCGGCCACCTTACTTGCATATCATTCCCCTGGCCGAGATCATTGCCCTTGCCCTGGGCCACAAGAGCGTCATGACGGCCGGCGTGCAGAAGCGCTGGAGCGAGCTGACGGAGGAGAAGACGGAGATTGAGGTATTGTTGCAGGCCGATCTCGCGGAGATGAAGGCCGAGCCGAGAGTTATCGAGGCCATCCAGAACTTTCGCATGGGCCGGGTAGAGGTCAGGCCCGGGGGCGGAGGCAAGTACGGAGAGGTCAGGCTGGCCGAGCCAGCCGGGGCGGAAGCGGGGCAGGGGAAAGCGGGGCAAAAGTCTCTCTTCGACTTTTAGCAATCATGAGGCACCAAATATGGAAAGATCCAGGACTAGATATTTGTTAAAGACCTCAATTGCGTTGATATTGGGGCTGGCCCTCATCTCCAGCGGGAGCGCAACTTTCTGGTCTTCCACAGTGGGCACGAAATCCTCATCCTGGTCCATCTACCGCCAGAGCGGGAACTTGAGCTTCGATTACTCTCAATCGGTTCAAGGGAACCGTATCGCCCGTAGACTACCATGGCAGATCCCTGAGCCCTTACCACTCCGACTACCAAGAGGTGAATGTGAACGACGTCCGCCTGCGCGACCGAACCTCTGCCTTCCAGGGAAACTACAGCTCAGAGGAGCTGATGTACCTGCGGTCGGATACCAGCAATTCGATTAGCATTGACAACACCAAGTCCGGAGGAAGCTCGGTCTACACCATCCAGTACGTTGAGCAATGGCCTGTGATTCTCAAATATGGCAAAAACATGAGGTACTCCGGCAGGGAGATAAACGACCGGGAGTTTGTGGGGAACAATCTGGACTTTGCAGGCAGCAGTCTGCTCTACAACCAGGAGCTTTCTAGGGATACATACGCGGGCCTACTGCTGAAGAGGATGAACGCTACCGTGCTGGCTACCGATGATGCTATTCTCTCTGCTGATTTCATGCCTTCCAGAGAGATGGTCTACAGGATCAAGACTCATACTACCGGCATTGCAGACCTGAAATACAGGCTGACCAGCCCCAGCTATGATCTCAAACATGTGAGCTATCCGGCGTTGATCCAGGGCGAGGAGAGGTACGTTGGGACCTACAATATCACAAGGAGCATCCACATTAAATCCGATTTCGAGAAGCCCGACTTCGAGAACAGCACGCCAGAGGACTGGCTCCCCTGCTGCTTTGCCGGCTGGAGCGACATGAATCCCCTGGACAAGAGGGACTTGGGGGTCAGTGCCAAAGAGATCTTCGACTGTAGCTGCGGCAAATTTCCCGCTATTGAGTAGCTAGATCAGGCAGCTTTGCTGGTCTTTGAGAAACAGTCCAATCCCTACCTCAATGCAGTCCATTCTCAGGTCGAACAGGATGTCTTGAGGAGGCTTCAGAAATCCTTTGACAACTTCTTTCGAAGAGTTCGCGAAGGGGCTCGAAAAAAAGGCTACCCCAGGTTCAAGTCCATTAACCACTATCGCTCGGTTACCTATCCACAGTCCGGGTTTAAGCTGAATGGCTCTCGGCTGACACTTTCAAAAATTTTCGGCACAATTAGAACCTTTGTGCATAGGCCGATTGTGGGCAGGATCAAAACCTGTTCGATCAAGCGAGATAAGACAAATGCATGGTATGTCATATTTACGACCGAGCTTGAGAATCCAACCAAGCAGGAGACCAAGACCACGATCGGAGTAGACCTTGGCATCACTCATGCAGCCGTAACTTCGGACGGTCAGTACTTCGACTATCCAAAGTACTATTTCCAAGCTGAAAAGAAGAATCGAGCTGCCAATAAATCGTTGTATCGCAAGGAGCTCGGTTCCAATAACCGGAAGAAAGCCCAGACAAAGTTGGCCCGGATCGCAAAGAGGGTAACCAACCTTCGAGAGGAGTTCTTGCATCAGGTATCCTGGAAACTTGTAAACTCGGCTGACAGAATCATATTCGAAGATCTGAGCATCCAGAATATGCTTAAGAACCATTGTCTGGCAAAGCATATTCAGGATGTCTCATGGGGAAAGCTAATACGCTTCACGGTGAGCAAGGCTGAAAGAGCTGGCTGAATCCAGAAGATCATGCTAAATCTCTCACCGCCTCCAGCACCTTTTTCGCCGCCGAGCACCTCTCCGCCCTGGAGGTATCTGCCGCCATCTGCTCCAGATCCCCGACGTTGATTTGGCCCATCTTGAACTTTGTAACAAGAATGCCGGTCATGACGGCATCGCTATGCTTCGCTTTCTTAGCCAATTTTCCCCCTACCTAACACGCCTGCCTGGATCTCTCTGGCCTGGCCCCTCAGGTAGTCGATGGAGGAGTAATTAGCTTGTGCTCAGCCGTTCGACCGCCAACTACAAATATTCATAACGATCATATAGATAGTTTGCCGCTTCACGCCATGATAGGGTGGCGGGCGTGCCGTGGGCTTAACGTATCTGATGATGCTCTGATGACAAGGGTGTTTGCTCCACCATGGAGCAACATGCCGCTAGCTCCTAAAGGCTGGTTGGTCTTGATCCCTTGGTACAGGAGATGCATGCCGTCGTGGCACTGCATTTGGCTACGAGCCTGTGAGGCTGATATTTCGGCGGGCTGAAAAAGTTGCGCGCTGTAACAGGCGCAGTAATCTGCCGGATCTCACGCTAATACACGGTCGGGGCATGAAACGGCACAAGTAGAAGTCGAAGGCGAGAGGGCGAGCACGAGGCCCCATGAGAACGGGTTCCCATAAAACGGACGCTGTGTGAGATTCCAGCGCTTGTGCCGCCTTCGAGCCCGGCTTATTAGAGTCGAGCTTCGGGCAGGGTCAGGCCAACACTATGCGGTGATTGGCTCCTCCTAAAAGGGCGCTGTGGATCGGCGCTGGCCTGCCTGAGACTTGATGTATCATTTTCTTGGCTATTTCTTTTGGGGTGGAGATGGTCTTTTCTAACTTGAAGCGAAAGCCTTTTATCTCGGCAATTGACGTATGGTATATTGGCGAAAGTCGATGGCAGTTTTTCCCCTCCTACATCCAATTGACTTTCTCCTCCCACCTTCTTATTCATCAAACGCTTTCATAAGGGCCTAAAGCATCCTGCCTCAGCTTTCTAAAAGAAAGACTTATAGCCTGACTCGTCCTTCATTCCTTCAAGAACGCCAGCCATAAGGAGAAGAGGCAATTAAGTCGGAGCGATGAGGCTTGAGGACTGGCCAGGCCCGCAGCTCCATTTATCTCATTCAGCATAATCGATTTTATGGGCTCGCTGCAGGTTGTACGCACCGCCTCATACAACAGCTCGGTATGATGAAAAACGGCTAAAAGAGCTCTTTGAGCTAAGTCGTCATTTCATAGTTTATAGGCATAAAACAAAATCCTCTCTGCTATTGATCTAATCAATATGCCCCGACATAAATTTGTAACCTGACCTCCCCAAAGTTTAGGCACACATATGAAGTGCATCCAGGATTTCTCGCTGTTTCTTGGTAATCTCAGTTGTGATTTTCTCGCCATCCGGCAAGATCATTAGCTTGATCTTTTCTAGTTCAGTGAGCAGTCCTTCCACTGAATATCGTTTATTCAGCTCGGCATTGACCATGAGCCTGGTCAGCTTCATTCTTAAGATCAGAGCAAGAAAAGCGACGAACAGATAGCCACTCAAACTGTTATTGGTTCTTAGGTTTGTTGGCATCAGTTCAATGTCGTTCTTCAATACATCGAATCCTTTCTCGACGACATCCTTGCTTCTGTAAAGTGAAAGACAATCATTCCAAGAAAACTCGCCCCGATACAGCAGAATAAACTTACCCATCTTATTGATGGCCTGAGAGACGGCATTTTTTCTGAGGGAGACCTCAAATTTTCCGTCAATTGCTTTCCATTCGATGAACTTGGCATCCTTTTTTGCCGTTTCCCTGAAAACCACACTCGGAATCATCCAGCTCTTTAAGGTCACAGCCTTGAGCCGTTCCATTAAATCGTATAGCCGCTTATAGAGAGTACTTCGTTCCAACTGCTCTCGCTTCTGATCGTAATATGCGTATCCTTTCAGCTTGTTTTTGCCTACCTCGATGTCCACAGGCATGACAAAAAGCGGTTCTTTCTCGTAGAGTTCCAAATTCTCAGGATCATCGATGCTGCTATGGATGGCGGATATCGCCTCTTTGACATTTTTGAGAGTACTTGTTGGGGGGATGATGAACGACAAATCCGCTGAGACCATCTCATGGATATTGGCAGTCGAGAAGAAACCACGATCCATGATCATAGTATAATTCTGAACACCCAGGGCCTTTATTTTTTTGACTGTATTCGTGAGGGTAGTTACATCCGAGATGCTTCCTGGATATAGATCATACATTACCGGTATGCCTAGATCCTTGTCCACAATCAGAGACAGGTTGATCTGAGGCAGATCGAGACCATCTCGATTATAACCGTATTCCAGTAGGCCTATGTTTTGAGAGTAAGAGGACAAAGAAGTGATATCATAAACCAGAGTGCTGCATGTTGAGATTCTTTGGATTAGTCGATGAGCGAATTCCAGATTCGCGGTGCTCTCACCGATACGGCTTAGCATTCGAGAAAGGCTCTGAGAGGATAGGGGAAGATCAGGATGGTCTTCCGATAGAATTGTGCCTTCATACCAGCTTTGGATATGGGTTAATGCTCGGGGACGCAAAGCAAAATTCATAGCCAGAGTTAAAACAGGCCAGACTTCTTTGCTGGGCAAGACTCCAGAGAGAATTTCGTCTAGTTTAAGGTCTTCTGTTATCTTTTTCAGTGGAACGAATTCGCCATGTGATAGAACTTTCTTTGGTATTTTTCCCTGAGATCGGACCTTGACAGGAACTCCATTAACATTCTTGCCGAGGTACTTGCTCTTCTGGCGAATTTTCTTCTTTTCTTTGTCGTAGTAAGGAGTGATTTTGTATATGTATTCAATTCCACTTATATTTTTTATTCGATTAAACGATTTCATGTGCATATTTAGGCACATAATATTATTTATAGATTTCGGCTATAGATAACGAAAATTGTTTAAATATGCCTAAATCATGGGGAGGTCAGGTTGTAAGCCTATTTTCCATAGCGCACTATCAGGGAGTTTGAGCCGGGAAGTATCCTTATAATAATATCTCGTGGTTTAATGGATATCGAAAAAAAAGAAAGATGGATTACAGGTTGCACATACTACGAAGAACTGGAATCTGTTCGTATATCCCAGTTCCTCAGCCTTGGCAAAGGCCTGCATCGCTTCTAAGATTGCTCATAAATGGTACTATCTCTATGCCCAGCCCTGCTCCTTTAGCACATTTGATGCAGCATCTCGGATGTAGCTATCCTTGTCCTCCTTGGAAGCCTGGATCAATGGATCAGCTGCTCGAGCATCATTGATTTTTCCAAGAGCCCCAGCAGCCCAATATCTAACGCTTTTATAATCATCCTTCAGCGCCTGTATGAGCGGATCTACAGCACGGCTATCTTTGATATTTCCCAGAGCTTCCGCAGACTGATATCTTACGCGGGGGTCTTCGTCCTTCAAAGCCTGAATCAATGGCTCGACTGCTTTTTCACTCCCGATCTTTCCAAGAGCCCCAGCAGCTCTAGCTCGGACAGAACTATTAGCATCATTCAGAGATTGTATCAGCGGATCCACAGCTCCAGAATCATTCAGCTCCCCAAGAGCCAACGCCGCAGAACCTCGAACTTCCCAATTTGGATCATTCAAGGCTTGAATCAATGGATCAACAGCACGGTCATCTTTGATCCATCCCAGAGCTTTCGCAGACTCCGATCGAACAGAGCTATTGTCATCCTTAAGGGCCTGGATTAAAGGCTCAACAGCACTGACATCATTTAGCTCGCCGAGAGTCATTGCCGCATCTACTCGGGTAATGCTATTTTCGTTTTTGAGGGCCTGAATACTCTGATCAACGTTTTCAGCTAAAACTGGCGTTGCGAACACCATTAGGATAAACGCAAATACAATGGTCAATTCACATCTCACGTTTTTATCTCCTTTTTAATTCGTTTTATACTAGATTTCTGCTTAGGGACAACTCAATTGCGAAAGAGATATGGGGATCCGGATCCCCATATCGCTCGGCTTGGTCCTTGATGAAGGAATGGCGCATTTTGCGGTATTCTAGCGTGGGATTAGCTTAAACGTCTCCCAGGGACCTATAGCATTTCGGTTAGCTACGACTGCTCCGCCACCGCCGTTTTCGGCACAGACGTATTGGCCATTGGCGGCCTGCAGAGCATAATATCCATTTTCCCTATCTATGAGTTTGAAGGTCTCCCAGGAACCTATAGCATTTCGGTTAGCTACGACTGCTCCGCCACCGCTGCCTTCGGCACTGACGTATTGGCCATTGGCGGCCTGCAGAGCATAATATCCATTTTCCCTATCTATGAGTTTGAAGGTCTCCCTGGCACCTATAGCATTTCGGTTAGCTACGACTGCACCGCCACCGCTGCCTTCGGCACTGACGTATTGGCCATTGGCGGCCTGCAGAGCATAATATCCATGGAATAAACCAAAGGTTCCTAATGGGAAGGAGTTGAAATCCGGATAGTAGTAGGGATAGTAAGTAGATAAATAATTGGTCCGGTAATAGGTCTGATCCGGAGACTGAGTCTGAGTAGGTAGATAAGTGAGAACTGGTTGTTGGTATGATGGTGGGGTGTAGCTCGTAACATCGATAACTATTGAATTACTTATCTGACCGTCAATAGCGATAAGCAGTATGTGCTGTCCCATCGAATCTGCATAGAAGTCTATTTGATTATATCCTGGGTAGAAATAGAAGGTATTCTTATACAACATTCCGTCAGGATGTATCTCGTAGAGTTTACCATTTCCACCAGTTGATGATGTCGCCATTAACGACAGACTTGATCCTTGCGGAACTTTGGCGTACTGAGTCCAGCTTGAAGAGCCTTGTATCCACAGTGAATTACCACCTGTGTATGTGGCATAAGTCTGGTATTGAGTATATGGCATTGCCTGCATTTGATAGCTGAAGTAAACTGTAGTTGGTGTCTTGTCTTTTATCTCACCCTTCTTCGGAGCTTCAATATGCTTCTTAGGGGAAGATCCTGTGGGGATCGAGTAGTATTGAGAATATATATCAGATGCACCATAAGAAGGTGGGTTGCCACCTACCCAGGGCTGACCGAAACCATAATTGAACAGCTTTTCTGCCGTAGCTTCACCAGGACGCGTTTTTACGTCGCTTCCATCTAATGCTGAGACACACCCCATCAAAGAAATGATGAGGACAATCGATATCAGAATCTTATTCATATTCCTCACACGTTATGCATCCTTTAGAATTCCAGTTCGATCTCCATTGCATAGGTTCTGCTTTTCCCTTTTGCATCGGAGATTAGTAATTCTAGATACTCCCAGTTATGCATGCAATAGAGCTATTACAACAACATATACCATAAGATATGTCCGTCATCGAACGATCTCTAACGTATCCGCTTTGGCCCATGTTGGGGCTAATCCAATCTCCGCTAGATCCCATTACGCTGCCACTACCACTGGAATTTTAACGTTTCCGCCTTCTAGATAGTCTTGTCCAGTTTCTCCGAAGACTATTATGCTATATTTGCATTTAAAGCTATTTACAATTTACAATTAAAAATTAAAAACTAGAAAGCACTAAAATTTACTATCCTGACTACCTGCGTTAGGACTTCCCTTGGAGCGCATTATCTGTAACCAAGATGACGTTTTGGGAGCAACATCTTTCCGGCTCGGTGCGCCCATTGCCGAAGAGTATCAACGTGCGGTCAAGGGCAGCCGCTTCACCCTCCTGATCCTCAGCCCCGCCTATTTGGCCGACCAATGGGGAGTATTTGGCAAAAACCTCGTATTTTATCTCAATGTGGCCGAGCAGCGTTACCGTTTGATACCGATGGCGCGGGAGCAGTGCGAGCTCCCTCTGAATATTGAGTTTCTCGTACAATTGGACTGCACCGCCCAAGACCGGTGGGAGGCCAAAGCCAAAAAACTGCGGGAGCTGCTCAAGCAACCGGAGCCGGAACTCGAGCATATTAAATGCCCCTACCCTGGCATGGGAGCCTTCTCGGACGAGAGGGCCCTGGTGGCTAACGGCGGTTTTCTTGGGGCCGGGACCATGAGTGCCCGCCTTCGCTCTGAATCCAAAGGAACTGCCAGCGCAGTGGCTTGTGTTTCTGTGGACGGGAAGCAGTGGCTGGAAGATGAGGATCTTAATAACGTCAACCGCGACCGTGATGGCATGGTAATGTCCCTGGAAGGCCTTCGTGCAGATCAGACGGGAAATCTGGGCACCTTGTGCATGCGGGCTGCGGACATGAAACGAGCCGATTATGAGGCGGAATTTGGGCTAAACCGGCAGGCATCCAATGCCGGATCAGCCTCAACGGATGCATTCTTACAGGACGGGGCCATCACATCCACGATTTTGTACCTGAACAATCCCAGCGCCTACCTGCTGAAGGGATGGAAATGGACTGCGACGGACCCTCAGATCAACTTGATCCTGAAGAACGACGCGGTCCTCGCAAGCGAAGGTCTTGGTACAAATGCCCAGGCAACAATCGCCGCTGCCGCCAATATCTGGGATAATGCCGTGGCTAAGAACCTCTTTGCAGATGGCAATGCTCTCGTGACATTGGATCCTGGTGCAAATGTCGATACCCGGGATAATAGAAATGTGCACGCTTGGGCGCCCATAATACTCCTCGCGAAGCAGGATCGCCTCCTTGAGTATTTTCATTAGCAGGCGGCATGCTCAATTATTGCGGGTGAAGAGATAATACGGTAATATCACAATGGCTAACTATACCACCATTATAAATTTTTTAAAAGACGTAGCGTAAGAATTATTAGACCTTATCATTCATTCTTATCTTTTCATTTTGAGGATAGTTCTATAAGGTAATCGTAATCTATTGTGAGTTTAAGCAATACGATTTCGCACCCATATGGCCCAAAAACTTAAATACAGACTTTTAAAATAATTCTAATACTGAATATTGAGGTTGTATGTATGGTGGGCAGACTTCTTGGCTTGACTTTGACATGGCTCATGACTGTATTTACTATTGTTGCGCCTGTGTCAGGCATCCAGGTAAGCTGCAGCACTGGAGATGTCTCATCCACAGAGAGCTTCGATTTGGACGACTCCACATCTCTGCATGAGCAGCTCGACCTTAACAGGGGCAGCATCTACCAGGACCGTCAGGCGAGCGGCGCCGGCAAAAACAGCCTGACGCATTCTATCTCGGGAAATGGTTACTCTCTGCAAAATGACATCGCCAACGAGGGAGCGTTTGGCGTCTCTACATCCTCAGCCGCAACAGCAGAGGCGGCCAGCCTCAGCCAGGACGTGAGCGGCGCGGGCAGCCTGAATCTTGCCCTGAGCGGCACGCAGGGGTCCAGGGAGGCGGGCCAGGATGCTGGCATTGAATTTGGTGCATTGTCCAGCGCGCAATCTCTCTATGTCGGCCAGGATGCGGCGATCGCCAGACAGAGCAGCGCCATGGCTGGCCAGGAGGGCTACTTGGGCACGGGAGCCTTTTCCGAGAGCAACGCCATGCTGGCGGCAGGCAGCTTCCAGGGAGCAGGAATCCTACAGGCACAGCTTAGCTCGACAGCAACAGAGCGGGCTGCGGCTGGTGGAGAGGCCTCACTGGATGGAGTAACCTGGCTGAATGATGACACTTTCCAGGCGGTGTCCTTGGAGAGCATAGGAATGGGCATGGCTGGGCAAAGAGTGGTGGGGGATGGCGTAGGCACCTTTGAAATGAGCGTTCTTAACCTGGGGCAGGGAGAGCCGGCAGCGAAGGAGAGCGGTCAAGCCTATCAGACGGCCGCTCAGACGGCGGGAGGCTCCTCTTCATCTTATCTATTGACTGGATACCGGTTGAACAGCGCGACTCCGGTGCAGCTCTACCTGAATCCGGCAAATGCACCATCCGGCATGACGGATGCCTCCTCCAGGGATGCCATAGCCGCGGGGGCCAATACCTGGGATGACAACGTTGCTTCGAACATCTATGCGGACGGGAGTGCAGTGATTGTGGACTCTTCCAAGGTGGTGGACAATCCACTCTCCAGCACGCCGAAGAGAGACGGCTACAATGTGAATGCCTGGTGGGGTCTGGGGAGCAACTATCTGGGATTATGTCGCTGGTGGACCAATGGGGTGGCGGCGGATGGTTATTATTCAATTATCGAAGCAGATGTCTGGTACTCTCGCGACAAAAGCTGGACTACAGACTGGAATACGGCAGTTAGTACAGGCAAGATCGACCTGCAGAGCGTTGCCGTACACGAGCTGGGTCACGGCATAGGCATGGGGGATATTTACTCTTCGACTTATGGCGGAACGCTGGATCCCAGCGACCCGCGAACCAAGGACTTCGACCAGGTGATGAATCTCTACAACGGGCCGCAGAGGCTCCTCGGAAACGGGGATTTGACAGGGGTGCAAAAGCTGTATGGGCAGACGGGCGCGGGCCCGTTGTACTGCATGTCGGCACCGTTTACGACACTTTAGGGACGTTAGAGACCATGACCCCGATCCGAGCAATATCTCGGGACGCTATCAAGTCTCCAAAGCGAGTTTCAATGCTGATGCAGAGGTTCGGCACGACAGCCGCAAGGTATATATTCGGCGCGTGTCGTACTACGTCGCGTGTCGTAGTACTATGTGATAAGTACTTAACTCAAATAAGGAGGAGTGTTTCTTTATGTCTTTCCGGTTGGCAAGCTTGATGATAATATCCTTATTCTCGGTGGCTCTCCTTGCAGCCCCTGTCTTGGGAATTTCGGTTAGCGTCTCCACTGGAGACGGCAGCGGCGTGGCAACTTCTTCCAGCAGCTACAGCCTGGATGATTCGACCTCACTAAAGGAGCAGACCACCCTCAAGGATAGCGAGCTGCAAAAGAGCCTGCAGGCCAGCGGCAAGGAGAAGAATGAAATCAGCCAGCAGATGTCGGGCGGCTCCTCCTCTTTACAGAGCAGCCTCTGCAGCCAGGGAAGCCTGGATATCTCCTCTTCGGGCTATGCATCGTCAGGCTCGGCCAGTCTCGGAGTGGGCTTATCTGCGCAGGGAGACATCTCTTTATCCGGGCAGGCCAGCCAGGGCCGGGCTGAGAGCGTCCAGGAAGCGGGCGTGGCCGGCGGCCTGATCTCCACCAGCCAGAGCCTCTCTGCCGGACAGGGCGCGCTTTCCAGCCAGAGCACGGCGATGGCGGGCGTAGCGGGCTACTTGGCCTCCGCCGCTTTTTCGGAGCAAAATGACATGGTGGCCACAGGAAGCTTTTTGGGCGACGGGCAGTTAAGCGCTGATCTGGGCGCTCTCTCCGCAGGCACGGCTGCGACCAGCGGGCAGGCGGCCATGGACGGGGTGACTTATCTTAACTACGCGACTTTCCAGGAGATATCCTCGGAGAGCCTGGGAATGCGCATGATGGGCCTACGCGAAACGGGAAATGGCATTGGCACCTTTGACCTGGATGTATTCAATAGAGAGGCCGCCGACAGCCCCGCTTATGATCAGGCCGCGGACGAATCGGGCGGTTCCTCATCCTCCTACGATTTGACAGGGTACAGATGGAACCAGAACAACCCCCAGATACAGCTTTACTACAATCCAACCGGCAAGCCCTCCGGCCTGGTAGACACTGCGGCCCGGGATGCCATAGCCGCCGCAGCCAACACCTGGGATGATGCCGTGGCCCAAAACATCTTCAAGGATACCAGCACTGTAATTGTGGACACCTCCAAGACGGTGAGTAACCCCTTTGCATCCGGCTCCATGGACGGCTACAATGTCAACGGCTGGTGGAGCCTGGGCGGCAGCACATTGGGACTCAGCCGCTGGTGGTATGATCCCGGCTCGCTGGTGGGCGGATACAAGGGCATCCTGGAGACGGATCTCTGGTATACCAAGGACAAGAGCTGGACCACCGATTGGAATACCGCGGTCAACAACGGGAATATTATCGATCTGCAGAGCGTAGCTACGCACGAGCTGGGGCACTCCATCGGCATGGGTGATCTCTATACTCTGCCTTCCAGCGATCCGCGCAAGAACGACTATGCTCAGGTCATGAACCTGTACGATGCGCCGCAGAGGGCGCTGGGGAACGGGGACCGGACGGGGGCGCAGGTGATGTATGGTGCCGGTACGATCTCTCCTACTCCATCTTATATGGCCCTTCAAGCATATAACGGCCAATATGTCTGTGCCGAAGGCGGCGGCGGTCGAGAAGTGGTTGCGAATCGTAATGCGGTAAATGCTTGGGAGACGTTTAAGCTCTTAAATTTGGGCAATAACAATGTGGCCCTTCAAGCATATAACGGCCAATATGTCTGTGCCGAAGGCGGCGGCGGTCGAGAAGTAGTTGCGAATCGTAATGCGGTAAATGCTTGGGAGACGTTTAAGCTCTTAAATTTGGGCAATAACAATGTGGCCCTTCAAGCATATAACGGCCAATATGTCTGTGCCGAAGGCGGCGGCGGTCGAGAAGTGGTTGCGAATCGTAATGCGGTAAATGCTTGGGAGACCTTTAGGTCTTCTTCCTAACCAACTTTTCTTATGGCTTCGAGGCTTTCTTGAAGCAGCGACCATCTATTCGGTTCAGATAACCTTTTTATCATGTTAGATCCTTTAGCCAAATCCGTATCAATAGGACGTCGGTGTTTGCTATGAGGATATCCATAGTAGGAGGGGGGTATGTTGGGCTAGTTTCAGCAACTTGCTTAGCAGACCTTGGGCATTCTGTTATCCTGATCGATATTGATGAGGATCGAGTAGAAGCTATCAATGGTGGGATGTCGCCTATTTACGAAAAAGGCCTAATTGAACTCCTATCAGCACATATTGGCAGAGGTCTCCAAGCAACAACAGGCTACAAGGACCTTGTTAGTTCCGACCTTACTCTGATCTGCGTCGGCACTCCCTCGCTTCCGGATGGCAGTGCAGATTTATCTATGATTGAATCAGCAAGCGCCTTGATAGGGAGCGCTCTTGAGGAGAAGGAGAAGTACCATGTGGTGGCAGTGAAGAGCACTGTGCCTCCAGGAACAACACAAAATCTGGTGATGCCTGCGGTCTTGAAGCATAGCGGCAAAAGCGCAAGCAAGATTGGCTTTGTCATGAATCCGGAGTTCCTGAGGGAGGGGCTCGCGGTCCAGGACTTCATGAAGCCAGATAGGATCGTGATTGGTAGTTCTGATGAACAGGCGGGTGATATAGTTGAATCAGTCTATCGTAGGATCGATGCGCCAATTGTTAGGACTGGCCTAATCGCGGCAGAAATGATCAAGTACACATCTAATGCCTTCTTGGCTACGAAGATATCATTCTCCAATGAGATAGGAAATGTCTGCAAGAAACTGGGTATTGATGTCTATGAGGTCATGAAGGGAGTCGGCCTGGATCATAGGATCAATCCCTACTTCCTAAATGCTGGTGTAGGCTTTGGAGGAAGTTGCTTCCCGAAAGACGTCTCTGCACTCATCCATCTTGCAGAGAGAATGGAAGTGACTCCGGTCCTGCTCAGATCCGTTATAGAAGTAAATAAGCAGCAGCCTATGAAAATAGTCGAAATTCTTTTAAAAAGGGCAAAAGATATCAAGGGTAAGCGAGTAGCAGTTCTCGGTCTTGCATTTAAGAACGATACGGATGATGTGAGGGAATCAAGGGCAGTGCCAGTTATAAAAGAGATTGTAGGAAGGGGTGCACAGGTTGTCGCTTATGATCCCAAGGCAAATGAGTCTATGCGAGAGATACTGCCCGAAATAGAGTACTGCAAGAGCGCTTCCGATGCACTGATTGGCGCAGATGCCGTCCTCGTTCTAACAGAATGGCCTGAGTTTGGAGATCTGGATAAGGAGTTCGAACTTATGCGATCCAGGGTTATTATCGACGGCAGAAGAATTCTCTCGTGCAGAGATGCAGAGGGAATCTGCTGGTAAAGATAATTATTAATTGGTGATCTCTTTGAATAAATCCTCCATCAGAAAAGCAGTGATACCGGCGGCTGGAATGGGTACGAGGTTTCTTCCCATAACCCGAGCACAGCCAAAGGAAATGTTACCCGTTGTTGATAAGCCAGTCATACAGTATGTAGTGGAGGAGGCCATTTCATCTGGAATAGAGGATATCCTGATAATAACCGGAAGAGGAAAAAGGGCCATAGAAGATCATTTTGATCTATCATGCGAGCTGGAGAGAAAGCTTAAGCTGCAGAAAGATCCAACGCTCTTCGATCAGGACAAGCAGATCTCAAATATGGCTGATATCCATTATATTAGACAAAAAGAGCAAAAAGGTTTAGGTGATGCGATACTTCATGCTGCTCGGCATTGCGACGAAGAGCCGTTTGCGGTATTATTGGGAGACACAATAACAGTTCCATGCAACGGTGCGAAGACATGCACCAGCCAGATGATCGACGCCTTCAATAAATATCATAGGACAGTTGTAGCTGTGGAGCGAGTCCCGCAGAATAAAGTTAAAGATTACGGCATCATCGACGGCGTCCCTCTGGAAGACGGCGTTTACCAGATAAAGGATATCGTGGAGAAGCCGTCTCTCCAAAATGCACCCTCCGATCTTGGGGCAATTGGTCGATATATCCTGACACCGGACATATTCGATATCCTCAGAGAGATTGAGCCTGGACACGGAAGCGAGATACAGTTGACAGATGCTCTTCGGCATTTGAATGGATCAATCGGGCTGGTGACTTGCTGCAAGCGATATGATATCGGCGACAAGCTAGGATGGATGAAATCGAGCATAGAGATGGCCCTGGCCAGAGAAGAGTTCGCCGATGATCTGAGAGCCTTTATGAAGGATTTGCTGATTGACTGATTTACTAGATTTATTTAGGATTGGTATTAATGGCATGGGATAACAAGAGGGAGATTGAGAAGATCAACAGAGATCTTGGGGGCATATCCTTTCAGGGCCAGAGGATCCTTGTTACAGGCGGAGCTGGGTTTCTTGGCTCATGGATCTGTGACGTTCTTGTGGCCCAAGGAGCCGAAGTAATATGTCTGGACAACCTTGCGAGCGGCCTTCAGTCCAACATTTCGCATCTTTTGGATTCTGGTAGATTTTGCTTCGTAGAGCATGATATTTCTGATCCGATCAGCTTTGAAGATCGGCTGGATCTGGTGATCCACATGGCCAGCAGAGCCTCGCCCTTTGAGTTCGAGCATTACCCGATTGAGATCCTCAAAGCGAACACCATCGGACTGATGGTATCTCTGGAGATCGCAAAGAAGCATAAGGCAAGGGTCCTTTATACATCCACAAGCGAGACCTATGGCAATCCGCAGGTGGTGCCAACGCCGGAGAGCTATTATGGAAACGTTAACGCGATCGGGCCGAGGGGATGCTATGACGAGGCTAAGCGATGTGGAGAGGCTTATGTCGTGGCATATAGGAAGCAATACGGCCTGGACACGAGAATTGCGCGAATCTTCAATACCTACGGCCCGCGGATAAGGTCAGACGGCATTTACGCCAGGGCAATTCCCAGGTTCATAGATCAGGCTTCATGCGGCAAGCCCATAACCATCTTTGGTGATGGCACGCAGACCAGGAGCTTCACTTATGTTACAGACCAGATAGAAGGTTTGCTCAAGCTAGCTGCTCTGGACGAGGTGCAGGGGTCTATAGTCAACATCGGAAATGACAATGAGACGAGGATAATAGACATGGCAAAGATGGTCCTGGATATCACAGGCTCTCTGTCTGGCATAACCTACCACCCGCTGCCCGAGGATGATCCCCTGCGCAGAAGGCCCGACATCTCACGGGCAAGAGATCTTCTGGGCTGGGAGCCCAAGGTGGCTTTGCAAGACGGTCTACGGCATACCGTGGAGTGGTTCAGGTCGCAGGGAGGATGAGCCTCCTGGCAATTTATGTATCTACTTCCTGTCTGATGGATGGAGGGAGATCTGTCTTTCGTCTTGGATATTTACAGGAAGTGGGTGCGTTAAGAAAATAGAGCTGGGAAGCAGTCATGACTACGTAGAAGGCATGGATGGATTGCTCAAACAGCACTCGGAAAAGAACTTCTTAGTGCACAACTACTTTCCACCTGGGGGGTGCCCGTCGTGATTAACCTGGCAGACGAGGACGAAAGAATGCGAATAAACCAAATTTATGCCTTCTTTCCAGGCAATACATGATAGCTACCTGTTCCAGGAGATCCCTGGTGGACATTTCGCACCTCATAGTCTTCCTACCAGGAAAAAATCCTGGAAAAAATGGATAGGACTGAACCTTATCCACTATACCCCGAGTCTTTAGTGTTGGCTAAAGGCCACATTCTTATATGTTCTGGGATGTTTACTGTCCTGCGACTCTTATGAGCCAGTTTATGGGAAGTGTCTGGTTGTTTCTCAATGGCAACTCATAAGAGTAAAGTTGGCCCGAAAACTTATCGAAGAGATAAGAGTTGCCTGTCGCATTCTGAAGCTCAGTAGCAAGGGCGAGGGATCTATAGCCGTAGAAGCAAACGAAGAAATCATCGCTCACGGATATGTCGGGCACTTCTATGCCTCCCAGTCTGATCCCTTCGCTGCTGGTGAAGTAAGGCAGTTGAATATCTGCAAAGTGATATAGCAGCTTCAAATTGGCATCACGAATCTCAATAGCGAAGGGCAAGGGATTAGGCAACTGTTTGCTGCTCGCGTTCCAGCCATCAGTGGCCATTATCAATATGCTCTCAAGCTTCCAGCCTGACTTTGGTGCTGTGAACTTTACTGTCTGCCCTGACCCGTAAGTAGGTGAAACAGCAAAGGTTAGATTCATTTTAGAGATATTTGTTCCACTATCTTGCTTCAACACTTGAGCCTGCGTAGCGGCAGAGTTCGCTGGTTGTTTTGTGGCAGGAGCATTGGTTACGGATTCGGATTGTTTAAGCTGATTTAGCCCTAATGATGTCCCAGATTGCGGAGTTGCAGCAAAACCACTGGAACAGAGGGTTGCACAACAGAGTAGCGCTATTATTAATATAATTTTCCTCAATTTATCACCCAACAGAGATTGAAGCTCATTCGTATATAGATGATGCGAGACGAATACCGCAAAAGGCAACTGAGTTCAAGCGGCTTGAGGTCATAGCGAAGTATTCGGATGACAGAGAACGGTGCGTACCTAGGGGTCTAGTGCTGCCAGCTGAAAGAGAGCGACAGATTGTCGGTCGTTGGCGAGGAAAAGAACTTTAAACTAAAAAAATACGTGGACTCATATCTTTGATGTGATCTGATGAAAACTTCGCTCGTGGTTCCCGCCTATAACGAGGAGAAAGGCTTGCCCCTGGTAGTTCAGGAATACCGTGATGTGGTAGACGAGATTATCGTAGTGGACGACGGCTCATCGGATGGAACCTTCCGGGCGGCAGAGCTGCTTGCAGGAAATAAGGTCAAGCTTTTCCGGCATGAGAAAAACGCAGGAAAGGTAGCGGCCCTCAGAACGGGAGTGGAGCAAGCCACCGGAGACATAATCATATTCACTGATGCCGACTATACCTATCCTGCTAGGTTTGTTCCCGATTTGATCCGAGAAATCGAGAAAGGGGCTGACCTGGTGCTGGGCGCACGGCTGCAGGAACGCGATAATATCCCTGCCTTCAATCGGATAGGCAACAACATATTCTCCTTTATTGCAACTTATATAAGCTGCATGAGAATCAAGGACAGCCAGACCGGGCTGCGGGCTTTTAAACGGCAGATGTTCGAAAAGTTGGATGTCAAAGCCAAGGGCCTGGAGTTCGAGACCAAGATGACGGTCAGGGCTGCAAAGCTGGGCTACAAGATCGTCGAGGTGCCTATTGAGTACAGGGTGCGAGTGGGAAAGTCCAAGCTCAATCCCATTAAGGATGGGGTGAGGATGCTGACGGCTCTATTTTCTGTGGCCTATACCGAAACATCTCTGCTTTCCAAGATGATACTTCTACCATCGATGATTTTTATTTTGATGGGTTTGATCACAGGTTTCATATCTGTATACGAGAAGGTCCAGTTCGGCGTGATATCGCACGAGTTTTATCCCATATTTACGGCATTTCTGATTCTCATTGGTGTGCAGTTGATCTCGTTGGGACTGATCGTAGACTATCTCACTAAGAAGTTGGACCGGATAGAGGAGAGGTTGGTTAGATGAGGCAGGAATGTTGCGTTCTTTTCTCGTGAAGGCTGTATACTCTATCATCAGGAAGGGCCAGCTATGAATGCAATTGTGATAATTATTATTGGTATCATCTTCGCGGCTATTGGCCAGGTATCTTGGAAGCTGGGCATGAACCAGGCGGGGCAATTGGCAACTCTTAATCTGACAACTCTGTCTACGGTGCTGCTGAATCCTTATGTTCTGCTGGGCTTCGCAATGTACGGGCTGAGCACCATCTTCTGGCTGATCGCGCTATCCAAGAAGGATTTGAGCTTTGTGTATCCTTTTATATCGTTGACTTATATACTCGTGCTGGTACTGTCGAGCCTGGTGCTTAAAGGAGAGCATCGGACTCAATAAGTTAGTTGGGACATTAATAATTATATTTGGGCTTATAATAATAGTAAGAGTCTAATGATGGGTATTAGGTGGGGGAAAATGTTTTTAGTAAAAGAAAAAATTTTTGATTTCATAAGCAAAAATGATAATATTTTCCTGTTTTTCTTGGTTTTCTAATTTACAATATAAATTGACAGAGCCATCGACTCTGGTGACACAATCCCTGCTTCGTTATTGCCCTTTAGCTTATTGGAGTATCATAATTTGTATCTTGATCAATTTTATCATTATTATTATTATAATTTTGATAATTTTTATTTTTTTGAGAAATCAAAGGACATTATTTATCAATTTATCCGATCGTCACACCAATTTTGTCGACTTTTTGTATATTATCCCTTATATCTATTTAAAATTAAATCAGTATTCCTGTCGACATGTTCCATCCTGCTTTTCAATGATCGTCATGATCATGCAGAAATTATCCGCTTCTTTAATCGCTCACCCTATCTGTTATTTTCGTCTATTTGTCGCTGAAAGAATTGCTGGACGAAGGACTGCATTCATTGTTGCGATGGTATTTGCATTTGCCACCAACACCTGGACAATTAGCAGTCAAGCACTCTGGCAACACGGATTGGTTGAACTTTTTCTTGCAATTTCAATATTTCTTGTCTTAAGATATGAAAAGCATAGTTCCAACAGATTGATTATTTGCTTGGGAATTTTGTCAGGTTTATTTTTATTTAATAGGCCAATTGATAGTATTCTCCTAATTTCAGTGATATATTATATATTTGCAATGAAGGGTGAAAAATTATATATTATATTATTTCGCAGCTTAATATCAAGCATTCCTTTCATTTTTTACAATTTGAATTTTTTTGGAAGTTTTTTTGGAGGTTACTCCTTACTTTTGAGTGGATTTGATTTAAGTTCGGACATGATCAGCAGACTAATCGGATTGTTAATTAGTCCAAGCAGAGGCTTGTTTATTTACACTCCGATTATTCTTCTTTCAATCTTAGGCTATTTTAAAATTTATAGACTATCAAATAAAAAAATTAAGGATTTTCTGTTAATTTTGGGACTTTTCGAGCTTGGTTCTGCTTTTTGCATATAGTGCTTTGGCATTGTATGGTGGGCAGGTGGATGTTATGGTCCTAGATTCTCTGACAGGTATGCTTCCTGTTTTGCCAATATTTTGGGCTATTTATTAAGGATATAGATCTTATATAAGAATGGGAACAAATTGTTGAAAATTTGCATTATCATCGTTTTACTGGTTTGGTCATTTTTGCGCAGTTTGTTGGTGCCTTTTATTATCCGAACGGAGAATTGGGATGGAAATCCAAATGTCGATTTCCACCCAGAGAAGTTGTGGGATTGGAATGATACACAAATAAAGAGGACCTTTAATGCAGGAATGTTCCCCCTTATAGACCGCATAAAATCCATAGCAACTCTAGCTGGCGCGAAAGATATCGCAAATGATGGGATTCTATTGGCAGGAGGGTGGTATGGAATCGAGATGTGGGACAATGTTTCCACTCGCTGGACGAAGTCAGATGCCGCTTTTGAGGTATTCTCGCCCAAAAACTGCACAGCAAACCTTTATCTAAAGGCGCACAGCTTCCTTCGTCCTCGAATCATGGAGATCTATGTTGGTGACGATCTTGCGGCGAATGCTGCTGTTCCCACAGAATTCATCGAAATGATCTTACCTATCAATCTTGAAAAGGGAACAAACACTATTCGCCTGCATCTGCCAGAAGGCTGTATGCGGCCATGTGATATACCGGAGTTGAATAGTCCTGATTGCAGATGCCTTGGCCTAGCCGTTCAAAATATCGAGATCTTTGAGCAAAATCCAACATCAATTAGCACTTCGTTCTCAACCGGCTTTAACGGATTCGAATCCTGGTCCGGAGTGCCAACGCAGTGGATGGATCCCAATGCCACACTCTCATTCTCCTCACCCGTCAACCGAAGCTTTAACCTGAGCCTGCGGGCTATGAGCTTTTATCGTCCCCGGACCCTTGAGATTTATGTTGGCAATGAACTTGCAGGGCGCTCGGCAGTTTCCAGCACGACCTTCACTGATGTGAATGCGCATATGCGCCTCGTGAAGGGCACAAATACCGTGCGGCTGCACGTGCCTGAGGGCTGCGAGCGGCCGAGCCAGATAAAGGAGATCAGCAGCCAAGATTCCAGGTGCCTGAGCATCGCGGTGCAGAATGTCACCGCGACGTAATTGGGGAGCAGCTCGACGAAATTTATCTATGCAGGTTTTTAGTTGTATACTTAACTCTGGCCAGGATAAGCCTGATTTCATTCTTCGCTAGGAATGCGGCGAAAGCACTCTCCGATTTCACCATCCGTCTTACTTGCGAAGAAATGTGGACTAGTATCAGTGATTATATAATGCCAAGCTTTAGGACTCTACAGCAGCTCGATCTGAAGGACAATCTTTATTAGAACCAACATCACAGGCATAAATTATGTTCGATATGGTCACAGAACGTAAAGTACGTCAGATGCGGTTTGGAGATCGTATTAAAATGACAAGCTTATATCCGTATAGCTTATGTAATTATGTTAGAACATATATATGAATATAATTAACAAAGAAAAGTTTGACTATGACTTTCATCTCCTATGCACAAAACTTCGAAGATGTTATGCTCTGGCGAGCGCTGAAACACATCGAAAATGGATTTTATATCGACGTTGGTGCTTGGTGGCCAGAAACAGATTCCGTAACAAAAGCATTTTATAATCATGGTTGGTCTGGCATAAACATCGAACCTGATTTTACAGCGTATTCCAGGCTGATTTGTGAAAGACCACGAGATATCAATCTGAGGATCGCCATCTCAGATTATAACGGGGAAGCGGATATCCATATTATAAAAGGCACAGGTCTCTCAACGCTCAGAAACGACATAGCCGAAAATCATCTTGACGCGGGTTATGTAGAGACCAAAATCCGCACAGAGGTTAGAACTCTTAAAGATATTTGGAAGGATTACGTACCGCCCAATAAGGACGTCTGTTTTCTAAAAGTCGACACCGAGGGTTTGGAAAAAGAGGTACTGATGGGCAATGACTGGTCGAAATATAGGCCCTGGATCGTTCTCGTCGAGGCTAATTTGCCAAATTCGCAACAAGAGGCCCATGAAGCTTGGGAGAATATACTGACAACTGCAGATTACCTTCTTGCATTTAAAGACGGACTTAATCGATTTTATGTAGCCAGTGAGCATCGTGAGCTTCTGCAGGCATTTGAGTATCCGCCAAATTTTTTTGATGGCTTCAAGCTGAATGCACAGAAAAGGGCAGAGGAGAAGGCCGATGAATGCATCGAGAAGCTTTCAGACGAGATAGCTATCGTCCGTGATCAATCAGATCAGCTACTAGAGAGAGAACGCCTGCGATCTCAAATGATCGAGCGTGAACTCGAGCGTGAACTCCAGTCCCTGCACACAAGCCGATGCTGGCGAATCACCGCCCCGCTGAGGGCAGGCTTCGATCTTCTGCTCAGGGCAAAAGCAACACTTTTGCGCTTCGCCAATGCCCATCCGTCGCTGAAGGCCCGCGCCGTTTCCCAGGTTCGCAGGTATCCGCGGAACGTTGCTCGTCCCAAGTTATTGATAGGCGACACGCCCGAGCAGATCTCGATTCAGCTGCCCTTGCCGACTTCTGACTTATCTCCACAAGCTCGGCGCATCTGCGCAGATCTTAAGAATGCAATCGAGAGGAATAGGAGGCGAAACTGATGCGCATTGTTATAGACCTTCAGGGAGCTCAGACCAAATCCCGCTTTCGTAGCATTGGGCGCTACAGCCTCTCGTTGGCCAAAGCCATGGTTCGCAATCATGGCAACCATGAGATCCTGATCGCCTTGAATGGCCTCTTTCCAAAGACCATCGAGCCCATTCGTGCCGCTTTCGATGGTCTCTTGCCACAGGAGAACATTCGAGTCTGGTATGCCCCTGGCCCTGTCCATGAGTGTCAGCCCGGAAACCTCTGGCGTCGCGAGGCAGCGGAGCGCATTCGTGAGGCCTTCCTGGCAAGCCTGGAGCCTGATGTGCTGTTTATTACCAGCCTTTTCGAGGGCTTTGGTGATGATGCGGTCACTAGCATTGGTGTCTTTGACCGGGGAACTCCAACCGTTGTCATTCTCTACGACCTGATCCCATTAATGAATCCTGATCTATATCAGCATCCTGATCCAGCTTGCGAGCTATTTTATCTGAGAAAGGTCGAGCATCTTAAGAGAGCCTATGCCTGGCTTGCTATCTCAGACTTCTCCGCAAATGTAGGTTCTGATGCCTTATGCCATCGTTTATTCAACATATCAATAGCGTGCGACGAATCCTTCAAGCCTGCTGAGGTCTCCCCTGAGGAAAAAGAAGGGCTGCTCCGAAAGTACGGGATCTCAAGGCCTTTCCTTTTATACACTGGTGAAGCAGATGCTCGCAAGAACCTTCATCGTCTGATCCGTGCCTATGCAAGCCTATCTCCCGATCTGAAAAGATCCTATCAGCTTGTGTTGGTAGGGGAAATTGACGAAAGAGAGGCCCGCGCCCTGCAGAGTACCGCCAGGTCAGCGGGCCAGAAGAGGGATGAGATAGTGCTCACCGGCTACGTCTCAGATAAAGAGCTGGTATCTCTTTATAATCTCTGCAGATTGTTTATTCTGCCTTGCCTGCAGGAGGGATTTGGACTGCCAGCTCTCGAGGCGATGTCCTGCGGCGCACCTGTGATCGCATCCAATACATCCAGTCTGGCCGAGGTCATTGGTCGTGAAGATCTGCTATTTAATCCCTACTCGGAAGAATCAATAGCGTCCAGGATAGCGGAGGTGCTAGCGAACGATGCCTTGCGCGACAAGATGCACTTGCATGGGCTTGCGCGGTCAAGAGAATTCTCCTGGAATAAGAGCGCTAAGCAAGCTATCGCAGCACTGGAGAGAATTTATGCACAGCGACAAAATGGCTGCGAGATCACAGTGCCTTCCTGCCGCCCAAAGTTAGCCTATATCTCGCCGCTGCCGCCTGAGCGTACAGGCATCTCTGACTACAGCGCCGAGTTGCTTCCTGAACTGGCCTGCTACTATGATATCGAGGTAATAGTCTCCCAGCCTGATGTGTCGCATCCGTGGATCATAGCAAGTCTGCCCATCCGTTCCGTCGAGTATTTCGCAAAAAATGCGGATCATTATGACCGCCTGCTCTACCATTTCGGCAACTCACACTTCCACGCCCACATGCCAGATCTGCTCAAGCGGTTTTCCGGGGTAGCGGTCCTGCATGATTTCTATCTGGGCAATGCAATTACTCATCAGGAGATGGGCGGGCAGAGTCCTGATAAAAGCATGGTAGAGGTTTACGATTCGCACGGGTACCTGGCGATTTGGGAGCGCTTCCATATGCAGGATGCTGCAAAGCTCATCATCAAGTATCCATGCAACTTCAACGTAATAAAAAATGCGTCAGGCGTGATCGCGCACTCTGCCTATTCCGTGGGATTGGCTCGCGAGTGGTACGGGCTAGGAGACGACTGGGCCGTTGTTCCTCATTTGCGTGCTTTGCCCAGTACTGTGGACCGAATGGCAGCACGCATGAAGCTGGGGATTGCAGAAAATTCGTTCCTGGTTTGCAGCTTTGGCATTCTAGGTCCTATCAAGAAAAATAATGAACTGCTGAAGGCCTGGCTGAGATCGAGCCTGGCACGGGATAACTGTTGCCAATTAGTTTTTGTGGGCGAAAACCAGGGCGGAGATTATGGAAGAGAGCTTCTGGAGGCAATTCGCGATAGCGGTCTTGAGCAGCGCATTCGCATAACCGGCTGGGCAAATACAGAAACCTTTAAAGATTTTCTGGCGGCGGCGGACGTAGCTGTTCAATTGCGTACGCTTTCCAGCGGCGAGACCTCCGGGGCGGCTTTGGATTGCATGAGCTTCGGCCTGCCCACCATAGTTAATGCCAACGGCTCGATGGCAGAGTTGACGGAGGATGCCGTGTACATGCTGCCTGATGATTTCAGGGTCGATGAACTTACCGGGGCGTTGGAGACGCTCTGGCAGGACGCAGGGAAGCGCGAGGCACTTCGTGCGCGGGCACGCGAGGTGATCCAGATCTGCCACGCGCCCCGTGCGTGCGCCGATCAGTACGCCAGGGTGATCGAAGGGTTCTATGCTCGCGCGCAAACGGACCGCGGGGCATTGGTTGAAGCGCTGGCCCGGCTGGAGAACTCGCCATCTGACGGGAAGTCAATAGCTAACCTGGCTGCCTCTATTGCTCAAAGTCTGCCCGAGAAGCGTCCCGCTCGCATGATTTTTGTAGATGTCTCTACGCTGGTACAGGCAGATCTGAGGACAGGCGTTGAACGCGTGACGCGTAGCATTCTGCTGGAACTTCTTCACAACCCTCCCGGCGGCTACAGGGTAGAGCCTGTCTATGCGACGGCAGACATCCGACGGCTATCGCCATGCCCGGAAGTTTGCTTTGAGCTTCCTGCAGTGCCCTCCCCTCGGCCTGGAAGACGATCCATTAGAGCCGCAAGCAGGAGATGTTTTCCTGGGGCTTGATCTGAATCAACATGTAGTGGCAGCACAGGTGGACTATCTTGAATCCATGCGTAGCTGTGGTGTTAGGAATTTTTTTGTTATATACGACCTGCTTCCAATAATGATGCCGGAGGCGTTCCCGCCAGGCACGGACGGGCTGCATAAAAAGTGGTTTAGCTCGGTTTGCCGCGTTTCAGAAGGAGTGATTTGCATATCAAGAACCGTGGGCGACGAGGCGATACAGTGGCTGGAGATAAACACAGAAAAAAGACTCAGGCCTCTGAATGTGGGCTGGCTGGCATATCGGCGCGGATATCGAAAAATCCGCAGCCACGCAGGGTCTGCCCGATGACGCCTCGCAGGTGATCGCCCAGCTATCTGCCCGTCCCAGCTTCCTGATGGTTGGCACCATTGAGCCGCGCAAGGGCTATTTACAGGCTATTTCCGCATTTGAGCAGCTCTGGAAGGATGGATTGGATCTTAATTTGGTCATCGTGGGCAAGGAGGGCTGGAAAGATGTTCCCGGAGAGATGCGCCGAAGCATCCCGCAGATCGTGGAGAGGCTGAGAAATCATCCGGAGAATGGAAGGAGGTTACTCTGGCTGGAGGGCATCAGCGATGAATTCCTGGTGGCGATTTATCACGCCAGCGCCTGCTTGATTGCTGCTTCTGAGGGAGAGGGCTTCGGCCTGCCGCTCATAGAGGCAGCACAGCACAGGCTGCCGCTGATTGTTCGCGACATACCCGTCTTTCGCGAGGTGGCTGGAGAGCATGCTTTCTATTTCCGTGGCGAGGAGGCATCGGACCTGGCAGATGCACTCAAGTCCTGGCTGAGATTATACAAATCAAACCAGCATCCCAGCTCTGCTGGCCTGCCTTGGCTGACCTGGAAGCAATGCACGGAAAATCTGCTGGATATAATTCTAAGGGGTCAGTGGTATGCCGCTCAAAGCCCGCAGGAGGCAGGCTTTTCCGGGTCAGATGCGCGAGGCTGTCAGCTAAAAACTTGTCTGAGAAAAGGAAGAGTTGCAGCAAGGGAGCCACTCATCAGCAAGGAGCGTATCATTGCTCATGAACTGGCTGGCAATCTTTCTATTTAGTTCGATCTGCCCGATGTAGCTCTGCATTATATCCGTGCCATTTGTGATCGAGTGCAGGTCCGAGGAGCCTACGAACCGAGTGTCGATATTATAAACGGTATAATTATTGTGCAACGTTTTGGTCACGTTATCGTCGAGCCTCACTTGCAGGTGCTGACTTGTGATACGGCTGGCTTTTGATATGGCTCCAGCTCTTATATTTTCATTTATTAAATCTTCTTTATTCTGAATTTGAATATATCACTGTAAGATCTGGCCAAAAAAATTTATGGCGTCTTGTGTATCTATATTTGTCCGAGTATAATTAAAGTCTGAGCCTTTGTTAGTTCTTCAAAAGCGAATTGCGTTTTCTGGATTGGGTTAGATTTCCATACCTGGCGCTTACACTCTGATAGGCCTTATAATCCTCATCATCAGGCCCCTCCAATTTGCTTCGCACGGCGAAGCCCCCCATCCCTTTAACATCACTTGTCATGGTGAAAACCATAGTTGGATTGGATGTGCCAAGGCTGGACAGATTGTCGTTTTTAGGAGGAGTGTCTGTGGTGGGGGTGAACTTGGATATAGTTACCGCAGGGGTCATATAATTAGCAGGGTTCCTTGTAATAACAATAGTCTTAGGGGAATTGTATATAGGTGGGGGTGATGCAGTCCCAAAAGAGGAACCTGGACCAATCACAGCTATATTCTCCCCCCTAGCCTCATAACATTCTCCAATCAGAATGAAACCCAGCATCAATAGCAAGAGGGGAAAGAAGTTTCTGGACATTGGCACCTGCTTATCCCATCTCGAACTTAAAGATTGCGGCAATATCTGATTGTGTCGGAAGAACGCGGTGGCCTCAGCACTCCTGGAGGGGGCAGACCAGGCCAGCCGCGGCTGGCGCGCCGTTATCTTTGTAGAGCACCCCCTTTTAGCACCGATGCAGGGTATCTCGTGAAGACTCCGTCGCGAAAGGCGTCCTCCTCGCGTTCCCAGCCCGGAGACTGTCTAGGGGACAACCATATCCGGGCCATAGAGCTTGGGTATCTTCTGGGAGAGCAAGGGCTTAAGGTAGCGATCTTCGGCTTTGGCATATTCAACCTCCAGAAGATCGCAGAGATAATGCCCTGGGAATCACTATGCTGTGCTCGATATCACCTATTTCGAAGGGTTTAGTGGACTGTTGAGAGATCTTATCCGTGCCGATCTCTTGAAGGTTCGGCTGAAGCTTTCGAGGTGTGGAAGAAGGATCAAGTCATCACCATTCAGCGCTCACCTTCGAGCCTATATGGAAGGTAATGGACTTGGTCGGCAGGGTGCATCGTGTTTGAGTTACAGCCCGAGAGATAATGCTAGGGGCCGTGTGGGTTGATCTCTCTAAAAACATCATGGATATTTTGGATTCGACGATGTCACTGCTCCTCAAAGGGATTCATGCTCAGGATATATGGCTCATATCGGTTATTGGCGCATTCGGTGCGCGTTCGATCTGATTTTTATGCTAATTGCTCACTTGAATACTCACTTGATTAATACAGATTGTATCAGAATGACTTCATATTCCTTAAAGCCTTTTGATGGTTAGAATTTATAAACAAATTTTTAGAGATAGGGGCAGATTTCCTTATCGAAACATTTATTAGGCCATGTGGTAAAGGAGTGCTGATCAAAATCATTGGTGTAAGGGGCGTGGGTTCAGCAGGCGCAATGAAGTTGAAATGTATTGGTTAAAGTCGCTTGCTCGGATCATGACCTTCTGATGCCAACGGAGGGTAATCCATGAGAAATAAAAGCTTAATGGGGATGACGATAGCTATAATTCTGGCTATAATAGTAGGGCCCTCAATGGGGACTACTATGAATATGCCCAGTGGAACTCAATCCATCACAGCCGAGGCTGGTAAATCAGTAGGAAATGTGGTGTACTCTTTCGACTACGATATAACTGGTATTCAGGCCGATATATTGGCTATTGCTACGGCAACGGGCAAGGGGTCTGTCACGGCCAATGCCTATGGCAATGTAAATCCAGAAGCAATCGGGTCAGTAGCTACTCTTGGAGCTCTAGCTGCCACTGGTATTACCGTTAGCACTAAGGGAACGGTTGATGTCAACGTCAAGGGTACAAGCGATGACGCCAAAGTAACATCCATGGCTCAGATTCACTCGAAAGCTTCTAAGACAGCTACTTCATTAGAGGGAGAGGCCTGGATAAGATCTGAAATTGGCAACGAATGGACCGTGGCTGCTGGCGATTCGTATCAAAAGGGCAAAGTCACTGGTATTCCTGTGGGCCAATTCTATGCTGATTCTAAGGCAGAAGGCGTAGCTTCGTATGAGGGCTCAATAACTGTTGGTCTTGTTGCTCCTGCTGTGCCTCAGACATTCTCGGTTTCCGGCTCTACAGATGGGAAAACAACACTTAAATCTGAGGTTAAGAACGTAAAAGCAGCCATTGGCAAGACACTTTTAGGCTTAACCACAGAAAATCCGGCCTATTCTCATATGTCTTCTCACTCCCTTGTCTCAGGAGCATTCGTAGCAGGCACTAATAAGCTTGTAAGTGGAAAGATAGAAGCCGACAATAAAAACGAAATTTCCATAGCGGCATCGAATTCACGAGATTTATGTGAGGAGGATCCGCTGGGCGGATTGAGCTGGGTTTCCGGCACAGTCGCTGGCAAAGGCGATGCCAAGAGTAAATCGTATTACAACGACTGCAATCCTACATCAGGATTGTGTGACAGGGAGACCTTTGCTGCAAACACGGAAAGGAAGACTCAATGAGCGCCGATGTCAGGGTATCTGAAGCTGGCGATCAAGCTTATGCCCAGGCCCTGCTCAACCCAATCGCACAGGTAGAATTAAATACTGCTGCCGTTCCACCCATGACAGATTGGGTGTCCTCTGCCACTAACAAAGTGACAACTAATGGATTAGTTGCCCGGCGTATCCCAGGGGATCAAGCTAAACAGGATGCCGGAACGGAAGAACGTGTCTACGGAAAAGCCGCTATCGGCAGTGGCAATTGGAAGGCAGCCGCAAGCCACATCGGATTCACACGTACGGCTTGGCCGGCCCTAGTAGAAACCACTAATGTTTACTCCGATGTTGCGGTATCTGGCGCGTTAGGAAAGGTCAATATAAATAATCCTGACCAGCCGATGGGCATGAATGCGGCAGCATTCCTCCTGTTCAAACAGGATCCCGCTCAAGCTGCAATCACAAATGAGCAAAGTGCTGTGGCTGATGAGCAGACGAATAAGTTATCAACATCCATCAAGAATACAGGGCTTGCCCAAGGTCCAAGGGCAGCGAGTTTGGCGGCGTATCTACTTGGGATGGCGAAGGCTTCTATGCTGCCTTCAAGAATCTGAATGTGAAGGCAGCAGATGATAATGCAGCAACCACGAAGGTGTTTTCCACGTCCATGCCAGATGCTCAGGCATATATGTGGATTGATGGCACCAACGACGCTATGTATAATGGCCCTGGCTTCATAGTAAATCCAACCCCAACTATGACTCAACGCAACCGGCACATATACTGGAGTGCAGTTCGCCTTCACGCCTTCCATGACCGAGAGGAAGACTCAGGTTACAGCTGATACAAATCAGGCATCACCGTAAGCTGAGGCTACCTTTTTTTTCTTTTTTTTTAATCTCCAGACAGGTCGTGTTTTTAATGTCAAAAGCATTAATCTTCCTAAGCCTAATCTTGCTGCTCTGCCTTCCTGCCTATGGTAGGATGGAGATGGGCGGCGGATGGGCAATCAGCAGCGAAGGCCAGGCGTCGAACAGCGGCCAGAGCCAAATCTCCTCGATCTCGGGCGATCCGTCTATAACTTTGGGCGTTGTATCCTCTTCCAGCCTCTACGGACCTGGCAATGTCAATTCTATAAGAGAAGGCTCGATAAGCGACAGCCTTAGCCTGGGTGGCTTCGGTCTTTCCGCCAGCTTCGATGGTGATGTCCAGTCCCAGGTCATTCTGACCAGTGCAGGCACCGCCTCGGCTGCATCCTTCGTGGGCGTGACGGCAACCGGCCTGCCCACGGGATTTGGCAGCGATGAGATCTTCGGTACGGCTGACGTAAACACCGAGGGATTCCTGCACGGCGTGGGCTCGGCCACCGCCAGTGCCAGCGGCTCCTCAAGCTACGGGGTTACGCGGGACGGCACAGCCTCCGAGGTCTGGGGACAAGCACAGGGAAGCAGCAGCACCTCATTGGTGGGCTCGTCCTCTGATTCTTACGCCAGCACAGGCGGTAAGAAGAATGGCATCCATGCCGAGTCCAGCGTTCTCTACAATCGCCGGGGCGAGGTATCCGACAGCTCCGTTGATACCGTCTCTGCCTATGCATCGGCCCTGAACAGCGCTACAGCTACCGTTTCCGTATCCGGCGAGGCCCAGAGCGGCGGCTGGGACCCAAGCGCGACCGGGACCAAGACCAGGAAGGTCAACGAGATCACCACAGCCACTGCCTCAGGAACCTTGACCGCCGAGGCCTCAGCACCAGGCTCAGGGGATGTAGCGGATGTATCGGCAATAGTTGAAGCCTCTGCCACTCGCAACTCTGTCCAGTACGCAGGCCTGCAAAAGGGCCTCTACGTTTCGGGCGGGCCGTCCACCTACGCCTCATCGATCTTGTCCTCTTCTTCAGATGAGGCCAATGCCCACGCTAAGATAGCGGATGCTTTATGGGGTTCCGTGGCAAGGCAGACGGGCAGCACTGCGCTTGAGTGGGGCAAGATGACTCGGTTGAATGCGGTGCCATATCCCTAGAGTCTGGAGCCTCAGGATTGGCATTCGCCAAGCTCCTCTTGAGCTCGGATCTTCTGGAGCGGGCGGAGCCATCAGCTCCTCCGGAAACATGACCATCGCCACTTCTGCCGAGGTTTCTGGCGTCCAAGAAGGCTGCGGCCGGAGCAATGATCTACGGCTTGGGCGAAGGGGATACTTGGACCGATGACGGCTTATGCACAATTCGGCTGGCTATATCGGCGATGCAAGCCGAGCTTGTAGATCACTAGTCCTTTGTCAGCTCTGAGGTGGTCAAAGGGCGAGATAAGGACCTTTGCCAAGCATACCTGGATTTCTGCCGAGCCCCGCGGCACGGCAATTCTCGCCAAACCCTATTGGCATAGACACCACTGTAGATCCCATGTACGCCTGGTCCAGCACGGAAGGCTGGTATTACCAGGCGCACTAACCTTTTTATTTCCGGGGCATAAACAACCCGAACGGGTGGTGATCAACGTGTTGAATTTGCAGGCAGGACAGTTGCTAAGATGCCTCATGGCGCTTCTGCTGGTAAGCTGTGCCTTTCCCAATCTTGCCCAGGAGGCCACGGCCTATCCCCTGGAGGCGGCTGGCACCTGGCCCCAGGATCAGCTGAGCCTAATTGCAGAGAGGATTGGCCTTAGAGGCGATGCTGAGATGGGGCAGGCCATGCTGGCCAAGCCTGATGAGGTCGGCAGCGGCGACATCATACTGGATGTGAGCGATGGTGCCGACGCCTACATCCCCCGTGCCGTCCACATCAACTACACCGCGCTAAGCGGCGAGAATAAAACCCTCAAGCCGCCTGAGGATCTGGCCGAGATCTTCGGGAACGCTGGCATATCGGATAAGGACTCTGTGGTCATCTACGGCGAATGCGAACCCTGCGGAGGATCCGGTGTCACTTTGCATCCCTCCACCTACACCTACTTCGCCCTGCTCTCCCTGGGCCATCAGAATCTCCGGATGCTCGATGGTGGCCTGAAGGGCTGGATTGCTGCAGGAAAGCCCACGACCGGGAATCTTTCCACCAGGCCTGCCGTTCGCTACATCCCTTATCCCCGGCGGGATCTGCAAGCTTCCATCAGTTACGTCAAAGAGAATGCGGTGCAGCTTGTCGACGCCAGAACCATCAGCGAGTTTGGGGTGTCATCCATTCCTGGTTCGGTAAATATACCTGCTGATAGGGTGGCTGTGAACAGCAGCTTTTGCAGTGATGAAGAGCTGGAGATGCTCTTTAATGGACTGAGCAAAGACAAGCCCGTGGTGGTCTATACTGCCACGGGCCTGAAGGCCTCAGTTGTCTGGTTCGCCCTGGAGAAGATGGGGTATCAGGCAAAGCTCTTCGTCTTGGGAGAATGGGCGAGAGACAATCAGCCCCTGGTGAAGCCGAACTAATAAGGCAAGGACGCTTCGAATATGTTTTCTATCTGCTCAAGCATCAAACGCGCGATCAAGGATCTGCTCCGCCCCATCCTGTCTTTTCTGATCAAGTTCGCCCTAGCTCATCCAGCACTGAGAGAATGGTTTTTAAATTTTGTGCCCATGTTCCCCGCCCTTGAGGAACGGCTGTATAAGTTTGCCGTTTCGACGGGGCTAGTGAAGCTTAAAATGCCTATGCCTATTATAAGATCAATAGATCCCTTAAAGCTCACACCCAAAGCCAATCTCATCTATATTGATCTGAAAGCTGCCAATGAAACAACATAACAAGAGGGCCTGAAATGCGTATCATCATTGACATGCAAGGAGCGCAAACGCCATTTTCAAGAAATAGAGGTGTTGGCCGGTATACAATTGAATTGGTTAAAGCGATTGCGCTGAATAGCAGGGGCCATGAGATAATTCTCGCTCTTAATGGAGCCTTTCCTGATACAATCGAACCTATACGCGCAGAATTTGATGAAATATTATCTCAAGATAATATACGAGTATGGCAGCAATTCCTAAATACTGCTGCAATAGTCACTAAGAACACTTGGAGCCGGAAAGCAGGAGAAATCCTCAGGGAGGAGTTTTTAAACAGCCTCAAAGGTGACATCGTCTTCTCAACAAATTTGCAGGAAGGATTCTTTGACAATTCCTGTACAAGTGTCAAAATGTTGCCAACTAATTCGCTAATATGCTCAACGCTCCATGATGTTATCCCTCTGATTTACCCCAACAGGTATCTCTGCGATCCCGTAAACCGGGCGTGGTATATGGAAAAAATTGATTTTGTTAAAAATTCGGATCTTGTCATAACCGTTTCATATGCTTCAAGGGAGGGGATTAGCCAACTTTTGGCAATACCCGATGAAAAAATATATGTGATTTATAACGGAGTAAATCACGATAAATTTAGACCAATAAATATTGGAATTGACGATAAGAATAAGCTGCTAACGAAAATGAATATATCTCATCCATTCATAATGTATGCGGGTGGATCTGATCTACACAAAAACCTGGACGCATTGTACTCAGCATTCTCAAAACTGCCCCAAAATATTTTATGTTCACATCAATTAGTTATGGTTGGAGAAGGGCCGAAACGTGAGCAGAACCGTTATCATAATAAACTGAAAAAGATGGGGGTCAGTGACAATGTAATCTTTGTTGGACAGGTTTGTGACGAAGATTTGATAATGCTATACAACCTATGTGATTTATTTGTTTACCCTTCTATCAACGAAGGTTTTGGGCTTCCACCACTTGAAGCTATGGCATGCGGAGCTACGGTCTTAGCGTCAGAGACATCAAGCCTTCCTGAAGTTGTGGGGTGTCAAGATGCATTATTCGATCCGAACGATGATGTCTGCCTTGCCCAAAAAATAGAGCGTGTCTTGACCGACAAAAATTTCAAGAATCTTCTAAGAGATCAGGAGATCAGGCATGCCAGCAATTTTTCCTGGGAAAATAGCGCGAAAACTTTGTTGAGCATATTTGAAAAAATTGTTGATAACAATTTTTTAATTCAACCTTCATTACCGAGACCTGATCCCACTCAGGCCATCATCGGGCATGTGGCATCCATGAACTCGAATATACCTTTTGAAGATACGGAATTGAAATTGCTTTCGTCTTCCATCGCTGAGTCTTTTTGCAGTAGAAAAGAATGTCCGCGCAGGATGTTTCTGGATGTCAGTTCCATCATAAATCTCGATCATCTTTCGGGATCCAGAGGGTAGTGCTGGCTGTTTGCAGTGAGCTGGTTAATAATCCGCAGATAATAGATGTTGAATTGGTTTACACAACAACCGATGATTCTGAGTTCTATCGTGCGAATGATTTTCTAAAAAGGTCTCAGGAATCGACGGAGAGTGCTTCCGCGACGAATGGATGGAGTTTTGCTCAGGCGATATTCTATTGTTCCTTGATCTCCATCCATCTGTTGCGATTTCGCACAAGGACAAAGTGCAATCTTTGAGAAATAAGGGCATTTGCGTTTATCACGTTGTTTATGACCTCCTTCCTGCATTGAGGCCAGAGTTCTTCTGGCCTGAACTATGCATTGAATTTAACGAGTGGTTATCGACGATATCGCATTCGGATGGAGCGATCTGCATCTCCCGCTCCGTTGCCGATGAGCTAAAACGATGGGCCGAGGTCAAAGGCCCGAAACGAATCCGCCCCTTAAAATCGGCTGGTTTCATCTGGGTCAGATGTCGAAAACGCTGTTCCCACTCATGGATTGCCTGAGGATTCCTCGCAAATACTCGCCCAACTTGCTTTCCGTCCCAGTTTTTTGATGATAGGTACGCTTGAGCCGCGCAAAGGTCACTCCCAAACGCTCGCAGCCTTTGAACAATTGTGGGCGAATGGTGTGGATGCGACCCTTGTGATCATCGGCAGGCAGGGCTGGATAGGGAAGATACTTTTGGAGTCCTTGCGCAACCACCCCGAACGAGGCAAGCGGCTATTTTGGCTTGAGGGCATCAGCGACGAATACCTTGAAAAGATCTATTCTGTCAGTACCTGCCTCATTGCTGCTTCTGAAGGCGAGGGATTCGGCCTGCCACTCATCGAGGCCGCCCAACACAAGCTGCCTATCATTGTCCGTGACATTCCTGTATCCCATGAGGTGGCAGGTGAGCATGCGTTTTATTTCAAAGGCAAAGAGCCTGATGATCTTGTGGGAGCGGTACGGGAATGGCTGGAGCTTTACCAATTGGGCCGGCATCCTAAGTCAGATGACATGTCATGGCAGACTTGGAAGCAAAGCACCAGGCAAGTCTTGAATATTATCCTGAATGGGCAGTGGTATATCGAATTAAGTTGTAAGGCGGATGAATGAGGTGCTATCTGCGAGTATCGTCCACGATGCATCGTGCTCGGTGCAAATAATTAAAATATAATACTTAATATTTAGATTGCGTCGGCCGATCTTCCGAAGTAATTACTTTGCATCTTTCTCACAATATGCAAGAACCTCATAAGCAAAATCTAAATTATCGTTATCTATCGGATCTATGTTGTATTTCATGGATTTTAAGAATGTGAAGCATTCTCGTCGGAGATCGGAGCTGTGTACAGATAAAAATATCATTGGATGATATTGCTTTAACATATTCTTGCAGCCGTCCAATGCGTACATCTCAGCTCCTTCGATATCAATTTTGATACAATCAGGAATCGGAAAATTGCACCCTTCAATGGCATCATCTAAGCAGATCATGGGCACGGTTATATATTCGTCCTCCGGTGTATCGACCCAATTTGAAAAAACATGCCCCATGGCAGAGTTTCTTCCCAAGCAAAACAAGGTTGAACCGTTTTTATTTGAGACTGACTTCTCGACGACATTGACCGTAGTTATGTGATTCATTTTCAAATGTTTTTTTAGATAATATAAATTTCTCGGAACTGGTTCAAATGCAATGACCCTCCCATTCTTGCCCACAAGAAGTGCCGCCAAAAGTGTGTAAAATCCTACATTTGCGCCAATATCATAAACTACATCGCCTTGTGCGATCATCTTCTCAAATAGTGCTCTTTGGCCAGATTCGTAATTGCCCAACGCGCACTCCACTTGGGTGGAGCCAATTATCCATTTTTTCCAAAAAAGTCTACCTTGTAATATAGGCACAACTAGGTTGGGATGGGATTTCCAAAGATATTTGTAGATATAATTGATGTACGCAGATAGCATGATCATATCAGAACATCTACGAGATGAAAAGAGTTTTGGCGCGCCCGGAGCTGTACCAATACCAATCTGGCCAGCATCCCAAGTCGGACGGGATGCCCTGGTTTACCTGGAAGCAGAGCACAGAAAAGCTGCTGGATATCATCCTGCTGGGGCAATGGTATACAGGGTGGAAAAACCAAAATCCGGTCAATGACGCGGTCTCGATGTATCCGCGTCATCGAATCCTAGCTCACGTAACCCAATTGCAAGACATGGCAATAAGGCCTGCATCACCACTTGTAGGTATTACTTCAAAAGAGTACTGTTTATCAATCCAGTCATAAGTGATTTGGTAGTCTGAGCTTTGGGCTGCAGGACTAAGAAGGAACTTTCCCGAAAGCATTGGTATATGCTCTATCTTAAGATCTATACGTCCATCACCTGGCAATACTCGTAGTAGTATATTTTTTATCTTAGTGTTTGTTCCAAAGAGGTGATGACCATCATCGGAGTGAATGGCAATACCAAATGTGATATCCGATATATCTTCGACTGCATGGTAGTGTATTCTTACCGTCATGGGGTCCATTGAACTAAATCTCGTACATTTGATTCCAAATTTATCTAGAAACTCCACATCAGTTATGATAACCTTTTTATTGCCCCATCTATTTGAGTCACGCTGCTCCTTATTGGAATCATCATAGCTATTCCCACTTTCAGACCTACCATAGACGTATCTATCTAGTACCTTTTCAGTCTCTCCAAACGCTCTCTGCTCTCCTCCACCAAGAAGCAGCGTCCTGTCGCAGAATCGCCTTACCGCACCAAGATCATGCGATACGAAGAGGATTGTCACCCCCTCTTTTCGGTAGCGGTTAAATACATCAAAGCACTTCTGCTGAAACTCCATGTCCCCCACAGCCAAGACTTCATCTACAAGAAGCACATCGGGTTCCGTCTGTATCGCCGTAGAGAAGGCCAGACGCACCTGCATTCCGGATGAGAGGTTCTTCAGCTTGGTGTCCTCGAACTTCTCCAGACCGGCGAACTTGATCACATCATCAGATATCTCCAGGATATCTTTCCTGGACAGCCCCATGACCGTGGCGTAAACACCTATATTCTCCCGCACCGTAAGGTCCGGCTGGAAGCCCACCCCCAGCTCCAGAAACGGCGTCATCTTGCCCTTAACTCTGACCGTTCCCTTGTGGGCCGAAGGATGTTAGCTATGATCTTGAGCATTGTGCTCTTGCCGGAGCCGTTGTCACCTATTATGCCCACGCATTCGCCTTCCTCCACCTCGAAAGCTTACATCCTTCAATACTGTGAAGGTCTCGTATTGCCTGGGCTTCATCATGCCCACCAGGTTCTCGAAGAGCGTCGTCCTCTTCTCGTGTGGTATCTGGAAGGTCTTCCAGAGGTGCTCCACCTCCACGGCACTGGCCATCAGATCGCCTCCGCAAACCTGGGCTCCAGACGTGCAAAGATCGCGTAGCCTAGCAGGAGCACGACCAGAGTGCATACGGCCACATATGCCAGATTGGCCGGCTCAGGCGATATCCCGTACAGGGTGCAGTCTCGCATCATAGTAATTATCTGGGCCATGGGATTGAGCATCACTATCCAGCGTATCATTTTCAGGAAATATAGTTATGGGATATAAAATTGGCGTGCCAAAGAATCCCACCTGGACTATAAGCCTCCAGATGAATTGCACATCTCTGAAGTAGACGTTGAGAGCTGATAAGGCCATCGATAATCCTAATATTATGAAAAACTCTAGTATAAACAGAATCGGAAAGTAGGCCACCGTCATCTCCGGCAGGACTCTGAAGATCACCATGAATATTATGAATACTACGAACTCCAGCGCCGTCATCATCAGCGCCGTGATGCAGGTGGATATGACTAGAATGTCTCTGGGAAAATAGACCTTCTGCACCAGGCTGGGCTTTCCTACGATCCCCCAGATGCTCATGGACGTTCCTCTGTCAATGAAGTTCCAGAGGATGATTCCCAGCAGCAGGAAGAGCTGGTAATGCTCCACCTGCACGCGCATGAGGTTGCTGAAGACCACGTAGAGGACGACGAGCATAAGCAGCGGCTCTAAGAGCGACCAGAAGAAGCCCAGAGCCGAGCTCTTGTAGCGCAGCTTGAAGTCACTCCAGGCCAGCCTGAGAATTAGATCGCGGTACCTGTAAAGCTCATGAATGTGATTTGCGGTCAGCAACTTGTACACCTGATATCTTAATTGATTGCCTTGGAGCCGCCTGAGAGCTGTGCACGAGTGCGCAATCAGATTCAGCTCCGAAGTCGCCGGGGGAATGCGGCCCATCTTTATCCTGGGCGGTGATAATAAACCTTTGCACTCAGTTTCGTCCCGCATGAATTAACCTTTAATATTAATAGCGCAGATTTTATCCTTGGATGAAACTCAAAATTGTGATCCATGGTCCTAAGGTCCACAATGTAGGATATCGCTATTTCCTGCTTAACGATGCTGATAATCTTGGCCTGAAGGGTTTCTCGGCACGAAATATGAAAGCGAATGGCCAGCAGGTAGTGCAAATCTTTGTGGAGGGAGATGAGAACCAGGTCTCCGAATTCCAGGAGATCGTAAAAACCCAGCAGCCAAAAGCCGCAGAGGTCGCCGACGTAACCTTGGAGGATTATCCGGATCGCGTGGAAAGCTTATCGAGATTCTCTTTTCGATTTCAGTCTCTGCAGGTCAGCAAGGGTATTGAATCAATTTTGAGGATAGAGAAGTTGCAGGAGACCATGCTGGAGAAACAAGATCAAATGCTTGGTAAGCAGGATCAAATGCTCGACAAGCTGGAGAATGTTCGACTTGATATTGTCGATGAAATCCGAACGTCCTCAGAATCCCACATTTCTGAAATGAAGAATGCCGGGGAACGGAATGCCGTGGATTTGCGAGATTCACATGCCGACCTGAAGTCTTATCTCGATGACTAGACTGGGCAAGATTGAGGTGGATATTTCTCGCATCAAAGCCAGGATCGGCATGTAAAATAGGCTCTTCGCTATTTCCAATTACTATGGTTTTCCAGTTGTTAGTTAGTCGCTCTGTGCGTTCTCTGTGAGCTCCGTGTCTCTGTGGTGAAAATCGTAAGCCGTAGGGTTTAATCCACATGATCGATGATTATAACCAGGGGTTTACGAGAATAAAACCGCAGAGCCGCAGAGCGCACGGAGGACGAGCGGACGGAGACGACTATTACTCAGGAAGCAAATATGCCATTCTAATTTCAAGTGCTCATAATAAGGAAAATGGCACGTCTCTGCGAACTCTGCGTCTCTGCGGTTAATAATCGTAGCTGAATAATTAAGACTCAGGTTTTCGAATCAGCTAAATCGTCTCTGTGCGTACTCTGTGAACTCTGTGTCTCTGTGGTGGAATTAGTCGTTAGCCACTGGTTATAACCTAATGGCTACGGACTACCACCACCGCAGACACAGAGCGCACGGAGGACTCACAGAGGACTCGATTATTATATTAATATACAAGGCGCAACAAGCACTACATCTGCATTGTTTTCTTCATCTTTTCCAGGAATATAGACGTATCGAAATCTGCAGCACGCTTCTTGCATGCGTCTTTATATTTCTGCGGGTCTTTGGAGATCTCCTTTACCGCTCTCACCAGTTCGTCTCTGTCAGCCTCTACGAGAAGTCCCGTCTTGCCGTGCACTACTGTCTCCTTAAAGCCGCCTTCATTCACTGCCACCACAGGCTTGCCGCTGGCCATGGCCTCAATCGGCGTCAGCCCGAAATCCTCATCCAGCGCTGTGCATATCAGGCCCTTGCACTTTGCATACAGCTCCATCAACTCCTCTTCGGAGACTGCGCCGCGCATCTCTACGTTGCTCGGGATGTTCTTGATCAGCTTTTCATAGTATTTGGCAGCATGATCCCCCTCTGCATACCCGCCGATAATAACCAGCCTCTCCTCCGGCAGCTCCCTGAAGACCTCAAACTGCAGATCAATCCTCTTCTCAGGATAGATTCTGTTCACCGAGAGCCAGAAGTCGCCGTACTCCTTGAATTGGAACCTTTTGGTATCCACGGGCGGATAGATTATTTCTGAGGATCTGCCGTGGAAATCCTTAATGCGTCGCTGCACAGTCTCGCTGATCGCAACCACCCTGTCCAGGTTTCGCACCGAGCGCTGATCAAACCAGCTATGAGCTCTTATCCACGAAGCCGCCAGGAATTTCATGGCCGCGTTGGGCTGCCTGGAGATCATGGACTCTTTCAGATCGTAAAAGGCCCTCACCGGTGTGTAGCAGTACCACAGGTTGGGATGATGCTTTCCGGCTGCGTAATGTGACCAATTGCCCGAGAATATGAAAAAGTCATATTCCTGGGAAAAGTCGCATTTGGCAAATAAAAATGATGCAGAGATCTGCTTGAAGGGCGGCAGCTTCACGGTCTTGCCGAGACTTCTTATCCTGACATCCCCGTACCCCAGCCGCTGCACCGCCTCCAGGCTCACATCTGTGGTTATGATATCAGCCTGCAGAGCGCGGGCCAGCATGAGGGCAACTCGCTCCCCCCCGCCGATCGCTCCAATGTAGTCCAGGAAGATGGCCGTCCGCAGCGCTCTCACCTCAGTAGGATCCCTTGCGCTCTTTTTCTTCTAAATAGTGATCAAGCTGGTCTCTGATGATATCTCTTACAGTGTGCTCTTTCTTAAACCCGAGCGCTTCAATCTTCTTCGTGTCTGAAAGGAGGATGGGAACCTCAGCCGGCCTGAATCTCTCTGGGTTGAAGATGATCCTTATGCTCTTTTCTCCAGTGTGAGCAATCACGCCTCCGTCTTCTAAATCAAACTCCAATTCCCCTCGCAGCATCATGCCGTCAACCTTTGTCTTCTCGAAATCAAGGCCGAAGATGGGCGAATTGTCAGGCTCGTTGGGCTGTGCTATGACCTTCTCTCCCTTGAAAGTCTCAATCTTGCTGACCGGATAGCCTGCTTCTTCAAGGCTCATCAGCAGATAACTCATCACGGAGTTAGTCCTCATGGAGCCCTGGTTGAACACGTCTCCGTACTTGCCCTTCTCTGCCAGGAGTATATAGCCGTTGATAATATCGTTTACATGGCTCCAGTCCCGTAAGGCGTTGACGTTTCCTATGGTGATTGAGTCGGATTCTCCAAACTTCATCTTCATAACCTGGTTGGTGATCACGGAGGTCACGAACATATTGCCTCTGCCCGCTCCCTCATGGTTGAATGCCCTGGAGATGAGGGTCTTGACGCCATAAGAGTACCAGTAGTTCCTCATCAGAAAATCACCGTAAACTTTGCTTACTGCATAAGGAGACATAGGCCGGAGCGGATTCGTCTCAGCGATGGGCACTTCGGGCATCTGCACAGGTGCGGGGAATATTGTACCATATTTCTCCAAGGCCTTTTTGTGTTGTTCTTCCGAGGACAATACCAGGCCGTACTCCTCGCTGCTCCCTGCGAATACTACGATTGGATCTGCATCTTTGATCCTCACCGCCTCCAGGAGGTTCGAGGTTCCCCAGCAGTTGCAGAGCATGGTCTCATTTGGGTCCTCGAAAGATCGAGGCACAAACGATTGTGCGGCCAGATGGAAAATAATATCAGGCTCGCTGGCGGTGATGGCGCTCCCTATGCTCGATATGCTCTCCAGATCGCCTTCCACCAGCCGTATCTCTTTTCCTAGACCAAGACGCAACATGTTGTGGGGCACTTTGCCATCCGCCCGGCGGCGCAGCAAGCCAAAGACATTCGCGCCTTCCTCTACCAGCTGTTTGGCCATCCGTGACCCGACGAACCCGCTAATTCCTGTTATTAAAATATTTTTATCTTTAAGATCCAAGGATCCCACCGCCTTATTTTACATAGAATCGAAGGAGCTCTTTTACCCCTTCCTCCAGGTTGTATCTTGCCTTAAATCCGAGCACTTTCTCTGCCTTAGCAGTGTCGGAAAGGGTGTGCTGAACATAGTTCTTTATGGGATTCTCCACGTGTTGCGGCTTCAAGGCCAACCCCATGTTCCTGTTCAAAATCTCTACGGTTTGGTTGAATGTGTAGGCCTTTCCCGTCCCCACATTCAGAATGCCGTGATAGTCCGACTTCATGGCCAGCTGCAGGGCACGCGTCACGTCTTTGACATAGGTGAAATCCCTGGTCTGCAAGCCGTCTCCGAAGATCACAGGTGCTTTGCCGTCCCGCATTTCCCAGAGGAACTGAGTAACCATATTTGCATATTGCTTCTTGGCTGTCTCCTTCGGCCCGTAAACGGAGAAGAACCTCATGCCCACAGAGTCGACGTCGTAGAGCTGCCTGTAAAGCTCAGCCATCCTCTCCATGGCCAGCCGGGCTTCTGTGTAGTAATCGGCTACCTTAATGGTCATGTCCTCGCGATGGGGCGGCAGGAGGCCGTTGTAGAGTGAAGAAGATGAGGCATAAACTACTCTTGCCCCTGACTTTCTGGCCAGCTCGAAGACGGCCGTGAAGCCGTTGAGCGCTTCTCCCACCAGGTAAGGATTCTTCTTGTACATGGGCGATGAGGATGGAATGCCCAGATGGTAGATCTTCTCAGGATGAAGGTCCATGCCCGGCAACTCGTTGCAGCTCGCCCGGATCAGCTTCAGGCTGTCCTTCAGGTTTTCTAAGTTAGAGGGGCTTCCTGTGTGCATGTTGTCCAGCACTATAACTTCTTCCCCTGCTGCCAATAGCTCTTCCACCAGGTTGGAGCCTATGAATCCTGCGCCGCCCGTTACAAGTATGCTCAAGTTGAGTCCTCCTATTAAATATGAAAACCATACATGGTTGAATTTTGGTGTAAGCTTTTTCTGAAGTTTGCCGGCGCTTATTTTTTCCCGACGTATTTAAGATTGATGCTGGTAATGCATTGAGGAATTGAGTCTTGAGTAGCTCATTTGCCTTTAAGAAGATGGATTAGAACTCACGTTTTCCTGGATACTATCATGAAATCTTGAGATATGAGGGATAGCGGCGTTTTGCATAATAACTTATCTAATTTATATATTGTATGATGATTTTTATCGAATATGCTTTCTAAGGTGTGGCTGATCCTGTTTACCTGAGCAGGTATTACATGTTCCATAGAAAGATGATTGATCTCGAAGCCACAACTATTAACCAAATTTTTTATATCATGCCGGGAGTAAGTCCTTCCATGATGCCATAAACCCATTTTTTTGCTTAGATATTCAGACAAAGAATATTTATTCGGCAATTGAAATATTATATTGCATCCTCCACTTCGCAAGCATCTATGAATCTCTTTCAGGAATGCCACGTCGCTATTGGCATGTTCCATGACTCCGAACGATACTATGACGTCGAAGCTTTCGGACGAGAATGGCAGAGCCGTCGCATCACATATACAAAACTTGCCGCCAAATTTTCTTAAATCTTTCCACGTAATGTGCTCACTCATATCTGCTCCGAGGATCTTTATGTCTTCGCGAAAAGATGCCAGCAATGCTGTAGTGTGGCCAAGACCGCAGCCAAGGTCCAGCACATCGGATTGTGGTAGAATAGTAGCATCTAGATACTCTACTTGCGTTATGTATCGCAGCCAATTCAAATCGCTCGTGACATGAAAAGTGAGGTCGGGGTAAATCTTTGCATGCCTCTGCATTATCTTCCTGATTTCGTTGATCGCTTGCTTGTTTTGGCAAGTCCGCTTTCTTTCCCAATCAGCCAAGTCCATCTCTCCTTAGCGTCTTCCACAGGATTGCGGATCTTATCCCATTTTCCGCCCATCCGGCTCCTGCTTCTTCTCACCGCCAGACGTTTTTCTACCCCATTTCTTCCCAATCTTTCAATTTTTCGATTCGCTTTGTGGGCGATGACTGCCCACAACTTGGACCTCTCTTGCCCCCCTGGCTAAATATCGCCTGCTTTCAGGAGCTCCTCTGCCAAATCGGAGCCTATAAATCCCGCGCCGCCTGTAACCCGTGTGCTCATAATTATCTGTTCCTCAAAATCCGCGATCTACTATATCCGTCTGTCGAAATTCCGCAGGGCACAATAATTTTATTATTCCGTTATAAATATTAACCGCAGGGACGCAGAGGGCGCAGAGATGTGAAATTTACCTTATTACCAACACTAAAAAGGGACCGCATATTGCTTATGATCAATAGTCGTCTCCGTTCGTTTGTCCTCCGTGCGCTCTGCGACTCTGTGGTTCTATTCCGTAATCCCCCGGGTTTAATTATTCCGCTATGAATATTAAAGGCAGAGACGCAGAGACGTGAAATTTACCTCTCGCCAACACTTGAACGGAACAGCATTCTTCTCCCGCCCGTCCTCCATGCGTCTCTCTAGCCAGGATTGTTCTCAAGTCATCTCCTCCTGCCTCTTCAGATGCCCAGTGCCTCCTTCCCCCTGTCCGTGATCCTTTACATGGGAATTTTGTCCTGGATTCGCAAGTTGATCCGTTGCATCTCTTAGCGGCCATAGCGAATGCAATTGATGAATCTTGGCAAAGAAGTTCCGACCGATGAGGGTTCCCTGGGCCCTTGTGCCCGGAAATGCCTTTGGCGGTCGATAGGATCATATACAAAGAACGTCGAATTTCTATCCGAATGATGAAGCTCACCGCATACGTCTCCGGCAAAGTCCAGGAGGTCGGATATCGAGGCAGGGTCGTCGATATAGCCAATGCGTTTGGCCTCAAGGGCATGATCGAGAACCAAAAGGATGGCCGTGTGAAGATAATAGCCGAGGGCGATGATGAAAAGCTCAAGTGGTTCGAGAGTGCCATAAACATAAAGAACACCTTGATCTGTGTCTCGTCCATAGACAAGGAATACTCTCCAGCAAGCGGTGAGTTCGACGGATTCGGCAAGCTTGTGATCAAAGGCGAGACCGACACCCGCCTGGACATGGCAGCGGGCTATCTAAAAATTCTGATCTCCGCGGTCAACAATCTGAATGATAACCTGGGCGGCAAGATGGATCAGATGCTCGATCGGCAGGATCAAATGCTCGATAAGCAGGATCAAATGCTCGATAAGCAGGACGAGCTTTTGGTCGAAGTCAAGGATATGAATAGGAAGTTCGACAAGGTACTGGAAAAGGATATCGCTGAGTTGAAGAGCGATATGGCCGAGGTAAAAACTGCTCTGAGGGCAAAAGGAATTATCTGACTCGAGAGCAAAAAGGAACTGTCAGTCGAAGCTTATCACCGCGTTCAGGTCGCTTCTCGGAATCATCCACCCGTGCTCCAGCTTTCTGATCTTCAGCTTCTCTAGCGACTGCACCAGCCTCTCCCGCGCTGCCGCAGCAGTTCCGTCATCTCGCAGCACCTTGCCCTCCAGGAGGGCATCCACCACGAAACAGGTCTTGGCAATGACCATGTCTTCCAGCTCTTCCGGGTTCATCCAGATGTCCTGAATGCGGGCCAAAGATCGGAAGGGCGGCAACTCGTCCCGTCTCTTCAGCTCCGGCAGGCCCGATGCCACGACGATGAGATCGATATCGCTGTGCTCCTTGGCCTGGCCTCTGGCCAACCGAGCCGAAGAGGATGACGCTTTTAATATTAATATTATTATCAAATTTGCAGTCTTTCAGCCTGGCCAGATAGTTCTCTATCATCTCTTCAAACATGCATCGATCCTTTACTTACATGCCGATCCTGGCTTTAATTCGTGTGATATCCTCTTCCATCTTGCCCATCCGGTTAAGGTAAGACATCAGATCGGCAGGGAATCCCGCAATTCCATGCACTGCGCTCTCTGGATTCTCTAATCTCAGAGACGATGGCATCGGTTGAGGATCGGACCTCCTCACTACATCCTCTAACTTATCGTAGTACGTTCTTGCTTTTCTCATTGATCCGTTTGCCAATCTCTGCTCTTGCTTTCCAAGCATCCCTTTAGCGCGCTCTATCATCCGATCTTGTCTTTCTTCTATTCTGATTATGGAGCTTATGCCTTTCCTCAGTTGTCTTGCCTGTAATCTAGCGGCAAAAACGTTAATGTCTTCTACCTCGTCCTCCATTCCTCAAAAGTGATGGCAGATATCACCGCTCTATCCGGTCTTTGCACTTGTACGATTTTTTGAAACTTTTCCACAGAGCCTCATTGCTCCCTCGAGGTAGAGCAATAACTGTCTGCAAGCCCTCTTCTACCCTGTTTTGTGCAAAAAATCCCCGCATTCTCAGGTCTTCCGCGGCTTCCAGGAGAAATGCCCGGTAACCCACATCGTGGACCTTTGCACCGGATATCTTGAGCGTGAGCTTCACATCAATCGTCTCCATATGTTTTTCGGCGGCTGAGATGATATAATTTATGTCCGCGGTGCGCAAGTGAAAAGCATCCTCATCAATCGAAGCTTATCACCGCGTTCAGATCCTTTCGCGGAATCATCCACCCGTGCTCCAGCTTCCGGATCTTCAGCCTCTCTAGCGACTGCACCAGCCTCTCTCGCGCTGCCGCAGCAGTTCCGTCATCTCGCAGCACCTTGCCCTCCAGGAGGGCATCTACCACGAAACAGGTCTTGGCAATGACCATGTCTTCCAGCTCTTCCGGGGTCATCCAGATGTCCTGAATGCGGGCCAAAGATCGGAAGGGCGGCAACTCGTCCCGTCTCTTCAGCTCCGGCAGGCCCGATGCCACGACGATGAGATCGATATCGCTGTGCTCCTTGGCCTGGCCCCGGGCAACCGAACCGAAGAGGACGACGCTTTTAATATTAATATTATTATCAAATTCGCAGTCTTTCAGCCTGGCCAGATAGTTCTCTATCATCTCTTCAAACATGGGTCCATCCTCACCAGGACGCTTTCCAGCTCCTTTGCGCCAAGCGTCGAGTAGAAGCTGTGAGCTGCAGCCAAAACCGTCTTTGATCTGCCCATTATCTCACTTGCTTTCTCTTCGTCGTAAATCTCCGAAGGCTTGATGATTCGGTCTCTTGTCTCCCAGCCATAGCGGGGCATGCTTCGCTGCTTTTCGATTGAGGCTGCATTGTCTGCCATAGCCAGCAGAAATCCAATCTGGTCTCTTGAAAGAGTCAGATCTCGCGTCGTCTCTGGATTGTTCAATACTTCCCCCACCAGCTGGTCCGATGGAAAATGCGTTTTTTCATGAAAGACTCCAAAGAAGTACAGGACTGATTTTAGAAGTTTTTCTGCACATTGCTGCTGTGCTCCTTGGCCTGGCCCCGCGCCACCGATCCGAAGAGGATGACGCTCTTAATATCAATATTATGGCTCTTTCCAGTTGTTAGTTAGTCGCTCTGTGCGTACTCTGTGAACTCTGTGTCTCTGTGGTTGAAACGTCGTTAGATACTGGTTACAACCAATGGCTGACGATATAAAGTTAATTCATGCGGAGCGAAAATGATCCCCTCTCACTTCTCATCCGCTTGCAGCCCTCATCCTCTCGTGGTTCATGAGCAGGCAGCGGCTGCACAGCGAGCGCACCGTTCCATTGGCGAAGATGCGCTATCTTTCCGCATAGACCCTCTCCGCCTGGTCGCAGATCTCCTCCCAGTCATACTTCTTGGCCTCTTCTATGCACCGCCCTCGCATTTTTTCCTTCTTTTGCAGCGTGCGGCAAATTGCCTCGGCTAGAGCCTGCTCTGTTGGCTGGCAGACTGCGCCCGTTTCTTTCGTGACCAGATCCATCACCGCATTCATTCTGTGCTTGACGGTAACCACAGGAAGCCCGCAGGCATTCGCCTCCAGGGCGGCCATGCCAAAGCCCTCTCTGGTGGAAGGTGTTGCGAATATGCGTGAGGATTTCATAAGGGAAAGTGCATCATTGTAGTCTTCCAGAAAGCCGCAAAACTCCACATTTTTTCCCAGTTCCAGCTCCTGGACCAGGGACTTCAGCCTTCCCATCTCCGGGCCATCGCCCACAATCAGGGCTTTTACATCCGGAAGATCCGCTTTCACAGTCTTCAACGCCTTGATGAGTAGATCAACGTTCTTGTGCTCGACCAGCCTTCCCACGTAGATGATATCCGACTGCTTGGCCGACGGATGCACCCGGTTTATTCCCTGCCAATCAATGCCGTTGGGCACAACCTGGACATCTTTTGCCCCCAGGCTCGATAGCTCCCTTTGCGTCCTCACCGATACGGCAATGTTCTTCTCCGTCAGCCTGGCTGCAGCCCACTCAATGACCTGACCGGCCCTGCCTTTCTCTCCCAGGTACTCGCGCCAGTAATCGCCCCACACCTCATGCCAGGTGATGAAGAGCTTCTGTCCTTTAAGGCTGGAGAGCAGCTTTGCCGAAAAGCAGGATAAGTAAGGGAAATTCTGGCAGTCGATCACATCGCAATCGGTGCGAAGCGATAGGAGCTTGCCCGCGAAAAAGGCGGCCTCGGAGATCGATCTCTTGCCGTTGCTATAAAGT
>CAVVKN010000004.1:0-147738 GCA_963748825.1 Methanotrichaceae archaeon
TCCGCTACGTTAGCTTTATTAACCTCACGACCATTCTGGCGTCGGTGGGTTGCTTGAGAACTATAGCCTTTTGCATCTTGTCAGCCGCCTTGCTGATCTCTTCCTTCGCGAACGGTGCCACGATACCGGTAAGCTCGAATCTGCAAGCTGCGATTGATGCTGCCTCCCCCGGCGATACCCTGCAGGTAGCTATGGGAGTCTACGACAAAATAACCATACAAAAAAGCCTGAATCTGGTGGGCAATGGTGCGGTTATCCGGGCAGGAAATAGAGACGCCTGCGTAAACATAGATGCGGACAATGTCCGCATCAGCGGCTTTACGGTTAGAGACGGTTTTTATGGAATAAAGCTCAACAGCGTGTCGGGCTGCAATGTTTCCAACAACACCGTAATCTACTGTGCTCAGCCCGGCATTGCCCTTATCTTTTCCGATGGGAATACAATCACAGGAAACAATGCCAGCTTTAACGGCATAGTGGGAGAGGGCTGGTATGGAATATACCTCTCCAACTCCAACGACAACCTCATCACGAACAATGTGGCCTACGGCAACGGCGCTTACGGCATCAATCTCTTTCCCTCCTGCAGCAATAATACCATACGCGCAAATGTGCTGCAGGGAAATATGTACGGCCTTTACATGTTCACCGATTGCGCCAACAATCTCATCGAAAAGAACGATCTGTCCAGGAATACCAACTCCGGTCTGGATCTACGCATCAACTGCACGGGCAATCTCATCATCAACAACACCATGGAGAATAACGTGGTGGCCGGACTGACTCTTATGGAAGAGTCAGGTCAAAACACCATTAGCGGAAATGTCATAAGAAGCAACGGACGCTATGGATTACAGATACAGAGCCGCTCGGATGGCAATACCATCATTTATAACAACATCTCCGACAGCCAGACGGGAATATTCCTGGAGTCGAGCAAAAACGAAATCTATGGCAACCGCATAGCTGACAATGTCATTCAAGCTGACGATCGAGGAACAAACCGCTGGAACGCACAATATCCCAAGGGCGGAAACCTCTGGAGCGACTACAGTGGCCAGGATGAGATGCAAGGACCCGGGCAAGAAGTCCCTGGCAAGGACGGCTTTGGGGATAAGCCCTACATAATGAGCAAGACCGCCAAAGATCAGTATCCAATTATGGGCGACCAGGTCAAGCAGATTATCATCCTCTCCAAGGAGCTGACTCCAACTGAGGCAAGGGTGGGTGACAGCATTGCCATTAAGGCAAAGCTGCAGTCCAGGTACGATCTCTTGCAGGTAACCGCTCGAGCCCATCAAAAAGGATCGGAGGCGCAGGGCTACTGCCGACTGGTTTTGTCCGGGGATTTCTACCAAGGAGCCTTCTCCACGGCTCTGCTGGAACCGGGAAAGTATGATATTGTCCTGAGCGCAAAAGATGCGCGAGGATATGAGCTGCAAGAGGCTTTGGGTGAAATCAAGGTTACCACTCGACGCGGTTTTGCCTCTTCATAAGTTATATTTTATAAGTCACTATTGTATCTAAAGGGGAGATAATGACAACATTCAGATCATGTTTGGGGTCCTGTTTAGCAGGAGTGGGCATCTTGGCGCTATTGGCGTTATTGATGCTGGCAAATGCAGCACACGGGGGCGAAGCCTATTGCGATGCCTGCAAGGGCGAAGGCTGGGACCCTATGGCAAAACTCGATGAGATTGGAAATCCAGACGCTGGAAAGACGGAGGTCATGCCTGGCCTGAGCACGGCTCAGAAGAACCGGGTGGGAATCTGGAAAAAGCCCCTCGCTGGCTTCAATGAGACAAATGAAACTGAAGTGAGCGATTCTGCGCAGGAAAATCTCCAGGAGAACAACGTCTCCGAAAGCCAGGTAGCTAAGAAGACCGAGCCGCGCAAAATCGCGGAGGAGAACGTGTCCATTGTGCGCAGCGCAAAGGCCAAGGGGTTGCTCGCTCCTATTGACGAGGTCACTGGCTCCGTGGTCTTGCTGGACATCAGCGAGAACGCCACGCAGCACATCACGGGATCGGTTGCCATTCCTTATACTAAATTCCTTCTCAACAGCACATATGTGCGATCCGAGGCTGAGCTGGCAAAGCTGCTGGGAGATGCCGGAATTTCCCGAGACGACCCGGTGGTCATCTACGGCGAATGCATGCCATGTGGTGGAGGACCAGCGCCTGCTACCTTTGTCTACTGGATCATGAGGTCCCTGGGTCAGGAGAACGTCAGGGTGCTGGATGGAACGGTCAAGGATTGGGCATTAGCCGGAAAGCCGACGGCCACAGAGACGGCGATCTTGCCAGCCAAGACCTACACCTCACAAATTAATCAGGATTTCTCAGCCGATTATAACTATGTGAAAAGCGGCTCGGCCCAGATCGTGGATGCAAGAACCATGCCGGAGTTCGGCGCGGGCTCCATTCCCGGAGCAATCAACATTCCCTACGAGAACGTTATCATCAATAGCAAAATCAGGGACGAAACCAAGCTTGATCGAGTCTTCGCCTTCCTTGACAAGAGCCAGCCAGTGGTAGTTTACACCAATACCGGCTTGAAGGGATCTGTGGTCTGGTTTGCCCTGACTCTCCAGGGATATGATGCCCGGCTGTACTCCTATGAGAATTATCTGTATAATCAGGTAGCTCTAGACACAACATATGCGACTAATGCGACGGCTTGAATAGGATCGGGGCAAAGACCATGAAGATATCAAGAATTGCCATGTGCATCCTGCTAATGATGGCGATATTTGCAGGAGCTGTATCAAGCGTTAATGGAGAGTGCTCCACCTGCAAAGGCGGGTCATCCACCGCCCAACAGGACGTGCTGAATAACGAGTGGGCGGTGTTCCTGGGCAAAGAGAATGCAACTACAGAGATGATGTCCAGCACAGGTGGTCTGGTCAATCCCCGGTATAACCGGCAGAACAATCCGTCCTTGCAGGCAGAGAAAAGCCAGGCATCATCCGATAAAGAAGATTTGAATATAGCATCCGTAACAGGGGCAGAAAGCCCTTCAGACAGCAATGTCTCCAGCACTTTGCCCAGCAGCCAGGCAAATGCAAAGAGAAGCGATAGCTTTGCCTCTGTGCTGGTGCCCCTGGAGAGCGCCAATAATTCAGGGATAATTCTTGATATCAGCCCCGAATCTGCGGAGTTCATTCCCGGAGCTATAAGCATCCCTTATACCGAGTTTCTTGGTCCGGGAGGCACTCTCAAGCCAGTGTCCGAGATGGCGGCGATTTTAGGAGAGGCAGGCATATCGCAGGATGATGCGATCCTCATTTACGGTGAATGCCAGCCTTGCGGCGGAGGGCCATCGGCTGCAACTTATGTTTACTGGATAATGAAGTATCTGGGCCATGAGAATGTCAAACTGCTGGACGGAGGCATCGACGACTGGGTGGCGGCCCTGAGGCCGACGGCAACACAGCCAGCAGCATTGCCTTCCCAGAACTATTCACCAGCCATTAAGGCCGATCTTCTGGCCACTTATGAGTTCGTGCATAGCGGCACGCCCCAGATCATTGACGCCAGAACGGCCACTGAATTTGAAACCGGATCGATACCAGGAAGCGTAAATATTCCTTATGACCGAGTACTGGACGACAAGAGGATCAAGGATAAAGAAGAGCTGGATGATCTATTCTCATCTCTGGATAAGAATAGGTCAGTTGTAGTCTACACCAATACCGGCGTCAAGGCTTCCATGATCTGGCTCGCCCTGAGTCTACTGGACTATGATGCCAGAATTTATTCCTGGCAGGATTGGCAGGCCAATTTGCCTCATCTTGACATCGCTCTGCAGAAGGCTTACGCAAAGCCCAATCCCGCCAAGATCGGAGATGTTGTCCAGATAACGGCGCTCTTCGAAGAGAAGAACATTAGCTCAGAGCGCCTGCCAAAAAACGTTAACCGGAGCGAGAGCGAGACAATTCTGACCATCAAAGGGTGCGCTACCTGTGGATTTGGCTCGCCGCAGGGATATGCCGACCTGAGTAGCACCGGTGGCGTGGTGAAGATAGGCTCCACGTCTCAGGCACAAAAAAGCGCGGCAGAAAAAGGTTTCACGGTATTGGCTCAGGTATTGAGCCCTTCCGGAGATGCCGTCTCTCGGGTTGTAATGAAACGCATCAAATCTGACGGGGACGAGTTTGCCGGCATTTGGAATGCCAATGTGGCAGCCGGCATCTACAGGGTCAATATTGTAGCCACTTTAGGAGAAATCACCGAAACCTTCCCGGATGCCATGCAAATTGAGGTTGCGGGCACCAGTAAATATAAGAATCTTGGAAATGAATAACTGGAGCTAAGCGTGAACTCCAGCTCATTTGCCTATTTTATTTTATTGGCTGGCTTGCTTAGCTGTGCGGCCGCTTTCCCCATGCAAAATGCGCTCGATAACAACAAGGCCAGCATCTGGTTTGAAAAGGAATACGACAGCTACTTCAAGCCAAATGCGGATGATGATATGCCTCCGGTCATTTATGGAGTGAGCGTAAGCCCCTCAGCGCTGAAGATAGGCGCTCCTAGAAGCGAGATCAACGCTTTTGTCCATGATGCGGGAAGCATTGAGATGGTCTATGCCGATATCGGCAATCGCATGAACCTCATGCTGGATCTGAATCAAGACGGTAGATACACAGGATACTGCGGCTCCAACCTGCCGCCCGGAGCCTACAAGGTTACAATTGTGGCGATTGACAAATCCGGCAATGCGGCAAAGGATGAATCAGCAACCCTTACCATTCGCGACCCCAATGATCTCAACAGCAATGGAATCGAGGACAGCCTGGAAAAGCAAGGCGGAAAAGATGTGAAGGTGATCGTTCTTCATGACGGCAATCTGAGCGGTGTAGCTCCATCCGAGGATCGCTTCCATATCCTGCCAGGGAGCGCCTTGACGGTATCCGGCGACAAGCTGGAGAAGATTGCCAGGACGGATGGCGTCAAGGGCATCTACAAGGACCAGAAGCTGAAGGTTTTGGCGCTGCCAGGCCAGAGCAGCGGTCCGTCTTCGCTCACCGCTTCTCGCGATGATCCATGGAATATTGATGACCCCAGGGTGAATAAAGGCTACACGGGAGAGGGCGTGACCGTAGCCCTCATTGATACTGGCGCGGATCGTGATCACACAGCCCTGGCAGGCAAAATTTTGGCATTCAAGGATTTCGTTAACAACCAAACCGATTCCTACGATGACAACGGACACGGCACCCATTGCGCCAGTCTTGTCGCCGGAGAGAAGGGCACAGGCGTAGCACCAGGAGCAAAGCTGGTAGTGATTAAGGTCATGGACCGGGAAGGGGCGTGCTACTTATCTGATGCCCTCAACGCACTGGACTGGTGCCTGGAGAATAAAGAGCGTTACGGAATTAGGGTCGTATCCTTTTCCGTGGGCGGTGAGAGCCCTTCGGACGGAACATCTCTTCTGGATGAAGCCTGCGACAAAATGGTAGAAAAGGGGCTGGTTATGTGTGTGGCAGCAGGAAACTCCGGCCCTGCCGCCTCATCCATTGTAATTCCCGGTGATGCCGAGAATGTGATAACCGTGGGCGCTGTGGATAGCTCTGGCACTATCTTCGAATTATCCTCGCGCGGGCCGACTGCCAAAGGCGACACCAAGCCTGATCTGGTCACGCTGGGTGTGGATGTGGTCTCCGCCCTGGCCGGATCGAAGAGCGACAAGAGTTCAGTGAGCGGCACCTCGATGGCCGTTCCTCAGGTCTCCGGTGCCGCGGCAATACTGCTGGAAGCAAAGCCTGATCTTGCCCCGGCTGATGTGAAGAGGGTGCTGCTCAAGACTGCAGACGACCTGGGCCCATCCGGACAGGATAATGTTTACGGCTATGGGGCCCTCAATCTGACCGGTGCCCTGCACAGCATTAATGCGCCTCGCCCGGGGCTATCGCCTCCCGTTCTGGAGGAGATCAAGCTTAACCGGAATGATTGCCCTGTAGGCGAGCCGGTCATGATCGAGGCGCAAGCTCTAGGCGATATCAGCGCCATAAACGCCAACATCATAGGGCCGGACAGAAATATGGAGATACCCATGGACGACTTCGACGGCAACGGCATCTTCTCTGCCCGCTGGGAGACGAGCTTTTGGAGCCCTGGCGACTACCAGGTAAAGGTTGACTTGCTGGGAAAATTCGGGGAGGTGGACTATAAGGCGGTCCCTTTCCGTCTATTGGAGAAGAGGTGAAGCTGGTATGTCTTTAGCATGGCAAGAGATCGCTCGGTTCGGCAAGAAATTGGTCGTTTCCGGACTTACCAGCTCCCGGTTCGGAAATATTAGCCTACTAGAGGGAGATAAGATCGTTATAACCTGCACCGGCAGCATGCTTGACGAGCTGGAGGAAAAATTGGTGGTGGAGGTTGATTTAAGCCGTCCCTGCGATCAGGACAAGATTGCCAGCAGCGAGACCTGTGTTCACCGAGCCATCTACCAGAGCACTATAAACAAGGCCATCATTCACACCCATTCTCCTTACGCTGTGGCTCTATCTCTATTGGAGAGAAAGACAGTAGAGCCACTGGATAGCGAGGGCATGATATTTTTAGGAACAATGCCAATTGTTGAGGGCCAAATCGGCACAAATGAGCTGGCCAATGCCGTATCTTTTGTCCTGAAAACACATAAGGTATGTATCGCTCGCGGCCATGGCGTATTTGCCGCTGGCAATAGTCTCTCCGATGCTTATACGGCAGCCTGTATGGCAGAGCATAGCGCGCAGGTTAGATATCTGGTAAAAGCCTATTCAAGCGGGGCCGGATTGGATGATAAAGTTCAATAGTATGGCCTTATATTCCTCGTTCTTGCCCATCCCCCAGGGGATAAATTTATATCTTTACCCTCACTTCAATAATATGAGCGGGTAATCCTAGTTTTTGAAATCCACACTGAACCCCCCACTCTCCTACCCGCTCACTTTAAATTTTATATTTTGCAGATGACCGTCTTTTCTCCGGCCAATTGTCAAAAGATCTATTAATGCCGGAGGTTAAAGGTCTCCTATGAACTCTTCTCTGGAGCTAGGAAAGATCATGGGCATACCAGTGCGGCTACACTGGACATTTCTGTTGGTCATCCTATATATTGCCTGGGCTTTTGCCTCTTTCAGCCAGACAGTCTACGGAAAGACTTATGGTTTCGGCGGCATTGAGCCGGCACAGCTGCGATGGCTCTATTCTCTGCTCTTTGCCGTAGTTCTCTTCGCCTGCGTGGCCCTGCATGAGCTGGGTCATTCCTATATCGCCCATAAGAACGGAATCAGCATAAAGAGCATAACTCTCTACTTCTTCGGCGGGGTGGCTTCCATGGAGGAGATCCCCAGAAATCCCCGCCTGGAGCTGCAGATGGCCTTTGCCGGGCCGGCTGTAAGCGGGGTGCTGGGATTGATCTCGGTTTACTTGGCCGGACCTGCTGCCGCTTTTGGTGGTGCAGGCAATGCTTTGGCCATCATGCTCTGGACTTTAGGCATCATGAATCTCATCCTCATGGCCTTCAATCTCCTCCCTGCCTTTCCCATGGATGGAGGCCGCCTTTTGCGGGCCTGGTTTGCCACCCGCATGCCATACATTAAAGCTACCCGGCGTGCTGCGGATATAGGAAAGATCTTCGCGACGCTTATGTTTCTGCTAGGCCTGTTATCCTTAAATTTCATGCTCCTCTTTGTGGCGTTCTTCGTTTATGTGGGGGCATCTGAAGAGGATAAGGCTACCGAAATAAGCGTCAGCCTGGAGGGAATACTGGTCAGAAACATAATGTCCACCCCGGTGCGCAGCATCGCTTTGGAAATGACACTTGAGGAGCTAAAAGAGCTGATGTTCCGAGAAAAACATAGAGGCTATCCGGTAATGTCTGGCGAGGCCCTGGAGGGAATTATCACCTTGACCGATCTGCAAAAGGTTCCAGAAGCTCTGCGCACCCAAACTCGCGTCGATCAGGTGATGACAAGAAAGTTATATTTGATTGGCCCTGAGGAGGAGGCATCGACTGCCATGAAGATGATGAATGACATGCAAATTCGCCGACTGCCTGTGATCGATAAGGGCCGATTGGTGGGCATCGTCTCCAGGGAGGACCTGGTCAGGGCCATTGAGCTGTGCAGAGAGCGGGAACATTAAGAGGTAATCAATTTGGAGAATACGACGGAAAAGATGAAAGAAGACGGCGCGCCTGCTTGCCTGCTGGTGGAGCCGGCGGAGAATCCCGCTGGCTGCGAGTCCCATGAGATCATAATAGTAGGAACGGCCCATGTCTCAGAAAAAAGCGTGCAGGAAGTAATCAGCAAAATCGAGGAGATGCGGCCCGATATCGTGGCTGTAGAGCTGTGTCCTGCTCGCTATCGGGCTCTTATCGGCCAGGAGGTAGAGAAGGAGATCAAGATCAGTGAACTCTTGAGTGGCGGAAAACTCTTTTTCTTCCTGGTGCAGTTGTTTTTGGCCTACATCCAGAGAAAGATCGGCGAAGAGCTGGGGGTCAAACCCGGCTCGGAGATGCTGGCTGCCATCGAAGCTGCCAAGAAAGCTGGCGCACGGGTGGCGCTGGTCGATAGGGACATAGGCATTACCATTCAGCGCTTCTGGTCGGCTATGGGATTTTTTGATAAGATCAGGCTGGTCGGATCCCTGATACCCGCGGCTCTTGGCTGGGGCGATGAAGAAGAAATTGATATTGACAGCATCACCCAGGCAGATATCGTCTCCCAGATGATCTCGGAGTTTCGTAAGATCTCCCCAGGAGCGGCGAACGTGCTGGTAGATGAGCGCGACGCCTTCCTTGCTCGTAATCTGCACCTGCTCTCCAAACAGGGCCGGGTGCTGGCCGTGGTAGGGGCGGGCCACAGAGAGGGCATTCTCAAGCATCTGGAGCATCCAGAGAATATTCCCGCCCTGGAAGGCTTGAATGAGAAGCCCGGCAAAAAGATCACCTTTGTCAAGATATTTGGGGTAGTGGTGAGCCTGCTCATCCTGGCCACCATTGGTCTGGTGCTGATCACGGCCCAGTCCAGCGAGATAATTCTCCAGGCCTGTGTCATCTGGTTCGTTGTAACGGGAGGGCTGTCGGCTTTAGGAGTGGTCCTGGCCAGAGGCCATCCTCTATCCGCCCTGACGGCGCTCATGGTGGCCTGGATGACGACCCTCAATCCCTTTGTGGCAGCGGGCTGGTTTGCCGGAATGGTGGAGGCCTGGAAGCTCAAGCCGACCGTATCCGACCTGAAAACGCTGGCTGCTGCAGACAGCTTTAAGCAGATGATGCAAAACCGCCTCTTCAAGGTCATCCTGGTGGCTGCACTTTCAAACGTGGGTGCCATGCTGGGGATGTTCGTTGGCGTCTATCTCATCTGGCATTGGCTGGGACTGAACCTTTCAGCAGAGATGATCTGGGAGATGATAAAAAATGGATATTCTTCAATTCTTAATTATTTTTGATTTATAATTTTTTAATTTTTCCGCTCGGAGACGACGGCAATTCCTGCATCCTTGATCTTGTTCTTGCGAGCTACATTGAGCAGAAAGGGCGTCAGGCTCTCCACCATGGAGGAGACGGCCAATGGACCCGCGTTCAGTGGTCGGAGACTCTTTATCTCACCGGCCAATTGCGCAGTGATATCTATATCCTCTGCATCATCGCCACAGATAAAAGCATCCGCCTTCATCACCCTATTAATATCCTGCAGAGCTGCGGCGCAGATGGTATGAAAGGCAGAGACCACTCTAACGCCTTCCGGGAGCAGCGACCTTGCCTGCAGGGCTGCGCTTCCCTCGATAGGTGGACGATACTGGAAAAACTTGCCATTATAGAACATGGGCACCACGGGCGAGATGACGAGCTGGCTCTTGTAGGCTTCTGACAGACCCGCTGTAACAGAAGCCAAATGCTCATAGGGCACGCATAGCACGACCACATCAGCCGTAGCAATGGCACAGGCGTTGTCCGTGCCCTGCACATTGCCAACCTCCCCTAAGAGCTGCAATACCGCGGCCGCGCTCTCCCTGGCTTTATCAACATTTCGTGAGCCGATGATGATCTCATGCTTTTGCCCCCAGCGCACGGCAAATCCCGTGCCGATACCGCCGGTTCCACCAACAAGAGCAATTTTCATGGCCTTCGCATTAACCCCCTATTATTTTACAGTTTTGTGCCGGGAAGCATCTTTTGCAGGAGGACGGATAGGATCACGAAGAGAAGAACCCCCAGACCCAGGCTCTTGACTACTCCAATTCGATTAACACCCAGGAGAACGATGGTGACATAGCAGAGCCAGGGAGGTGTGAAGATCAGAAGGCTTCTGGCATACTCTTCCACCGTCTTGCTGCCGCCCTCTGCATAAATTAGCAAAAAACTGAAAGCAGTTTGCAGGGGCAGGGTGGTGATGAAGGCAGAGAGCATGCCCCGACCCTGGCTGGCGAAGTAGGCTGTGAGAACCGTCACCGCCCCGCCCAAGAGGAAATAGATTACCAGACGCAGGTCGGAGCCAGCCAAATAAGATGCTAATTGCATTTTAGAACCTGCTAAAATATAACAAGGGATGGCACGAGATGCGAAAGGGAGTAGCAATGAAGGGGGTAATAAACGTCACCTCGTGCCGCGAATTCCTGCATTATCCTATCATAATGCAGCTATCACTATTAGGTCTCTTCTCCTTTATTAAGTTTTAGGTTGGAAAAAAGATAGAACTTTTTATAAATTATTATGAAATCAAGCAGGCCTTATGGCCGCCTCGACATCTGTCATCCCGGCATCGGTCTTGATGCCTAGTCCCCAAAAATGAGTGCGGGAAGCCCGATGCCCGCCCTCTAGCAGCCGCTCTATTGCATCATCTATCTTGCCGGGGGTGATGTGCAGCCTCTCGCAGATGCTATGATGATCATAGTACATGGGCACCTCTACTTCGCTCGCACATGTGTTGAGGAGTTTTTTTGCCCGGCGGCTCAGGCCCTCCCAAGCAAAGGCCTTCTCGATTACCTGCGCCTCCTGTATCCCGCCCAGCCACAGAGGGCCGGCCAATGTCGTCTTGCCAAAGCAGTGGCGACACTCTCCCCCAGGCCGGGGCTTTTCCAGGAGAACGAAGCTGCCGCAGCTACGGCAGTGCTCGACATAGCCCAGTTTTTCCAGGCATCTATCCGCTGCTTTTGCTCCCTTGATCACACGCAGGTAAGTTCTCACATAGTGATCGGTAACGTGGGTGAGCATGGGCTGCATGGCTTTATCCAGGCGGGCCAGCTCCCGGGCAGCCAGGCCGAGCAGAATTCGGGCCCCCATCTCCCGGTGATAGTCCGTACGCAGTGGAACTGCCATGTACTTGCGGATACCGCTCATGAGATGGGCACCGCAGAGGGGCGCCGTGTCGGTGGCGGTGATGAATAGATAAGAGAGAGCAGACCGGCTGGCTGCAGAAAGATAGGAAGAGGGTGAGCCGAATGGGTCCAGGTCCACCGCCTGAAAGTGCTGCTCATGCAGGAGAACGTTGGCATTGCAGCAGGTGACGGTGCCGTCCAGACCATTTCGACTCAGGTTTTTTTCGATGAGCTGGCAAGCCAGGGGGCTGACATCGTTTAATGTCACTTTTTCTACACCTGCTTCCTTAGCCACTCTTAGCCCGCGAATGCCGCTGGCAGACAGGGCATCCAGATAGTCGGAGAGGCCCAGGCTATTGGCCATGGCTACGCCGATATCCCGGTTGAGAAGCATCTTGGGATTGTAAAAAGCGCCCTCTGTCTCGAAGGTGATGGCGCCCTCCGTTATGACATTCATTAGAAATCATTCTCTTTTTGGAAGGGCGGAGCGCTGGCATCAAATGGCCTGGAGTCCGTCCATTTGGGCGGCAAGCTGGATGTCTTGCGGGATATCACCACGACACCGCCCTGAATCCGTGTGGTAGGAAACTCTTCATCTGCTGGCCCATACACAGCATATTTCTTAACCTCATCCCGAAGCATCGCACTGTCCAATCCCGCCCGGAATGGCCGGATGAGGGGCCGGAAGTCAAAGGAACGGGACTCGGGCCCGGGAAGAGAATAGGGCTGATCGCCTATGCCGTCATTATTCTCGTCTTTGCCCCGATAATCGTTGTAGTAGTTGCCGATAGTTGTATTCCAGATATTGAGACTGGTATTCTCATAGGCATTGACATCGTTTCTAAAGAAATTGTTGCCGAAGACGAGGTTATTCCGATTCTCATTGAGCCTTATGCCGTGCTTATTGTCCGAGGCGTTGTTGTCGTAGACGGCATTGAACTTGCAGCCTCGGGACAGCTCAAGGCCGTTGAAGTTGCCCTTGGCGGTGTTTCGGATCAGGATGTTGTAGCTGCTGTTCTCTTGCAGGCTGATGCCGATGCCAAATCCTGTCATGATCTCGCTTCTGCTGTTGTCCTCGGCCAAATTATCAGTGATATTATTGTAGTTAGACGAGGTCGTCACCAGGATTCCGTAATAATTATGATCGGCACGATTTCTTCTCACCTGGTTATATGACGCATTCCAAAGGGACAGACCAAAGGTGTTCATGGAGAGGATATTATCCTGAATAACGCCATCATTCGTCTCTTTAAGGAGTATTCCTGCGTTGGTGTTGTTAACAATGCTGTTATTGTCGAGCATCACATCGCGAGACCCAACAATTTCCAGCCCGTATTTTTTGCAGTTGGTTATGCGACATGCAGTAACTTTAACCTGGGAACTCTGCAGGATCGAGGCTCCTGTATCGCATCCTTCCATGGTCGTATTCTGCAAGACCAGATCCTGCACATTCTCTGCAAAAATAGCCACCTGCGCTCCAAAGATGCTGCAATTTTTTATAGATATGCCATCGCCCCTTACAACGACGGCCGAATTGGGCTCATCGAAGCGCCCTCCTGCCGCAGCAGTAGGATTTTGCATGTAGTAATCGAACTTGGCAACGCTGTCCTTACTCACGCCAATGATGCGAAATCCAGTGATGGTGACACCATCGCTGTTTACTTTTATGGCAGGTTTCTGCAGAGCAGCAGAGAGAATGGGGCCGCCCTGTCCCTCAATGGTCAACGGCCGGTCCACCTCGAAGCGGCTTACTTCACCGGGACCTACTACTATCGTGTCTCCCGCTTTGGCCGAGTTTATGGCCGTCTGGATATCCGCGCCCGCCTGGATAACGCTCGCCTGGACGGGATCAAATGCTACGTAAATGAAAAGCACAAGAGCTAGAAGCGCTAGAACTGCCTTACCATTGCATTTATTGCGGGAAGATCTTGCGCGGGAAAAATTAGTGTCTGAAATGGCGCATGCCTGTGAAGACCATGGCCATGTCGTGCTCATTGGCGGCATCAATCACCTCTGCATCCCGTATGGACCCGCCGGGATGAATTACTGCAACAGCTCCGGCCTGGAAGGTTTGATCCAGCCCGTCTCGGAAGGGGAAGAATGAATCAGTGGCAGCTACCGTCCCTCGTGTGCAAAGGCCGTGCTCCTCTGCCTTTTCCGCACCAAAGCGCGCTGAATCCACCCGGCTCACCTGGCCCGATCCTATGCCTATGGTCTGGCACTCCGACGCATAAACCAGTGCATTGGACTTGACATACTTGGAGACCTTCCAGGCAAATCGAAGAGCTTTGCTTTCCCCATCTGTGGGAACCCTCCTGGTTACAACCTTCCATTCCTTGAGATCGCCGGTGTCATAATCCTGGAGCATCATGCCCCCGAAGATGCTTCTTTGATAGAAGCCCCGATAAAGCTCGTCCTTTCGGACCAGCAAATCTCCAATATCCAATATTCTGCGATTAGGCTTCTTTTCCATCAGCAGCTTTAGGGCATCAGGCTCATAGCCTGGAGCCAGCAGAACTTCCACGAAGCTGTCGCCGATGGCGCGAGCTGTGTCCAAATCCACCGGCCGGGAAAAACCAATGACGCCTCCAAAGGCGGATTTGGGATCGGTGGCGAAAGAGAGACGATAGGCATCAGCAAGACTTTCGCCATAGGCCACACCGCAAGGATTGGCATGCTTCACGATGACAGAGAGGGGCTTTTCTACCGGGACGCTATCGTACTCAGATAGATCGATCAGCATCTCAAGCACCGTTTCCGCATCGACCATGTTGTTATAGGACATCTCCCGTCCATTCAGCTTCCTGGCTTTGTGCAGACCCAGACCATTCTGCTTGCTGTAGAGTGCCGCCTTCTGGTGCCAGTTCTCTCCATAACGAAGATCCTGCACTTTCTCATAGGCTGCCGCCGCATAACGGGGCATGGCGTTCGTGCCAGACTGAAGGGCGGCAAGCCTAAGCGAGTCGCTTTGCAGACACCGGAAGAGGGCATATGCCTCCAGGTTATTTCTGGTCTCTAAAGAAAGGCTGCTCGTCTGCTTGATCTCTTCTAAGACTGATGAGCAATCGAAGTTGTCAAATAAAACAGGACTTCCGTTGGCCAACGCTTGGCGAATGAGTAGCGAGCCCGCGGTAGTTGTCTCATATCCAGGATCACATATCAAAAGGCAATCCTTTCCTTGGCCAGGGAGACGGTCGGAGATTTGCAGGCCAAGCTGCTCCAAGCCGGGAAGACGGGAACTTGCAACCTGAGCCTGACCTGACAGGACGACTACTTGCTTGATCTTCATCGAACCTCTCACTCTTCATCGCTGACGCTATTTTAACTTTTTGCCAAATCGCTTCCACCCAAGCAGATTCTCAGTAAATGTCTTCAAAAATTTATTTATAAGACTTGAGAAGATGAGGCAGGAGAACAGGACTCGAAACATTACTATGCCGGAGACAAGCTTTAAGCTCCAGGGCGCCTCTTTTAGGAATAATGGACATTTACGAGGCGGTCAAGCCTCATCCGCTTGGCTGCATCATCAGCTTTGAGGTGGTGCCCGGCTCTTCCCGGCTGGCTGTGCCTTCCGGCTTCAATCCCTGGCGAAGGTCAATGGAAGCCCATCTGACGGAGGAGCCGTCGCGAGGGCGGGCTAACCGGCAACTGATGGAGGAGCTGGCCAGAGCGCTTGGTATTTCCGAGCTAAAGGTAGAGGTCTTAAGCGGCCACAAGAGTGCCAGAAAGCTTCTTTTGGTTAAAGGGATGGCAAAGGATGAGGCAGTCTCGGCATTAATGCAGAAGATGAAATAATTGAGCGGGAAAAATATGGCTTGGGGTAGAGTTGAGCATGAGATCCGTCCCAAGAGGACTTATGATTTGGAAGCCCTGGAAGAGCTGATCGCTTCCCTTCTCGATGCTTCCTATCAGGGTGCAGCCATCATTGTGGAAGGTAGGCGCGACCTGCAGGCCTTGCGTGCTTTGGGCCTGCCGGGCCCCGTGATCATGGCATCGCGCCGATCGGCTCTGGACCTGGCTGAGGATGCAGCTCGCAGCTATTCCCAGATCATACTCCTCACCGACTGGGATAGCAAAGGCGATGAGATGTGCAAGACGATCGATTACCACCTGCGCTCCGTAGGCTCGCGACCGGACAAAGAGATCCGAAGTCGCCTTAAAAAGCTGGTCAAGAAAGAGATCAAAGACGTGGAGAGCCTGAGCCAATACGCACAGAGGATGAGGGAGCAATATGGTATTTAGGATAGCAGTCACCGGGTCCCCCGGCATCGGCAAATCCACCCTGGTAGCGAAAGTGGCCACAGCCACAGGCATGCGCGTGGGGGGAGTGGTGGCACGGGATAAGCGTTACAAAGATCGGCGCATCGGCTTTGAGCTGCTCGACCTTGCCACGGGGGGCGTGGGCATGCTGGCCGATGAGACGGGCAGCGGGCCGCAATTGGGGAAGTATCGCGTCCATCCGGAAGGCCTGGATGGCATAGGAGCGCATGCTGTGGAAAACGCCCTGAAATGCGAGCTGATTGTGGTAGACGAGGTGGGTCCCATGGAGCTGACCAGCCACCGATTCGTCTCCTCCGTAGAAATGGCCATCGCCTCATCTAGGCCCATGCTCGTGGTGCTGCACGAGTGGTCCAATCACCGTCTGGCCAAGAAAATCCGCAGCACATTTCAGGTGATAACCGTAACCCGGGAGAACCGTGAGGCTCTCGTCGATGAGATCGCTAAAGCTCTTTTGGGCAAGAAATAGACCAATCAGAGCCCCAATTTCTTTGCTCTGATAAAGGCCTCTTCCGCATCATGATCACGATGCAGCGACTGGTAGGCTACACCCAGGTTCTTCCAGGCCGTTGCATATTCCGGCTCGATCCTTATGGCCTTTAAAAAGCAGCTTATCGCCTCCTCGTGCCTGGCTAAAACCCCTAAGGCGACGCCTTTGTTGTTCCAGGCATAGATGTCGAAGGGATCGATGAGGAGCGCCTCTTCATAGCTTTCGATAGCCTCCTCATGTCTATGCAGGTTGTCTAAAGCCGCGCCCCGGTTATTCCAGGCCCTTCTGCCGTCCGCTCCGAGTGGATTGCACTCAATGGCCCGGGCATAGCTTTCCACCGCCTTTTCGTATTGCCCCAATCGGTGCAGGGCAAAGCCCCTTACTATCCAGGTCCGGGCATTGTATGGATCGAGGACCAGGGCCTTTTCGCAGGATACCACCGCCTCAGCATTCCTATCCATCTGGCTGCAGACCAGGGCATGAGCTCTCCAGGCGTCGGCATTCTTAGAGTCGAGCAAGAGGGCTTTTTCCAGGGCGACAGCTGCCTCATCATACCTGCCCAGCTTTCGCAAAGCTAAGCCCATCTTATACCATCGGCCGAAGCTTGGCGGTCCAACTCTCTCTGCCTTTTCCCAGGCCGATACCGCCTCATCGTAGTTTCCCTGGGCATAGAGGGCCTCAGCCTTTGCATTTTCATCTTCTTGCATATTAATTCCGAACCGCAAGCTCTTTATCATCGGCACTATTTGGCGATCAGCTTAAGCTCATGGCGGTGCAATTGGGGTTTGCGTTGAAACCATATTCAAGTATTGGCTCATATAGTAAAGTATATATTATACATATTACTAAACTAATGTTAAATGTCTAGGGGGTAGTTTAGGAGGGGTACGATGAAACCACAGCGGTCCGAGATATTGGGCCGAATGATTAGGTTCCTCAATCTGGACTCAGATGGCCTGAGGCGAGTTGTGCTTGAGTCGATAGTGGAGGCTCGAGAGTTTACGGTAGCCTCTATTCATGAAAGCGTATGCAAGAAAATTGATGTTTCCAAGAAGGTGGTAGCCTCCATGATCGGCTACATTTGTTCACGTCTGGGAATATTACATGTCAATAAGAAGTCTTATCGCGCGCCTAAAAGCTATGTTTTAAGGGATGAATATGCAGATATAGCCAGAGCAGTACTGGCTAGCTTATGACCAATGTCAAGAAGGCTCCCCGGACCGCCACTACGCTCAAGGTCCGCTCCAAATCGGAGTACGCAATAAGCCGTAGCCGTGATCCATATCATGAGCTAATGCTTCGCCTTTTTCAGGAGGAAACAACGGCGCAGCGCGGGGGGAAATTCCTGGCAATTGTGGAGGAACGGCAGAAGAGCGGCAATCCATTGAAGACCGCCGAGTGGGAGCAGCTTCTGATAGAACTGAATGTCAGTCGATCTGCCTTTTACGCCATGAGAAACAAGCTACTTGGAGCAGGCCTGGTAACAAACAAAGGCGGCGAGTACCGGCTCTCCGGGATGTTCAGCCGCGATCTGATGGACATGGCTCGTTGGTGGTGGACGGCGGTCCTTGGCAACAACCTGGAGAACCTATAAGCAAGCTTTTAATTCCGTCATCTGTTTTTCTATGGTCTCCACCACTTTGGCATTCTCCATAAACTCCAGGCTGCCCTGACAGAAGGGACAGAGGAAATTGGCCTCGCTCGCCTCGTCGAAGATGAACCGGGCACACCCATCGGTGCAGGCATAAAAGATGTTCTCCTTCTCATAGGCCAGCCTCTCGTCCAATTTGCGCAGCAGCCTTTTGGCTTCCGATTCCAGTGCCTTTTCAAAATTCTCGGGACACAGTTGCCACAAATAAGTGAGCCAGCCGGAATCAGGATCGCGCTTGCGTCGATATATGGCCAGCCTGTGTTCGTAAAGCAGGTAAAGGGTGCGTCTTACGGTATTCAGGCTGATGCCGGTAAGCTCTGCCAGCTTCTCGTCCGTGATCTCTTCGCCCGGTATGCATTCCACAATGCGTAAACCATCTTCCCCTACAAGCTTGTTTAGATATGCTCTATGAATAGACTCTTCTATGACCGTCAATGAATCACTACCTGGATATAAGCTAGCTAATACTCGATTTGCTTCATACATCACCCAGGGCAATGACTCTGCATTGGCCCCAAGTTTGCTTTAGATTTATATTACGTTTTCCTTCTATATATCTCCATCGTGAAGATTTTTTCGGGTATTAAAAGTGGCTCTTCGCGATTTTCCATTTGCTAACCCCAGGTTACTATGGTTTTCCAGTTGGTAGTTAGGCGCTCTGTGCGCCCTTTTGTGAACTGTTGTGAACTGTTGTGGCTCTTTGGTTGAAATATAGTCAGCAATTGGTTAAAACAAATGGCTGACGATACTACCACCACCGCAGACACAGAGCATACTAAGCACTCGCAGAGGACACGATTAATCGATTATTAGTATAATATAATTAATGTTATTGCGACGACGTCTATCTATATATTTTTACCAAACAAATAATAAAATTAAAAATTATATATTAAATTTCCCTTTGGAGGTGGGCTCCACCCGTCCCTTAGCTCGACCCCGCCTCCCCCAAGAGAGCCTTGAGCTTTTGTATGGATTGCAGAGCCTGGTTGGCCTCGTCGAGCTTTTCCTGCTCGTAGTACTGAAGTATATCCTCAATTGGTGCTTTGAGGCGGTAGACCTTCATGGGCCGGCCGGTGCCATCGCTCCTGCCCATCTTCTCCTCCACCCAGTTGTTCTTCCGGAGAGTGCGTAGCGCGATGCTCACCTCCGGCTGGCGCAGATCGGAGCCTCTCTCAATCTCACGGGAGGTGGCCTCTGTGCCGCTGGCCAGATAGGCGATCATATTGGAGACCTTTCTCGGCACTCCCAGGCTTTTCAGCGTTTCTACAACCTCAATATCTTTTTCGTCAAATCTCATTACGAACGATTCCTTCATTGTTATCTTCTCCCTTATTTTTACTCCCTTGCAATAAATGAAGTACGTTATGATATAAATAGTTTATTTATGTAAAAAAAATTTTTACTATTATTACTACATTCGGCAAATGCATTAAAAATAAATAACTTTGTAAAAATTTGAATTATCTTCTTTTTATCTTCTCGATAAATTGCCTCTTCTTCTCCACAGCATTCATAGCTGCCCGGTCGACTTTCGCCGTCATCTCTGCCACATCTCTTCTCGCATCCTGGCCGACTGCCTTTTTTATGGGCGTGTAGGCAGCTTCCCGGAAGCGCGGGGAAAAGTCCGTCACTTTTCCATCCATATGGAGCAATGCGCCCTCTCCCGCCTCGACGGTGCCAATCTCATCTACCGCCACCCCGGCTTTGCCAATGGTCCTGGCGATCTCTTTCGCCTCTTCCTCAGGAGCGATTATGAGCAGGGCATCGATGGAGACACCCAGATAGTCGATCAACAGGTCGTCGAGCATCTCTAAAACCCGCGGATTTACCAGGCGGCGCATCCTCTCCTCCTCGAAGTGCAGCTTCACTTTTGCCGTGTAGGAGATCTCCTTGGCGTCGCCTCGAATGCCTCCATTGGTCACGTCGGTCATGGCGTGAATGGTAAGATCCTCCTTGAGCAGAGCTTCGCAGGCCTCCAAGAATTTGATATTCAGAGTCTCTTCTACCACCTCATGCCGATCATAGTAGAGGGCAGCCGAGCAGACCGTTCCGCCTCCGGCCCCTTCGCTCATCATGATCACGTCACCAGGACGGGCGCTCTTTCTGGGCGTGAGCTTATCAGAGACGCCTACAGCACCCACACATCCTGTCATCCGATCGCCGATGACCATATCTCCGCCGATGCGCAGTGTACTGCCGGTAATGAGAGGAACGCCGATCAGCTCCGAGACGGTGGCGATGCCGGCGATATGGTCGAAGAGCTTGGAGACATCCCCATCATCGGCGATATGAATGTCCGAGAGAAGAGCTACGGGCCGTGCGCCCATGACATAGACATCGCGAAGCGCTGCCCGGGTAACGTGAAAGCCCGCCAGGAATGGATAGTCGCTGAGGCGGGAGTGCATGCCATCTACGGTGACGGTTATGTACTGTCCTTTGGCTTTGACCACGCCTGAATCGTCCAGCTGGCGGGAGTCGACCACGGCATCGGTTCGACCGATGACCTCGGCAATTTTGGTATGAGTATAAAAATCGCCTGAGCCTCGCGAGCCCACTCCATAGTCGCCCATGGAGACGCCCACATTCTCCAGCCGGAAGACCTCGCCCCGGGGATGCAGCGTTGCTGCCGCCTCCTCCAACACCGCTTCCGCCAGGATGAGGGCTTTATCCTCAGGTATTCTCTTAACTTCTCTGATCAGTGAGATGAGCTTATTCTTTATTTCGGGGTCCTTTCGTAGAAGACCCCTCTTAGTAAACCCTTCCAGATCCATGAGAGGAGCAATTGTCCAGCCCCCTAGAAAAGTTCATCTCCTGGCAAAGAGCCGCTCCAATTGATTTTGATCTATTGTCACCATCACCGGCCTTCCGTGCGGGCAGGTGAGAGGATTATTGCAGGTGGAAAGATCCTCGACAAGCTTTCTCATTTCAGCGTGGTCCAGCTCTTTTCCTGATTTTATGGAGCCCTTGCAGGCCAGAAGCTTTAGAATCTCATCTTTATTGGTTGAACTGGGGCTGACTTTTCCCTGAGAAAAAAGGTCTCTTAAGATGTCGTGCACCGCCTCGGAACTCTCCAGCCGCTTCCCTAAAGCCGGGACTGCCCTGACGCTGTAGGTGTTTCCCCCAAAAGACGAGACATCAAAGCCTATGTCCTGCAGCGTCTCCTGCCAGGAGGACAACATGATTCTCTCGCTGGGAGATAGCTCCAGGGAAATGGGCTCAGCCAGCTCCTGTCGGATCTTTTTGCTCTTGTAGCGTTCTTGCAGGAGCTCGAAGCGGATGCGCTCAGCGGCAGCATGTTGATCGATGAGCACCAGCCCCTCAACACCCTCCGCCACGATGTAAAGCTTCTTGATCTGGCCGAGGATGCGAAGATGTGGACGCTTCGGCTCTACCTGCGACTTCTCCCCCGCCTCCTCCACCGGATTTAGGGGGAGGGTACTCTGCTCACAGCTTTCCGCGATGGTGGCCTGCCTGACTGGGGCCATCGCTTCGCCTGCCACCCCCCTGCTGGCATCTCCTCCGCCGCGGACTTTGCATGCTCCTCCAGAGCCCTGGCCGCGGCCTGAGTGAGAGCGGAGGCGATCTCCTGCTCATGCAAGAGGCGGATCTCTCTTTTGGCCGGGTGAACGTTCACGTCTACAAGCTCGGGACTTATCTGCAGGGAGATGACGGCCACCGGGCTCTTTCCCAGGGGGATGATGTTTCGGTAAGCTTCCCGTACTGCTGCCGAAAGAGTTCGGGAAGAGACCGCCCTTCCGTTGACGAAGATGAATATCCTGTCCGGACTGCTTCGCACGGCCAGCGGATCTCCAATGACTCCGGAGAGGCTCCAGCCTTGCCCTGGCTCCTCCAGCCGGGCCATGCCTTTCAAAGTCTTCAGGCCGAAGAGACGAAAGAGCACATCGTCCCAATTCGACGATCTGATCGACTTGAAGATGGTACGTTTGCCGGAGAAGAGCTCAAAAGAGATGTCATAATGGATGATAGCCATCTCAGTGACGATATCTGTGATGTACACAGTTTCCGCTTCCACCCCTTTGAGGTGCTTTCTTCTGGCCGGAACATTGTAGAAGAGGTCCCAGACGGTGATGGTGGTTCCCACTGGAGTGCCAACCTCTTTGGTTTCTGCAATCTTGCCGCCCTCCATGCGAAGATAGGTGCCGGAGATGGAGCCTTTAGTCTTGGTTTTTACCTCCACGCTCGCCGAGACGCTGGCGATGCTGGCCAGTGCCTCGCCTCGAAAGCCTAAGGTGGATATATTTTCCAGGTCTTTGGCATCACTAATCTTGGATGTGGCATGCTTTTGAAAGGCCAGGGGCAGATCATCGGGATCAATGCCGCTACCGTCATCGGTTATTCTGATGAAGCTCTTTCCGCCGTCGCCCAGCTCAATGAGCACTTTGCCGGCGCCAGCGTCGATGGAGTTTTCCACCAATTCCTTGACCACAGAAGCGGGCCGCTCGATGACCTCTCCGGCTGCGATCTTGTTTATGGTATCAACATCTAGAAGTTTAATCCTGGCCATCGCACTCACCTCTGCTCCTGCCCCGTCTCTCATCAAGTCTCTCGCCCAGCCTCTTCTGGTATTCGGCTAGACTGCTTAGCGCCTGGAGGGGCGTCAGTGAATCTATATCCATGGCCCGGATTTCTTGCAAGATGGGATCATCCTTCTGGAGCTGCAAAATCTTTCCCGCCTCATTTCCATCATTAGATGGCGCATCGAAGAATATGAGCTGAGTGTACCGGGAGGATTTTCCGGACTTTTTATTACCGGAAAGGGGCTCGATCACCGCCTCTTTCTCGATCTCTTTTAGAATCTGGTCCGCCCGCTTCGTCACGGCCTCGGGCACGCCGGCCAGACGGGCCACATGCACGCCGTAGCTCTTGTCTGTGGCTCCTGGTACCACGGTCCGCAGGAAGGTGATGGTCCCTTTCTCCTCTTTTACGGCGATGCTGTAGTTTTTCACTCCCGGCAGGATGCCTTCCAGCTGCGTCAGCTGGTGATAGTGGGTGGCAAAGACGCATTTGCATTTGATGTTGCTGTGCAGATATTCCGAGATGGCCCAGGCCAAAGAGAGTCCGTCAAAGGTGCTGGTGCCGCGCCCCACCTCGTCCAGCAGCACCAGGCTGTCTTTGCTGGCAGCGCCAAGGATGGTGGCCAGCTCCGTCATCTCCACCATGAAGGTGCTCTGGCCGGCAGATAGATCATCGTAAGCTCCCACGCGGGTGAAGATGCGGTCCACCAGGGAGAGCGAGGCATAGGCCGCTGGCACAAAGGAGCCTGCCTGGGCCATAATGGCACAGAGCGCGATTTGACGCATGAAGGTGGATTTTCCGGCCATGTTGGGACCGGTGAGAATGATGAATCGGTTATGATCATTATCCAGGAGAACATCGTTGGGCACAAAGCCGCCTCGCATGGCCTTATCCAGGACGGGATGCTTTGCGCCGCGGAGGAATAGCTTGCCCTCGCCATTGAACTGGGGCCTCACCAGGCCGCTTTCCGCAGCCACTACTGCCAGGGCGACAAGTACATCCAGCTCAGCCAGCGCCATGGCCCTCTCCTGAACGGTACGGGCCTGTTGGCCTATTTTGCCACGCACGCCCGCAAAGATCTCCTGCTCGAGAGATATGACCCTCTCCTGGGCGGATAGTACCCGGGATTCCATCTCCTTTAGCTCAGGGGTTATGAAGCGCTCCGCGTTTGCCAGGGTCTGCTTGCGGATGTAATCCTGAGGCACCAGATGCAGGTTCGCCCGGGAGACCTCCAGATAATAGCCGAAGACGTTGTTGTAAGAAATCTTGAGTGATTTGATGCCGGTCTTCTCCCTCTCCGAGCCTTCCAGGCGGGCGATCCAGCCCCGGCCGTCCCGCAAAAGAGAGTGAAACTGGTCAATCTCTGCGTCAAAGCCATCTTTGATCACACCTCCGTCTCGAAGGTGTGTGGGCGGATCTTCAACGATCGATCTTTCCAGGAGAGAGACGATATCTTCACAGGGACCAAGCTGGCCTTTGAGCTCGACAAGGTAAGGAGAGGCGGCATTTTCCAGGATCTCTTGCAGACCGGGCAGCCTCGCCAGCGTGCTTTTCAGGACCATCAGCTCTTTGGGACTGGCAGAGCCGCAGGAGACCCGGCTCATCAGCCTCTCCAGATCACAGACGCCCTTCAGCACCTCGGTCAGGCTTTCCCGCAGCACGGAATTATTGTTCAGCTCTTCTACAGCCAGATGCCTTCTGGTAATCGCTTCCTGGAAGAGCAGAGGCATCTGGACCCAGCGGGCCAGGGTGCGTGCTCCCATGGGCGTCTTTGTCCGGGCCAAGAACTCCAGCAGCGTTCCCCGCCGGGAGCGGTCCCGGATGTTCCTCAGGATCTCTAAATTACGCAGGGTGACTTCATCTAAAACCATGAACTCGGCTGCGGTATAGAAGCAAATGTCATGCAGGTGTCCCAGAGCATCGAAGTGAGCCGAGTGCAGATAGGTGAGAATGGCTCCGCAGGCGCGGGCGGCGAGGGGCCGGTCAGCGAGGCGCAGCCGATCCCCCCAGCCGGGGCCAAAGCGGCTCTCCAGGGCGGCCGATGTGCTCTCCTGCGAAAAGGCTGCCTCATCCAGGATCTGCAGGCTTGTGCCCTCCCAGTTGATGGGAAAAGGCGCAACGCACTCCGCCGGCCGAAACTTGGCCAGCTCGGATGTCAGCCGTTCCGCGGCAATCTCCGTGGTCAGGAACTCTCCTGTGGAGACGTCCACAAAAGCCAGGCCCATCCTGCCCCCATCTTGCACGACGGAGGCGAGGAAATTGTTGCTGGACTCGTCGAGCATGGCAGGCTCAATGATTGTGCCTGGTGTCACCACGCGAGTGATCTCCCTTTTTACCAGCCCCTTGGCCAGCTTGGGGTCCTCCACCTGATCGCAGATAGCCACCTTATGCCCGGCCCGGATGAGCTTGGCCAGGTAGACCTCCAGGGCATGATAGGGCACGCCCGCCAGAGGAATCTTGTTGCCCTCGTCGTCCTTCTGGCGGGAGGTAAGGGTGATGTTCAGGTCGCGTGCGACGACTACGGCATCCTCGGCAAAGGTCTCGTAGAAGTCGCCTACCCGGAATAGCAGCAATGTATCCGGGTACAGCTTCTTTTCCCGGTAATACTGCTCCATGAGGGGAGAGAGCTTGGACATAATCTTCTCAAGCTCGGGCTTCTCTTCTCATATCGCTTTCGGTGCGTGCTTGCCGTCTCTTTGCGTGCCTTACGATTTCCAAACATAAAGAACACAAAGCGCACAAAGGCCTCAAAAAAGATGCCAGTTTCCCTTGCCAATGAAAGATCTGCTAAATCACGCAATATTCATCTTATGCAAATAATAAATAAACATACAAATGCCGGTTTCCCGGCACTTGATTTGTACCTCACCTAAGCCGTCTTCTCGCCCTCGGCGCTTCCCGTCCAGGAGTCGCCGCTGGTGGAAAATGCCTGGTACACTCCTTCGGCCCAGTCCTCGCTCAGATTGAGTGTGAGCTTGTATTGGACGATGGGATTCGCAGTGACCAGATTCAGCTCCAGGGTTGCATCTGCAACAGCTCCTGATGCAGTCACATCCTGGGTGTTGTTGCCTTCTTTGATCTTGCCGGCTCCAAAGACCTCATTTCCTTTCTGGAAGAGGACCAGGGCCAGATCTCTCTCTACGCTATCATTGAGGGTAAAATACCAGTTTCCACCAGCATTTGTTACTTCTAGCTGGGTGGGAGGCAGCTCTGTATCTGTGGCCGCAGATGGGTTCTCAACTGGTGCAGTCTCTTCTGCTGGCGTACTGGCTACAGCCTCTTCGCTGGCCGACTCCGCTTGAGTCCTGGATGCTTTGGCGCTGTTACCACCACCGGCGAGAGTGCTGGGAACGGTCCAGTCCATCGAGGTTTTGTTCTCATTAAGCTTTCTTTGCGCGATGGGAGTTGCAGCCTGCCCTGCTGGCGCCGTAATGATCTCAACTTCACCACTGCTTATCATCTCCTCTGCGTTTCCGCTAGGGTCATCCCAATTGATGCAAAGAGCCGTCACAGCCAGGAAGGCAATGAAAAGCAATGATGATAGTAATAGCATTTTAAATCTCATGACATATCGACCTTCTTAGGAATGGTTTTTCTAATCCTCATGAATGGATGCTTTTCGGCCGGGTTGACCAGGCTTATGTTCCATTCTACCGCCATTCGCATTGCCATGCAGTTTATTAGTTGATAAGCTTAATGGTTATACGACAAACAACGTTTTATTATTTTCTAAAAAATAATAAATTATTAGAAATTGTTTTAGATTTAAATCTAGTTGATCTTCCCCATAGCGATTCCCTTCCAGGGAACATATACGACACTGTAGCCATGATAGTCGCCTGACAGGGATTTGCCGTTCATGGTCAGAGAAAGATGGAAGAGCGTTAGGTCGTCGGAGAGAATATCCAAATTCAGCTTATTCCCGGTGATGGCCCCAGTTGCCGTGGCATTTTGAAGGCTGCTTCCCACTGACAATTGTGCCCTTGCCGAATACGACATCATTAGACTGGTACATCTGCAGAACAACAGCTCGCTCCAGGCTGTCCAGCAGATTCAGGCTCCAGGTGCTGTGGGGGCTGAGGAGCCTCGCCTTGGGCTGGGAGGATTGCGAGCTTGCCAGTGAACCAGGCAGGTTCTTTCCCATTATCACCGGCGTGGCATTACCTTTCTGGTCTTGCTGACCTGGGCTCAAGATATCATCTCCCATGGTCTTTCTTATGTCCTGAATTGCACCCGCATCCGCAGGATTTAAAAGATCATCTTGTGCAACCGCGCAGGCTGCCAGGAAAATGAGCATCAAAATGCCTGCCAGAGATCTGATATTAGTATATTTCATTTTTTTGCCTCCCATTAAGTCAGATAATGTCCGATAATAAAAGTGCAGAGAATGCACTTGTAAAAACAAAAAAAATTAAAACGCAAAGAGAAGTCATTAGACCAATAGAGGTCTCAATCCGAGCTCGCCCTTTGCACCTCGATCTTCTCTCCCGTCTTCATGCGCTTGATGATGCGCTTGGCCATCTCTGAGGACTTGGCCACCCGGATATCTCCTCTTCTGCCCACGGTGGCCGTGAAGACCGGCTCCTCGCCTACAAAGACCTCCGCCGACTCTCCGGCCATGCCTTCCAGCCAGATGATGAGGTGCTTGGCCGTCTCCTCCACCTTGGGTGCCGCCAGGACAGGCACATCCTGAGTGCGCACGTCGATATGCAGTCCCAGGTTCTTCTCGATCTGATCGATGTTCTTGCCGGCCTTGCCTATCACTCTTGCCGCCTCATCCTGGGGGACGTGGATGACAGCAGATGAGTCGGTAAGCATCTCCACCTGGAAGGGGCCTCGCACATGATGCGCTATCTCCTTCTCAATCTCGCGACTGGCCAGCCTCCAGGATGGGGAGGGCCTCCGGCTCTCCTTGGACACGGGCATGACCACGATCTGCTCGCCATAGGAGTATAGCTCATACTCCGCCTGGCCCGTCTCAAAGTCCTTGACCACAATCACCGGGCGGGCCAAATCCGCTTCCACCATGCCAGCGGGAACCTTGACCACGAACTCCACATCCAGGACATGGGTGACCTCACCCTTCTCGATGAAGACCACCGTGTCCACCACCTGGGGAATCATGCCCATGTCCACGCGACCGAGAAGACGCTGCAAGGCATCGATGGGCTTGTTGGCATGCACCACACCGATCATACCCACGCCAGCCAGGCGCATATCTGCGAAGACCTGGAAGTCGCGCGTCTTTCTCACCTCGTCGTAGATGGTGTAGTCGGGCCTGACCAAGAGCAAAATATCAGCCGAAGCTTCCATGCTGCCTTCGAGCGGCCCGTACTGAGTGATCTCCGATGGAACTTGCAGATCGCGAGGCGACTCAAGGGTCTTGACCACATAGTTGCAGCTTAAGAGATACTCGGCAACTCCGGCGGCAAAGGTGGACTTTCCCGATCCAGGCGGACCGGCTATGAGGATGCCTCTCTGACTCTCCTTCAGCCTCTCTTTTAGCATGCTGCTATGCCGGTAAGAGTCAAAGCTCACCTTGGCCACTGGTCGCACGGCCGTTATCTCCAGGCCGTCAGAGAACGGGGGCTTGGCTATGGCGATTCTCATGGGCCCTATCTGAATTACGGCGGCACCAATCTTCTCCATCTCCACATAGCCTTCCGGATCCGCCTTGGCCCTTTCGAAGATCTCGCGTGAGAGGTCTCTTAGCTCCCTTTCCGATAGCGACCTCTCCCCTAAACGAATCAGGGAAAAGTCTCCCACCCGGCCGCGTTTGGCCATGGGTATGGCACCCTCCTTGAGATGCACGGAGAGGGTATCCTCGGTGAAGTATTTCTCCAGGGACAGGGGCTTGATAGGCTCGCGCTGCGGACGGACGTACTCCACGTCCAGGCCCATAGCTTCCGCCACGCGGAACTGAACTTGATCGCTGGTAAGGAAGGAGGCACCAAGTTCCAGGGCTACATCCCGAATCATGGCGTCTATCTCTCCCCCTCCGGCTAGCTTGATCTGGTCCAAATTGGGCCTGATGCCCACGTATTCCAGCTCGATCTTGCCCGTCTTGGCCAGCTCAGAGAGCTTCCGAAGCTCATCCAATCCTCTAAGACCGATATCTCGCCCGTGGTTGGCCTGAGCCTCCAGCTCGGCTACCACGGCCTCAGGTACAACGATCCTGCGGCCCTGCAGCTCACCGGCTTTGATCTTGGCAGAGACTCTACCATCAATTACCACGCTGGTATCTGGCACTAACGGTTGCGCCATTGTCTAAAACATCCTTTAATCATCAATTATCATCTAGAGCTTAGATAAAGCTAGAGATAGACTATATCCATCTTTCGCTTTTCAGCCATCCATTCCAGCACATAGTCAATGTCCAGTTGCCTTCTGGTCTGCAGACTGGACTGTACCACCATGATGGGACTGCCCTTCATAGCCTCCGATATCTTTTGGGTGGCAACCGCCCCAAATCCGGGATCAAGCCTCCTTAAGATGTAGAGCTTAATGTCGCTGCAGGCAAAGCCTTCATCGGTTCTATGCCCCAGTTCGATGCAGACCTTTCCTGGCGAGGATTGCAGCCGGAAGGCCACGCTGTAGCTGGCAAATTTGCTTCGATCATAGAGCTTTCTCTCCTGAAAAGCAGGCCGCAGATCCTCTTCCATTATGGCCGTGCCTAAGGTGATCAGATCCAGGGAAGCTTGGCAGGAGTATTGGGGGCAACCGGCCAGCTTGGAAGCTGTGAGGTTTTTTAATGACGCATCCTTGGCATGGCAGTATTCGCTGTCATCAACCGCCCAGAAATCCCGGCTCAAAGGGAACGAAGCCGAAGCATAATTGTCACAGCTCTTGCACTTCATCCCGATGACAACTTCCTTATTCAGGAACGGCGCAATGCCCTCTAAGATGGCCAGAGCATCAGCGACGCGAAAGTCTGCGCCCTCTCCGAGGTTCCTCTTGGCTTCCCGGACCGCAAAGAGTATTTCATTCCTGTTATCCATAAGTTATCCTTCATACTCCGGAGCTAGTGCCCAGGCGGCATGAACTGGAGTATAAGAAGAGCATCATACATAAGAACTTGCCGTGGCTCCGAAAGAGATATATTTACTCATCACTTTTTCGCGGAGAAGAGGAGATCAGAGCGCGAACTATTGGAGGTCAGCCCTTGAAAGAAATACGCTTACATGGTCGTGGCGGTCAGGGATCTGTCACTGCAGCCGAAATGATAGCCGTTGCGGCTTTTGAGGACAATAGGTTCTCACAGGCATTTCCGGCCTTTGGAGTAGAAAGGAGAGGCGCGCCGGTAATGGCCTTTGCCAGAATTGCCGACAAGCCCATCCGGATCAGAAGTCAGATTTATGAGCCGGATTATGTCATTGTGCAGGATGTAACCTTACTCGATGTGGTGGATGTGGCAGCAGGACTTAAACCGACGGGGAAGATAATAATAAACACCGACCGAACGAAGGAGGCACTCAAGCTTAAAACAGATGCAGAGGTCATCACCATCGACGCCACCAAGATCGCCATGGAGATTCTAAAGCGGCCTATTGTCAACACCACCATGCTGGGAGCATTTTGCGGTGCCAGCAAAGAGGTGGGGCTGGAGAGCCTGAACAAAGCTATTTCGGAACGTTTCAAAGGTGACTTAGGCAAAAAGAACCTGCTCGCCATAAAAGCCGCCTTCGAGAGGGTATCTTAATGGCAATCAAAGCAGGGAGTTTAGTAGATGCGTGCAGCACCCGCATGACAAAGACTGGTGCCTGGCGGACGTTCGTGCCCATATTCGATCATGAGAAATGCATAAAATGCAGCCTCTGTGAGATCTACTGCCCCGAGGGCTGCGTCCACCAGGAAGAAGGGCTCTTTGTCCCTGACCTGGACTACTGCAAAGGTTGCAGCGTGTGCGCTAACGAGTGCCCAAGAATGGCGATTACAATGGTCCTGGAGGAGAAGTGATGAGCGAGAAGACTGCTAATATGAAAGTGGTGGAGGGCTCTTATGCGGTGGCCCACGCGGTCATGTGCTGCCGGCCCGATGTGATCTCAGCCTATCCCATAACACCTCAGACCCACATTGTGGAGAACCTCTCCCAGATGGTAGCTAATGGTGAGCTTGACAGCGAATTCTTGACGGTGGATTCCGAGTTCTCAGCCCTGTCCGTTTTGGTCGGCGCCAGCGCTTGCGGTGCCAGAAGCTACTCCTCGACCACGAGCCAGGGCCTGGCCCTGATGTATGAGGTTTTATACAACGTTTCCGGCATGAGGCTGCCTGTTGTTATGAACGTAGCCAACAGAGCCATGGGCGCGCCGCTCAACATCTGGAACGATCAGCAAGATTCCATAGGCGCTCGCGATGTAGGATGGCTGCAAATCTATGTGGAGAATGTGCAAGAAGCTGTGGATGCCACTTTGCAGGCCTACAAGATAGCCGAGGATGCCGAGATCAGGACACCCATCATGGTCTGCATGGATGGATTCATCTTAACCCACGTCTACGAACCGGTAGAGCTTTTGGACAAGGAAAAGGCCAGGGAGTTTCTGCCCGACTACCAGCCGCCCGCTATCCTGGATCCGGCCCACCCCATGACCTTCGGTGCCTTCGCAGACCCCTCCACCTACACTGAGTTTCGCTACCAGCAGTTCGAGGCCCAGCTAAAGGCTCTGACGAAGATCGAATTGGTTGCTCGCGAGTTTGAGGAGACCTTTGGAAGGTACTACGGTGGGCTCTTGGACAGCTACTTTGTCGAGGACGCTGAGATCGTAATAGTCACCCTGGGTTCAGTCATAGGCACCATCAAGGACGCCATAGATGCCATGCGATCCGAGGGCAAAAAAGTCGGCCTGCTAAAGGTGCGAAGCTACCGGCCCTTCCCAGTCCAAGCTCTGCGAAAGGCCCTGAAGGACGCCAGCGTAATTGCCGTTATTGAGAAAGACGTCGCTATCGGTGGCGAAGCCGGTCTGGTAACAGATCTGAAGGCTTCCTTCTACAACAGCAAAATCAGAACGCCCATCATCGGCTTTGCCGCGGGTCTGGGAGGTCGCGATATCACAGTCAAGGACATCAGAAAGATCGTGGCCAAGGCAGAAGCTGCCCGAAAATCAATAGAAACCGAGTTCGAATTCCTGGATCTGAGGACGGAGATCCTTTAGGAGCTGAGAAAAATGGAAAAATCTTTGCTGGCACCAGGGCATAGGGCCTGCGCAGGATGCGCTATGCCCACCACCATCAGGCTGGTCCTAGACGCCGCTGGACCCAATACCATTGTGGTCTCGCCCACAGGCTGCCTGGAGGTTACTACCACACCCTTCCCAGAGAGCGCCTGGTGTGTTCCCTGGATTCACTCCTTATTCGAGAATGCTTCCGCAGTGGCCTCCGGAGTGGAGGTTATGCTCAAGAGACGGGGCAAGGACACCAACTTGATCGTCATCGGCGGGGATGGGAGCACCTTCGATATCGGTATGGGCTCCAACTCCGGCATGTTCGAGCGCGGCCATAAGATTCTCTATGTCTGCTACGACAACGAGGCCTACATGAACACTGGTGTGCAGAGAAGCGGATCTACGCCCTTCTGTGCGAATACTACCACCACGCCGCCAGGCAGCCAGAGCCAGGGCAATCCCCGACCCAAGAAGGATATGCCTGCCATCGCTTTGGCCCACAAGGTTCCCTACGTGGCTACCGCTTCGGTGGCCTATCCTGTGGACCTGAGACGAAAGGTTAAGAAGGCCCTGCAGGTGAACGGGCCGTCCTATATTCAGGTCAATGCGCCCTGCATCACCGGCTGGACCTTCGAAGCCGGCACCATGATTGAGCTGGCGCGCCTGGCTGTGGAGACTGGCCTATGGCCACTCACGGAATACGAAAACGGAGAGCTGACTGGAGTCAAGAAGGTTCGCCGGCCCAAGCTAACACAAGAGTATCTCAAGCTGCAAGGCCGCTACAAGCACCTATTCAAGAAAGCGGAATGTGCAGATATGCTGGGCCAGATCCAGGCCATGGCAAATGCGAATATCGCCAAGTACAAGCTGGTTGACTAAACATGTATGTGGGCCGAATAGTCATAGTAGGCCGCAGCCAGGGAAGGAGCTTTGTCGCCTACAGAGTCTCCTCCCGCTCTTTTCCCAATCGCAGGGCAGAGGTGCGCGGCAAGAGCATTCTCGTCTCGCCCCTTGATCCCGCCGACCTGGCCCGGAATCCTTACATCGCCTACAACTGCATCCGCGTCGCCGGCGACGTTGCCGTTGTAAGCAATGGCACTCATACCGACATGATTCTGGAGAGGATCCAGGATGGCCAGCGGCCAATGGACGCCATCGCCCTGAGTCTTGTGGCTTATGGCTATGAGAGGGACGAGCTTGACACCCCGCGAATAGCAGGCGTGGTGCGAGGAGATCGAGGGTGGCTAGGCATAGCTAAGCGGGATGAGTTTCGAGTTAGGGAGTTGCATCTGGAGGACGGTCAGGCCTTTTTGGTTGCGACTTATGAGAAGACCGACTTTGAGGCCACAGCCTTGGGCGAAGGCAGTGCCGGCGAGATTGCCCGCATGGCGTTTGATCTGCCTTTAGAGAGACCGGTCTGCGCGGCAGCGGCCTGTGCCCTGCCAGAGGAGCAAAGCAGCGGATATGATCTGGCAGTTTACAATCCGTTGTAGAGAGATGTAGTAGAGGGATATTATGGAGATCAATGGTGTTCAGATCGAAGAGACCTTTGCCGAAGGCTTTCCCATAAAGATGGCAAGGGTGCTGATTACCGCCGTAACGGAGCGTTGGGCTCTGGAGGCGGCACGTGAAGCCACAGGATTTGGAACGTCCGTGATAGGATGCTCAGCAGAGGCGGGCATCGAATGCATTGTGGATGGAAGTCAAACACCGGACGGCAGGCCGGGTGTCAATATCCTGATCTGCAATATGGGCTACAAGAACCTGGAGAACTCATTGCTCTACCGCCTGGGCCAGTGTGTTATGACTGCGCCTACCACAGCCGCATTCAGTGGCATGCCCGAGGCTGAGAAGCAGTTTGATACCGGCAAGAAGGAGAGCTGGTATGGCGATGGCTACCAAAAGCAAGTAGAGATGTTTGGCCGGAATGTCTGGAAGATCCCCCTCATGTCCGGAGACTTCATCATAGAGCAGAACTTTGGAGCAATGGATGGAATTGCCGGAGGGAACTTCCTGATTCTCGGCCAAAACCAGATGGCTGCTCTAACGGCTGCCGAGGCGGCGGTAAATGCTATCAGTAAGCTACCGGGGTCCATTACGCCTTTTCCAGGAGGCGTTGTGGCCAGCGGCTCCAAGGTGGGCTCCAAGTACAAGTTCCTGAAAGCCTCCACCAACACAGCTTTCTGCACGTCGCTACGCGAGGATGGGGTCTGCACTCTGGCGGAGGACGTCACCAGCGTCTTTGAGATAGTAATAAATGGCGTCAGTAAGGAGGCCATTTCCGCAGCCATGAAGGTGGGCATCAATGCCGCCTGCCATGTGCCCGGCGTCTTAAAGATCAGCGCCGCCAACTACGAAGGCAAGCTTGGCATTCACCAGTTCCCGCTGCGTGAGGTGCTGGAGTAGATGAGATAAGCGATGGCAATCCAAGAGGTCATTGATACCCAGGAAAAGATAAAGACCTGGCTGGTCCAAGAAGGGTTATTCAAGGAGGAGGGCCAGGTCGAGAATCTTTACTTTCAGCTGGCAGCAGAATTTCCCGCACAGTCCGGCCGGCATTTATCCATCATTCAGCCCAAAAACCATGAGGACATGATAGTGGTATTCAGCCGGATAAGGCTGGCCGACACTCACCAAAAGGCGCTTTCCGCTATGCCTCCCAAAGAGAAGGAGCGATTGCTCTGGCAGATGCGCTATGATCTGCTCTTCCAGGATTCCAGCTTCGAGATCGAGCCTGTAGGAAGCGATCTGCAGAGCATCCGTTTTACGCGAGAGATATACTATGACGGCCTGACCAAGAACAAGCTGATGGAAGCCATCCGGGAGAACTTCAAATGCGAGCTTTATGTGGTCTGGAAGTTCCAGGAGATCTTTGGCGAAGGACCTACAAACAAGATCGCAGACCCTCCAGAGCCGATGTACTGCTAAGGCGGTAAAGGGTAGCAAGCAAAGGGAAGTTGGCAGCAAAAAAGCCAGGAAGAAAAAAGAGAAAGCCTGTCAATCTTCAGGATATCTCGTAGGTCATGGTCACGCTGGCTGTGATCTCCATCCTCCCCGGCTGAATGGGTGTGGCGAATTCGGCAAAATTCACGCTCCTGGATGCGGCAGCAACATATCCGTAGCCCTCCGAGATCTCCAGCACCCTTCCCAGCTTCACGCCTGCTGCCTTGGCGGCAATCTCTGCTTTCCTCCGGGCGTCCTCAATGGCCAGAGTTAAGGCCAGATCTTTTTGCGGCTGGGGATTCAACAGGTCGAAGCTGACCTCCTGGATGCGGTTTGAGCCTGCCGCGACTGCTGTATCCAGTACCTTTCCCACATCTGTGGTATTGTTCAGGTTCACGGTTACAGTGTTCGAAGCTACAAACAGCGGGGCTTTTTGCTTCTCTCCGGCCATGACAGGCACATCCTGAGACTCCGTGCCCAGGCTGTAGCCGCTGGTCTGAATTTCACTCTCGGCAATTCCTGCCGCCAGCAATGCAACTAAAGTCTCATTCATCAGCCGGGCATTTTCCACCGCAGCAATGGCAGCGCTGGCGTCTCGCGTCTGCACGCCCAGCACAACAGTCGCCTTGTCCGGAGCGGCGCTCGCTTTGCCTTCACCCTGCACTATCAGCTTGGACATATTATTCTCCACGGCAGTAGCAAACGGGGCGACCAGCAACAAGAGCATTATCGCCAAAAACACTATGCGTATAATTTTCATGATAATCCCCTTTGTTTAATCGGTCTAAAAAGCTTTATAGATTATGCTTGCCAGATGTCCGACGACCAATGCAACCAGATTAATGATTGAAAAATATTAGATGAAAAAATATTTTTAATTAATCAAATTATTTCAAACTCATAGGTTACTATTACGTAGGAAGTGACATCTACAGTGCCAGGCTGCGCCGAGCTGCCGTAGTAATCGTTAAGCGCAACAGGATACCCATAATCAGAAATATCCTGCACCGCCCCCAAACGCACACCCTCCGCGGCAGCCATCTCTGCGGCATTCTCTTTGGCATTGGCCATTGCTTTCTGGCGAGCTTCAGATGCAGCCTTACTGGCATCGCTCAGACCGTATCCCGCTACATAAGCCTGGGCCCCGGCGGAGCGGGCTGCATCCAGCACACGATTTATCCGGGACTCGTCGGTGCTCCTGAGCCGGATGACAGTCGACCGCTCTAAGGAAGAGGCCTGTTGAGTGCTATTCTCACATACCGTGCTATTGTTCACTCTCTTGCAGACCTTGCTGGTGGACTGAAAACTGGAAACTCCGCTGGACTGACCGGGCAGGATCTCCTCATCTTTGACGCCTGCTCTCTTCAGGGCATCGATCACCTGGCTCATCTTCCCTTGCACAGCCGCCTGGGCGTCTGTCATATTTTCGTTGCCACTCTCTACGGAGACGGAGATCGTCGCTGTATCCGCAGATACTGTCACGGTTCCCTCGCCCACAACGGTCAGAGTGGGGTTCATGCCCACGGCCATGGCAGGGAGGATCGCAGCGATCATAATGCCGAATAATATTGCTAACCACTTCATTTTTAATCCCCTAAAGAGAGATGTCGCCAAAGATATTAAAAAGTTCGCTTGAGGAATGCGGACTTCGATGGATCGTTTTTGGATAAGGAACTTTTTGCCGTTGATTCTGCAAAATTTTATATAGATTCGAAACATGAGCAGAAAGCATGAAAATTATTTAAATTAAAGAAGGTGACTTTCATGAATTCAGATTCCGATCAGCTAGATCCTCAATCCGATCCAAAGCCCAATGTTCTTGCCCCAATCACAAAAGAGGCAAAAGCCGAAAGGCCGAAAAAAAGAGCGCTAGGCGAGATCTTCTCGCGTGCCTTCCAGATTTACAGGGACAATCCAATCATGATTGTGCCGTCACTCATTCCCATAGCTGCACTCGTCTTGGTTATGGTTATCTTCGCAGGCTATATGGGGCTGGTAGCAGTCTTCGGTGAAGGAGAACTCATCGCGTTCTCTGCCCTGGCAGGACTTTTCCTGTTCCTAATACTGATGATAGTACTTTTCTTCCTGGCAGAAGGGATGACAATAGAGATGATCAGAGAGGCATCCTCAGGCAACAAGGCGGACCTATCCTACGCCTGGCAGGCCACTTTAGCCAAGATGGAGCCGCTCGTCCTCACCTCCCTCCTGGCCGGCATAATTGTAGCTTTTGGATATGTTCTTTTCTTGATACCGGGAGTGATCTTGAGCTTTGCCTTCTGGTTCGTCGCCCAAACGGTTATGATTGACGGCAAATCCGGCATAGAGGCCATGAAAGCAAGCTATCGTTTCGTAGAGGCCAACTTATCCGACGCTCTGATAATAGTCCTCGCCTCCCTGGCCATCGGCGCAGTGCTTCCCACCATTCCTTTCATCGGTGCCTTGGCGAGCCTGCTCTCTCTGCCCTACATCTACGGCCTGGCCACATTGCTCTATCTGGACGGCAACGAGGCGCAAGAGGATCAATCGAAAACGCCGAAGACGACGGTGGAGGTATCCTGATAGACAAGGGATAGAGTCAGCAGGTCATTTGCCCGTCCTCGACCATCATCTTTAATTTTAGTATTCGCATGTGCTACTGTCATGAGCAAGATCGGAAAGGCGATAAGACTGGAGCGCATTCTGGATCGCAAAACTCGCAGAACGGTCATTGTACCCATGGATCACGGCATCTCCGTAGGCCCCATCGCCGGTCTGACGAACATGCCCGCCACTGTGGACAAGGTAGCTGAGGGTGGCGCCAATGCTGTTTTAGGACACATGGGACTGCCGCTGCACGGCCACCGGGGCTATGGACACGATATCGGATTGATTATCCATCTCTCGGCATCCAGTTCTCTTGGTCCTGATCCCAATCACAAGGTTCTTGTGACTGAAGTGGAGGATGCCATAAGAATTGGCGCTGACGCGGTAAGCATTCACGTCAATGTGGGAGCGGATGATGAAGCAGAAATGCTGCATGATTTGGGCAGAGTAGCCCGAACCTGCGATCTGTGGGGCATGCCGCTCATTGCCATGATGTATCCCCGCGGACCGAAGGTCAAGTCCGAGCACGATGTGGAGTATGTCAAGCTTGCCGCCCGAATCGGTTCCGAGCTGGGGGCAGATATTGTCAAGACCAACTACACCGGCTCTCCTGATACCTTCCGAGAGGTTGTCGAGGGCTGCAGCGTGCCTGTAGTTATCGCGGGAGGACCCAAGATGGACACGGAAAAGGATCTCCTGCAAATGGTCTACGACGCAATAAGGGTTGGGGGAGCGGGCGTTGCCTTTGGCAGAAACATCTTCCAGGCGAAAAACCCCACGCTTTTGGTCAAGAAATTGTGCACGGTCGTTCATAAGGGCTATACTGCAGAGGATGCGGAAAAGGTCGTCCTCTAAGCGGCCTTTACTCTTTTTTTAATTTAATATTAGCATAATAGTGATGAATTCGACCACAAGCTATATCCACTTCCTCGAATACATTAGGGAGCATGAAGCCCATAGCTTTCCTTCTCCTGGCCTTTTTCCTGGTAGCCATTCCGCCCGCCTTGAGCCAGGATGCCAATTATTGGCTTATTCAGACCCATAGCGACTACAACAATGGATCTTACTCCCTGGCCTTGCAGGACATCGACGAATATCTGGATTTGAACTCCAGCGATACCTGGGCCTGGAGCTTTAAAGCCAATATTCTCCGAATTATGAAGAGATACAGTGAAGCCGCAGATAGCTTTGACCAGCTCATCCTCCTGGACGGCTCCAATGCTCAAGCCTACAACGACCGGGCCTTGATCCTTTCTGGTGGCATGAGACAGCATGAGGAGGCCTTAAATTCCCTGGAGACTGCCTTGCGGATCAACCCCAATAATGCCAATTATTGGTTTAATAAAGGCATGATCTTGGAGGAAACGAAACGATATGCAGAGGCATTGGAGGCCTACAGTCAGGCTGCAGCCTTAAACCCGTCTCTTGATAGAGCCTGGTACAGGCAAGGTTGGATCTCGGCAACAGAGGGCAACTACAATGAGTCTCTTCCTCTCCTGGACAAGGCGATCAAGCTCAATTCCAAGAACGCTGATGCCTGGAACACCAAAGGATTGGTCTTAATGAAGCTAAATTCCACAGAGGAGGCACAAAACTGCTTCGAGAAGGCAACCGCTCTGCAACCGTCCAACAGAGATTTCCAGCAGAATCGACAAAAGGCGCTAGAGGGAATGGAAAAGGAGCCAGAGAAGACTATAGAGTTTAAAAGTTTGCAGTGAGATTCAAAATTTTTTTGCGGAAATATTTTCTTAATAAAATTCTTGTTTTAAAATGAATGCCCAGGAGCTTGCTGAATGGGTACACCACCCACCGTTTCACTCTTTGAACAGACCTCTCAGGCCAGAGATTATCCAAAATGCCATGCCCCATAAGACCAAGACTGTTAAGGTCATTAGCTCCATACTCAAATCCCTCATGATTAAAAGTGAACTATTAACATAAATAGTTTGCTCTTGGGGACCATGAGATCAAGGTCAGTTCGAGAAAATGGGAGGGCGGGCAAAGTCTATGATGAACCATTTAGGAGGAAACAATGGTCTTGGTCGACTTTTGCCCGTTTTGTGATCGTCACATGGCGATATAAAGATGTGGTACAGACTCGGTGAACTACCGCGTCCTGAGGATAGGACTTACCAATGTTTCGACTTCTCGTCGAAACTCTCGCTGAACCGCGGTCAGCGATATTCATCTCCCCTAGTCGTAACCCTGGGAGAATGCAACTAAATAAAAAAATTTCCTAAATACAAAGGGATAGGCGCGGGGCCTCAGGTAATCCTGGCCACCGCTGACACCTCGTCCCCTGGCTTGACATTCATGATGCGCACGCCCTGCGTGGAGCGGCCCTGCACCCGGATCTCGCTGGTCGGAATTCTGATCACCACTCCGTCCTTGGTGGTAACCAGCAGCTCGTCATCCTCAGAGACGGTGGTGGTGCAGCATACGAAGCCCTTTCTGGCATCGATATTCTTGACGCCCTTGCCACCGCGCCTCTGCTGGGGATACTCCTCAAGCTCCGTCCTCTTTCCGTAGCCCTGATTGGTGATGGTGAGCAATGTGAAATTGGCGCTCGGCCGGATCACATCCATGCTGATAAGCTCGTCTCCCATGTTCAGGCTGATGGCCTTCACGCCCATGGTGCCTCGGTTGGATGCGCGCACGTCATCCTCCTTGAAGCGTATGGCTTTGCCAAACCTGGTGGCCACCAATAGCTCCTTACTTCCGTCTGTGAGCTTGGCCGAGACCAGGCTGTCGCCCTTGAGATTTACGGCCTTGATGCCGCCTTTCCTGGGATTGGAAAAAGCCTGCAAGGGCATCTTGACAATGCTGCCGGCTCGGGTTACCAGGATTATGAAGCCCGACTCGAAGCTCTTCACAGGTATGGCGCCCGTGATCTTCTCATCAGGCTCGAGCTGCAGAAGATTGACAATGGACTTTCCCCGAGTTGCCCGGCCCAGAGAGGGAACCTCGTAGACCTTGAGCCAGTGGGCCTTGCCCTTGTCCGTGAAGAAGAGCAGATAATCCTTGGTGGAGGCAGTAAAGACGTCGGTTACAAACTCCTCACTCTTGGTCTCAGCACCAATGACTCCCCTCCCGCCACGCCTCTGCATGCGGTATGCCGTAAGCGGCTGGCGTTTGATGTACCCGGAAGAGGTGATGGTCACTGCCACCTCTTCATCCTGGATGAGATCCTCCCGGGAAACCTCGCCCTCCGCTTCGATGATCTGGGTTCTCCGCTCATCCCCGTAGGTATTAATGAGATATGTCAGCTCATCTTTGATGATGCTCAAAATCTCCAGGTTGCTGGAGAGGATTTTCCTCAATTTAGCGATGAGCTTTTCCAGCTCTGCCGCCTCAGAGACGATCTTCTCCTGTTCGAGACCTGTGAGCCGCTGCAGCCTCATGTCCAAAATAGCCTTGGCCTGCTCTTCGCTGAGTGAAAAAGCCTGCATCAGGGCATCTCTGGCCTCGACTGGAGACTGCGCCGCCTTGATTATTCTTATTACCTCATCGATGTTCTTGAGGGCGATGAGCAGACCCGCAAGGATGTGGGCCCTCTTCTCGGCAGCATCAAGCTCGAACCTGGTGCGCCTTTCTACCACTATTGAGCGGTAGTGGATGTACTGCTCAAGAGTGTCCTTCAAAGAGACTATCTTGGGCAGGCCGTCCACCAAAACCATATTGTTGATGCCGTAGCTGGTCTGAAGAGCCGTGTGCTTATACAGTTGATTTAAGACCACATGAACATTAAATCCACTCTTGACCTCCACCACCATGCGAATGCCGTCTCTATCCGACTCATCCCGCAGATCGGATATGCCCTCCAGACGGCCGCCTTTGACCATCTCTGCCATATCCTCAATCAGCTTGGCCTTATTGACCTGGTAGGGAAGCTCAGTGAAGATGATCTTAGTGCTTCTCGTCCCTTCCTCAATCTCCGACTTGGCCTTCATCAGAATGCTACCCTTGCCGGTTTGATAGGCGGCCTCAATGCCGACCCGGCCTACGATGTAGGCGCCGGTGGGAAAGTCGGGCCCGGGGAGAATGTGCATCAGCTCGGAGAGCGTGGCCTGGGGCTCGTCGATGAGATGAATAATGGCCCCGCATAGCTCCGTCAGGTTATGGGGCGGAATATTGGTGGCCATTCCCACGGCAATGCCGGTAGAGCCGTTGAGCAGAAGGTTGGGCAGCTTTGCCGGTAGAACAGTGGGCTCTTTCATCGAGCCGTCGTAATTAGGGGTAAAGTCCACTGTGTTCTTCTCAATGTCCGCCAGCATCTCCTCAGCGATTTTGGAGAGGCGCACCTCAGTGTAACGCATAGCTGCAGCCGGGTCTCCATCAACGGAGCCAAAGTTGCCCTGGCCGTCGATGAGAGGATAACGCATGGAGAAGGTCTGGGCCATGCGCACCATGGTCTCATAGATGGCCGCATCCCCGTGGGGATGGTACTTACCCATGACATCTCCCACCACACGTGCTGATTTCTTGTAGGGCTGGTCGTGGGTCATGCCCTGCTCATACATGGCATAGAGTATGCGACGATGAACGGGCTTGAGGCCATCCCGCACGTCGGGCAAAGCTCGACTTACGATCACACTCATAGCATAATCAATGTAGGAGGATTTCATCTCCTCAGTGATGTTAACCAATACTTCTGTCAATAGCCACCTCAAATATCAGACATTATACATCAAGATTCTTTACGTACTTGGCGTGCGTCTCTATGAACTCGCGCCTAGGCTCCACCTGGTCGCCCATGAGGATAGTGAAGATGCGATCCGCCTCCACAGCATCCTCCAGCGTCACTTTCAGCATGGTTCTTTTCTCGGGGTCCATGGTCGTATCCCACAGTTGATCGGAATTCATCTCTCCCAGGCCCTTGTACCTCTGAATGACAGGCTTTGCCAGGCCCTTCACCAATTGGCTCAGCTGCTCATCCGAGTAGGCGTAGCTGACCTGTTTTCCCTTCTTGACCTGGTAGAGGGGCGGCTGGGCGATAAAGACGTAGCCCGCATCGATGAGCGGCTTCATGTATCGGTAGATGAAGGTCAGGAGGAGGGTGCGAATATGCGAGCCATCCACATCGGCATCGGTCATTATTACTACCTTGTGATATCTGGCTTTGGCGATATCGAAGTCATCGCCGATGCCCGTGCCGAAAGCCACAATCATATTGCGAATCTCGCTGTTCTTGAGAATCTTGTCGAGCCTGGCCCTCTCCACATTGAGAATCTTGCCACGCAAGGGCAATATGGCCTGAAAGTGCCGGTTTCTGCCCTGTTTGGCGCTTCCTCCTGCGGATTCGCCTTCCACGATGTAGATCTCGCATTTTGCGGGATCGTTGTTGGAGCAGTCGGCCAATTTTCCAGGGAGCCCTCCCGAGCCAAGGGCATTCTTGCGCCTTGTTAGCTCCTTGGCCTTCCTGGCCGCCTCGCGGGCGCGCAGGGCTTCCCCCGCCTTCTCCACTATGGTGGTGGCAACGATGGGATTTTCCTCAAAGAACTCGGCCAGGCCCTCCGAGACCATGGACTCGATTATCCCCCGGATGGCGCTGTTTCCTAATCGGGTTTTGGTCTGGCCCTCGAACTGCGGATCGGGAAGCTTCACGCTGACGACCGCTACCAGCCCCTCGCGCAGATCTTCTCCACCCAGCTTGACCTCGCCTTTGAAGATCTTGTTAGCCCGGGCGTACTCATTGACCGTCTTGGTCAGGGCGGCACGAAAGCCCATGAGGTGAGTTCCACCCTCACGGGTATTGATGTTGTTAGCGTAAGAGAAGATGTTCTCACTGTAGGTGTTGTTGTACTGCAGGGCAACCTCAACCTGATTTCCGTTCTTGCTGCGCGAGAAGTAGATGGGCGGCTTATGCAGAGCCTCTTTGTTGGTATTGAGAAAGTCCACGAAGGATAATATGCCACCCTCGTAGCAGAAGTCGTTCTCTTTGTCCGTCCTCTCATCCTTTATGGTTATCCTCAGGCCACGGTTGAGGAAAGCCAGCTCTCGCAGCCGGGAGGAGAGTGTATCGAAGTTGTATTCTGTCTCCTCAAAGATGGCGGCGTCCGGCTTGAAGGTGACTGTGGTGCCGGTGTGCTCGGAGTGCCCTCTGACCTCGACCTCTGAGGCCACGTTGCCGTGCTCATATCGCTGCCAGTAGACCCGTCCGTTCCTGCGAACCTCTACCTCCATCCACTCGGAGAGAGCGTTGACCACGGAGACGCCTACACCATGAAGGCCCCCAGAGACCATGTAGGACTCATGGTCGAACTTGCCTCCCGCGTGCAGAACGGTCATGACTATCTCCAGAGCGGGGCGGTTGAACTGGGGGTGATTGTCTACGGGAATTCCGCGACCATCATCAGCCACGGAGACGCTACCGTCAGGGCGAAGGATCACGTTTATCTCTTTAGCGTAGCCACCTAAGGCCTCGTCCACGCTGTTGTCCACCACCTCGTAGACCAGATGGTGCAGCCCCAGAGTATCTGTGCTGCCTATGTACATCGAAGGCCTGCGCCTGACTGCCTCAAGGCCTTCAAGAACTTGAATTTGGCTTGCGTCGTAGCCCGTTGCTTTACTCAAAACTGATTAAGCCTCCTGAATAATTAGGACTGTAACGAAATAACCTGAGACGATATAAGCTTTTCCCCAAAATATATCTTAATTTTTATTTAAAAGTTTGATGCAATGCTTCATCCTGAATGATGAGGATAGTACTGAGGAACTGTACCTGTCGCATCGAGGACGAATGAATTGGCTCATGGGAGAAGACCTTCGAAAAATCTTGAGTGAGGATCTCATCAAATTATAAAAGCCAAGGTCCGGATTCGAACCGGAGTGGTAATGCTCTGCAGGCATTTGCGTAGCCGCTCCGCCACCTTGGCAAGGGGTATTGGCGTCCGACTTCTGTGTCGATCTGATTTAAACCTTTATCGGTTGGAGGCGCCCCTTGCGCCGCAACCTTGGGAGAGATGTCATCCCCTATAAAGATTGCCTTCGCGGCAAAAGATCTTGGGCAGAGTCAGGCCAGCACTTTTGTGACCTGCCAACCAGGGGGGCGCTGTGGATTCGGTGCAATCCCGCCCAGAACTCGATCATTCTGTTTTCGGGTTTACTTTTTCGAAGATTAAGCACTATTTTTTAGGGCGAAAACTATATATCGACAAAAGACTATATTACGATCGGCAAAAGTCGAAGTAACTCTTTTCTCTCCCTCTGATCCCTGAGACTTTTGCCTCCCTCCTATTTTCATCTAGCTTTTTCCTTCATATTCCCCAGCAAGGAACATTTTTATATGGTTTGCCAGCCTCCTCGTGCCTGAAGCATTATGGTCCTGGAAAACTTAGGCGGATCGCTGCGCAGTGCTCTAAAGAAGATTGCGTCGGCGAATAAGATCGACAAGGCTTTAGTAGACGATGCCGTGCGGGAGATTCAGCGGGCACTTTTGCAGGCAGATGTGAATGTGAAGCTAGTGATGCAGCTCTCCAACACCATCAAAGAGAGGGCGCTCAATGAAAAGCCGGCAGCGGGCATGAACCCACGCGAGCATGTCATCAACATCGTCTATAAGGAGCTGATCAACCTGGTAGGCCGTGGCTCGGACATTCCCCTGAAAAAGCAGAACATCATGCTCGTGGGCCTGCAAGGATCAGGAAAGACCACCACTGCGGCGAAGCTTGCCACCTTCTTTCAACGAAAGGGGCTGCGAACGGCAGTCATCTGCGCAGATACCTTTCGAGCCGGTGCCTATGACCAGCTAAAAGCGCTCTGTGAAAAGCAGGGCATCTTTTTTTACGGAGACAGGGGCAATCCCGATGCGGCTGCTGTGGCGAAAGCCGGCCTGGAGGCCGCTAAGAAGTACGACGTTCGGATCGTCGATACCGCAGGAAGGCATGCCCTGGAAGGCGATCTGATCCAGGAGATGAAGGACATACATGCCGTGGTCAATGCCGAGCAAAAATTGCTGGTGATGGACGCCGCATTGGGCCAGCAGGCTTCCGAACAGGCGCGCGCCTTCAACGAAGCGGTGCAGATCACGGGCGTCATCATCACCAAGCTGGACGGCACAGCCAAGGGCGGCGGAGCACTCTCGGCCGTGGCGGAGACCAAGACCTCCGTGGCCTTCATTGGCATGGGCGAGACGCCGGCCGACCTGGAGAAGTTCGAGGCGGACCGCTTCATCTCCCGCATGCTGGGCATGGGCGATATCAAGACGCTCATCGAGAGGGCCCAGGAGGTGCAGACCGACAGCCAGGTGGACGTTGAATCGCTCATGCGGGGCAAGTTCACCCTGAAAGATATGTACCAGCAGATGGAGGCCATGAACAAGCTGGGACCCTTAAAGCAGATCATGCAGATGCTGCCCATGGGTGGCCTGGGGCTGGATCTTTCCGACAAAGAGTACCAGATGACCAAAGATCGCCTGGACAAGTACCGGGTGGTCATGGACTCCATGACGGCGAAAGAGCTTGAGGACCCCAAGATAATAACCGCATCGCGTATCAAGCGCATTTCCCGGGGCAGCGGCGCAACTCCGGATGTGGTTCGCGAGCTTCTCAAATCCCATCAGGCCATGCAAAAGGCAATCAAAGGCATGAGAGGCGGGGCCGGCAAGATGAATATGAAGCGCCTCATGAAGAGATTTTCTCCGGGAACGAAGACCGGAGAAATGTAAATGAAAAGGCGCTCAGATCTCCCACTTACCTTCCGCAGTTCCGTTCAATCTTTCTCCATCTGGCATCGCCAAGCTGTAGTCTCCCAGAACAGTGCTGCCTTCCGTCGCCAGGCTAAATTTGTATACCTCTCCGCCAAAGGCAGTTACATCAAGAGACAGTTTGTTTGCTTGAAGCATTCCTACAGCCTCTACCGGCCCAGTAACATTTCCCCGGGTTACATTTCCCTGGCCAAAAATGCGTCCTTCTGTCTGAGTGAGAAGAAGATAAATGCGGCTATTATCCAACAGATTCAGGCGGATCTGGCTCGTTGCCGCTTTTTTCACATCAGGAGCGGCCACAACGCTGGTTGGAGCATTCTCGCGGACGAACTCATCGTAGCTATCCATACTGATGTCCATGGCTGAGTCCCCCAGAAAGTTGTAGGAGGCTCCCCCACCCAATGAACAACACTTAGCCGCTGCCGGAGAGCCGACAGCAAGCACTACTATCAGTAATGCAATCATGCCTCTCGTCTTAGATCCCTCCTGTGTCCGTTTCCGCTCAAGGGCATTAATCTTGCCCCTGGAATTTGTGGCTCATGCATAACTGCTCTGCGTGGCCCTTCCCACCCATGCCCCGCGCTCGCAATGAGATTGACACTTCTGCCAAGCGTTGTTGCAGGACTCTTCTTGGCCGCGAAAGTTATTCGGCCAGTCACCGTTCCCGACTCGCGCGATCGCGTCGGGTAAATGGAATCAGATTATTCTGAAAGTGAGGCTCCCGATAAAGAGAGCTTGAGCCGGACCTGGCTCTCAATCAATCAAGGAGATGAATATAGTTGGCCTGTCCCCGGCCACAGAACCGATCGCATTCACGGCCAGGCCGCTTTGCTCGGCGGACAACTGGCCCGTTCCCAAAACGAGGGTCGCCTTCCGGATATATCTGCAAGTCAAAATGCATGATCTGGGTCCCCTTCAGATCAAGAGCCCAGCTTCCCGTGAGGTCACCAAGAAACAACGAAAAATCCTGGATGCGCTTCATATGTGTGTTTAAACTTTGGGGATGTCAGGCTGAAGAGAATCCAATTTTTCATTCCTTGCTAAAACGCCCTCTAGATTATCATTTATTGCAGAATTAATATTATTGAGACTCTGCAGCAGCTCATGGCCAGAAGACGTGGTCTTGTATAGCCGTTCTTCTTTTACCAGATAACCGTGCGAAGTTAACCATTCGAGGTATAATCCTGCATTTTTAAAATTGAGGTTTACCTGGTAGACGATTTTGGTCTTGCTTGAGCCATCCGTTTTGCAGATATTGAGAATGCAGCCCAGTATCTCCAGCTTATTTCTTCGCGTCATCTCATTTTCCCCTCTCTTTGTCGACCTCTGTTTACTATAGTACATTAGATACGGATAAAACTTTCGTAACTTTGATATTATGTATTCTTCGACAATTTAAGAAATATAATGCACAGAATACGCAATACTGCAAAAATAATTCCGAAAAAGTGTTTTTTAATCTTTGAAAATTTTAGTATATGGCCCACAGAGGAGGGACGTTTCCATCTTAAAGCAAAGGCTGCTGACCAGAAAAAAATAATAATGCTAACTGCTCAAAATCAATTTTGCGCAAAGTCCGACCTGGAAGGCGCGAAGAGATTTAGAGGCAAAATGAGACTTAACTTGTTTGCCCTCGCTCATACAAAGAGCAAAATCCAGCCGCAAAGAATCATTCGCGAACAATCGATGCAATCGCCATATCCAGTTCTTCTGCATCCCGGCGCAGCGGTCCGTCTCCCCGGCTCTTGAGCTTTGCCAGATCCCGCCGCAAGGGTCCCAGGCGCAAAACCGCGTTTTGTCCTCCTGCCGAGGATGCTATCTGCCGCAGCCTCTCCAGCCTCTGCCTCATGGCATCCGGCCTCTGCAGCAGTTCCGACAGCTCTTGCAGAGCCTTGACGACGCTTTTGCCGCGCGCTGTTAGCTCCAGGTAATTGATCCTTCCCTCCGGCCGGGATTTAACCAGTCCCTGCGCTTCCAGCTCATTGAAGATGCTGCAGGTATGGGGAAAGGTAGAGTCTATGCGCTTGGCAACCTGCGCGGCGTAGGCGTGCTCCATCTCGCCCACTGCCAAAATAGCTAAAACGGGCTTTTCCCGGAGGAAAAGCCGCTCTAGTGGTTCACGCATGCATTCTCAGACATTTCAGGCTTGCACTGCAGCTTGTGTTTGGATCTGGGTGGGAGTGACGACCGGGGCGGAAAGCGCCTGCTCCGGCGGGGTTATGTCTGCCGGCTTGTCGAAGTCATAATACAGATCAGTGGTCTCTATGCTGACAGAGATTTCTCCCAGCCGAATCGATTGATTGAACATCTTCATCTGGCTGGTATTGAGATCTAATGCACCTATGATCTCCGGCGTCATGGAAAAGCTCATGAGGCTTTGGTATTTCACAGGCAAGTAGGACTTCTTGGAGATCCAGATCGTCTTTTCTATCTTGCCAGTCTCATTCAGCTCGGTTCTGTTGACGGATGGCAAATACATGGGATACTGGGTCACCTTGGCAGCTATGGAAAAAGCGGCATTGTGGAGATTAATGTTATCCTCGCTCCCAGTTACTATCAACAATTTGTAGGCATCCTCTCCATTGATAGCCTCCGAGCCGAGATCCTCTGTTGTAGACAGATTAAACGTCTGTGCTATGGCCTTTACCTGATTATTTTTGTCCTGGCCCCAAACCTCTTGCTTAGATCGCGGGTCCACAAGATGGGTCCAATTGCCACTCTCATCATTTACATAAGTTGAGTTTCCTATCTGATAAACATCGGCACTTGTGGTGCTGGTGTTCGCAGGCTGGTCCGGCATCTCCATCTGGTTCTTGGTCGAGCCGCTGGCATGGGCCTCTAAGCTCGACAGGTTTACAACGGCAACATTCTCAGCACTTTCCGTGACTGTGGTTAACTTCTCAGAAGCTGCATCGGCCCCAGAATTGAGCTTTAGCGTCTGAGTCACTGAACTCTTGATGCTGTAGCTGGTCAGGTTTTCGGCTGCTGCAATGGACAGAGTCTTGAGCTCTCCTGCACTCTTATCCGCAACGCTTGGGCCTTTCTCCGTGCAGCCTGAGATGGCCACGGCAATCAATATAAGGACTAGTAATAATCTCTTCATATTTTAAGCTCCAATCTTAGTCATTCAAGCCTAATTTTGCCCGGCGGGCAAAAACTTTTCGCCTGTTATCATCTCGAAGAGTTTGATGTAGATCCGGCTCGTCTCTTGCACCACAACAGGTGGCAGAGCTGGGATGGGCGGCTCATTTTGGCCGGCGTCTCGGGCTTTATACAGCTGGTCTTTGTAGCCCGTCTGGCGGTAGTACTGGCGCACATACTCCTTGGATAGGTCCACGAACTCACCCTGCTCATAGCGGGCTTTGTCCCAGAAGCGGTCCTCGTCTGCGGTTCCGTAGACATCGATCACCATGACCTGTCTATCTTCGTCAAAAGCCAGCTCTTTTTTGCCGTCCACGTGAATCAGGCCTCGCGAGGCTACGCTCTTGCCGATGTCCTCATCGATCTTGAGCACAACCTCCCGGGCATCCTCATATTCCTGAGAGGAAAGACCGGAGATCCGAAGCGCTTCTGCCTTTTCCAGCAACCTATCGGTCTTCTCAAGCTTGGTGGAGACCTCCAGGAAGGGCTCGGGAAGAATCTCACCATAAACGACCTTGTGACCGGAAGGAAAGCCCAGGGACTGTGCCGAGACTCTTCCCTCTTCTACACGATCGTAAAGGGACCCTGCCACATACCAGCGGCAGATCCACTCCAGAGGAATGAGGTAGTTCTTGGACTGGCTGGTGATCTGCTGCGGCTGGAGTATGTCCACCTTTTTGCAGAGCATACCGGCAGGGGCCTGGTACTCCAAAAAGTGGGTCTTGATGCCCATTCTGGCAGCTCTCTCAAACCAATAAACACCCTCCCTGCTGAGGGTTTCACCCTTAAAGGGAATCAGGCTGGGAATGACCTTGTCGAAGACGGAGATGTTGTCTGTAAAGAGAAACTCAAGTCGGTCCCCGAGGTCGTAGGCCTCTTTGACCTTGCCCTTTATCAAAAGCTTGCGCTGCATCGGAGCATATCTGACCGGGAAAGATGATAACACTTTTGGTTTTGAAGCAAAAAAGAGGATAAGAGAGGCTTATTCCTCCCCCATGCCGCCCATACCGCCCATGCCACCGGGCATGCCACCCATGCCGCCAGGCATGCCGCCCTGTCCACCGGACTTGGAGGCGATGACATCGTCGATCCTGAGAATCATGACTGCGGCCTCTGTAGCACTGTTGATGGCCTGGGTCTTGACCCGCAGGGGTTCGACTACGCCTAGCTTTAGCATGTCCACCGGCTCGCCTGTGTCCATGTCCAGGCCGGCGCTCTTATTGCCTTTCTCATGCTGGCTTCTCAGAGACACCAGGGAATCGATCTGATCCAGACCGGCGTTCTCGGCCAGGGTCTTGGGAATGACTTCCATGGAGTCTGCAAAGGCCTCAATGGCCAGCTGCTCGCGGCCGCCCACTGTTGCGGCATACTCGCGCAGACGCAGAGCCAACTCGACCTCAGGGGCACCGCCACCGGGCACAATCTGTTTGTCTTCTACGACTACGCCCACAACGCGCAGCGCATCTTCCATGGCCCGGCTCAGCTCATCGACTACGTGCTCGGTTCCGCCACGCAGGATGATGGAAACTGACTTGGGGTTCTCGCACTCTACCACGAAGGTCATCTTCTCGTCGCCGATCTTCCTCTCCTCGACCAGGCCTGCTTTGCCCAGGTCGTTCTTGGTCAGATCGTGGATGCTGGTGACAACTCTTCCGCCTGTAGCACGGCCCAGCTTCTCCATGTCGCTCTTCTTGACACGGCGCACGGTGTAGATGCCGGCCTTGGCCAGGAAGTGCTGGGCCAGGTCATCGATGCCTTTCTGGCAGAAGACGACGTTGGCGCCGGTGGCCATGATGTCATCCACCATGCCCTTGAGCATGGTCTCTTCCTGGTCCAGGAAGGCCTGCAGTTGGTCGGGTGAGGTGATCTCGATCTTGGCATCGACCTCAGTCTTCTCAATCTCGATGGCGGCATTGAGCAGAGCAATCTTTGCGCCTGTAACCTTCTTGGGCATATTGGGATGCAGCCGGTCCTTGTCGATGACCATGCCGTGTACCAGCTCGGAATCGGTAATTCCGCCGCCCACCTTCTTCTCCACGGTGATGTTGTCGGTGTCGACAGACCCGTCCTCATCCACTACGGCCTTGACAGCCTCAACGGCCAGGTTGGCCAGCTCGTCTCTAGCTGTGCCAGATCCCTTGCCGGTCATGGCGGTGACGGCGATCTTCTTTAAAAACTCAGTATCTTTAACAGAGACATCAACGGCAATGGCCTTGAGAATCTCCAGGGACTTGTCTGCCGCAGCCCTGTAGCCGGCAGCGATAACCGTGGGATGAATCTCCTGATCCAGCAGAGCCTCGGCCTGCTTGAGAAGTTCCCCAGCAAGCACAACGGCGGTAGTGGTTCCGTCTCCAACCTCGGCATCCTGGGTCTTGGCGATCTCCACCATCATCTTGGCGGCGGGGTGCTCGATGTCCATCTCCTTGAGAATAGTAACACCATCGTTGGTTATTACTACGTCTCCCATGGTGTCGACCATCATCTTGTCCATGCCCTTGGGGCCGAGTGTGGTTCTGACGGCTCCTGCCACGGCCTTGGCGGCCATGATGTTCGACCTCTGTGCTTCCCGGCCAGCCGTTCTTTGGCTGCCTTCCTTGAGAATAAGTACTTGCGCTCCACCAAATTGTCCTGCCATTTAATACCTCCAAAGCGATTTAGATCGAATTAAGTCATCGGATGTTTGAACGTCTATATGAAGGTTACGAGAAGGGGTTCTGTTGAATCTTGTGGTGGCGGCCAGGCATAACCAATATCAATCAACTGCGCTTAATTCCATAACACCATGGGATGCAACAGAACTCCACAAGATGAGCAAGAGAATGCCTTTTTTTAAAAGAGCGACTTAGGGATTATTAGATGCCGATCGAATCTGCCGAAATAACTTAGAGCTTCAATTCAACCCAGACCAAGGTCACGAGGCGCAGATGCCATTGGCCGCCTTCTCCTGTCGGATCATGTAATAGAGCACGAAAAGAACGCAGATGTTGCCCGCCAATCCCAGGATAGCGAGAAACTGAATCCTGTAAAAGAGGAATACCTGCACCAGAAAGATCTGCACCAGGACGGCGTCCTTGAAGAGCAAGTAGGACTGCAACCTACTGCTTTTTATCTTTATGGCGGCGGCGACCACCAGGGCTGCTGCCAGTGTGGCCGAGAGAAGGCCGCCCAGATCGAAGAGAGAGAGTGAGGGGAAGATGGTATGCAGATCCACCATCCATTCCAGCTTAACATAGAGCAAAAAGAAGTCCAGACCCAGGGCGAAGAGCGATTGCAGGATGAAGAAAACAATCACTGCCTTCACAAACCAGGTTTTTTGCACCAGCTTCCGGTAAATCCTTCTGACGCGATACTTGGCTGCCGTGTAGATGTCGGGCCCTGGGACGGGCACCGACTGCGTAGCGTAAAGCAGCTCTCGGAGGGCTTTTGTCACCGGATAGGAGGGAGAGCATTCTTTGAGCAGGTCCAGCGCCCGTCTTCTCTCCCGGTGATCCAGGTCTTCCAGGACCACCTCTTTGGCGATCTCCAGAACATTGATCAGCTTCTCCTGCTCGCTGAGACTGGGCTTATTGAAAAAGTTCTCTATGACCAGGTAAAGCAGAATGAATACTACATAAATTAGGGAAACGGTGGGCTGGTAGAAGTAGTCGTTGTCGCCTGTGATGAACTTACCCAGCTCGTCTATGAAAGCTCCAAATCCAAAGCCACCCAAGACGGCCACCAGATAATAGGCAGATTTGTTGATGTAAGCGAGAGCAATGACCAGGGCGATCATCATGAACACCCCACCCAAAAGGACATGGGCGATGTGCAAATTGCCAGGGTGGAGGCTAGGATAGCCGGTTAAGGCCAAAAAGAAGCGGATGCCTAAAACGGAAAAGACGGCTATTACAAAGAAAAGCTCCAGCAGGCTCGTGGCTTCCAGGTTGCGCATTAAGTGGCGGTTGAGTAGCTTCATCCGAGATCTCCCAATCCCGTCCAGGTTGCAGATGCAATCGGCCAAGCCGCTTGAGCATCTAAACGTATTGCTACCTGCGAGTCGGATCTGTCCAACAGTTATGACCTGGAGATTATAAAAAATATCTTCTAAGCTTCCTCTACAGGATAGTAGTACTCGCCCTGCTCCTTTTGCGTTCTGTCCAGCCTTGACTCCGGCTTGTTGACCCGAGGACGACGGGTCTCCTCATCGCGCCGGAAGGTGATGTTGATAGCTTTGAGAAAGGCGTTCATGCCCTCGCGCATCTCCAGAGGAGTATGAGCAATGCCCAATGTGCCGGGCGTGCCCTCAAAGACCATCAGCCTCTCTGCGAGCAGATCGATGAGATAGATGTCATGGTCCACAACCAGCACCGTCTTCTCCGAGGACTCGGCAAAGCGCCTCATGACCTTGGCCGCCAGCATCCTCTGCTCGACATCCAGATGGGCAGAGGGCTCATCCAGAAGATAGAGGTCCGCCTCGCGACTGAGGCAGGCGGTAATGGCCACGCGTTGCAGCTCCCCACCGGATAGCTCTGTCAAGGCCTGATCCATTAACGGCCCCAGGCCCATGGGCTTTAAAATCTCTGTCTGATAGAAGCTAGTGTCAAAGTCATGAGTCACGCTACGCAGAAGGCCCTGCACAGTTACATCGGATTCGGCTTTCAGGTACTGGGGCTTGTAGGATACTTTGAGCCGGCTGTCGAAGCTTCCAGCGGTCGGCTTTTCCACGCCCGCCAGGACCTTGATGTAGGTACTCTTGCCGATGCCGTTCGGACCCAGGATGCCTACCACTTCACCGCGACGAATGATGCCTGGCTCCGCCACCAATCGGAAGGAGGAATACTGCACGTCAAAGGCCCCGTAGGCGATGAGCGAGGGAATCTCCTTGTCGATCCGAGGAGCATGCACATCAAAACGGATGGATGTATCCCTGAAGCGCACATTCTCCTCCGGAAGATTGCCACGCAGGTATTGGTTGATGCCCACCCTCACCCCTTTGGGCCGAGTTATGACGCCATAGGCTCCAGGCAAGCCGTAAATGAGATGAACGTTTTCTGCCAGAAGGTCAAGCAGGGCCAGGTCATGTTCCACCACCATGACCGCCTTATCCTTGGCCAGGTTCTGCAAGATGCGAGCCACGTTGATGCGCTGGTAAATATCCAGAAAGGGGCTGATCTCATCGAAGAAATAGAAATTCGCGTCGCGCGCGACCGTTGCCGCGATGGCCACTCTCTGCAGCTCTCCACCGGAGAGACTTGATATCTCCCGGTCCATGAACTTGCCTATGGAGAGCTTCTCCACCAGATCGGCGAGAACACCACGTTCGTCCGTTTTTTCCAAGAGACCGCTAACAGGCCCTGAATAACTATTGGGGATGCGATCCACATACTGAGGCTTGTAGGATGTCTTGACGCCCTTCTCAGCTACCCTTTTCAGGTAATCTCCCAGGGCGCTGCCGGCAAACCTCTGAAAAACATCTTCCCAGGAGGCATTCTTTCCTAAATTAGGTCGTAGGATGCCAGAGAGTATGGATACGGCTGTACTCTTTCCTATGCCGTTGGGGCCCAACAGGCCGGTGACCCGGCCTTCAACCGGCACTGGCAGGCCATAAAGCGCAAAGCCGTTCTGACCGTATCTGTGCACCGGGTCCTCCATCTCTTCCGGCAGGTTGGTGATGGTAATAGCCCCAAAGGGGCATTTGCGCACACAAATACCGCAGCCCACGCAGAGGTTCTCGGTGATGAGGGGCTTGCTGTCCACAAAGACTATGGTCTCGTCGCCCGTGCGCACAGGCGGGCAGAAGTACTCGCATTCCTTGGAACACTTGCGGGGCTGGCAGCGATCGCGGTTGATGATGGCTATTCTCATAGGTATACCTCAGTTGAGAAGAAGCGTCCAGGTAACCAGCCAGAAGTCGACTACCATGAACTCCACATAGAACCAATCTTTGGTCTTAAAGCTTGCTGCATCTATATTCAGGAATGTATAGGTATACTTTTGAATGATGTAGGTAAGCAGTATTACAGACAGCATCACGAAATGCCAGGGATAAGGAGCGATTGCCTCGCCGGCATAATAACAGGCAAAGCCAGCCACGGTTCCCAGGATGGAAGGATACACGGTCTTGATTATTCCATCAATGCGATCCTTTCTGCGTTCGGCTGCGCTCTTGGGCAAGACTCTTGGCGGTAGCTTGGCTACCTTTTCGCCCGGTTTTTCCTGGGTAGTCGCGAGCCTTTGGTTTTCCTTATTGCCAGCCTTTTTTTCTTTCTTGGCCATCCAACTCTTGGATTTCATTATATGATAATAGCGTTTTGGTCCGGGAAAAGTCCAAGTACTATAACTTTCAAGAGCCTCTGCATGTGTATGTCGTAGCGGACGCCTCGGTATTCATATGGGGCAAAAGGCCAGCGGGAGAGTTGATCACCGTCCCGGCAGTTGAAGCGGAGCTCAAAGATATAAGGACAAAGTCCCTGCTTCACATCTTCGAGGCACGGGTGGAAAGCCCCTCCCCCCAAGCGCGAAAGGCAGCTCAGAATGCCGCGGCGGAGACCGGCGACCTCAAAGCACTGTCTTCCGCTGATCTGGATGTCCTGGCAAAAGCCCTGGAATATAGAGCAGTTCTCGCGACCGATGATTACGCTCTGCAAAATGTCGCTCTTCACCTCGGCCTGAAGATCGAGCCCATCGGACAGCCCAGGATAAAGAGATTGCTAAAACATGTCCAGAAATGCCAGGGCTGCGGCAGCAGATTCGAGGGAGAAGCATGTGCTGATTGCGGAACTCCTGCCCGAAAGAAAAAGAGGTGCATAAGATGAAGAATATTGAAACTCTGATTAAGAAAGCAACGGAACTGAAGGCAGAAGGGCTGGTGGAAGGCCAGATCTCAGAGGAGCTGAATGTCTCCAGCGAGACGGTGACCTGGCTGCTTACTCATGCTGAGAAGACGAGCACGTCGCCAGGTCCCAAAGATATCTCCGTAGACTGGTCGATGATCGGCAAGAGCGCCTTTAGGCTGAGCCAGGTCTCTGAAGCCCTCTCAGATATCATTTATGAGACTTTGGACGACAACGACTGCGGCGTTGATGTCGTGGTGGGCATAGCCTTAAGCGGCCTGCCTCTGGCCAGCATGGTCGCCAATAGCCTGGCGGCTGAGCTTGCCGTCTACACACCCAGCAAGCAAATGCTCACCAAAGAGAGCGGCAAGGCGCGCGGCAACCTGAGCGCCAACTTTGCCGGTGTTATGGACAAGGAATGCATCATCATCGACGATGTGATTACATCCGGCAGCACTTTGGAGGAGACTGTCGAGTATCTGGACGAGCACGGGGCCAAGATCAATGCAGTCGCCGTCCTGATAGACAAGAAGGGCACGGACGAGATCGCTGGAGTGCCCGTAGTCTCGCTCTTAAAGGTCTTAAGAGTAAATTAGATCAAGCCGATTATGGGATGGCCGGCAAAGACGGCCATTTATATATTTTCGTATGGATGTTTTCGACCTTTGGAAAGCCTTTTAGCATTCCTGATCATCTTCCGCTCACAAGCTGATCAACTATGTTCTCCGAGGATGAGTATCGATTAGACTTCTTCGTGGATGAGGGATTCCAGCGCAAGAAGTGCGACAAATGCGGCAAATTCTTCTGGACCAGGAACGGCGAGAGGAAGACCTGCGGGGACCCGCCCTGCGATCCCTATACCTTCATAGGCTCGCCCATATTCAAGCGCGAGCACACATTAGATGAGATGCGCGAGCACTACCTCAGCTTCTTTGAGGCCAGAGGGCACGCCCGTATCAATAGGTATCCGGTGGTGGCCCGCTGGCGAGACGACATTTACCTCACCATCGCCTCCATCGCCGACTTCCAGCCCTTTGTGACCTCCGGGCAGGTGCCGCCGCCCGCCAATCCACTTACCATCAGCCAGCCCTGCATCCGGCTGGACGATCTCGATTCGGTAGGGCGCAGCGGAAGGCATCTCACCACCTTCGAGATGATGGCCCACCACGTCTTCAACACCAGGGAGAAAGAGCACTACTGGAAGGACCACACGGTGCGGCTCTGCGATGAGCTGCTGGTCGGCCTGGGCATGGACCCCCTGGCTGTGACCTATAAGGAGAATCCCTGGGCAGGCGGCGGGAACGCCGGACCCAGCGTGGAGGTCATGGTCGGCGGCCTGGAGCTGGCAACGCTTGTCTTCATGGACCTGAAAACCGCGCCCGGAGGGCCCATCCAGATAAAGGACGAGTCTTACGAGAAGATGGACAACTACATCGTGGACACCGGCTACGGTCTGGAGAGGTTCGTCTGGGCCTCCAAGGGCTCCCCTACCATTTACGATGCCATTTTTCCCGATCTGGTCAGAAAGGTGGCCGACCTTGCGGGCGTCGAGCACAACCTGCAAGATCCCGAGTACGCCGAGATCTTCGCCCAGAATGCCCGGCTGGCAGGCATGGTGGACCTGGACGAGTACAGCATGTCGGATCTGCGAGCTAGAATTGCGGGCAGCATCGGCATTTCGCCAGAGAAGCTGGAGAAGACCATTGAGCCCATGGAGCGCATCTATGCTGTGGTGGACCACACCCGCTGTCTGGCCTACATGCTGGGCGACGGGATCATCCCCTCCAATGTCAAAGCGGGCTACCTGGCAAGGCTGGTCATCCGTCGCACATTGCGCCTGATGAAGGAGCTGGGCCTGTCTCTGCCGCTGGCGGAATTGGTGGAGATGCAGATCCAGCGGCTGGACTATTCGGATTGGCCGGAGCGCTTTGTCACCATCAAGGAGATCCTCGACCAGGAGGAGCAGAAGTACGCCGAGACCCTGGAGAAGGGCAAGCGTCTGGTCAAGAAGACGGCCGAGCACTTCAAAAAGATGGGCCAGCCCATTCCCCTGGTGGAGATGATCTCCCTTTACGACACGCACGGCATTCCCCCTGAGATCGCTCGCGAGTCGGCAGAAGAGATGGGAGCGACCGTGGAGCTGCCGGACAATTTCTACTCACTGGTCGCCAAGAAACGCATCCGGGCCGAAAAAGAAGAGGCCAAAGCCACCCTACCCGGCAAGACGGATCTGCTCTTTTACGAGCATCCCTTCGAACAGGTCTTCGAGGCCCAGGTTCTGGATGTTACGAAGGACGGCAGTGTCATTTTGGACAGGACGCTTCTCTACCCCGAGGGCGGAGGCCAGCCGACCGATCACGGCACTTTGGAGAGGGGTGGCCGGGTCTTTGCGGTAGTGGATGTGCAAAAGTCGGGAGACGTGGTGCTGCATAAGCTGGCAACGCCGGGCCTGGAGAAGGGCGACCACGTTACCGGCAAGGTCGACATGCGCAGGAGGCTGGCACACGCCCGTCATCACACGGCCACCCACCTGGTGCACGACTCGGCAAAGCGCGTTTTGGGCAAGCACGTCTGGCAGGCCGGTGCCCAGAAGAGCGAGGACCGGGCCCGTCTGGACATATCCCACTACAAACGCATCACCGACCAAGAGCTGAAGGCGATAGAGCTAGAGGCCAATCGGCGGGTGATGGAGATGGAGCCGGTGGACACCCAATTCTTGCCCCGCACCGAGGCGGAAAAGCTCTTCGGATTTGAGCTGTACCAGGGAGGCGTGCCGCCTGGAAAGATGATTCGCGTGGTGCGGGTGGGCACAGATATCGAGGCCTGCGCAGGAACGCACGTCACCAACACGGGCATGATCGGGGCCATCAAGATCCTGCGCGCCGAGCGTATCCAGGACGGCGTGGAGAGGATCGAGTTTGCGGCAGGTGAAGCAGCCGTGCGGGCCGGCCAGGAGCGCGATGATCTGCTCTCTGGAGCCGCAGACGTCCTGCGCGTGCCGAACGAACAGCTGCCCAAGACCGCATCGCGCTTCTTTGAAGAGTGGAAAGGCCAGCAGAAGGAGATCGAGCGGCTGAAAGAAGACTTGGCCAAGGCGCGGCTCAAGACCTTGATTGCTGAGGCCGAGATCATGGACGGCCTGAAGGTCGTGGTGCAAAAGATGGGCAGCGCCGACATCGATGAGCTTCTCAAAGCGGCGGCACTTTTGGCGGCGCAGGACTGCGTCGCGCTGCTGGGCAGCGAGACGGGCAAGCTGGTGGCGGCGGTGGGCCAGTCGGGCCTGGTGAATGGCATCAAGGCGGGCAGCATCATCCGGGCTGCGGCCAAAGCCCTGGGCGGGGGCGGTGGAGGCAAGCCGGACCTGGCTCAGGGCGGAGGGCCCAACGTCGAGAAGCTGGACGAGGCCTTGAAGGCGGGAAGAGAGGCGATGAGGGCCGGGTTCTAGCCCACACCTCCTTTTAAGTTAGTTGTCAGTATTAATTTGCGTGCCTAGCTTCATAGTCGATCTTATTTTTGCCATGGAGGATATTAAAAAAAAAGGGCACATACTTGCCCCCTATTGGCCGTTAAGGTTTTCTGAGATCTGCATTACACTAGAAATTGTTCCCAAATCTAGATCACTGCCTCGAAACGCATTCTTGAAATGGATTTCGATCAATGTTACGTTTTTCGAATTTCCAATATCCTTCTTGTAGCGATAGATTTTGTCTTCCACGGTGGGGTTGTCTTTGGAAGGTGACACGATCTTAGAGTCAACAACCTTGTCATCTTTCAGGAGGTCAAGATATACCTTGTTTCCATCTATGTCGATGTGGTTGATCTGTAAAACGTAACCTTCAGCTAATTTCAAAGGACGGTTCGTTGTTATGGTTTGTTCTTTCCTATCATCAATGATGATCATAACGGGCTGCACTGCGTCTTTGATATTTGTTTTTGTTTCATTTGTTTCATTATATGTTTCTTCTTTTTTTGTATCAATTATCTGTATCAACTTAAATGAATCGAGCGTTTCAGTTGCATTATTACCAACGAAATAAAGAGTTCCGACCAATTCCCGATACTTATCCAATTTAAACCAAAACTGCGTCATGTCTCTAAGCTCACCATCTTTATCTGTAGCCATGACTACAGATGCGTCCTTTCCAGCAATTTGACGACGAATAGGCTTGATATCCGTCCAACCGCGTACTTTCATGTACTCCTGAGTTTCCCTAAGCATAGACTCGCGATCGGAAATGGCGGTTACAATTTCATGTTTTATTATTGTGACTGTTCCCATAACATTATTCTTTTCGAGATCTACAGTTATAATCTCCATATTATCCTCATATTTCCCGGAATATGAGGTATCAAAGTCAAAATTCTGTGTTTCCTTATCCGCGAGTGAATCATTTATATTAAAACTAACATTATAATATGCTATGGGGATTTCCACTTGCATTCCTGCCACTAACGAAGGAATCAGTGCTAGTAAAATAGCTATCCAATATTTCATGTATATCACTAAAGGCCAATAGGAACTGATCCCTCAAAACCTTTTTCGTCAGAAGCTAAAAGCAAACCACCTGCCGGTTGGAAAAGATCTTGCAAGGCCATCCATCTGGTTGGCGCTCTCTTCTGCAAGGTCGCGAAAGGCCTATTCCTGCAAGAATGAATTTCTGGATGATCTCAAACGTTGTAGATTCTTTTGCCGGACTCACGAAAAGCATATCAAACCAAATCGCACATTTCATATCCTTTGAAGCCCGAATAGAATCCTGATATGTTCGCGGGTATGTGTTTAGCTGGCCAGCTTCTCGGTTAGCATTTGGAGGCGATTCAATCCTCTCTGTCCCCATGTTGCCAGTGTCGTCATGATTCGCTCATGAATCGAAGTTCCTTTGTCATTGCGCAGTGTGCCCAAGATCTTTCTTAAAACCACATGGGGTCGCAACGCTCTCTGCTCGATTATTGGTCGGCTCTACACCAGGATTAATGGTAAACGTGAACCAGTAGTCAAACCCGTTGTTGATTTTCCCGATGAATTTCCGGACTTTCTCGGCAGAGTACTCTTTCCTGATCCAGTTCCTGAGTGCTTCTCGCGCCAAGTAGCATAGATATCTCCGGACTTCTGGCGGTGGATCGCTTTCCAGAGCTTTGGTTAGTGAATCATAAAGCTCCTTAAGCGCGTTATGCAAAGGAACAGCCTCCGCGAACTTCTTGGAAAGTTCTTTCGATTCTCGAAGTAGATGTGCCCAACATCGCTGAATGCGATTTGTGAACCTGACATAAGGTTTCCACCCGTCGCATACGATTATTCCCTTGAATCTCCGAGTTAAGACTTCCGTCAGAACCTTCATGCCTCGGCTCTTCCGAATCACGAAAAAAGACTCCGATGGTGTGGAAAAGGTCCAGATCCAATGTCTTTCTCCCTGGACATGAATTGACGTTTCATCCACATACAGAATCGGAGCACCTCGAATCTTGTTTAAGATCGCATCATATTCCAACTGAACCGCATCAGCAGCGCGACGGGTTAAATCGAGTATCGTAGCAGGACTTATTTTCAGACCGAAGAGTCTCATCATTGCGTCTTGGATTATACGATGAGGCATCCTACCATCATATTTTAACAATGTAGCCTGCGCAATTACATTGTTTCCGAATTTGCCTTCATGTGGACAATCTGGATTGCTTGCAATAACTTCTTTCCGGCAGCAAGGGCATATGTAATGTCCAATTTTGTATTCAGTTACAATGATCGGCTGAGGCTCAGGAATCTCTTCAATAATCTTCGAGTCTATTCGAAAAGGGGCGCCAAGATCAGCCCCGCAATCTGGGCAGAGATCCATTGTGACTTCTACCTGCCTATCCGGAGCAGCATAAGGTCTTGTTACACCTTTGTGGCCGATTTTTTGTCCTGGTTTTCCCTTGTCTTTCTTGTCCGGATCTTTTTTGCGATTGCGGCCACGTCTTAGACTTGGTGGGGTATGCGCATTCTCATATTGAGCTAACCGGGCTTCAAGCTCGCAAATCTTTGCCTTAAGCGGCTCAATTTCACCTACTCTTGCCTTAAGCAACTCATTATCATGCTTTAATTGCTCATTCTCTTTGATAAGTTGCTCAATAATTTTTCCTTCGTTCATGCTCCCACTAAAAGATTTGTGCTATTATATTACTTAATTTTTCTGGTCTAATATATTCTATGTAAATTTAGTTGAATCTACAAGAGAGCTAAACACATACGTTCGCGGAATACATCAAGACGGCCCTGGAAAAGGCACAGTACAAAATCATCGATAATGGCGACGAGCCATATTTTGTGGATGTTCCAGAATTGGATGGTGTGTGGGCGACAGGCTGCACTGTTGAGGATTCACGCCGCAATTTCATCGAGGCCCTTGAGGATTGGATCGCGGCTCACTTGCTATGGAATTTGGCCCTTCCGTCGATGGGGAATCAGGCCGCAAGCATGCCCCTTCGGCAAAGCAAAAGAGAACCCATCTCCTCTTTTTGATCTATCCTCACATTTATATCAAAAGAGCATCCAATATCATCTTCGTGAATAATGAAGATCTGCTGCAAAGGATAACCATAAATCCCAAAGTAATGGTAGGCAAACCCGTCATCCAGGGCACAAGGCTAACTGTCGAGTACATCCTGGGACTCCTGGCCCATGGCACTACCATGGAGGAGATCCTGGAGGAGTATCCCGGCCTGGTGAAGGACGACGTCTATGCCTGTCTTCTGTTTGCCTCTAAGACCCTTCAAGATGCCTCCTTCGTTCCCGTTGCGGCCGAGGCCGTTTAGATGCGATTTCTGGTTGACGAGTGCGTAGGCCCTTCTGTCGTGCGCTGGCTGCGTGAGAATAATCATGATGCTACCTCTGCTTATGAGGATTGCCGGGGTTGGGAAGACGAAAGCATACTTGAAAAAGCCTACTCGGAAGGGCGCATAGTAGTAACCATGGACAAGGATTTTGGAGATATGGTCTTTCGAATGAAAATGCCTCATTGCGGCATTATTTTGCTTCGCAGTGCATACTGCGGTCCATCTAAAAAGATCGCGATGATGAAAAAGATCCTATCACTCCCGGAATCGGATATCTCTGGCCGCTTTGTCGTGGTGACAGAGAATGCAATCAGGATCTCGGGAGCTATCACGAATTAGACTATTCTTTACGGATTAGAAACGCCCGCCGAGGGAGATCAAGCAGCACAAGACCTTGATCGCTGAGGCCGAGATCGTGGAGGGCCTGAAGATAGTGGTGCAGAGGAGGAGCAGCGCGGACATAGATGAGCTTCTCAAGGCGGCGGCCCTTCTGGCGGAGCAGGACTTCGTCGCACTTTTGGGCAGCAAGACGGGCAAGCTCGTGGCCGCAGTGGGCCAGTCGGGCCTGTCGAAGGGCGTCAAGGCGGGGAGCATCATCCGGGCCGCGGCCAAGGCCTTAGACGGAGGCCGAGGAGGCAAGCCGGACCTGGCTCAGGGCGGAGGGCCGAACGTCGAGAAGCTGGACGAGACCTTGCAGGCAGGAAGAGAGGCGATGAAGGCTGGTTTATAGCCCAATTACCTTTTCCCCGAGGCAAGAAAACTGTTCAAGCAGTCTGCACCAAATCAATTTACCCGACCGAAATAGGCTTCGCCTGAAGCCTGTCGGCACGATATTTCTCCATGATCGCGTCAATCTGTCGGGAGGTCTCCGGCGAGAGGGACGCGGCCTTATCTTAAATCTGGACTAATCAGAGCCGAATCTCGTAAATATTGAATTTTAAGGTTAAATCATTGAAACAAAACTTTTATAGCATGATTTGTCTTTAGCGGAACTTTCCTGTACATTTTATTGGCATTCAGTTCGATATTCCAATGTTTTAGAACCGTTCGTTCGGTCACATCTTTTTCTATCGTTCCAGACATGGTGGTGCTTAGAGAATGTCGCAAGCGATCGAATCGCAAGACTCTCTCGATGAAAAAAGTTGCGAGGTATAAATATATGAAAACAAAGATTGCGTTAGCGGTTATGGCACTGGCTGTTGTCTGCCTTTCCATGGCTCCGGCATTGTCCGCTGGATGGGATTCGAACAATAAAGATAGATGCAATGCTTCCTTCCAGAGAGGTGGTTTTGATGGACCACATAACTGGATGCTTCTGGTAGATGATGCCACAAGGGAAAATTTCGAAAACATGACCTTAAACCAAATCAAGCAGCTGCGTGAAGAGAAGAGTGCACAGCTTAACAACATGACCTTAGCTCAGATTGACGAGCTTCGCCAAAAGCAGATGGATAAGCTCAATAACATGACGCTGGCCCAGATCAAGGAAATGAAAATGGGCTGGATGGGCGAAATGGGCCCAGGCATGATGGGCGATGGTATGATGAGCAGGGGTATGATGCATCATGGCGAGAATGGCCAGGGCCCGATGGACCAGGGAATGAACAAAGGCCTGGCGGAAAACGGACGCGGGTCCGGTAGCCAGCAGCGAGGCGGAAGATAAGCAATAGCATTTGCCGAGTATTGCAGCCTTCAGAAGAGATGCGAGTGGCCTGCCAGCAGCATAGCCATCTGCCAACATCTAATTTTTGGCAATATTGAATTGAAGATTAATGGAGTGAGGAAGATGACAGACAATGCCGTATTCCTTGTATTTTCGGTGAGCTTAGGCTTTGGGATGCTTCTGGTCTTCTCAGCTGCTGGCTAGAAGCAAAGGAGAAATGAAAATTCAGAGCGCCTACAACATAGATAGGGCCCGGAGATCTCCTGCGACTGTCCGGCTCCAGCTGTAATTCCTTTTTACCAACAGTGTTATGTTAATATTGTTGTTTTTCTCAAGTTAGTGAAAAAATAAAAATTAATCATAATGAACTTTAAATCAGAATGATACATACGAATGAATCCATAATGATTCTTATGCTAACGTTTATCCCCCGCATATGTACTCGAATGGAAATGATTGGTAGTCAAGCAGTGTTCAAAATTTCACCAATTAAGTTTATAATATAGGAGATCACACTTATTAAAAAAAGAGGTAAAAAACATGAGTATAAAAACTATGGTGCTTATGCTGGCCCTGGCAATCGTGGCAATGCTGCCGGAAGTCTTGGCTCACGTCGTAGTAGTAAAGATGTAGAATCTCGATCTTCCAGGATTGTTTTCCTCATTTCTTCTTGCCAAAACAACCTATCTGGACAACCTATATCAATTCTCATAGCCTCAAACAAAGCCATGCGCATTAGCGAAGAGCAGTATGGCGATCACATCGGCTCATACATAAATGTCCTCTACCTCTGCCACAGGAATGCCGATCCAGACGCCATCGGTAGCAGCTTTGCCCTGAGCCAAGCCTTCGGTGGCACAATCGGCGCCGTGGATGATCTGAGCCGCACCGGCGTTTCCTTGACAAAGATCATTGGAGCCCGCGTCCTGATAAATCCGCGAGTTGAAGACTACGATCTGGTGGTAGTAGTAGACACCTCTGTTGGGACACAACTGGGCGACAGGCTGCCAGCCAAATATGCCCTGGTGGACCACCATCTGGATGAAGGGCTGCTGGAGGACGCCCTCTTCTACATACAAAAGCCCGCCAAGTCCACGGCAGAGATCGTCTGGACGATTCTAAAAGAAAACGACAAGAAGGTCGACCGAAAAGCGGCCCTGGGACTTCTGGCAGGCATGATCGCCGACACCGGCCGCTTCAAGCGCGCTACACCTGGCGCTTTCCAGGCGGCAGCCGAGCTCTTAGATGCAGGAGGCTTTGCTTATGAAGAGGCACTGGAGGCCCTTTCTGTGCCCTCAGATATCTCTCAAAGAATTGCGGTCCTCAAAGCCGCCTCCCGGGCCGAGGTAGTGCGCCAGGGAGACTGGCTTGTCGCCTGCACAACTGTCAACTCCTTCGAGGGCTCCGCGGCCATGGCCTTGGTGGATTTAGGCGCCGACGTAGCCTTCGTGGCAGGACGGCATGGGAAGGGCGACACGGTCCGCATCAGCGCCAGGTCCAGCCGAGAGGCGGCCCGGAAGGGCTTGAACCTGGCAAAGCTCTTAGGAGAAGTGGGCAAAGCCTACGGGGGCGATGGAGGCGGCCACAGGTCGGCAGCCGCCCTGGAGGCAGTAGGCGATCCTTCCGCTATCCTGGAAGCATGCCGAAAAAAAGTGGCCGAGAGCCTGCCCTGAAAAGGCTTCCTCCCAGCCGGTGCAGGCCTAAATACCGCTCTTATGGATCAGTCAGGTCAGTGTAGATCTGTAGGGACCAGTCTAGGTCTGTACGGGTCAGTCTGAGTCGGTCAGGATCTGTCCGGGTCAACTCTTGCGCGCCCGAAGAGCCGCCTTCTTGAGGGCTTCAATACCTGGCAGTGGCTCGCCCGAGAGATAGGTGATGGACGCGCCGCCCCCCATGCTCACATGAGTGAACTTGGACTCCAGGCCCAGCTGCTCAATGGCCGCCACGCTATGCCCTCCGCCGGCAATGGAATAGCCCGACTCTGTGGCCGCTTTCAAGAGCTCGGATGTGCCAAGCCGAAACTTCTCCTGCTCGAAGATCCCAGTCGGCCCATTGAGAACGCTAACCTTTGCCTCCCTCATATACTTGCAATAGCTTACAATTGTCTCCAGGCCGATATCGGCTATGGGCAGATCTGTGGGGAGCTTGTCCACGGCAACTTCCACTCGCTCGCCATTCTGGTTCAAAGCTACATCCACGGGCAGTGCGATCTTACCCGGATAATCATGCAAAAGCTTTGCCGCAATGGGAATTTGGTCCAGATACTCCTGATCCTCCACGAACTTGCGATTGGCCTCACCAACGTCAATGCCTGCCGCCATCATGAAGACAGTGGCTACGACTCCCGAGGTCAGGATCTTATCTGCACCGCCGCGACTCAGAACGTTTTGAGTGACTTTAATGGAATCGTCCGCCTTCGTGCCGCCCAAAGAGAAGACAGTCGGATGCTCATTTCCCTTCAAGCCCTTATCCAGTGCCGTGATCTCCTTGTCCATGAGAATCCCGGCGTAGCTAGGCAGCACCTCGGTAAAGCCCACCACGGAACAGTGAGAGCGATGGGAAACTGCAAAAGCGTCATTTATGAAAAGATCAAACAACGGCGCCAGCTTCCTCACCATGTGGCTTTTGGCATGATCGGCAGGGCTTCGGTTCATGTTCTCTTCTGCATAAAAGCGGGTATTTTCCAGAAGAAGAACCTCACCAGGCGCCAGAGATTTTATGGCGGTCTGGGCATTAGATCCGAAGATATCATCAATGTAGGCGACATCGCGGCGCAAGAGCCGCGTTGCCAGGCGGGCATGAGCCTCTAGCGTGGTATAATCCTTCTTTCCGGCCCGGCTCTGATGCGCCATGAGAACCACCCGACAGTCCTCTAGAGCACGCAGAGTGTCTAAGTGGCTTTTTATGCGCTTATCATCAAGGATATTTCCGTTGGGGTCCATGGGAGAGTTGAAGTCCACTCTTACCAGGACCCTTTTATTATCAAGTATGGCGTCATTCATTGTGAGATAATCCTTCAACTCAGTTCCTCCCGGTGTGGTTAGGGGGTTAACACAACAGATATATAGGCGTTGCTGATTTGATCCAGGCGATGGAGCAAATCTGCAGCCACAAGGCCACAGAGAGATCTTTTTTGACTATCATGCCGCACCGTGAACACATCTGAGTGAAGTGAACTTGGGATCAATTGGCAACTAGCCTGATTGGAGAAATCGGTTCTTTTGTCTCCGATTCTTTCATGAATTCGAACCATGATTCGTTAACCTTAAGACCATCCTAAAACCCTTTTGTCATCAGAAGCGATTGTTATTCTTTTTGTGATCAATGACTCTTGGAAGTATCCTTTTTGTATGGATAACGACAAACGTCGAGAAAAGTCCTTATATGGGTTCGCCAAAAGCACCCCGAGAGATATCACAAAAGGAAAAACATCGTAGATCGGTCACAGAGTGATAAGATGCAGAAGGCAATCTTCATTATGATCATAACGGCAGCACTTCTCTATGTGGGCGCTGCCGGCGGGGCAGAATATGGAAAAGAGCGCCCCATAGCCATCTTGGTGGGCTCGGAGCAGATGCAGCCTGCCATAGACGGACATATCGTAACATGGTCGGACAACAGGAGTGGAAACTTTGACATATTCATGTACGACCTGGAGATCGGCCTGGAGAAATGGGTATGCATTAATCCGTTCTTCCAGATCAATCCAGCCGTATCTGTCGAGCGCATCGTCTGGCAGGACATGCGAGCCGGCAACGGGGACATTTACATGTACGATGCTGTCAACCGCACAGAATCAGCGGTAATTGCTGCCGAAGGCAACCAGACCCAACCCGACATTAGCAAAGAGAGAGTGGTCTGGGCCGATGACCGCGACGGCACCTATAACATCCGTCTCTACGACCTAACCACCAGGAAGGAGAGCATCGTTTCCACAGGGAAAGGAGAGCAGATTGAGCCCAAGATCAATGACGATAAGGTAGTCTGGATGGATAAGCGCTCTGGCGACTTTGATGTTTACCTATATGATATTGCCAGCGGCAAAGAGTCAGCAGTCTCCACAGGACCGGGAGACCAATCATTTCCTTCCGTTTACGGAAACATCGTGGCATGGGCCGATAATCGTACCGGCGAGTCCGATATAGCATTTATGGACTTGGCAACTCGAAAGACGACCACACTCACAAAACCAGGTATGCAGACCGATCCCAGAGTTTTCGGCAACTTTATTGCCTACCTCAACAACCGCACCGACATCAATCTTTATGACATCAAGAGCGGCGATGATTTCCCCTTGGCACCGGGAACCATGAAGATGGAGCCTGACATCAGCGACCGTGGCATCGTCTGGACGGAGTACAGGCAAGGTCCCAATGATCCGGATGTCCGGATGTACGACTTAAAGATTTTAGCCGATGTATCAATAACCAACGGGCCTTTCAACCATACCAATCCCTCTCTCGCCGGGGACAACATCGTCTGGACGGATAACCGAAACGAATACTTCAACGTTTATCTGTTCAACATCACAACTAACAAGGAACAGAGCATTACCAATAGCGATTTTGATCACAGCAGCCCTGACACCAGCGGCGAAAATGTGATCTGGACGGATAAAAGCAAGGGAAACCTCAACATTTTCCTCTACAACCTTTTAACGAAAAAGATTACACAGGTGACCAATGGTTCATCCGACAACCGCTATGCAATGATCGACGGCAATAATATCATCTGGATCGATAAACGCTCGGGCAACGAAGAGATTTATCTCTACGACATCGCTAAAGGAAAGGAGAAGCAGATCACTACTGTAAAATCTCTGAAACTTTCGCCTGTGATAAACGGCGACAATATCGTTTGGATCGATTCCCGTAGTGGTGAAGATAAATGGGATGTTTATCTCTACAACTTGACCACTGGAGAGGAGACCGCTATCTGCACTAATCCTGCCAGGCAGGCTCAACCCTGGATCTGGGGCAATACCGTGGTCTGGGCCGACGGCAGAAACAAGAATTGGGACATTTACACCTACGACCTCTCCACCAAAACAGAAAGAGCAGTAACAATCAACTCCGCCAACCAGGGCTATCCGACGGTATTCAATAACTATGTAGCCTGGCTGGATGTTAGAGGAGGAGATTCGGATATCTATCTCAATGATCTGGAAAAAGGAGTGGAAATACCAGTTGCAACACTTCCTATGCAGCAGACGCCCAATGACGGCAAGGGCGATCCAGATCAAGTGAAGCCATACCTATCTTCCAAGGTCATATCCGATAACAAGATTGTATGGATGGATAACAATAATGGCTTTTCCCAGATCAAGATGAGGTACATCAACTCCGATCCGCTGCTTCTGCTCTCCACCGATTTCCCCAGCACCAACGGCAGCCTTCTGGTATGGAGCGACAACCGGAGAGGCAACTGGAATATCTTTGGCTTTGATTTCTTCACACGGGCGGAAAAGCCTATCTCCACAGGAGATTGGGATCAACTCTATCCCAAAGCTTCGGGGAATACTGTAGTCTGGACGGATTATAGAAATAAGAACGCAGACATCTACATGAAGGATCTGACCACAGGCATCGAATCGGCCATAGTGACAGGCAAAGGAGATCAGACCTGGCCTTCCATCTCTGAAGATAAGGTCGTCTGGATGGACAACTCCAGCGGCAACTGGGATGTATACATGCAGGATCTGGCGAATGGCGAAAGCGTTGCCGTCTACAAGGGACAGGGCCAGCAGATGTATCCCATCATCAGCGGCAATCTGGTCGTCTGGCAGGACAACCGAAACGGCGACTTTGATGTCTATGTAAAAGACCTAATAACCGGAAATGAGACCAGACTAACAGAAGGCGGAGACCAGCTCTATCCCGACATATCCGGAAACACCATAGCCTGGGAAGACGCCAAGAGCAAAGATATTGCCTATTACTTCTGGGACAAAAAGTGGGGCAAGACCTATCCCCGGCCAGGAGAGCAGACGAATCCCGTAGTATCGGGAAAATATATTTCCTATGTTGATGGAACCGATCCGGACACATCCATTCGCAAGTTGGACATCTCCAACTGGAAGGATGAGCTGGTCCAGGTAGGGCCGGGCCAGGTAAAACCCAGCATGGATGAAAAGCTGGTTTGGCTCAACACCCATAGCGGCAGGCCGAGGACTGTGCCCGTGACCGCGGGTCAGAAGAGCATCATATGCAACGCACCCGGAGACCAGAGCTACCCTGTCGTGGGCGGCAACGACCAGGTAGGATACTACGTGGCCTGGATGGACAATCGCACCGGAAAACCGGATATCTATGTTTACAGCCTGGCTCAGGAACTGGAGCTACCCATAGCAGCCGGCCCGTATGAGGATATGTATCCGGATATCGATGGAAGCATCATCGCCTGGATGTCCAGAAATCCCATGAACCAGTATAAAATCGAGGACTACTGGTCCATCCGGACCTTTGATATATCCATTGTCAATTCCACAGAGCTGGTCTACGGTTTGGAGAATGCCACAACCATTTCCCTCAGTGCGGATAACCTGGCATATCTAAGAAAGAACTATTTCGGCTGGATGGTCTATGTGAGACCGCTCTATGAGAAAGAGGTCACCCCCGACTATCCGCCCAATGGCATCAATCCGCGGACTGGAGGAGACTATGTAGTCTACCAGGACAACAAGAAGGGCAGCTGGGATATCTGGATGTGGAAGCTGGGGAAGAGTCCAGTGGCACTGGCAAGCGATGCCAGCGACCAGACGAATCCGGCTACGGACGGACATACTGTGGTCTGGCAGGACAATCGTAACGGCAATTGGGATATCTTTGCCTACGACCTGAACACCAGCAAGGAAACACAGATAACCAACGATCTGGCGGATCAGACTAATCCCGATGTCGAAAACGGCGTCATTGTCTGGCAGGACAATCGTAACGGCAATTGGGATATCTATGTCTACGACCGTAATGTGCAAAAAGAGAAAGCTATTTGCACAGATGCAGGAAACCAGACACAACCTCGCATAAAGACGGGGCGAATCGTATGGACAGATGATCGCAGTGGAGACAAAGACATCTATCTTTACGAAAACTACATGCCATGAGTGGTAATGGGGCAGGCCGCCTGCCTGCCCATACACATTTTTTATAATTATACGAATTTTTTAGACGGAGATCGAAGTCCGCCGGGGCAAAGTTTATTTATCCTCACTGCATTAGCCTTGCACTTAAGAACATTTGGGGCAATTCATGGAGCTTGAAAATCTTCGATTTGGTACGGAACTGCTCAAGCGCGGTTTCGCAAAGATGCAGAAGGGCGGCGTCATCATGGACGTCACAACCCCAGAGCAGGCGGTTATTGCAGAAGAGGCGGGTGCTGTGGCCGTAATGGCCCTGCATGCCGTGCCTGCCGACATCAGAAAGATGGGTGGCGTGGCCAGGATGGCCCATCCTGAAATCATCGAGGCGATCATCGAGGCGGTGACTATTCCCGTCATGGCCAAGGCCAGGATCGGCCACTTTGTGGAGGCCCAAATTTTAGAGGCGCTGGGTGTGGATATGGTGGACGAGTCCGAGGTGCTCACTCCCGCGGATGAATTTCATATTGAGAAGACCAAATTCACCATTCCCTTCGTCTGCGGCGCTCGAAACCTGGGAGAAGCTTGCCGGCGCATCAAGGAAGGCGCAGCCATGATCAGGACCAAAGGCGAAGCGGGAACGGGAGACGTGAGCCAGGCAGTTTTGCACATGAGGATGATCCATGGCCAGATAAGGAGCCTGAAGGGCATGGACGATCTGCAGCTTTTGAAGGTGGCACGGGAGATTGAGGCGGACCTGGATCTGGTCAGAGAGTGCGCCAGCATGCAGCGCCTGCCTGTGGTCAACTTTGCAGCGGGCGGAGTGGCTACACCAGCCGATGCGGCCCTGATGATGCAGCTTGGGGCGGATGGGGTCTTCGTGGGCTCAGGCATATTCAAGTCCGAAAATCCGCAGGCCATGGCAGGGGCCATCGTTGAGGCGGTACACCATTACGATGATGCGGCTCTTTTGGCCAGAGTATCCAAGGGTTTGGGTGCGGCCATGAAAGGGCTGGATGCTTCTACGATTCCCGAAGCGGAAGTTTTGCAGAATAGGGGCTGGTAAGTGGCAAGGATTGGCGTTCTGGCTTTGCAGGGGGACGTCTCGGAGCACGTCCTGGCCCTGGAGAGGGCAGGGCAGGGAAAAATCCAGGTAGTGGAAGTCAGAAAGAGCGGCCAGATCGAAGAGTGCCAGGCCCTGGTGCTGCCAGGCGGAGAGAGCACAACCATCTGCCGCCAGTTAAAAAGCAGTGGCCTCATTGAAGAGCTAAAGGCTGCGGCCTTATCCGGCAAGCCCATCATGGCCACCTGTGCTGGCCTGGTGCTGGTCTCCCAGGAGGTAGAGGGCGAGGGCCGCGTCAAACCTTTAGGCCTCATGGACATCAAGATCAACCGAAACGCCTTCGGGCCGCAGAGGGAGTCCTTTGAGGCGGATCTGCAAATAAAAGGTCTGGACAAGCCTTACCGGGCCGTTTTCATCCGCGCCCCGGCGATAGCCCAGGTGGGCAGCGGCGTAGAGGTGCTGGCGCGCGTGGGGGACGCGGTGGTGGCAGCGCGCCAGAAGAATCTGCTGGCTTTAGCCTTTCATCCTGAACTTACGAAAGACACACGGATTCATCAAATATTCCTAAAGATGTTGGAGGCATAAGATGTTCTCAGAGACAGATCTGGTAGCCAGAAGCAAAGAGGATATGACCCGCGAGGTTGAAGAGCTGCAGGCCGATGCCAAGCGCTTGAAAGAGGAGCATGATGCTGCCTTACAAAAAGAGATGGAGCTTCGGGCCAAGTCCGTGGAGACCAGGACGGGCGATGCCGCGCTGGCGGAAAAGCTCTGGCAGGAGGCGGAAGAGCTGCGGGACAGCTCCAAGGAGATGCTGAGCATTTCCATGGAGAAGAGGCTGCGGGCGGCCGAAGTGCAGCACCGCATCGATATTCACGACCAGATCGAATCCATAGATAATAGCGACGAGGTCTGGCGGAAGGCGGCGAGAGCGGGAAGGAGCTGAAAAAAAGGCAATCCTTTTTTCTCTAACATCTATTCATATTTCTATTTCTGTCCCGCATCCGAGAACTCGATATCCTTCTGGGTCTGGAAGGAGCCTGTGTACTTCTGATCGGCCTTGATCTTTTTGTAGAACTTGGCATACTTGGTCTGAATGTTCCAGGTTCCATCGAAGGCCTGATCTGTTTTGAAGGCCAGGGTATTGTTGGCAAAATTGTTGCTGCATACACTAGAGGTCTCGCTCTTGTCCACATGGCTTAAGTTAAACCTCTCGGTTACTGAGGCTCCCATGCCCCCTTGGAAGTTGGGAGAGGCCAGCGTCTTATGGCCTTTGAGATTGCCGCCGGTAAAGACCAGATCCTTCTTCTCGGTGAAGCTATCCACCGATCCCGTGCGATCAATGGAGCGAAGAGTCTCCAGGCTGATGGAACCGTTGCCCATTATCTTCTCATTGAACTGCATCGTCGATCCCATGATGGTATCCTTGATGGAGACCTCGCCACTGCCTTTTACGGATGATGACTCAATGAAGAGCATGCCATTTCCGCCAGAAGAGGGGGCTACGACCGTCCGCTCCTTGGCAGAGTTGACTGTGCTCCAGTGGATCAAATAAGGCCCGCCTTCGGCAGTGCTCGATCCGCCCGTTATAAAGACGGAAAGAGGCATGTAGGTGCCTGCACCCCGGCCGGGAATGGTGCCGCTCCAGTACCCATCTTCGAGGCTGCCTGATTCCAGACTGAGGGCGCTGTCATAGACCCGATCCACGCTGAGCATATCCTGCCTGGTGAGGGGCAGTTCGGACAGGCCGTATTTCACCGAGGCGGACCTTATTCCATCCGGACTCTGCAGGTGCACGGTTACCTTGACCGGCTCATTGGCGGCAGGCTGGGAGGGCAAGGCATTGACATCCAGAATGCTGATAGCCCCGTGCTCTGAGTCTTTCACTCCCACTATGGATAACTCGTAATTTTTAGATCCGGGCAGGCTATCTTTTCCCTGCGGAGCATACTCCAGGGCGGCATGCGATTGGGATTCATTCGTAACTTGGGACTCATTCTCGCCTTGAGGCTCACTTTGACCATTATTCAATCCCAAAAGCTTTTCCACATAGTGTAGCAGGTTGGCAATTCCATCCAATACCACATTGTTTTGCCTTGTTGCCGAGCGGTCCACATCGCGGGCCATAGTCCTCGATACCTCGGAGGACGCCTCCTCCTGGGAAGGCAGGTTGAAGGGCAGGCTGACATTGCCGAAGCTGATGTTGGCCGAAGCCATCTTCACGGCAGACGACTGCAATGGCCGAGATGCTTGACTTTCGGAGGCCTCCAATACCTGGCCAGGAGAACTGAGAAGCTTCAGGCTCAAGCTGAAAGTGCCGCGCACCGGCTTCTTGTCTTGAGTGAAGCCTTCTGCGGTTATGGTGTCATCGATAGCTTCGCTCACCGTCTTTTCGGAAGCGACCGTCGTCTGGCGCTTGGGTGAAAGATAATCGATATTGCCCAGAGGCCCCAGTTTTTTGCTGATAACGAATATGCTGTAGAGAGGAACACTTCCTGTGTTGGCCACGGTGCAGGTAAGAAGGCTCTTCTCTCCCGGTACTATAGCTGGCGGCGAAGAGCTGACGAATATCTTGAGAGCGGCAACTACTGTCGCGACCTTGACACTTGCTCTGTCCGACAGGGTGCTGCCGCGCGAGTCTCTTCCCGTGGCCTCAAATTGGATTGTGCAATTGTCAGATATCACAGTTTTAGAATTTATCACTCTGAACTCACCCGGCTGCAGCCCACCGAGGGTGGCGAGCGTGGAGCCGTTCAAGGTTAAAGCTACGTCCTCCAGGCGATCGTCTCCGGAATTGGTGATAAGGACACTAATCTCTGCCGCCTCATCCGGACAGACCTCAATCTCAGAGGGCATGGCCTTCAAGGTAATGCCGGGCGAAGCGGACTTTAAAAGCACGCCTGCCGTGCTGACGGCCTCAAAACCGTTGCCATCAAAGCCCTTCGCCGTGACGTTTATCCAGGTGGTTGAGTTCTTGGTGTAAATGGCTGCCATCTTTATCGATTGGCTGGGGGCCAGTTCCTTGAGAATGCGTCTCTTTCCGTCCCCCTCTAAGGTAATATTTTGCAATAGCTCCTCTCCACTGTTGCTCAAGACCCAGGTCACCTCGGCGGGCTCTCCCGGATAAATCCCGACCTCGGAAGGATCGCCCTGTATCAAGAGCGAGGAATTTAGTACCTGAAGGCCGAACTTCTCACTGGCAAAGACCTCTGTCCCTTCCAGATCATGGGCGATAACCGAAAACATATCCTGTAGGCTCTGGGAGACTGTCATCTCCTTTTGCAGCACCTGAAAATCGCCGGCAGGAAGTTGAGCTATCCGCTCGATCTCCCCAAAACTATCCCGGACAAGAATATCGGTGAGGTTTTCCGTCCCCTTATTTCCAATGCGAATTTGTAGGGAAACGCTCTCACCGCGGTGCACCCGCTGGGGGGCAGTAACCTCCAGCTTGAGTGAAGGAGAGATCTTCCAGATGTCGAAAGACGTATTGTTGGTGTAGATCCTGTCCCGGGCATCCAACGCTCGCACGCTGGCCGATAGCCTGGTATTATTCTCAATCTGCATGGCTCCATCCAGGAAAAGCTCTTTGCCAGCAGGGAGATACTTTGTAGAGGCCACCTTTCCGGCGCAAGAGATCTGGATGTCGGACAGTTCGGCTTCTCCCCGGTTTTTCGCCAGGCATCTGTAGCCCACTACCTCGCCAGCTCTGCCTTCCGACTTATTGGCAGTTATGGTCAGCAGAAGTGCAGATATTTCTGGCGTCTCAACCCCTGTTAGATCAATAGGAGAAGGAGCCGCGGCGTCGGCACCTGCCGTCCCGGAAAAGGTGGGCTTAGCGGCAGGTGCTGCTTTGGTGCTCAGCACCTCTTCCCTGGAAGCGTGGCCTGTGGGAGTCTCGCTTGTGGTCGGCGAGATGTACTGGATGCGAGCCAAGACCTCTCCGTCGGTTGGATCGAGAGCTGATACCTGCAGCTCCTCCGGGGAGCCGCTGACGGCCAGCACCTTCTTCTCGCCACAAATAAGCTCAGAGAGTATGCCGAGAGATCTTCCCCCGCCTACGATCTTCACCTGATGAAGCTCCAAAGAGCCTGTGTTCTCCAGGTAGACCTGAGACATTTCAGGCAGCAAATGGACCGTGGCCAAAAGAGAGGCACTCTTGGAGGCAACATTTTGCATAGTTTCATATGCATTTCCATTTTTTGTCTCTGCCGCGACAAATCCGCCTGCGAGATTCCCGTTCGTTTCGTTGTCTGAACTGGGATTGTCTGGGAAGGAGGGAGGACTTGATTTCAATTCAAGACGGGATAACAGATCAGGAGAATATGATTGAGGAGAGCTGCTATCAGGGACCTGCGGAAATAGATAGAATAGAGATGGAACTAGAATAACTAAAAACATAGCTACGCCCAGGAGTGCCGGACTTACCTTGTGGTCAAGCCTCCCCCGAGGTAGTTTACGCCCAAAGCTACCTCTTCTCATGCAACTACTCCCTTTCTTCCCCTGCTAAACTATCCCTTGCCAGGATCGCGATTCACGATCCGGACTGATTTAAATAAGACTAAATCCCTTCTCTGCCTTTTTTTATATTTCTATCTATAAATGCGTTTCGGATGTTTAGGAAAAGAATCCATCGCAGACATAATTATTGTTTTATAGCTCAATAGATATACTTGACAGTATGGACCCGTTCCTCGCCTTTCTGGCAGCGGTAATTTTCGTCAGTCTGATCATACCCAGGCTCGGGCCGTTCTTGAGTTTAGTCATCTCCGCTATCGCCTTTGGCCTCCTGGTGGGCATGGGTGAAGAGGTGCTTGGATATGTGTCCACGGGCCTATCCCGGATCTTTTCCACCCTGGCCATAGTAGTATTCAGCGGTGCCCTGCTAGCAGAGTATCTGCGCAGAACGGAGAGCTTAGAGCGAATCGTTGCCGACCTGGGGCGACTGGCCGACAAAAGCCTGCTCATCGGGGGAGCGGCCGGTTACCTCATCTCGCTGCCCGTGATGTGCAGCATCACCGCCTACATGATTTTGCAGCCGGTGGTAAGCGGCCTGGCCGGAAAAGACGGCGAGAACGGCAAACGGGCCCTTTTCATGACGGCAGCCTGCTCCATAATTTCTTTCAACCTCATCTATCCCTCCCCCGTCATGATCACACTCTCCACAGGTCTAGGGGCGGAACCACGCGATCTGCTCATGCGCGGCATTCCTATCTCGCTGGTTTTGTTCGCCCTGGCCTACATCCTTATGAAGCATTTTTTCCCAGCGAAAACAGAATCAAGAGAGATCAGAGCCCCTGCTAAAATGAGCCGATCACGTGCCTGGGCCCCTCTGCTTGTACCAATAGCCCTGATCTTATTTGGCGGCCTGCAGGAGCAGACGCGCATTTTGGCAGATCCAGGCGTAGCACTGCTCCTGGGAGCCATGCTCTGTTTGGCACTGGAGAGAAAGAAGATGCAAGAGCTGATTCATGTAGCCTCGCGAAGATCCGGCGTGATATTGCTGGACCTATGCGGAGCGGGTGCTTTCGGCTATGTGGTAGCGCAAAGCGGCCTATCTCAGGAGATCTTCCGCCTGGGCCATTTTCTGCCCGCTCTGCTCCTGCCCTTCCTGGTATCTGCCGCCCTGCAGCTCGCCCAGGGCTCAAGAGTTGTGACGGCAACAGTAGCCACTCAGATCATGGCAAGCTATCCCCTGCCTGCGGTAACTTTAGCCCTGCTCATCGCGTCAGGAGCGTTCATGTTCTCCTATGTCACCGATCCTTACTTCTGGCTCATCAAGAGCTCCACAGGGGCGAGCATGAAGCAGACGGTTCTGGGATACACTCTGCCCCTCAGCCTGCTGGGCCTGGCCGCCTTCGCGCTAGCTGCAATATCGTCGATATTATGAGGAGATACTATGGGCAGGGGTCTGAGATGAAAGCAGCTGCAGAGGATGGCAGCATTTCCAAGAGAGAAGGTGCAAGTCACAAAATTGTGTAATTAGGAGGGAGGCAAAAGTCCTGAAACATAGGAGGGAAAGAAATGAGTCTTCGACCTTTGCCAATCTAACTATACGTCAATCGCCGTATTTAAGGATTTCGTTCACTCCGGTTAAAGAGTCAGGATTTAGAATTCTGTATCTGGCATGCATTTGGGAGTCCTCATCTGTGTTTTGCATTCAGGATTTCGCCAGATCAAAGACCCAACGGCAGACTCCGGGGGCAACATTGCCGCAGCTGCGAGCTTGCATAACCACCAGGCCCAGATCTTCGTAGCTCTTCTTGAGCGGCTCGATCTGGTGGCGCTTCTTGAAGGTATAAAAGTGCAAGCTTCCCTTGGATTTCACCAGGGGCAATACTGTTTCCAAAATCCCGTCTGCTCCGTAGGGCGCAGGAATGACGGCCCTGTGGAAATCCTTCCGGAGCAGCTTTGCCATATGAAAGGCATCGGCGTTTATTATCGCTATCCTCCTTTCCACTCGATTTCGCCGGGCGTTCTCCGCCAGATAAAGGCATGCTTCGCGACTTTTCTCCAGTGCCAGGACATGGGCGCCCCGAGCGGCCAGGGGAATGGCAAATGGTCCCACGCCCGAGAAAGGAAGCAACACATCCTCACCGGCCACGACCGCTGCCGCCACCCTCATTCTCTCGTAACCGAGATGGCTGTTAAAGAAGACATTTGCTACATCCAGACGGTAGAGAAAGCCGAATTCCTTATGAATGGTGATGGTATCACCGACACCGGCCAGTAGCTCGAAGCCGGCCACCCTTCTCTCACCTTGCAGCTTGGAGGTCTTATTCAGCACGGTATGAATGCTCTTGCCAGAAGAGAGCACAGCCCCAGCAATCTCCTTCTTGTAAGATGCCAGCTCCGGGGCAAGGGAGAGTATGGCAATATTCCCAATGACATGAAAGCGATCCGATAGCCTGCTCAAGCACTCCTGTGGCACAACTCCTTGCAGCTTCTCTTTGAGGCGCATTATATTTAGTCCGTTAGGCTTTGCTTTGTCATTTCGTTGGGCCTTTGGGCCCTGATCTATCCATTTATTTTGGCAATATCTTGGTTTTGCAGCCTTATCTACATGCCCTCATGGGCAAAGCCGGCATATCCATCCGTGGGAAGGGCTTTTCTCACCAACTTGGACAGGGCATGGATAAACCCATTTTTAGTTCAGGATAAACAGCCAAATGATCCCATCATCTATGTGAACTACCGCGTCCTGAAGGGCGCGGCTTCCCACTTCATCGCCAATACTTGCATCACAGATATGCGATGTAGTGGTTTTGGCTCTATGGGCGCTACGGGCTGTTCCATCCCTGCGAAGAATATGTTCCTGGATGCATTGTAGTCTCGATCACATGAGAATCCGCAATAAGGACACTCATGTACTCGGACTGATAGGTCTTTTTTCACGATGCTTCCACAAACAGAACACTTTTGTGTGGTGTTCCTGGGATCTACTCTTATCAGCTTTCGACCAGCACTTTGAGCCTTGTACGAAAGCATGAATATGAACTTAGACCAGGATGCATCATGAATGCTGCGATGCATGCCAGTGTTATGGCCTTTCTCTTTCAGGCCTTTGACATCAAGATCTTCAACACAAATGAGATCAAAGTTATTGATATAGGTCCGAGATAACTTATGCAGGAAATCATCACGTTGGCAATTGATTCTCTTATGCAGCTTCGCGATCTTATCCTTGATTGCTTCGCGATTATTTGATCCCATCTTGGCTCTGGCTAGCTTTCTTTGTAGCTTTGCCAGTTTATCAGCAGATTGCTCGGCACATCTTGGATTCTCTATATTATTGCCTTCGGAGTCAACCACGAAGGAAGTCAAACCGACATCCAGACCTACCGCTTCCTCGGTTCCTGGTAACGGCTGTGGTTCCCGATCGGCCTGGACTATGGCAAACCATCTCTCGCCTTCTCTCTTGATTATGACGGCTTTGATGCAACCTTCAATCTTTCGATAGATTTTGATCCGCATATCTCCTATCTTGGATAAATGCAATAGGCTGCGATCTTGATCAACCTTGAAACCAGATTGGTTGTAATTCAGGGTGTTGTACCAACCATATCCCTTGAAGCGAATATGTCCGATCTTTCGGCCATTCTTTTGGGAAGCCGAGAGTCCTTTGATATTAGACCAAATAGTATAATTCACCATCTGAAGAACTTTTGTGTAGACCAGATTCAGCTTCGGATTTGTGAGCTTCAAAGAAGGAATCATGTTCTGAGTATCGTAAGTCTTGAGTTTGATGCCATTCTTCTTAGCATCATTCAGGTCTTGGAGGAGTCGATTATAGAGCCACCTGCAAGCATCCAAATTCTCCGCTAACTTCCATTGGGTGATCTTGTTAGGAAAGATAGGATACTTGTAGCAGATCATCAAACGAATATAGACATGCAAAACTAATATTTATATCAGTTGAGCGCGGCGTGAAAGTAATCATGGCAAAGGACTCCGCTTTCATCCCCACCCTAAAGGATGGGGACTTCCCGCTTCGTCCTTCGCAATCCTACAAGTTAAAAATCCGTTTTCAAGGAACAAGACGTTGATGGAAATGGGTTATCTAAGAGAAATCCGCAGGAGAGGAAGGGATGCCAACCCCTTCTTCCAATTGATGGAAATTGAGATCGGCACTTACGGCAACGGCGAAGCAGAGCTCTTCATGCCGGTGCGGCCCGATATGCACAACGACGTAGGCTGGCTGCAGGGCGGCCTTTTTACCGCCCTTTGTGATGAAGCCATGGCCCTGGCCCTTTTCACAGTCCTGGAAGAGGATGCGGCCATCGCCACCATATCGGAGAGCACCTCCTTTCTGCAAGGAGTTCGGAGCGGAAGAATCGCGGCCACGGGCAAGGTAGTCAAGAAAGGCAGAAACGTAGCTTTTATGGAAGGGTATGTCAAGTCCGAGGACGGCACAACCCTCACCGAGACCAGGGCCTCCTTTGCCATCATGCCCAAACGGAAGAACGCCTGAGAGGCGTTGTGGTCGATAATGATAAAAAATTATTGCCCGGCCGGCTTGAATCCAGTCATGCCGTGCCCCCCAAGCTGCAGCGTTCTCACTATCTCGCCGGCAGCATAAGCGTCCTCCGCCTGGGCTAAAACCCTCACCTTACTAAGAAGAGTTCTCTTTCCACAGGGGCATGTCCTGGTCTTGGCGTCCTTCGGGGCGTAGAGGTGGCGACCACAACTACACCGGAAGACGACGAACATCTAAAAGAGAAGGGATTTTACGCGGCAGGCAGCAGTATGGCATTGATGACGCCATCCTGGCCGGGCCGGTTGGTTATCCTGGCATCTCCCATTTCCGTCTTGATGACAGCACCCTTGGTGAGAATGTTCCTTCTCATGTAGTGCAAATTAGCCTTGTTTTCCTTTACGGTCTCAATCTTGACCATCTTGGACTTGCCAGTCACTGGATCGGCAATTGTGGCCATATTGCCCCGCAGCATGCGCATCTTTATGTTTCCGCCTTTTGTCTCGATCTTTTTAACTCTGACCGCGGCAATGGTGGTATCGCTCTGCTCTCTGCCTATCTCATACTTTCTCTTGCCCCTGGCGAGAATCAATTTTCCCCCGGTGGGCTTCCTTCCAAATTTGCCTTGCCAACGCATATTATAATTCCTCAGATCGCAAATCCTCTTTGGTGCACGGTATTTAATGGTTGTGGTGCTTTTGATCCCCGCCCCATTCTTTTCAAATCCATTTCAAACCTATATCAAACCTGTTTCAATCGCTTGGTCATGTAAGGCCCGCAGAGCTCATATCCCAGCCGCCGGTAGTAGCCTCGGGCACCAATGCCGCTGGTAATTTCCAGGGAGCTGTAGCCCGCTTCTTCTGCCAGGGTCTCTGCCTCATGCACCAGTCTTTCTCCGTAACCACGGTGCTGCCACCCTTCAGCTCTGCTGCCGATAGGAAGCATGGGCCCGTAGACATGCAGCTCCCTCACCCGGGCACGGGCAGAAAGTCGCAGGCGCAGGAATCCGACTATTGTCTCGTCTTCTCCCTCAAAGGACAAAAAGTGCTCGGCACCGCCGCATGCCTCATAAGCCTCATGCATAAGCCGCACTTCCCCGCCCAAGAACCGGCGCAGTCCCGCTTCTCGACAACGAATGCAGCGGCAATGGCGGTCACGTGCCGACAGCAGCTGCTGGGCAAGCTGACGCAGATTGGATTTCTTGACCCCCGCCACGATGAGCTGGGCGGGAATGTCTCGCTGCACACGCTGTAGCCGAACGTAGCCGGGCAGAATCTCTTTTATGCAAGAGACCAGCTCTGCCGCAGCGGCGTCGCCCAGTGGGACGTACTCGCCACTCAGGTACTGCCGGTAAAGCTCGGTTCCCTCCACCACTAAAGTGGGATATATTTTGAGGTAGTCCGGGCGAAAGCGGCTATCCGAAAAGAGCTCTTTGAAGACCTCCAGATCCACCTTTGGAGAGGAGCCGGGCAGTCCCGGCATCATGTGAAAGCCCACCTTCAGGCCCACCTCCCGCAGAGCACGATTGGCAGAGACTGTATCTTCGACCGTATGGCCACGCTTCATATTCTCTAAGAGATCATCACGAGTACTCTGCACGCCAAGCTCCACCTTGGTGGCTCCAAGAAGGAGCATGTTCATTGTCTCCTTGGGACCGCAGAAGTCCGGCCGGGTCTCGAAGGTGGTGCCGATGTTTCTAACCGATGCCGTCTCATTGGCCGCAGCCACATCGACAAATGACTGGTACTCTGTGGAGAGCGCTTTTGCCGCAGGATAATCATTCATGGCCTGAAGACAGCGCTTGACAAACCAGTGCTGATAGCCCAATGGACGCGCTGTGATCGTTCCACCCATGATGATCAGCTCTGACTTATCCAGGGGATGGCCAATCTCATCCAGCTGAGCCAACCGCGCCCTTACTTGGCGGTAGGGGTCGTAGCCGTGCTGCGCAGCCCGAAGTGCCGCCGGCTCGCGACCGGTGTAGCTTTGCGCTGAGGAGCAAAGAATGCCGCCCGGACAGGGAACGCAGGTGCCGTGCGGGCAGCGGGCCGGAGAGGTCATGGCTGCAATGACGGCCACGCCGGAGAGGGTTCGTGTGGGCTTACGCACCAGCATCTTGAGCCGGGCGCCGCTCCTGGGGCGTGGCATTGCTGAGTATATCGGCATTGCTAGGGAGCGATGAGAGGGCTAGCCGAGATGAGGCGTCCTTCTTATGCGACTCCAGATCCGCCTGCGTCTTGATAACGCCGGCCAGTATGGCATCGACTATGCTTCTAAGCTCAATTGCCAGAGCCTTGCCATCCCGACATGCCGAAAGCGACTCATTCATAGCGAAAAGGATGCAAAGGGACCATCAATCACAACCACAATCAGGCTCAATTTTTCCTTCTGCCTTCGCTTGCAGATACTGCTGCTCAACCTGCTGGGCAAGATTGCAGCGAAGCAAGCCCGAGACGAACATGCCTGCCATCAAGACCTGCTCTTTGGACATCTCTTTTAACGCCTCCTTGAGCTTTGCCACCGCTTCCTGCTCGCTGCCGGTCTGGGGATCGAAGAGCAGCATTTTGAATTGATCGCCGATCTTCATCATCTCCTCTGATGGAATGTCAAAGAAGCCGCGAACTATCTCCAGGACCAGGGATTCCTCGTTTGGTTCGAACATGTTTTGACCTAGAGGATACATGATGAAATAGGTTTGGCATCTAGAGAAGCTCGCACAAAAAGAGAGGCCTTTTCCGGCCCAACTGCCTTATGGCCAGTCCTCCCTCATCCAGAAGCATATAGGTATCGGGTGTCTCAAGGCAGGTGCGATTTTTCTGCTCGCGCGTAAAGCTGCCCGCGTTCACGGCCAGAGGGCCACCCTTTCTCTGAAATATGCCAGGACGGTGCGTATCCCCATAAATGAAGCAGTCTATTTTGCCGAGGCTCCTCTCGCGAATGAACTTCAATATGGCCTCATATTGCCCCTCTACAGAAGCCTGGCGCTGGTTGGGAAAAACACCAGCGTTAAACCTCAGCAGAAGACTGGAGGCCTTCCAGATAGAGTTCTCGAAAGAGACCATCTCTCCGATGCAGGCAGAACGGTAGATGCTCTCGTAGGCGTAAGTCATCATCATCTCCAGGTCTGCAGGAAGAAACTCCTCCCCAGAGAGTCTGCGCAGCTTCTCCACCAACTGCAAAGTGAAAGTTTGGATGCCGTCCAGATGATGACCATGCGTGAAGAGGAAGGTCCTATGACAGCATCGGGCCCGGTAAGTAGGATAGAGCATATCGATATCAACGCCGCAAAAAGTCCGGCGCCAGCGAATTGTTGGAATATAAATGGGATATAGATCGCCGCGACTTGCCCTCTCCATGAACTCGGCCTCCTGCTTTTGTACCACCAGGTGATGATCGTGATTTCCTACAACGTAGCGAATCTTCAGATTCTCCTGAGAGAGCCGTTTTAAGAAAGGAATTGAGCCCTTCACAGCATTCTCTGGGCGTACCCTCCAAAAATCGAAGATATCTCCCAAAAGCACAACCTCATCGAAGCCGCCCTCAAATTCCGATATCTCTTGCATCAACTGGTCTACCTTTACCGGATTACTGAGAGTCGATGAATCCAGGCCGAAATGCGTATCAGAGATTATCAGAGATGCCATGCTTACCTTCCCCCTTCCCACAACTGTTTATTACTGTTGTTATTTATAAATATTGTGAGTCATGAACACCTGGAAAACGGCAAGTGAAACATAGTTCCTAGACAGATTCACCCCCCTCGAGCAAAAGACAAAAATATGTTCTAAAAAAAGCAAAACATCAGAATGATCGACATCGCCATTCCCAAGGGCAGCCTGCAAAATCAGACACTGCAGCTCTTCGAGCAAGCCGGGCTGGAGGTTAAGAGAACCGAGCGGGAGTACAATGCCCGCATACAAGATCCTCGCATCGGCAAGGTGAAGATCCTCCGTCCCCAGGAGATACCAGGATATGTAGCCAAAGGCTATTTCGACCTGGGCATCTCCGGAACGGACTGGATAATGGAGTCCGGTTCCGTCGTGGCCCATGTGGCTGAGCTCAACTACGGCAAACTGGGACCGGGCATTGTAAAGCTGGTGGTTGCCGTGCCCGAGAGCCTGGATATTCACTCCGCCCGTGAGATAAAACCGGGCAGCCGCGTATCCACGGAATATCCGAGCCTCACCCAGGCCTTCTTCTTGAGCCTGGGAATACCGGTGGACATCCAGTTCTCTTTTGGAGCGACCGAAGCCAAGGTTCCGGAGCTGACCGATGTGGTCGTCGATCTCACCGAGACCGGTTCCACCCTGAAGAAGAACGGCCTGAAGATCATTGATGTCATGCTCAAGTCCACCTCGGAGCTGATTGCCAACAAAAAGAGCTGGGCTGACCCGGAGAAGCGCGAGGAGATCATCGCCGTGGAGACGCTTCTATCCGCAGTCATAAAGGCGAGAGGAAAGGTCCTGCTCAAGATGAATGTGCCCGAAGATGCCATTAAGGATGTCATCTCCATGCTGCCCAGCATGAAGAATCCCACCATCTCCAAGCTCTACAACTCCGGCTACTACGCCGTGGAGACTGTGGTGGACAAATCCACCGTCAACCTGCTCATTCCCCAGTTGAAAAAGTCGGGAGCAGAGGATATCCTGGAGCTGGCCATCTCCAAGATCGTACCCTAAATCTATAATTCATCCTTTTTCCAAAGCAAGTAGCAGCAAAACAATAATATGTTTTTTAAAAAAAGCAAGCGGGCGCGGGGGGATTCGAACCCCCGATCTACAGCTTAGGAGGCTGCCGCCTTATCCGGACTAGGCCACGCGCCCTTTTCAGGCTTTTCCGTATAACCAACACGTATATCAACCTTTCCGGATTGGCACGCTCCTTTATTCCGATTGGCGATATTCTTTGCATCGCAAAATCCATCCGGAGAGTGAGATCGTTCCAACCGCGATATCTCGCTCTTAGCGAGGTCTCTCCTTTCAGCGATGTCTCTTCTTTGGCGCTATCGCTCCTTCATCGAATGAGCACTGCGCTCAGAACAACCACGAAGAGGCCCAGGAAGAACCAGCCCAATATCCCTTCTGCCATGGCCAGATGCCTGTAAACGCCTACAGGATAGGTATTGACTGGCGCCTGGGAGGTAGTGAACATGGCAATGCTGAAATAGAGGGCATCGGTGAAAGATACGCGCTTGCTGGGCTTTAGCCTGGGATCTCCAGGAAGCTCCACGCCCTCGATCTCGAACTTGTCCATGCCCTTTCCTGCCCAAAATATAACTCCAAAGATGAGAATGGTAAAGAGACACCAGAAGGCAGTGTAGCTTACCCGAACACCATAGCCGCAGGAGAGCCAGGAGATGATGTCCGAGATTTTGCCCCAGCCCCAGGGCGCCTGGTCCTGACCGATTCTGCGGTATTGATAGTAACATTCATCGGCCTCATCAAACCACTCCAGGCTCTTGTAGTTCTTCACCAGTGCCAGGTAGGCGGCCCCATTGTACACCATGCGGTCCCGTATGGTGCTCCAGTGGACCACGAACTTGGAAAAGTCCGTGCTGTTAAGGTTAATTTTAGAGTTCTCACTGAATGTGACATTATCCAATTGCATGCTGTATAGCCTGGCCCCCTCCAAGATCAAATCCTCACCAAACCTGGAATTGACGAAATAGGCCAGGTCTGCCAACTTCACTCCCCCAAAGAAGGCCGTCTTTTTGAAGTCAACATTGCCAAAGTCCGCGAGACCACCAAAACTAGACAGGCCAAAAGTGCTGCCTCTCCAGAAGCGGGCATCACGAAAGACCACATCGCTCTCGAAACGAGTGGCGGCAAAAGTTGCATTGCCTCGAAACTGGGCAGATCGAAATGTGACCTGTCCGGCAAACTGAGTCTCAAAGAAGCTTACATCTTCGAAGTTAGCATTCCAGAAAGATCCGGAACGTAGGAACTTGGCATAATTAAAGTCGACATCACTGGCGAAACCGGAATCAAGGAAGACGGCATCACCATCGAACTGAACGTTGCCAAAGCTGCTATCGCTCTGAAAAAGCGCGCTGATGAAGGAGGCTAGCGTACCAAAATAGGTGTCGGCAAAATCGGCCTGCTTTTGGAATCTTGCACCGGAAAACTTGGCGTCTCCCAGAAACCTGGACTTGACAAAGCTGACATTCTCTTGAAAGATGCATCCCCGCAAATCCAGGACCTCAGCGAAAATCACTGCCTCTATTCTTACAGTTCCCAGGAAGCGGGAGTTGGTAATTCTTATCGATTGCTTGACAGGTCCATCCAAAAGCCCCAGATCCAGTTGACCGGCGATGGTTACATTGTTATAGTTCAGCGGCTCGCCCGATCTTATTTGGTCCAGGATATCCTGGGCGGCTATGGTAGGAGGAGCCAAACCCTGCGGCAAAGAGGCATTAAGCCCAGGCTCTTCTGCCAAGGCATCGCTAAGCAGGAGGAACAGTAATAATGCCAAGAGCAGCATGTGCCATCTGGGAACTCGAATCACTGAGCAATTTGAAGATGGCCCAGGATTTATCACTTTTGTATTTACATTACCGGATCATAACCCGGCCCAAGGTCACCAGGAAGAGTGCCAGCAGCAGCCAGCCTAAAATTCCTTCCAGGATGACATAATATCTGTTTTTGCCTACCGGCAGAAATTCATTGGGCCCCCGGGAGATGAAGATCATGGTGCTGAAAAAGAGGGCGTTACGTAAGGTAACGTGTCCGGGCACGGCATACTTTTCCGCCGGCTCATGCAGGGGCTTGGCTGACTTTCGAATGCCGTCCCCACTCCAGAAAACCAGGGCGAAGATGAAGATTGTCAGAAGCGACCATATCCCTGCATAGCCGGGACGCACGCCATAGCCGCAAGAGAGCCAGGCCAAAATATCGATGACCTTAGACCAGCCCCATCCCTTATGATCTTGATCAATCTTTCGATATTGATAGTAGCAGTCATCCTGATCACCAGACCAGCCCAGGCGGCGGTAGTTTTCCACCAGCGCAAGATAAGCTCCCGGCTCCCAGACCACATGCCCAGCGATCTCATTCCAATGAGCCTTGAAGCGGGCAAAATCGGTGTCGTTCAGGATAATTCGAGAATTCTTGCCGAATTTTGCCTTATCCAAAAGGATGGTGGAGATCGATCCGCCCTTGAAGTTGAGATCACCATCGAACAGGGCGCTCTGGAAGCTGGCGATGTCCTGGAACTTGGTCAGGCCAAAGAAGGCATCCTTCTGAAACTTTGCTCCCGAGAAGTAGGCGGCATCAGAAAAGCGAGCCAGGCTGAAGACCGCCTCCCCGGAAAAGAGCGCGCCGCCAAAGGAAGAGAGGCCGGAGAAGCTGGCCAGGCCGAACTGGGTGGGGCCGGAAAAGACGGCATCGCTGAAGAGGGGACTGTTAAAACGAGACTGGAAGAAGTTGGCTTTACCGGAAAAGGAAGCGGCGGAAAAGTCTGGCGCCCCCAAGAAATCGACATCCGAAAAGAGGGCGTCTCCTAGGAACTGCGCGGACGCGAAGTAGGAATATGAGTCGAAATTGGAGTAATTGAAGTAAGCATTGGCCATGAACCGGGCCTCATTGAAAAAGGCATCCATGCCAAACGTGGCATCCTCGAAGCTCACGTTATCGCGAAAGAGGGCGCCATCGAAGACTGCTGGCTGGGAGAAGGAGGCGGCGGAAAAGCTCGCGTTGCCAAAGGCGGTGTTGGCGAAATCGGCCTGGCCCCGAAAGCTGGCCCGCTCAAAGCTGGCATTGCCAAAGGTGGTGCCCCAGAAGACGGCGTCCTTCGCGAAGGTGACGCCGGAGAAAGAAGCGTTGGCAATGGAGGAGTTGGTAAGCGCGAAAGTGGCGGAATCCTGGGCCTCTGGAAGGGAGCTGAGATCCAGGTCGCCAGAGATGCGGACACCATCGTAGTAAACGGGCTCGTTCTCTGCGATTTTGGCCAATATCTCCTGGGCGGGGACGACCTGTTGTGCACCGGAAGTGACGACTAACGCCAACGCCAAGACGGTTATCAGTGCAAGAGATCGCCTGAGCATCCAGAAGCACTTTGGGATTTCCGGGTCATATTCTTTGCGTACTGGCATTTTCGCTGCGACGTCCCGAAACCTTTGACTTTTATATACCCATCAATGGGGCATGGGAAAGAATCCATTCTTGCTGGTGGCCGGAGATTGCAGAGGATGATACGGAATGGCTGTATGGAATAAAGTCATTCAAAAGCTACAAAATGCGGCATTGGCGTCTAGAAGAACGGAAATTTATCAGAATTTTGTACTTTAGTCGCTATCCCTCCGCAAGCTTTTTCGTGTGCGCGAGGGATTGAGCACCAGAGAGATGAGATTTGGCGGCATCTAACGAGATCGCTGATCTAGGTGAGAAGTATTGGCATGATGGTAGACTCGCACAACGCATTTCACACGTCCGAAGAGGTCCTTCTCCATGCCTGAGCCTGGTCGCAGTGTCCCATCAACCTCATCCGAACTCGCAAATGGCGCTTCAGATACCACTACTGCAAAAATCAAACCTAACGTTATCGCCCATGACCTGGTCTTCCCCGAGCCAGTGCAAGTCGCAGGTCACCTACGATTATGTCCCCTTGAGGGCGGGTCCGCGTGTTTCTGCCTAGGTATCCTAAAGAGGAACGCCCGAGAGATATCCATAAATGCCAAAGCCCTGCAAAGGGCCAGTAAGATGAAAGACAAAGCAATTCATGTCTATGGATGCGCGCGTCTTGAGGTTAATACTTACTAATACTCTGATTAAGTAATTATAGCGAGAGGAAGTGGAAAATGTTTGTTTCGATAATAATACCGATAAAAGATGAGCCTGCCATTCAAGAGCTTATTGAGGATCTAAATAAGGCAATAAAACAAAATCATGAAATAATTATTGTTGATAAAAGCAAGGTTACGCCTAATATTCAGGATGCAAGAATCATATCTCAGAGATCTGATGGCCTTGGCAATGCCTTCGTTGAAGGTTTGAGCAAAGCAAATGGCGATGTAATAGCACTAATGGATGGCGACGGTTCACACAGACCGGAAGATTTGAATAATTTGTTAAGCAAAATTGGAGAATATGATATAGCACTTGGCTCCAAGCTTATAGAAGGTGGGCAAAGTCATGATTCAATAGGTAGAAAGACTGTCACACTTGTTTTTTCTCTGTTAACCCGATTGATTTTATGGGTAGACATAAAAGATCCGATGACTGGGTTTATGGCTGCAAAAAGGAGCGTGTTTAGGGATCTAACGCTCAAACCCAGGGGTTTCAAAATAGTAATTGAAATTGTATATAAATCTCAGGCAAATACTACAGAAGTTCCTATCCTATTCCGAGAGAGACAAGGTGGGGCTTCAAAAGCAGGCTTCAATGCAAATGGTCTTAAAGAGGTTTTCTTGATAATTAAGACCCTATTCGGGCTAAGAATGGGGCGATTGAGGGGATACTGGTAAATCGTTGATTAGAGGACACTCATAACTTTAGTTGTTTATCACTCCAGTATTTTCTTAGCGAGGGGTTATATAGCGATGTTTGAGAAGAGGATCAATGGACTTGAGGGGGGATCAATTAATTGGTGCTAAGATTAGTGGTCACCGGAAAACCATATCCAAATTTGCCTTTGTTGGGGCAATTGGGGCTATTATTAATCTGTCTTTGTTGTGGTTTTTAACAAGTGTTGGCTTATTATACTACATTTTTTCGGCAATTATCGCGATTGAGGTGAGCATATTTTGTAATTTTTATTTAAATTCTAAGATAACATTTGATTATCAGTTCTTGAATAGATCGGACATTGTTTCGGCAATTTTTAGATATCATTTAGCATCCTTGCTTGGGATATTAGTTAATATTTTAACGCTGATTATCTTAACTGAATATTTTAAAATATTTTATTTGGTTTCAGAGATTATAGCAATTTTCTCAGCCTTTGGATTAAATTATTTTATTAGTATAAATTGGGTATGGAACAAACCGGGCGGATGAAAACGTCATTCACTAGTCAAATTGCGGCGGCACGCCACTGTCAAGTACTTTCCTCTAATTTTTATGTACTAGATAAAAAAAGGAAAGCGTATTTACATCTTTTGTTAAAGTTAGAGTACTGAGGGTAACTTTTATAACTGAACGAAGAGTCGAACCACTGAAGTGCTGACGCACTTGAGGTAAGAAGGAGGGAGGTAGAAGGATGGAGCAATCATCGCAGAAAGCTCGTATCAAAGTCATCAGCGAGCATATCACTAATATTTTCTCAAATGAGAAAAATGTTCTGATTGCATTGATGCTCTTTGGCCTACTCTGTCGCCTTTTCAACCTGGCCACTCCTCTTCTGGATTATCATAGTTGGCGGCAAACTGACACAGCAGCCATAGCCAGAAATTTTTATTACAATGGATTTAATATTTTTTATCCGCAAATAGACTGGGGAGGGGCCGGCCCGGGATATGTTGAAGCAGAATTTCAATTAGTTCCATTTATAATTGCTATATTTTATAAAATATTTGGAGTTCATGAATATGTAGCCCGGCTTGTAATCATAGCTTTTTCAGTAGGTTCTATTTATCTTCTTTATAAAATGGTGCGCATTTACTACAGCAGAAGGGTAGCTATCTTCAGCGCAATTTTCTTTATTATATCTCCTATGGAGCTATATTTTGGCAGGACCGTTATGCCAGATTCAGCCATGATTTTCTTTTCGATTGGTTCACTATATTTTTTTAATAAATGGACCAATGACGAAAAAAATGGCTCATTGATTTTGGCGATAATCTGCACAACCCTTGCCTTCCTTGTAAAGATATCCACGCTATATTTGGGATTGCCTTTGCTCTGGTTGGCATACACTAAGTACGGAAAGAGGTTTTTATTCGAACCAAAGCTCTACATCTTCACTATACTTATATTAATTCCCCCAGTTATGTGGTATTATTTTGCCCATTCAGTTCTTGCCCAGTACAATACATTTGATTTTTGGAACCTTGGCAGCGGGAGCAAATTTGCCAGCCTCGAAACGCTTACTGATCCGTGGATTTACACAACTCTCGCCACAAGGTTGGTAATCTACATATTCACGCCAGTCGGGTTGCTGCTATTTATCTACGCACTATCTTTGAAGACGAAGCTCAAGGATTACGTATTTCATTTCTGGGTCCTAGCCGTAATCATCTTTTTTTTGCTGGTTCCTCTTGGCAACATTGGCAATGACTACTACCAACGAGCATTGATTCCTGCCGTAGCAGTCTTTGTGGGAAGAGCTCTCTCTGAGGTGTATGAAAAAAAGAAGATATTACCATTCATTCTTGTTGCTTTCATATCGATATCATCCGTTTACTATATGGCCCCCGCATATGATCAAGGTTATGTAATCCTTGATGCAGGGACTATGGTAGATAAGGTAACCAGCCAGAATGACCTAATAATAACAACCTCATGGATAGGCTCGAGTCCAAATATATTATATTATTCAAATAGAAAAGGCTGGGTAGTTCCAGCGGAAAGATGGTCAGAGGAGACCATTGAGCAGATGAAAGTACAGGGTGCAAAATTCTTGGTGATTGCTCCACAGTCATTGCTTTCAGATAATCCCCAATTTGCCAATCAAATCTTCAGTAATTATAGGTCGCTCATTGGTAGTAATTTCGTGATATTTGATTTGTCTCTGCCAAGCGATATAAACCGCTCACCAAATCAGACTGATATAGCCTTCAAAGGCAGTGGTGCACTCGTCGGTGGAAATATGGAAGAAAGCACCTCAGGTCTCCTGAATATAACCTGTTATTATAATAGATCTGATGTAAATATTAATACAAATAGAATAAATGGAAAATATTACGTTCTTGGGGTTGATTTTATGGATAAAGACGGTCAAATAGTACGTGAGAATCGATTCTTCACCAGCGAACTATCCCCCAGTGGCATCACAAAGAATAACTATGTGACTTCATTGTCTTCAGATGAGAAAGCGAAGATATATGATGCTCAAGTAAAACTTGGCGAAATAGAATTCTAATTCATACATGTAATTTGAGCCATTAACTATTTTTGGTCGCCTGCGTGAGCTATTAAAAAGCGCTAATTATAATTCTACATCCAGCAAGGGTCCAATCTACCCAAATTGGAAAACATCAAGCGTAGCTATATATGCCGATCTATTCTTTCACCTCATGCCATGCCACCACAAAATCAAGCTACACAGACCCTCACCAAGCAGGGCTACCACCTGGTGGGCTCGGGCGCAGTCAAGCCCTGCCTGTGGCTCAACCGCTCCCTGCGAGGCGGGGACCAGTGCTACAAGCATCACTTCTACGGCATCTCCAGCCACCGCTGCGTGCAGATGACGCCCACCTTGGAGTGCAACCACCACTGCCTGCACTGCTGGAGGCCGATAGACGATCCTGTGCCGGGAATTGCCCCTCAGGAGCCTGCGGAGCTATTGGACGGCATCCTGCGCGGCCAGCAGAAGTTTATTTCCGGCTATGGCGGAGCCAAGACCACGGATCTGGAGAGGTTGGCCGAGGCGCGCGAGCCAAAGCATGTGGCTCTCTCCCTCATGGGCGAGCCCACACTCTATCCATATCTAAAGGAGCTTATCGATCTGATACGTAAAAGAGGCATGACCTCTTTTGTGGTGAGCAACGCCACAAATCCCGATGTCCTGGCCGAGCTGCAGCCGACGCAGCTCTACCTCAGCCTCAATGCTCCCGACGAGGAGTTGTACCGGCGCGTCTGCCGTCCCACCGGAGAACTCTGGCAAAGGATCCTGGAGAGCCTGGAGATCATCAAGCAGCACCGCTGCCGAAGCGTGATCCGCCTGACTCTGGTCCGCGGCCTGAACATGGAAAGGCCGGAGGACTACGCCCGCCTCATCGCGAAGGCCGAGCCGGACTTTGTGGAGGTCAAGGCATACATGCACCTGGGCCGCTCCCGAGACCGTCTGACCCGCGAGGCCATGCCGCAGCACTCCGAGATCATGGAATTCACTCGCACCTTAGGCAGGGCCCTGGGCTACGAGCTGGAGGCAGACGTGCCCCTGAGCCGGGTTGCCCTTCTCTCCAGCCGGCGTGTGGAGAGAAGCCTGGTGGATAAGAATTAAAAAGGCAAAATTGGAGAGAAGCGGAGAACGATTCGTCTCACTCAAGGTGAAACGACGGCGGCGCACCCGCGCGGCAAGCTGCGGGGCATTACGTTTAAAAAAAAGGATAAATATGCACGATGATCACACCGGATTAAAGACACACTCCGGATTAAAAATCAGTACTTACTCAGACATTTTATAGTTATGAACTCATGAAATGGAAAATTTAGGTGCAAAGATGGTTACGCACCCAGGATTAAGATACAAGGTTAATCTAAGAGAGAGCATTTAAGAGAAGATATGTTCCGCTCAGTGGGAAAACTATTTTTGTGGGTAGTTGCAACAACTCCTTTGGCCTTAATGATTTAAGGAGAAGAGTGGGCGTAAAGCTTCAGGTGAATCTATGGACTTAGAAATAAAGATCCTGCTGGTGGAGGACAATTTAGAGGACGCAGCCGTAACAAAGCGCGTGTTAAAGCATAATAAGCTGAATAATGGTCTGGTTATTGCCACCAGCGGCAAAGAGGCCCTGGCAGCGCTGCAAAATAAGACTAAGGCAGATCTGCCCCAGCTAATCTTGCTGGATATCAACCTGCCCGATATCAGCGGCATAGATCTTCTCACCTGCATAAAAAAAGATGAAAATCTTCGCAACATACCCGTGGTCATTCTTACCGGATCCAATGTGGATCAAGATATTCAGAAGAGCTACGATCTGGGAGCGGGCAGCTACCTGGTCAAGCCCATCTCCAATGATGCCTTGATGCTGGTCATCGAGAAGCTATTTTATCCCAGAGGCTAGACGCCTCGCTACATCAAGATTCCCTCTATCATCCCGGCGAGCATCCACCGGCGTCTCCAGGATCATAGCCAGGTCGGCAAGAGCGGGATGAACAAGAATTGCGCGAAAGCCCTCCTCGCCTATCTGCCCCAGGCCAATATGCTCATGCCGGTCCAGATGCGACCCGATGGCTCCCTTGCAATCGTTGAGATGGATGAGCATAAGCAACTCTAGTCCGATGCGATCCTGAAACTGATCCAGCGTCGTCTGCAATGCACGAGAGGATCGCAGGTCGTATCCTGCGGCATGAAGATGACATGTATCCAGGCAAACGCCCAACCGCTCGCGTTCGGCTGGCAGGGATTGCAGGATGGCAGCTATATCGGAAAACGTGCTACCCATGCTGTTCTTTGTGCCGGCGCTGTTCTCCAGAAGCAAGACGGTATCGCTATCGCACTCAGAAAAGACAGTCTGCAAAGCAGCTACAATCCTCGCGAGCCCACTCTCCCGGCCCCCGCCCAGGTGACTTCCCAGATGAGTTACAAGATAAGGTATGCCTAAAGCCTGGCAGCGCTCCAGCTCCCTCGCGAGAGCCTCTACCGATTTGGCATAAACCTCTTCCTTTGACGAGGCAAGGTTGGGCAAGTAAGGCATATGGTCAACGACAGGAGAGAGGCCGGACTGCCTTTGCAGAGCGAGAAAGCGCTCCACAGATTCATCTGGGATGGGATTTGAGCTCCATTTGCGAGGATTGGAAGAGAAGATCTGAAAGGCATCACAACCTTTTTCGCGAGCACGAGAAACGGCCCTGTCCACGCCACCAGCAACTGAAACGTGCACGCCTAATCGCACCATGTTCCAGGTCTCAAGAGTGCTTCTCAGATCAAACTTGCCCTGAGACCAGGCCCATGGATAAATTGATTATGGCATATATCGTTGTTAGGGCACAGGGCCCCGAGTTGCGACGCCGATGATGATACAGCATGCTCTGATGCCATGATGAGCCCTATGAGTTCTGAGGCGCGCAAAAATATACGCAAATAAGAAAAGTCAAAAGAAGAAAGGAAAGAAAGCTCGTTGGTTTTGCCGTTCTTTCTGAGCCCTCAGGTGTTCATGCGAGCTTTTGCCCATAAGCTAATATTGTCGATCAGATTCAGTTCTACGATCTTTCGAGTATCGTAAAGCATCTCTTCCACCTCATGCATTGTGAAGCTCTTCTTCCCACCCTTCTTATCGACAACCTCGAGGACCGCGTTGGGCGTGGATTTGCTTATCTCCCGCATCTGCCCTGCCAGAACTGAGCAGGCATTTTTTAGATATTTTATGGAGTAGTCTGATGTAGACTTCCTATCGGTGAGGTTCTTATTAACCTCCTTGATGGACCAGCATATGGTGAGGATATCTCTATACATCTCGGCACCCTGCAGGAGAAAGGGCCAGAGGATATTTAAACGCTGTGGAGAGCCAAGCGCTAAATGAGGGAAATGAAATAAAATAAAATATAGAATAAAAAGGTGGGGCTGGTGAGATTCGAACTCACGATCGACGGGTATCTCCGATACTGAAGTGCATACAGCCGGAAATCGGTGGCTGATAACAGCTCATTTCAGTGCTCCAACGGATCATCAACGATCTCCCCGTCGAGAGATCTCAGTAGACCCGTTGCTCATCATTAAATTATACCGCTGGAGCCCATCGCCCTACCTGGCTAGGCCACAGCCCCGGTCGTTTTAAAGCGGGCCGAGAGGGATTTGAACCCCCGACCTAAAGGTTAAGAGCCTTTCGCTCTGCCTGACTAAGCTACCGGCCCGGACTCATCCAAGGTTGATGCCATATATATACGTTTCGGGTAACGGTTTGCCTGAGAGGCCCGGCGCATTCATTTAATAATAAACGCAAAGGAAGAGATAAGCAAACCTCCACAGAAGTAAATTCAAAGAGTCCAGGAAAAAAGAGATAATAGGAGCAGCAAACGCTCCCTAAAAAGTATTGATATACCTTTCAACCTCCCAGGGATGGACGTAGGTATTGTAAGCCTCCCACTCCAAAAGACCCAGGCGCATGATATTCTCAAAAACATGCTCGCCCAAAGCCCCGCGTACGACACTATCCGCTTCCAGATAGTCCAGGGCCTCCTTAAGATTGGCTGGCAGGGTCTTGATGCCCATGGCTTTTCGCTCGGCGGGGCTGAGATGATAGACATTCAGATCAACCGGCTCTCCCGGATCGATGCCCCTCTTGATTCCGTCCATGCCTGCCGCCAGGATTACGGCAAAGGTCAGGTAGGGATTACAGGTGGGATCTGGTGAGCGGAACTCTATGCGTGTGGATAAACCCCGGCCGGCTGGAATGCGAATTAGGGAGGAGCGGTTCGGCCCGGACCAGGTGATGTAGACGGGTGCCTCAAAGCCTGAGACCAGCCGCTTATAAGAGTTGATAAGGGGATTAGCAATAGCCGTTATAGCACAGGCGTGCTCGATCAAGCCCCCTATAAAGAACCTGGCCAGATCGCTAATGCCTGTTTTCGCCTCGGAATCGAAGAAAGCATTCTCCTCTCCTCTAAATAACGAGATATTGGCATGCATTCCCGTGCCGGCTGCACCGTAAATGGGCTTGGGCATGAAAGTGGCGCGCAGGCCCTCTCTCATGGCAATTGTCTTGGTGACAAACTTGAAGGTCACTACTTTGTCGGCGTTCTTCAGAGCATCGTCATAAACAAAGTCGATCTCGTGCTGACCCTTGGCAACCTCGTGATGAGAGGCCTCGATGGTAAAGCCCATCTGCGTCAGCGCCCGAACGATCTCGCGGCGCACATCCTCGGCCAGGTCTACGGGACCGAGGTCAAAGTAGCCGCCAAAGTCGTGCGGAATGGTAGCTGAGCCGCCATTCTGCTTTTCGAAGAGGAAGAACTCCAGCTCCGGGCCGACATTCATACTAAAGCCCATCTCCTGGGCTTTTTTGAGCTGCTGGCGCAAGACATGACGAGGATCGCCCTCGAAGGGCTTTCCGTTGGGCAGATGCACATCGCAGATCAGCCGGGCCTCGTTAGAGCCGTCCTTAGAGCGCCAGGGCAGGAGGCTGAAGGTGGACAGGTCTGGTTGCAGGACCATATCAGACTCCTGGATTCTGGCAAATCCCTCAATGGAAGAGCCGTCAAAAGATATGCCGCTCTTCAAGGCTTTTCCTATCTGGGTGACGGGAATGGCCACGTTCTTAACAATTCCCGATATATCCGTGAACTGTAGCCGGAGGAACTCTACGTTCTTCTCCTGGACGATTTTAAGGACCTGCTCCTGAGAGTACATTTATTATCATCTCCTGCGTGACCCGCGGAGTCATTTATAAACAGGAATCCGCGAGAGTGAAATATAAAGCCCATATGCTAGGGCGTGATTACATTTGCGAATCTGGCTCAATCTGGTGTTTTAAATAACTATCCGATGGGAAAGGCTATTCCGGCTGCATTAACTTCTGGTGCCGCAATTCTTGCGGCAGCAATTACGCTTATCTAGGGTTATACTATTCATAAGGGATTTGATGTCCGGCAAAAGAGTTTTCGTGGTGGACGCGGGAGGCAGAGGAAATGCCATAGCCCATGCCTTTGCCCGGAGCGGCAGCGTGGAGACGGTATTTGTGGCTCCCGGCAACGCAGGCAGCGAGATGATAGAGAAGTGCCGCCTGGCAACAGTGCAAGGCAAGCCTCCCAAGACCATCTCGGAAATGCTCGCTTTTGCAAAACAGGAAAATATAGACATGACCTTTGTCGGGCCGGAGGGCTACCTGTCCGATGGGATTGTCAATGTCTTCCAGGAGGAAGGCCAAAGAATCCTGGGCCCCAAGAAAGAGGCAGCCATCCTGGAGAACAGCAAGTGCACGACCAAAGATCTTCTCAAGAGCCTGAATGTTCCCGTGCCGCGCTGCGAGAACTTCGATGACCCGGCAGCTGCCAGGGAGTACGCCCATCAGTTCTGCTCGGAAAATTCCGGTCAGGGCCTGGTGATCAAGGCGGACGGTCTGGCGGCTGGAAAGGGCTCCGTGGTTTGCTCCACTGAAGAGGAGGCCCTGTCTACCATCGAGCGCATCATGGTCAGCCCCAAGCTCTTTGGCAAGGCAGGAGAGAGAATCGAGATTGAAAAGCGGCTGGAAGGGCGCGAGCTGATGTTCTTTGCCCTTAGCGACGGCAGGACGGCTTTGCCGCTGGAGTCGGCTCTTGACTACAAGCAGGCTTTTTCCGCAGACGAGGCAGTGGCCGTTCGGCTCTTCAATAAGCTCTCCAATAACCCCAATTTTGAGAACAATCCCAATACGGGCGGTATGGGTGGCTTCTCGCCTCACCCCTGGCTGGATGAGGAGCTGACGGAGAGAATAATGAATAAAATTGTCATGCCTACTGTGCACGGCTTTCGGGAAGCCACAGGGCACGAATACGTGGGCGTGATCTACTTCGGGCTCATGATCTCGGAAGAAAGGGATCCGTCCGTGCTGGAGATCAATGTGCGCCTGGGTGATCCCGAGACGCAGGTCATTCTGCCTCGCCTGGAGACGGACTTCTTCCAGCTATCTGAGGCCGTGCTGGACAGAAAGCTCGGAACGGTGCCGCTGCAGTGGTCGCGTGACTTCTGCTTGGGGATTTGCGCCACATCTGGCCGGGCCATCAAGCCCCACTCCTCCGGAGGAGGCGGAGAGCGGCCCGGCTATCCGGGAGAGCACTACACCAATATGCCCATCTCCGGATTGGAGAAGGTGGACCCGGAGGTTCTGGTCTACCACAACGGCACGGCCTTTGGCCAGGATGCCACGGGCAAGAGAAGGCTGTTTACCACGGGCGGGCGGGTGCTGACCCTAGTCGCACGCGGCCGCAGCCTGGGCGAGGCCAGGATCAAGGCCTACGACAACATCAAGCGGATCCGTTTCAATGGAATGCGCTACAGAAAGGACATAGGCCAGGGCTATCTATGATAATATTCGGTCTGGAAGGGACGGCCTGGAACCTTAGCGCCGCCCTGGTGGACGAGCAGGGTGTGATCTATGAGAAGAGCGCCACCTACACCCCGGCCAAAGGCGGCATCCACCCTCGCGAGGCGGCGCAGCATCATGCAGAGTACATGGCCAAGGTAGTGGGAGAGGTGCTGGCTCACTCTCGCGAGCAGGGCTTGAAGATCGATGCCATCGCCTTCTCCCAGGGTCCGGGACTGGGGCCGTGCCTGCGCACCGTGGCTACCGCGGCGCGCACCCTCTCTCTGCGCTTTGCCGTACCCCTGGTGGGAGTCAATCACTGCGTGGCGCACATTGAAGTAGGCAAATGGCAATCAGGGGCGCGTGACCCTGCGGTCATTTACGTGAGCGGGGCCAACTCGCAGGTGCTGGCACTGCGCCAGGGCCACTATAGAATTTTTGGCGAGACCCTGGACATCAGCGTGGGAAATGCCATAGACAAGTTCGCCCGCTCCGTGGGCCTCGCCCACCCCGGCGGGCCCAAGGTGGAGGAGCTGGCCCGCGAAGCGAAGCAGTACATCCCCCTGCCCTACACCGTGAAGGGCATGGACCTCTCCTTCTCCGGCCTGTCCACAGCGGCCACTGAGGCAGCCAAGAAGCATGATCTGGCCGATGTCTGCTACAGCCTGCAGGAGACTGCCTTTGCCATGCTGGTGGAGGTCACAGAGCGGGCCATGGCCCATGCCGAGAAGAAGGAGGCCATGCTGGTAGGAGGCGTGGGCGCGAACAAGCGCCTTGGCGAGATGCTCAATATCATGTGCGAGGAGAGAGGTGCCAGGTTCTTTTTGCCGCCGCGAAAATTCATGGGCGACAACGGCAGCATGATCGCCTACACTGGCCTGATCATGCTAAAAAGCGGGGCGACAACGCCGATCGCGGAGTCGAAGGTGCGACCGGGGTACAGGACGGACGATGTGGCGGTGACGTGGGCGTGAATGCGGCGCGCCCAAGGCCAAAAAAATCCTGTTTCTTCACCCCACCTATAATCAGCCATGACCGATGTCAACGGTCCATAGAATTCGGTTTCTGCAAACGATCGCCCTTCCGAGCACGTTATATTTATCAGCAGTATTGATTATAGATTCGTTTGTCTGTAATTGTATGATGCAGAAAAACGGAGGGGGTCATATATCCTCGCGAAAAGTTCGTGCCATTCTCGACCTTGTGAGAATAGATCTCGTATTCGGCGCAGGGATATTTGTCGTAGCCGGCGAGATTTTTGGGCTTGGTGAATTACCTCCATTCAACCAGGCGCCTCCAGGCTTATTCTGAGCAATACGATAGAAGAAGGGCGGGTTCAGATTCGCCGACTGTACCTGACCTGGGGCATGTTTGTTGTCATATTCATATTTGCCAACCTCATTTGACTGCAAACCGGATCAGTCTCGTCCATTTGCTCTGGTGCCCTGAGATTCACATAGCCGCGTAGCTGAAATTGACCGCGGGATCGATCAGCCCAAATCCCTGCACATCCAGCACAATTGAGCCGTTGTAAGCGGTGGAGAGAAGCTCCAGTCCCTCTGTGCAGTTGATCTCCTGGAAGGCAAAGCCTCCCGAGACAAAGAATACGGCATGATACTCGTCAAAGTCGCCACTGGCGGGAAACGACAGCCTCCAGCCAGCGCCGTCTTTCTCGACCAGAGAATCACAAACCGCGTAAAGCTGGCCGTTATCCTCGTAGATTTTATCCGAGGTGTTCAGGAAGGCAAGACCAGAGATGTCGTCCACATTGCCCACGACCAATGCTTTCCCAGGAGTGCCATCCACATAGATATTTAAAAAGAGCTGCCCGCTATCGCCCAGGGCAGTCGACGAAAAGAGGATAAGCAATGCCATAGCCACCCTAGCCGTCTTTTGGGATGCCATCAAAGCACCTCTAAAAGAGCGAGATGATAGGAAGCTATCTACTCATCTCCTCATCATCATTTTATTTTCGCCATGCCGGGGTGGCTCCATGTCAAGCAGCAGAGAGTACATGGCCGCAAGCGGTCCCTGCTCGATACGAAGCTCGCCCTTTCCGATCATGCCCCCGTCTGAGGGAGAAATGATCATAGAGATGCTGCCCAAGATAGATGTATCATTGGCGGTAGATAGCGGCCCCAAATCGGCCAGATCGGCCTTCAAGGCGGTCGAATTATTGCCGGAAGCAGATATGGCTATGTTGATGAGAGGATAGATGCTGCGATCCAGAATCATGCTGCCACGATTAGTCTTCTCACCCTCTTTTGCCCGGATGTCATTCCTGATCTCCTCCAGACTCTTGTTGGAGGCCAGAAGACCTCGGATCTGGTCGGGCTCCAACGGCATGATGGTCTCAACCTTCAGCCGGATGATATGAGACTCATTGCCTAATATTGCAAAACCATGACCACTAAACAGGACCGCCACGGGAACGCCCATGGGAAAGCCCGCATTTTGGAGGGGAATCATCTCCCCGTTCCGCAGACACATCCCCTCACAGGGCTCATCTATCTTCTGGTCGTCATTGGGCTCGGCTAGAGACATGCCGGACAGACCGATAAAGAGCAAACTCGCCAGCCCCATACATAAAATTCTTTTCATCATCAAAATTCGCCTGCCCAAACGGCCCAACAGCTTTCCCCGAATTCACAATTCATTAGTTATAAGATTATTTCCAGGGCAAATCTTCGCGGCCCCAATACAGTAGCACTAATATAGAGAAGACGAGCCGGCATATCTAGGCCGGCCGCCTTTTTTTCCTTTGGCTGGGAGGGGACGCACCATCATCAATTTCGCAAATGGAGAAGGGCAAAAAAGCCCGGCAGCCACCAACGCTTGATTAAATTAAGCCTTGCTATGGCGTCCGAAGCCTGCTACTCCTAAAATCTGGGCCATTTCCCGCATATTCTTATTCTCTTCCTTCAGTTGGTTCAGGGTCATGTTGTCTCTCTCCTGCACCTTCTTCTCCTGAAGCAGCTTGACTTCGGCAAGGGTCATATTGTCCAGCTCCTGCATCTTCTTCTCGGAGAGATCTTTGATCTGATTGACAGTCATATTGCCCAAATCCTCTACAGTCAGATCATCTATAAGCAGCATAATTGGAGAGGCTCTTGCCATGCCCTGAGGAGCTTTATCCCACCGACCGCTCTTTTCATCGTGGCCGTACATTGCGCCGCCCATGCGCCCGGACATACCACCCTTTGAGCCGTCTCTCATATGATTGTCACCCATGCCCATTTCCCCCATGAACTTTCCTTTCATGCCGAGGGATTCATTGGCATTCCTTCCCCACAGACTGCAGTTTTGTCCTGCCTCTTTAGCAGAGCAAGCGGTCGTATTATTCCAGGCCTGCTGCCGCATCTCCTTCAGCTCACCTAGAGTCATATTGCCCATCTCTTCAGCAGTCAGGTTATTCATCGGGGCAAACATTCCCCCATGTCCCAACCGGCCAGAGCCGTTATCCATTGGCATTGACAGGGCCGGTGCTGCAAAAAGGCAGACTGCAGCCAGAGCGATCAAAGCGATCTTTCCCGATATTTCCGCAAATTTCATCTGTAATCAAACCTCTAATTCGTTATAATCCACAATCATTCCCACTCATCATACCCGTTCATCAAACCGAGCAGCCATAAGCTTCAGCCGTCCGGCAAAATAACATACTCCTGAACGATACAAAAAGGAAGGGCCGAACGAACGATTTAAAATTAGGATAGTCCGTCTGCAGGCCGGATAAAAAAGGTTCACAAACGTTCCTTTTTAGATAAAAACCAATCAGAAAGTTCGATTATATTGGTTCTGCCCCATTCCTTCTTGCTTACTAGTTTCCTGCGCTCCAGAGATATCAAAATTCCGGTTAAGGACGATTTAGGCGTTCCTGTCTCATACCGGATATCCGCCTGGGTCATTCTGCCACCATGGTCGATTAATGTGCTTATTACGGCTCGCTCTCGGGCAGTAAGGGTCTGCATGACCGCTTCCATCTCGGAGCTGACCACGATGCCGTTTTTCATGGACGGCTCTTCAGGCAGTTTGCTCGCAGCCGGAATCTCCTGGTCTTTTGCAGATTCAGCTGAAAGTGGGCCCTGTGCCAGAATATCGGCCGGATCGGCGGCCGGAGAAGACGAGGGCTCTATGCGGCCTGGCCCATTCACTGGGGGTGTTTGTGGTGCCCCGGAAAGAAATACACCATCATCGGCGGACGGCAAATCTAGCTGCCCCACCATATCAGTCTCCTCGGGCAGGGGAGCTGTCGCGATCTCTCTTGCCGCCTCATCCGCAATTGCTCCCACCACCGTATTCTCAATTGAGCTTGCGGTTGGACTCGCCATTGAGCTGCGCTTCTTTCTCTGCAAGAAGACGGCAAAGCCAAAGCCTGCCACCAGGAGAGCGGCGGCAATGAGAAGCATGATCAGAGCCGCACCCTCGCCCGGATAGCCCGGGGAAAGGGACGGTAGGCTGCTGCCGTTGGCCGCCAGGAGCTGCCGATACTGGATGGAGATACGGGGGTCAGAAACCTCATATCCTTGCACATCCGCCACCAGGGACTCATTGGACGCAGAGAGCAGATATCCCAGACCCTGCGAGGCGTTGATCTCCCCCAGGCTGGTCTCGCTAGGCAGGTAGAATGTGACGCGATAATCATCAAAGCTTCCTATGGCATCAAAGCTCAAAGTCCAGAGATCGCCCACCTTTGCCGTCAGCCCGTTAGTGAGGGCATAGAGCTGATGAGAATCGTTCTCGAACCGGAACTGTGAGTCTGCGAGGAAAGCTAGACCACTAACATCCTCGGCATAGCCAGTGACCAGAGCTTTGCCGGCGTTATCCAGGTAGACATTGAGAATCAGACTCTGCCCAAAGGTGGAATCGGATTCCTGGGCATGAGCCGACATAGCTAGAAGAACGGCTACAAAAAACAATGAAACTGCCATTTTCCTGTGCGCCATCCCGCCCCACTTGCCGCCGCCCTTCATAACAAGATCGCCTTTGGCCTGAATCTATTTAAATAACACTCAAAATTATCCGCCACGACGCCATTCCCTTTTACCAGGCCAGACTGGCCACCGGCATCCTCCAGCCGCTGCCAAAGGCCCGATCCGTCACCTTCAGTCCCGGCGCTGCCTGCCGCCTCTTGAATTCGGCACCCTTCACCAGACAGAGCACCCTTTCCACCATTGCTTTTTCAAACCCTTCGGCGAGCAGCTCCTCTTTTGACTGATGCCTCTCGATATATCTCTCCAGAATATCATCCAGCACCTCATAGGGAGGCAGGCTGTCCTGGTCGGTCTGGCCGAAACGAAGCTCAGCGGTGGGCGCTTTATGCAGGACCGCCGTTGGGATAATCTCTCTTCCCCGGGCGTTCAACCACTTAGCTATGCGATATACGGCAGTTTTAGGAACATCGGAGATGACGGCCAGGCCCCCGGACATGTCTCCGTAAATGGTGCAGTAGCCCACGGCCAGCTCCGACTTGTTTCCCGTGGTGAGAAGCACCAGGCGAAACTTGTTGGAGAGAGCCATGAGAAGGTTTCCCCGGATGCGGGCCTGGATGTTCTCCTCCGTCACGTCCTTTGGCTGACCCTGGAAGGGCTTGGCCAGCCCCCGGTCAAAGGACTTCATGATATCGGAGATGTTCATAGCGATCGTCTTAATTCCCAGGTTTTGCGCCAGAGCGCATGCATCCACAATGCTGGTCATTCTGGTGTAAGGAGAAGACATGAGCACGCCCAGGACGTTCTCCGGGCCGAGAGCATAAGCGGCTATGGCCGCCACAAGGCTTGAGTCTATGCCACCGGAAAGGCCCAGCAAAACCCCGGAAAAGCCGCACTTGTGCACGTAGTCGCGCGTGCCCAAAACAAGAGCCCGCCAGATCTCAGACTCGGGAGTGAAATCGTCCTCTGCGATCGCCGCTTCCCCGCAGGCTGGGTCCGCAATTATCAGATCCGGCTCAAAGCCCTGAGCGCGGGCCACAAGCCGGCCCTCTTTGTCGAAGACACAGCTTCGGCCATCGAAGACCAGATCGTCGTTGCCGCCTACCTGATTGATGTAGAAAAAGGGAACACGGTACTTTTTAGCCAGGCCGGAAAGCATGGCCTCGCGGTGTTTTTGCTTGCCGGCTGTGAAGGGCGAGGCGGAGAGGTTGATAATAGCATTCGCTCCCGCTGCCACCAGCTCCTGCACGGGATCTGTGTGGTAGCGACGGCGCTTCCAAAAGTCGCGATCGTTCCAGATATCCTCGCAGATGGAAATACCCAGGACCTCCTTCCCCAACTCCAGGATCTGTGGCTCTGCTGCTGGCTCGAAGTAACGGTCCTCGTCAAATACATCGTAAGTGGGGAGCAGCGTTTTTTTAAAGGTCCTCTCCACCCGGCCACTACGAAGAAGGGCGGCAGAGTTGAAGAGAGGGCGGCCCACCTCACCCGGGTTTGGCTCGGCCAGGCCCACCAGAAGAGGCGAGAGATCAGCAAGCTCTTCGGCCAGGTGGCGCAGGACGGCCCAACTGCGCTCTACAAAATCGGCATTGAGGAGCAGGTCGCGGGGCGGGTAGCCTAGCAGAGCCAGCTCGGAGGTGACGGCTAAGTCGGCACCTTTCGCGCGGCGGGCTGCGCTGGCGATGAGCGCGGCGTTGCCCTGGAGATCTCCGACGATAGGATTGAGCTGCAAGAGGGCTATTTTCATAGAAGTGCTGGGATGGATGTCTGGACGGCATTAATCTCTTTCGTTTCCTTTTGCAGGCGAGAAAAATATGCGCATAATTCAGGGCAATAGAATACCAACCTAAAAACCATTAAATGATCAATTGTCGAATATGGAACGCTTAAAACCAGATTTGATCGAATCGGAACCATTTATGAACTTCGACATTTACCGTAAGAATTAAATATCGTTCAGGCAGGGTGGTCTTCGTGAGAGCGGCTCAACTGGGCCGATCTCGATGATGATCTAATTGGACTTGAAGCCAAGTGGAGGTTAGTAAAATGAGATACATGAAATTGTTCGCTTCATTGGCAGTATTATGCCTTCTAGCAGGTCTTGCCCTGGCAGCACAAAATGGAAATGGTCCAACTGCCTGCACAGGAGCCTGCAATGGGAACAGCATCAAGAACTGCGAGAATCAGGGTGCCTGCAATCAGCAAAATTGCCAGGTAGGAGAGCCCTGCCAGGGCCAGAATTGTAATAAGGCTGGACCTCAGGATGGAACCGGCAGCCAGAACGGAAACAGTCAGAATGGTAACGCTCAGGGACCCCAGGATGGAACCGGACCTCTGAGAGACGGCAGCTGCCGGAAGTAAACCGACTATAGAGCATCCATCAGGGATTCGTTTCCCTGTTTCCCTGATACTTTTTATCTTTATATTTTACATATTAATATTGAAAATTAACCACACCTTAGTCAACAATTATCTTGCTTTCCCACGTCACCCCAAAGCGAGGTTGGAAAGACATAATCAGCTACCTTTTTACCTCTGCGCGCCCCCATAGTCTCTGGCGCAATGATGATCTGGCCTGTCTGATTTCATGATGAGGATATTGAGTTCTGAGCGCCATAAACCTAAAGATCCCGGCCCGGTATAAGATCGCAGCCCGTGCAGCGATAGCAGCCCGTCAGGGCAGCGCCCCCGTCCAGACCATTCTTCTCCAGCGCCCCCTTCAGGTAGCGCGCCAGATCCAGCAGCCGCTTTGCCGAAGGCCGCTGCATCTGCACCTCGCCGACTCGCCGCGGATGAGGAAAGACGGCCCGCAAGACCGGGATGATGCCCCTCTCCGTCAGCTCATCGATGCTCTTGCGCAGGGTCTCATCGGACTCGCCCAGGCCCACGATGATATTAGTAAAGACCCGGTTCTTGCCGAAGAAGCCCACCGCATCCAGCAGGGCATCCATGATCTCCTGATAGGATATGCCCGGGCAGACCTTCGAGAAGAGCTCAGGGTCCACGCACTCCAGGTTGTATTTGACCTCATCCGCCCCGGCATCTTTGAGAATTTGATTCACGCCAGGAAAAGGGCTGATGGAAACGCCCACAGGGACACGAAAACGCTTTAGATCCCTGACAATCCCGGCCACTCGCTCGGCTTCCGCCTGAGGCGAGACCTCCACCCCGCTGGTCAGGGAGATGGCGCGCAGGCTGCCCTTCCGGGCGGCCTCCTCTACCATCTGCAAGACCATCTGCCCGGTTTTTATGCCCCCTTGCAGTTTGGGCACGGCGCAGAATTTGCAGTCGTAGATGCAGCGCTCCGAGACCGTGATGTAGGCCTGCTCCGGGCAGTGCAAGAGCTGCTCTACCAGCCGACCGCGGGCGATCTCCCGACCGTCCTTTAAAATGGCCACGCCCTCTGCACGGCTCTCCAGGCATAGGGGCGAGCTTTCTGCCACAGAGAGTCGGGCTATGTGCGGCCCGGACTGGAAAAAAACGGACTGTCCGCCCGCACCCGGACCCGCCGTAGAGGCCCGCCCGCCCGCGCGTGGCTCCGCCACCTGCACTGTTCCCACGGAAAGGAGAAGCGCCTTGGTCTCAAGATCCATGGTTAAGACACCGTCACCACATTGCTCTGGGCCAGGAGCGGACGGTTGATGTCATCCTGGAACAAGCGGAAGTCGTACTGGCCGGCCGCTCCGGGAAGCTGCCAGACCATGCTGCCACAGCTTCGCCCTCCTGTAGATCTCTTTCCCGAGTCGAACTTGTCAGGCCGGGTCATGCCATACATACCGACCACACTGGCCGGGGCCGCGCCCCAGAAGGTGACAGTAACCGTTCCGCCTGGAGCTACATGCGAGGGCTCTGCTACAACCTTGTGACCGGCATTCTCCTTCACCACTACGGCATTGCTCGTGACCAGAGGGAGAGCGGCCCCGCTTGCAAACATCTTGAATACGTAGCTGCCCGCATCAGGAGCGGAGAAGATAGCATCTCCGCTCACCCGGCTACCCAGCACTTGGCTTGCGACGGCATCCGAGGAGCCTTCCCGGTACATGCCGATCCAGTCATCCTTCTGGCCGAAAGCCCCCCGGAAGGCGACGATGATCTTCTCGCAGGTGTAAACCGTCGTGGGGCTCGCGGAAATGGCGGGCATCGTCACATCGAAAGGCAGGGAGAGAACCTTTGTGCCATTCTTATCGTGCATGAGCAGCTGATAGGAGCCCTCCTTTTGCGGGGCGGTGAGCCAGGCATCCCCCGAGATATTCTGCCCTAAATAGAGATCTTCCTGCTGATCCTCCTGGCCCGAGGCCTCGGCCTGCCCCACCCAGACCTCCTGGCCAGTCGGTGCTGTGAAGTTCAGATCCATCCTGCTGCCGGGCAGATAGCTCTTGCCGGAAAGCTGCAAAGCCGCCCCTCCCGGGCCCGTGGATCGACCGGGGATGCGGACCGGAGAGGCCTGTGGGTAGCGGTCCACGCTGGGGCCCCCGGTGATGGACTTTTCCGCGTCGCAGATCTTGCGGCCCTTGCAGCCTTCAGCGGGGTCATTGAAATCGCTGTAATTGTTGCCCACTTTGCCGTTATCCCAGTTGTCGAGGCTGTCGTCGCGGGCATTCTTCTTGTTGGAGAGATTGTTCAGATAAATGGTATTATTGGTAGAGTCGGTCTCCGAAGAGGGCATGCTGTTATAGGATATGACCACGCCCTTTCCCTTGGACTGCACATCTTTGCCCGCGCCAAGGTATGAAAGATAGATGCCTTTTTCGTTTCCTACAAAATCGTTCTTGCGCACGATGTTGTCGCGGCTGCTATCCAGGACCAGTGCGCCGTCGCTTCCTGTTGCAAAATTTCCTTCTATGAGATTGGCGTGGCTTTCCTGCAAATTGATGGCATCAAACCTGTTTTGTGAGAAAGTATTTGCCAGGACCATGTTTTCCCGGCTGCCTACCAGCTTGCAGCCGTAGCGATTATCGCTTACCTCATTTTTTTCCAGCTGATTTCGACTGCTGTTCTTCAGCAAAATCCCAGCGTTGCCATTTCCCTGGACAACATTGCCGAAGACTGTGTTGTTGCTGCACTTCTGAAGGAATATCCCGGCATTGCCGCTGCCACTGGCCATATTGTTTCTGATGATATTGTCATTGGAGAGCACCAATATGCCGGAATCTCCCGTCCAGCCGCTTGCGCTCTTAGCCCAAAAGCCATCCAAAATAACACCGTTTGCCTTGATGGTTATGGCCGGGCCGTTTTCCGATTCCACACGAGGCAGGTTCCCACCGGAGCTTATGCCTTTGAGGATAAGCGATCTGTCGATGACCAGACTCTCCAGGTAGGTGCCGCTGGAAACCTCAATAGTCTCTCCCGGATGGGCGGCATCTATGGCCGCCTGGATTTGCTCACCCGGCTTGACAACTACGGTTGCATTCGCGCAATTGGCCAACAGGATGAACGCAAACATTATGGCTAGGAGCCTTAGCGGCTTTTCTGGCATACACTTCATACAAACCTTATGACTTACTCGGCGGTATAAAATGCCATTCCTTCTTTCAGAGAGTCTTTTAAAGTGGAATGATATCACCCAGATAAGCAATGGTCATCAATGGAATGCTCAGCTAAAAAGGAAATGAAATGGAAATAAGCGAATTGCTGCTCTACTTTGTATATGCTTTCACCACGATATTCGTCATAGTCAATCCCATCGAGGCCACACTGGTCTTCGTCACCCTCACTACCACCCTGAACTCGAAAGAGAGGAGCCACATCTACAGGCGCGCAACTCTGGTTGCCTTCGCCCTTGCCATTCTCTTCTCTCTGGCGGGAGATGCTGTTTTGCGCATCTTCGGCATCACCGTGGACAGCTTGCGCGTGGCCGGAGGAATACTGCTCTTCCTGGTGGCCATAGACATGCTGCGGGGGCGCCAGCAGAAGAAGGTAACCGAGGCGGAGCTTCAGGATGCGAATTCGCGGGAGGACGTCTCCATATTTCCCCTGGCCATACCGCTGCTCACAGGTCCCGGAGCCATAACCACGGTGGTGGTTTTGATGGGCGAGGCAGACAACTTCACGGAAAAGAGCCTATTGCTGCTGGCCATCTGTCTGACATTCCTGGCCACATTCTTCATCCTTAAATTCTCGCAGTACATTGATCGGGCCCTGGGAATTACAGGGATTATGGTCATGACCAGGATCATGGGGCTGATTTTAGGGGCAGTGGCTGTGAGCTTTGTGGCTACAGGGGTCTGGAACTTATACCGGGCGATGGCAGGAGCTTGATTGAATGGAGAAAGAATCATTCATGCAGTGGTTTTCCAGCGAAATTCCTGAAACCCTCTTCCCCCAGATTGCCGCCCAGGTCCTTTTCCAGTGCGAGAATTGCGGGGAATGCTGCCGAGGAGAAGGCTACGCACTGGTTGATGAAGCAGATCTGCAAGAGATTGCCAGAACGCTTGGCATTAGCCCATCCGAGGCAAGGGCCAGGTTTACAGATCCTGACCCGGAAAAAAATCCTGGATGCAGGATCCTAAAGAGCATCGGGCCAGATAGAAGCTGCTGCCTTCTTGATGTAAAGGCAAAACGGTGCATGATATACAGCCATAGGCCCCGCATATGCCGGACATTTCCCATGCTCAATGCAGATGCGGAGTGTGATGAAATAATATGCTTCTACTCTGACTGCCTGGGGACTGCAAAATTCGTGAAAATGCTGCAGGAAAAGAGATGCGATCCGCGGGTTCTAAAGGACATCGATAGCCTCACGAGGAATGCGGAAAGGATTGAAGCCCTGCAAATATTGCTCTTTGTGTGGCTGCGCCGGATGATGGGAAAAAAAGAGGAAGCAGAGCAGATCTGTCGCATCACGGGGATCTGGCCCCCCCAAGAGGAGAGCACCTTCAAGAGAGAATGCCTGGCCTACTTCCTGATGACCATTACAACGGACGGACTGGTGGAGTATCAGTACGAAGGCTAAAGTGGTACGAACCCGTACTCCTCTGCAACCTTCTGACCCGCGGCCCCCATCATGAAATCTATAAAGGCCTGGGCACCAGGCTTGGCGTCGCCAAAGGTGTAGAAGTACAACTTGCGAGCAAGCTCGTAGCTTCCGTTCTTAATGGTCTCAGCCGTTGGCTTGACGCCATCCAGGGTGATGGCACCGACTGCTTCATCCTCGGCATAGCTGAATCCCAGATATCCTATAGCCTTATCACTGCCGGTTAATGCCGTCCTGATCTCAGCATTGCTGCCAGCGACGGTGTTCACTCCGGGAGTCTCAGCCTTCTTATCATCCATGATATCTTCATTGAAGGTGTCCCTGGTGCCGGAACCCTGCTCCCTGGCAACGGCCAATATTTCTGAATCTGGGCCACCCACATCTTTCCAGTTGATGGTCTCTCCTGAGTAGATCTTCTTGACCTGATCCTTGCTGAGGGCAGTCACGCCGGCATCAAAGATCTTCTTGCTGACACCAATGACTATGCCGTCGTAGCCCACCAGATTCTCCTGGAACTTGTCGCCGAAATTGCTCTTCTCTTCGGCAGTAACCTCGCGGGAGGCCATCGCTATATCGGAGTTGCCCTCGGCAATATTCTTCATGCCCACCCCGGTGCCGCCCCCGGTTACAAGCACCTGATAATCGGACTGCTCGCCATTGAAGGCCTCCGCCCCGCCTTCTGCCAGAGGCAAGACCGTCGTCGATCCAGAGACACGAACCGTCTCCTTTGCCATGACCATAGAGGTGCCGATTGCACCTACGATCAAGGCGATTATTAGAGCACTAAATAGCGTTTTCAATTGGAATTCACCAGCGATAGGAAGCCTGTAATGGTATGTAAAGTTAACCTAAATAAAATATAGTTTTGCTTACATGTATATTACAAGGTCATTAAATATATAGTCTATATTCATCAATTTATTTGTACCGATTTCCGCACAGTTCTGCAGAACCAAACGACTATTATCAATCTAACTTATTTTTATTCTATTGTTATTTTTTATTTAAGACAAAATAGTATATAGAATATGGTCACAAAATAGAGATATATGTTTTAATGAGAGAAGAAATATATTGGACGGATTCAAATGAGAAGAAATGATGTTTGAAGCGATCGGATGTGAGGATTCTCGAAAAAGCGAGAACCTGCTTGGCCTTCTGGGATACTACGAGGCTATTTTAGAGAGAAAAGGACTGATGGCCAGGATAGGAGAAATTAGATCCCTCAAACTGGGCTTGATCTTGGACCTATTGAAGATGGTAAATATCGCTGAGGACTTAAAGGGCAATTTGATCACATCAGTGGTGAGCGCCTGGGAGATGAACGGCGATGATAAGAAGTTGGTGCAGGGCGAGGAAGAAATAAAGACAATGCGTAGCAGCATCGCCGCCGTTCGGGAAAATGCCCAGATGGTACTGCATAATTGCAATCCAATTAACTTGATGCAACTGGACGTCACTGTGATGTTTGCCTTGCCGCTAATGCCTCACGACCTCAAAAAAGATGATGTGCCAAAAATCCGCGATCTACTCAACCAGGTAATGGAGAACTTTGCCATGAGAAAAGAACAGGGATTTGCACCAGGCCTATGACCTTGGATATTCCTCTCTTGCCCATGGCCATGCAATGAGCCAGACGACCTTGAATCTTCTGCCCCGATTAGCCATATAGTATAACCTAGCAATGATTTTTTTGCAAGAGACAAAGCGACAAAGGAGATTGATGACTAAGAGGCATCAGATTTTGCTCCCGCCTCATTGATATTATAGGAATCTCTTGCCACCATATAGATACAAAATTTCCTGTACGATCCAAATTTTCTGGCCGGCCTACCAGGATATCTTCTTTCGATAGTGATTTCTTACTACTATGGCCAGCATATTGGTGCCCAGCACTAAGGCAATGAGCACCAGAGCCGTGCCCCAGGCCCTGGCCTCCACATCCCATGCCCCCAGGAAGTAGATCAGATTCAAGAGATGGTAATCCAGGTTATTGACCGGCTGAAATACATTGGGGATAACGCCGTAAATCATCTGCACGGGCGTGGCAGTAAATGTCACTGCCGTCCACATGATGGGCGCAGTCTCTCCCGAAGCCTTGGCCACCCCAATGATCACGCCCGTGAGTATGCCGGGCATGGCCGAAGGCAAGACCACCTTTCTTATCGTCTGCCACTTGGTAGCCCCCAAAGCCATGCTTCCCTCCCGCAGGGAGTTGGGAACGCTCTTTATGGCCTCCTGGCAGGTCAATATTATGGTAGGGATATTTATGAGCCCCAGGATTATGGAGCCGGATAAGAGAGACACCCCGAAGTATGTCACCAGAAAGGCCAAACCGAATAGACCGAAGACCACAGAAGGAACGCCGTTTAAGCAGCTTACCGCAATGGTGATGATACGGTTAAGCCTCTGGCTCTTGGAGTATTCATGAAGATAGATGGCCGCACCGATGCCCAGGGGTGAAGATATGACCATAGCACCTAAAACCATCCATAAAGAGCCCAATATGGCTGTGCTGATCCCGCCAGCCTGGCCCAGGCGCCTGTGGGGTGTGGTCAAAAAATCCCAGCTGATGACCCCAATTCCTTTGTAGATTATTATGAAGAGTATTCCGCCCAGTAAGAGGAGCGATAGTACCGCGGAGAGCTTGACTGCCAGAAATACCAGGACCTCCCGACCCCGAGCGCTGTATTCGTAGATGATATTAAGAGCATCCTTTATGCACAGCAAGCTGGCAAAAAAGATCAGAAGAGGAAGAATAAAAGCATAATCGAAGGAGGCGCCCACCCCAAGAGGCCGGCGAATGACAAATCCAGCATGAAGGGTCCCGGAATACACCAGAAAGAGGATGGCTGAACAGATAAGAATGTCTAGGGCCAGGAAAGGAGCTGTCTTCAGATAAACAGCTTTGGAGACAGAATACGATAGGAGAATCAGAAGCAGGCTCGCGAAAAGGCTGGCCTGCCATATAGGCGTCAGCTTTTCCAGGTTGGGTTGAAGAATGAGGCATGCTAGCGAGGAGACGAACAAAAACACCGATATGGCAAGAGATGCCCCCAGAACAGGCCTGGTATTCATTTAGTATCCCCCGAATTTTCGTCTGATACGAACCCGAGCATAATCAGCAACTAGACTGAATATGGTAACTACTATGAGAAGAACGAATCCGACTGCAAAAAGGACATGGTAATGCATTGAACCTCTGGCCACCTCGCCCATCTCACCAGCGATGATCGAGGTGAAGGATGCGCCCTGATCAAAGATATCGTAAGGAGGAGAGGCCAGTCTGGCTACGTTGCCCACTACCAGCAGCACGGCCATGGTCTCTCCGATTATGCTTCCAATGTTGAGGAGAATGGCCGCGGTAATTCCTGATGATGCCGCAGGTATGGTTACATTTCTCAGGGTCTGCCAGCGATTGGCACCCAATGCCAGGGAGCCCTCCTTGAATTCGCTGGGCACAGCCCGCAGAGCATCCTCGCAGATGGTGGTAAGGCGGGGAATGAACATTACGCCAAGAAGGATCGATCCGGCCAGGATCGACCTGCCGGTGAGCATATCAAAGCTGTCCTGCAAGTAGGATACGAGAATTATCACCCCTAAAAAACCATAGACAATGGAAGGGACGCCGGCCAAGAGCTCAATGGACGGTTTCAATAAGGCCTTACTCTTAGGCCCGGCCAGCTCCGCCAGGTAAATGGCCAGAGGAAAACCGATCATGATATTTATAAAGAGAGCCAGAAGAGTGATAACCAGTGAGGTAGTGATAATGGGCAGTAATCCATAAATATCGCCTGAAGGATGCCATTTCGAGCCAGATAACAGGGAGAATATGCCAAGTTGCGAAAAAGCAGGGAGGCTTTCATGAATGAGGAAGTAGAAGATGAGAAGCATGATGAGGATGGAGGCGATGGCAGACATGAAAAGCAGAGCCTCCACAAACAACTCCCCATATTTGCGAGGCATCTTTATTCTCGGCAGATCCATACGCCTTGTCAAAACACATTAACGGGTTAAAGCCCTTACGTATGGAATCTATATAGAGAATAGGCTCGGCCTAAATCACTATATAGGCAGCTTTTACAATTATGATGATAGGAGACATCACAAGCTCAGCCTGCTTAAAATCTCCTCAGGCTCATAGCGCACGCTGATGACGCGGCTTCGGCCCCGCTCCCCCGCCCCGGTAAAATCGGCATTTATCAGCCGGATAGAATCGAGCTTATTGAGAATCTCATGAAAACGAGTGTATCCCGCACCCGACTGCTCATGAAAGCGAGCAAATAGCTCGCCTGCGCGCCAGCTTTTTTGCTCCGCGGCCAGTCGCAGCACAACCAGTTCATCGTCTTTCAGGGATTTCAAGGCATAGGTGAGGTGAACCAGGCGGGAGCGATCGCAGGAGCTGGCCACATCAACAAGCGAGACACTCTTAGAGGCACGCTTTTCCGCAGATAGGCCAGACCTCTTGAGAAGGTCAATTCCCACCCGCAGGTCCCCGGACCTCTCTGTGCAGTCCACAACCGCCTCCAGGACATCATCGGCCATCACGCTGGGATAAAAGCCCATCTGCACCCTGCGGCTCAGGATGTCGCGTATCTCTGATCGGGCGTAGAGAGGAAAGATGATTTCTTCCGGCTGGAAGACAGAGACCACGCGTGGGTCGAGAACATAGTTCAAGGCAAGCTCGCTCATAACTCCGATCACACCCATCCTGGCACCGGGACAGGTCTCATGGGCCCGCAAGAGGGAGTACAAGACGTGATCCACCTCCTTTTCGTGGAAGAGATAATTTATATCGTCTAAAGCCACCATCAGCACCTTATCCTGATCTGAGCAGGCCTGGGCCACCTTTTCGAAGATGCGTTTGAAGGATATGCCGCTGGAGGGAGGGGCATGATCGAAGACCTTTTTGTAGATCTGATAAAACACAGAATATCTGGTCGAGTCCATCTGGCAGTTGACATGCACAGGAATGACATTTGTAGAATGGGCCTCTATTTCCTCGAAGAGCTTGAAAAGAGCTGTGGTCTTGCCCGTACCGGGTGGCCCCAGACAGAGGGCATTGACGGGACGGGCGCCCTGCAAAGCCGGACGGATGCAGAATTTCAGACTGTTCATCTGATCTTCCCGGTGCAAGAAGTGCTCCGGCAGATGATCTAACTCAAACAGATCCCTGTCCTTGAAGAGCGTCTCCTCCCAGAGGAGCATATCCGGCTTTTTAGATTTTTCGGGGCTCACTGGTTGAGTATATTTTGTATTTCCTTCTTCAATATGGCGCTCACCGTGCCGCCATCGGCTTTGCCCCTCAATTCCTTCATCACCAGGCCCATCAGTGGTGCTGCGGCCCTCTCTCCCTTGGAGCGCACCAGATCGGCCTTGCTCGCCACGATTGCCTGAACGGCCTTCTCCACATCTGCTTCATCCACGCCCGTCAGGCCCGCCGCTGCAGCCGCCTCATCTGCGGTCATTTCCGGATGCTCGGCCAGGGTGCGCAGCAGATCCGTTAGCCCCTCTTTGGCCACGCGACCCTGAGCCATGAGGGCAAAGCTCTCCACATAATGCCGATCGATCAGGTTGGAGACGGCTACTCCCTCACGGGCCAGCTCGATGGGGATGGTCCCCAGAGCCCGGACCACAATGGAGGAGGAAACCGGATAATTTTGCACAATCTCCTCAAAGAGAGGATAGCTGGGAGAGGCTGCCATAACCCGGGCCTGTTCGGCATTCAAGCCATATTCGCGCTCGAAACGCTTAGATCGCTCTGCAAAGAGCTCAGGCAGCTTCAGCTGGCTGAGCATCTCCTCGGTGATCGCAACCGATGGCACATCCGTCTCCGGATACATGCGAGCGGAGCCAGGCAGGGGCCGCATGTACTCCGAGCAGCCGTTGGGCAGAGCCCGGCGCGTCTCCTCAGGCACGAAGGCCAGCGCCTCGCGGGCTCGAACCAGCACGGCTTGTAGCGCCTTTTCCGCCCTTTCCCGCGGCCCAGTGACCATGATCACGGCGTCGCCCTCGCCTGCCGCGAGCAGGCCGCGCACGGCTTCGACCTCCTCGGAGGTTACGCCGTAAGCGGGAAGCTCATCGGTATGAAATATGCCGCCCACACCTGCTCTTTTGGCTCGGTCCGACATCTCGGAGCCCAGTCGGCGATCGGGCTGAATCTCCCGGCCCACCAGTCCGGCAAAACCTGTCAGCCGACAGGCTAAGACCACGCCGCCACTTTTAAGGGAGCGGGCCAGCACCTTGGAGCCGGTAGCCGCGAAAATATTTGATACATCCCAAACAACAGCATCAACCGATGCCCCGCGACGGACCAGCTCATCTCTTATTTCCAGCAGCCGCACCTGGCGCAGTGCCTCAAACTCCACCACCTTGTCGACCAGATTCAGGGCCTGAACACCCTTAACCTCTACGCGCGCTCCGCCCTTGATGGAGACATTTACATCCTGGCGGATGGTGCCAAGGCCTCGCTTAACGCGACCAGTAGAGCGCAGGATCATTCCCAGGTAGGATGCAACCTCACGGGCGTGCGCCGGAGAGACGATATCCGGAGCCGTGCCTATCTCCACCAACGGTATTCCCAGCCGGTCTAAAGAGTAGACCATGCTGTCCCCTCGATCCTCGATGATGCGCGCCGCCTCCTCCTCCAGGCTGAGGATGCCTATGCCCACAGCGCCCTCTGTAGTCTCGATACTGCCGTCCGATCCGACGTAGCCGGTGCGCTGGAAGCCGGAGGTGTTGGAGCCGTCTATCACCATCTTACGCATGGTCTGCAGCTCATCCACGATTTTCATGTTGAGCAGCCGGGCAATGACCAGGGAGATCTCGAGGGCCTCGGCATTTATCTCCCGGGGCGGTTCCTCATCCGCCTCTACCAGACAGGTGCTGTCATAGGACTTATAATGGAACTTGCGCGATACCAACACCTCTTCTAGAGCGGCGCGATCGATCTCGCCAAGTTCGCTTCGCGAGGGTCGAAGATACCGGAAGAACTCGAAATTGGACTCCTCCACCTCCCGGTGTTTGGTGGGGCAGCCGCAGAAGAGCTTGCAGGCTGTGTCAAGCTGCTGGTGAATCTCAATGCCGCATATCAGGCCTAAAGCACGGTAATCTAACCTGGGAGAGTCTTCTTTTGCCATTGATCTACCTTTCAGAGACCAGGGGAGGTTTAACTCTTTTGACTGCCTCTCTGATATCCTCGGACTTGACCGTCTTTCTCTTGGCATGATGAGCCCAGCCGACCGCCTCACGGGCCACCTCTAAGCCATAGCTTTCTAAAACCTCTGCCAGCGCATCCCTCGCGCCTTCGCTCACTCTCTTAGCCCCCGCCTCGCGAATGAGTCTGCTCACCGGGGCAACAGGAAGTATCGGCATTTGTCATACACCTCATAAATCCGGATTTTGCAGCCAGAAGAGACAAAATTTGAACCTTCTAGAGCTACAAGCCAGAATAAGCAGTCTGTTCACCTGCAATTCCATATATAATTTTTGTTGGGCAAAAGTTTTCATTATTGGAGGGAGATCTCTCAATCGGCTCGATTCAAGATTTATAATCTGTAAATAATCCGATATTTCACATCAATTAAAAAATCGAATGAACATTATAGCTTTATTCAAAATATAAAGCTCGAAGAGGAGAAAAATCCAGAAAAGTGGATGGGAAATGTTATTTAGGGTGCCACTAATGCGATTAGCAAGAGAGGAGCGGATGATGAGCGAGCAGGTATGTAAGGCAATTATATACAAAGATTTAGAAGATGTTTATGGTCCCTGTGGATGCGGTATGAATCTGGCCACTCTGCCCGTACTTCTTCCCCGAGACTGGGTAATAGTGGAGCGCCCCGCCCAGGCGGAGTATGACGAATTCGGCAAGGGCTTTGATTTCAGGCGAACCTCGGGATTTACCTGCAACCAGGTCTTTGAGCATGAGATGGATGGCATAGAGTACATGGCCAATTTCTCCTGCTGCTCAGAGTGTGCTGAGAAGGCAGTAGAGAACGGGTATGCGACCTTCGCCACGAAATCCTATCCGAGAGCACTGCGCTAGAAACAAAGAGCGTCCGGCAAGAGGTATCCCTTTGAAATACAGAGTATATTCAACGCCTTCCTGCCCCAAATGCGAACAACTCAAAGCGGCACTGGGAAAGGCAGGCATCTCTTTTGAGAATCAGGATATGAGCACCCCCAAAGCCCTCACGGAGCTACGCATTAACGGGGTATTTACCCTTTCTGCGCCCGTGCTCCAGGCGGACGATAAGTTCTACACAGTAGAGGAGCTTTTCTCCGGTGAGAAGCTTGTGAATCTGGCCGAGATCCTCAAGAGCTAAAACTCCCGGCCCCGCACGCGACCTATATCGAAGACAGCGGTGCTGGCTACATGCATGACCGCGAAGGTGCCAGCTTGAATGGGATCAGTTACTACCAGATCCGCCTGCTCGGGAACCGAGCCGGCCATCTTCAGAGCGATAACCGGTATCCCTTCTTCCTGTAGCCTTTTCACCTCTTTCGTGATGCGTCCGCCCATGAGGGCTCCGGCCAATACCAGGATAGAGGCACGCGGCAGCCGGCGCACAGCGCTCACGGCATCGGCAATAGCATCTTCTCCCACCAGTGGAATGGTATCCACGCTGATGCGTTCTCCTCGCAGATTATGCCGATCGGCCTCGCTCACAGCTCCCACAGCGACCTGAGCCACCTGGGCGCCGCCGCCTATGATGATCACCCGGGAGCCGTAGATCTTCTCGAAAGGCTCGTGGATGGAAACCTCGAAGACGGAATCAAAAGAGGCCAGCTCTTCCACCACCACCAAAACATCCTCGGCAGGACAGTCTATCTCCATATAAACCGAGGCTTTGCCCCGGTTCATGCCTCTTTCCACTACAAACTGTTGAGTGTAAACAATGTTGCCGCCCCTTTTGGCCACCGCGCCGGCGATGTCGCGCAGCATTCCCGGGCGATCCAGACATATCACATTAATCGCGGTACTCATATCGTGCCTCATTCATCACCAAGGATACTGGGAAACTTTAATATGACGAGTGGTTTACTTTATATCGATGGATTTTTGTCCCCAATGTAAGAGCATGATGATGCCCAAGGACGGCATGATGGTCTGCAGAAAGTGCGGCCACAAGATAGCGAGAACTGTAGGCGAATCCATGGTCAGCAAGACCAAGCAGCTGGATCGCGTAGTGCCGGTCTTAGAGCAGGAGTCATCGGGCCTGCCTACTACCAATTCCAGGTGTCCGGAGTGCGGCAATAATATCGCATACTGGTGGCTTCGCCAGCTTCGTTCTGCTGATGAGAGCGAGGTTCGCTTCTTCCGCTGCACCAAATGCAGCAGAACCTGGCGAGAGTATGACTAAGCATCAACTATATTAAATATTAAACGGTTCTGATGGAGGAGGCTCAAGGAATGTTCAAGGCAGTAATCAACGCAGAAACTCTGCGCGATGCAATCGATTCAGTCTCTTCTCTGGTGGATGAGGTCAAGTTCTCCATATCGGAAAATGGCCTGGAACTTAAGGCGGTAGACCCTGCGAACGTGGCTATGGTTTCGCTTAAGATTGGCAATGAGGCCTTCGAATACTTCAAAGCCGATACTTGTGAAATCGGCATAGACTTGGTTCGGCTCAGTGATGTTCTGAGCATGGCCGATAAGGGCGAAAATGTGCAACTGGAGCTAGAAGAAGAGAGCCACAAGCTGAAGATTGGAGTGGGGTCCCTCTCCTACACCTTAAGCCTGATCGATCCCACAGCCATCCGCAAAGAGCCGCGCATACCAGAACTGGATCTGCCGGCCCACGTGACACTCCCTGGAGTGGAGCTACGCCGGGCGGTAAAAGCCGCAGAAAAGGTCAGCGATCATGTAATACTGGGCGTCTCAGATGAGGGCTTTTACATGGAAGCCAAAGGAGACATCGATTCGCTCAAGCTAAAGATTCCCAGCACCGAGCTTTTGGGCATGAAGCCCGGCGAGGCCAGGAGCCTCTTCTCCCTGGACTATCTGGAAGACATGTCCAAATCCATCAGCAAGGCAGGCGAGGTCACACTAGAGATGGGTATAGACTACCCGCTGCGCATTCACCTCAAGCTCGGCCAACATGTGGAGATCAATTACCTCCTAGCTCCTAGAATTGAACAGGAATGAGGATCTCCGATTACCCTTTTACTGAAATTGCTGCTGCCCTGGTGCGGTCAGCCGGCTATTCTTTAGAAAGCCTTCTTGGCAAAACCTCTTTTAAGACGGTACGGGGCCGGGCCGCAGAAAGGGTGGCGGGAGCCATGAGTGGCACTATTTCGGAAAGCTCGGCCAATACGGATGCTGAGCTTTTGGCTGAGCTTCTCTCTTATCCTCTGGCCAGAGTCATGGTCTCGTGTCTAGGCGATTCCATTTTGCTGCGCCGCTATGCTCTGGCCGAGGCAAAGCTGGCCTATCGAAGGATGCAAAATGAGAAGGAAGGGCTGGCGACCATCGCAGACGACCTGGGGCTTCACCCCCAGGGACCGGGGCCCTACAAGATTCATTTTTCCGAGTATATTCGGGCGGCGCACAGCATGCACAGCCCTAAATGGAAGCTGACGAACAGGGATCTCTCAGAGGGCTACCTCACCATTACAGAAGAGGAGCTGAAACGAATCATGGAAGAAGCTGCCCGGGAGAAGATCTTAAAAGGGCTGCCTCTGCCCGTAGACGAGAAGATTTGCGCCACTCTCCAGGAATACCTGGGGCCGCTCAAAGAACAGCTAGATATTATAAGAGCCCGCGACAAGGTGGACCTCGGCAAGGTTGAGGAAGGGGCCTTTCCGCCCTGCATCAAGAAGATGCTCTCCGAGGTTGCCAAAGGCACCAACCTGGCCCACAGTGCGCGCTTTGCTCTGGTCAGTTTTCTTTTGCAGATCAATATGACCGCCGTTGAGATCGTATCACTCTTCAACACCAGCCCGGACTTTGATGAGGAGAGGACAAGATACCAGGTGGAGCACATCGCCGGGGCCTCCGGCACTCACTACAAGCCACCGGCCTGTGCCACCATGGCCACCTACGGCAACTGTCCCGGCGAGGACGAGCTCTGCCGCAGGATAAGGCATCCCCTCAGCTACTATGAGCGACGGATGAGGACTTTCAAGCCCCTTCCGCCTGAGAAAGAGCAGAAACAAGGGACCTAAGCCGGGCATTCTCCAACATTCGTTGGCCTGGCCAGCAGTTTTATCTCATCATGCCCCAGGGGCTGAAAGCCCAGGCCCGCATCAATCGCAGCCTGCTTTTCTGCAAAGCCCACGTCCGCCCGTCCGGAGGCGACGGCGGCAGCCACAGCCGAATGCGTCCTGGCCGCCCGCACATACTTTGGATGAGAGAGGCCCAGGGCCAGAAGGTGTCGCTCAAATGCGGCATGCATGGCAGAGTCGCGCTGCCAGCCCACAATGCGCAGGCCGGCAAGGTCCGACAATGCACCAGCATCCCGGAAGACCAGGCCCAGCTCTCTTTTGAAGCTCCAGATCAGCTCCATTCCTTCCGCTGCCGCCTTCGGCCCGGAAACACAGGCCAGGTCAGCCACGCCGTCCTCCAGGTAGAGCCTGGCTCGCACCGAACCGGTGTTCAGAAGTCTGAGATTCCAGGGCAGGCTCTCGGCCAGATTTTCCAGCAGAATGCAGTTTTCGCCCGCCACCACCAGATCAGAAGGTTCCACCTCACGAAAGAGTTCCACCCCTACCTTCTCGCCCTTCTCCAGAAACTCCACGCCTGCCGGGATGTCTATAACCCCATCCGCCCCGGCCAGGGTGGTGATAGAGCCGCTGCCCTTGTCCACTGGATAGACCAGATCACCGGATAGGCCCACGGCCAGCATCTGGCGGCGGCCCTCCAAGCGCAGCGGCCCGGCCAGCCGTCCTGCCGCCCTTTTCCCCGTATGCTTTTGGCCTAAAGCGGCGCGAATGGCGGGAGCTGCCAGGCAGGAGAAGACGGTAAGCGCACTGGTAGGGTAGCCGGGCAGGCCCAGGCAGGGCTTGTCATCGATCTGGCCGAAGATGGTGGGCTTGCCGGGCTTGAGGTTCACGCCGTGAAATATCAGCTCGCCGATCTCGTCTATTACCTGAAATATCATGTCGCCCGCACCAGCGGAGGTGCTGCCGCTCACCAGGATCATGTCGCACTCTGTGGCCATCTTCTGCAACGCCTTGGCCATTGATCCCTTTTCATCGGGAAGGATGCCGTAGGGAACGGCACGAGCGCCGCAGTCGGCAACAGCCGCAGCAATGGTATAGGTGTTGATGTCGTAGATTTGGCCAGCAGCCAGAGGCTGGCCGGGAGGCACCAGCTCATTGCCGGTAGAGGCCACGCCCACCAACAGGCTGCGCACAGCCACATCCGTGCGACCCAAAGCTGCCAGAACCCCGATCTCGCGCGCGGCGAGCTTTGTGCCAGGAAAGAGCAAGGCTTCGCCAAAAGAGATGTCGCTTCCCGCCGCCTGCACGTTCTCGCTGCTGAAAACGGGCCTTCTGATCAGGACCCGATCTCCTTGGGCCTGACTGTATTCAATCATGACAACCGCGTCTGAACCTGTCGGCATCATGGAGCCGGTGGACACCTCCGCAGCCTCACCCTGCGCTACGCGCAGAGAGGGGAGAACGCCCATGGGCACGGTGCCTGCCAGCCGCAGGCAGACGGGCCGGTCCTCTCTGGCGGCCAAAGTGTCTTCGGCCAGCACAGCAAAACCGTCCATGGAGGCGCGAGAGAAGCCCGGCACGTCCAGAGAGGAGACGACCTTCTCGGCCAGGATGCGGCCCCTGACCTCGGACAGCGGCACAGCCTCCGTTGCCGTGCGGGGAAGGTGGCTCTGGACTATCGATTGGGCTTCCTCCAGGGAGATGAGGCTACGAAACTCCTTACGCATGAGGCTCTTTTTTAGGTCCGAGAAGATATAAAATCTACAGCCTCGCCGCCCTCTGCCGGAGAAGGTGATCGGCCAGCACCAGGGCCACCATGGCCTCGGCCACGGGCACAATTCTGGGAGGGATGGCCGGGTCGTGCCTGCCTTTAATCTCGATTTCTGTCGCCTCGCCTCGAGCAAGATCGACCGTATTCTGCCGCTTTGCAATGGAAGGCGTCGGCTTCACGGAAATGGTGCAGACGATGGGCGCGCCCGTGGAGATGCCGCCCAAAATGCCTCCGGCATGGTTGCTCTCGAAATCAACCTTGCCCTCCTGCAAGAACCAGGGGATCGTTCATTTCGCTGCCCCGCATGCCGGCGCACTCGCAGCCCGCGCCTATCTCCACCGCCTTCACGGCGCCGATGCTCATGAGCGCCTTGGCCAGGTCGCCGTCCAGCTTGTCGAAGACCGGCTCGCCAAGACCGGCAGGCACGCCCGTCTGCGGTTATTACTACTACGCCGCCCAGGCTGTCGCCCTCCGCGCGCACGCTGTCCAGTCGCTCCAGCATCCTTTCCGCCGTAGCGGGATCAGGGCAGCGAACGGCATTGGACTCAGCCTGTGCCTTAAGCTGCATCAGATCTGAAGAAGCAATTTCTGCCTTTATTCCGCCCAGCTCCGTAACATAAGCCACTATCACAATTCCCGCCTCGTGCCAGCAGCTTCTTGGCGACGGCTCCCGCGGCAACGCGGCCCACCGTCTCGCGCGCCGAGGCCCGCCCCCCTCCCCGATGGTCACGCAGGCCGTATTTCATCTGATAGGCATAATCAGCGTGCCCCGGCCTGGGTTTGTCGCGCAGGAGATCGTAGGCCGAAGAGTCAGCATCCTTGTTCCAGACGAGCAGGGAGATGGGCGTGCCCGTGGTCTGCCCCTCGAAGATGCCGGATAAAATCTCCACGCGATCCTCTTCCTGCCGGGCTGTGGAGGCGCGGCTCTGGCCGGGACGCCTGCGGTCCAGCTCCTTCTGAATATCCTCCGCGGCCAGGGCCAGGCCGGCCGGACAGCCGTCCACGACCACGCCCACGGCTCGGCCGTGCGACTCGCCCCAGGTGGTGATGCGAAATATGGTGCCAAAGGTATTGCCGGACATTATAGGAGGCCTCGCTTAAATTATGATACTATTAGATCGCGATCATTTTTTCTGCGGAGTTATATTCTCGGTCCCATCTTTCCAAAAGTTCTACCGTGCAAAACGCCAAGAAGGTTTCGATTGTAGGCACGTGACCCGCGTATTCTTCGAAGGTTATGTCAGATATTTGCACACCTTCTGGGTCTTGATCATCAATAAAATCCTTAAAATCAGAAACAGGATCGTCATTGCCTTCGATCCTTACTATGAGATATCGCAAACCTTCAGAATATCGGATGCAAGAGAAGAACCTCTCGCAGCCTAATTCCATTGCTTTATAAAAAAGGAAGAATCTGTAATCCATCTCATCTACTTTGTCGCCGCCGATAACGGCTTGAAGCTTCATATTGGGATTATACGCGAACCTCATTAATAACTTCTGTGATCTTATTGTCTCAGCGCCTTCGCAATCAGCGGTGCCACCGAGACCGTGCTCACGCCCTTGTCCAGTGTGTCCGTGGCCAGCACCGCCTCCACTCCGGAGCGATAGAGCTTGAGGATAGCCGACCCGGTCAAGACGGGATGCACTGCCGCCAGATAGACACGACTTGCGCCCTGCTCGCGCAGAAGCGCTATGGCTGTGGCCATGGTTCCGCCTGTAGCGATCATGTCATCGAAGATGACCACGTCCCTGCCCTTAACGGCCACCTCTTTAGGAGCCATGGAGACCTCGGTTCCGGAGAGGCGGGTCTTTTGCAGGTAATCGCAGTCGCAGCCAAGGCAGGCGGCTGCCGTCTTCGCCATGGCCACCGCCCCTTTGTCGGGAGAGATGACCACGGTATCCTTCAGTCCCATGCTGCCGATCCTCTCGGCCAGCAGCACAGTCGCATCCAGATTCTCGATGGGGCACTGGAAATGGGCCATAATGGACGGAGCATGAATGTTGACCAGATGGACACTGCCGTTCTTTAAAAACGGATTCAAGGCCGTGGCCACCGCCCGGGCGGTCATGGGCTCTCCCGGTTTGAAGATCTTGTCCTGACGGGCGTAGCCGAAATAGGGTATTACCAATGATACATGGCGGCCCTGACAGACGTCCAGGAGCTGCAAGAGATAGACCAGATCTTGATCGGTGGGTGTAGACTGGATTATTACTATCTCATCATCTAGCTGGGTCACAATCTGAGAGTATGACTCACCATCGGGAAATGTCTTGTAATCGCAAAGTGCAAGAGTTTCATTTAAAGTTGTAGCCACCCGGCCAGCGAGAAGCTGGGAGGCAGGCCCTCCAATAATCATCAAAAATCACCTTTAGCTTCCAACTACCTTCATTCTGAATTTGACGGTGGGCGTAACAATGGCACCAATGGCCCGCACGTCTCTGCCAATCTCGATATCCTTTAAGAGCTCGAAGAAATTTCCGGCCAGCATCAAAGAGCGGATGGGCTTCGCCTCTTCTCCCGGCGCGATAAAGAAGGCATTTTTTGCCTCCACAGAGAAGTCGCCGGAGATGGGATTGGCGGTATGAGCACCAATGAGACCGTTTACCAGATAGCCTTTTGTCTCCGCCAGAAGATCCCGGGCATCAGGGGAGCTGACAATGATATTTCGATTTCCCACTCGGGGAACATCGGAGTATCCGGAGCGCACAGCATTACCCGTGGACGGTACGCCCTCCTTTCCGGCCGTGTAGCTGTCGTAGATATAGCCCTTTAAAATGCCCCCATCAATCAGGACCGTCCTTTGGGAAGGCACACCCTCGCCATCAAAGGCCGAGGAGTCCATGCCGCCGGGAACAAGCCCATCATCCGCTATAACGAGGCTCTCGGATGAGATCTTCTCGCCCACCCGTCCTCGAAGAGAGGAGCGACCCTTTTGCACATCGTCTGCAGCAAGAGCGGGAAGCAGGGTGTACTCGAGCAGCTCCGCCATCGCCAGGGGCCTCAAGAGCACATCAAAGGTTCCGCTCTCGGCCTTGACCCCACCCAAAGAGGAGCGGGCCATCTCCGCCGCGGCGCGGCCGACCTCCTCCAGCGAGGGCTGATAGCCTCGGGAGATGAAAAACTCGCTTCCTGTCGCCACATCCGCCGCCCTGGCAATGGTATCCATTGAGGCATGCATGAGAGTGGAGGTCTCCTGCAGCTCTATTCCCAGTGAGTTTATCACAAAACCGCTGCCGCAATTGCAGGCCACGCCGCCGGATACAGGCTCCGCTTCCTTTACAGTCCTGCAGCCGGAAAGCATGCTTTCTGCGATATCAAGGCACTCTTCAGGACCGATTCGCTCCAGTCGCGGATCGAAGATACCCTCCGGGCGCACCACCTTTTCAGGCAGGGGAAGAGAGCGCCAGGATTCATCCACGCCTCTGGCCCGAGCAGAGAGAACGGCGCTCTTGGCCACGAACTGCAGGAGCGACATGTCGCTTGTACTGGAAAAACCCACGCCGCCCGCTACCACAGCCCGAAGTCCCAGGCCGCGATGAAAGCTCTCGCTGGCCAGCTCTACTACATCCCTGCGTAGATCAATGTCTACAGAGCGGCCGATCATGCCATAGACCTCGGCCTGCTCTGCGCCCCCTTGCAGAGCTAAGGAGAGAAGCTTATGTCCTGCATCCAGGAGAGCGTCGATACTATCCGATGTATCTGAGATCTTCATCCCCGCCGCCCGCCTCATAAGGAGCCTGGGCCCTCTCCATCTCCTGCAGCTTGCCGATGATCTTCTCCATCTCCTTGGCCCTCTCCTCCAAAGCCTGCATGCCCACTTCGATGCCCAGAATGGCAGAGAGAATGCGCAGAACCTCGGAAGCGGCTTTGGGATCGACCAGATAGCCGGAGGTCACCCCCATGAGACAGACGGCATCGATACCCCGCAGGGCTCCCATGCCTAACAGCAGTCCCGAGACGCCGATTATACCCCCGCCCGGCTCATTCTCTTGAAAGACGACCTCCTTTTGTTTCATCTCCTCCACAAGCTCGATACTCGTGGCCGCCCCCATGACCGTGGGCTTGTCCACGAACTGGCCTGTGCCGTAACCTCCCAGAGCATAGATCCTCTTTACATGGAAGCTCTGGGCGATGTCCAGGAAGATATCGCAAAGCTCGTAGTGGCCTTCGTTGGTGGCACTCTGATAGTCGCCTATGATGATAAGCAGATCCGGCTCATCGTTCTTGCCATGATAAGCATAGATCTCATTTCGGACCTGTTTGATGGTGCCGTCCTCTTTTACCATCACCTGGGGCGGAAAATGTGGCGAGTAGATCTCTATGATTTTCTCAGCCTTGAGCTCTTCCACCATGTGATCGGCTACTAGCTTTCCCACGTGGCCCACGCCCGGCAGCCCCTCAACTAAAATAGGGTCCTTAAGGGTTACTTCTTTGATACGGGAAACCAGGGTATCCTTCATTTTGCCTCCTGGCCGAGAGCTCTCCTGTACTTGCCATAAGGGTCGTCGGGAGAGAATCTGGCGGGCTTAGTAATAGCAGTATGGCCCCCACAGGCGGGGCAGATATCCGTCAGGGTGTAGCGGCCGCAGGCCGTACACCTCAGGATTTTGGATCTCATGCCTCTCTAAGGAAAGTGCCTTCCCCGCCGTGCTGTTCGATGTACTTCACGACAGCCTGAGCAGACTTCTTGAGAACAGACTCTGCATGCTTGTAGTCTGGCGCAGTTACATGAATACGATAGCGAGGCGCTCCGACATAAGTTATGGAGAGCGTAATATCTTTGTCTTTGCTGCGCTTGGCCTGTTTGAGGGCTTTGCGGATGACATCCACGCCGTCAGGAGCGGGAGAGGTGATGTCCACATAGCCGCTGATGTCGACGGACGGTATCTTGACATTATCCTTGGAGAGGCTCTCCAGCATCTTCAGGTCTTCTTCCGTTAGGTCGACATCCTTCAGGGCATCGACTCCGCTGATCGCCGCCTCCTCCATGGCCAGATAGAGGCTGTCATAAGCTGCCACCAGAACATCAGCGACGCGCTTGACATCCTCGGGCCGATCCTTGTAAGCCATCTCCAGCCATTTCCAGGCTTTCTGGTCCGCCTTCCACTCCTGAATCTTCTCCCGGCGCTGATGCTCATTCACATCTTTAAGGGAGAGATCAATGTGGTGCCTGGACGTGTCTACATTCAATACCTTGCAGACGATCTTCTGCCCCTCTCGCACGTGGTCGCGAATGTACTTGATCCATCCGCTGGCCACCTCCGAGATGTGAATCAGGCCCTGCTTACCGGAATACTCGTCCATGGAGACGAAGGCTCCGAAGTCCACTACCTGAGTCACGGTGCAGACGACTAGAGATCCGAGCTCTGGCCAGCCCTCACGTTGCATTATAGATCACTCTAAGACTTCTACTACGGTAGTCTTAATCTCAGCCTTGCCGCCCGTGGGCTCTGCAAGCGTGCGCCCGCAGACCAGGCATTTGACAACCGTAGAGGCATGAGCGAATATGACCTGCTCGTTCTCGCAGTCGTTGCACTTTACCTTGACGAACTTGGATGGCAAATTTATCCCTCCACCAGATCGAACTTGCCGGCCCTAAAGCCTGCTCGGTTGTGAGCCTTCTTGCAAGTGTTGCAGCGGTAACGCAGGTTCAGCCTCTTGACGGGCTTGTCGCCGCCCGGCACTTTAGAGAACTTGCCCTGATTTCCTATTCCATTGGCCCGCGCCTTCTGCCTCACGATATGAGTCATAGAGGAAGCACGGCCTTTTCTCACCCTCTCCACCGTCTGGGGGGTATGCTTTTTACAGAACGGACAGTAAGCGTTAAGCTTTTTTGGCATCTTCACAACGCATCATCTCTCAATCTTCACTTCAGAAGCTAATTTTTTGTTGCGCAGATTTCTGGCGTGAACGGCCGGGAGCACAGCCACATCATCCTTCCCGAGAAGGTAATTTCTCCCGTCAACTCCCACGAACAGAGGAACACTATCCAGCAACCGCACAATTTCGTATTCCCGAGCTATATCTTTCTTGCCCGTTAAAGGCCTTTCGGTGTGAGCCACATGGGCCAAGATGGCTTCGCGACCGGAGGCTATGGCAGAGAGCATCTGCCGGTAGATCTCCTCCTCCTCCCCGGTCATGCCCGGAAGGGCCTCTTCCCGAGAAGCGGAGCGGGCACTGCGTAGCGCCCGGCGGACGATCTTTTTCACCCTCTGGTCGATAAGCTTATTGACGCTGTTCTTCTCGCTCTTGAGGGTGTCTTGCAGAATCTGAGCCTCTACGCTGAAGGGGTCCCCTACCTGTGAGAGCTCCTGCCCCAGGCCGACAAGATAGACGCCTACCTGCTGGTAAAAGTCCTTATCCAGATGCTGAAGCTCTGCGGATTTGCGCTCCTCTCTAAGCGCATTGGCCAGATCCAATTCTTCCACCTTCATGCCCCTGCGCGGGCCTGTTATCTTAGATCAAATAATATATAGATTAATGCTTTGTGCGCGCCTCTGCGGCGCCCCGCGCCATGAGAAAGACTGCAACGCAGGCGGGAAGCTCCGTAGGACCCTCAACTAGATTGTAGCTATCTCCTCTCATCTGAGTTTTAAAGGGCTTTAAGATCTGCAACGGCACAGCCTCCTCTCCGAAGACCACGGCATCCTGCAGTGGATCGAAGTCCTCCAGGTCGCGCAGCGTAAGGGGCGTCACGCGCAGCCCCGAGCCGCCGTGCAGGCTGCCTGGACAGCGAATCAGCCGGCGCACGTCGGCTGTCACCGGCTCGTCGGTCTCGCCGCGCTCCTCATCTAAATTGAAGCCCACCTTCACGCCCTCACTGTCCAAGAACTCCACGAGAAGAAGCTTCCAGATAGCGGCACTGCCCCGAAAGAGATCCAGATTTCCCCGGCCGATCTCATCCAAAACATTTGCGTCCTGCAGGCTTTTGTAAAAGCTGGCGGCTTTTTTGGGCCCAATGCCTTTTCGTTTCGATAGAACCGCGATTGCCTCCGCCTCGCTCATGTGGCGCAGATCTTCGACAAAAGAGATGATGGATCGGTTGATCCTGCCTCCCCAGCCCGGCGCACCTGCAGGGGGCGCACGCAGCCGAAAAGCCCGATCTTTCCCCCAGTCGCCTTCCATGGGGGCCATGTGGATGAACAGATCCATGGTCAATCCCCGGCCTGCCAGATAGTCCACGATCTCCCGGCGCTCATCGCTGCCGAAACTAAAGACGCGCGGGTCTCGAACGTGGATGTGATAGCCCCGGCCCCCGGAAAAGACCACGCTCATTTTGCTCTCGCTGAAGCCGAAGTCGGATAGAAGAAAAGTCAGAAGCTTTTGCGTCTCCTTCTTTACCAACGCCAGCATCTCGCTGTAGCTCTTGGGCGCATTTCTCAGGTGATCGGCGTCCAGGTCGAAGATGAGGTCTGAGCCCTGCCAGAGCTTCTCTTTCATTGTGGGCGCGCCGGGGCGCTGATAGTAGGCAGCTGAATGATAGACGTGGCGCGGCACCATTGCCCGCACATAATCGACAAGCTCGCCACGCGAGAAGAAGGACTTATGCCGGCGCATGCCTGAATCGTCGAAAAAAAGAAAGCCCCACTCTCGGGAGGCAATGCTGGGAGGGGCATCCAGGGAGGATTCAATGTAATAGCCCCGGAACTTGGAGACCAGGAAATTATAGGTTAGGGCGTTCATCCTCCCACCTTCCATAGATCTCCGGCCGGCGATCGGCAAAACAGGAAACCTCGCAGCGAAAAACATCCCGATCGACCAGGTCGATATCGGCCAGTATCAGCGTCTCCTCAGTCCCGGCCTCGGCCAACACCCGGCCACGAGCATCGATGATTAAAGAGCCTCCGCCGCGAGCCCAGTTGCAGGCCAGATGAGGCATCTGGTTTTCGATAGCCCGAGCCAGGCAGAGCGTGCGCCACTGCTCACGCCGCAGCCCGGGAAACTGGGCCACTGTAACCAGAAAATCTGCGCCCTGCAGGGCAAGGGAGCGGGCCACCTCAGGAAAGCGCAGGTCATAGCAGATCTGCAGGCCCGCCTGGCCCCACTTCGTGGCCACAGGCGAGATGTAGTCTCCGCCGTCGAAGTGCTCCTTCTCCTCACCAAAGGGGTGGATCTTGGGGCGAAGCTGCAGGCCGCCCGAGTCGAGGCAAAAGCCCAGATTCTGGCGGCCGCATCTCAGCGAGCCGACAAATAGGCAATTGTGCTCCTCTGCCAGGGCCCGGAAAGGATCAAGCGATGGATAGGGCGAATGATCCTGGGCAGAAGAGGAGGACTGCAAAGAGAGCTCGTAGCAAAAGCCGGTCAGGAATAGTTCAGGAAGGACCAGGATCTGTGCTCCTTTGGCCAGTGCCGCGCCGGCCATCTGCAATGCTCGGGAGAGGTTCTCTTCGGTTTTACAGGGCTCAACCTGTTGCTGGAGGCAGGCGGCACGCATACTAAAAAAATAGCAGGTTCGGATATATTAAGATGCACATAAGTCAACCTATTGGAAAAGAATAATGCTTTATATTCCGGAAAGACCCATGCCCCTTTGCAATGTATCATAGACTGAAAAGTCGCATCTTTGGCGTCATGGAGCCTGGTGATCGGAACAGCAAATTCTTTGACCCATTTATAATGGTACTGATATTATTAAATGTAGCCGTCGTGGTCCTGGAGACGGTAGACTGGCTTAATGCCAGTTATGCACAGCTCTTTCGCGTCTTCGATCTCTTTTCCGTCGCAGTCTTCACAGTTGAATATATCTTGCGCGCCTGGATCTGCACCGAAAATCCCAAGTTTAAAACTCCCATCTCAGGAAGGCTGCATTATCTCATTACGCCCATGGCAATTGTTGATCTGATGGCTATACTGCCCTTCTATCTGCCATTCATCTTTCCAGAATTGCGGTTCATTCGAGCCATACGCCTCTTCCGTTTGTTCCGGATTTTAAAACTGGCCAGATATTCTGATGCCCTCAAGACTTTTGCAGATGTCCTCAACTTGAAGAAGGAAGAACTCGGTGTGACATTCTTTGCCACTTTGATTTTGCTGGTTATATCATCCAGCATGGTCTACGAAGCAGAGAACGAGGTTCAACCAGAGGCTTTTGCCAATATTCCCGATGCCATGTGGTGGGGCGTAGTCACCTTGACCACCGTGGGCTACGGAGATATCTATCCTGTGACACCCATTGGAAAAATCATCGGCTCTTTTGTGGTAATATCTGGAATTGGCCTGTTTGCTCTTCCGGCGGGCATTCTGGCCTCGGGCTTCAACGAGGTGTTGCAGAGAAGAAGAGAGAAGAAAAGGAAGAAAATGATCTGTCCGCACTGCCACAGATACATCGGGGATTATGTAATGATGAAAGACGAGGAAGACGATGCCTGATTTTGATCAATTCAGCCTGAGGAGAGAGCATGAAAGCTTCTGAAGAAATTGTGAAGATCGAACTGGGGGAAGAGTTTCGGATCTGCCCCCAGTGCGGCTATGAGCTGGGCTTTCACAGCTCTTTTATGCGGACGGTGGAGGGCTACCGAATCATCCTCATCTGCCCGGAGTGCGGGGCACGGTACGACGTGGGATGGAGGATGTGATGGCAATCAAACCATCATTATCTATGGTAAGATGTATCTGACAAAGGATGCTAATATCTTTTGAGGATGAGCCAGATAGATGACAGAAATTTCGGGCAAAAGTCCTGAACTTGAACCCTTTGCAGATGAGTATTCATCAATTCCAGATCGTTTCAATGATCTTTTCTCAAGACTCGGCTGGATCTACTATAAATCGTTTGATTCTAATATCGCCTTAAACGCTATCAACAGAGCAGAGTCTAATGACATTAACGGCGCGGAAGTAGATCTTATCGAGTATTATAATAATATTATAATAATAGATAACTTGCGGAAATTAGGCGAATTAAAGGCATTTCGCTCCAGATGGCCTCTTGCACAAAAAGCGCTAATTGACTATGACGAAGAACGTTATCACTCAAGCATTCCTGTTGTTCTTGCTCTTCTTGACGGAATGGTTACGGAGACCTATTTGAATGCAGGAGGAGAGAAATTAAATGTATCTGCAGAAGATATAAATTTTAATGCATGGAATTCAATCGCCAATCATAGCAAAGCGTTGAACGCCCTCGTTGGCATACTTAAAAAAGGACGATATAAAACTGTTACCGAGCAGATCGATAAACCATATCGCCACGGAATCCTGCACGGAATGGATCTCGGCTATGATAATAAGGCAGTCGCAGCCAAAGCTTGGGCAGCATTATTTGCTATTCGCGATTGGGCTGAAAAAGCTGAAACGGGGTTGTTGGATCTTCAATTTGATGGGAATACAAATAATAAAACCATCGAAATTAAAAGGACGAAAGGTCCGTTAATCCAAGACGTACCATCCATAAAAAATTTTCACGAAACCATCAAGAGCCTCAAGACTATAAAGGGCGCTATGCAAATTTTGCTTCCATTTTTAAGTCGGCTAAGAGTTGATACAAATCAAATTAAAGAGGCCCTCCCAAAAATAGAATTACTTGAAGCAAGTGAAGTGATGCGATTCATCCCAGATCGTTTCAATGATCTATTCGCGGAGCGAGGCTGGATCATCTATGAACTCATGAATCTTGAAGTTGTCAAGGCTGCGATCAAGAAAGCAGAGTCCGGAGATATTGATGGTGCTGAAACTGACCTAGTCAATTACTATGATGAAAAAAATATCAGATTTAAAATCAATAGAATGAAAGATGTAAAGGCGTTCCGACCAAGGTGGCATCTTGCACAAAAGGCGCTAAATGATTATGTCGAGGGTCGCTATCATGCTTGCGTACCTGTTGTCCTTGCTCTGCTCGAGGGAATCGTCAATGAAGCGCATGAAAAAGGACGAGGCTCAAAACTCGGCTTTTCCGCCAAAGATGTCAATTTGGAAGCCTGGGATTCCATCTCTGGCCATGCCAAAGGGTTGAAGGTAATAGCCAGTGTATTCAATGAGGATCGTGGCAAAACAAATGTGGATCAGATAGCTATACCCTATCGAAACGGCATACTGCACGGAATGGATCTTGGCTACGACAATAAAATGGTCGCAGCTAAAACTTGGGCGGCGCTGTTTTCTATACGCGATTGGGCTATGAAGGCAGAACAGAGATTACTGGATCCACAACCTCCGGAAAATCCAATATCGTGGAGGCAAGTGATCAAACAGATCAACGAAAACAAAGTTGATAAGCTAAAGCTGCAGAAATGGAAACCAAGAGTCATCAAGATCGGCCAGGATATTCCTGCAATCGGTGGTCCTAACGATTATGAGGATTTTACGCCTGAAAAGACGCTTGCATTGTTCCTTTCAAAATGGAAGGATGCAAAGCCAAATTACGGTACCATGGCTGATTGCATCTTATTGAATTCTCGCGACAATAAAAATGCAATGCCTGCGCGCATAAGAAAAATATATAATTCGAAGCACTTGCGGTCATTCGAGTTCACCGGGATTCGAGACACAGCTGCAGCAAGAACGGTGATACAAGCGAATCTTGTCTATGAAGAATTTGGTAATCAAGTAGAAAAAACAGTCGAATTTATCATGATAAATAATGGCACAGATGAACAACCTGCTGTTCGCGGACCAGGAAGCTGTTGGTTTATCCTATTTTGGGATATAGTATGATCATAGTATGATCTTGATAAACTAACTTCATATCCGGTCCAATGCTGGCAAAAGCCACATCATCAAGGCCCTTGTGGGCTTATGCCAGAACGTGAAGACATTGATATACTTGCAATTCATTGTAATACAAGGTGATTGAGATTTCCACTTCTGTATCGATTCGGCTTCCTGATGACATGGCAGACAGCCTGAAGAGCCTCTCTGAAGCTATAGACCGCTCCAAGGCGTATATCATTAAGAAAGCATTGCAGGCATATCTTGAGGATTATTCAGATTACCTGATTGCCCAGGAACGTTTGAACGACAAAAACGATAAAGTAGTATCCTGCGACGAGATGAGGGAACTAATTGGCCTGCAGAATTGAGTACAAATCATCTGTGGCCCATGACCTGAAGAATCTAGACAAGGCTGTTGCCAAGAGAGTAATCAAAGAGATGGAAGAGGCGTTATCCTGCGATCCGGACTGCGGAGAGGCGCTCACAGGGCAATTCAAAGGACTGTTCAAACTGCGCATAGGAGAATACCGGGTCGTTTATTCCAAGAAACAGGGCGGTGTATTAGTATTGCGAATCAGAAATCGCAGCAAGGTATATAGATAAAATGGTTTGATCCCAGATGTTTGCAGAGAATATTATCAGCAAGAAATAAATATAATGAGGGAGAAAAGATCCTGCGATGAAAAAGAGAGCAAGAACTTCGCGAGAGCTTCCCACGGTTGATGACATTCTCCTGAGGTTTGAGCAGGAGCTCGCAGACCCTGATAATATCGAAACCATTTCGGTTCTGGGAACAACGCTTGGTAGATGTGGCCGTTTGGATGAAGCAATACAGCAATTCGACCGTGCCATTGAAATCGATCCTAATTTCTGGGACGCATGGTTCAACAAAGGAATCGCTCTAATCAACAAAAAAGAAGATGCGAGAGCCCTGGAATGCTTCCAGATGGCAGCTTCCATAGATCCAAATACATCTACCCCATGGCTCAAAATGGGCGAAATCCATAAGCGAATGCACAATTTTGATAAAGCCCTTGAATGCCTGAATAAGTGCTGGGCCATTGACCCGGAAAATACCTATGCACTTGGGGTGAAACTGGAGATCTTCCTCGAAAAAGGAGAACCGGAAAAGGCTCTGCAAGTTATAGATAAAGCTCTGGAGATCGGCCAGGAGGATAGCAGCTTCATGGTGCGCAAGGGAGAGATCCTGTCATCCCTGGGCCGTCATGATCAAGCGCTTCCCTGTTTTGATGAAGCTCTGAAAATTAGCCCTGAGGTTACTATAGCCTTGTACGGCAAAGGATCGATAAATTTCCAGAAGGGCCTTTATGAAGAAGCTCTGCAATGCTTTGAAACGGCCATAAAAATTGATGGCGAATACTATGACGCATCAAGGGGGAAAGCCTTTGCTTTACTCGCCCTGGAGAGATACCACCCAGCCTTGAAGGAATTCCAGATTCTGACAAAGAGGTACTCGGAATCTTTCGAATTCAGCATGGGCAAGGGCCTGGCCCAGATGGGCTTGCGAAGACACCCTGAGGCGCTCAAATTCCTGGACAGAGCCATACGCCTGTGTCCAGACAATGCCGACGCCTGGCAAGAAAAAGGAAAGCTGCTCCAGAAAATGGGCAGAGAGGAGGAGGCTAAATCCGCATTTTCCGAGGCTCAAAGGCAGAAAGAGGTCGGTAAGAGAAGTTGCCCATATTGGCCTAATGATTTTGCTCAAATTCAGCACGTGGACTTCATAAATTGAATATCTTGGGCAAAAAGGACCTGGAAGAAGAGCAAGTATCGAATCGATTGGTACCGTTATCCCTTGCCAGATCCTTTCTATCTCGCCATCGCCTTTTTTCTCATCTCCACCGGCATCTTCTCGATGGCATAGCGCAGCGCCGTCCTCGGCATCTTTTCCTTCCACCTCATCACGTAGTCGAAGACCTCCGCCTGGTGTTTTTTGCTCGCCTCCTTGAGCATCCAGCCGTAGCCCTTCTGCACCATGTCGTCTTTGTCCATGAGGAGAATGTCCGAGATCTCAAAAACCTCCTTCAAAAATGCCCCCTTCCGGGCGGGAAGGATGAGCGTCACGGCCGAGGCGCGCCGCAGCCACCTGTTCTCCGATCGGGCCCAGACCGCCAGGCTTTCGATAAACTGCGGATACATCTCCACGAAAGTGCCCAGGGTGTGGTTGCAGAGAGTGTCGCACTTGGCCCAGTTGTCCACATAGAGATCCACCCATCTCTCGAATACAAAAAAGTCCTCAGGCACGAACTGGCGCCGCAGAGAGTAGGACCATTCGAAGGCAATGAAGGCCTCTTCCCCGTAGTTTGTTTGCAGTAGATTTTCACATAGAGAGAAGATCTCTTTTTTGTCTCGACCTTTTATCTCCCGGAAGTGTTTGGCAGCGATTTTTTTGACTAGGGCACCCTTTACGCCATGGACCTTAACCATCTCCTTGAAGAAGCGTTGAGCGCTCTCCCGAGCCTTCTCGTCAATACTCTGCAGCAGCTCCTGCCGCACGGCCGCAAGGACATCCCTTTCCATATTTTCACCATTGGGTTTATCTTTATCAAAAAATCTTCGCTAATGACATGCTGCAATTCGTCCTCACAGTCGCCGCGGCAAAGCGCCTGATAGGCAAAGCCCTGGCGGCCCATCCGGCCGTTAAGGCTGCGTCGCGGACCGCCACCCTGGTCATCATCGCCGGAACCACCAACAGCTACGTGGCTGAGGAGATATTGAGAAAACTGGGCCAGGCGGAGAGCTTCTCCAAAAAACGATTCTTTCGCGGCATCGTCCTGCCGCCGGGAAGGACCACGGAGACCGGAAGGCTGCCGGAGGAGAGCGGTTTTCCCGGCGATGTAGTGATAGTAAACGGCATCTGGCAGAAAGGCAAGACTATTTTCGACGTTGGGGACGGCCTGAGAGAGGGAGACATCATCCTGAAGGGGGCGAATGCCCTCGACCTGACCAGAAAGCAGGCGGCAGTTCTCATCGGCCATCCACAGGGAGGAACGACTATCACGACCCTGCAGGCGGCTGTGGGCCGCAGGGTGCGGCTCATCCTGCCTGTGGGCCTGGAAAAGCGCGTGCCAGGCGATCTGATGGAGCTGGCCGCCCGGATGAATGCGCCAGGGAGCAGCGGCTTTCGGCTGCTGCCGGTACCGGGAGAGGTCTTCACCGAGATCGATGCCATACGGCTTCTTTGCGGAGCAGAGGCAGAGATGGTGGCTGCGGGCGGGGTAGGAGGCGCGGAGGGTGCGGTCTGGCTGGCCTTGAGCGGAAGCGAGGAGCAGATGGCAAGGGCAGAAGCGCTGATGAGGGAGGTTTCATGTGAGAAGGGATTTGAGATGTGAGCAGCTAAGGTGAAATAATTTAGCTAGATAACCCAATTCTCACCTGCATCCACAAGACCTCCTCTTCGCCTTCCATCCCCCGCCAGTACATGGAGAGCTCCCTGCCCGGCCCCAGTTCCTGCCTCTTTTTCACTATTCCGCCCCATTCCTCGTAGTGCCTCTGTGTATCCTCCAGGATGCCCTCAAAGCTCATCCCCTGCAGAGCATCGCCCATGAGCAGCCGCTCCTCTGTATCCCCCTTCAGGAAGACGCACTCCACCTCGGGCGCCCCGAGAAATCGCCGGATCTCCCGGGCCAGCTCGTATCCCTGCAAGGAGGGAACTACCAGATAGCAGTCTGGAAAATGGCGCTGCAGTATCTCCAAGAGCTCAGTGAAGAGATGAAAATGCATCTCACAGTACTTGAAGAGCTTATCCAGCACTATTTCCTTCTTTTTCAGATCAACCTGCAAAAAGACCTCCGCCGCTACCCCACCCAGGCCGCATCTCGCTTTCTCCGCCACATCCAGGCGATCGAAGCCTTCCTGAAGCCGGTCGAAGAGGCGGCGCAGCTCCCGGCAGAAACGGCCTTTTCTTGCCGAGTCCTCGGGAGTCGTCACACCGGAAAACTCGAAGGAAGCGTGGACGGACGGCCACTTGCCTGCGCTGCAATCAGTCAAATCGAGCATTTCTTTGATAAGAGCATCAATAGAATATGAAAACGACGCCAGAATGATTCGTTATTATCCAAGTTTCAGATCATTTTCTGCATCCAGACCACATCGAAGTCCTGGCCCCATTTTCGGCCGATCTTCTGGAAGCGTCCGCACTCCTGAAAGCTTCGCTTTTTGTGAAAGGCCAGGCTTGCCGAGTTGAGGGAGGAGATGCCGGCCAGGATGGAAGAGATGCCCTTCTCTTTAGCCTCATGCAGGAGGCTTTCATGCATTGCCTTTCCCATTCCCTTTCCCGTTTGCTCCGGGGCGATGAAACAGGTTATCTCTGCCGTCCGGGAGAAGGCGGGCATGGGACTGTGCGGGCGGAGCAATGCAAAGCCCAGCACATTTCCCCCGTCGTCCCTGGCCACCAGGAAAGGATAGCCTTCGGACATGTTCACGAAGAAATCAAAAAACTCGTAAGGCACCGGATCTTCCGGATAGGCGGCGAAGCTGTTCTCCACGTAGTGGTTGAAGATATCGATTATCGCGTTTCCATCCTCTTTCCTGACCGGCTCAATAGTGAACTGCATCTCTATCCATCCTGCTACATCTAAACGCTAAATGATCAATTCCTTATTCAGACGGGCATGAAGGCCAAGCTCTTTATCCTGCACCAATTGATTTAAGCCTATCCCGCCCGCAAACGTCTTGTGACCGGCCCAATTAGCATCAATTCATTGAGGTAGCGGAAGGATAATTATCCTTGCCGGGACCGCTTCCAATCTCCTTGGGCTTGTCGCAGATTTTATCCTGGTTGGCATCATAACAGCCCTCCTTCTCCTCATCGTAATCGCTGTAATGGTTTCCTAAAACCCGCGGGCCGCTTATCAACTCCATGAGGCCCTTCAATCCTCCTGCCGGCACGCTCCCATTCCATCGATTATTGATGCCACTGTCGCTTACAGTTATTTCATTATCCAACAGGTCGTTGGACAGAAAAGTGTTATTTTCATTTCCGGGCGGGATATAAATTCCATACTTATTCTTATAAATTATATTGCTTTGCACAATATTATTGCTGGAATCAACTTTTATCCCGGCATTGCCGCACCCACAACCACCAGAACCCGTTATGTTAAAGCCCTCAACAATAGTGCCATTGGACGTTATGCTGATGACGCTTCCCGATCCGCCGGCATCCACAACAGGAAGCCCTTTGCCGCTATCAATGCCCTGCAAGGTAAGAGTCTTATAGACATGAACGTTCTCGCGATAGACACCACTTTGCACCTCAATGATATCCCCCTGGCTGGAATTGTCTATTGCCTGCTGTATTTGCGAATAATCCGCATTCTGCGGCCCCACGGTTATCTTTGAGGCATTTGCATATCCCAGGACCAGAATTGGGATTAGTATTAATATTAAACATGCCCTCATAATTTTCCCGTAATTGCTTCTTTCTATTAGAACTTTTTCATTAATATTCTTAAGACAGTGCATTTTGTGATAGATAATATTGTATTTATATTTAATAGTTTTATGAGCCTATGCAATAAAAAGATCTTCAGATCCAATGCGTTGCCCGGCAGGCCGCAGTGAAGAGGATCGTGCGACTAAAGCTGCCCATCGGCCTGTAGAAGCGCGTGACCGGGATAAATTCTATCCCTACGGTCCCTATGATCAGCCAGGCTGCAACAGGGTGTTCTGCCTCATTTTGCTCGCTGCCCATATGTACTATGTTCTACTATAATATGCTTATAATGCTGCTAAGCTGCAAATGCGGCCAGGTCTTGAGAGAGGCCCAAGAGAGACCAATGGGCTAGGCTCGAGCAGATGGCCGGCGAGACCATACGCTCGAATGGCAGAGCTTGGGTTATTCATCTTGGGATATTTGAAGATTCGAGGTGAATGAAATGGAAGGACAAAAATCAAAGACAGATGAGTTTGCACAAGCCCTCGGCGAAGAAATGGACTCTGCCTTCAAGAGGCTGGTCTTTTTGACACTAAAAGAGGGCGCGCTATCGGCAAAAGACAAGGCCCTAATCGCCCTGGCCTGCTCTGTAGCAGTCAGATGTGAGCGCTGCGTAGAGAGGCATAAGGAGGCGGCCAGCAAAGCCGGAGCCAGCCGGGAAGAGATGCTGGAGGCGGCGGCGGTTGCAGGACTTGTGCGCATGGGCTCGGGGTTCAACGTGGCTGCAGCCCTGCTGGATGAGGATTAAGAAAAGCAATTTTCGGATGATAAGAGGTAGATAGAGATGATAGAGGGCATTAAGTGTCAGAACTGCAGCAAAGAGATCGCTGAGGAAGAGGTCTTCATCACAGATGGCAAGACACTCTGCGAAGACTGCTACATCGATGTCGGCCACCGAATTAGGGTCTGTGATCCCTGGGGAGAGAGGTCAAAGAAGATATTCCGAACGAGCCACGGCCTGGAAGGAACCGATGGCCTCACGGATCTGCAAAAGGAGATCTACGAGTACATTCTGCAGAAGGGCAAGGCCACCAAGGCGGAGCTGATAGAGAACTTCAAGCTGCCGGCGCCGGAGCTGGAGAACCAGTTTGCCATACTACGCCACTGCCAGCTCTTGAAAGGCAAGAAGGAAGGAGATATGGTGTATATTGTGCTCTGGTGAAGATATGATCGTAATTCGTGAGGAGAGACGAGAGGATAAGCAAGCGCAAGTGATCCGAGCGGTGAACGAAAAGGCTTTCGGCCAGCCAGATGAAGCCAATATAGTCGACAGTCTGCAAAAAAGCTGTCCCGGCCTGCTCTCCTTAGTCGCCCTTGATGGCGACGAGGTCGTGGGACACATCCTCTTCTCTCCAGCCAAAATCGAAGGCGATGCGAAGACAATAGAGGGCATGGGCCTGGCGCCCATGGCCGTCCTTCCAGAGCGGCAGCGCCTGGGTGTTGGCACACAACTCGTCAAACGAGGCATCGAGATGCTGAGGAGCCGGGATTGTCCCTTTATCATCGTACTGGGGCATCCTGAATACTATCCCCGCTTCGGCTTTGTGCGTGCCTCTTTGCACGGCATTCGCAGCCAGTGGGATGGAGTTCCAAACGAGGCCTTTATGATCCTGATTTTGGACCAGTCGGCGATGAAAGGTGTCTCGAGAGTGGCCAGGTACCGGGATGAGTTTGACGAGGCCATGCAGGAATAACCATAGTGAATTGGAATTGCATAAACCTTCCCCCGCAGGAGACTGCATGCCCTTACAAATAAGCAAAAGCTTCCTGGATATGAGCCATGACCGTCGATCAGATTCCCATCACCAGGTTCTCGATTATTACGAGGATTACCCCCAAGGCCCTGCGCTACTATGATCAGGTGGGGCTGCTGGTACCGGCAGCTAGAGACACATTAACCGGCTATCGCTACTACACGGCAGACCAACTTGAGAGGGGCGTGAGAGTAAAGACATTGTGCTCTTTGGGCATATCCCTGGAAGAGGTGGCTTGCTACCTCGATGCCGAAGTGAAAGGTGATAGGGACGTCGTGCAGGCCCTGAGAGAGAAGCATCTCCGCCGGACAAGAGGTGAGATCGCCAGGCTGCTAAGGATCGAGGCCTTGCTCAAACAAAGCGATAAGGAGCTGATAAAGATGGCATTAAGCGAGCCGGTTATCAAAGATGTGCCCGCTCTACGGGTGGTAAGCAAGAGAGACAGAGGAAGCTATGGTGAGACCATCGGTCACCTGATCGGAGAGCTCTGCGAAACGCTTTTCCGGCCAGATAACCAAAAAAATCTCGTGAAGATGAGCGGACCCTGCATGGCAATTTACCATGACCAGGAATATAAAGAAAAGGATGCCGATATAGAGGTGGCCATACCCATAACCGGAAGGATCGAAGTGGATGAGGATATGGAAGTCAAGAACCTTCCTCCGGCTCGAGTCCTGGCTGTTGTGCACAAAGGAAGCTACGATACGCTCCACCTGATCTACAAGGATCTCTACGAGTATATGATGAAAAATGGGATGGAGTTTGCCGGACCGGGAAGAGAGCTTTATCTGAGCGACCCCTGCAAGACGATCCCCGAAGAGCTATTGACGGAGATACAGTTGCCGATCAAAGAGGCATAGGAAAAACATAAAAAGAAATTGTGATAGTATAGAGATACAATGTACATCCCCATAATCCTCGGAACAGCCAGACAGGGCCGCCAGTCCGAAAAAGCGGCCCAATTCATGCTGCAAAAAGCCCGGGAGGCAGGTCTCGAGAGCGAGATCATCGATGTGCGAGACTATCGCCTGGAAGCCACGGACAACACGGAAATAAGCCAGCCGGCCCAAAAGCTCGCGGAGAAAGCTAGGCGCGCCGACGGCTTCATCATCGTCTCTCCTGAGTACAACCACGGCTATCCAGGCGAGCTGAAGATGCTTCTGGATATGCTCTTTTCTCAATATGCGCACAAGCCCGTGGGCATCTGTGGCGTCTCCTCCGGAGCCTGGGGCGGGACTCGCATGGTTGAGCAGCTGCGCCTGGTCTGCCTCGCCTTTCATATGGTCCCCACCGGCCAAGCTGTGCACTTTCCCAAGGTACAGGAGCTATTTGATGAGGCTGGCCTTCTAAAAGGAAGGTCGCAGCACGGCCAGGCAAAGAGGCTCTTGGAGGAACTGATCTGGTATGCCCGTGCTCTGAAGACGGCAAGGGAAAATCCTGGAGAGAGTTCTTGAGATTGCCCAGAAGAATGGTGAGATTGATTTCTCTATTGACTTTCAATATCAAATAATCAAATCATCAAAGATAATAATAAATTCCGATCATTATTGGATATTCGCAGTCATAATTATCGCTGCAAGCCTATTCGCAAGAAGAGCTAAATAGAATGCATTAGATAGCTTCTCTTCGGTTTTTAACCAAAGGTGAGAAAGTATGTCTGATAAGAAATTATATTCCCTGCCGGAGCTGCCCTATGCCTACAATGCCCTTGAACCATTTATCTCCGAGACTCAGCTCCGTCTGCATCACGACAAGCACCACGCCGCCTACGTGAACGGAGCCAACGCCATCCTGGAGAGACTGGATAAGGCCCGCCAGGCGGGGACCGATGTGGACATGAAAGCCACCTTAAAGGAGCTATCCTTCCAGGCAGGAGGCCATGTTCTGCATGGCCTCTTCTGGCGAAATTTGGCCCCCGCCGCCAAGGCCGTCAAGGAGCCCGGCGGTGCTCTGGCGGACGCCCTGAAGAAGGAGTTCGGATCCTTCGAGCGCTTCAAGAAGGAGTTTTCTGCGGCAGCAGCCAGCACAGAGGGCTCGGGCTGGGCGGCCCTTGCCTGGTGTGGCATGACCGGAAGGCTGCTGATCATGCAGATCGAGAAGCATAATGTGAATGTTTACCCCATGTTTCGCATCCTCATGGTCCTGGATGTCTGGGAGCATGCTTACTATCTGGACTACAAGAATGAGAGGCCGAAGTTCGTGGAGGCCTTCTGGAACATAGTGGACTGGGATGAGGTGAACAAGCGACTGGAGGCGATAATCAAATAGGACCTCGACATCCAGAAGATCCAGATTTTTCTTTTAATTTTCACGAGCAGATTGAGAATGGTTGTGGCTTTGCATCTGCATTTCTAATCCGGGCTTTAAAAACTAAAAAAGAAGATATTGGCTCACAGGAACTTGAAGGAATTGATTATCTCCTTGGCATCGTTTTCATATTGCACATAGCTATCAGCCAGGGCATAATAAGTTGCGACGTAAGCTCTTTTGTCCTTTATGGTGTAAGCCAAGAGTATCTGATAAGGCATCTGGTCTATAGTGGCGGAATATGCTAGGACATGGGCAGGCTGATTGGAAAGAAGCATATCACCCTCTGCCAATGATTGAAAGTCAGAGTAAGAGCCTTTAAGGTTTTTGAGCACAAAATTTGTGTATTGCTCCAGAGTAATATCTTGGTTTGCAGGCAGGTTCTCAATTTGCAGCGTTACATAATTTTGAGCATTGTCGATGTCCTCGCCGGGTGCTAAGAATCCAACCACTATGCCCAATTCATTGGGGTCGGGCTCCTTCGCGATCCAACCCGATGGATAGGAGAAGGCGAAACCATTTTCTGCATTCTCATAAAGCTGCATCTGCTTCAAATCAGATAGGCTAAGTGCGCTGGAGGTATTCAAGAATTGATTTTGAGAACCATTGGCGTTAGCCAAGCTCTTTTCAGACACTGGTGCAGGACAGGACTGAGCATAGCATCCTGATAAAGAGATGACAACGGCCAGAAGGGCCAGCAGCCCTAATAGGAGATTTCGTTTCATTATTTTTTCACCCCGAACAAGAATATGGGCGGCATGATTTTTTAATGACAAATAGTTTTCGAATTCCAAGACAGCGCCAAAAATACGGCAGTTCATAAATCGTATAGCCGGTACTTCGCGTAGGACCTGAGAGCGGCCTGGAAAAATAAAGGGCATTGTTTCCGTCTTATATCGTTTCTGCCCAATTTAAATAAGCGATCCAAGATAATCACAAGTTGATATCAAGAGAAGCCTTTGGCTTCGGCAAAATATATCGATTACTTTCGCCCCGCGTTCGATGGGTTTAATAATTTCCGCGCCGATGTTGTCCGATCAATTTATTACCCAGAGAAGAGATACCTGTAGAAAAATTTTGAGTGTGTTTGAGCGCAAAGCCAATAAACTCAGGATGAAATATTGGGATATAAGTTGATTGCTGAGATGATTAGTCATGTTGCTTTATGGTAGAGGGGATGGGCGTTGAGCAGCAGAATTGTGCAGCAGACCCTGGAAGGTCTGGCCGTTTCTGCCATGCCCAGGGTTAGGACCACAGACGGCCATCTGCTGGACTGGGATAGAGAGGCCATAGCCAAGCAACTCCTCAAGGAGACAAAGCTATCTGAACAATTTTACAAAGAACCGGGAATCACCGAGGAAGAGGCCCAGGACATCGCCAAAGAGGTGGAGCGCCGTGTGCGATGGATGAACGTCCAGTACCTGAGCGGCCCCCTGGTGCGAGAGATCATGAATGTAATCCTCTTAGAGAGGCACCACACAGAGTGGCGCAACATCTGCACCCGCGTGGGAACTCCGGTCTATGATGCCCACCTCATCGACATCGGTACGGGTTTTGAGTCCAAGGAGAATGCTAACCTCCAGGAAAATGCCGAGACCAGCCACAAGAAGAAAGCTGACAAGATCAGCAAGGAGCAGTACCTGCTGCTGCTGCCGCCCCATCTCGCCGACCGCCACCTGGCTGGAGACCTGCACATCCACGACCTGGAGTATTTCGGGACAAGG
>CAVVKN010000005.1:0-91181 GCA_963748825.1 Methanotrichaceae archaeon
TGGTCTTATCAAGGGCTGAGCGGATCAAGTGATAAAAAGGGTCTCCTAGCTGCAATCGAGTGGGTAATGGAATGATTGATTTATACCCTTCTTTTTCTTCCGATGTTCCCTGCTGCAAAATGTAATTCCGAATTATCTCTGCCGTTATGCCCTCACTTACTGTACCAATATATCCACCATCGCTCCAAAACTCGCCCCCCCCAAAAAGTTCTTTCCTGATCTCTTACGAGTTCATCGATGACCCGGAGCCGTTCTACGGCGAGGTTCCAGAGCTTCAAGGACTATGTCACCGTCTGAACACCCACCAGCCCCTATCTTTGAGGCTCCGAAATAGCACCGACCAAAAACCACTATCTTCTGATTCAGCTACGTAAGCCTCAGGATTTCTATAGCCATCTTCGCGAATTCATGTGACAATCAAGAAGGCTCTTATTTTGTATTGGTACCATGTCTGACCTTGAAGTAGGTCGCATCCTCAAAGAGATAGCTGATCTCCTGTGCGGTTGATAGGCATATCTGTCTGGAATGGATTAATATGATTAATATTATCTAAAATCCAGTCGCTTGATTTCCCTATTTTTTGTTGCGCTATCTTTAAATACCCATCATCCCTTAAGGGGGAAGGCCGATGTGATGGGTTCGAGGGCTTTGCTTCCGCCTCCTGATCAAAACCGGGGAGGCATGATGGGGCGAAATCTTTAAATACGAACTTCGATCACAATGGCTGCCGAAAAGGGTTCAAGTTTTCTGGTCCATTTCGCGATTTCCCTTCCTGGGTAAGTCCGGATGAGCCAAAAGATATAAATATCACGAACACCTTTCGAATTAGGCCAATAATGGATGCAATAGAAGTTTGCTGAAAGGCAACCTTTAAATAGTAGTATTGCGTACAGAATTGGGCCGATGAGGCGTCGTAACCCAAAAGCAAGGCTCCGATATCATTGAAGGGTCGAGCTATAAAGTTGCGATATAACAAAGATGGAGACGCGAGTTTTTTCGTGTCTGACATTGGTCTTGGCGACTCAGCCAATTCCGACTGGTTCGGAATAACATATTAAGTGAAATACTTCCTAGTGAATTCTGGTTGATCCTGCCAGAGGTTACTGCTATCGAGGTTCGACTAAGCCATGCGAGTCGAATGTAGCAATACATGGCGTACTGCTCAGTAACACGTGGACAACCTGCCCTTGAGACGGGGATAAACCCGGGAAACTGGGTATAATACCCGATAGATCTCGATTGCTGGAATGCATCGAGTTCCAAAGCTCCGGCGCTCAAGGATGGGTCTGCGGCCTATCAGGTAGTAGTGGGTGTAGCGTACCTACTAGCCTACGACGGGTACGGGTTGTGAGAGCAAGAGCCCGGAGATGGATTCTGAGACACGAATCCAGGCCCTACGGGGTGCAGCAGGCGCGAAAACTTTACAATGCTGGAAACAGCGATAAGGGGACCTCGAGTGCCAGGTTACAAATCTGGCTGTCGTGATGCCTAAAAAGCATTGCATAGCAAGGGCCGGGCAAGACCGGTGCCAGCCGCCGCGGTAACACCGGCGGCTCGAGTGGTAACCGTTATTATTGGGTCTAAAGGGTCTGTAGCCGGCCGGATAAGTCTCTTGGGAAATCTGGCAGCTTAACTGTCAGGCTTTCAGGAGATACTGTCTGGCTCGAGGCCGGGAGAGGTGAGAGGTACTTCAGGGGTAGGGGTGAAATCTTGTAATCCTTGAAGGACCACCAGTGGCGAAGGCGTCTCACCAGAACGGACCTGACGGCAAGGGACGAAAGCTAGGGGCACGAACCGGATTAGATACCCGGGTAGTCCTAGCCGTAAACGATACTCGCTAGGTGTCGGCAACGGTGCGACCGTTGTCGGTGCCGTAGGGAAGCCGTGAAGCGAGCCACCTGGGAAGTACGGCCGCAAGGCTGAAACTTAAAGGAATTGGCGGGGGAGCACCACAACGGGTGGAGCTTGCGGTTTAATTGGATTCAACGCCGGAAATCTTACCGGGACCGACAGCAATATGAAGGCCAGGCTGAAGACTTTGCCGGATTAGCTGAGAGGTGGTGCATGGCCGTCGTCAGTTCGTACTGTGAAGCATCCTGTTAAGTCAGGCAACGAGCGAGACCCACGCCCACAGTTGCCAGCGTACTCTCCGGAGTGACGGGTACACTGTGGGGACCGCCGCTGCTAAAGCGGAGGAAGGAATGGGCAACGGTAGGTCAGTATGCCCCGAATATCCCGGGCTACACGCGAGCTACAATGGTTGGTACAATGGGTATCTACCCCGAAAGGGGATGGAAATCTCCTAAAGCCAATCTTAGTCCGGATTGAGGGCTGCAACTCGCCCTCATGAAGCTGGAATCCGTAGTAATCGCGTTTCAACAGAACGCGGTGAATACGTCCCTGCTCCTTGCACACACCGCCCGTCAAACCACCCGAGTAGGGTCTGAATGAGAGCGCTTCCTTCGGAGGCGTTCGAATTTGGGCTTTGCAAGGGGGGTTAAGTCGTAACAAGGTAGCCGTAGGGGAATCTGCGGCTGGATCACCTCCTAACGTTATGGGTATGCACAAGCATACCCACCCGTAACCAGTTGGAAGCTGAAAATGTCGACCGAGACCAAAAAGAGAACCAATTAGCCAGCTATTCTGATTATTAGCTGGGGCTAGTACCCGGGCTTGTAGCTCAGCTGGTAGAGCGCCGCCTTTGCAAGGCGGAGGCCCTGGGTCCGAATCCCAGCAAGTCCAATTACAATGCACACATTGAGGCAGACTCGATGTGGAAGGGCGAAGGTCCGTTCTTGACGGAGCGGTCCGATGATGCCGTGCACAAGCTTTGCGACCAGACGCTCACTGAGTTTAGTGGGGCATAAGCTGCTTATGCCAGCCAGGGGATGGCTCGGCTCAAGTGCTGACGAAGGACGTGCCAAGCTGCGATAAGCCTCGGCGAGGCGCATGGAGCCATTGAACCGAGGATGTCCAAATGGGAAATCCTAGTCTTCGGACTGATCCGTTGAGGATCGGGAACGTCCCGGATTGAAACATCTTAGTAGGGACAGGAAGAGAAATCAAACGAGATTCCGTTATTAACGGCGAGTGAAAGCGGAACAGCCTAAACCGAATCCCGCAAGGGAGATGTGGTGTTATAAGCCGGTCCAAACGTCTTGATTTAGAAGTCGAAGTGGCCTGGAATGGCCTGCCATAGAGTGTGAGAGCCACGTAGTCGTAATTTATCAAGACCGGGGCCGTGTCTTGAGTACCGTGCGTCGGAAATCGCGCGGGAAATTGGGGGTCACCAACCTCCAAGGCTAAATACATCTTGAGACCGATAGCGCAGTAGTAGTGTGAACGAAAGCTGAAAAGTACCCCAAATAGGGAGGTGCAAAGAGCCTGAAATTGGCTGGCGATAGTGCGTTAGGGCGCGCAAGGATCTTCTCCTTGAAGGAAACGGCTGCAAGGCCGCAGTACGAAAGGAGTTGCCGGCGTTCTAACATGCGTTTTGAAGAACGAACCAGGGAGTGCATATTGGCGGCGAGGCTAATTCTTTTACAGAGGAAGCCGTAGCGAAAGCGACAAGCGCGCATGAAAAGAGGCGCGACGTATACAAGTGCGTGCAGTCGCCCGTATGCGACCCGAAGCCGGGCGATCTAGGCGTTGGTAGGTCGAAGCGTGGCGAAAGCTGCGTGGAGGATCGTTAGAGATGTTGATATGCAAATCGCTCTCGTGACCTGCGTCTAGGGGTGAAAGTCCAATCGAGGTCGGAAATAGCTGGTTCCTCCCGAAACATATCGCAGTATGACCTGGTCTGAGATAGTCGGCGGAGTAGAGCACTGATTGGGGAAGCCGGACCCGAAAGGGTCTGTTCTCTTGTCAAACTCCAAAACCGCCGTCGTCGAAGAAGACCGGCAGTCCGGGCTGGGGGGTAAGCTTCTAGTCCGTGAGGGAGACAACCCTGACCGTGGTTAAGGTCCCCAAGTATCGGCCAAGTGTCAACACTTAAGGGTGTCCTGGGTCATAAACAACTGGGAGGTTAGCTTAGAAGCAGCTATCCTTTAAAGAGTGCGTAACAGCTCACCAGTCGAGATCCAGGGCCCCGAAAATTGACGGGGCTAAGCCGATTACCGATACCACGGAGCACCGCAAGGTGATCTAGTAGGGAGGCGCTCTGCGTGGGCAGAAGCATCTCTGTGAAGAGGTGTGGACCGCGTAGAGACGAAAATCCTGGTAGCAGTAGCAGCAAAGTCGGGTGAGAATCCCGATCGCCGTATGGGCCAGGGTTCCTCGGCAATGTTCGTCAGCCGAGGGTCAGTCGGTCCTAAGACGTACCTTAATCGGAGTACGCCAAATGGGAAACAGGTTAATATTCCTGTACCTTTCAACGATAAAACTGACGCTTCCGGATATGTCAAGCGTTCGCGCCAGGGCGTTCAAGCGCAGAAGTCTGCGGAGAGCCGTAATGGCGAGAAACAGACGAAAACGTGATGACGTAAGTTGGCAAATTCCAGGAGTCCGTGAAAAGGGAGTTGAAAGTCCGTACCGAGAACCAACACAGGTGCCCCAAGCTGAGAAGGCTAAGGCGTGTCGGCATATGCTAGCTAAGGGAATTCGGCAAAATAGCCACGTAACTTCGGGATAAGTGGTGCCTGCTTTGCAAGAAGCAGGTCGCAGCGACGAGGGGACTCTAACTGTCTAATAACAACATAGGTGATTGCGAATCCGTAAGGACTAGTACAATCACTGAATCCTGCCCAGTGCAGGTACCTGAAAACCCGGTTCAACGGGAAGAAGGGCCTGTCAACGGCGGGGGTAACTATGACCCTCTTAAGGTAGCGTAGTACCTTGCCGCTTAATTGGCGGCTTGCATGAATGGATCAATGAGAGTCCCACTGTCCCTAGCTGGTACCCGGTGAACCTTACGTTCCAGTGCAGAGTCTGGAGACCCCTAATGGGAAGTGAAGACCCCGTGGAGCTTTACTGCAGCCTGCCGTTGGGTTGTGGTTCTGATTGTAGAGCATAGGTAGGAGACGTCGAAACTCGGGCGCCAGTTCGAGTGGAGTCGCCCTTGGAATACTACCCTTTCGGAGCTACCGCCCTAACTCTGAGAAGAGGACCTCGGTAGGTGGGCAGTTTGGGTGGGGCGCCACGCCCTTGAAAAGATATCAAGGGCGCCCTAAGGTTGACTCAGTTGGGTCGGAAACCCAACGAAGAGTGTAAAGGCATAAGTCAGCCTGATGTTACCTTGCATAGCAAGAGGTGACAAGACGAAAGTCGGGCTTAGCGAACCTCTCAGCTCTCTTGGTGAGAGCGTTAGATGACAGAAAAGCTACCCCGGGGATAACAGAGTCGTCACCGGCAAGAGCACATATCGACCCGGTGGCTTGCTACCTCGATGTCGGTTCTTTCCATCCTGGCCGTGCAGCAGCGGCCAAGGGTGAGGTTGTTCGCCTATTAAAGGAGATCGTGAGCTGGGTTTAGACCGTCGTGAGACAGGTCGGTTACTATCTGTTAGGGGTGTATTGCGGTCTGAGGGGAAGTTAGCTTTAGTACGAGAGGAACAAGCTAACGGCACCTCTGGTCTATCGGCTGTCTGGCAAGGCATGCCGAGCAGCTACGTGCTCGTGGATAAGGGCTGAAAGCATCTAAGCCCGAAACCGCTCCTGAAAAGAGACCGCTTAGAGTACTCGTAAAAGACGAGTTTGATAGAGCTGGTGTGTAAGCACCAAGGCAACGAGGTGTTCAGCTCGCAGCAACTAATAACTCCGCAGCGCTCCACTAAACTCGGGCGAAATCTGGTCGCAAAGCTTAAGGCACTTAACCCAAGACCCCGGGTTACGGCCCGGGGAGGCACTAAACCGGTTCGATTCCGGTACTTGGAATCGAGCATGGCGGCCAGAGCGACAGGGAAACTCCTGAACCCATTCCGAACTCAGAAGATAAGCCTGTCCACGTTCTGCACTGTACTCAGATGCGCGAGCTCTCGGGAACTGTAGATCGCTGCCGTGCTCACCTGATTTAATCTATTTTCGCAAAGCTTGAAATTATTGGATTGCTATTACCACTTAGCTATGCTGCACGGTCGATGGGGCTGCTATGTGCCCTAAAAGGCCAAGCTGCAGAGAGCTGCCGTGCTCATTCCTAATCATATGGCCGTTTGCCCAGGTGATGCCGGGATGGGGGCCCTTGTTATCAACTGTTTTTGGGTTCGTCCTTGCATATAACAGAATAACGCGGATCAAACGCATACCTGTAAACATCCAGCACCAAGTTGAGCTCGACAACCTTGTTGACTAATAACCTCAAAGACCAACGTGCGAAACCCTCTGGTGGATCACTGCAGCTTAATGCAATCAAGTGGGCTTCGAAATCCCCCCGTTTTTTTTGGCATGAGCGCGAGATCTCAAGAGGGCTTATTGGGCTTTCTTCGCAGGCGCCGTCAAAATATGTAGATTTAGAGCCTGAAATCTATAATTGATCCCTTTTTCAGTCCAGCTCCTTCCCGCCCCGCTCACTGGGCGTAACCTTAAACCCTTTTAATGAGCACAGCCTTCCAAGGATTATCTTGACCGCAGATTCCTATGCCAAAGCCGTCATCGAAGCCGCCCTCTTCGCATCGGGCAGAACCCTCACTCCGCGGGAGCTGGCAGATCTTTCCACTCTCTCCGAAGAGCGGGCGCGGGCCCTGGCGGACGACCTGGCAGCGGAGTACGCCACCCGCGACTCGGGCATCGAGATCAAGAGCATTGGTGAGGGCTATTCCATGCAGGTCCGCTTCGGCCTGGCCGGTCGGGTCCTCTCCTTCGCTCCAAAGGAAATCGAGGCTCCACTCATCAGAACCTTGGCCATCATCGCTTACAAGCAGCCCATCAAGCAGAGCGTTCTGGTGGAAATCCGGGGCAACAAGAGCTACGATCACGTGAAAGAGCTGGAGGAAAGGGGCCTCATCAACGCGGAAAAGTTCAGCCGCACCAAGCTGCTCACCACCACGCGTGGCTTTGCCGATTACTTTGGCATCAGTTCCTGCAATCCCCAAGCCATCAGAAGAGCCCTTCTCAAAGATAAGAGGCTGGTGGGCGTCTCGCCCATGTACGAAAGCCTGGCCTTGCGTCTTGCCCTGGACTACATAGTAGTAAATCCCTACAAGCCGGAGGCGGAGGACCTGGAACGCCTGAAAGAGATTGAGCTTCTCGTGCTCGCCCCCGGCTACGCAGAAAGGGTCAAGCAGCACTACTCTGGCCAGATGCTGGAGGCGAGTGTTCGCACCCTTTCCCAGCTCAAGGAGAGCGCGGAGAGAATCTGCCAGGAGTCAGGCTGCGGGGATGTCGAGCCGCTAGCTGCCGAGGTGGACTCGCTGCTCAAGAGATTCCGGCAGAGGGCTAAAACCGCCCGGCCGGTTCGGCCGCTCACGTCCATGATCGAGGAGATCGCCCGCGACCTGCGCCTGCCTGTACAGGAGGGGGGACTGTCGGTCGCACCCGACTCTGCCGGATTGGAGGCCGATATCCTGGTGCCCGCTCACCAACCCTACGACATGGACATTCTGGAGAGAATTGTGCAGCGCTACGAAAAAATCCTGGGCGGGAAAAGTTAGTGAAACCCACATGAGCACATTGCTCATGCAAGAAAGATGAAAAATGGATATATTCGCTAAGCCATTTAATTGCTTGATATGGGCGGTGAAGGCAGTCCGCCGTTTAGGGGCGTAGACCTCGTTAGTGAAACTAGCCAAATCCTGCGGATGCAAGAATGCGTCTGTTGAACGCGAATGCGAATGAGCACCCTTTGAGGATTAAGTTATCCGCCCATATCAGGACGGGAATAATCATGGAACTGCAGAGGAATAAAGTTTGTGGCATTGACGTGCACAAACGATTTCTGATAGCAACAATCCTTTCCCGAGACGGGAAGAAGGATACTCAACGTTTTAGCGTTACCCTGGAAGATCTCTTAAAATTTAGAGATTGGGTTATCGAAAATGGATGTGAACAGGTAGCTATAGAATCAACTGGAATCTATTGGCATCCTGTACACTCTGTTCTAGAGGGAAAGATCGATTTAATTGTGGCGAATTCCTACAAGATTAAGCATACTCCAGGAAGAAAGACCGATGTCAACGATTCCGAATGGATTGCTGAACTTTGTCTCAATGGAATGATTGAGCCTTCCAGGATCTTTCCTAAAGATGATCGAGAGCTGAGAAGGTTGACCAGAGCGAGAGAAGGCTATGTTAAGCAGATGACTCAGGAAAAGAACAAGATCCACCAATCTCTCGATTCTGCTTGCATCAAATTGGCTTCAGTTATCTCTGATATATTTGGCAAGTCCGGTATGTATCTCTTGAATTGCGTTCTAGAAGGAAGAGATATTGATGAGATAATTGAAGGCATTCCATCTGGACGACTCAAGAAAAAGGCGGATCAAATTAAAGAGTCTATCAAAAGTCGTCTAGAAATCTCCCAGGTCATTTTGATTAGGGGTTCTCTGAGCTTGATGAGATCCATCCAGGAGAGGATAGATGAGCTGGATGGAGAGATTAGTGCCAGAATTCAGTATCGCAAGAACGATTTAGCCATTGCTATGTCCATTCCTGGGACAGGGTTCGTCTCTGCTACTGCCATTCTGGCGGAAATTGGCAACTACATTGATTTCAAAAAGCCAGAGCAGCTTGCCGCATGGTGTGGCCTTGTTCCTTCTTTATATCAGTCTGCAGAAAAGACTATCCTCGGAGGAATAACCAAACAAGGCTCCAAGCATATTCGAAGAATGTTGATTCAAGTCGCCTATGCCATATCGCGAACCAAAGATTCGAAACTAAAGAAATTCTTCTTGAGGATTCAGGCCAAGAAGGGATCTAAAGTAGCAGCGGTTGCTCTGGCAAGAAAGGTTCTTTGCATTCTTCACCATCTTCTCATAAATCAAGAAATGTATCTTGAAGACAGAAATAAGAAAAATATGCGTCAGAAGCCCTTAACGCCGCCGTCTCCCATTGAGATGTCGATCCAAGAGATGATTGACTGCATCGTCCGGGCAGGTTATGTTGTTACGAAGAGCGAGAGCAGAGGAGGATTCGGTTAAATCAATTTTTCGGGTTTTTCATGCGAAACGGCGGCGGCTCACCCGCGCAGCAAGCTGCGGGGCATCCAAGGCGCCGCCGCATGAAGGTGGAACCAGGTTAAGCTGATCCCAACCTAAGCTGAATACGCATGCCCGTTATCCCCGATGCAAGCATCGGGGTATTACGATAAAAATAAAATATAACTAATAATATAATAATGAGAACAACTTGTATGACCAACATTATTATTTAATCTCTTAAGGAAAATTCAGTGCAATTTATTCTTTTCTGGCAGACTCGTGCTGGATTGCCAACTCTTTCTTCCAGTAAACATTGTACCAGAATCGATGACCATTATCGCTTTGCCTACGGTCACGAGATACCCAACCCCATTTGATCAGAATCCTGAGAACTCTGGCGATACGGCGTTCTGCTCGAATTCAATCCGTGTATGAGGATATCTCCAAGCCAATTACCTCTGCGATATCTTTCAGAGATTTGGCATCGGCTTTGCTATTAGGAAGGGCCACAAGAATAGTCTATGGGTCATTATGCCGACCAGATCTTCACCCTCCTATCCGAAGGATAAACAATGCTCATTGGATAAAAACATGCACTATAAGCAAAGGAATTTGGACGGCTGAAGTCGCCAAAGATTCCCCTTTAATACCATATTATTTGACCTAATTATATAACATATTTGATTTATATATAGCTTCGCCACAATCGTTGCAGAGAGCTTTTCTTTTTGTCAATCCACAGATCTGCCGCAGAATGTTGAGTTATTGGACTAGGTCTATTCGTGATCATTTTGGCGGTCTGTGTGTCTTTTTTTCTTTGCATAAATTGGTAAGCAATCTCTGGGTCCAACTTGTATCTTTCCAGATAGACTTTTCGAGAGAGCTGTTCTCCTAACGAGGAAATGTATATTGGATCGCCTACAATTGGTGTGACCTTTCCGCTAGGTAGTATCCACTCAAAACCTTTAGGAGATTCGCATAGCCAGTCTTGCTCAGTATCACTAAGGTTCTGAGGATCGATATCTAATTCGTTCATTGCACCGCAATTTTGACAGACAAAGAGATTTTTAATTTTTCCACTCGTCATTGCGGGTTCTATATCCAACACGTTTCTTATGCCACATTGGTGGCATTTAGCTTTGATTTTTATCCCCATTTAGCCCCCTCTTCGATTAGTAGTTGAACATTCAAATATAAATAATTTTTTGATGATTTAGTATTTAATGAGCACGAACAGCTTCATGGTTTATAATCCCTACCAGATATTTGTCCTCCTAATCACTGAAACAACGAATCCTCATTCGATAAAATGATTGCTCAAATCAATATTGTGTGTGTTAAGGTTGATTAATTTGAGTTGACAGCTAAAAACAAGAGGCAAAAAAATAATATTTATATTATGACTATTATCTAACTAGCAATCTCCACGACGTTATCTTCCGATACCTTCGCAGCTAGTTGGTTGTGCGGTCATTCTTGCTTTTTTTTATTTTTTCTTGGTGCTTCGCTTGACCACGACTACCTTTAGCGTATCCGCTTCGAGCTTCTCCATGCCAACTTTCTTGACTGTTGGCTTCCAGATCTTATCCGGCATCCATGCTGGTGCTCCCTTTGGTTTCTTTATCTGTTTTCGCTCGCCTGTGAAGACATGCACCTTCTTCGTTCCCCTCTCCCGAAGCCTGATGTCGGTATGACCTCTGTTTGCAGCCTTTAGAGCGGGCTTGTCGGGGTGCTTTTCCTGTGAAGACTCCCATCTCGTTGCCGTCCTTGTCCCTAAGGGCAAAATTCCTAATTTCTTTCTCAGCCAAATTATCCCACCTACACTAAGGATCGATAAATTTCGATGGATCTAATTGTATAAATCAGTTTCCTGGACAATTTATGGCTAAAAAGATGCTCATAATCGGAAATCACTCAGAAAGACTTAAATAGTATTACTAATATTATTAATACCAGGTAGTAACGCTACCTCACCACGACTCAGGTTCCATCCCCTCAGATATCTCTTCTTGCCTGAGTCGCTGGTTCCCCTTTCAGATATAAATAGAAAATACGCTATAGGCTTAGACCTCCTCCCACGAAATGTATGGGGGTACAATTCTGATGAGAGGAGACTTCCGCCTGCACAACTCTTATTTTATCCTTTGCCAGGATAAAGAATAATCACCTGCAATAGATATAAACTTTTAGTTAATTTTTATAAACACACTGTGTTTATATAAAACTTAGAATTCGCAATAAACCATTTATTAATTTATGATTATCTATGCTATGTTGATATAATGCAGATTATTTCCTGCACGTTAAGATTCTCTCAAAAGAGAATGGTCACCCCATCACCCCAAAAACTATTTCTTAAGACAGCAGATATATGCTTTAAGGTGGTTTTTCTTGAAGATGGGACTTGTTCTGTTATTAGTAGTTTTGAGCTTCTCGGAAGTTCTGATATCTGCCGGAACTGATGTGAATTTAAGTTTTGATATGAGAGGAACGATAACAAACGTTCTTTCACCTTCGAGCATCGTTGTAGGCATGAATGTGGTTAACCTAGACGGTGTAGATCCATCTGGACTCTATCGGTTCTCATACTCATATCTAATGGATGATCTAAAAGGGTATTACATTGGCAAGGATGTATTTGTGAAGGGCAATTATGTCTATTTTGATCTACAAGGAGCATATAATTCAGAGAGCATAAATGAAATGATCCAAAAGGAAATTGTGGATTTGCGAGATCAACAGGATTACGGATGGTTAGATCAATCATCGTATCAATCTTATGGAGGCTATACAGGCTTTCGAGTATTTATATAGAGTTGGTGTGAGGATTTAAATTGAATTATTGCAGTGACTTTCTCACAGATATCATGAAAAGATAATTTGATAACATATACAATATACAGATAATGTTTAAATACCATTAGTGATATTCTTTAGGTAATAAACGGCTCAGGACCACTACCCTCTTATTCGCATGCATCATGTAATCTGAGCCGTTTACCTCCTCAGTTACTCAATAGGTAGTGTCTTTCAACTTACTGATGCCATTGAATTTTTCGATAGTTTGCTTTCGGCGTTGCCATCTGAGAGCTTCTCTTTCAAGGTCTTCACTTTCGATTGCATTACGCCCTGCCCTGCCGATCAGTAGTTCCTTGTTCTTCTTTGGTCTTCCTTTTATGCTACTCCCTCCCAAGGTAGCTGTCGTTCATGTCTCAGGGGCAATTTTCTTGACCCACAATTATTTGGATAGATAAAAATGACTTTTTATGGATATATATCTTTTGCAGAGATGTCAATGTTCTTTAGGAGATTATATAAAAATTTGAGAACGAAAATCGGATCTTATGAATGTTGATAAGAAGACACCCAACATGATCTAGGTGGATTTTATGACAGGAATAACTGAGAAATCCTAAAAAAGTAGACATTTCCCCTTATAATTAATAAGATATCTATAGAGGATTTGTAGACTTTTTATGGAATTCTCAATTTTTTTTGGTTTATAAATTGCGTCACTTGTTGAAAAGATAAAGTAGATAGAGCAAATGGAGTCTTTGCAGTCGCTCGAATATGAAAAATATTTAATTGGGCCTAGAAGCAAGTATCTAGGAGAGATTTTTTCTTTGCTACCCTTGAATCTCCTGGTTTGATCGGCACTACCTTGATATGTTCCTTGATTTTCTTTTCCACATCTGGCGATGTCTCCTTCACTCCGTGAGCCATTTCCTGATGCATACGCGCAAGCTCAATGACCTCATCGTCAGTCTTCGCGCGTACCGCAAATTCGCATCCGGGGTATACAAGCTTACACATAAATTCTCTATAACTTTCCTCGACCATAGGCATAATACCTCACTTTAAGGTTAAATACCTTACCGGAAAATATCATAGGTACACTTACTAGAGTTCAAAACACCAGAAAAGACTTTAACGCATAACAGGCACATAACGTGGCATAACGGGAGCGAGCAACGAACATCAATTTAAGACCAAGCATCTTGTATGGAGGAGTTAGAATTGGCTGTTTATAAAATAAAATGTGAAGTAATTAGCATTGCAGGAGATAAAGAAAAGTGCATAGGTGCGGCAAAAATGAAAAAAGGCGAGAATTTCGTTTTTGAAGCCAGAACGCCTGAAGGTATGTGTGTACGAGCATTCAATGCAATCTTTCCTTCAGCCTTTGCGATGCGATATAGCGACAAAATGCCTTGGGAAAAGGGCGAGGGCTATGTGGAAGTAACCTGCCCGGATGGTGATATAGTTATTAGGCTAAGTCGTATCAAAGAAACGTTACAGGTTTGATGAAAAGACTTTTCTATACTATTTTTAAGTGAATTGGGGCCAATCTCCTGTAGAAGATCCCGTTGATATTTGGTCAGCTAATCATGCGGATCAAGAGCTTGCAGAGGATATGGGCTTCAAGGTGCTACACGGTATTGTTGACTGCTTGTGGGCAATTGGTGTGCCAATATCGCATTATAAGGAGCCGGTAGAGAGAGACAGGCATCCTGACGGAGGTTGACTCCTATGACGGGATCACATTCCTTCCTATGGCTGATGGATCAGGGGCATACAACCGCTACTTCGGAAGACTGGACACGGGAAAGATGAAGATCCGGGGTGTTATGGCTCGCAAGGTTGACACACCAGAGTATGTACGCCGAATGCAACATGAGTTGTTCGAGGTTCTGGCACGGGCGAGAAGCAAAGAGGAGCTTCGTATTGTGGAGCTTAAGGCTCAAGAGGTTCGCGAGAGGTACATGATGGGGCTTAAGGACGCCGATGTAAGAGAGCTTGCCATTCCGCGCAGGTTGAACTATTCGCGAAGATGTGCGGAAGCATCGGCTGTTAAGGCTTATCGGAAACGTGGATTATCGCTGGTTCCGGGCATGGAGATCGGATATGTGGTGAAAGATGCCAAGAAGTGGATACTGAAAGAGATGCTTCCGAGTTTGATGCTGAGTATTATAGGAAGCTGTAGGGAGAAGACATGGGATGAGGTCGCATTCGTCCTGCTTCGCGATTTTCATAATAGATTACATCTGCAATGAGTATATTTACTCGTAAAAACATGCGGGCATCCCTTTCCCTGCACTCCCAATATCGTTTTTCTGGATAGCTTTCCGCTATGTGATGATAGATATTTCGAAAATGCTCCTAGGAATAGATATCAATGCCCAAAATAGCCGTGGACTGGAGCAGGACAAGAGTTAAGACAGATGTAAAGCCCGGCTCGTTGAAATGATAAAGATAATATGGGAGGTTAGGTTTTATCACTCTCTTCCCAGAGCAGATATACCTCTGAACCTCTCCACTGCTTCGGCTATGCACTGGGCCACATAGTCCACCTCATCTGTTGTGTTTGACCGACCCATGGTAATCCTCAAAGAGCCGTGGCATTTTTCCGGTCTCAGGCCCAAAGAGAGCAGCACGTGGCTGGGCTGCAGCTTGTGAGAGGAGCAGGCCGATCCCGTGGACACGGCTATGCCTTTCGAGTCAAGGAAGAGGAGCAGCGATTCGCCTTCTACATAGGAGAAGCCGAAATTCAGGCTTCCAGGAAGTCTTCGCGTCATGGTTCCGTTGATCCAGGCATCCTTGACTTTGTCCAGAACGAGCGCAGCCAGACGATCGCGAAGCTCCGTCAGCCTCTGCCCCTCCGAGGCCATGCTCTCGCTGCACAGCTCCGCTGCTTTAGCCAGGCCGACGATGCCTGCCACGTTCTCCGTTCCCGAGCGCAGGCCTCTTTCGTGTCCGCCGCCCTGCATTATGTTCTCCAGCCGCGTTCCCTTGCGAATATAGAGCGCTCCCACGCCCTTGGGCCCGTAGAGCTTGTGGGCGGAAAGAGAGAGAGAATCGACGCCCAGGGCGTTTACGTCTGTGGGAATCTTGCCCACACTCTGCACGGCATCGGTATGCAGGTAGATGTCCCTCTCTGCGGCCAGCTGGCCGATCTCCTCCAAAGGCTGGATGGTTCCAACTTCGTTGTTGGCATGCATCACGGAGATTAGGATGGTGTCGGGGCGAATGGCCGCCTCCAGGGCAGCGAGTTCGACCAGGCCCTCGCCTGTCACGGGCAGGTAGGTGACGGCAAAGCCTTCCTTCTCCAGTTTGCGGCAGGTTTCCAGGATGGCAGGATGCTCGACGCTGGTAGTGATAATATGTTTGCCCTTGTCCTTATTGCGCCGAGCTATGCCCTTTAGGGCTAGATTATCGGACTCCGTGCCCCCTGAGGTGAAGATGATCTCCTCCGGGTTTGCTGCCAGGAGCTTTGCCACCTTCTCTCGGGATTCTTCCAGAGCCTCTTTTGCCTCCTGGCCAAAGCTGTGCAGGCTGGAGGCATTGCCGAACTTATCGGAAAGATAGGGCAGCATGGCCTGCAAGACCTCGGGCGCCACGGGAGTGGTGGCAGAGTGGTCCATGTAAATCCGCTTCATCGATGAGAAATATGAGATGCTAGGGTAAATAGATGACGAACTTGGACTGGCCAATCCAGTATGAAAAAAGAGCTGAAAAAAAGGCTCCTCGCTGCAATCGAGTGGGTGATGGAGTGCTTGAGTTTTCTGTGAACTCTGTGGTAAATGATCGTAGCTTGATAACTATACGCTGGTGGTTCACGGAATAAAACCACAGAGTCACAGAGCGCACGGAGGACGAACGGACGGAGAACTACTATTTGCTTAGAAGCAGTATTCTCTCCGTTTCAAGTGTTGGTAATAAGGAAAATTGCGGGTCTCTGGTGATTTGCGGAATAAAACCACATAGGCAAAAAGCGCACAGAGGACGCACAGAGATTCAATTACATCTCGAAAGTCAATAGTGACCCAGGGTTAGCCACGGAAAATAGCGAAGAGCCAGAAAAAAGCGGACAATGGGCAATTGACCGCGAGTCTGAGCCACAGGATATGAGAAACTATAAGTATGCAGCAAAAGGACGGAGAAATATGAATCTGTCCATCCCATTATTTTCAACGCCCCTATTGATAGCTGCGGCCCTTATCGCCCTGGGCTTCATAACTTATCTTATCTCGGCCAGACTTGGTGTGGTTCTTATGGGCGCCGGCAGCGTGATCATGGGCGCGGTGGTCATTTTCGATCTGCCCAACGGCATGGGACTGCAAAGCCTGGTGCTCTTCGGAATGACTGTGCTGGTGGGGGGATGGATGATGTATGTGGGAGTGAAGAATGGATAATGATATTGGTAATAATTAAATATAAAACCGATTATAGCTAACGTGGGGCCGGAGATGATTGGCTCCGGAAAACAGAAAAATCTTCTCCAATGGGAAATGCTTATATGCCACCTCTGCATCCTAGGGTGCGCCGTGCGGGGCCATAGGGTAGCCTGGTATCCTACAGGACTGGGGGTCCTGTGACCGGCGTTCAAATCGCCGTGGCCCCATAAAATCTTTTTACTGATGCTGGTTTTGGACGTTTCCATTTCTTCATCTTTTTGGAGTGTGGAATATAAGATATGTACTTTTTGGGGTATCGGACACCAGTTGTGTACTTCCGAAAGTTGGACTTTGGTTGGACTTTGTCTTGACCAGAATGCGATATCTGGTGTCTGTATTGAGAATAGCTATTATTATGATGATTATTTTTATTTCATAATTTGATTTAAATTATATAATTAAATTTAAATAGCTAAAAATACCCTTATTAATTGGAGCCCACAGAATGTATACGCCTGATTCCCCGGGGGCTCCATCCCTTTCTATTTCTCAAGCTAATAGAAGATATAGCGATTTAGATTTAGATTGCTGTTCCTGGTTCTACATTGACTATCTTTGTCCTACCCCTTTCGAATAACATTGTCTTGTGACCGAGCAGCTAGGATCAAAAATCGGCATCTGTATTGGTTAAAAGAGCCCAATTTTTGGAAAAAACTTTTGTGCTTATAAAAAGTGTGAAGTAAATAAAAATTATATAATTATCACTAGTAGTGTCTATTACGGTTTCTTGAAAAGTACGTTCTTTGTTTTCAGGTCACCACCCTTTTTCGGCCACCATTTTGAATCCTTTCCAGCTGGTGTTTTGTGATGTGTCCCTAAGGTATGAGTTATCGTAGTGGCTGATACATCCTGGACCTTTTGAATAATCGAATCTTTGTTTGGGCATCCTTGAATACAATTGCCAATGAATATCTGAGTGGGCAAATCATTTACATCGGTTGAAGAAATCCATTTATATGCTTGATTAAGCCGGGCTGTTATTGTTGGTGTCCCTGGGCATCCACCACATGAGACCAGCCCTACAAGTTGAGCATCTGCAGGCAAGCCCGCAAACTCTCCTTCTTTGTTGTTTAGTGCCTTGATGCAAGGATAGCATGCAACGCAGTCATCGATCATGCAATTATCGCACCCGACGATTAAAACCTTTTCCATAGTCTTCTCCTTCAAAATTTTCTATATACTAGTTCATTCCACATTAATAAAGATTATGGTTAATCTTCACTTTTGTGTAGTCCCGAAAGCTTTGACTTTAAATACCCATCAACGGGACATGGGAAAGAAGAATAAAGTTGTAAAGCTAACAGATAGGAAGATCCGATATATCATTCGTGCCAAAATCAGAGGCGATAGCACCAATAGAATCGCGGAGGATATGAAATTAAGTCCATCCACTGTGAAATGTGTCTGGATGCACTGGACGAAAACCAAGATGCCTCTAATCATTAAAAAATTTGGAAGAAAGAAAAAGCCCTTGGATGAAGAGTCCACGAAGCTGATACTTGAAGTCCACAAAGAGCAAAATTTGGGCGCAAGGAGACTGGAAACGATCATTGATTTCCAGCACAGAAAGCATATCCCTCATAATGCCATTCATAAGGAACTGCTATTTCATGGCTTGGCCAATGTGAACCGCAACAAATCGAAGCGCAGAAAACCCTGGATTCGGTTCGAACGCAAGCACAGCCTGTCCATGGTGCATCTGGATTGGCATACAAGCATTCATGATGGAAAAAAGGTGTTCGTCTGCGTGGTCCTTGATGATAGTCCGCGGCGCATTCCCGCGGGCGGGGAGTTCGATGCCGAAACAACAGAAAACAGCTTATGGCTCCTCAGAGAAGCTATGGATAGATTTGGCTGCCTGGCAAGTATTAGGCAGGTGTTGACTGATAGAGGGACACAATTCTATGCCAACAAGCGAGACCAGAACGGCAATGCAGATAGCAGATTTGAAGACTTTCTTGAAAAGAATAAAATCAAACATATCAAAGCTCGCGTCAAGCATCCTCAGACCAATGGAAAATTGGAAAAATGGAACGACACTTATGAACTTAACAGGTTTAGGTTCGAGAATTTTGACAATTTCGTGAATTGGTATAATACAGTCAGATTTCATGAATCACTTGATACAAAATGGTATCTACAGACGCCAGATATCGCATTCTGGTCAAGGCTGCCGGAAGGATGCAAATTGGGAATGTTCCTGAATAGGATGGAGACTGAATTAAATGGTTGATAAAAAATGTAATTTGCGGGCCGTAGTATATAAAGTCCAAACATTCGGGACTACACAGATTGGGATTATCTTCAATAACCTGAATAACCTTTAGGTCATCATAGTCAAGGGAGTGAAATATAACTGCGACCTCTTGCAAAGTTTTGTGTTCTTCTACCCATCCACAGTTATCCCCAAATATTGGCGGTACTATAGCTCCCCATTGAATGGTTTTATCGGGATCACCTTCAACTCCTCCAATAGTCCATGTACCATCGTCATTCTGAAAGCCAACTCCTACATGTCCAAGACTCTCTACTACAGAAATCTTGCTCGCCGATAAACATGGCAAATATTGGTTGGATTCCTCAGAAACTTCCCATTATTGGTTATTCAAGGATTCGAGCATTCAAGTAGAAAAGCAGGATGAGATCGCTGTATGCAAAACCTCAGAAGGCTCTTTATATGATAATGCAATCAGAATCATTAAGTGTCTATCGATCAAGGATAGAGCACGATATTAATAGTTGTAGGCTATTAATGGACGAGGGGATTAAATATGAATGGAAATATGAAGGTCTTCATATGTCTAGTGCTGATTTCTGCCATTTTCATATCGAGTCAAACCGCCTTGGCGAAGAATGTGGGTATTACAATTTCAACGACCTTATCCAGTAGTTACCCTGCAACCAATCCTTTGCGCCAAGAGACTGTAGACCAGTTAGATGTGACCGAAAATAGCGGTAATGAGGGGAATATAGGCAATGCACTTAAACAACTTCAAGATGGCGATGTTCTAGTTCTTTCGGTACATTCCAATCCGGAAATATTTGCAGTAGGCGAAAGAAAACCAATTCCAAAATGGAGCCAATTTTGGGAAACATTTGGAATCAATAAACCTCCTGAACTGAGAGCGGTCATTATTGGTGGATGCATGGCAAATAAGGTAGGGGAGACATATAACCCCGCCAGTAAGGAACAACTCGATGCCATTAGAGCAAGCCTAAATACAAACGCCCTCTTTGCGCCAATTAGTGGAATCAATCCGATTGTGGCTGCAATCGACACCACTACGCTTCTCAACTCGATATTGAGCGGAAAGAAATTTGCGGATATAGATCTTGGAGGCAAATGGAATTACATATCCTCAGAGGAAGAGGACAGAGACAATCTAAAATGGGAGGCGAATTGCCCGGACATATCGGGCTACAAAGCAGGAGAACTTAAGGTTACCAATATCAGTGATAAAGATGCAACATCCATTCCAATCGGTCAAAAACGCAACGTCGGAGGAAATAACTTCTACGTAAGCCAGAAGGATTGTGAGGTCACGCTGAAGTTCAATGATAATGAAATCTCCGGCACGATGGTCAAGGGTGTTGCCAAATTGAAAAATAAAGTGAAGGGTACCGTTAGCAGGGCAATCCTGACCCATGATGTGGATAACCTTCAGGTCCTACTGGATCAAATAACTCCAAGTGGAGTGACAATCACTAGCATCGGGACACTAAGTTAGGAAGGATATTTACTTATCTTCCTGTCACACATATTTTTTAATGGAGATTCCAGGAATTATCAATCCACAAGAGAGGGATTTTGAGCGATATGGGTCTAATTGGTAATTTTTCCACAATATTTAATAGTGATGTTTGCCATTACTATTAAGTGAATCTCAGGAGGGCACGAAATGAAACATGGGAGTGGGAAACCGTATTTACCGCTAACACTGCTAGTAGTGAGTTGCATGATATTAGTCTTAGTTCCTCCTATATCCGCAGATACGGTCGTACCTGAAGCAAGTAATGCCACCAATTTATCATCCGAGAATCACACGGGCAGGGCGGAAGAAGTATTCGATTTTCCAGCGGATCATGTCTTGCACCAACCACAAGCAATAGTGAAGAATTTGGAACTCTTCACCGAGTGGCTATACTGGACAGGAGCATTGAAAGATGCAGAGACGGGGGACCTGTACGGAATCCAGTATACCCTCTTTCATCTGAACATCCAGCCGGGATTGATCGCGTTTATCAATCATGTTGCTATCAGCGATATCTACAATAGTCAGCACCCGTTCTATGGGTACACCACTCTCCCGGACCACGCCAATATCACTAATGGCACTGATTCCACCAAAGGGACCTATTGGCAGTATAATGATAATCAAACGACCCTCACCTACTGGAAGGACTTAGATGCTTGGAACATCGTGACCCAAGGAAACAGATCTAACGACAATGAACAAGGACAAACCATCTCCCTGAACTTGACCCTGGTTAAAGACAAGGCGGATTATTACCTACAAACACCAACTGGCATAAATGACCAGGGATTTTGTCTAGGTGTTGGTTCTGAAGATATGGCAGGAAAGTCGTATTACTACTCGAATCCTGCGATAAACACAACAGGAACTCTGACCATAGACGGACGCAAGATCCATGTTCGTGGAGATAGCTGGTTCGATCATCAGTGGGGTGGATTCGGCAAATGCTATCCCGCATGGGATTGGTTTAGCTTGCGGCTAAACGATGGTACCTTCGTCATGCTGTATAGCCTAAAAGATCCCTTCTTGAACGACATGCCGAGTCAGCGTGGATTGACATACATTGACGCTGATGGCAATGTAACATGGTGGCATGGGGAAAATTCCGCTAACCTGACAGCTACCAGATGGTGGACAAATCCATCCGGCACAAAGTACCCCCTGGATTGGATCTTAGACACACCTGTTGGAAAGTTCGCCCTTGAACCCTACTTTGATGAACAGAATATGGATGTTGAGGACAGTCCAATCAATTATTGGGAAGGCATAATGAGGGTTCGTGCCGGAGATCTTGGAGGCGAGCAAATTGGGACAGGCTACTTAGAAATGACTGGATACGCGCCCATTTCCAACCAGGGGAGCTTGTATGCCTTCTAAAGACGATTCCGCAAAAAGTCCACATTTTCCCTATATTAAACTATAATATAATAGGGGGATTTTATAATTTTTAGGAAATCGTCCAGAGTGGGTTCCATTATCTCTCCTTCAGTGTTTTGCGCCCCAATTCTGTCAGGAAAACTTTCGAGATGGAATTTGGAAGTGTCAAACTCGACGGATAATCGCTGATCATAATATCTACGTGCCCTGATTTCTTCAGAAGCATCAGGCGAATTCCAAGTTCGGTTGCATCAAGCTTCAGGATCTCATTAACCTTGACAGGACTGATAAAAACCTTTGGCGAAACAGTGTTGATTGCTTCAATGATCTTCATATCCGTATCGTCCATAAATCTCACTCAATAATATATAGCATCTAATATGATTTATAGTGTTGCCCTGTTATATATGCGAGAACTTCCTCCTAAATCGCATTGAGAAACTTCATGGATAGGTTACTTGGCAAGAATTGCATTAAATTCGAAACTATTGATCTAATGAAAAATACTTAATTAAGTACACGATATGTATAAGTAGACCTCGCACAGTTCCGAATCTATCTTACGGAACAATTGAGGGGTACTTAATGGATGCAGAATTCGTTCTGACTTTAGCGTCACAGTCATGGTTGAAATGGTTCAGTTGCCCGCATTGTGGCAGTGATTGTCCTACATCTAAAAATGGTCGCTGTACTGAATGCGATGAGCAATTGGTACTTGTAAAAAATCAAGCGGTTGGGAGCGATAATCTTAATGGTTTTTCATGCAATTTTAATTCTCTAATTCCTCTGCAAACGGGATCGTCTTATTATTACTATAACCAGTGGAATCGATTAGTTAACCCGATAATAGAAATAGATAATTCGTGAATTAGATGAGGAAATCATCCGTATCCGGCTATTACATCCTCACAATTCAGAGAGTTGGGAATTGATCTGCTTGAAATCATCTAGCAGCCTTATGCCTCGATCTGTTGTTTCGTATTCTATGTTCTTTCCCGGCTTTACCTCTATGAGGCTGTTTTTAATTAGCAGATCGATATAGGGATTTACAGTTCTGAAGTTAAGATTTGCCTGGTACACAATTTTCGTCTTGCAGGCACCTTCTTTACATATATCTAATATCTGTGAAAGAATCACATGTTTGCTCCTCTTCATCATCTTCTTTCCCCTCCTTGATATTAAAGTACCTAGATAAGCTCGATAGATATCTTCATAATATCAGCAATATTGTTTAGGTTTAGCAACAATTAAATACTTAACTAATGTTTCCTCAGTAATCATGTTATTATTATCATAACTCAAATTTATTTTTAAAAATCTTTTAAAAGAAGACATATACTCTTTTTTTAAAACATTATTAACTACAAATGCTCAATGAGATCGAAAAATTGCAGCAATTTAATTAACATACGTAAATTAATTAGAAATGACTATTAATGCTATTAACTTTGATAAAATTAGGTAATATATTATAATTTGAATTTGATGTTGATTGTCGCGACGAGACATCAGATTCAGGATGCTATACCGCAGAATCCTTAATTGTTTTCATTATATAAGGTCGCATGTAGTGGTAATTTCTTCTAAGTTACTTGATATAAATAATGGGATCGGCATGTGATATTCGATTGCCTTTCTTAACGTTTCTATTCCAAGAGGTTTAGTTAGAAAATCATCTGCACCAGCCGCAATGCAAATCTCCCGATAATTGTCTAAGGACGTTACAACTATTATCCTTGGATCTTGATGCCATCTCAGACGGATGATTTTTGTCGCCTCTAATCCATCCATTTCAGGCATTTGGATATCCATGAACACGATATCATAGGAGTGACGTTCTAAGGCTTCAATCGCCTCGATACCATTTATTGCAGTATCTGCTCGGCGACCAAGCATCTTCAGCATGTGGGAGGCAACCTTCAGGTTAACGACATTATCGTCCACTAACAGGATGCTTAAAGACATTTTCCTCCCACTCCATTCAATTTAATGAATGAGTTGTATAAGAATCCTTTGGCTGTAATAATTTTAAAACTGAGTTAACTATATGACTGATAAGATATATACAGTTCATTGTTATCGTTTTTGCTTTTTAGCTATTAAAACGCCATTCTATTTCTTTTTAAAGAATTATAACTTTGCTTAATATGTAATGAATAATTACTCAAATATTTGACACCATGCTGAGGATTGATGGACAATCGGTTGCATAGCATGCATAAGTAGTTCCAAACTAATATCAAACCTGTCATCGCGACTTTAGACTTAAGCCTCATAACCTTTCCCAAGAATCCTTGTACTTCCGATCAAAGCCGTACCTGCCAATCATATTCATTTCCCAATACCAAATCGATATCTGCATAGAAGCTGCCTTTAATATATCCAAAATGTAGACAAATCTGCTATTCATATTATTGTTAGTAATCGTAATATCTATTTAAAGTTTTCGAAAGATGCTGATATATCGTTGCCAATATTTGAGAAATTATTGATTTTTATTATCTCAATTAGTAGGTAATTTGCAAAATCATCACAAACATCTTTATAATAGCTATTATTATGATGATTATTTTTATTTCATAATTAGATTTAAATAATATAATTAAATTTAAATAGTAAAAAATACCATTATTAATTGGAGCCTACAGATATCTACGCCCAATTTCCCCTGAAGGCTCTCTATCCCTATCTATTTAGCAAGTCAAAATAAGATATGGCGATCTAGATATAGACCGCCGTTCCTGGCTCCACATTGATTATCTTTTGGACACCCCTTTGGAAGAACATGGTCTTAGGGTAGTTGAACTGACCATCATAGACTCTAATGTCATGGTTCTGATTGCCAACAACACTAAAGCTGAACCTTCCATCCAGAGCATCTCCAATCATACCTTCAGTGCCGATTAATGTGCCATCCAAAAATACTTGATATCCGCGCATGCCTTGGGATACTATTGTAACAGGTGTGTCCCCATAAGTTGGAGATGGTGTTGTTATCGGAGGCAGAGTCTGAGTGGGAGGAACTTGCTGCGGGTACGATGGCGGATAATTGCTCGTAACATCGATGACTATTGAATTGCTCACCTGATTGCCAATAACGAAAAGCAGTATGTGCTGTCCTATCGAATCTGCATAAAATTCTATTTGATTATATCCTGGATAGAAATTAAAAATATTCTTATACAACTTTCCGTCAGGATGTATCTCGTAGAGGTTACCATTTCCTCCAGTTGATGATGTCGCCATTAACGACAGGCTTGATCCTTGTGGAACCTTGGCGTACTGAGTCCAGCTTGAAGTGCCTTGTATCCACAGTGAATTGCCACCTGTGTATGTGGCATAAGTCTGGTATTGGGTATATGGCATTGCCTGCATTTGATAAGTGAAGTAAACTGTAGTAGGTATTTTGTCTTCTATTTCGCCTTTCTTCGGAGCTTCAATATGCTTCTTAGGAGTAGATCCTGTGTACATCGAGTAGTACTGAGAATAGATGGGATCAGATGCGCTGGAAGACGATGGATTGCCTCCTACCCAAGGCTGACCAATACCATAATTAAACAGCATTTCTGCGGTAGCTTCTCCAGGTTGCGTCGCTACGCCATTTCCATCTAATGCTGAGACACATCCTATCAACGATATGATGAGGACAATCGATTTCCAAATTTTATTCATTTTCTTCCCCCATATACTATCTGACCAATAGAATTACTGCTATTTATTTCGCGCATCTTTTCCATAAAGATTCGCATAGAAGTTTTTCTTAGATCTTATGAGTAGATATGTCGCACAAGAATAAAGCCTTATTCTTCATAAGAGTATCAAATTTGATTTTACAAAGCAAGTCTCCCTGATTCTCCAAGCCCAGAATCAATAGTATCCTATTGGTAGCAGAATTCGCAAATATCACATAGAAAATATATTTCAATAAATTAAAAATATGCTTTTAAAATTAAATAGCGGTTTAGATATAGACCGCCGTTCCTGGTTCTACATTGATTATCTTTGTCCCACCCCGTTCGAAGAACATAGTCTTCGGATAGTTAAATTGACCATCGAAGACCCTGATATCGTGGTTCTGGTTGCCAACTACTCTGAAGCTGAAATTTCCGTCAAGCGGATCTCCACCAGTCCCTTCCGTGCCTATGTAATTGCCATCTAAGAATATCTGATACCCTCGCATGCCCTTAGAGACTATTGTTGCAGTAGAATCGCCTGTTGTTGCAGCGGGAGACTGAGCGGTTATATATGTAGGAGCAAGAGATTGAATAGGTGGATTTGTATAGCTAGATCCTTGATATACCCTAAAGGATGATTTTGTTTGTGCATAATCCATCGTTTCTGCCCAATTTTTTTGGAATGGCTCCCATGTCATTCCAGCTAAAGAATTCAATCTAAAGTCGGAATACAGAGGCGATTGATAATACGGGTATATTCCATAGGGTCCAGGATATGTGCCGTTCCTATATTGATAAGGATAAGCATAATCCCTGAAAAACTCTGCTCCAAAGTAGGGATAGTACGTCTGCTCCCATGTCTGGCGTTGGTTTGGGGAAAATATAGGATCTGTGAAGTATTGAGCTATATCACCACTATAAGGTCCGACGTATCCTCCACCAAGATAGTCCTGTCCCCATGCAATGCTAATCAGCAAGCATATGGACACTGTTATGAACGGCAAGAGTTTCCTATAAATCATATAATTTCACAAAATGTCATTATCACTAATAGAATTTAACACTACCTATTCTTAATTTTTCACTCGAAAGATACCCTCTTTTAATAATTGAATTATCTCGTTGCTTAAATCTGAAAAAAGCATACCTTCCCCTATGTATTTTTATAGAGGAATGTAGACTTTTTATGCATTATGGCAGAACCAACAGTTGAATCGATATTTGGCATAAATGCTGGTGTCGTATGGCGAGCACTTAATCAAAATGGTCCAACCAACATTGGTGACCTTGTGAGAATTACATCAATGAGCCGCGAAGAAATCTATGGTGCGGTAGGCTGGCTTGGTCGTGAAGGTAAGATTCTCGCGGAAAAGCGAGGACGAGCTATGGTATTCTCATTACGAGAGGCAGAAGCACCTTTGGAAGCCTTTGAGCGCACAACCATAGGAGATTCTGTGCCACAAGAGCAAATGCTGCATAAGGCAAGCAGGCCACCAAAGAAGACCACAAAAGCCCGCAAGATCAAAGCCCCAACCTCAAATCTCGGAGCAGTAAAGAAGGCACTGGAATTCATCCTTTCCGAGTTAGAAGCAAACCGTGAACCCACGCCAACACAAGTATCGAAAGCAGTAGGCATGGACAGCAGACAGTTGGGAATAGCTCTTTCCAAACTGGACATCAAGTCTAAGTCCATCAATAGTGGAGGCAAGAGCGCTAAAATCTATCCACTTGCCTTGAAGGCAAGGGTATGGGAGCTGGCGGCGCTTGATGCAGAGGGACTGCAAAAAATGTCAGAAGCGAAGTCCAGTGTTGTGGAGAATGAAAGGGAGCGTAATCGAGGGAATTATACGGTATTTGATTAATTTTTTTTCTAATCTACAGAAGGTTCCTCGCTATTTCAAGTGGGTAGATTGAACTGCAATTTTCCAAGTCTAAGATATATAATTAGTATGAGATTCTTCGTTGTTCTGAACCCTCTTGCACTGCTCTTTGCAGATTGAACCATGCTGTTTATTCCTTCAAGCACGCCGTTGGATATTTTGGTTTCAGCATAATTTATTATTTCGCTCCAATGTGACTTTATTGTTTTGGCAGCATCAATAATAGGTTCTATTTGGCTGTGTGTTGCCCAATAATACCATTTTTTGAGGAAATCCTCCGCAAGGAGCTTATCATTAAATGTCCAAAAGTCTTTCAGACTAAGCTTGAAATTGTATGCTTTGGATGTCATCAAATTCATATCTTTGAGAGAGCCCAGCTTCTCTTTTTCAGCCAATGAAAGATCATTTGGATTCTTAAGCCACATATATCGAGTATTTTTTAATTCTGCATTGTGGTGCTGCTCCTCGCGACGTACTTTATCCACTGCCTCATTTACCATCTTCATAACGTGGAATTTATCAAAAGTAAGAGACGATCCAGGAAACTGTTCCGCTATTCCTGATATGAATGCAGGAGAAATATCCGAACAGAACATCTCAATATTTTCCGATGCTCCATTATGATCCTCAAGGTCTTTTTTAAATGAGCTGATAACACTCGCATCTTTGCCCTCGCATACGTATAGAACTTTATTATTGTCGAAATCAACGAATAGCGACACATATTTATGAAATTATGCACATGAGGTTTCATCTACGCCTACTATTTTTACTTGAGAATGATCTTCTTTAGATCTAGATTCAGGAATATAATACGACAATACCCTCCAGATCCTTGTATCATGCTCACCGATAATCTCAGCTACGGCACTAATTGACATATTCTGGGCAAAAAGAAGTATCAGTGCATCCATTAGCAATGTGAAACCTGTGCTCTTCCTAGCCCATGGAACATCAATCAATCTGATTGAACCACATTTCTCGCAAATTGTGCGTGGCACTCTGGCATGAATATATGCCTTAAATTGGAAAAAATTAAGGTGCCGCCATACTTTTTCCTTTGTATCATGAATGCAGTTGTTTGGATTTTTGCAATTTAAACATTCAAATCTACTTCCTGGGATAAAATCGATATGAATATCCAGTTGCTTTTTAGCACTGCTGAATTCTATCGACTTGATATACCAAGGATCTTGAAGATTCAATGCAAGTTTCCCATGGAAAACCACATAAATCAAAAACAGGAGGCGATCTATTCACCACCCCCGGATGGCCTATTATTGCCGGCTTTTGCCATAGAAATGGCTCCAAGCTCACGCATAAGTGCATTCTTCCTACTGCCCTCCTTCAGATGATAAAAGGCATCCACAATTGCAGCGACCCTATCCGTTAAATGCTCTTCCTTAAATGAAGGTGCCTGGCAGGACTTATCCTGGCTCGATCTACTCTTCCTGCATTCATCTTCTTGATACAACTCCTGGTTTATAAGAAGATGATAAATGAGACAGATGAGTTTCCTAGCAACGGCGATGATCGCTACGTTACGCTCCTTCTTTTTAATCAATCTCTTGAAGAATCTGGACAGCGCCGTCTTATTCATATTTGATATGGTCTGGGCTGCTTGGACAAGTATAACTCTGATATGCTTGGAACCCTTCTTTGTAATTCCACATTTTTTCTTCTTGCCTGCAGATTCGTTTTCTCCAGGATTGAGGCCACACCATTTTGCGATCTGGTTCGGAGTCTTAAAATCTCGGTAGTTTCCAATCTCCGACAGTATGACCGATGCAGATGTGAATCCAATTCCTGGGATCGACATGACTATGGCCAGATCTTTGCTCTTTTGCTGAACCTTTTTCAGGACCTCAAGGCTTAGCTTCTCCATTTTGGATTCGAGATTGTCAAGGATTTCCAGAGCATCTTTTAAGAGCATTCTGTTTGTATCATTCAGACCATTTTCGAGTGCTGATCTAATCAGGTCTTGCTTCTTCCTTATCTTTCCGGAGGGTATGCCTTTCAAGATCTCTTCGATGGGCTTCTCTTCAGCCAGACAGTCCAGGATGTATCTGCCGGACTTGCAGAAAATATCGTCCATGGTAGAACTGAGCTTAACGCCACTTGATGATAGATATTTATGAATCCGATTCCGGAACTGAGTTCGTGTCTTGACATATCCGGACCTGGCTCGCGTCATCATCCTAAGGTCTCGGTCATCATCGGTAAATACGCGATACCTTTTGATTTGACCGTTCAAGCAAAGGGTTGCGATTCGGTTTGAGTCTTTAGAGTCGGATTTGTCATTTGGAATGGTTTTTATCTGCAACGGATTGGCTACAATTGTATCTATGGTTTTGCTCAGGGCATCATAAATCGGCATCCAATAGACGCCAGTAGCTTCAAATGCCACTTGTTCGCATTTGTTGGCAACCAGCCAGTTTCGGAATCTCTTAAGCTCGGCTTTTGTTGTACCAAAATTCTCTCGAATTGGCAGCACATCATCGCCAGTTACTGTGGCAACGATCAAATCTTTATGGACATCTGCTCCGCAAACTCTATCTCTTCGTCTTTTCATATGCGTTTCTGCCTGGTATGGGCAGATGATCTTTCCCTGATGTGGGATAATTTCCCATGCGCGTTCTAAGACGCAGTCCCGTATTCGGGGGGATCTTGGCCTGTTTCAATCACGGGATCAAGCGTCCCATAAACTTGCCGGCCTTCACTGCCCATATCCGGCTTAACGTGAACGGATAACAATATGTGGTTTTCCATCCGTCACGTGTGAGCCTCTGCCTGGGGCGCATGGTCGTTTGAATAGGTCTTCCTGCGAGAGAGTCACGGATAATAATTCAAGAAATGACATTATTAAACCTTACCCCAGGAAGTAAAAATCCTCCCGGATGCCAAACCAGCCTATCCGGGCTGGATGCCATCCTGCTTGCTGATTTCTTGATTCCTGTCCTCGGATTTCATTTAATAGTAACTTGAGGTTAGCCACCTGAAACAGCGAAGAGCCATATCAATTTTGTAACGGCGAACATGGCAATAGCTCAAAATCGTTATCAGCAAAAATAAATTTATGCGGGGAAAGGGATTCGAACCCTTGAACTCCTGCGAGAATAGATCTTGAGTCTATCACCGTTGGCCTGGCTTGGTTATCCCCGCATTCGACCTGCCTTGGAGCAGATCGAGGATAATGCAAGCACCTCCGGGTTTATGAATCTTGCCATCCGCAGCGCCCTGCGCCCACGGGCCTCCGTCCGCCCGAAGCCCTAGCCAGCGAGTCGTTCACGCATCCACGTGATTTACGCAGACCCAGTGGTAGTACCCGTGAATGCCCGTGCCCGTGACCTCGTCAAACTCTTCCAGTTCCTGGCCGCAGATCTGGCATGTCTCGCCATCCGGCACCTCGATCTCAGCATCATTGCATAGTACAACTACCATTCAAGTTCTCATAAGGGGCTGCAAGAGACATGAAGCTTTCGGGTAATTGAGGTATAATTGCGCATCTCTCTGCCGTCTGCGGTTAGTATTCGTAGCTGACGATTTAACTGGGTCTACGGAATAAAACCACAGAGGCACAGAGGACGAACGAACGGAGACGCTATTACTGCTGATAATAAGGTAGATTTCACGTCTCTGCGACTCTGCGTCTCTGCGGTTAGTATTCGGAGCGGACAAGCTCTGGGTTTACGGAATAAAACCACAGAGTCACAGAGCGCACGGAGGACGAACGAACGGAGATTACTTTTCTTTCGATCCGCTCTCAAACTCCTGGAACGTGCGCAGCGCCGAGGCCAGTATTTTTGTCTGGCCGATGTTAGCAGCAATGAATAACGCATCCAGGATCTCGTCCTCGCTCGCCCCCGCGCGCGCTGCTGCGCTCATGTGCACCTTTAGGCACTTGTCTGCGCCACAGCTGGCCGCTGCGGCCACGGCCAGGAGCTCCGCGACCTTGGGCTCCAGGCTTTGGGGCCGCAGGGCATAGAAGTCCTTGAGGGCGGAGAAGATCATGAACTCTGGTCGGCGGGCCATGACCTGCAGGATAAAGGGCACGATGCCCAGCATCTTTTCGGTGTCGTCGAGGATGTCCTCCTGCAGGGAGGTGCTTTGCTCCAGGAGGGCTTTGATGAGGTCTTTGTTTTCGGGTTTCATTTGTGTGGGTCATCTCCTTGCCATTGGGCGAGCTTTTTCCTGGCCTGGTCGGCGTAGGGGCTTTCGATCTGCTTGAAGATTTCATAGGCAGCCTTTGTGAATTCCATGGCTTTCTCCCGCTGGTCTTGATCATCAAATATCTCTCCTAAATTGCCCAGCCAGGTTCCTTCATTCCTTCTGTCCCCTATCTCACGGGCGATGGCCAGAGCCTGCTGATAGTACTCGATTGCCTTGCGGGGCTCCCCTAGGTCAGAGTATGCAAGGCCCAGGCAGCCCAGATGTACACCTTCATTCCTTCTGTCCCCTATCTCATGGGCGATGGCCAGAGCCTGCTGATAGTACTCGATTGCCTTGCGGGGCTCCCCTAGGTCAGAGTATGCAAGGCCCAGGTTGCCCAGATGTACACCTTCATTTCTTCTGTCCCCTATCTCACGGGCGATGGCCAGAGCCTGCTGATAGTACTCGATTGCCTTGCGGGTTTCCCTTAGGTTAGAGCATACAAGGCCCAGGTTGCCCAGATGTACTCCTTCATTCCTTCTGTCCCCTATCTCACGGGCGATGGCCAGAGCCCGCTCATAATATTCGATGGCCTCGCGTCGCTCTCCCATATAATAATAGGCATTGCCCAGATTACCCAGGCGGCTTCCTTCACTCCGCCTATCTCCGATCTCGCGGGAGATCTTCAGAGCTTGCTCATGGTACTCGATTGCCTTGCGAGGCTCGCCCTGATGAGAGTAGGCACCGCCCAGGTTGCCCAGAGCGATCCCTTCGCCTCGCCGGTCGCCGATCTCACGGAAGATCTTCAGAGCCTGCTCGTGGAACTCGATGGATTTGCGGGGCTCGCTTAGCAGGAAATGAATTACGCCAAGCTCGATCAATATATTTGCTCGCTCTTTCTGATCACGGATCTTCTCTAGCAAATACTCATTAATCCTCTGGCGCCTCAGCAATTCCTCCTTGTTCTGATAGCTGAGGCTTAATGGTTCGGACAGCGCCTCCACAGCTTGAAAGGCTGCCCCCTGATCCTCACCTTTTAGTATGTGATATCCTCCTCTATACCTCCAAAAGTCGGGTGCTTGCCAGATCACATCATCCAGAGCTGCTGGAGTCATAAAGATCAGGCTCGGGACCCCGGCATCGTAAAAAAGCTCGCGAAAGTTGTTAAGAGCATCTAGAACATCTTGGGCAAGCGTTTCGGGAAGAATCCAAATTAGGATCTCTTTTTCCTTCGGCTTAATGCTCCGAAGGTCGGAGATGAGGCTGTCTCCTTTCTCCACCGGCAGGATTCTGGCGGGAAATCGTGCCTTTATAACATCTATTACCTTCTCTCGATAAGCTGGAGAGGCGACAGTGCAGAGAATAAGGTTTCTTTTTCCCTGAGAGATCTCCAGCTCCGTGAGCAAAAGATCGATCTCATCCAGATCCTCTAGGGAGATAGGCTCCATTTCTCCACCAGTGGAAGCAGCATGGCGTTTACCTCGCACCATCTTCCAATCTCATCCTCATACTCGACCGCAGTCATGCTGAAGAGAAGCTCGCGAGTCAGAACCGAATCAGGCCCCTCTTCCCTGGCCTCCTTGCATTTGTTGATCTCCAGCAGCTTCTTTTTGTGGGCCTCGGTGAGGGTTCGATCAAATGTCATCCTCAGCTTCTCAAGAGCGGAAGCGACGTCATTTTTGGATATGCGCTTCTGCCCTTTGCGAAAGGCGTTAAGCGATGCCTCTTTCATGACCTCCACCAGCTCGGAAAGCTTGCCGGTAGACTCGATGGCATATTCCAGAACCTCCTTCTGCAGAAGATCCGGCTCTATCCTGCGGGAAATTACATCTGAGTAGAACTTCCGGCCTTCTTGGTGCTGCTCTCCATTTCTCTTAAACACCGGCATTTGCAGAAGGATCACATCGCCGTTAAATGCATGCCTGACGTTCTCGTACTGGGGATGAAAGGCCAATGGTATGGGAAATGTATAAACCACAAAGCAGCTCGGCTCGATAAGGAGCTGATAGTTTTTGTAGAAAAAGTCCTCAGATTGCTGGCCTCTGGCCAATTTATCCAGATCATCTACTATTATTACCAATTCTTTTCCAGATTTTTCCTCGATGTCTACTATCAGCCAGTTTAGCTTCTGAATGAGATCGCTGATCTTCTGATCCAGTTCCGTCCTGAGGCACTGCCTGGTCTTGGCCTCCCGGCTGAGCTTGAGGATGACGATCTGGCTCAAGGAGAGCCCGGCTGAGCTCTGGCTGGTTACCTCCTCCTCGGTTATGTTCGTTATTCGCTTGGTGAAATCCTGGAAATCCTTCTCGATGTCGGGATGAAGAGCAATTCCTTCCACCCTGGCGATATCGTAGACTTTGAGCGCCATGGAAACAAAGAAGTCGCGAAAATCGAAGTCGCTTAAATTCAGATCATCCCGGATAGAGTAATTCACCACCAGAAAGCGACTCTTATCCAGCGCCGCCTCCAGGCGGTGCAGCTCAGTGCTTTTTCCAGAGCCTCTGAAGCCCAGGAACAGATACTTCTCTTTCCTGCTGGCAAGCTCAATTCGATCTTTTAAATCCGCCATGGGAGATATAAAGCCTGGACGCTCGACGTAGAAATCCTCGAACTCTTGATCCTCTTTTAGCGGCTCGACATAAAAATTGTTGTAAGCCTCTTTCAAATTCTTTGCCCTGGGCATGACATCAACCAGCACTCTGAATAGCTCTCTACTATGATAACCATTTTGATGCCATCATCCATTTTTCGCCCCTCAAGCCTCCAGCGTTATCGCCCGGATCTCGATCTGGATCTTCTGCTCATTCGGGTCCAGCACCAGCTCCAGCCGGTCCAGCGGCTTGCTTGGGTCTGTGTCCACCTTGGCATAGAAGTAATGTCCCTGATACTCGTAGGCGGAGCTGGCTGTGCTTGGCCAGGAATAGGCCGCTGCAACCTTGCTGTGCTTCAGCTCCGACTGGATCTCTGCTCTGTCATAAGCCCATTCGGCAATGTTCACTCCCATAGTCAGATCCGTTGTCTCGTAGCTTCCGTCCTCGTACCAGACATTAATGTGGCCCACCTTAACGTTATCCGGCACTCCGATGCTCCATCCGGCAAACTCCAGAACATGCACTGCATCGGCTTTCTGGCCTTCCAGGTCGATGGAGGCAGTGGTCTGCTCTGCATTGGCTTTCAGTGCCACTCCTTCCACCTGAAATTCAATTCCGTTGTAAGTATGAGCGGTTCCGTTCCCAATGGCCGTCGACTGGCCTGAGGAGGTACCTTTGCCCCTCCAGGATGCCATCCATTCCTGGGCTGTGTCCCAGTCCACTTTTCCCGGAAACTGAGTGAACATCAGAAACCCGGAGGTCTCCTTGGATATAGCACATTGCGAGCTATCCCCATTGCAGTAGACATTCCAAACTTTGGGCTTGTTATTGTCTCGCCAGGATGCCAGCCAGTTGGTTGCGGTATCCCACGTCACCTTGCCCGGAAACTGGGGAACATGAGCATGCCCGTGGGCTCCTTGGAGACTGCGCACTGCGAGCTGTCCCCATTGCAGTAGACATTCCAGACGGCAGGCTGAGCAGGATAGCCGTTGGTTTGCATCCAGGTCTGGATCGTGCTCCATTCTACTTTGCCGGGAAAGACATTAAACATCAAATCTCCGCTGGGCTCTTTGGCCACTGTGCAGCGTGAGCCGTCTCCACTGCAATAGACATTCCAGACATTCAGATCCTCAGTGACCTGGGCCAGAGCCGGTGAGATAATTGCCGCCATCCACAAGAAGATTATCAAAAAAGATTTGATCTTCATAGCGATCCACTCCACTCTTAATCTACGATTCTGATGCGGTTTCTTGCTTTCAGCACACCATTCTCTCGAAGCACTCCTTGCAGAGCACCTTTCCGCCGGCCGTCCTTCCCAGAATCTCCATGAAGCCTTCCCCGCACTCCTGGCACTTGAGGGAGGGATAAATCTTCGCCTTCTCCGGTGCGGGAATATCAACCTCTTTCACCGCGAGAAGATCCTCGTCTTTGCCGCTCAAGATATTCTCGATGACCTGGGACCTCAGCCCCTCAAACTCCTTCTTCTCCTCCGAAGAAAGCTTTCCAGCCACCGCCTTCTGCCGCATTGCGTCCATCCCCCGGAAGACATCGCCCTTGAAGTAGATACGCATCGCCCGGTTCTGATCGCGGGAGTAGAAGGTGAAGACCTGCTTCCCATTATCCACGAATAGCAGATTGCCCTTGCCGGCTGTGCAGCCCAGGAGCGACTGCACCGCATCCACGCTGCATGATGTGTTCTCGGCAATGCAGACCAGCTCCTCATCCTTGGAGCGGGGATAGTGCTCTTTTGCATACTTTGCTACTCGATAGCCCATGGCAAGGCCCGGGCAGACGTGGCCGTGAAACTTTGCCGCTTCTTTAAAATCCTCTTCCATAATAGTCACCTGGTTTTGAATCTTGCTAGTACTTGCGTTGGTTAGGAATAAGTAAAGAGCGGTCGGCGTCAATGAGGATGATATGGGCTTCTTGTGTTTGTGCCTTGGAGTTGAGGGGGGCAGATCAGGAGACGCGGGAAGAGTCCACGAAGAATTTATTAGATGCTATGAGGGATTCTACTTCTGAGGAATTTGCGAATAGGCATGTGATTGGATGAATAGATATCTAAAGATTTGGCTCTTCGGTTTTCTGCTTTGGCTGATACCATTTGCAGTATCGGTTTTGATCTTCCCGCTGCGTACGTCTCAGCGGCCGCTCTTTGAGTCGATCATGCCCGTAGTAATCGCTATCTGGACTGTGTTCTTCTCCATTCTCTATCTATCCGGGAAAAAGAGCGATCTTCTCAAGGAAGGCATCTTTATTGGCATTGCCTGGCTCTTGATCAGCATAGTGTTGGATCTAATGATATTTATTGAAGGACCGATAAAAATGCCTCTTTGGGACTATGTAGCAGACATTGCGGTGACTTATCTCATGATCCCCACAATTACGTCCGGGTTTGGCTATCTCATGGAGCATCGCGCTGAATAAATTACAATCGAAAATTTGATTGGTTATTCATGAAGATCGAATGCAGACGAATCGATCTTTCCAATGCCTCCGCCTCTTCCTTTGTTGGAAACGGAAAACCCCATCTCCTCCAGAAGCACTCTCGCCTCTCCCCGCCCATGTAGCAGCACCTCGGCCAGATCCTCCGGGCAATCGATGTCGCATCCCGCCCGGAAAGACTCGAAGACTGAGACCTCCAGCCCCGCCTGCCTGGCAAATTCCAGATGCTTGGGAAAGCTCAGCCCCTGGTAGCAGGTGCGAAACTCGGGGGCCCTGATGAGGATCATGTTGGTGCCGCCTCCCCGCCCCGGACAGAGTACCACATCGCTCTGGCAGCTCAGAATACCTGCCACATCATTTGGCGCCAATAGAGCCAGATCGGCCATGACGATTAGAATATCACGTGGCCATCCTTGCCGAGCTTCGTCTGTGATCAATGCGTTTAAGGCATCGTTCAGATCCAGCTCCGACTCCTGGATCTCGACATCGTAGCCGACGTCCATGATATCCAGTCCCGGTCGGGAGAGAATCGTCACTTTGCCAAAACCAGAAACGGTTCCAAGAACATCCCTGAGCATGGCAAAGGCCAACAGCCTTCGCTCTGCAGGCTCCAGCGCCGGGGCCAGCCTGCTTTTGGCATCGCTCCGCTTAAAAGGCACCACGATCTGAACCGGTCTATGCACGCCCCCGGCTATCTGCGGCAATCGATAAAATCCTATCTCCTTAGGTGAGGCCGGATCACGTCTTTGTCCTCAGCCATAAATACCGAGTCGCCGCCAGAGCGAGGATACTTCAGGCCGCGAAAAACAACAGCAGGAGTCCCGTCTCCCGCCTCGCCCATGAGCAGATTGGCCATTGCCGCGATCTCGTCCACTATGGCCTCTAAGGTGATCTCCAGGGCCTTGCCGTGCAGGTCTTGCTCCCCGCGCCAGTCTCGCAGAGCGGCAATGCCCGCCCAGCCGATCGCCACGCCCGCCACACCAGAGCGAAAGGGCCGGCCGCAGGTATCGGTGATGATTACGGCGCAGTCCTTTCCTAGCTCAGCGCGAAGCCGCTTGGCGCTGGTGCAGGGGTCTTCCGGCAGCAACAGTATCCGGGCGTCTCCCACATTGGACTGATCGATGCCGGCATTAACGCCCACATGACCAAAACGTGTCACTGTCAGCAGAAAGGGCCTCTCCAGCAGAACCTCCACGGATTCGTCCAGGACCGCCTGCACAAATCTTGGGTCCTTGCCGACATTCTGGGCGATCTCAATGGCTCTGTCGGTGGGATGATAGCTTTCCAGCTCCCGGAAACGGCCCTCCGACTTGGCCACGATGGTGCTGGCAAGACAGAGTACATCTCCGTATTGAAAATTAAAAAGAGATTTGACAAGTGAGGCGATATCGTCGCCTTCCTTGATGATGGGCAGGCCGCGAATGACATAGCCTTGCATTGATGGCATTCTATTGAAATCGCGCATCAAAAGGCATCTTGCTGAGGCGATAAAGCCTGGCCTGAACCAGGAGATCAAGCAGATAGGAGTAGTTCTCGGCGACGATCGCCGCCCTCTCCTCGCTGATCTCTGTCCAGGGAAGACCACCATAGCCTTCGGCATATTCCATCCAGAAGGCTGGCGGAGAGAACTCAAGCAGATACTTGTTCTCCTCGGTAAAAGTGAGGGTGATCTTCTCTTCCATCTAAGGCACCTTGCCCGTTCGCTCCACAACCTCGGCGAAGGCCAAAGTTCCGCTGATCTTCTTGATCTTGGCCTTGACGATCTCGCCCTTGACGGCGCTGGGCACGAAGATGAGATATTTATCCACCTTGGCTATGCCGTCGCCCTTGTTGCCCACGGACTCAATGCGTAGCTCATAAGTCTCACCCTCTTCGATGACATCCTTCTGCACGATCGTGGCAGCCTTTCTCTTTCTCACCGGTCGGTGAGCGCCGCAGGCATCGCACTTGAGCGTCAGAACGCGATCGCTCTTGAGGAGGTGAGTATCTGGCAGCCTGCACTCTGTGCAGACCACATACTCCTCGAAGTAGGACTCTATCTGGCGGGCGATGGCAGTCTCGCCGAACTTTCCCTGAAAGACGCCGCGCTGCCCCTCGATCTTGCCCGCTGTGCCCATCTCCTGGAGCAGATATTTCATGAGGTGCTCCGGTTCGCGATTTAGTGTGTCCGCGATGGCTCCGAAGTTCTCCAGTACGGTGGTCTTGCCCTCGTAAAAGACCTTGACGGAAGGTATGACGAACCGCTCCTTGGACTCCCGAGTGGCCGGCATCTTCTTCATGGCCCGATCCAGGCCCGCTAAATAGTCATCCATCCAGATACCTTAATTATTTTATCAGCTCTTGACCCGACTCTACTATTATCTGAATCGGTGTCGGCAATTTATGCCCGGCCCTTGTCAATGCCACCTTGGCGTCGTTAAGGTATGCAAGGGGTATTCCCACGGTAAAGAGCTTCTGGCCTGCCTCGACCCTGGCCGCAGTTCCCACAGCCTTGCCGAAAGCCATCCTCATGCCGCTTGAGACACGGTCGGCGCCTGCACCCGTAGCCTGCTTATTTTCCCGGATTACATGGTGCGGATAAGTCCGAAGCTTGAGGTGGAAGTTGGTTCTGCCTGCCATTTTCATAAGGAAACGGTTGGCTGCAACTCTGGCTGCTTCAAGTGCGGTATGCCTGATTTGGCAAGGTTCCTTGACCACCAATGTGATCTGGATGGGAAAATCTTCAGTCAAATTTCCCATGTCATAGTGTACTACTTTGCTTCCAGGAACGCCGCCCATGTATTTTCTGCGCGTGTAGGGCCGTTCCCTCCTTCTATACATGCTTGCTGGCTTGCGTGTCAAAACGAAATTCCTCCGATAATCCTGAGATTGGTGCTACTATGCACCCTACTTATAAGGTTTGGCCTTAATTGCCGGCTTACACCGTGATGGGCGTAGAGAAAGACATCTCTTTAGCCAGAGGCCTCTTCATGAGCGTGCGGATATCTTCCGGACTTTTTGCATTTGCGACCGTCCACATGAGCTTGACCAGGGCTACCTCGGGCAGCATATCCTCGCCCTCAATTGCTCCGCCGTCCAGCATATAGCGTCCGGTATCGTATACCCGGTCACATATTCTGCCCCGCAGGCATTGGGAGGTTATCACTACAGGGATATTCTCCTCTGTGGCCCTCTTAATGCCGTCTATCCAGTCGGATGCCACGTGGCCCAGGCCTGTTCCCTCTATCACAATGCCGCGATAGCCTTTATCGATGTAGTAGTTCAAGATCTCCGGCGAAGATCCGGGCGTGTACTTCACCAGGGCGCATTTAGGCTCAAGCCTGTCCATAACCTCCAGTTCTACCTCGCCACGCCGTCGGTAAGGCTGGAAGGTCTGAATCTTTCTGGTGAGGTAGTCCACCTTCCCAAGCGGCGCCTGGTTTATGCTCTGGAAGGCGTCCCGGCGGGAAGTATGCATCTTTCGGACACGCGTGCCTCGGTGAATGGAGCAGTAGTCATCGCTGGTTGTGCCGTGCATCACCACACAGACCTCGGCAATGTCGCTGATGGCAACGCTTGCCGCACAGACGGCATTCATGGAGGCATCGCTGCTGGGTCGGTCGGAGCTCCTCTGCGAGCCCACGAGGACTACCGGCACCGGCGTCTTCAACATAAAGGAGAGCGCTGCCGCGGTATACATCATGGTATCTGTGCCGTGGGTTATGATCACGCCCTCTGCGCCTGCACAGATCTCCTCCGCCACTGATTGCGCGAGCTTTATCCAGTATTCGGCGCGCATGTTCTCGCTCAAGATCTGATAGATGACGCGGGCACGGTAGTTGGCGATCTCCTCCAGCTCCGGGATGGCGGATATTATCTCGCCTGCGGAGAACTGACTGGTGACGGCTCCCGTGCGGTAATCGACCTTGCTGGCAATGGTTCCTCCTGTGGATAGAATGGAAACCTGGGGGAGGCCTTCTCTTACTTGCAAAGGCCTGTCTTTGTGCAGTGGCAAGCTTTCCGGGCGTTTTTGCAGGAGCGTTAGCTCACACTTAGCGGCACATAGGCCGATATTGTAGCCGTTGTCCAGCTTTATGACCATGTATCCTTCGCGCCGGGAAGGCATGAGCACGCCCTCAAAGGATGTGCCGTCCCTCTCTACGGAGATTCTGTCTCCAAGTTCCATTTTTGTCTCACCAGATCCACATTAACCCCTGCTACTTTATGCTAGGCATCTAAAAACGTTGCCCTTGAGTTAGATAAATACTGATCAAAAAAGGCTTTTATCTCAAGAGGAAGCTAAACTGCAGAGGATGTTAGTGATGCACAGATGGGACCCCAATGTGTATGAAAAGAGTTCGTCGGCTCAGCAGAGGTGGGCGCAGGAACTTCTATCCAAGATCTCAATCCGAGGGGACGAACGGATACTCGATATCGGATGTGGAGACGGCAAAATCACCGCGGAGATTGCACTCCTCGTCCCCAGGGGATCTGTCAATGGCCTCGATAATTCCGGGGAGATGTTGAGCTTCGCCAGGTCCCGGTTTCTGCCTTTGAGCTGGCCTAACCTTGCCTTTCAATATGGAGATGCTTCGGAATTAAAGTACGAAGATGAGTTCGATCTTGTTCTCTCCTTTGCATGCCTGCATTGGGTGCAGGATCATGGACCGGTTCTGGAAGGGATCAAACGCAGCCTCAAGAACGGCGGCAAGGTTTTGATGCAGTTTGGAGGCCGGGGCAATGCTGCCGCGATTCTGGTGGTTGTAGATGGGCTAATTTCCGAGAAGAAATGGTCCGGATACTTCGAAGGTTTCAGGTTTCCTTATGGCTTTTTCGGCCCTGACGAGTATCGGACCTGGCTTGAATGCGCAGGCCTGAGAGCCTTGAGGGTGGAACTGGTAGCAAAGGATATGGTCCAGAAGGGACGAGAGGGTTTGATCTCCTGGTTCAAGACTACATGGCTGCCGTATATCGAAAAAGTACCTGAGGATTTGCGAATGGATTTCATTTGCGAAGTAGTTGATCGGTATATCCGGATACACCCTCTCGATGACGAGGGAAATGTCCATGTCGGAATGGTAAGACTGGAAGTGGAAGCCGAAAAGAACACGAAGAACGGTTTGCAGGAGAAGAAATGATCAATTTTGTTACCAGCAATAATGGAAAGTTTGCGGAAGCCCGGGCCATCTTCGAGGACCTCGTGCAAAGGGACATCGGCTATGCTGAGATACAGGCAGACACGCTGGAAGAGGTGGCTCTCTATGGCATGAAAGAGGTCGCAGCCAGGTTGCAGGGGCCGGTGATGCTCGAAGATGCCGGCCTTTTCGTAGAAGCTCTAAAAGGTTTTCCGGGCGTTTACTCCGCGTATGTGCAAAAGACCATAGGCAACGCCGGGATACTGCGGCTCATGGAGGGCCAGGAGACACGAAAAGCTTTCTTCAAATCAGTGGTCGCCTATGCCGAGCCGGGCATGGAAACCGTAATGTTCTCAGGAGAGGTGCACGGGCAGATCGGCTTTGAGCCGCGGGGCAAGAAGGGCTTTGGCTATGATCCCATCTTCTATGTGGGCGACGTGAGTTTAGCGGAGATGGATCTGGTGAATAAGAACCAAATCTCCCATCGCGCCGGTTCGATGAGGGCTCTAAAAAAATGGCTGGACAGCCACTAAACCCTTTTTCGCCGATGGCGTCATATCGGCATTTATCAGGATGGAAACGGGACCTCTGCTGGGATGCGATGCAAAGGGTTTGGTTGCTTGAGGCGAACTGAATGCCGTATTTTCATTTAGCTTAAATAATTATTTCAATATTTTATTCTTTTTTTTTTTGATAGGTGCGAAGGAAAACCGTGTCTTTGCCTGGTGGGAAAGGCGGGCAGATTCACTGCCGCTTTTTCTCCAGGGCACAGCGCGGCAGCAGCCTGGCATCGATGGCTTTGATGTGGGGCGCCTGGACTGCAGAAACATAGACCTTGCGCTCGCCTACTACGATTACGTGATCGGTCGCCTTGGGCGGGCTGATCCTGATGGAGAACATCAGGGGGCCTTCACATGTGGTAGCCACGCGTAGGTCAGTAGAGCGGGCGCGAATGTACTCCTCCATCTCCGGAGTGATCTTGAAGGGAAACGGTTTTTCCGGCATTGATCTGAGCAAATGGCTCCAGGATATAGAAATAGGTTTTATATCCCGACTCCCCACAGGAAAAGCCGTGAGACGGAGAAAGGACAGCCATAAAGCCAGAGACCTGGCCCTGCAGCGCATGGAGAGGCTCTTTGCGCTGGCAGGCGCAGCGCACGCGGCCCATCCGGAGAGGAGCGACAGATACGTGCAGATCGCCAGGAAGATTTGCACCCGTACCAGAGTCAGAATGCCCCACCCGCTGAAAAGGCTCTTTTGCCGGCACTGCGGCAGCTTTCTCTCACCGGCAGGGACGAGGGTGAGGCTTCGCGAAGGCATCCTGACCACCACCTGCCTGTTATGCGGCGAGCAGATGAGGCGACCTTACGGGTCCAAAAAGAACTAGCCGGAAAGGATCCGCCCGAAAAGGACAAGAGGCCAGAACTAAGAGGGTTGGTCTTGGCGGTCCAGGAAAAAGTCGATGCAACTATTCTAACTGGACGCCTTAATGATTGAGCAAATCTAATCGATACTATCTGATGGAGACATCCCCAGTTGATCGTAGCCTATGTACTGCATTATGCGATCCTTTTTGTCTCCGATCAGTTCTTTCTCGCGATCGAGTATCTCTCTCACCAGGGCATTGATTGGCACATTTCCATCCCAATTTCTGGCCAAGATGTCAGACGAGCTTGATTCCTTCACCACCTCATTGGCAATAAACGCGCAAAGATAGATATCATCTACATAGCCGGCCGGACCGTACTTCTCCTCGGAGATGATGTCCTCTGGAAGGATAAAATATGCAATGGCGGCAATTACCAGCGGCGACATCGACCTGGGAAGAGCGCTGTCATCCAGGAGTTTGGTCATCATTCTGTAGAGGGCCGGAGCCTGCGCAATTAGCTGGGAAAATTCGCCCTCATAACCGGATATGTCCTTTTCCAGTATGGCATCAAATCTCTTCAAATTAAACCACCTCACTCCTTAGTCATGGATATTCCCAGGGGAAATACCCTGCTTTAGAATATGCTATTGATGGGTAATTAATTAACTTTTGTGCCATGATTTTCAAAGGTGCTCTGCAAGATCGGCCAGCGACTCCAGCACCATATCGGGCTTCACGCCGGTGCTTTTCGCAATCTCTTCTTGATACTTTCCCGTTTTGACCAGTATCCCCTGCATGCCCATCTCCTGGGCTCCAAGTACATCGGTCAAAATGTCATCTCCTATCATGGCTGCATCTTCTGGCCTTATTCCCAGGTCGCTCAAAGCCAGTTGGAAGAATTGTCGCGAAGGCTTTCCCATCAGCTCCGCCTTCTTTCCTGTGGCATATTCAAGAGCTGCAACAAAAGGACCCGTTGATAGGACCAGGCCTTGCGGCTCCATCCAGTATCTATCCTTCTCCAGTGCCAGGATCTCCGCTCCATCTAAAATCAGGCGCAGGGCCTGGTTAAGGCGGTCGAAGGTAAAGCTGTTTCCGGCGTCTCCAATTACTACATAATCCACGTCGTCTTCACAGATGCTGATATCAGCATCCTCAAAATCCCTGTGCACGTCTCCGGTGGTGAGAAGGAAGCATCTCTCTTTTCCTGATCTCTTCATTTTCTCGATGGCGGCCAGGGGTGGGGTGTAGATGTGCTTGGCGGGAACACTGTATCCCAGGCCCTTGAGACGCTCTGAAACGGAGCTGCGACAGCGGCGTGTGGAGTTGGAGACGAAGCGGTAACCATATCCCAGCTCCGACACGCGCTGCAGGCATTCCCTGACTCCCGGAATAGGATTCTTGCCCATGTAAAGAACGCCATCCAGATCGACGAGAAATGCCCGGACAACGTTTGGAATTTTCGGTTGGTTTGAAGACACGACCTCACCTCCGAGCTATTCCAAGATATATTTTGCGAAGATTACATTCAGTGCCAATGTCGTCCAAGAGTGGGCGCGCCTTTGATAAAGCTGTAGTGCATAGAAGCCTCAACCGATGTACGATTATCTCCTCAAATTGAGCACATGGGCTCTGCTCGCCCTGACGGCCATCTGCATGATCTCTTCCGGCGCACAGTTTAACGGCACTACCTATCATCTAGGGGAAAGAGAGGCTCTGATCACTGTGCCCGTAAATGCCGGCCAGTTAAATATCACACTTTCCGAGAAGACGGATAATATGACGCTCTTTGACGAATCAGGCAAGAACGTCACCTTCAATAGCAGCTATCGATTCTGGCGGGGAGACCATATCTACAGCCTGACCTTTGCGAGGCCCGTCACAGGAAGGCTGGTTTACACCATGCGTCTGCAGGGCCAGCAGTTCATTCTTCCCATTAGAGATCACGGCGGCCCGCTGCGCATAATTTTGCCGGCAGGCTTCACGACGGGAGAGCGCAGCTTGGGCGTAGCCCGGCCGGCGCCGGACGAATTCGTGGAGGATGATTCTGGCAGCATTCTCACCTGGAATAATACTACGCAAATCTCGTACATCGAGGTCAACTATTACCGGAGAGGCGCTCCCCAGGCATTGATGATTATTCTTGCCATACTGGCTCTGACTGGCCTGGTCCTGCTGGCTCAGTACTACACGAGCATAAGAAAACTGAAGGCGGCCAGGATGGAGATGGAAAACGAGACGAATGGGAAAGATCGCTGATGTCTTCGTGTGTTTTTTAGAATTGGGATGAATTAGGACGGGTGGGCTGGCGGTATGCCCTCTGCCTCGAACTCCTTTTTAACGGCCTCTCTTATATCGCAGGCGATACTCTTAGCTACATTTCTGCCGGGAATGGTAACCTCCAGCCGGAGAGTCAGCTCCGAGTATCTGGAATTTGCAAGCTGCACGCTCATGGGCTTGTCTTTGAACACCAGGGGGTGGCTCCTGGCATTCTTGAGGATGATCTCCCTGGCCCGATCGATGTCGGAAGCCTTTTCAAGGTCGAAGTCCACCGCCCAAGTTATCTCCGGCTCCCTGATGGACCAGTTGATAATCGGCTCCATGCTTATGATGCTATTGGGGACAATGATTCTCTTATTATCTGTGGTTTTAATTACCGTATGCCTCAGTGTCAGGTCCTCCACCTGGCCGTATTCTCCTCTGAAATCAACCAAATCTCCCACTCGAATTGGCTGGAAGACTGCTATGAAGATGCTAGATGTGAAATTAGAGAGAGAGTCCTTGGCGGCATAGCCGATGACAAGACCGGCAATGCCTGCGCCAGCGAGAATGGCTGTGACCAGGCTTTGGAGCTGCGGTATCTGAGAGATGATGAGCATCAGGCCGATTACGTAGATGGTGGCCGAAAGCAGCCTGCGCATCATGAGCTGCATGGTCTCGTCCATCTTCATCTGAACTTTGCTCGCCACTGTGGGAATATAATTCACCAGCATGCGATCTAAGATGCGAGCGGTGTGACAAGTTAAAATCATAATCAATACTATAAAAGATACATTTAAAAAAATAGAAGCCAAATCTATGCTGCTGATGGTATTTGCCAAAATCTGAATAAAAACAAGGTCAACATGTCTGCCTGTCATTGAATCCACAGTCTTTTGAATCCAATTCGCCAGAAGAATCGGATCGGTTATGCCTGCCATTACTGTAAGATTCATCAGAGCTAGGAAAGGAAAAAGGATACATAAACGTTTCCGGACTTCTCGGGACAATACAGAGTTGCAGACGAAGCCGCAGATAGCCCAGGAGAAATTTGCTGAGATCCTCCATGCCCCGCGCAGCAAGCTGCGGGGTATTCATTTTTAAATGAACTATGCAGATGCGAAGGCATTCAAATCCGCCAGGGAAATCTTCGACTGCACTTGCGTAAAAGTCCCAGCAAAGGCGCAATTTCCACGATGAACAACGGATTAATTATCAATATTTTTTAAGTATTATTAAATCTCGGCCTAATCCAATAAAGGGAACAGAGCATTAATAGAGAAAAAATTAGGAGGATCATGTCCAGAAAACGCCCATGCCACATCATTTGCTATTTCTAGAATGATTCGACTTATTGCTACTCAATACGAAAACTTTATTACCTTGTAATACATACTGGTCGAATGGAGAGCTGCAGCAGGACCTCCTTTACCCTTGATAAAAAACCTGTTGTAAGTCCCTGGCAAGTCTGCCACGCCAGGGCGCTCCTCTTCTGATTCTGAGATACACATCAGAAAAAAAGCTATTTTGATAGCGAATCTAAATTGGTCAAAACGGTAAATCCAAATGCCGAGGACTATGATCTTAGTCCTTATCCCTGTTAAAAATCAAACTGCGTGCGGCCACCCCACCCTAAAGGGATGGGGTATGCTTCGGGCCGCACGCACGCCCGGTTAGCTGGAGATCAGAAATCATCGAGCTTTCGTTGACCAGATCCCCTTGATCTGAATTATCGTAACTCTGTTTTCGGTTCCCAGAGAGTCCTTGTTAATCAATCTAAGAGAATGTGAAAACCGGGCGAGGGTTCACTTCATCCCCAACCTGAAGGTTGGGGTATTCGTGACCCTCTGCACTCCCGATGTAATAAAAGGAGCTGTAGAGGTTATTGGTATTTGAAGGGCGACCTTCGGAACGGGCACTTTCAGCGATGGATATGCGAAAGATACCAGTTTATATGACTTCCTCCCCACTGCCTTCGCGTTCCCAGGTATTTTTGCGATCAGCAAGTGCTTTATTCCAAAGATGCCTGCAAGTTTCCAGCGTTAAGGCCAATTGTACTTCCTGTTGTTTGTTTGGGTATAGCCTGAACTTGTAGGCAGTTTTTATATTGATTTAGATATGGCAGGTGCATGCTATATTAAGTCAACATGAGCTTTGCAGGCAAATCTCAGGTTTCACAATCAGTTTATCTGCATTACCAAGCAAGCGCTCGAACTTCTTTATCTGGTCTATTCCTCTTGGAGTCGCTCTATGAACAATCTTAGATCCTTCAGTAACAACTTCAATGAACCCTTCATCGATTAGAAGCAAATACGATATCACTTTCATAGAATTCGGGCTGGATTGATGCATAATCCTCGTCTTACTCGCACCGTTTGCGCATGTCTTAAGAATCCGTGATGCAACCAGATCGTTGGCTTTTGTTTTTGATCTCGTGTTCTTTCCCTCCTGCAAGTTATAATCACGAAAATTCAATCGTCCGAGATAGGCTTCTTCAAATCCGAAATATCTTCATTCATGGCTGAGGCCATGTTCATGAAGGCCATTAGGATGCAAGCGGCCATTATTGCGAGCAGATATTTCGTAACCCATCTCATAGATCATAGTACACTCTTTAAGAATCATATAGACGATTACGTATAGATCTGACTATAATACTGGACTGATCCTATCGAAACTATTTTACTTAACACTGATTAGTACTTTTGTAAGGTGGTCCACGAAGATTCGCCTCTGAGTTGTAATAATACTATTCAAGCGGCAGAGGATTATGCATCTACGCGGCGGGGGCTCCAAGCCCCTCTGCCTTGCTCTCCCTGGCCAGCTCCCGGGCTCTGAAGCAGACCTCCAGGGAGGCCGCCATCTAGCTCTATGCGCGGCGCTGGACACTCACCTGCAGAAGATTACCGAGCTGGCTAACCCTGGTGTTCTGCATCTACAGCGAGCCGTTGAAAGGCCGGGCGAAGCTAGAGGCGAGGATGCCGGGAGAGCAGAGGACGCTGGAGCGTACTCGTGAGGTAGCGATAGACAAGCACTGGAGGACCTCTGAATCTGATGGGGTTTTCTTCAATCGCCAGAGAGATCTATAAACAAAAAGTTTTAAGAAGAATCGCATACAAAATCAGCTTGTCCATCCGTGGGCTAATGCAATCAAAATCTTGTACCTAAAGGGGGTAAGAAGACGAATCATTTGATTCTAATGGGCATAGCAGTTGTCATATCTGTGGCCACAGCAACCGTTCTGGTTGCTCCCATAGAAGCTGCACAGCCTTTGAACGGCTCAGAAAATAACACATCCCTAAACCTTGATCCGAGCAAGATCACCACAACATGGAATCTATCATTTCTCTATAAGGACAAGTACACTGCCAAGGCAGAGTATGAACGGCTGAATATGACAGTAAATGAGATCAACCAGACCTTCCGGCCAAGGTTCAGCAATCTCACCGGAACAACCTTGCTTGATTATATCCAAAGCGATGAAAATTACTCAAAATCATTCAATGTTCTATATGCATATGCAAATGCGCAGAACAGCCTGGATGTTAATGACTTATTCTTCCAGGAATTCCTCTCAGACGTCCAGAATCTCTCTACAGAATATGTAAAGGCCAACTCCTTTGCCGATGTATTGCTGAAATCGCTTCCAAGATCAAAGTGGGACAAGCTATTTGCTGAGGAGCCGCGATTGGAAAAATACCGCTCCTATCTTGAGGCCAACTACATCCGATTTGTGGATCATCGCCCTAAGAATGAGACACATGCCGCATATCTAGCAGACCTCTCAAATCAGCTCATGAAACTTGATACCAACGCCGAGAAGCGGATCACCAATAATGTAACCCAAGCAGGGAACATAACTCTCGAAAACGGCGAGCAATACGCCGTTAACTTCTCATCTTACTATGATCTTCTCATGACCAATATAGATAGGAATGATCGGAAGAAATGCTACGATAAACGTTATTACCATCTTTTCAATGAATCGAATGAAATGGGAGAGATCTATGTCATCAAATCAAAGCTCGATGATAAGTATGCGAGAGAGTTGAACTACTCAGATGCTTATGATGCCATGATGTTCGGCTCATATCTCAATGCATCACAGATTGATGAGATGAACCAGGTACTCAAGGAGCGAAGAGGGGATTTCGATAGATATTATGAGTTCCGCACGGCCAAGATGGGTATCCGAGAGCTCGCACCCTATGACCTCTTCCTTCAGCTTATGAAGAATCCTGACAAGAAAACCAACTATACAGATGCCGTTGAGGAGATATACACATCACTTGCGTTGATGGACCCGGCATTCGATAAGGCGTTTATAAAGACAGTCACCAGCAATTCAATTGATGTTTATCCGAATCCCGATCATGGAAAACAGTCCATACAATATGCTCAGGATCTATGTGCTCTGAAGCGCCCAGCGCTCGTATTCCTGAACTATAAAGGGCTGATAGATGACAAATCCACTATAGCTCATGAGATGGGCCATGCAATCGACTTCTATATCATGGGTCAGTCGCTGGATTACATCTACTGCGGTGGCACCATTTATGAGATGGAGATACCATCCACATTCAACGAGGAGCTCTTCATGGATTATGCAATCAAGAATTACGACAGAGATACCGCCATTGCAGTCTTGGCAAGTCATATCTACAATTATGCCAGAACAATGCCTCGCCAAGCCATGATCACTGAGTTTGAACATAAGGCCCATCAGCTTGTCAGTCAGAAGGGAAACGTCAGTGGCTCAGATATGAATGCTCTTTGGGACAGCATTGCAAATGAATATAAGAGCGATAAAGTTGCCTACTACTCTAGGATTGAGCCTGAGTGGCCTTATATTAGCCATATCTACTTCACCGATAATTATTACACATTCAACTATGCTCTCTCGGAGGCTATAACACTGTCACTCTTCAAGATATACAAGGAGAATCCGGAGGAGTTCAATAAGAACTATGTCGCATACCTATCTGCAGGCACAACTATGACTCCGCCAGAGAAGCTCAAGAAATACTTCGGATTGGAGATCAACAGAAAGCTCTTCGAGGACGCCATGGACATAGTGAAGCTCAGGGTAAATCAGCTGGAGGAACTGAACAACGAGACAAAATCAAATTAGCGTATACTATTCGGATGTATTTTATCTCGGCGGGGATGAGTATGGGGGCGTCCCAGGAAAGACAGAGATAACTTGGTTGGCAGGGCAGGCCGGCAAGCTATAGAGCAAGAAGATCTGTAGCGTGAGTCGCAGAAGTGGACGCGCAGGAAAGCGACGTTGGCCAGATTTGCGCAATGAATCGAAGAAGCTGAAAGGAGAGAATAAAATGAGTGATGAAGCGGTTAAAGCAAGCATTTGCCCTGGTATGGGTGTGTGCCATTTGGAAACGGGCGTGCAGGCAATCATCCCCATGCAGATAGAGCCAGAAAAGATCGTGGAGGCACTAGATGCCATTCTAAACGCCATTAAGAACAATATCGCAGAGGGCATTGGTTGTTACCAAATAGCATGTATGATGTCGAACGACGTCGGCGCGATGTTGGTCGTAAGCACCGATACCGAGGAAGGTATGCCCGAAGCTCTTGACTCATTCCAAGCTGCGGCAAAGGCGTTTGCAGAGGGAGCGGGCAACGCAAAAGCTCAATGGGAAATGCAGAACAAGGACGTTACTTAGGCCCGCAAGATAATCTAGTAAATTCTTTTTTTGTGCCTAAACAGGGAAGCAGAGTACAACAAGAAGAAGTTTCCCGGTCTCGTCCACAGAGTCAAAGCCCCTAAAGCTGCTTTTCTCATATTCACTTACGGCAAGGTAGTATGCACCGGGTCCAAGAACGTCGAGGATGTTCGCACGGTTATCACCAACCTGGCCAAGACGCTCAAGTCCATCGGCTTCGAGAATATCAATATGGAGCCCGAGATCCAAATTCAGAATGTTGTGGCTTCTTACGACCTGAAGACCCGTGTCAACTACCACGCCCTGAAGGACGTGGCTTGCGACTACGTAAAAAGTCGTGTCGCGTCTGGCGGGCTGACTAAACCGCCCTGAGACTCAAGGATATACCTCAAGTCTCGTGTTCGGTGCTCAATATTCATTGCACCAACTCTATCGGCATGGGTCTCATAACCGCATTTTTCGCATCGGAAGGATATGCCCTTCCGGTTATTTCGGCTGATGTGGTTACATCTTGGGCAGGTTTGGGAAGTAAATTCAGGATTCACGTAGATTACAGCTATCCCGGCTTCTTTGGCTTTGTATTCCACAAAGCCTTGTAGCTGTCGAAATGCCCAACTGGAATGCTCCTACCTAAACTCTTTTGATACTTTGCTTTCCGTTCTCTTCCTAATACCTGTCAAATCTTCCATACCGATCACCGAGACTTCATTTTGCATTGCGAACTGAACGAGTTTTTTAGATACATTATGATTTATGGCAGTCATAAACCGTGTCTCTCGATCAGATAACTTCTGTAGAAGTCTCATGCTAGATCGAGTGCCCAAATAGCGACCGCCCGCCTTCTGAAGTCTCCGGCGTTCCTTGGATCTAATGTTTCGGTGATTTTTAATCTCGCCGCCTGCAAAGAATTTACATTCCTTGTCAGTCGTCGAGGCAACAGCTAGACAATTAATACCGACATCAACGCCCATGAAGGTAGTTGCATCAACTATATTCTTGTCTGGAATATCCTTCTCACAGGCCAGATGGAAAAAGTAATCTCCGTCTTTGTGTAAACAAAGCTTGGACGCCAGATACTTCCAAGATCCGTCTAGGTATTTCTGAGCGTACTGGTAACTTGACTTACTCATATTAACTTTTCTTCCAGGGATTTTGGCACTCCAGATGCTAAGAATTGGCTCAATTCAAAACCAAACACTATGCATTTTGGACATATTAATCTGAGGGCATATTTGGTTAGCATATATTCTATCCAATATCATTATTATTAGGCCTGAGCACAACTATATTTGAATAAATATTTTCTGTCCCAAAGAGTCTCTTACGATTTATAATGAGATATCTTGGCACTATGCCTAGATATATATCTATCATTAATAAATTTAATTAGCTCTTTTTCACGATAATGTTTTCCTGGAAGATCATATTCCCGAGGATACACTGGAAGAGATGCAATTTGTGTCCAGAGTTCACCTCTTTCCGTATCTCTAACAAATATTCGAATCCATTGTGAGGATGGAATCTGCGTCGCGATATCCTCAACAAGGACTGCAGAAGGTTCTCCATCCAATACCACGGTCTTGGTAGGACAGCGTCCATGGCGAGATTTTCTTTCCGGAATACCGATTTTAGGCTGTTTTAGCCAGACCCACGTATCGCGATGAATATCTGCGATGTAGATTATTCCTTCTGCATCCAGATCATTTCGAAGCCAAGGCAAATCACCATAGGCTGAATCCATGCCAACCCAGCCAAACGGCACTCCGTTATCTCTGGCATGAAGAATCATCTCTTTGGCAAGCTGAGCCTTATTTTTAAAGGTAACTTCATCAGGTACTCCTGCTTCTCTTCGGCGAAAGAGATCTTCTGCCCATTTTTTCGGCAAGTACAGACGCTCATCGATCAGAGTTCGGTTTCTTCCATTGACATATCCTAGAAAAACTCCGACCTGACAGTTATCAACTTTTCCCAATCTCCCGCAATACTGGCGAGTCACACCTACTGAATTTTCGCCCTGCTTCGGGAAGCAGGATTCGTCGATGTGAATGGAACCATTGATTTCGTTGCCAATCAACTTCGTTACGTCTTTTTGGATTTGATTCAAAATGAGATCATCTCTCCAGTGAGATTTTGAGATCATGTGTTGGAGAGATTGTTTGCTTGAGCCAGGGACTACTTGGGCGTATTTGCTCATATTTCCTCGTCCTCTCTCTAGAAATATACCACTTATGTATTGAAATACTCTATGGTCAATAGATCTGGTAGAGGTACGACAAAATATTTTATATTCGATTTTCAATCTCTTCAAAGTGCGACGAACCATTCGCAATTTTGCTTGCGAGAATTCAGGATTCAATTTCAGAATCATACCCCATTTTTTATATTATAGGGGCGTTATAGTAAATATAATTAATTAGTAATAGTAACTGAATGTGAGGTAGTCAAGTTAGTGATGTCCTCATGATCTTCGAGAAATATGGATTGAAACGGCGGCGCGCACCCACGCAGCCTGCAACTTGGAAGTTATTACCGGTAATCAACTCAAAGCACGTCCCTTACCCGGTCGTAGCTGAAGACCGGCCCGTCCTGGCAGGTATGATAGGGGCCGATGGCGCAATGCTCGCATTTGCCCACGCCGCACTTCATGTGACGCTCTAGGGAGACGTAAATATCAGCCCGGTGAAATCCTCGATCCATGAGTTTCCCGGCCACGGCGTTTATCATCACCGGCGGGCCGCAGATGGCCGCAGAGCCGGGGGCCACGTCGAAGCTGTCGATGAGACTTGTGACTAGGCCTACATTTCCCTTCCAGGACTCGTCGCCGATGTCCACCGTCACCGCCACCTCCATGTCAGCCCTCTGCCAGCTCTTGTACTCCTGCATGAAGTAGAGGTCCTGGCGGGTCCGTGCTCCGTATGCTACGGCCACTTTGCCGAACTCCTCCCGCCGGTCGGCAATGTAGTTGATCAGCGATCGAAGAGTGGCAAATCCCGAGCCGCCACCGGCGATGACCACATCCCTCATCATCCGGTCCAATGGAAAGCCGTTCCCGTAAGGGCCGCGTATTCCGACTACATCTCCGACCAGACAGTCCATGATCCCGCTCGTTACCTTTCCCGCCCTACGGATGCATAGCTGCAGGCTTCTTCTGGTAGGAGATGAGGCTATGGAGATGGGACATTCGCCCAGGCCGAAGACGGAGATCATCACGAACTGACCGGGCAGATATCTGAAGTCCGCTCCCTCTTCGAGGAGCTCCAGTGTGATTAGGTAGGTGTTTGGAGACTCTATATCGATATCCACAATCTCTGCCTGCATGGGGATGTACTCGCTCATCTTCTTACCTCCCGACGGCTCTCCACCGTTAGATTTACTCGATTTATGGCCGCAGGACAGGCTAGAATGCAGCGTCCACAGCCCACGCAGCCAGGAAGACCTATGATCTGCTCTATGTCCTCGAACTTGTCCTGGTACCAGTGATGCAGGCGCTGCCCTGGCGTGCGCCGGGGATTGGCTCCACCCGTCAGGCGGGAAAATCCGGATAAAAGGCAGGAATCCCGGCATCGCAGCCTCTCTCCGTCCGGAACGCCTAAGTCGAAGATGTTGAAGCAGTGGCAGACGGGGCAGACGAAGGTGCATCCCCCACAGCCCAAGCACTCTCGGCCCAGCGCCTCCCAGTCCGCTCTTTCCATGGCCGCCCTGATTTGAGCGCAAGATCGGTCCTGCGGCATGGACTCTCTTGCCTCCTGCAGGAGCCTGGCCTTCTCTTGAAGATGCGCCGATCCCGCAGGCTGCAGGAGATCTGCACCGGCATTAAGAATCAGAATGCCTGCTGGTGTCTCGGCCTCGCATAAAAATCCATCCCCGATATCGGTGAGCTGAATATCGCAGGGATCTCTTGCCTGCGGCCCTGCCCCAAACGCGGCGCAGAAGCACTCACTCCCAGGAGCGATGCAGTTTTGCACGACCAAGGCTGTGGCCCTTCGGCGGCGAAAGTAAGCCTGGTCAAGGGGCTTTTGGCCAAAGATCTTATCCAGTACAGCTATGGCGTGCAGATCGCAGGGCCGGATGCCAAACAGCAGCCGGGGAGGGATCTCCTCCTCTTCAAAGGTGTAACGCCCCGCTTCCTGGATGTAGCGAAAGAGCACCTCTTTATGGGGGAGCAGGAACTCTGTCGGCGGAGAGAGGGTTTTCGTCTTTAAATCAAGGGTTTGGCCCTGCCAGGTGGCAAAGACCGGCCCTGCTTCTGTTGCCACCGGTGCGATGACCTCAATTTGCCGGCTGAGAGCTTCCAGGAGGGGAATAAGCCTATCTCTCGGGAGGAAGGCCTTCATGATATCACCTTCTGCAGACGTGCTGCTGAGACCTTCAGCTCCGCAATCTTGGAAACGGGATCAAGAGACTGGGCGGTTAGAGCATTGGCCGGTGCCTCGGAGAAGTGAATGGGCAGGAACAGATCTCCTTTGGGAAGGCCCTTCACCAGCCGCGCCTCCACGGTAACGCTGCCTCGCCGGGTCTCCACTCTGACCTTCATGCCTTCCCTAATACCCATGAGCCTTGCATCCTCGGGATTGATCTCTACAAAGGGAGCGGGAACCTCTCTATCCAGAAGAGAAGTCCTGCGAGTCATGGTCCCGGTATGAAAGTGGTAGAGGCTGCGTCCGGTGGTGAGCGTCAAGGGATAATCAGCATCAGGAGTCTCGGGAGGCTCGATGTACAGGACGGGGCGGAGACGAGCCCGGCCCTGCGAAAAGCCATCGACATGTAAAATGCTCGTTCCCGGATGATCTTTCGATGGGCACGGCCATTGCAGCCCCTCAGGCCCGAGGCGCTCATAGCTAATCCCTCCGTAACTGGGGGTAAGCGATGCAATCTCTCTCATGATGTCACCAGGCGAAGAATAATCGGCTTTCAACCCTAGCCTTCGTGTCAGGTCAGAGATCCACTCCCACTCCGCTCTCGCATCACCCGGAGGGGCTACAGCCTGCCGGACGCGCTGCACCCGCCTCTCGGTTGAGGTGAATGTCCCGTCCTTCTCGGCAAAGCAGGCCGCAGGAAGGATCACATCAGCAAGAGCGGTGGTGTCAGTTGGGAAGATATCGCATACCAGCAGGAACTCCAACTCCTTCAGAGCTTTGAGGACGCGGGAGGAATGGGGGTAGCTTTGGACGGGATTCTCGCCAACGATTATCAGGCCTTTGAGACTTCCTGCTTCTGCGGCCCAGAGCATCTCTAGAGCAGTGAGCCCCGGTTCCTCGGGAAGCGAGGCGCTCCAGGCTTCCTCAAATTTGGCACGGGCCTTGAGACTGGATACGGGGTTGTATCCGGAGAATACCGTTGGAAGAGCACCCATATCACATGCCCCCTGGACATTCTGGTGACCGCGCAGAGGATAGATGCCCGTCCCCTCCCGGCCTACATTTCCCGTGACCAGAGCGAGGTTGGCCAGGGCCTGGACAATATCTGTGCCTTGAGCATGCTGGGTAACCCCCATGGCATAGACGATTGCCGCACGCTCCGCTCCTCCAAAGATCGATGCCGCTTTGGAAATATCGGTCGCTGGAATTCCCGAGATCTCCTCTGCCTTGCTGGTGGTGTAGGCCCCCGCGGCCTGCAGCGTCTCTTCAGAGCCAACGGTGCGCTCTTCGATGAATTGCCAATCGATCATGTCCTGCTGCACAATGATATTCAGGAGAAAATTGATCCAGACTACATCTGTTCCCGGCCGGGGGGAGAGCCAGAGATCAGCCAGCTCCGCCAGGTGCGTTTTTCGTGGATCGGCAACAATGAGCTTTGCCCCTCTGGCCCGGGCCCGGAGGATGTAGGAGGCCACCAAGGGGTGCTGCTCGGTAGTGTTGGACCCGACAACCAGAATGGCATCGGAATTCTCCAGGCTGGAGATGGAACCTGTCATAGCGCCGCTTCCCAGAGCAAATCCCAGGCCGGCAACGGTTGGAGCGTGGCAGAGCCTGGCCACGTGGTCCACGTTGTTCGTCCCCAGCGCGCCGCGCCCCAGTTTCATGAGCAGGTAATTCTCCTCATTGGTTCCCTTGGCAGAGGTAAGAACGCCCAGAGCCTGCGGACCGTACTCCTTTTGGATGCTTCGCAGGCTTGCCGCCGTCAGATCGAGGGCTTCATCCCAGGTGGCTTTGATCATTTGATCCCCCTGCCGGATCAGGGGATGGCTCAGCCTCTCCGGATGGCCCACGAAATCCCCAGCCAGCCAGCCCTTGATGCACAAACTGCCCCTGGACATAGGATGGGCGGGCGAAGGTGAGGCGCCCACGATCCGGCCGCCATCCACATGCAGGAATAGCCCGCAACCGCAGCCGCAATAAACACAGGTTGTATGAACTTTCTCCATGATTTTTCAGGTTAGAACTGCATGGCAGGATATAACAACGTTTTGGCACTTTGGCTCTCCTCGGAAGAGAACCTATATCCTTCAGCCCTTCCACTAATTCGTGAACAGGACGGGGCTCATGTTCAAAGAATGAAAAAACACTATGTGGCTCAGTTTTTTCATAAGAATGTGAGATCGGTGGTGGCCTCGGTATATCCGGCCAATCTGTTTGCACGGTGAAAGCCCTCAAAAGAAGAACCAGGGACGATGACATGGAGATGCTACCTTAATCTGTCATTATCTCCCCGAAGGTTTGGGAGATCCACTCCCTTATCTCGTCTCTGACCTGCCGGAAGGCCTCAAGCTGTTCCTCCTCTGACCCCGAAGCAGCTGCTGGGTCGGCAAAGCTTTTGTGAATGACCTCTTTTGCTCGGGGAGACTTGCTGGGAAGCTGCAGCTGTGTGCTACAGATGGGGCAGGCCTGTTTCGCCCGGTCGCAGACTGTGACCGCCAGGTTAAATACGGTATCCTGAAATTCGTGGGACGATTTGGAGCGCTGAGCGGAGATGTCAATGCCGATTTCCAACATGGCCAGCACAGCACGAGGGTCGACTGAGGTGGCCATGACGCCGGCGCTGTAGGCCTCGTATCGATCACCGTGCATGGCCCTCAAGAGGCCCTCTGCCATCTGGGAGCGAGCGGAGTTGTGAGTGCAGAGAAAGAGAACCTTCTTTTTTTCCAGATCTCCTGGGGTTGATGTCATCTTATGTCTCAATGCTCATCTAATGCTCATCATAATAGATCAGCATTTTGATTGGTCAAGGAGCCTTGAGAATTCCAATGGCAATTTTTCTGACAACCCAGACGGCTTTCATTTCTGTCCTTGCCAACATGGATCATCTGGGCAGGACTGCTTTCTGCCGCCTTATCCGCGCATTCCTCCATATCTTCGAAAGCCACGCAGTCATTCAGCTTCCCTGCGATCCGAAACTTCGCAGCTACTTGACTCCGTCCGTCCTCTGCATTCGCTACAAAGAAATCAGGGCAGGCTCCCACATCTCTTGCTTACGATCTCCAATTACAGGCCGGCTGCTTGGGGCTCAACCAAACATTCGGGGACGGATGAAGGTGCTCTTTCTCTTTTGAAAATTTATTTATAATAAGAAGCTAACAATTAACTATTCTATTTAAGGAAAGGTGAAAATGTATGAATGGAAAATATTGGAAGTTTTCTTATGCAGTGGTGTTTTTATTGACAATATTAGCAGTTGCATCTGATTTGCCTTCTGATCCATATGCGACTTCTAATCCCTGGAAGGTTAATGTTACACTTGAGAGTCAAATCTATCTGCCGACCCCACGACCCATACCTGACGTTTTCTTCGAGCTCAATAATAGTACGCCTGACATGGTATATCGAGCAGAGCTTGGACAGACAAAAGATGAAATGAACCTGGAAAAAGAAGCCTATGCTACGACCAACGCAACGCCGCGCGATACATACAAAATAACGCAAAATCCACTCGGGCCTTTTCCCAAAGGGGAAGATCTTGGTTTCACGTTGGGTCAGTGGATAGCAGCGAATGGCAAGGGAACTTATGTAGAAGAGAATGGAAATGCTGCACTGAACCTGACACTGCATAACTTAGTGCCTAATGGAACCTACACCCTCTGGTGCAATCGAGTTACGATGCCTCCGAATTATCGAGAGGAGCTTACGCCGATCGGTGCTTCCGACGGCTCAGAGAATGCATTTATGGCAGATTCCGGGGGAAATAGCACATTTAATTTGAGGTTCAAAGCGTTGCCTGCCAGCACTAATTTAACATGGAAAGATTATGTAGCCATGTACGTCACCAAGCAGGTTCCTATCAAAACTAACATAACCTGGACGCTGATCGCATTGGTATATCATAGCGACGACAAGACTCATCGCGCGACGCCTGGTGATTGGGGCAAGACCGCTCATTGTCAGCTTGTTCACCTGATGTACTCAAAGCCACTCCAGACATTCGAAGAGTGGAAAAATGCCACGAACGTAACTGCTACCGCTCAAACTGAGGAAAAGCAGCCTGGCTTTGAAGTTATATTTGCGTTAGCCGGTCTGGTTGCCTCGGCCTGTATTTTGATGAACAGAAGACGCTAAGGGCTAACAATTGTCCATGCGTAGGGACAGTGGCCGGATACTGGGTCTGGAGGTCTGCAAAGGATCAGGATTCCGGCTGTTCCTGGACAAGCATCCGAATATCGAGCGAAATCTAAACAGGATCAAAGCCCTGTGCAGGCGGACCAACATGGATCACCTGGGCGGGACAGTCTTCTGCCGCCTTTTTCACACATTCCTCCAGATCTTCGAAAGCCACGCCCTCATTCAGCTTACCTGCAATCCGAAACTTCGCAGCTACCTGACTCAATCCGTCCTCTGCATTCTCAACAAAGAAATCAGGGCAGGCCTCCCAGCACTGGCCGCAGCTTATGCAGCCCTCTCGATCTATTATTACGTTGATCATAAAATCATCCTGTCATCAGTGAGTATTGAATTATTTTATCGTTTACTTTAATGCTTCTGTTGATATTGCAGGAGAAGTTACATTGATATCCCCTGCACACCTTTTGATGACGATGACCCAGGACGAGCAGGAACACAAAGAGATCCTGCATGAAATCGAGGCACTCGGCATCATGCACGAGAAGATCACGCAGTCTTCAGAATGCCGGGAGTTCAACCGTCGCATTGCCTTGTTGCTGCAGAGGCTGGAAGACTCAGGATTCTCCCGGCTGGCTGACAGAGCCATGGATCTCCTGGCCTCCTGCAATCCCAAGGACCTCTCCCAATGCGACAGTGTGCAGCGAGCCAGGGATATCCTGGAGAGGCTAAGAGTGCTGGCCAGGGATAGCTTTGGCAAATGATTGATTTGCCAGTCGGACGAGAGCCGGGGTTTGGCCGGACCCCGACTGGGGATGCTCGTCGGCAGGTGGCAAGGGCGCAGGCGTCCCGGTCGAACGAGTGGATCTGTGGCTTTATTTGATCGAATGGCCATAAGATGCATAATGAAGATCGGGGTGGATTATGTCGCCGAGCTTTATGAAAGCGGCGATTTAATCATACGAGAGGCAGCAGAGATTTTGCAGCTCAACTTCCGCCAGACAATGGATATTCTAGAGAAAAGGGTTGGCGGAAATGTGGAACCTGAGCAAGAGGCCAGGGCATTGAATATCGCTAAAAGGTTGGCAGAGAGATAGTAATTGCGATAAGGATATATGCAGAAAAGACAGATTATTAGCGAGGATTTATGATCAAAGAGACTAAACGGATAAGATTGCACATAGAGACAAAAAATAACAATCATAAGCCTGTCTCAGCCGTTATAGTCGCAGAGAAGTTCCAAAAAATTCAAAATATAATTTGCTACATAGTTGATGATCTAGAAGGAAACGCACCGCGCAGACGTGGAGATTTTCCGAATAGCGTCAAAGAGAGATGCGAGCTGGTGCTCACGGGCATGAGCATGGGAAGCCTTGACGCAGAATTGAGCATATCTGATTCGCAAATAGTTCTTCCAGGGGAAGAAACCCATGGAGAGAAGGCAATCGCTATCGGCAATGAAATTGTACAGGCAATCTCAGAAGAAGGTGACATATTCACCGTGGTTTCAAGATATATAAAAAATGAAGAGCGATCATATCGAATCATTAGAGAATTTGAATCAATTTGGCCGGATGGCGAATCGAGATATAATATTCATTTGAACTTCGGCAAGAATCCGGTGATATTCCTAGACCCCGCCCGAAAGAATGCCCTCCGGGCTATACTTTCCAGGCCGCCTGAAAATACGGAGAAATCCGTGATGGGGCGATTGATGGAGGTCAGAGTCGACCAAAAGCGAAGCTTTCAGATCGATACGATGGAAGGATTAGTGACCTGCTTATATGCCCATGCACTGGAAGAAAAAATTGTTGAGAATATAGGCCGATTGGTTCTCGTTCGAGGCATCATGGCATTAGAACGGGGAAAATATACATTAAGCCTAAAAGATGAGAAATCCCTGGAAGGCATAGATTGGCTACCGTTATCTGATGTGAAGATTGGGGGAAAATCAATAAAGCTAAAAGAGCCTATTTATCTCGAGGTATCATATGAAGATGATAATTATATTATATCAAATGATAGATTCCATTTAAGAGCTGAAGACCCCAGTTTGAAAGCTGCAATCGCTGAGATCAACGAGGAAATTGAGATCCTATGGGAAGACTATGTTGAAGCCGGCCTTGATGAATTGAGCCAAGATGCACTGGATCTTCGAAGAGAGCTGATCTCGGCGTTGGGCGGAGAATCTGCTGATGCCCAAGCGTAAAACACGCCGGATTGTATCATCCTTAACCAAGAAAGGATTCATCCCCAAGAAAGGTCGATCGAAGCATACAAAATATACTCTATTTGTGGAAGGAAAAAAGACCAGCGTATTCACCTGGATTCATGTGGACACATTTATATAACAAGGTTATTGCGTTATAGGCACCAAGATTACCACATCTTGTACCCCAGGTACCTCACCGCATAGATCAGCCCGATCACTATCACCACCACCCCGAAGATCTTGGTGACGTACTTGCCGGCAGAAATGTACTTCTCGCCTATATCTGCCCGCCCACTGCCCGGGAAAACGTCGCTATGGGAATCACAGGCACGCCGTGGCCGACGCCGAAGACGAAGAGCATCAGGCCTCCTGCCAGGGGCGTCACATTCTGGGAAAGAGAAAGACCAGAGAGACGGCACAGGGGGCCCGGCCCAGGGCAAAGAAGGCGCCCAAAGCAAAAGCGCCGATGAATGCCGAGTGCTGGAATAGGGCCATGGAGATGTTGACCAGCCGCTCCATGATTCCTCGTCTCTCTGGGGCAGATTCTCCTGGAAGTGCCCCGAAAAGGCGAATTTCGTTATCGAAGACATGAACAAGAGCACTGCAGAGGTATTCAGCAGACTTCATCTCGAAAAATACATTCCCGCCCGAATTAATTTTTTGCTATCCCCTACAAAAACCATAGCGCAGCGGTTTATTCTTTCAGGATCTTATAAACTCCGGTCTTACCATCTCCAAAGCTTCCTCGATGGTCTTTCCAAAGGTGACACATCCGGAAGTGATGGGACCCCTATCGTGTATACCCCATCTTCAGGTTCCCATCGAAGCCGCACATGATATCGTAACATCTTCATTGAAACTCTACGGTAAATCGAGCCTCATCTCACGTCTTCATTGCCCGGCTCTCGTCGATCACGATGTAGTCCTTGATGGCTACCACGGAGCTGAAGGGTATGAGCACAAACCTTCCGTCTTCCCTGTACTTCATGCGGTTCAGCTCCTTGTCCGGCTTGACCTTCAGATCCACCATCTTTCCGGTCTGCACCTCAAAGATCACATCTTCCAGCTCGCCTAACACCATGCCGTCGATGTTTACGATCTCTTTTCCTGCAATGCTTCCCGAGAACACCTTTCCCATTCCCCTCACCTAAAATCCCTTTCAATTGATAAATGCATTATCTGTAGCCGATGAGCGAAGCGGGCTCCACCTTAATTCCGCCCTTGAACCTCTCGCTGATCCTCTCATAGTAGCTGACCATATTCTCCTCCACGCTCGGCCGGACCTTCTTCAAAGACTCTCGGAAGTGGTTCATCTCCACCGTCCCCATTTCCTCGCGCAGAGCAAGCATGGCCGCCTCGCGACAGAGCGAGTCCAGGTCCGAGCCCACGTAGCCTTCCGTCAGCTCCGCCAGCTCCTCTAAGTTTACATCCTCGCCTTTGGGCATCTTCGCAGTTTTAATCTTGAGAATCTCGTACCGCCCCAATTTGTCGGGCGGCCCGACAAGGAGCATGCGATCGAACCTTCCCGATCGCAGAAGCGCCGGGTCCAGGATATCCGGCCTGTTTGTGGCGGCTATGACCACCACATCTTTGAGCGCCTCCAGGCCGTCCAGCTCCGCTAAGAGCTGATTTACTACCCGCTCCATGACGTGGCTGCCTTCATCCGTGCCCCGCATGGGTGCAATGGAGTCCAGCTCATCGAAGAATATGATGGCAGGAGAGACTTGCCTCGCTTTCCTGAAGATCTCCCGGATGGCCTTTTCCGACTCTCCCACCCACTTGGAGAGCATCTGCGGCCCACGCACGCTGATGAAGTTAGCATTGGTCTCGTTGGCCACCGCCTGGGCGATCATGGTTTTTCCCGTGCCGGGCGGCCCGTAGAGCAGAATTCCCTTGGGCGGGCGTATGCCCATCTGGCGGAACTTCTCAGGCTGCTTAAGGGGCCATTCAATGGCCTCGATCAGCTCCTGCTTGAGCGATCCCAGGCCACCCAGATCGCTCCAGTGCACGCGCGGCACCTCCACTAAAACCTCTCGCATGCTGGAGGGCTCGATCTCCTTCAGAGCTTCCTCGAAGTCCTCTCCCATAACCAGCATCTTTTCCACGATCTCGGGAGGTATCTCGTCCTCTGTTGTCAGATCAGGCAGGTAGCGGCGTATAGCTCTCATGGCCGCCTCCTTGCACAGCGCGCTTATGTCGGCGCCCACAAAGCCGTGCATTCTGTCCGCCAGGCTCTCCAGGCTCACATCTTCAGAGATGGGCATGCTACGCATGTGGATCTGCAGGATCTCGATTCTTCCGGCCCGATCGGGAACTCCGATCTCTATCTCCCGGTCGAATCGGCCCGGCCGGCGCAGTGCCGGATCTATGGCCTCTTCCCGGTTGGTGGCACCGATCACTACTACCTGGCCGCGCTCTTTCAGGCCATCCATCATGGCCAGGAGCTGCGCCACCACGCGCCTCTCCACCTCGCCCGTGACCTCGCCTCGCTTGGGGGCGATGGAGTCGATCTCGTCGATGAAGATGATAGAAGGAGCCGCCTTTTGGGCATCATCAAAGATCTCTCGCAGCCGCTGCTCGCTCTCGCCGTAATACTTGGACATTATCTCCGGCCCGGCAATGGAGAAGAAATTGGCTCCGCACTCATTGGCCACCGCCTTGGCGATGAGAGTCTTTCCTGTGCCCGGTGGCCCGTAGAGCAGGACGCCCTTGGGCGGCTCGATGCCCAGCTTTTGAAATACCTCGGGATGCTTTATGGGCAGCTCAATCACTTCTCGCACGCGCTGCACCTCAGAGCGCAGGCCGCCCACGTTCTCGTAGGTAGTTCCGGTGGCTTTGACGGAGCGAACGCTCTTGGCCGGCTTTTCCAGCAGCAAGATCTCGGTTCGCTCGCATATGATAACCACACCATCGGGATGGGTCTCAGTGACCACCAGCGGCACAGCCTCCATTCGTCCCGCAAAAGGATGAGCTGCAGAACTCATGATGGGGAGAATATCGCCCGATACTACCGGTCGCTTCAGGGTCTGGCGGCGGATCATATCTGCCGCATCATCTCCATAATGCATGTGCGAGCCGGAGGGCGGAGCCAGGACGATTCGCTGGGCATCGGCGAACTTGGCCTTGCGAATCTTCACTCGATCTCCAATGCCCACTCCTGCGTTCTGGCGAATGAAGCCGTCTATCCTGATGTAGTCCTGAGACCAGTCCTGCCGGTCGGCGCGCCAGACCTTGGCTGCCGTCAGTCTCTTTCCTTCAATCTCAATGATGTCTCCAGGAGAGAGTCGCAACGTAAGAAGAGCATTGGGGTCCAGGCGAGCGATGCCCCGGGCTGAGTCATTGGGATAGGCTTTGGCCACCTTGAGAAGAATGTCTTTCACTTCCCGCACACCTTGTCTTCATTTTAACCCAAGCAATATAAGTTTATCCGACTTCGAAGCTAATTTTATAAGTGTAATTGATAGTAATCTATTTAATATTTTTGGTGGCAAGATATGTTCCGGATAATCTAAATAAGGTCGCAAGAGAAGGAAGCTCTATGGTTATGGGCCACTTGGAAGAGCTGATTGCCGCCGCGCGCGGTGAAATCGAGGTCGATCTACTCCTGGCCGGGGCCAGCGTGGCCAACGTCCTCTCCGGTGAGGTGCACCGGGCGGATGTGGCCATTCATAAAGGCCGGATAGCAGGCTTCGATTGCTCCAGCGCCCGCCGGACCATGGAGCTGGATGGCAAAATTCTCACGCCGGGGTTTATCGACGGCCATGTGCATATCGAAAGCAGCATGGTCACCGTCCCGAGTACGCGCGGGCTGTCGTGCCCAGGGGCACCACCACCGTGGTCGCCGATCCGCACGAGATCGCCAATGTGTGGGGCGAGGAGGGCATTGCATACATGCTACAGTCCTCAAGAGATGTCCCCCTGAACGTTTTTGTCATGCTCCCATCCTGCGTTCCCGCCACCAATCTGGAGACCTCTGGAGCGGCTTTGGGTGCAGAGGCACTGGCCGGGCTGATGCAGGAAGAGAGGGTCCTGGGCCTGGCCGAGGTCATGAACTATCCGGGGGTCATCTTCCGTGATCCGGAAGTGATGAAGAAGCTTGCTCTGGCAAAAGGAAAGCGCATAGATGGGCACGCCCCCGGCCTCACGGGCCGCGACCTCTCCGCCTACATCTCGGCAGGCATCCACTCCGATCACGAGTGCACCACAATTGATGAAGCCCGAGAGAAACTGCGCTCCGGCATGTACATCATGCTGCGGGAGGGCAGCGCTGCGAAAAATTTGCTCGATCTGCTGCCGCTGGTCACAGCCAAAAACGCTCGCCAATTCCTTTTCGTCTCGGACGACCGGCATCCCGCAGATATCCTCCGGGAAGGGCATATCGACTTCATGGTAAGGGCGGCCATAAAGCAGGGCCTTGATCCCATAATCGCCCTGCAGATCTCCAGCCTCAACGCCGCCCAGTACTTCGGTCTCTCGGATCTGGGGGCCATCGCTCCCGGCTACAGAGCGGACATCGCCGTTTTAGATGGGCTGGAGCAACCCCACGCGGTTTTGGTCATCAAAGACGGAAAAGTGGTGGCGAAGGACGGCGAGCTCATCGTCCCGCTAAAGGCTCCGGCCACTGCCGGGCATAAGGCGATGCAGATCGGCCCCCTCGGCCTGCGGTCGTTTGAGATCGTGGCCGAGAAGGGCCCGGCCCGGGTAATTGGCGTCGTCCCTCACCAGATCATCACGAAATCTCTGCAGCTTTCGCCCAAAATTCATGAAGGAAAGGTCGTCTCCGACGTAGACCGGGACATCCTGAAAATGGCCGTGGTGGAGAGGCACAAAGCCACTGGCAACGTGGGCCTGGGACTGGTGCAGGGCTTTGGCCTGCGCTGTGGCGCCATCGCTACCTCAGTGGCCCACGACTCGCACAACATCGCCGCCGTTGGCGTTAGCGATGAGGAGATGCTGGCCGCGGTTTTGGCTGTCAAGCAAATGGGCGGCGGGCTGGTGGCAGTGGCAGAAGGAAAGGTGCTGGCGAGCCTGCCTTTGCCCGTGGCCGGGCTGCTCTCAGAGAGATACATGCGAGATGTGGCGCGGGGCATGGAGGGCTGCATTGATGCGGCTGCCAAGCTGGGATGCAAGCTGGAGGACCCGTTCATGACGCTCTCGTTTCTCTGCCTGCCGGTGATCCCGGAGCTGAAGCTGACGGATAAGGGGCTGGTGGATGTGAGGGTGTTTCGGTTGGTGGGGATGTTTTTGGGGGAATGATGAGAATTGTTCGCCATGCGGCCTCATGGAAATCGTTTGCTTCTGTCCATTCATCTGCTGGCTAGTTAAGGTCAAGAAAAGCTATCGTCAGGATAAGTCTTTATTAAATCTTGAATTTTGTGCAGCCAATCCATAAGGTTCAAATAGCCGTTAAACATTTGAATGCAATATTAAAATGATATCTGAATTAATGCTAATGGTTGCGTATGATTTGGCAAAATCCGGGGCAATAACTGGCATTAGCAAGATTCACCAAAAGGATTTTGATATTATTTATAATAATACTCTGGAAGAATTTAACGGAATCTACTATTTATCCAAAACTGATTTCAAAAAATTTATTTGCTCTTCGGAATTTGAACGTCACCTTGAACAACATATTGATGATATGGAATTGGATTTTGAATATTTGGGTAAGATATTATCAAAATATGCCATTTTAAAAGAAGGTTCTGGGGAATTTATATTACAAAAATTTTTTGATAAGTTAGAAGTCAATTTAAGCACAGTCCCTCAATTAAAAGCGCAACTAGACCTTAGATACCATAAATCTGCTGAACTTAAATTGAAGCGCATTCGAGAATCGATGAATACATTGAAGCATGATAATAAAAGAATAATAGAACTATTAGAATGTCTAGTTAATAAAAAGGTACAGAATAGTGAGCAGAGATTTTGTTTACAGAATTATGGTATTACTGAAGATCAGGCACAAATATTGGCTGGAAATGCATTGATAAGAGCTGAATCCAGTTATGAGAAGGGATTATCTTTATCTGTGCTGGGTAAATTAGAGGAAGCTGAGCTTCAATTCGATAGATCTATCGAGCATAATCCTGGGAATTCTAAACACTACTTAGCAAGAGGGAATGCTAGATACCTTCAAAATAAATTTGAACGAGCATTTGAAGATTACCATTTCGCAACCCAATTGGATCCTCAAAATGTGCGAGCTTGGGCCAACAAAGGTTCAGTCTTGGTAAACCTGGGTAAATTCAGCGAAAGTTTAGACGCATCTGAAAAGGCCATTGAATTGGATCCAAAATATGCAATAGCCTGGAATAATAAAGCCGTAGCTTTAGGTAACCTGTGCAAATTTAAAGATGAATTGGAAGCTTCTGAAAAAGCTATCGAAATGGATCCCAAATTTGCGCCTGCTTGGAACAACAAAGCCGCTGCTCTAGAAAAGCTGGGTAGACATGATGAGGCTTTAAGTGTCATCGAAAAGGCTCTTGAATTGGATCCTCGCCTTGCGCCTTCCTGGGCCAACAAAGGGTATATCCTGGTTAACCGAGGTAAATTCAAAGAAGCCTTGGACGATTCTGAATATTCTCTGAAATTGGATCCCAAGTATGCCTTGGCGTGGCAGATTAAGGCTGCGGCCCTAAATAATCTAAGTAGATATGAAGAAGCGTTAGAAGCATCTGAAAAGGCCATTGAATTGGATCCTAAATTTGCACCTGCTTGGGACAACAAAGCTTCTATCCTGGTTAACTTAGGTAAATTCAAAGAAGCCTTAGAAGCATTTGAGAAGGCCGTCGAGGTAGATCCTAAATATGCAATGGCCTGGCATAATAAGGCCAACGTCCTAGGCAATCTGAGCAGATATGAAGAAGCTCTAGAAGCTTTCAAAAAGTCTATTGAATTAGATCCCAAATATGCAATGGCCTGGTTTGGTAAGGCCGCCTCTCTAGGCAATCTAAGCAGATACGAAGAAGCTTTAGAAGCTTTTGAAAAGACTATTGAGTTAGAGCCTAAATATGCAATGGCCTGGCATGGTAAGGCCGCTTCCCTAGGTAATCTATGCAGAAATGAAGATGCTTTAGAAGCTTCTGAAAAGGCCATTGAATTGGATCCTAAGCTTGCACTAGCTTGGACCTATATGGGTGCCATACTGCTTAAACTAGGTAAATTCGAAGATGCCTTAGAAGCAGCCGAGAAGGCCGTTGAATTGGACCCAAAATTTGTAGCAGCATGGGCCAACAAGGGTTCTGTGTTGAGTAACCTAGGCCGATTTGAAGACGCCAATAAGGCTTACGATAGGGTCATAGAGATGGATCCACAAAATGCAGATGCCTGGTACAACAAAGGCATAGCATTCTGTAATCTGGGCAAGTACGCCGATGCCTTTGATTCTTTCGATAAGGCCACACAGATTAATCCCCTATACCCAATTGCATGGACGAATCTGGGCAATGCCATATATGGATTAAACAAATATCCCACATTTCGCATTAACGGTTTGAACACTTCATAATTTCCCTTGACTTTTATGGATAATCTTTTTTAATAGCTCAACCATATGCTTCCATGAAGGGAAGTGGCATGGATATCTCGACAAATATCATCGAGCATTTTGGGATAGTAGCAGGGATCTTTGATGAACTTGGTATAGGTAAGGTCATAGATCGCGCACTCCCAAAAACCAGACATCATAAAGCCAGTCATTCCGCAATTATAAAGGCAATGGCCCTGAATGGCCTGGGTTTTAATGAATCTCGTCTCTATTTTTACTCCAATTTTTTCATAGGTCTTCCTACCGAGAGTTTATTGGGAGAAGGCATTTCGCCATCTAACCTGAATGATGACACATTATCGCGAACATTAGATGCAATTTTTGACTATGGTCCAACGGAGCTGTTTAACGAGCTTGCTCTGCAAGTCATGAACAAAATGACCGAGGAAACGCATCTACTACATGTGGATACGACAAACTTCTCGATGTTTGGAAAGTATGAAGGTGATGCTCCAGATGGAACAGATTCAATTAAAATTACTTTTGGCCATGCCAAAGATAACCGAATGGACCTTAAGCGTTTCGTTCTGGGAATGGTCGTGAATCAACATGGAGTTCCTCTTTTTATGCAGTCGTTCTCCGGAAACAAATCTGATAAAAAAAGTTTGCCAGAGATGATCCAGAGACTGAGAGAGTCCATTTCCTTCGATGATTCAAATTATTGGGTCGCAGATAGCGCTATTTATTCTGAAGAAAATCTCAAGCTACTGGGAAAAGATCTACATTGGATCACTCGTATTCCTGAAACTGTAGGGGCAGCAAAGGCTTTGATCTCAGCAGAACTGGAAATGACACCTGCAACGGATCCACGCTATGCGTTCCATACTACATATCTGAATTATGGAGGCATTCCTCAGAAAGCTGCGGTTTTCTGGTCCCAGGAGATGCAGGCGCAAAAGGAGAAGACCTTTGATAAAAACCTTCAAAAAAAGATGGGTGATGCCCAGAAAGATCTCAATTCTCTGAAACGTCAACGGTACGCTTGTGAACCAGATGCCATAGCCGCGGCAAAGAAATGGGTTTCGGATCATCCTCTTTTCAAGCTTAAAGACCTGGTGGCCTCTTCTATTTTAGAGCGTGCAGAAAAAAAGAGGGGTAGGCCGAAGAAGGATGAAGCGCGAATTTATCAGTATGCGATTGAAGCTGATCTCGAAATTGATCAAGAATCTGTAATCCGAGAACGCCAAAAATTGGGCAGGTTCGTACTCGCGAGCAATGACTTGGATCTAGATTCTGAAACCATGCTGAACTATTACAAAGGGCAGCAAGCGGTAGAGAGAGGCTTCCGCTTCTTGAAAGACAAAAGTTTCCACGCATCAGAATTTTTTCTTAAGAAAGAAGAACGTATCGAGGCCTTGGCAATGATTATGGTCCTTTGCCTATTGATTTATTCGTATGCAGAGTGGAAGCTTCGAAGAAAACTAAAGGAGGCTGGGCAGAGTGTCCCAAATCAACTCAAAAAACCGACTCAAAAACCGACCATGAGATGGATATTCCAGCTTTTTATGAGAGTAACATTAATAATAGTAACCGAGGGCCAACATGTGATTCGCCGGCTGATAAAGCTGAGCGAGACTCAGGACTTGGTCCTAAAGCTACTCGGGCAGGACTGCAAAAAATATTATGGATTGGAGTGTTAATGCGAAATGTGGGAAATATGATATGGCACTCGCAGCTTATGATAAGGCTATCAAATCAAATCCGCAATGTGCCGAGGCATGGAATAATAAAGGAAGTATTCTGTATAAACTAAATAGGCGCGATGAGGCTATCATCGCATATAATGAAGCCACCAAGCTTAATCCTTCGTATGTAGATGCTTGGTATAATTTAGGTGGTACGCTTAGTAGTATGGGTAAATATGATGAGGCAATTATTGCTTTTAACAAAGCTCTTGAAATTAGTCCACAATCACCATTATCACAAAAGATTTGGAATGCTAAAGGCAAGGCACACAACGACCTTCATCAATCTGTTGAAGCCGTGGCAGCTTTCGCCAAGGCCAGAGAGCTGAATGATCAAATCTGACTATCATTCTTGGTATTCTCAAAGCCGGGGGGCTATTTTATAACATCTTTCCAACCTCTAAATCCCCATTTTAGCGCGATGGATTCATTAGTACCTTCTGTTTGTCCATCCAGCTCGTTGCGATAGGGCGAACCACGCCTCGGTCTTACGCCAAACGGGCCTCCGGCCCCCCAGGCGTGCGGGCGTCCCGGTCATCTCGGCTCGGTCGGAATGCATACGATGCGACGCATCCGGCCTTCTCGTCGACGGGTCAGCATCCTATCTCGGGCCCGGATATTCGGACAAAGCTAAGATCTTGGCCCTGGGCCAGAGCTCCTTCTGATCAGCCTAACTTTGCTAAATTATTTATATTAGAGAGCGAATGTCGGTATATGAAACTGATTGCTCTACTTCTATTTCTCTCCATGATCGCATGTACCCCAGCTGTATTAGCTCAAGCCTGCGACTGGAGTGGCACCTGGATCACTGGTTGGACCGGTCAAAGCGCTCCAAGTGATGTCAAGATGGATCTTCACGAGGTTTCGCCGAACACTTTTACAGGAACTTACGAGCACAATGAAGGACAAATTGTTGATGCGATGGTGAACGGCAATGTATTGAGCGGCACTTGGATTCAATCGGGTGGTCTGCATACTGGTGGTTTCGAGTTTCGCATGAATGCAGATTGCAGCTCCTTTGAAGGTACCTGGACTTCAGACGAACAAGGGATCGGAAGTGGGGAATGGAATGGCTATAGGCCCTAGGGTGAATGCACTTCACCCGAATGTGCTTTATTTTCACATAAGCCGAGCAGCTGGGATTCATCCGACCATTAGAATCTTCTCCTCTTGAGAAGGCAGCCTGTAGCCCCGTGATAATAGTGATAGGCGACATTAGCAGATAGCTATCCCAAGCTAGGCCCTAGTAGTGTCCGGCCAAGGTCCGAGCGATGTCCGGAAACCTCCCTAGCGATCCCCGCTCGACCGCTACGAGAGCCACCAAGCGGGCCTCCTGGCCCCCCTGGCGTGCGGGCGTCCCCATGCAGCCGAAGGTAAGAGGCCCGAGGCAGGACATAACCGCAATCATGTCATTGGTAAGAAACCTGCGAGACTGCATGCGAACCCTTGAAGCTCGCTGCAACATTTCTGAAATTTGATCTGCATCAATATTTGTAAATAATCCAAAGTCCAACCTCCTTTTAGATCATCTTGATTACTATGATGCATCCTTCCAGGAAGGTCAGAATAGATGCCATGCGATATTGCATCACCGCAATTCTGCTAACCGTAGCATTAGTCATGGCGTTATCACCTGCCTTAGCCAGTGATAACTCACAGATCACCGTAGTTGCCTCTCCGACATGCGCTTCTGAAAATGCTCTCCAGGATCTTACCATATCGTCCGCAGCTACCGTCTTTGCAGCTGGCCTTTTAGCGGGCTTCAATCCCTGTCTTCTGGCCATACTGGCCTTTCTGGCAAGCTCAATGCTATCCAGTACGGGCCGCAGACGAGATATCTTGACTATGGTGGCTTTCTTTTCCTTGGGTATATTTGTGGTCTACATTATTTTTGGAGTGGGCCTATTTAGCGTTCTACAGGAAAAGTCCACTTCCGCTATGTTTCGCTTTGTTCTGTCAGCTGTCCTATTGGTTTTAGGGATAATGCAGCTGGAGGACGCAAGGAGGCTGCAAAGTGGAGGCACGTCCCTCTTCCGAACGGATTGGACTAAGAAATACGTTAACCGTGTCATTGCCAGCCGGAGGCTCAGCCTCTATTTCCTCTTAGGAGCCCTCTTCTCATTGGTAAGGGCCCCCTGTGTGGGAGGGATCTACATCGCTATCATCGGCATAATCTCCCGCCAGGGGTTTGCCTCATCAGGGATAACTTATTTGATGATTTATAACCTGGGCATAGCACTTCCAGTGCTGCTCACGGGAGGAATCATCGCATTAGGTATGAGCCCAGAGCAAGTGGATCATTTCCGGAACAAACACAGAGTTGCCATCCGGTTGATAACGGGAATCACGCTATTAGTTCTGGCTTCGCTCATCTACCTGCAAATGATTTAGGCGAGAAGGAATGAGGCGAGAATCTTTGAGAAAGAAATTAGAGAGACCCGGGCCGCGATCCTTCAGAGCTGCGAAAGGTTGAGCTTTTCGAGCACCCTTAAGTGGATTTCTTTATATCCTCTTTCATCTCCATAAACTGCTCTCTGGTCAGCTCTCCCTTTGCATATCGCTCGGCTAGAAGATCCTCAGCGCTTTTGCTAGGTGCAAGAACCGTTCCGCTTTTGATCTGCTTGTAGACGAAATAGGCTATAACTATAATAATTATCAACCAAATAAAATTCATCCAGAATCCCATGAAGGGATACCAGTCCATCATTGGATAGTATGGCATTTTCTGCACTCCGTAGTTCTTAATCTAAAAAAGTATAATACGTTAACAGATATAAATGCATGGCATTAGAAAACCTTTTTCTCGTTCCAATTGCTGGTTATGGCTTTAGAACGTCTAGTACATTGGATAGTTTTCAATTCGATGCGCGCATAGAAGATCGAAAGTGATTTCTTTATGTACAGCACCTATCTAAAGGGTGAAACCATTTCGACAGTAGGTATTGATGGAGATTTCCTTTCAGGCTTTAACATACCTGGGGCAAATGAGTATCTTTTGGCTCTTAAGATTCTAATTGCCCTATTTGTAATCCTGATTGTGGTTTGGAAGCTGCATCTCCTAAGCATATCGAGATACTGATGTCTGATGATTTTGGTCGTGACCTCGGAGGACTCCGTCGCCCTTAGGAAGAGATCCTCTTGCCATCTCAGCTCGATCGGATTCCTCAGGCCATGCGACGGGCGCTCAAGGCCCGCCCACTGGAGCCTGGTGATCTTGCCATCTTCGTCAACTTTAAATATTAAGCTTGATGCATATTATCTTGAGTAGTGTTGTAAGTCCTTCCCGAAAAGGATGAGGCCGCCCTGAGGCGGATGGGACGAAGTAAGGAAGGGTTCACTACACAATCCTTGTCTTTTCCTTCGAAGAAATCTATCGATATCGATATTTTTGATTTGATTTTATCATAATAATGATCGTCACCGCTACTGTATTTGTGGCTTATTGCTCCCGCCACGAAATCTGCCACTTGAATGCACCTATCTGATCGGGAATCCACATGAATAATTTCCGGCGGTTCAACATTCAAGTCTTCCAAATGGTTTCCCATGCACGCTTTCCAGGTGAGATAGTTATCAAAGTTGTCCTTCTCCAGGCCATATAGCGACTTATCGACGATTACCTTTGCTTTGCCTTCTATCTGGTATTTCGTTATGATCTTCAAGAGCAGTGATCCGACCATATAATTGTATAATATTTTTTGCTTATTTTTCAGCCGCTCATATACCTGATGCTTATGCAAAACAGCATAGGCAATATCTGTATCCGTTCTGGCCATGCAGTCTAGGACGCGCTCTTTGATTGTTTGGCTGGAATTATGAAATTTTAATTCTGGAATTTGTTTATATTTCTTAGGGAGCCTTTGTTCTCTGACTCTCTTGATACACCGGCCAACCTCTGAGGGATTTCTAGCGATGACTGCGGCCAAGATAAAATGCTTGGAGGCCCGCGGCCCAAATCCTAAATCTCCAGACTCATCCAGGTATATCATTCGATCCGCTTGTTCTTTTATTGGGCCTCAATAAAGCTTTGGGCATCGACCAGATTCCTGCCAGCCATCCACGCCGTCGAGAGGGACCCGGTTACCATGATCCTGCCCACGCCTTCAATGAGTCATTCACCTCACACTGAGGGACGATATAAAAGCGGTCCGGAAAAATACCGACACAGTCCCCCAGGTTCTGGAGGAGATCCGGGGAATAAGAGAGGACATCCAGCCAGGATATGCGATGAATTTCCGGCAGATGCAGACAGATATCAGAGCCATAAAAAAACGGCTAGGGATGCTTTGAAAGCGATCCTGGACCAAAGGTCTCTGTTTCCTTCCTGAAAACTTCACAATCGACCTATTGGTTGGTTCTGGGTGACTACCTTTCGATCCCATCTCGTCCACAGCAGAGGGGGTGGCTTCCCTTTCCTGCTTGCTACCTGGCAAGCCGCGCCGCCCAAGCTGCATTCCTGCCGCTCCCCCGGACCTCCGGCCAGCCGGCATGCCCGGCCACAAGTGGCCACCTCACGATCCCGCCCGACCGCAAGCGCAGCCGCCAAACAGGCCTCCGGCCCCCTGGCGTGCAGGCGTCCCGGCCATCTCTGCTCGATCGGATTCCTGCTAGCCAACAAGCGCCGCCCAAGTCGCATGTCGTCGCTCTCTAAGCAGGTCATGAGTCCCGGCCCGAGATACACGGTCTTCTCGTAATCCTTATAGCTCTGCAGCGAGAAGTGCCTATCATGGCTGGTGCGAAAGAGAAAGCCGTCATTCAGGAATCTGCAATTGAAGAAATAGAATTAGACGCTTCTGAGATAAAGGAGTTAGATCAATTAGCGGAAGAGACTCGCAAGTGTGGCATATCCTGGGAAGACCTTAAAGCAGAACTTGGTCTATGAGCTTTCATGTTCGCTTAAACAAAGATATCAGGTCTATTCTATTATCGCTTCCTCGCGCACATCAAGAAAAAGTCGGGAAACTAATCGATCGCCTAAGCGAGAATCCATATCCTTCAAGATTCAAATTAATTGATATTTCATCGACCAATTTTGATATTAAAAAGTGCAAAGGGCATCAAACTAGATTCAGGGTAAGACTTGGCGAATACAGGCTTATTTATGAAATAGAGGAGGCAAGCCAAATGATCCTTATTCTGAAACTTGATACCCGGGGCGATATCTATTAGATCCCCAATTACGATATGCACCTCTCAATAAGTCTCTTTCATTTACTTCAAATCTAATGGGTCATAGATATCGATGGCATCCTTCCTTTTCCTCAAAGCGACAGGCAAGTGAATCGCTCGGCCGTAATGATGCCGCCTTGCTGGCCCCGACTCTCCTGGCGTGCTGACATCCCGACCATCTCTTGCTCGATCGGATTTCTGCCATCCATCTGTGCCGCCAAGCTGCACCCCTGACGTCCCTGCAGCTCACGGCCAGCAAAAATTGGGCCACGAGTGGCCACCTCACGATTCCATCCGACTGCAACGACGCCGCCAACGGGCCCCCGGCCCCCTGGCGTGCGTACGGCCCGGTCATCTCTGCTCGACCGGATTCCTGCCCCAGCTATCCGGGGACCCGGCATCTTTTCGCCGATTTCCACCCAGGGTCCTTGCTGCTATCCTTTAGGGCTGCGAAAGGTTGAACTTTTCAAGCACCCTTAAGTGGATTTCTTTATATCCTCTTTCATCTCCATAAACTCTCTCTGGTCAACTCTCATAATCAATTTCTATTTTTTGTCCATTGCATTTCTGCTCCAGAACCCGTAACTGACAATTTAAACTTAAACTAAACTATTATCAAATCCATAAAAGTCTCTCGTATTCTCCAATGAAAAAAATGATATGCTAGTTCATTTCACTAGCTAGAGTGCAGTCAATCATAGTTCAATCAATTAATGTGCAAGGAGGCCGATGATGCTGAATGTGACCTTCCTGGGAACTGCCGGATCGCTTCCTACGCCGGAGAGAAATCCCTCCGCCGTCCTGATCAACCGCGAGGGAGAGATGATGCTCTTCGACTGTGGAGAAGGCACGCAAAGGCAGATGATGCGGGCGAGAACGGGCATGATGCGCCTAAACTACATTTTTTTAACTCATCTGCACGCCGACCACATCTTAGGCATTCCCGGCCTCCTGGAGACTTTGGCCTTCCAGGGGAGAGAAGATCCAATTACAGTCGTCGGTCCCGTGCATACTGTGCGTCTGGTAGAGAGCTTCAAGTCCGTCTGCTACTTCTCCCGCAAATTCGATGTCCAGGCGATCGAGCTACAGCCGGGAGACGTGCTGAAGATGAAAGGCTGCCAGGTAAGGGCCATCTCAACCAATCACAGTGTGCCCAGCCTCGGCTACTCTTTAGAGGAAGACATGCGCCTTGGTCGATTCAACCGAGATGCAGCCACCGCCCTCGGCATACCGCCCGGACCGCTCTTCGGAAAGCTGCAGCATGGGCAGGAAATAGAGGTAGATGGAAAGAAGATAGAGCCCCATCAGGTTATGGGCCCAGCCCGTCCGGGCAGAAAAATCGTCTACACAGGAGACACAAGGCCCTGCAAATCCGTGCAGCTGGCCAGCATGGGTGCAGATCTGCTCATCCACGACTGCGCTTTAGCTAGTGATATGGCAGAGTGGGCCAAAGAGACGAAGCACAGCACTGCGACAGAGGCGGCAGAAATAGCCAAGAACGCCGACGTGGGTCAGCTCGTCTTAACGCATATAAGCTCCCGGTACTCTGAGGACACCTCCCAGCTTTTAATGGAGGCAAAATCCATCTTTGAGAGGACTATTGTTGCCGAGGATCTGATGTCTCTGGAAATCAGGCTCAAAGATGAGTAAGTAGCATCGAATGCTTGTGCGCGAATCACTCTTTTGCCCTTTTTTCTCGCTCCGCATGCAAGGCCTTCATAACCTGTTGGGATAGCTCATCATCCCTGCCGATGAGGGTGAGATCCAGAGATTGCATGACGCATTCGATCATATCTCTGCTGTGAGTAAGATCAAGACCTCTGCTCTCACTGGCAATGCCCCTCCGATAGAGATCATCGATCTCATCAGGAGACAGGCCGAGAGCATTTGCAGCAGAAATGGCTCTTCCGAACATCTCCATCTCGACGTAATACTGCAGTCCGTCCCGGTAGAGTTTCCCAGAAAGAGCATCCTGGCCCGCGTTCTTGGCAATTAATGCTGCCCAGAGAAAGTCTCCCGCATCCACCAGAATGGCGATGGCCTTGTCGATCATTCCCTTGTCTCTGGCTAAAACGACGGCATACTCCGTCTCACCTGCTTTTGCCAGTATCTCTATGCCCTCTTCCGCCAGCTCGTCCTGCAATTCTCTCAGGTTTTCTACAAGATAAGATACCTTTTCATCAAAGGGCATTCTCTCGAATTCTTCCTTCAAACTCAGGTCCCCTGGATGGCCTGAAATTCATTCGCAAATAAGCCTTTGGGCTGCATCCTTAAGCGATAATAAATTTTATATTTAATCTAGTTCTTAACATAATTCTAATATTTTTAAAGGAATATATGTTTGTTAACAGAGAAATTACCAAAATCAGGCTAGATATCTTAATAGATTAGTCGCATTCTTTATGATTGAAAATAGTCCTATCTACAAAAAGATATATAGTTAAACTTGCTATTCTGATTCGGTTAAGCATATGTCTAGCTTGAGAGTTTTTGCAAGGAGGAAAAGAGCAAAACAAGCATAATGATCTCGAAGGATACCAGGCTCTGGGCCTCACTGCTGCCATTACTGCTTTCCAGACGAGTCGAATCAATGTTGAAGAATATAGATTAAGTATATGGGGATTATCTCCTTAATAAAGTGATGAAGATGTGGAAATCTGCGGCATGGGTATTTGCTATCCTAAGTGGCATCTTAGGTCCATATATGAAATATGTTGAACAAGCAGGTCCTATCAATCACATTTCACCAACCTTTTCCGGAAAAGAATCTTCTTTGACGCACAAAGGAGATTCCATTAGCCTGACCAATTCCTTGATGGCAGCTATTGCCATTTACGCGATTTACCTGATCGTAGCTTTTCTCTTGAGGGACAGTCCGGAATCACTCATCTTTTACACGGATTGGGCGGCGGTGGCCGTCAATTTAGTCGCGGCTCTCTGCCTGCTTTATGCCGCTCGGTTGTCTCTGAGTGTGGGCAAAAAGGTCTTTTTCGCCTGGATGATGATGTTCCTTGGCCAGCTTTGTTTTGTAACGGGAGACGCCATTTGGGCTTATATTGAGACCGTTCAGATGAAAGACCCCTTTCCTTCCCCGGCAGACATACCCAATCTCATGACCTATCCTCTGTTCGTGATAGGCATTCTCTTTCTGCCGTCGGCTGTTATCTCCCTCCGCGAAAGAATTACAATGGCGCTGGATACCAGCATTGTGATCATAACTTCAGTTCTCGTCTTCTGGTCTCTGATTATCGAGCCTACCATCAATCAGAATTTGCAGGCAGATCCCCTGATTATGGCCCTATCGGTGGGTTATCCCGTTTTGGATTTGATATTGCTTTTCTTTGTAGTGGAGCTTCTCTTCAGGAAGTTGAATCTTCCCGGGCGCAACGCTCTCTTGTTCCTGGTCCTGGGTTCCGGCACCTGGATTGCCACAGATGCCATTTTTATGCGCCAATCTCTAGAAGGAACCTATCTTCCAGGCGGCATCGTAGACAGCGGCTGGATTGCGGGCTGTCTTCTTATGGGTTTGGCAGGCATAGCTCAGGCAGAGGCTGTGAAGAGCGGTGTCTTCACTTCAAATTCCGACCTTGAGGTGCGCAATGCCAGGAATACATGGCCATTATATCTGCCATACTTGTGTGCAGCAGGAGCTTTCTTTATGCTCGTCTGGAGCCGCGAGCATAATATGGCCCTGTCATTTACCACGCTCTCCATAAGCGTGGGCGCAATTATTGGCCTGGTCATAATCCGGCAGATTCTGGCAATAGATGAGAATGTGAGGCTTTTTGGGGAAGCTCAGCAAGAGATAATTGAGCGAAAGAAAGCTGAGAACGAGATCATCCGTCTCAATGAGCAGCTGGAAGAGAGAGTGAAGGTTAGAACCTCCCAGCTTGAAATCGCCAATGCCGACCTTCAAGTATCCAAAGAGAAGGCAGAGTCCGCGACAAGGGCTAAATCGAAATTTTTAGCCAATATGAGCCATGAGATTCGCACTCCCATGAATGCCGTCATCGGCATGACCGGCCTGCTCTTGGAAACGGATTTAAGGCCTGAGCAGCGCGACTGCCTGGATACCATTCGCAGCAGCGGCAATGCCCTGCTGGCCATCATCAACGACATCCTGGACTACTCCAAGATAGATGGAGGCAAATTGGAGCTGGATCGTTCCAGTTTCGATCTTGGCCAGTGCATTGAAGACTCTTTGGATCAGGTTTCTGCCTGGGCCTCTGAAAAGGGCCTGGAGCTGGCCTATTTCCTGGAAGATGGTTTCCCGCAAGGGGTGGTAGGAGATGTTGCCAGGCTGCGCCAGGTTCTGGTCAATCTCCTGGGAAATGCAGTCAAGTTCACTGAGAAGGGTGTTGTTACATTAGTCGCCAGCTCAAAGCCAACTGCTGATGGAAGAATTGAGCTGCATTTTGCCGTTGCGGATACGGGTATCGGCATATCAGAAGAGAATATGGGCAAGCTCTTCTTGTACTTCACTCAGGTTGACTCCTCCACCACCAGGAATTACGGTGGCACAGGCCTTGGCCTGGCCATAAGTCGCAAGCTGGTGGAGCTGATGGAAGGCATGATCTGGGCGGAGAGCCAGGAAGGAAAAGGCAGCACCTTCCACTTCACTATTATAGCAGAATCACCCAGCTTAAAAAAGGCCGAATCCTTCCCTGCCAAGCTGACGGCCAAGAAGGCACTTGTAATTGATGCAAGCGACGTTGTTTCCAGAATGTTGATGCAGGCTTTGCGCCCCCTGGGGCTGATCCCAAGGGTGGCATCAAGCATAGAGGAGGCACGAATAGCATTACAGCAAGAGTCCTATGATTTTGTGATCTTTGATGCAAATACAGGTGGCATGGATGGCCAGGACCTCTGCCGGCAAATCGAGCAACGTAAATATGGAGATCTTCGCTTGGTGCTCCTGCTGCCCGTAGGCAAGAGTCTTATGCCAAAGATGCCCTCGGACGGCCTTTTGACCAAGCCGGTCAGAGCTCTTCAGCTTCGCAATCTTCTCATCGATCTTCTCTCACCTAAGACGGAAATGAAGAAAAGGGAACGCGTAATGCCATCAAAAAGAGAGATGAAACAGCATTCTCTTCGCATTCTCATGGCGGAAGACAATCCCATAAATCAGAAGGTGGCGCTGTCCATGCTCAAACGCCTGGGTTACAAGGCTGACGTTGCAGTAAATGGGCAGGAGGTTTTGCGGGCCATGCAGAGCAAGCCTTATGATGCGGTCCTCATGGATGTGCAGATGCCAGAGATGGACGGGCTTGAGGCGACACGCCAAATTCGCGCCTGCGGATTGAATACTCGAATCATCGCCATGACCGCTCATGCCCTGGAGGGGGATAGAGAAGAGTGCCTTCAGGCGGGCATGAATGAGTATCTCAGCAAGCCAATCCGAATGGAGGAGCTACAAAAGGCACTTGATATTTGCGATGAGGCCTGATGTGTCGCTTTTTGAAGAGAGGATTTTGGGTTTTTTCTTGGATAGCCGGCGTTTATGATAAAAATTTTTAATAATAATAAAGATATATAATTATCTTATATCCAAATTAGTGTGAATCTATGCAATAGAACTCTTTAGCTTTTTTTTCCAGCCAATAGGTTGATCTACATAAAGATATCAGGTATAGTACAGTAAGTAAGAACCATGCCTTATTCCTCAAAGTGCAACAGCATGAATCGAGGTGAAAAGTCTCTGCGGGCACTGTATTATGTGATGAGGCACATTGGAATATAAGTACCAAAGCTTTAATCCAGCTTTAATGGATCGAGATAGGACCTCGAATTATTATTAGAAGATAGTGCTTTGGAGATGCCGCGCTCTCTTTAGAAGTGATATGATGTGGAAACCTAACCTACAAAAAAGTAATTTGTTCTCTTCTAAAAAGGATGAAGGATATTCTGGAATATTTAAGCAATTCATCTCACCCACATATGGCCAGCTGTCACTTTCTTCAAATATTGCAAAGCATTTTTCTTTCCCCAACTTGTTGCTCATAGCAGCTATAGTTCTAATTCTTTACATGGGCATATGGTTCCTTCTTCGAGATGATCCTTCAAGCCTCACAGTCTTCGGCGATATAGGTGCGATAGTAGTAGACAGCATGGCGACCCTGTGTTTGTTTTATGCTGCCGGACTTTCTCGGAGAATTGATAGAAAAATCTACCTGAGCTGGATGATTCTTGCTATCGCGCAGTTATCCTACACAATTGGAGACGTTATCTGGGCTTATTACGAGCTCGTACTAAATGAGGGTCCATTTCCCTCTCTCGCCGATGGACCATATGTTCTACGCTATGTATTATTTTTAATAGGTATGCTCATCCTGCCAGCAGTACCAATTTCCTCCAGAGAACGACTCAAGTTAATGCTTGATACGGGAATTGTGATGATTGCCTCTATTCTTCTATTCTGGACTTTGATCATAGCTCCCACCATAGAGCAGAGTGTAGATGCAGAAGAATTGACTCTTATCCTCTCCGTTGCGTACCCGGTTATGGACTTAATGCTTCTATTTGCTTTAGTTGATCTGCTTTTGAGAAGGCTTGGCTTTCCAGGACAGAGAGCACTCCTTTTTTTGGCAGCGGGAACTGCTTTATTAATTGTTACTGATTCTGTTTTCAATCGTCAGTCCCTGGATGGAACCTACATTTCGGGAGGGATGCTGGATAACGGATGGATTATGACATACATAATGGTCGGACTTGCTGGATTATCTCAGGCTGAATTTCTGCAAAGATACAAAGATCAGGCGGATTGGGGGGTTGTGGGGCGATATGGCCAGATCAAATGGCCGCTTTATCTACCCTATCTCGCAGCAGGAGGAGCTTTTGCATTGCTTGTATGGAGTCATGATCATCCTCTTGCCGTATCCTTCACGTATCTTGCTATGGCTGTGGGAGTGATTATCGGTCTGGTGGTTACTCGTCAGATAATTGTATTGAATGAAAATGCCCACCTTTATGTCGAGGCTCAGGAAGAAATAGCCGAACGATTGCAGGCGGAGATGGAGGTCAAGAATCTCAATGAAGAGCTTGAGAGAAGAGTTGCAACGCGCACTTCCCAGCTTGAGGCGACCAACAAAAATCTGCATAGCCAAATCTTTGAGCGTCAGATGGCAGAAGATGCTCTCAAGGACTCAGAGCGCAGGCTAGGGGATATCATCAACTTCTTGCCTGACGCGACCTTTGTCATAAATAGAGATGGCATAGTAATTGCCTGGAACCGGGCAATAGAAAAAATGACAGGCATTAAGGCGGCCAATATTCTAGGAAAGGGCAACTATGAATATGCCCTGCCCTTCTACAAAGAGAGAAGGCCGATACTGGTCGATCTTGTCCTGAAACCCGATCTTGTTTTGGAAAAGAAATACGAGAGCATTAAATGGCAAGAAAACGGCACTTTGGTGGGGGGCTCTTTAGTCCCTGAAATGCTGGGGGAGCCGGCATATTTGTTGGGAAGCGCGGCGGTTCTCTACGACTCGGAAGGGACGATCTATGGTGCCATCGAGTCCATAAGGGATATTACCGATCGAAAAATGGCCGAAGAAGACCTGAAGAGCGCCAAAGACAGAGCGGAATCGGCTACAAAGGCCAAATCGAAATTCCTGGCCAATATGAGCCATGAGATTCGCACCCCGATGAATGCCGTCATCGGCATGAGCGACCTTCTCTTGCAGACGGATCTAAAGCCCGAGCAGCGTGATTACCTGGAGACCATTAGCAGCAGCGGAAATGCCCTGCTCGCCGTCATAAACGACATTTTGGATTATTCCAAGATAGATGGAGATAAACTCGAGCTGGAGATCCAGTCCTTTGAATTGGCTGGATGCATTGAGGTCTCTATGGATCTGGTGGCTGCCAAGGCGGCAGACAAAGGCCTGGAGCTGACTTATTTCCTGGACGATGATGTGCCTGCAATTCTCATAGGTGATGAGATTCGTCTGCGTCAGATACTGATCAATCTCCTGGGAAATGCAGTGAAGTTTACGCAAAAGGGCGAGGTCATGCTTTCGGTAAGCTCTTCTCCGGGGGAGGGAAGCAAAGTCTTGCTTCATTTTGCCGTCAAAGATACGGGTATCGGCATATCTCAGGAAAACCAGGGCAAGCTATTCCAGTCGTTTTCTCAGGTCTACTCCTCAACCACGAGGTATTACGGCGGAACCGGCCTAGGGCTGGCTATAAGCCGCAGGCTGGTGGAGATGATGGGTGGAGAGATCTCCGTGGAAAGTACGCCTGGAAAAGGCAGCACCTTTTACTTTACCGTTTTATGCGATGTTTCCGTGCAAAATAGGGCAGCATCGCCTGAGGATCTTATTCTAGCAGGAAAAAGCGTTCTGATTGTAGAAGGAAGCGAATCTGTGAGAAATATGCTCTCGAAGGCTTTAACGTCCTGGAAAATGCTGGTAACGGCTTTCGCCGGAGGAAAGGAGGCGGCAGAGATCCTAGAGAGAGAAAGATTTGATTTTGTGATCATGGATGCCTTCTTGCCCGATATGGATAGCCGGCTCTTACCCAGACAGATCAAGGCCACAGAAGGCAATCCCTTTATTGTGATGATAAGCCACATCGGAAGCAAAGTAGGGCGAGATCCTTCTGTCAGCGGTTGGCTTAGCAAGCCCATCAAGCCTCGCCAACTCAAGCGTCTGCTGATCAACTTGATCTTGCCGCAGAGCAAAGAGTCAAGAGCTGCTGAAGGCCAGCTTCCTGCAGGCCTGCCGCAAAGGAAGAGCGATCTTGTCATCCTCCTGGCGGAAGATAATCCGGTAAATCAGAAAGTGGCTCTTAGCATGCTAAAGCGTCTCGATTATAGAGCTGATGTTGCCAACAACGGACTCGCGGTTCTGTCATCACTGGAAAAAAAGGCTTATGATGTCATACTCATGGACATACAAATGCCGGATATGGACGGACTCGATGCTACGCGCTGCATCCGTGAGCTAAAGATTGAAAAACAGCCTTGCATAATAGCCATGACGGCTTACGCTCTGGATGGGGATCGAGAGGAGTTTCTTAAGGCAGGCATGAATGACTATCTCAGCAAACCGATACGGATAGAAGAACTAAAGACCGCATTGGAAAGATGCGAAAAAGATCTTCAAGGCATGTGACCCATGAGACGGATTATTATTAATTTTTAATAATTAAAATATAATATAATTATTACTTTTTATAATTATATTATATTCCCTGTGTTATCTAAAAAAGTATTGTATTTAAATCATTCGGTCCTCTTCTTTCTCTTCTATGTACAGTTCCGGCAATGCGTTCATGTACTCTTTAATCATAATAGGAAATGATCTGGATTCCATGAAGCGAAGGCCGAGCTGCTCTGCCCAGCGCTGTATCCCTAAGTCTTGAGAGACAACGGCGGCATCCAGCTCTTTTGCCAATAACAAAACGTCGATGTCCGGACCACTGTCCAGGATGCCGTAGCGCAGTGCCGCTCTGTACTTCTCCCTAAATTTGCGGATTATGCTGCCCACAATCTCCCGCTCGATCTCATCTTTCATGTCCGCGAGACTGGTGCCGCTCTCGGAAAGGGAGATGCATCTGGAGACGGATTCCCATATGGCCTCTTCGGAGATGTTCATGCCTTTGTTTATGCGGCTTCTCATGTAGTCTACATATTCATAAAAGATCTTGGAAGGCACCTTTACTTTGTACCTGTCCGGTGACTTTTTGACGAGCCAGGTATCGACCTTACCCAAGACCCGAGCATCACAATTATTATGCCTGGCGAAATCCTTGATTTCATTGTAGACGGAAGGATATGGAATGTAGCAGCTAATTCCCAGGTGAAGCCTTCCTTCAGCCACGCGACCCAAGATGGCATTCATTCCCTCGCAGATGCTGGCGGCACCCTCACTCTCCCAGGCTAAAGAGTCCGTGAGGGCTGTAGTATCCAGCACGAACCTTTGGCGCAACATTAATAATAGTACGGAAGAAGTGATATAAGATACCTTCTAATGATCATTTCTTTCAGGATTGTTTTTCACGGCCCAAACGTGCCGGATTGCTCGTCAGAGTCTTTGCTTCAATCAATCCTTGTGCGGAATTTGAAATCTGCAGGTGAAAAGCTAATAAATCCCTTCGCGTATTACTTATCGTGAAATCCTCCGAGCCCCTTGTCTTTACCTTATCCCGGATTGAGAACCTCATGCATCAGGTGAGCTTCGATCCGGTGAAGATGAAAGGAAAAATCATTACCAACACATCTCTGGTAGAAAAGGAACGGCTAAGTGAGACTCTAGCTGTCTTTTACGATGTCATCCAAAGCGGCCTTTCCGTCTCGCCTTTGATCAAGTTGGGAGAAGAGAGTATGGGAGAAGAGAAAAGACTGATAAAGATTAAGACCGCTTGCAGCCTGACCATCAGTGGCGTTTTGCTCAAGTCTGGCATACCTGTGCGTCCCAAAGGCGGCGGGCTGATAGAAGTGGTAGAGCGCGAGCCGACCAGGTTCACAGACATGCTCATGTACTGGGCCACAACCATCGATCCCATAGACGTTCTCACGTCTCAGGAGTTGACGGATATCACGGGAATGATGCGCACAGGAAACGGGCGCATCCTGGGCAATCTCCAGGAGGCACCCATGCTGGCCAGGGATAAAATCGAGGAGGTGCTCGACCAACTGACTGCGGCGGAATTTACCGGAGTCCTGGAGCTGGGCGAGCCGAATATGAATGTGCTGGGCGTCTCTGTGGAGAGGGATCACGTGGGAATTGCTCTCGTGGGCGGCACAAATCTTGTGGCAGCCGCGCAGGAATGTGGCATCAACGTAAGGCACGAGTCGATCAGCGACCTGACCGATGTCGCGGAGATGAAGCATATTGAAGAGCTGATTTGAGAGATTGCATGAATACTTAGAAAAAGGTAGATTCATCTGTTCATCCGAGGCATAAAATCGCAGCAGATCATAGATCAAAGCCGGTTCTTCAAGGAGAGAAGATAAAGCTGCATTTTTTCATCCCAGGCCCTCTTTGCAGCAAGGCCGCAGATCTCGAATAAAACTGCTTCCACAATCAGGTAGACCTCGGCTTTATCTCGAATGCAGCCCAAGATGGACTGCCGGCCTCGTCCCATAGCGGAATGGATGTGCAGCTTCGGTCCCTCAATAGACGGGTAAATTGTAGCCATGCCGAAGACCTCCCAGGCACTCTCGAAAGCTTCATAGTGAGGCGTTGGGGGAACTACCGGCAGCTCTGGACCGGTCACTGCTCGGCCATCGCGCAATGCCCCCATGAAAAGGGCTGTGCAAGACTCGATCTTCTTCTCCTGCAGGAACTTTTGCAGAGATTCTATCAGATCTTCGCCATGGTCCATCCTCAGGACGAAGACCCTGCCCAAACTGCCCTCAGAATATTGCATGGGAAGGAGTTTTGCTTATCCATTCTTATTATTTTCCATTCTTATTGTTTTTCTCGCCCGGCTTTTAGCTGCAGATTTTCCAGCACGCATCGCTTCCACTTGCTGGTTACGGGCTTCCCGCACCTTCCCTCCAGGAGATAGACCTGCCCGGGACGGAATTTTAGAAATTCCTTAATCTCAGAAAGCGCAGCACTGGAAAACTGGATCTTTCTGTCTGGAGCAACCTGCAATTGTCCGCTCTGCGTGTCCAGATCAGAGACGCGAAGATTTATCAGAGATTCAAGATCAAGGCCGGTCTCAAAGAGAAGGAGAAGTATGATTCTATCCATGCCTGATGCTAAATCGAGCAACCTCCTTTTCTCCGGCTCGGCAAGCTCGCTTAAGCCATTCACACATGATAATTCTGCTTAAGGAATATCAAGAGATCGGAGTGGATCGTCACTAAATCTTTATTGTCAGCCACCTGGCGAGCATTTTCGCCAGTTCTCTTTGCTGGACCGGCTTGGCAATGAAATCGCTCATTCCAGCCTGAATGCACATCTCCCGATCACCTTGCATGGCAAGGGCGGTCATGGCTATGATGGGAATGCGCGGATTCAAAGCACTTGATCCTTCCTGGCGGATGCAGCGGGTGGCCTCAAAACCGTCCATCTCCGGCATTTGGCAGTCCATTAGCACCAGGTCGTAGGGAATGGACTTAAGCGCATTTACTGCCTCCTCACCATTGGCCACCACATGTGCTTGGAGGTTCATCTTTCTCAACATGGCCTGTGTCACCCTTTGGTTTAGGGGGTTGTCCTCCGCCACCAGGATTCGGATTTTACGTCTGCCTTTTTCAGAAAGAGAAGTCCAGGCGGCGGAGCACTCTGCAGCATCCTCGCTAAATCGGTCACGAAGACCTGCCACCCGAACTTTTAAGCTCTCATTTTCGCCAGGCGCCCTATTTGCAGGTTCGGGTCTTACATCTTGCTTTTCAAACACGGCCGTAAACCAGAAGGTGGATCCTTTGCCCTCCTTGCTTTCTACGCCGATCTGGCCTTCCATCAATTCCGCCAACTGCTTGGAGATGGCCAGCCCCAGACCAGTTCCACCGTATTTGCGCTTGGTTGAGCCGTCTGCCTGAGTGAAAGGTGTGAAAAGAATATCCTTCCTGTCTGCCGGTATGCCGATCCCTGTGTCACTAACGCAGAAGCGAAGGGTTGCATTTCTTTCATCTTCATTGTCCAGGCTGGCACGGATCACTATCTTACCATGTGTTGTGAACTTTACTGCGTTAGCTCCCAGATTGACAAGAATCTGGCGCAGCCTTCCTGGATCTCCGCGCAGGTGAGACGGCACATGGGGATCGACTAGGCAGGTCAACTCAAGCCCTTTCTCATGAACTCCAATGGAGAGAAGATCTGTCGTATCCTCTAGAATAGAAGCGAGGTCGAAGTTCAGCGTTTCCAGCTCCATTTTGCGGGCTTCGATCTTGGAAAAGTCCAGTATATCGTTGATGAGAGAGAGCAGAGTTTCGCCGCAGATACGGGCGATTTTTGCATATTCATGCTGCTCATCATTCAAATTCGTATCTTCGAGTAGTCCAGTCATGCCGATTATTCCGTTCAAGGGGGTGCGGATCTCATGGCTCATATTGGCCAGGAACTGGCTTTTGGCGACATTGGCCAGCTCAGCTTGCATGGCCAACTCGTTGGCATGTGCAATGGACGTCTCAAGCTGCTGATTTGCCCTTCGCAGCTTTTCCTCGTCACTCTTTCGTTTGGTGATATTCATAGCCACATGGACTACACCCTGGACACGGCCATCAGTATCCTTGATGATAGAGCTTCTAGACAGCCAGGTCTTGCCGTTTGGAGTCGCAACTTCCCCTTCCTGAAAATGGCCGGTCTTTGCGGCCTTCAATGCCGTGCATCCTGGACAGGGCTCCTTTAGGCCCTGGAGGATCTCATAACAGTACTTGCCCCTTATCTCCTTCATCGACAATCCGAGGGATATTTGCACTGCCTCGTTGACCCAGATGATACGCATGGACGGATCCAAGTACTCCACAGAAACATGCCTTAGGCCGTTCAAGATTGCCGCTTTCTCTTGCTCCGAGGCTCTCAAAGCATCCTCAGCATGCCTACGATCGGTTATATCAAAGATTATACCCAGCAGACCAACGAACTCTCCATTCGACCCTACCATCCGGCTTCCACTTAAATATCCCCAGAAATCGCTTCCATCCCCCCGAAGATAATGTCGCTCTGTGGAAACTGTATCGACCTTATTTTCCAACATCGCAAGCATGAGATTTTTCCCCTCCGATCGTTCATCAGGATGAACGAAGGCGGGATACAGAGTGCCTATCATTGTCTCCAGCGGACAATCAAATAGTTCAGCCATCCGCTGGTTGGCTTGGATGATTTTCCCTTTGGTGTCAACTATGATTATTCCTGCTGCGGATGTCTCGAAAATGGTCCTTAGACTGAGTTCACTCTCCCGCAATGCTTCTTCAGCCTTCTTGCGCTCAGTGACATCATGCATGACACCGAAAACCGCTCTTTTTGCCGGGTTGTATTCTGCCAGCGAATGGATATCAAGGATTTGTCCATCTGATGGCCTGCGGATTTTAAATTCCACATTATACGGTATTCCCTGCTCAACTAATTCTTGCAGTGCCTTGTCGAGGCGAGCGCGGTATTCGGGCAGGGGAATTCTTTGCACATCCGACAGCGGCCAATGCTCGCCCTCCAATCCATAGATGCTCTTTGCGCCCTTCGAGGCGCGCATCTTTTTCTCGTCCAGCAAGAGTTCCCAGTGGCCAAAACGGGCTATCTCCTCAGCTCGCATGAGGCGCTTCTCACTTCCCTGCAGCGCCACTTCCGCCCTTTTTTGCTCGGAAATATCACGAACATTGGCCTGGATTAATACCTCACCTTGCACCTGCATGCGGGTGAGCAGAACGGTTGCTCCAAACTCCTCGCCATTTAGCCGCTTATGTGTCCATTCGAAGTAGTGGGAGCCTTTTTGCATGGCGATCTCTATCATCTCCCTGGATTTATCGGCGGAGAGCTGCCCATCCGGCTGGCGTTCGGGAGACACATCCCAGGGACCGAGAGAGGTGAATTCAGCCTTGTCTTTTGTACCAAATAGCTCCACAGCCGCCTTGTTGCCGGAGCTGAACTTCCACGAGGGCGGAGCGAGGATCATCAATGGCGTCCTGTGAACTTTCGAAAAGGGCGCGGAACCTCTCCTCGCTTTCCTGCAGGGCCACTTCTGCCTGTTTGCGGGAAGTGATGTCGGTGAGAAAATTCAACGTGGCTGGTTTGCCTTGCCATTCAATCAAGGCTGCATTGATTTCCACCCACTTAACAATGCCTTCCCGAGTAACCACCCTGAAGGTATGCCTGGACATTGCTGCTTCGTTTGCGATCCGTCGCCGGTAACTTTCAACTACCATGTTCCGATCATCCGGGTGGAGGAATTCGGAAAATGGTCTATCAATGAGTTCTTTCTCCGAATAACCCCCCAACAGGCCAAACGTCATGGGATTGACAAACTTGAGCAGGCCGTCTTGCGCGACGATGATTGACTCGTTAGCGTTGTTTATCAGCAGCCGGTACTTTTTCTCCTTCTCTCGCAGCGCCTCCTCCGCCAGCTTGCGCTCAGTGATATCGCTTGTGGTGCCAAAAATGGCGACTCGACCGTCTGGCTGAGGATAGGCCGAACCCTTGGAACGAACCCAAAAGATCGAGCCGTCGGCCTTTCTCATACGGTATTCTGCAGTTTTGTCTCTTGCAAGTGCTCTTATCCCATCGGAAAGAATCTCTTGCAGGGCCGGCAAGTCATCAGGATGAACATATGAAAAATATTTGTCGAAGCTGTTTCCGATGGTTCCTTCCGGCAAGCCCAGCATCTTGTCCGCAACCGGCGAGATATAGCAGCCAATGTTCTGTGCCTGAGAATCAACATCGTAGAGCCACACGATATCGGATATCATCGAGACTACCTGTTCAAACTGGGCTCTGCTCTCTTCCGCAGCTTGCTTGGCTTTTCGCAAAGCTTCCTCAGTCTTTGGTTGTTCGATGATATCATTGCCCATGAACATCACGGATGAATTGTACTGA
>CAVVKN010000006.1:0-188148 GCA_963748825.1 Methanotrichaceae archaeon
ATATGCGCAAGTGGCGCGAGTAGGACAAGAATTACGCATCAACACAGCCTGAATTCTATGAAAATCATATCTTATTTGCTCCTGATAGATAAAGGATTCATCGAAATAGTTCCTGAAGGCGCAAGGATTGTTCATAGAGCGACTCCAAAAGGAATGAGTGCGATGAAGAAGCTCGAACGCTTTCACGTCGAAATGGAAAAAGTGGATATGCTCCTCCTTGCCTGAATTTGCTTTAAAAGATTGAATCAATATCCTCCAGGCTATATTGGTCATATGGGTCGTTTCTACTATTATTATATCATAAATATTAACTTCATTTTTCTTGTACGGTTAATAGCAACATCGATACATATAGCCCATAGCTTTTAAAGATCATCATAATAATACGAAAGGCAATGAAAGCATGGATGCCTAAGAAAACAGTAGATGGCAGGTTCAAATGAATCAAAAGACTTTTATCGTTTTGCTTTCCTGTTTATAGTGGGAGGGTCTGGGATGAGAATTGCATTTGCAGTAATCATATCGCTAATAATATGCCTATTAGCCGTAGGCTGCTATGCCCAAAGCATGAGCTACCCGCAAAGCGTGGGTGGAGACTTCGGCAGGAACTGGATTAGCAGCTTTAAAGCCCAAAATCCTCAGCCAGCGGAGCAGAATCTCAAAAATGACCTCTGGACATGGGGCAGCTCGCCTAAAGGAAGCATAATGGTCAATGGAAATTTAGTACCAGATCCCTATTACATTTGGAAGTCTCTCAACTATACCAGTGGTTGGCTAGGAAAAGTATACGTTGACCCCACTACAGGATATCCGGTCTATGGTTATTTAGATCCCCACACAGGGATGCCAATCTATTATTATATAGACCCTAAGACAGGAAAGCCAGTCTATACGAATGCATATCCATCTTATAGATACCCCTATTATGGCAGTGTTCCGTCCTACTATTCACCAGATTACTTGCCAACAGGCTATGTGCTACCTACGGCATTCTAGCAACGGGAAATCCATTAATCCCCTTTCGTTCTCCTAATGGCCTGGTGTGTTGCTCCTTGATTTGTAGGAAGTCTGAGTAATACAGGTTGATAATAACGCTAAATGCTCGGAACCTGCATTAGGATTTTACTAATGCATCTAAAATAAATATTATTATATATTAATCTCATCCTCTACCTGGAACATCTCCGGCCACGTTCCCCACTCCCCAAAGCTTCTATTCTCCTTGATTCTGCCCATCTCCTCAGGCCGGCACTTCTCCGTAAGCCGCCTCATAATCATATCCTCCACATCGCAAAGCTTTGCGTGGAAAACTTCTGCCAGGATCTGTTTTGCCGTCTCCAACTCTAAAGTCCGGGCATCGGCCGCTGAAAAAACAGGCTTTATCAGATGCTTTCGCGTTCTTCTCATGCGCTCAGGGACTATTGCCATAGCAGGCAATTAGTACGTGTAAGAATAAGTAGTTTTCCTGAAAAAAGATTGCAGAAAACATTATTTACAATCAGAAAAGTATGAATAACATACAATATTGTGAATGATTCATTCTGAGTTTGGTCTCCCCGTTCCACTCTCAAAAGCCTGATTATATATCTCTAGAATCGATGCCATCTTCTTAATCGTTCATCGACGAGGATCATATCGTCTTTGCCGCAAGGTTTTCATATACCGGCTCAGGAATTGATTATTTGTGAACGCTTTCGACCAGCTTCATGACCAGATCAGAGCAAAGCTAGTGGAAGAGTCCATCTTCGAGCCGACGAAGCCGCAAGAAGAGGCTATTCCTGCCATCCTCGCCGGAGAGAACGTGCTTCTCATCGCACCCACAGGCACGGGAAAGACGGAGGCGGCCAGCCTGCCCATCTTTCACAAGATTCTCTCTAGCGAGCGCAAGGGCACAGAGGCCGTCTACATCACGCCCCTTCGAGCCCTGAACCGGGATATGCTGCGCCGGTTTCACGAATGGGGAGAGACGCTGCACATTACGGTCGCCGTTCGGCACGGCGACACCAGTCAGGCGGATCGCAGAAAACAGGCCTTAAAGCCGCCGGACCTGCTGATCACCACCCCGGAGACGCTGCAGATGATGCTGACCGGCAAGCTCCTGCGCCAAAATCTCTCCACCGTCAAGACGGTCGTGGTAGATGAGGTGCATGAGATGGCCTCCTCCAAGCGCGGCTCGCAGCTGTCCGTGCTCCTGGAGAGGCTGGCAGAGCTGGCGGGCGACTTTCAAAGGATCGGGCTTTCCGCCACCGTCGGCTCGCCGCAGGCCGTGGCCAGGCTGCTCGTGGGAACGAAAGAAGCTTCAAAATTATCCAGACCGATGTGGAGAGAGCTAGCGATTTTCAGGTAGTAAGTCCTCAGCCCACGCGATCTGACTATGCCATGGCCGGCACCCTGGAGTGCGATCCCCGTCTGGCGGCGCAGATTCGCTTCATCCGGGAGACGGTGCACAACAAAAAGTGCCTCATCTTCGTCAACACCCGGCAGGCGGCGGAGGTCTTGGGCTCCCGGTTCCGCCAGCTTGGCGAGTCCATTGGCGTGCACCACGGCAGCCTCTCGGTGGAAGCGCGAGTGGAGGCAGAAGAGGCCTTCAAAGCCGGGGACCTGCGCGGCCTGATCTGCACCTCCTCCATGGAACTGGGAATTGACATTGGCGATGTGGACCACGTCATCCAGTACAGTTCGCCACGTGAGGTTTCGCGTCTTCTGCAACGAGTAGGCCGTGCCGGGCACAAGATCGGCCTCATCTCTTCCGGGACCATCATCGCCACCTGCGCCGATGACGTGGCAGAGGGCTGCGCCATTTCCAGGGCAGCTGCTGCCGGCGAGCTGGAAGCCATCCTGATTCATGAGAAGCCCACTGATGTGCTCGCTAACCAGATTGTGGGACTGGAGATGGATTTTGGGGACATCAGCCGGGAGAAGGCGCCACAGAATCGTCACCAGAGCCTATCCCTTCCGGGACCTCTTGATGGGGGAGATGAACGGCGTCATCACTCAAATGGAGGAGCACAGGCTTGTGCGGCTGGACGGCGACGTTCTGCAAAGGACTGGCAAGGCACGGGAGTACTACATAGAGAACCTCTCCATGATCCCGGATGAGAAGAGGTACAATGTCTATGACATCGTTGGCCGCAGATCCGTAGGAACTCTGGATGAGGCCTTTGTCATCAGCTTCGCCCAGCCGGGAGCCACTTTCGTCACCAAGGGAGAGATCTGGGAGATCACTGAGATCGCAGAGAACGAGATCAAGGTGGTGCCCATTCACCGAAGCGGAGAGATTCCCAGCTGGACGGGAGAAGAGATTCCCGTTCCCTTCGCTGTAGCCCAGGAGGTAGGAAGCATACGGCGGGAGATCCGGCAGATCCTGGAAAACGAGGGCGGCAGCGAAGGCGGAAGCGACGCCGGCAACGGAAGCGAACTGGCTGTAGCAATGCTGCGGGGAAAGTATCCGCTAGACAGGGAAGCAGCAGAGGAGCTGGTCGATCTCATTAAGAAGCAGATGGAAAAAAACCTGCCCGTTCCTGATGAATCTCACATCGTGGTGGAGAGCGGAGGAGAGGGGGCCATCATCAACGCTTGCTTCGGCCACAAGACGAACGACACCTTAGGCAGGGTCATAACCTCCATCCTCTCGGCAAGATTTGGCAGCAGCGTGGCCCTGCAGATAGATCCCTACCGAATCGAGCTGACGCTGCCCAAAGCTCTTCTGGCCGAGGAGATCAGAAAGCTGCTCTTGGAGCTTGATCCGACCTACGTGGAGCCCATCCTGGAAATGACTCTCAAGAACACCACACTTTTGCGCTGGAAGATGGTGCACGTGGCCCGCAAGTTCGGGGCCTTTTCCCGGGATGTGGACTATCAGAGGGTGAGCATGGCCAAGCTTTTGGCCGTCTTCGAGGGTACGCCCATGCACCGAGAGGCGCTACGGGAGATCTATCATGACCGGCTGGACCTGGAGCGGGCGAAGTGGGTCCTGGAGAAGATTCGGGACGGCTCGATCGAGATTATTACCAGCTCACTCAGTCCAATCGGAACCTGTGGAAGGGGTGGGGGCCGGGACGTCACCTCACCTGAGCACGCCGACGCCGCTGTCATTGATCTCTTAAAGAACCGTATCATGAACGACCGGGTCCTTTTGTTTTGCGTAAACTGCAAGAAATGGAAGAGCATGCGGCAGGTTGAGCGGGTGCCCTGAGCAGCCCGAATGTCCTTTATGCGGATCACGCATGGTGGCGGCCCTCAAGCCCTGGGAGGAGGAGGAGATCAAGATCGTCAAGAAGCCGGAGAAGAAGAAGACTGCAGAGGACAAGCGCAGGACAAAGCGGGTCTTTCGCAATGCCAACTTGGTCTTGAGCTACGGCAAGACAGCAGCCATCGCCCTGGCCAGCCGGGGGCTGGGGCCGGATACGGCAGCGCGCGTCGTCGGAAAGAGGCAGAGGGACGAGCTGGAGTTTTACAGGGATATCCTGAAGGCGGAGAGGGAGTATGCCAGGACGAAGAGGTTTTGGGGATGAAATGCCCAGGATTTTTATCAGGAGACCTTGGATGGTGTTGGTGCTCCAAAAAAGGCAAGAAAATACTTTTTCCGACAGAGTTTAATTCTTTGCAATCATTTTTATTATCATGAATTCCCGATCCTTCCCCTGTCAGCTCATAAGCTGGGATGAAGCTTACCAGCTTTCCCGGAAGCTGGCCAAAGAGATTAAGTCTTCCCGCTTTCGTCCCGATCTGGTTATTGCCATCGGTCGAGGGGGATTCGTTCCTGCAAGGATAGTCTGTGACTTTCTCCTGCACAGTCTTTTAACCAGCATCAAGATAGAGCATTGGGATATTGCCGCTTGCAAAAGGCCAGAGGCAGCGGTCCGTTTTCCTTTGGCCGTCGATGTCCAAGATCAAAGCATTCTGATCATCGATGATGTTACCGATACGGGAGACACCCTCCGAGCAGCTCTGGATTATGTAAAGTCATTAGGGGCAGGCGAGACCAAGACAGGAGTCATGCAGCACAAGACAACCTCCTCTGTAGTGCCGGATTTTTATGCAGATGTCATAAAGGATTGGAGATGGATAATCTACCCCTGGGCCGCCCACGAGGATCTGGTGGGTTTTACTGAGAAGGTTCTCTCTGTTGAGCTTGAGACGAGAGAGCAGATCCGCGCCAGACTGAAAGAACAGTACACACTGGTTCTGGATGAAAACTGCCTTACAGAAGTGCTGGATGATCTGATTGAGATGAAAAAGGCCGAGAAAATCCAGGCGAAGTATAGAAAGATCTGAGGCAAGATCTTTCGGCCAAATCAACCAATCAAATCCTGCATTTTGTCGACAGCAATCTGCTTCTTGCCTTTCAGCTATCCCGTTTCACATCTCTCTGCACTCTCTGCGGCTCACATTTCCCCAGAGCCTCTCTCAGGTCCTCCATCTTCACCGGCTTGCTGATGTAGCCATCCATGCCGGCATCCAGACACCGTTCCCTGTCTCCCTCTAAAGCGCAGGCAGTAAGAGCAATGATGCAAGGCTGCTCCGCAAGAGGCCATCGCTTGCGAATCAGGCTGGCAGCTTCCAGTCCATCCATCTTAGGCATCTGAATATCCATGAGTATCAGATCATAGTGCTGCTTCTCCAGGGCTTCTAAAACTTCCTGCCCGTCATCGGCGATGTCTGCCCGAAATCCCAGCTTCCTGAGCATTTTCTTTATGACTCTCTTATTCACCTCATTATCTTCAGCAATTAGGATGCGCAATTCATCATTAATCTCCTTATGAAAGTCGCCCTCCGTGCGCCCTTGAGCCTGGCAGAGGGACTGGCGCAGGCAAGGAGAGGACGCATCTTTTCCGCCGAGAGAGGAGGCAAGAGTGTAGTCAATATCCACCGGAACTGAGAAGTGAAAGGTAGAGCCCTTGCCTAGTTCCGATTTTATCCAGATCCGGCCTCCCATGATATCCACCAGCTTTTGGCAAATGGCCAGTCCCAAGCCCGTCCCTCCGTACTTTCGAGTAGTGGACATGTCTACCTGGCTGAAGGATTGAAATAGCCTGTTAATCCTTTCCGGCGGTATCCCTATTCCCGTATCTTGAACCGCAAAGTGAAGATGGATTCCATGGCCTGCCTGGCCTACCTGGCACTCTTCTTCCTGGTTCTCTTTGCTCTTTTTCGCCATGCCTTCCTTATCTGCCTGAGAGTTGACACTGACCATCACCTCGCCCTCCTCAGTAAACTTTACGGCGTTGCTAAGGAGGTTTATCAAGATCTGTCGCAGCCTGGTTGGATCGCTATTAATACTGTCAGGCACAGATCCATCAATCTGATAGTGCAGCTTCAAGCCCTTTTCTCTGGCATTGACAGCCAGCAAATTCAAGCTGCCCGCCAAAAAACTCTGGAGATGGATGGTCTTTTTTTCCAGCTCCATCCGGCCAGCTTCGATCTTGGAAAAATCCAGAATATCGTTGATGGTTGCCAGCAGAGCATCTCCGCTGCATTTTATGATCTCGACGCACTCTCGCTGCTCAAAATCCAGACTGGACCCAAGAAGAAGACCGGTCATGCCTATTACCGCATTCATGGGAGTTCGGATCTCATGGCTCATGTTGGCCAGAAACTCGGCTTTCGCTTTTGCTCCTTCTTCAGCTGATTCCTTGGCCTGCTTGAGGGCCATCTCAGATGCTTTCCGCTCTGTAATATCGGTGATAATGCCCCTCCAGCCCACCAATTTGCCGTCTCTCTCGATCCGGGTGGCATAAACCATTGCAGGAAAAGTGCTGCCATCCTTCCTTAGCATCCGGTATTCATAGGAACTATGCCGAGGCAGGGTATGCAGAGGCAGGGACGATGGTACTGGCTGATGTCCTAAGTCCTCCTCCATCCTCTTCCTCTCCTCAGAAGCCAAAACCTTGAGGACTTGCAGACCTTTTTTCAGATCGTCGGGAGTGTATCCAAAGGTCGCCAGGCCGAAGCTGTTGGCAAATATGATGTTTCCTTGAGCGTCCAGCTCGAAGACAGTCTGGGGAAGGAGTTCCGCTAGCTCACGATATCTTCTTTCGCTCTCCTTCATGGCCTCCTCTGCCTCGATCCGGGCGATGATTCCGGCTGTCAAAGCCGCCAGAGCTTCCAAGGCCATGCGTGCGTTCTGAGGAAAATCGTCAAAGGTCCGGGAGACGAGGATTATGGCCGCAATAGCTCGGTCGTTGTGTTTGACTGGAAAATCTGCTATGGATCTAAACCCTTCCACGCGCATATCCTCAAAGGGAGATGAGGCAATGTACGAGCGATCTCTGTAGACCCATTTTCCCGCCTTGACTATTTGCGCCCTGGCAGAATTTGGACCGCAATTTGAGCATCCTTTAGCAAATCTCTCTGAAAGACCCTTGTGAAGCACCATATTTACCCCACCAGCTTCGTCGACAAGGTAAACGGCTCCACCGTCTATGCCCTCAATTCTTAAAGCCGCATCAAATATTCGGCGCAAAGCTTCCTTAATGCTATCCGCAGAAATGAGAGCTACTGCCAGGTCACGCTGCAGTAGCAGCAGCTCTTCTATGTGCCTACGCTCATTGATCTTGGCCTGCAGCATCTCATTGCTTCTCTCTAGCTGCCTATTTGCCCGGATCAATTCGGCAATATCCTCTTTGGCCGGAGTCTCTCCTTTGTCTTTTAGAGTGCCAGGATTCTCTTTGCCAGGATAATTAGTGTTATCAAGCATCCCTTACAAGTTCTCCACAAGTCTTGATACCGAAGAGACCGCTTCTCTTTCGTTATGCTATCCACTTCTGATGAGAATGTGCAGTCCCGATAAAAACGTTTTCATGCCACAATTTCTCGTTATCTAACCCACGATCCGCATTAAAGATCAAATGACGAATAATTTTCTTGCTATCGATTGTGATATATAAATATTATTATGCAAAAGTTTTATTAATTTTTAAATTTATGAATTTAACAATATGGGGAAATATGGGATCTCTACGCCAGAGTATTCGGTCGGGACTTATCATTACAACTGAGGCCTGTTTAATATATTAAATTTTAAATTTTTTATATTTATAATTAATCTATTAAATCGCTATCAAGAAAATTAGTTAGGTTTGGGATTTTACTGCGGATTGTGGGATCTAAGAATAGTCTCTGCTCGTACAAAACGCAAGGCTCATTCCTGACCAATGATATCTTCGAAAGAGCAAAAAGCATCTACATTGGCTGAGGGTTGTGCAAAAGATGCACGACGTGGAAAAAAGCGCACGTCGCCAAGATGAATCCAGATAGCATAAAATGGAAGTCCGCAATGGGCAAAAAACTATGTAAATTGATCCGCATCCTTCTCCAGAACACCTATCCTTGGCGGTTTTATTCCTCGTTTGGAGAACTCGACCCATGCTCGCCTCGTAACATCAGTCTCAAAAATGAACTCATACCGGAAATCATTGGCATATCCCTTGGACCGGATGCGCTTATAGAATGGAAAATCTTTCATAAGGATTACATAAGGGTGCTTCTCTGATAGCCGAATGTATTTGGAAGTCACCAGCGCTTCTTTTAGAATGTTCATGGCCAAGTTGGCATCGCAGCTCGGATCGATGAAAAGATCAATCATCACCATCATTTCCAGGTTTCCTGCATTGACATTCGCTACTGGATCTTGAAAGATCGAGCCGTTTGGCACCGACACCAAAGTATCATCAGGTGTTACCAGCCGGGTTACTCTGAGCCCGATATCCTTCACTTCTCCGTAATGACCGCCCATAGTTACCTTGTCGCCGATCTGATAGGGCCTTTCCACGATGGTCAGCAGACCTCCCACTACATCGGCAAAGAGGCCTTGTAGTCCGAAGCCCAGGCCTGCTCCAAAGAGACCGGAGAAAAGGACGAGCTGATCAGATGCGATCTTTAGGATGCCCGCTAAAATGTAATAGATACCTGCGAAATAGAAAGTGAATTTTAAAAGCGGTATCAACATCTTGACAGTTATCCTGTTCAGCCCGATGACATTGAGAGCATTGCGTTCCGAGAGGCTGGTCAGCACATAGGTGGTGATGCGGCTGGCAGCATAGGCCAGCAGGAGCACGGCTATTGAGCTTAATATGGTGGGTGGATCTATAATTTGGAAAAGCCCTGAAATGATATCTCCATTCGCCATTTACCACACCAACTGCATGCTCTTCAGGTAGTTTTCTATGCTATGCAATGCCTCGGGCATGATGCTCAGAAGCTCGTTCTCGACAGATATCAGGTCGGTCCTCTCCAGATCGTGGACAAATCGATTTACATTGGCGTTAGGATCTATTATGCCATTTAACTCTTCAATGCTGACGTGCTCCATGCACAGGATTACATACAACAAGAAAGCCTGGTCGTAATTGAGATCAATTTTATGCTGTGGCTTAATTATATCTCCTGGCTTGATAGCGCCTTCGGCTCTGGAAACGCTTCTCATCCAGATAGCTTTGGCCGCACCCGGGTTTCCTTCTGAATAATCCAGGAGCCTATTGAACACTTTGTCCTCAACAGAGACCGTTTCTTTCTTCTTCGATCTTTTAAATCTGTCAGGCAACCTGGACTTTAGAGCTGTGTAATCGAACACAGGAACTGGAATCTGGAGTGTTCGCTTCAATGGTTTCACTTCAATAGGGGTCCTGGTGAAATGAAGGATCTTTTCCTCCTGAATTGTTTGTTCCTCTTCAAAGCTCATTTCCCATTCACAGGAGGACATGATCATCTCTTTTAGATCCTGAGAATTGAGTTTTGGCAGCTCTATCTTCAAGGGAAATATTTGCTGCAGAGGAAACAGCCTAGATAAATAATTCCAGGAATAAATGTTCCAGGTAGTTATGAATAATTTACTGGATGAAGCTACAAGATTTAAAAAATTGTCCAGCATCTGAAAGCCGCCAATCTTTCGCATATAAAGGAAGTGGCAGTTATCCACCAAGACTATTCCCCCAGACGTTGCAAGAGCTTCAAAAAGAGTCTTATCCTTTACCAGCCCTCTTAGATAAATTTTTGAGGTATTCTCGGGACGAATCCCGGCAACTCTGCCCAAAAGCTCGCTGCTGCCGGAAAAAGGTTCGGATACGATTGCTATATTAGATCTGCCCTCAATTTGCAGTTTGTCGATGCTCTCTCGAATGGTCTTGAGCGTCTCATCAAATCCGAATAGTTCTTGATAGCTATCATCTTCCTTAATGACACATTGTGCAGATACCATCAATCCTCATAATCTCTTTATGCTAATAAATTGAACTCTTGAAATATGATCTTTCTCTAAATATGATTTACCCCTAAAAAAGTTATCGGATTCTCATCTATTTGAGATCCGATGTGCAGTGCGAGCACTTGACTGCCGCCTTGGGAATGCTCTCCTTGCAAAAGGGGCACTCCTTGCTGTTGGGCTCGGGAGGTGCAGGCTTTTTCTTCAGAGCGTTCACCTGACGGATCAACATGAACACAGCCAACGCCACTATGAGGAAACTGATTACGGCATTTATAAATAGACCATAATTGATAGTAGGTGCGGCTGCTGTCTGAGCTTCTGCCAAAGTGGCATACGTTTTTCCGTCTAAAGCTATGAATAAGTCGGCAAAGTTTATGCCCCCCATGATCATGCCGATGGGCGGCATGATGACATCTTTTACCAACGAATTGACTATGCTGCCAAAGGCTGCACCGATGATGATACCTACCGCCATGTCTATGACGTTTCCCTTCACTGCGAATTCCTTAAACTCACTGATAAATCCCATGATTCCTTACCCCTTTTAAAGATACTCTAATTTCTTTTTAATATTGGATGCTCAAATTATAAATTCTTTATGCAAGGAATCAGCATATATTCTATTGATATCAGTATGATTTGTCAGGGGAAATGTTAATGTATTTGCATTAAGTGTAGTTGTTGTAATCATTTCGATATGAAGGTATCAATTCTAAGAAGGATAAAATAATATTTATGAATATATGGATTTCGTATAGGAAAAAATTAGTAGGAAGAGATCTATTCAAATCTTGATGAAAGAATATTCCAATAAAGAGGTCAAAGTTCTCTGGGACCCGGAAAAGTGCATACATGCCAGAGAGTGCGTGAAGGGTCTGCCGGAAGTGTTCTGCCGGGATAGCACGCCCTGGATAAATATGCAAGGGGCAAGCTCTGAAGAGATCATGAAGATCGTAGATCGATGTCCTTCCGGGGCTTTGACCTACGAAAAGGTGGGATCGGAAAATGGGAAGAGCGTAAATTCACCCTGTGCAAAGATCAAAGTGATGAAAAACGGTCCCCTGCTGGTGGAAGGCGGATGCTCTTTGGTCGATAATGAAGGCAAAGAATTAGCCGGCCGGGGATCTTATGCCCTATGCAGATGCGGCCGTTCTGGGAAGAAGCCGTTGTGCGATGGAACTCACACTAGAATAGGATTTGACGATACAAAATAAAAAAAGGAAAAAAAGCTAGATCCCGGCCTTATTTTTTGGCCAGGAGCGGGATTGCATCGAGTGCTTTGGGATTGGCGACTGCCGATGTGTCTCCCAGAGCCTCTCCCAGGGCCTTGGCCTTGATTAGCGGCCTGACGGGCTTTCCTGCCTTGTTCCTGGGGATGTCGGCAACGAATATGACATCCGAGGGAATGGCGATGGGGCCTAAGGTCTTTCTGACGAAGTTCTTGATATCTTTCTCTAATGCGGCGTCCGGCTTCGCCTCGGGCTTCAAGACGGCGAATACCACAATGCTCTCGCCCTTCACTTTGTCCGGTTTGCCCACGACTGCAGCAGCGGCAACGGAGGGATGCTTCTCGGCTGATGCCTCAACTTCGGCATTGGAGATCCTGTGGCCTGCCACCTTGAGGACATCGTCTCCTCTTCCCAGAGCCCAGATGTATCCGTCCCCGTCCACGCGGGCCTTGTCTCCGGAGAAATACTTGCCCGGAAAAGCGGCCCAGTATGTCTCGTTGTACCCAGCCGGATCCTGGTAGACCTCGCGGAGCATGGAAGGCCAGGGCTCGGTTATGAGTATGTTGCCGGTGCTTCCAGCCGGCACTGCTACGCCGTTGTCATCCACTACCTCTACGTTGTAACCGGGCAGAGCGAAGCTCGGCGAGCCGGGCTTGAGCGGAGTTATGGGCAGAGGAGCGATGACCTGAGAGCCGGTCTCGCTCTGGAACCAGGTATCCATGATAGGAGCGAATCCGTTGCCCACGTATTTCCTCCACCAGACGAAGGCATCGGGGTTCATGGCCTCGCCAACCGAGCCCATGAGTCGCACGGTGGAAAGATCGTATTTCTGCGGCCATGAGGGCCCCTCATTCATGAACATCCTGATGGCGGTAGGAGCAGTGTAGATCACAGAGACCCCGTAGTCCTCAATGATCTTAAACCACCGGCCGAAGTCGGGATAATCGGGCGAGCCCTCGTACATGATGCTTGTGGCGCCCAGGCACAGTGGCCCGTAGGCGATGTAGCTGTGGCCGGTGATCCATCCGATATCTGCGGTAGACCAGTAGACATCTGTATCCTTGATGTCGAAGACCCAGGACGTAGTGAAGGCCGGGCCAACACTCATTCCGGCATGGGTGTGCACTATGCCGCGCGGCTTTCCGGCAGCTCCGGCCGTGTAAAGGATGAAGAGCGGATCTGCACTATCCATGGGCAGAGTCTCGCAGGAGCCGGACTGGCCTGCTATAAACTCATTCCACCAGACATCGCGACCTGCCGTCATGGGCGTCTCCTGGCCGTTTCTCTTTACAACTACTACCTTCTCGATGCACTTCAGGCCAGCGATGGCCTCATCAGCCTGGGGCTTGGTGGCAATGGGCTTGCCCCGGCGGTAGGAGCCGTCGCAGGTGACCAGGATCTTTGGCTGGCAGTCCTCCAGTCTGTCACGAATAGCCACGGCGGAAAAGCCGGAGAATACTACTACGTGAATGGCACCGAGCTTGGCGCAGGCAAGCATAGCCACAGGCAGCTCAGGAATCATGGGCAGATAAATTCCCACGCGGTCGCCCTTTTTGATTCCTTCGGCCTTGAGGGCATTGGCGAACATGTTGACCTCACGGGATAGCTCAAAATAGGTGATCTTGCGCACATCGCCCACGGGCTCTCCCACGAAGATATAAGCCAGCTTGTTGCGCCGCCAGGATTTGGCGTGCCTGTCTACGGCATTATAAGCTACATTGATCTTGCCGCCCATAAACCACTTGGCGAAGGGGGCTTTCCACTGCAGTGTCTGCTTGTAGGGCTCGAACCAGTCCGCGTAGGTTTGGGCCATCTCGTCCCAGAACTGGATGTAATTCTTAGAGCACCACTCTCGCATTTCGCTCTCAGATTTCAGGCCCTTGGTCTTCATCCAGGCCATGACATTGGAGTTTTCAACTAGATCACGAGGAGGATAGTACAGACCTTGCTCTGCAGTCTGAACGGATTTATCTGATTTATCATCAACCATTTTAAATCGCCTTACTATATTTGCAATTAAAAAGGCATTTATATCCAAATTAAATCTTATTTTCTGATTTTGAATTGTAATGGATATTCAAATGCCTTTTTGACACTGTATTTTAGTCTTATTCGGTAGATATAAATCTTTCTTAACTAAATTATGATTATATATTTGCTAATAAACTGGTAAATCTTTATTTTAATTTTGACTTTTGATTGGAAATTGACGGATCCTCGGAGAGAATTAATCTATTGTCCAGGCTCCTGGCCAGGAATCGAGAAGAGGAGCTGATGGTGAATATCTTTCGCATCGGAATCCCTGATTACTCAGAGCAGGCTTTTCGTGAAGGTCTGGCCAATGCCCTGATTCACCGTGATTACTCCAGACTCGGGGCTGTGCATGTGCAGTGGCATGAGGACAGGATTGAGATCTCCAATCCAGGCGGCTTTCCGGAAGGCGCCCGGCTGGATAACCTGCTTGTCACACCACCCAGGCCGCGTAGTCCCGTCCTTGCGGATGCCTTCAAGAGAGCCGGAATCGTTGAGCGTACTGCCAGAGGCATAGATACAATCTTCTTTGAGCAGCTTAGGAATGGCCGTCCCGCTCCATCTTATGAGCGGAGCACGGAAACCGACGTTATCCTGGTCCTGCCGGGAGGAAAAGCAAACCAGGATTTCGTGCGGCTGGTGGTGGAGGAGAACCAGGCAGGTCGGCCCTTCCGGCTGGATGATTTGCTTTTGCTTAACCAGTTATGGCTGGAGCGCCACTTGGCTGTTTCAGAGGCCGCTTTTGTCATTCAAAAGCCTATTGCAGATGCGAGATCGATCCTTGAGCGACTGACAGAAAGTGGAATTGTAGATGCCCGCGGAGAAGGCAAGAATCGCTCATACCAGTTCTCTGCTCACACCTACAAGAGACTGGGCCAGGAAGCTGCATATGTGCGACAGCGAGGCTTGCAGCCGGTTCAAGCAGAGCAGATGGTTGGCCAGTATGTGAAGGCTTATGGGAAGATCACACGCAAGCAGGCAGCAGAGCTATGCAAGATCTCCTCAACACAGGCACGCGATCTTCTGAGTCGGCTGGTGAAAAAAGGCATTCTGGAAATGCATGGCAGCAAGAAAGGAGCCTATTATGCGGATGCGTCCAAAAATATGGATGAATCCAAATAGTATTTGGATGCATCCAAAAAAGGGCATATTTAGTGGATTATGGAATCTTTTTATGTATCAATATCTTGTGCTTTTATCGAATTCCACCTTGCTTGCAGTTGCCCTTCGGATGGTTCTATATGAGTCTCGCCCCACACCGTGTTCCTCAGGCGCGAGTGCAACCAGCTACCAGGATGGCTATGGGCTGATCATGCCGTTAGCCGTCAGGGAAGCCCGAAGGGCCGACGGCTTGATCTGCCCAGACAACTGTTAGTTGCACTGCGCTGGAGCGGTGTGGGGCGAGTTGATACGGATTCAGACCGGGCCGGCGCCGGATCAATGGTTTCGAGAAAAAAGCCCTGAAGATAACCAATAGCTTAATCAAATCATCTCATATGAAGAATCAGAAGCTGGAGGGAATAGACTGAAACTGCATATTATCAAAGGGCCTGCTCTATCGGGAAAGACCGAATATCTGGCAAGAGAAATGGAGCAAGCTCACCGTGAGAATCCCTTATCATACACCTTTCTAGGGCCAACTGGTGAATTCGTAAAGGAGTTCTCAGAATGGTTTTCAAGGCTTCTGCATTCATCCATTCCTAGGGGCAGTTTTATGGTCATAGACCAGTTTGCTGATGAGGTCTATGGCCATAATCATCACGAAATGATATATGCAGACAGGCACCTTCTAAAGGTGTTCATAGCTAATATTCTTGGATCTGCAACCCAAAAAGACTTGGGAACCTTTTATCCTCTGAAAGACTCCATGAGTTTGGTGGGATTCGTCGCCGAGGCGGTGACGCAGGCCAAGGACGATGGAGAAGCTGCCCTTATAGCAAGGCTGGCCAACGATCAGGCCCGCTCTATTGTCCAATTTGCACTTGAGGAGCTGAAAGTCAGTTACGGGGCTAACCTCTTTGACACCTTTGATGCTTACTGGAAGATCGAGGCCGAGGAAATTCGGGATTATATTGCGTCCCGATATAGCAAGAGTCTTTTCCTTGACGGTTTCACTAATCTCTCCTGGGCTCAGATGATCTTTCTCTCGAAAATCATTCCTCTGTTCCAAGAAACTTTCATGACCCTGGACCCGGGCCTTGTGGATAAAGAGAACTGGACTAAATTCCTGGAATTGCTCGCGGCTCAGTCCGTGGAGGTCCTGGAAGAGCAGCTTACCTCCTCTCCAAAGGTCACTCTACCACTGGAACGGCTCTTGAGAGACCAAGGCCCACCGGTGGGCCTGGAAGGCGATTTCATCCAAATCGCCTGCCTAAAGGACCCGGAGGCGGAGTTGATGCAGGTCTGCCGGGATATCAAGCGGCGAATCCTCGATGACGGTATGAAGCCCGGAGAGATAGCTGTGGTCCTCAACAATTTCTCGGAACGGGCACGAGAGTTCTTTAGGAAGCTGGAGGAATATGGAGTTCCAGTTAAGGTAAGCGGTGAAGAACCATTATCGAGCAGTATTGCCGTCCAGCTTCTAATTCTGCCGTTCCGGGCGGCTCTGGCCGGGTATCCCCCTCATCTGCTCATATCAATGCTGGATCATGGCCTGGGATTGTCGGAGGCTCCGCAATTCGATCTAGACGGTCTGGAAGCTCTGGCCAAGGGAGCTGGGCTGTACATCGGGCCAAGGAGAAGTTCTCTGCAGGAGCGAAGAGTGGAGTGGAAGGCAAAACTGGAAGGTCATCTTGAGGCACTAAAGCAAAGGAAGGAAGTTCTCGCCCAAGATGATAGCGTCTATGATAGCGATCTTCAGGCAAAAGATTCAGAGATCCGGCTTTGCCAGGAGATGCTGGAAAAATCCGGCCAGCTACTAAAGGCTCTGCAAGGGATCGAGAAGTTCAGGGAAGGGGGGACCGATCTTGAGGGGTTCAAGAAGGAGCTATACTCCTGGATGGAGCTTCTCAAGGTTCGTTTTCTTAATATTGCAGATCTGAAAACCGAAGCCATGGCCATAGCCAAATTTGAGCAGTTGCTGGGCAAGCTGGAGGTCGTGGTCAGTATTATGGGTGGCAATAGTCTGACTCTGCAGGGTCTCATGGCCTTTTTGGAGATCTTGATAGGCAGCGAGGAGTACAGGCCATCTCCTCCCCTGGCCAACAAGGTGGAAATCCTGTCTTTGCATTCGGCGAGATTTCGGCACCGGTCTATAAAGTACATTGTTGACTTCAATGACGGGATCTTCCCCTCTCGCCGCTCCAATCCCCTTTATTCCCTGGAGGGCTCTCCTCAGGGGGGCTATGGTTACTACCAGATCAAGGAACGCGAGCAGAGGCAAGCGCTCTATTCCTGCTTATGCTCCTCTTCTCAGGCTGTGATAACTTATCTCTCCGCCTCCCGAGAAGGAGAGCTGATGATGCCTTCTTTATGGCTGGATAGCTGGACCTTCGAAAAAACCAATTTCTTGGAAAGAGGGACTGTTCCCATGAGTTATGCCGAGCTGATGATCCAGTTTGGGCGAGGCATGGCTCAAGGAGGAGAACCGGTCGTACCTGAAAGCACTCAAAGTCTGACGGCTCCATTGAAGCTCTATGCCGATTCGGAATTTTCCTGGAGGATAGAAGATAAGGCAGTTGTCGAATCCCTGGTAGGCAGGAGCTTGAGCTATACCAGGCTTTCTGAGATGCACAAGTGTCCTTTTAAGTTCTTCCTGCGTCGCATGCTCCGGCTGGAGGAACTGTCCAATGAGCTTTATGAACTGTCGCCCATTGAGAAGGGAATCACCTACCACGCCGCTCTCAAGAGCCTCTATGAGTGGAGGCAGGAGGAGAATGCCACCTGGGACAGGGCAATAGAAGAAGGCAAGATCAGAGAAGTGGTAGAAGGCATAATGCAGAGATTCCTGGCGGTCAATACCGTCCGGTCCTTGCAGTCCGTCAGAAGGTCCATGGCAGAAGATGCGACTGGCACGATTCAGGGATATCTGGAGTTTGAAAGGGACAATGCAGAGAAGGCCTGTATAGGTGAAAAGACACTTGTTGAGCTGCCGTTTGAACGCAGGCTGGGAGACATGGCCTGCCTGGCATCCGGCTGCGGCAAAAAGTATGGCCATATGATCCTGCGGGGCAGGATAGACCGGATTGACATAAATGTTGCTCTGAAAAAGAAGGTCTACGATCTGGTTCTCTCCGATTACAAGGCCGGCACTTCCGGGGACTGGGACCAGCTGAAGCTGTACACTCTGGTACTGTTATCTCTGGAGCACAAGGATCTTCCCAAGAATCCGCAGCTTATAAGGTCTTTTTTCAGGGTAGTAAAGGAAGGAAAAATTTCCAAGAATCTGGATGCAATTACCAGCCAGGGCAGGATGGATCTCTCCACCAGGCCAAAGTCGTCCCTGAGCTTTTCGGATGTGGACCGGGAGCTCCTCCAGATCCTCGATCAAATCTTCGAGCAAAGGGAGTTTCGGCCAGGGAAAATGATCGAGGAAAAGGGAGGCGACTGCTATTTCTGCGATCTGTTGCAGAATTGCGAGTCCATCTTGAATTCCAGAGGAGGAATGCAATAATGGAGCAGAACCTCTTCATTTCGGCAAGCGCAGGTACTGGAAAGACACATACCATCTCCACGGCTTATGTCAACCTCTTCGATCAGGCTTTTCAGAATAAAGATCCCCTGGATGTGGGAAACGTGGTGGCCATAACCTTCACCCGGAAGGCGGCAGCGCAGATGAAATCCCGAATTCTGGATATGATAAGGCAGCATGAGGCTGGCGAAGCACAGTGGCAGCAGCTTAAATCATCCATGGCCTTTGCCTGGATAAGCACCATAGACTCCTTTGCAGCACGCATCCTTTCTGAGGTTGGCATCTATGCTCAAATAGCTCCGGATGTCCAGATAGGCTCGAATTCGAGGGTAAACAGCATTTTAGAGCGATGCATATTCCGTGCATTCTTTGAACATGAGGACTTGATTGAACCTTTGATCCGGCACCTTACTCTGGATGACCTCAGCCGTGCCCTCAAGAGAGCCGTAAAGGAGAGGAGATATGCGATGATTAGGTCGAGGCCTACAGGAAATGTGGAGGCGGGGCTGCCTCTGCATGGCGATCCCGCCATGGCTGGGGCCCTGGTTCTGGCCTCTGAAGCCTTTAAGAACCTCTTCGATGAGGTTTACAAATCGTTCCTGGAGGAGACGGCGGAAGAGAAGTTAACCGATTTTGCCGGAGTTCTCGTCACTCTTAGGGATTTGCTATCCTCGCCCGAGAATGCCTGGATTAAAGAGAGATACAGCAGTCAGTTTCGTTACATCATAGTAGACGAATTTCAGGATACCGACTCCCTGCAAAAGGAGGTCTTGGACCTGCTGCGGGGCGAGCATAGCCACATCATCTACGTGGGCGATGCCAAGCAGTCCATCTACAGGTTCCGAGGGGCCGAAGTAGAGGTCTTCTCCGATGCTAGGGAAAAGATCAGGTCGGAGGAGGGAGAAGTGAGGCACCTGGAAAGAAACTACCGGTCCCATCCTGACATTCTGAAGCTTTGCAATGCATTTTATCCATTGATCTTCAACTCCTGCGAAAAGAACTATTCTCAGAGCTATGAGCCGGTAAGTCCTCTGACCGTCGTAGGAGAGACCTGCAATCGGCCCAGAGTGAAGATACTCTTTGATCCTCAGGATGAAGCGGAAGCTGCGGCGAAATATATCCTGAGCATAGTGGGCCAGCAGTTCGATTTTGTGGAGAGGAAACAATTTGCAGGTGAGACAAAACTGCTCGCCACCAAGAGACCCATAATGTTCAAGGATATTGCCATCTTGCTGCGGAAGATGAGGCCCGATAAAGGCAAGGAGTACACAAGCGCCCTTGCCAGGCACGGCATTCCTTTCTACACCGTGGGCGAGGCCGGATTTTTCGAAATTCCAGAAATCGCTGGCATTCTGGCCACGCTCAGGGTGCTGTCCAGTCCGGGCGATGAGATGGCTTTGACCTCTGCCCTCATGTCGCCGGTAGTGGGCCTGGATATTCAAGATATGGCCCGGCTAAAGTGCAGGGCTCGGGCAGCAGGCACAGGAATTTACGAGATTTTGGGGCAGATAGAAGAGTCAGACATAGATCCAGGCAGGATAGATCGTGTGAGGAGATTTCATGGGGCCATGGAGAGGTACCTGCCCATCAAAACCATGATCCGGCCCAGTGAGCTGGCGGAGAGGCTGGTGGAGGAGCTGAATTATCCGGCTTTCCTGGCCGTAGAGGATAGTAGCGGCCGCAAGTCTGCCAACCTTCGCAAGTTCATCATAACTGCCCGCAGCCTGGACGAGGCTGGAGTATCCTTGCGGGATCTGGTCCGGATGCTCAATAACGTGGGACTGGACGACGAAGAGCAGGCCTCCATCGAGAGCGAGGATACGGATGCGGTCAAGGTCATGACTGTCCATAAGGCCAAAGGTCTGGAGTTTCCCATAGTGATAATAGGCGACACCTCCTGGAGCCAAAAGGAGCAAAAAGAAGTACTGCTCTTTGATAAAGGTGAGGAAGACATGTGTTTCGCCCTCAATTGCCTGGACAAAGATCAGTGCGTTGGGTCCTTCCTGGGCAAGCTGATGGCGGAGGAAAAGGACCGGGACTATGAGGAGGAGAAGCGCTCTTTATACGTAGCTACTACCAGGGCCTCGGATATGCTGGTCTTGACGATATCCAGCAAAAAGGGCAATAAATCACGACCCTGGCGGGAGATGATCCTGGGCAGTATGGTCCAAATTGAGGATGAGGGGGAAGAGATAGCTCTGGCTCTTGCATTTGAGAACATCGTGGAGATAGTTGCTTCCCCGGAGGCGACAGTGGCACCAGCTTCTGTTTCTCCCTCGCGGATTACTCTGGTGACCAGGTACATTGAGCCCGTAGCCTATGAGACATTTAAAGAATACATTTCGCCTACGATCATCAGCAAGACCTCTTCGCCTGGATGGAAAGTGGACATCGATGAAGATGATGTTATCCCGGAAGAGGACTCTGGAGAGGGAGATCAAAGCCGGGCCATGGGCCTTTTTGCCCACAAGGTCATGGAGGCTGTAGGAAACGGATGCCGGCTGGCAGAGCTTGCAGATGGCGGCAACAATGGCATTTTCCAGGGATTGCATCATCTGCAGTCTTCAGAGCTTAGTGAGGCCGAGGCGCAGGAGGTGCTGAGGCGCCTTGGCCGGTTGAAAGATCATCCCCTGGTAAAAGAGATGGAGGCGGCGTTAGAGTCCAGGAACGAGTACCAGGTCATCATGCCTTTTGGCAGGTACATTCTATCCGGCCGGCTGGATAAAGTGATCAAGACAGCCGAGGGATGGACGATTCTGGATTTCAAGTTTTTTTCATCAGAAAGGCATAGCGAGGCTTATGAGTTCCAGACCAAGTTTTATCTCTATATTGCTCGGGAGATCTTCTCGCCATTGTTGGGTGCAGAGCTGTTCTATCTGAAGGATGGTGTCTCTGTGAAAGTGCGATTGGACGAAGAGGAAGTCCGCGACTTCGAGAATGATTTGATCAGGAGGATAGAAGAGTATCAAGCGGGCATAGTTATGGAGCTTCCGAAATAAGAGGCCTCCCGTTGATAGTTTTTAAAGCTCCAGGCAGATCGAGATAATTACGTGCAAATGCTTCACAGAGCAAATCGTCTGCCAGATAGCTATCATATTTTTCTACCGCCTTTACAGGAAAGCAACTTGCCAGTTCGACAGGATCTGGCTGCTTAAGAAGGAACTGGCCGTAGAACTCTTGTATCTCAATATCACTCATTTTCTCAAATGTGAGCGCAATGCCTTCATCGCTCACATCTAAATCCTTATACAACCCTAATCCGAGAAGGGTTCGATTTACACGTGTTCCACACCATGTAAACCATATCAGTTCCTCACCGTTCCGGAAGAATGGATTATGCAGGATATCTGACTCTTGCGCAAAATTTCTTGCCTCCTGCAACATCTCCTTGGCCACTTGATCCAGGTAAGCAGGCATTTTAATGTCTGAAAGAATCTCGCGCATCTTCTCATGAATGCGTGGATGAAGATCTGGCCCAGATGAACCGGCGAATGACGGCAAACGCCCACCACGTGATGGTTCCACTAGAATCTCTTCCTGGTCAAGGTTGATTTCGATGATTTTCCAGCGTCTGCCGGCCAGGATCAAGAAACCTTCCGCCCCCGTTGTCGGCAATGCGAAAACCGTTCCGATTAGATGACCGAGATGCAGTACGCGTAATTCTTTCTCGGTTTTGAATGCAGAGTAAAATTCGTAGCTTCTGACTATTCGCTCACCCTTAAGGCCCAGGATAATTGTACCTTCTGGGGTTTGTTCTACCAGGTCACTGGCCCCCATGCTGCGAAGGATACGAAAGAATGTATGCTGGTCGATGTTTTTAAATGAACCTCGGTCGATGAGACGTTCATAGAGAGTCAATGCCGATGCACCACCAGCTTCGGCAATTACGCTCATGATTTGCTGCACAAATGTGGATAGATGCCAGTGTTCAATGTCAGGAGGCTCACACCATTTTTCCAGCATTAGTTCCGTCATGGCAATAGCACGGAGCAGTTGCGGGTAGAGACGGTCAATAGGTCGCGATTGTTCGGTTGCTGCATCTTCGACCACATAAAGCCAGAGTTCGGAAGCCTGGCCCTCTCCCCGACCACTGCGCCCCAATCGCTGCTTGAGCGAGGAAACAGACCAGGGAGCGCCGATTTGGCCCACCCGGCTGACATTGCCGACATCAATGCCTAGCTCCAATGTGCTGGAACAAAACGTTGCCGTGGGGCGTGATGAGCGCAAAGCCTCTTCGGTATCCTCACGCTCGGGCTTTGACAACGAGCCGTGGTGAATGCGAAATGGATTTGGTAGCCCTGCCCGTGACAGAAGACGTCCTGTGAGATCTGCATAGAGTTCCAGTTGTTGCTTATTGTTAGCAAATATCAGCGCAGTCTTGCCTGCGAAAGTATTGATAAGGTCATTGGCTAAACGAAAATCGTCGGGTGTGGCGTTGAATTCTGCATTCTTTTCATCCGAGAAGGCCTCTCCATGCTCTTCTCCGGTTTTGAGACGTCGATAGCCCTTGATAAGGTATCTGATGGTTTTATTCTCATCACTGGTGATTAGTGCAACGTTATCGGGATTTATTCCATCTACCCAGCGTTTCGCTGAAGCCATGTCTCCAAGTGTGGCTGATAATCCGATAATGCGCACGTCATGATTCGCGCGTTGTGTCAATCGTGCTAAAAGGCTGCGTAATTGCGCGCCGCGCACCGTGCCAAGAAAAGCATGCATTTCGTCGATGACGATATAGGCGAGATGAGAAAAAAGTTTGTCCAGCTTATCTGGGTGATTAATAAAGAGTGACTCTATGGATTCCGGCGTTATCAGCAATACGCCTCCTGGCGACTTCAACACCTGATGCTTTTTGGATTGACCGACATCACCATGCCATTTATGCACCGGAATTTCAGCGTGTTCACAAAGCTCTTCAAGACGACGAAATTGATCGTTGATGAGGGCCTTGAGAGGGCCGACGTACAAGGCTCTCACGCTACTTGCATGATCTTCAACTATTTCAGAGAGGATAGGAAGAAATGCAGCCTCAGTCTTTCCCCCAGCCGTATTCGCCGAAATGATGATATGCTTATTGCTTCCAAGTATCGCATGAATGGCTTCGACCTGGATGGGACGAAGGTTCGTCCATTTCATGCTGTATAACTCTTCCTGGATGATTGGGTGTAATCGCTGGAAGGCGCTCGGTTCATTCATTTAGATCGCTCGCTAAATCCGAAATGTTGCCAACTCGTCCTTTTCGCCATCTTGTGGCAATTGGGTGTCATCTTCTGTCACAGGAAGGCTTTCCGGATTTGTTGATGGCTGAAGATTTATGCCGCCAAGCAGCTTCTGCCAATCTGTACCTGGATTTTGTTCCAAGACAGAAAGAAAGCCGACAAATCCTTTCACAGCGTCACCGGGAGTCTGATAGAATTCTGCACCCAAAGTGCGAGCACAATGCTGAATATACGCATTGATCGTTTCATCAGGTACGAGATAATGCGATGTATCACCGGCAGCGTATACATGACGGATATTAAGCAGAAGGACGTAGAGGTCCTCAGGGCTTAAGTTCTGTAGCCGGATGACAGGACCAGAGTAGTCTATCAGACCGCCTACGGCAAATGCATTATCAGCCAATCGCCTTCTTAAGGCTTCATAGCTCGCGATTCCTCGCCGCCGGTCGTCCATAAAGTCATTGATGCCCGCAAAGATGACGCCCAATCCCATTACGCTGCCTTGCAGGCAGTCATTTACGATATGAAGAATCATCTCATAATTCGCGTTACGCGCTGGCGTGTTATTGAGCCGATGAGATAGCACTCCCATTTCATCCAGGTTGACCAGTAAGCCGGAATACCCGGCAAGGTGGACAAATGCTGCCATGAGCTTCAAATAATCATAGACATCCTGGTCTCCAATGATAGACCGCACACCCAGGTCCTGGCGCGCCTCCATCTTAGTGGCATATTCCGCACGCATCCAGCGCAATGCTGCGGTCATCAGGGCATCGTCTCCTTTCTCAAAACCCTGCACATATTTGCTGATGACTGTTGCGAAATCGTAGCCGCTGACATAATCTTGCAGTGGTTTAAGACTCGTGTAAATCGCTTGATTTAAGTCACCGTCTGTTTGCCGTACATTGAATTCGACATCAGATACCCACTTTTCCACTAAGCCTGGCAATGCACCGCCATCGCGTTTGGCACCAGCGGACATATTTTTCATCAGTTCAGAATATAATGACCGCGCTTGTCCTCCCGACGCATGCAAACGACGCTCTGGAGATATATCGGCCTGAACGACTACGAATTTTTTTTCTAAGGCCAGCATGCGGGCCAGATTAAGGAAAAAGCTTTTTCCAGAGCCGTAGCGACCAATTACGAAGCGAACAGCCGTGCCGCCTTGCGCAATCCTGTCGAGATCGCTCAGGATCGCCGCTACCTCATCTTTGCGACCGACCTGAATATGCTGAAGCCCAATGCGTGGTACCACCCCGGCACGCAGAGACTGAAGAATTGCATCACGTTCACGAGGTTTTATGGCGATCGCCATGCTTATGCCCCCACCAAGGATTGATTGACTTTGTACATATTATCCTCTTCAACCAGGATCTCGTCACCAAGACTATCATAAGCCCAGGAGTTAATGGTATCTAACATGCCTGTACGCATTAATTGATGTCGTTTTGCCAGTTTGGTGAGGCCATCCGAGGACCAGACTTGATCTTTCATTATTTCAGCCAGCGGTGCATGGTAGCGTTTATCCAGTGCCGCAAGTTGTTCCGCTGAAAATGGCAAGTTTGAATCTATCGTCGAGGTGACGGCCTCCGGCACAGCAGAAGGACTCACTCTATCAATGGCTTCGGACTCATTCATTTCGCTTTCAGTTTCGCATAGCGCCTGTCCGAGAATGCGTGAGACTTCTGCCGTCTCCGCCATAATACGCGTCAATGCTTCATTATTAATGGTAATATCTGCCGGCTTGTCAACAGGCATCTGCTCGCGCTGAGGTATCGCTTCGCCAACACGTTCTTCACGTCGAACCGTTTGAACTTCGACAGGCTGACTGCCTGATTGGCGCAACTCAGCTAATAATGCATCTAGAGGAGCCTCGATTTCAAGTGCCTTATAAATGCTCTTCAGCGATGAGATTTCCTTACGATCGATGATGCCATTAGCAGCTGCCACTCCAATCAGGTATTTGCCGATCATGGCACGCTGATCCAAAGTTAATGCTTCTCGCAACGACTTGCTAAGCGAAGAGATGGATGGCGGCTTCTTGCTCAACAATATTCCATAGGCTTTCAAATGTCGTGATTCATCAGATGAAAGACGGAATTGATTATCCAGAAATTTTTCGATACGGGTGGTTTCTTCTGGATCAATTGTCCCATCTGCCCCTGCAACAACCATGCCCAATTCCAACATACATGATGCAGCACGATAGCCGCTCTCCTGCTGCAAGGCGGCACCGCCCTCTGGTTGAAAGAGGACTATCTCATCCGCCCAGGCGTAAGCTCGTCCTGTAATCCGTGCATCTGGGACGATGGCAAGCCCGATATCTTCCGCTGTTCGTGCCAATGACCGACTTTGAGTGGCCGTCAGTTTTTCTCGCGGCTGAAATCCCTGAATTTCCGCAAGCTTTGATATTGAAGCAAATGAGAATCCATCCTCACGTGCATGAGTTGTTGCTATAGTTTTCCAACGTGAAGCATCTGGGTGGTCTACGTCTTTACGCAATGCAGGGGGTAGCGCTTCCCACGCTTCGCGTGTTGTGGTATCCAAGCCTTTGCCTACAGCACGACTGAAATCCCTGAGTTCTTCTACGCAAGCATTCCAGATCTGGGAGAGATGCACGAATTGACTCTGGAAACCCAATACATCGGGAATTCTGACCGCAGCAAAGGCAGCGGACGAGTGACCTAACTCCATTAAACTTGGACTTGCAGGATGATACTCAATTAATCGCTCGCGTTCTGCTACCTTAAGCATCACGCCTTCAGCAAATCGCTCACGGTACTTTTGCATGAAAAGTGACCTGAATTGCTCTGGCGCACGGTCAATAACGACGCTGCGCATGGTCCTGACATCTTGCCTGGCCACCTCGAAAGCCCAGCGAGCGGGGAGAGGAAGATTGTGCTGATAGAACCAGCCGAGAATAACAGCAAGAAGATCTCCGGAATAGCTCTTGAGCGGTGCCTGATCGAAACAAAGCGCAAAGCCGTCATTCGTTAGGGATCTTAGCCCCATCCGGGCTGCGGAAAAAGCAATGAAGCGACTCAAATATCCATTGAATGAGCCTGATTCGGGATAGCTGCAAAGCAAACGAACGACTTCGGGAATGATCAGATCGACATCTTTGCCGTCGATGAAAACCCGCCGCTCAAGTCCGTAGAAATACACGAAGGCATAACCGATATCATCTAACTGCCCCTGCTTTCCACTCGCCAGCCAAGTGAGATAGTTTCCTCTTTGGCCTGGTGTCATGTTCTCATATCGCGGCCAGTAACCGAGAGCACCTATCGGTTCAGATATCGGCTTTCCGACCGGCAAATTTTTCTCAATGCAGGAGGCTTCGGCAATGCGTGTCTTCCCAGCCGCCCAATAAGTCAGCGGATGCTCGATGCGGTAGCTGGCGACTTCAAGCATATCCTCGTACGATGCCCATTGCACTTCATTTGTGCCAGGCATTGTCGAGCGACTGATCGAGCGGTTGAAATTGTATTCAACGATGACCACAGGACCAGGAATAGATGCAGTAACCGTTGGCATCGATGATGATAGCTGTGCGGCATTCGGTGTATTTCCAGCAAGCTGATCTAAAGGAGGAGTAATTTCAGGCAACTTTTTAATTGATGATTTTCTTGATCGCCAGATAATGCCACCGATAACTGCAATCACAAGAGCAGCGGGCCAATAGGCTGACAAAAGTCCCACCCACATCAGTATAGCAATACAGGCGATTAGGTATCGAATCGCTTTTCTCACGATGCTTGATGGCTTAACATCCTTTCCATTTGTCATTAAAAGTCCTTCTGCACGACTGTGATCAGTAACTGAAGGAGAAAAGGATTTTGCTGCTAATTGCCTTCTTATGTTAAGGTTGACTTGACTGTTTGCGATCTATTCGATCCCTATGAGATTTCGGTTTCAAGGGAATACTAAAGATGTTCTATCCCTTGTCAAGCGCCGAAGATAAGAATCGCTTAAAAATGATGGTCTGGAAAAGAAAATCACGCTGAGGGTGAGACTTCAGCCTATTTTTACCCGTAAATAGGCTTAATTCCTTGAAGAAAAGATGATATTGCTTCTTAACACCGACTACAATCCCAAATTTAGTTCCCTGTGCGGTGGAGCACCACATATGCTATATTAGTCTCATAACTGAGTAACCGAAATTTCGGCATATCGCCTTGGATTTCTCCTTCTATGTACAATCACTATTTTTCAGTTACTGAGTTACAAGCAAGAAATTAGCCAAAATAGAGGTTCTTAGGCTAAAATAACCACTATTTCAAGTAATCAGAAAGTAACCAGAAGTAACTGGCAGGTGGCCCACGACATAGATTGGTAGCTAAAACGCTTAACCACGTCCTATTGGACTCATAAGGACTCTTAAACAGGATATCAATAGATAGATATAAAATTATATAATAAATTAAACTTATTTTAAGACCAGCTTAATTGATTTAACGGCATAGAACTACTTCCTGCTCACGACACGACCGAAAAATTCATGGATGCAGACGATCTAATAAATATATATGAAGACGATTTGGTCTATTTGGCTGGTGCTTCTGGCTCTTTCAGCCACAGGAATCTGTGCAGCGGAAATACCAGACCTTGTGGGGAATTGGGCCGGTAAAGGGCCAGGGTATAATGATGAAACAGGCTACGTAGTGGATGAGGATAACGTGCTTAACTTCTCCATCACGGAGCAGAATGGTCGTCTCTTCAACGGAGAGTTGACCTACTATTTGAACGGGACCGAAGTAGTAGAGGGCTTTGCAGGAACTATCAGTCCTGATAACAAGACGTTCTACATCGCAGAATTCATCTCTGGCTACGACGTGGGAACAGTGGTCTCCGAAGACGAGATAGACCTGATGTACCTGCTGGAAGGCAAGGCTGGCGCGGTATTCATAGAAACGCTTCGTCGCGTTGCGGCGTAAACATCAACTCCAGGGAATAGGAGAAACGGTCCACAGTCACCAATCATTCTGTCAATGTCAGCCATATCATTTCTTGAATGATAGCCCAAGAGTGACCTCATGGAGTTAGGCCCGTTGGCTGGCCGGGTCGATGATCTCCATTCTTTAGGGCGGCGTGCACTCTTCTGACTGTGTCGCTAATTCTGTTTTCCAGTACGCATTATACCAAAACTTGTGGCCCTCTTCTCTCTGCCTTCGTTCCAAACCCACCCATCCCCATCTCGCTAAAGCCCTCAAAGAGCTGGACAGTCGCCTCTCTGCGCGAATCCAATCAACATAGCGGCTGATGTCTAGGCCCATTTCATTGGCGATCTCCTTCAAAGACTTGGCATCATCTTTGCTATCGGGAAGTACTGCTAAGATGGTATCGTGATTCATTATCCTGCCCTTATATAAACAATTCATTAAAGATATTTAAATCTTTTTGGATTGAATGAATTATTTCTACAAAATGTCACAGAACTAACTTATGAGGCGTGCAGCATCCCACTCCATCACATTCGCTCCACGCACGGCTTGCTCTCATATCCGTAGAGTCACTTATTCTTCATCATGGAAATTGAACTCCACCCGGCTGTCTCCTTGCTCCTCGAAACATTCAACGTCCTAGTTGCCCCGGTTGAGATGCTAGTTGATGCCCTGAACAGTCATCTGGAATTGCAGCATTACAAGAGCCTCTTCATCTGTGGCAACCATTCCCGAATCCTGAGTCGCCTGGATCGCAAATTCACTGAGCTGGAAATCCGCCGCGCCTTCACTTCCTTCCAGTTAATGACTATCTTGGAGGAAAACCACCACAGCTTCTTGATCATCGAGCATGATCCCATGCTGTACGAGGATGCTGCGGAAATGGTCGAATATGTGGCACAGGCACTGAGGCAAACATCAAGGGAGACGACCATCCTGCTTTACTCGCCCGCTCTGGACCCTCATCTGGAAAAGATGACTGAACTGGCTGACCGGGTATTCTGCTTCTACGAAATGCCGAAAGTCCCAGCGAAAGGCCGAGCTAAAGTCGAACAGAAGATGCCAAAAGCCCAGGTAACTCTGGAGGTGTTCTCATGAGATTTTGGAAACGAAAAGCAAGCCCCGTCCAGCCCAGGCGGGTCAGCACAAAGCAAATGGAACTGGAAACGGCTAAAGAGATCCTGCAAGAGGTCTTCCATGCCAGGCTAGAGGATGTGGAAGATATGATCCATAGTAGGCTGGTGGAGCGGAGTCGCCTCCAGGAGTACGAGGAAGGTCTGTGGCCCGTTTCCTTCTGTCTAGGAGAGTGTTGCAATGGGACGTAGCTTCGAGAGCGTTAGAATGGGTGTCAAGGATGTCTCGGCCAGGTGGCTCAAGGCCAGCCGGGCTTTGAAGAAAGAAGATCAGATCTATGCGCAGAAACTGGCAGAGATGGCTAAGAAGCACTCCAGCGAGGCGTTTTATGCCCTGGACGATCCGCTGGAGGCAGCGGTGTTTTCAGTGTTGTTGGAACTGGTGAAGGAGATGGACAAAGCAGACCACGAGAATGAGATCGATCTTAATTCATCTCCACGATCCTGACCTCTTTAAGGTGCGGCTCAAATTTTCAATTTATTTCCATATAATTCTGACCGAGCAAAATCAATAAAATCTTGCTTATTGCTTCCAATTTTTCCTTTTGATCCAATCTCCATATCATCATAGAAGTTCCCGCTCCCGATCAGCCAAAATACCTTGTCCGCTGCGTATGGAGTGACATTAGCATTGTTTGCCACGCGGATGATTGCCTTGAACAACTGGTAGTCATCAACTCTTGCCGGACATAGTTCAAGTGCAGTAAAGATGTCACGCAAGTGAACGTCGGGTTTGGGGAAATTCACATATCCAAGTTCCTTGAGAAAATCACAAGAAAGGGCAAATCCGAATCCCTCTATCTCGTGATCAAGAAGCATGGGAAGACTTGCTCTTGATCTGTCATCCTTATCAAAAAAGTCAACCCAATTGAAGAAATCATTCTCAGATTCAAATTGTTCAATAAATTCCGCTGCGGATAGAATTGTTTGGCAGAAGTGTGGCCAAATGCTTCGTTGTGCTGTGCGAATCTTGCCCCGTGGGTCGAGTTCTTTAACTATCTGATCGAGAACAGCTTGCCAGTTGTCTCCATAGGTGGCCAATACCCTCGTTGGGTTGAACTCATACAAGACTGGTGCAAGTTTATCAACACCATCGATTGCTTCTCCAATGACTTTATTCTTCATACCAGTGTTTTGGGCATGCTCAAGTATGCGTTGATAAAGTTCATTCTTTGACGAAAGTTTAGTTCTGCTGGAGGATAGTTTCTGGTATTTCTCGATGAGCATTTGCGTTACACCCGGTATCTTCAGGCCGGGTAGATAGCTTTCGGCCAATTCGTAAGCTTTCCGATCAATCTCAGGGGTTGCTTTCATTCTCATACCTTGCCTTTCGCCAAACTATATTTCTCGGAGAGCCTCAACCACCATTAAAAAGAAAAAGCTTTGGTATAGTTCCACTTGCAGTGACATTATGACCGAGCAAAATCGCAAGTACGTCCAGAAAGAGATAGGCAAGCTCCTTTCCGAGATCTGGCGAATCAAAGGGCTGTCAGAGCAGGAGTACGGCCAGCAGCATCCAATCACAAAGAAGCTTGTCATCATGCATGCAGAAGTACAGGCGTTGCTGGGAGAGAAATAAGCTGATTGGAACCTGAGAATAGTATAATCGAGTCTAGGCGGGTCAACACTGATCCACAGTGTCCTTCTCAAAGGAGCCAATCACCTTCGTGATGGGCTGACCACGCCCAAGCCCGACTCAAAATCCCATAGCTTTTTCAGGCGGCGAATTTCGCCATCGAGTTCGGTCATGTCTGGACATTTGAGAGTACAAGTGATACCATCTGATTGCGGTTGCTTAGACTCCTCATGTCGTCGAATAACACAGTTGATTCCTTTCTCATAGTTGACGGCAAACGCTTCGAGTTCCTCTATTGCATTGTGGGACATTCGTGAGGTAAGTTCCAGGAGACGGCTGAACTCATCCTCCACTAGGATGTGTCTAAACTCTATCGTCCACTCCAAAATTCGTCGGTAGACTTCAGCCAGTCGTTTGGCTACATATGCGATTTCCTCGACATCACCAGATATGCCTGGTGGGCCAAGTGCTTTCGGAAGAGCCGTATTAACGAGACTGCCTCCCGATTGTACAATCAATTGAATCTCTCCACATTTTTCCATCACCCATTCAATGACTTCAGTTCGATCACCAAGCCTCACTGCTTTACCAAGCGCAAGACCGTAATTGAGGTCATTCTTAATATCTGACATTCTGGACATTTCATCGCAAAGCACTTGGCTAAACAATCTATACTCCCATCCGGATGGCTTCTGCACCGCTAAGAGTAATGCAGCACCTGATAAATCCTGCAACAATGCCTCGGATAAACCACTGCGCTGCACCTTGGTCCGGATTGTCAATGCGTCCATGAACAGGTAAGCCAGTTGCGCACGGAGTGTCTCGGTGATGTCCTGTGCGGACTCAAAAGGAAACACCCAATTCTTCTCCTTCGGACTGCGGAGTGACTCCACAAACTCAAAGAGTTTCGATGAGTCGACAATCCCTGTGAAGTCGCCAGACCAATTCTTCTGCCAAATTGGGAGTGTCGTCAGAATAGGTTTCTGAACAAACACGTAACGAGGAATCCCCTTAACATTTGCCTCCAGGTATTCCAGGTTCGTCACGGACTTTCCGTTCTCCGTTTCCGAACCATATCTCGCTCCGACAACCAGAACAAAAATGTCAGCCTGTTCTTTGACGCACGCTAGGCAGTTTCCAATCGCACCAAGATTTGGGTTAACGGGAAATGATGAAGATTCGGACAAGATCGGTAGCATGCCAATTGATTCGATGAACAATTTAAGATCCTTACGTACCTGTGCAAGATCGAAACATGTAGAACTCACAAAGACCGAAGGGGCAATTGACATTATCCGTTGAATCCGCTCAAAGCAGAAGAATCTTGCGGAAAGTGACGGTCTTGAGTACGGGGATCTCACCAACAACACGTTATCTCATATTAAGAATCCACATCTATTGGCTATTTAGTGCTTCGGAGAATAAATCAACAGGGATCGAGCAACTTATCGAACCCAGCCATCTCATACACCTCCTTCGATGGTTCGGCCTGGCCCGCAGATAAATTGTCGCATGATCCTCATTCGCGGTCCCACTTTACCAGGCCTCGTTTCCTGGAGTCAAGCCATCTCGGCAGCCTCTTGATCTGCCTGGGCGGGATATGGCCCTGATCTCTGCCATCGAAGACATATCCTGCGTCCCGGCCCTGAAGATGGGCATCCAGAGCCTTTAGGATAGGTTTTGGAAGGATTGAGTTGCGCTATTTCCACCCTTGCCGTTCATAATGTGCAAGTATACTCTGGAGCCGCCAAGGTGTTCCACCTTAAATGCATCCACCACCTACTGCCCGTGACACTTCAGATGATTTCCCTAAAAAGTCTACAAATTCCCTGTTTAACATCTTATAATTATAAGGGGAAATGTGTACTTTTTAGGAATTGTTTGTAACTCGGCGGAGAGATATATAAATTATATAATAAATTAAACTTATTTTAAGACTAACATAATTGATTTGATGCTATACAATCATTTATTCTCACGAAGATATTATTTTTGGAGTGGATTCGTCAGTAGCAAGGTCAGACACTTGAAAAAATGCGCCCCGCCATTTCATGACGGCGCATTTTTCCTTCGTGTCCTCCTTCCCCCATTCTTTCCCTGAAGAAAAGATGATATTGGCTCGTAACACCGCCTTTAATCACGAATTTAGTCCCAGGACATGGAAATGTACCACTGCCCGGAATTTCCCTGTTTTTGGAGGAATTAAGAGGTCTGTGGCGTGTCTAAAGAAGGCACAATATCCTTCTCTTCGCAGGCAACTAAACGCGGGGCCGCGGTGGAGTCCCCCCAGTGCATGGCGAGAACACCAGGTAAATTAGGATGCCAAAAAATGAATAGAGGAGTTGCAGATTACCCTTAATGAATAGAACTGGGATTTCTATCCCAGTTCTTTCTTCTCCTATTCCTTCGGATCGAACTTTATCGCTCTGTCGTACACGATCTCGGAATATGATGGCCCGGTCTTTGTAGCCTTTTCCAGGTACATCCTCCAGAAAATCATAAGAGGCTGATCCAGAGCTATGCCGTAGGCTCCAGGACCTGTGGGAATCTCAAAGCAGTGAGGATCGCCTTCGCAATTCCTTGCGAACTTATAGACGTAGAGGTATTTCGCGTTGGGATTATCAGGGAGGTACTCCTTTGCAGTCCCGTTGAAATCCAAGTCGGTGACCATTCCGACTCCATTAAACACGTCTGCCCCGTTCGGGACAATGTTCTGATACGTCGCTTTTCCTGTTGCTACATGGTTAATCCCGTAGACGATGATGAATTCATTGGTATCGTTTCCTAAGGTGACTGGCGGATTTCGTAAGAAGTCGTAGTAAAGCGAAAGATTGGGGAAGCGAGGTGTCAGCGACGAAGCAGTTTGGTTTCCCGTCCATAAATAGAGGCAATCGTTATTAGGACCTATGGCATCGATTCCTCTTTGAATAGCATCGCTGCCGACAGGTACTGCTATGCTAGTCGGAAGCTCCGTGGCATTTAATCCTTTGTATTTGTTGAGAATAGCCTCCCGCAACTCTTCTACGTCATCCATGAGGTCGAACTCTGTTGTTCCTGTTCCGCGAACTCTCAACTCTGGCATATCATACGGATCTAGTTCTGCAGATTCATTGGGTGTAAGCCGGAAAACAATCGCAGGAGTGTCATTGATATAATCATTGCCAATCTGCATATCTTTAAAGAGAGCGGGACGAATATACATGCCAAATGTATCGGAATTGTTCTCCAACCCTAGATTCAGTATAGCCGAGGGAAGCACTTGGGTGTTGATTATGCCCTCAGAGTATCCCGCTGATTGGGCAGCAGCGCGAATGCGTTGATCGATTGCTTTATCGGATGTGGTAATCACCAAGGTGGTCTGATTGAAAGGATTTCCGGGCTGCCCATCAGGTGTCCCTTCGGTTTTGATAACCATGTTATTGACAGTGTCGGCTACATTGGCAAAAAGCCATCGTGTCTCATTTCCATATGTCCTATCCATCAAATTAAGATCGTAACTAAAGTATCTGCACGCTGGTGGCGTTCGCCCTACGAAAACAATAGCTTCATCTGGACGAAGACTATAGTATGTAGTAGCATTGCCACTCTTTCCAAGCATTCTCGCTACCGTTGAAGATCTCTTGTCCAGCTTATGCCCAGGTGCAGGCGGTATAAAATATGCCAAGTATCTTGTGGCGGGATTGTTTCCATATGTAGATGGCAAAAATCCTTTATTATACAGCTTAATTAGATCAAAGCATCCAAGCTCACCTTGTTGGACGGTAAATCCATCCTGCTCCAAGGTTTGCTTGAACGCCTCTACGTCACCTATGTCCGCGTTCACAGCGAGTCCTGTTCCAATAGAAATAGCGAACAAGACTAGCAATATATACATTTTCATATTAAATTCTCCTTACTAACATTATCAATATTATCTTATTAAAACATTGAGGTCTTATCTGAACCCACATTGCGAGATCACAAGTCTAATGTTTGCTCAGCCTCTCAGCTTTGTGTCGCGCCATCCAACATGGCGAGAACTACGGATCGGCATACTAAGGCAATGTTGCGTCGGTTAAGCTATACCTCTAAAGATGAGGGCAGCCAAGGCACAATTCTACCTTACAATGGGCATACTATCGAACCGGTATGGAAAGCCTCATGAATTAAAACAGTAGTAATAGTCATCATAAAAAAGGCGATAATCATGAAGTTAATCAAAGTAGACCAAGTAGCTAAAGAGCCATGGGCAGATAAATTATTTACCGGTCCAGTCACCTTGCAGGCGATTATTGGAAATGACCTGAGTGAAAGCTTCCTGATACAACAAGTAAACTTTAGCAAGGGTGTAAGGAACAAATTTCACAGCCACTCTACCGAACAAATACTCATTGTCACGGAAGGCGAAGGTATCGTCGCCACGGATAAAGAAGAAGTAACCGTCAGACCTGGGGATGTCATATTCATTCCGGCGGGGGAGAAACACTGGCATGGTGCAGCTAAAGATTGCACCTTCTCGCATATTTATGTCATGTCACCAGATCTGAAAATAACTCAAATTGAGGATTAAGATATTCGCCAACAAGTTCTACCTGGAATCCTTGTCTGCTGCAACCATTCAGTAACCTCTGGATCTGCCTGGTGGGCCATCCAGGCGTTCACTTTCAGCGGCAACCTCTGAGACACGCAGCCCAGCTCCTCCGAGGAGCCATAGAAGTGCGGCCTCCCTGGGGGATTGAACAGCCTTTAACATGCTATGCCATTCTTCCAGGCAGAGGAATTATTCTCGGCACTGGGCATGTCGCGACTTTAGATTATGATTTAGATCGCCCTTCTGCCTCTGTTATGTAGGCGATTTTATACCACGACTATTGATCATTCTTAGACCGCCACTGACACTTCATTGGATTTCCTCAAAAAGTCTACAAATCCCCTGTATATATCTTATAATTATAAGGGGGAATGTGTACTTTTTTAGGATTTCTCGGTATGTGAATCCCGGCATCCGATCACCATGATGATCCGGCACTATGCCTGAGGAGGTGCACTGAATTCACAGACAAGAGGCATATATGCAGTCAAGTCGGACGATTTTCTTGAACAAAATCTTTGACAATTGTATATTTTCCAGAGAATCCTCTCGCTTGGATTTCGCTATAGATTCGAGTGGCTGTCAACGAACCACTTTTAAGACGCTGGATGATGTATTCCTTGTGGGCATCCAGCTTGCTTGGCTTCGCGGAACGCTTTTTTGATACGGGCGGATCTTTAGCTTCTACATACTTGCTTACGGTCTTACGACAGTAGCCTAATTGCCGGGCGATTTCACTTTTGCTCAATCCTTGCTTATGCAACTCCTTCAAAGTATGGAAATCGTCTAAGTTCAGCATTGGTTCGACCTTCTATATTCAATATTAATTATGATCTCATGATGTCCGATTATAGCAGGATAAAAGTACTCAAGCTATATAGATATAACGTTGAAAAATAGAGCCTAAAATATTTCAGGACTATGCATCCAGTAAGCGTAGTGCCAGATATGTAACCTTAACTCCGCGATTTAGGGCTTAAATTTGATATTATTTTAAATTTTTAACCTCTTGTAAATTATTTCAATGGAAATCTATAAATATATGTATTCCCTAATATACCATACATGGACGAATGGGCAAAATTATGGCTGATTGAACAAAGAAAAATGGGAAAGAAAGGACTAGAAATTAAATATATAAGTAACCATCATTATGTCTATCATTCAACGACACACTGGGATAAGCAACTCAAAAAACGAATAAAAGATTCCGATTATATCGGCAAGCTGGATCGCACTAAAGGGCTTATTGAGGGAGTTAAGCGATCGGTAACCGCGAAAAATCTTCGAGGCATAAAAGAGTATGGTAACGCAATGCTATTTGACCGTATTCTTACCGATATGAGGTCATGCCTTGAGGATGCTTTCAAAGATGAGTGGGAAGAAATCTATGCTCTAGCGATAACGCGAGCATCTGGCTATATGCCATTGAAACGAGTTCATTCTGCCTGGGATAAAATATATAATGTTCAAAAGATAAATCCAAATTTGGATGCAAAGAACTTAAGCCATGTGTTGAAAGCTGTTGGAATAGACAGTCAAGCACAGGATTCCGTTTTTAGAGCCCTATCTGAAAAGGACAAAGATCTCGTGTATGATTTGAGCACTGTGTTGACCAAGTCATCAATAAATTTTGCAGAGTTTGGCTATAACAAGAACAAGATCCACATTCCTCAAATAAATATCGCGCTGTTTTGCTCTCTGGAGACAGGCTTGCCCACTTTGATTAGAACGATACCAGGAAGCGTTCGCGACATAAAGAGTCTCTATAACAGCATCGTTGAAGCCAATAAAGAAGGATCGACGATCATATTGGATAGAGGTTTCTTTTCGAAGGATGCCATTAAATTCCTGCTAGAAAAGAAAATGAGCTTCATTTTGCCTGCCAGAAGAAACAGTCTACTTTATGGGACAGATATAAGTCTGAATAATCACCTATTTTATCAGGATAGATTGATAAAATGCGGAAAAGGAAAAATTGAGGACATTTTTCTTTATTTATACGAAGACCAACAATTAATGCTTGAAGAAAACATCACGCTCTATCAAAAACTAGACGAGGGAAAAATCGACGCCAATAAACTTAGTGAGGCGCAGAAGCGTGCTGGAAAGATCCTGATAGTGTCTAATCTCGATTTAGACGAGAATACTATATTTATGCAATATAAAAGTAGAGACCGAATCGAGAAGCTTTTCGATACCTACAAAAATGCTCTTCAAGCAGACATTCTCTATTTGCAGGATAATGAAAGTGTCTTCGGGCATATTTTTATCTCGTTTTTATCATTATATGCATACACAAAGATTGAGGTGGCTCTGAAAAAAGCTGACCTTTTAAGAAAGCAATCTCCAAAAGACATCCTGCTTGATCTGAGCAAGGTGTACTTAGTAGAATTAAATGACTGCAATATAATTTCAGAGATACCTAGAAAATTAGAGACGCTTGACGCAAAATTAGGATTTAATTTATTCCCTAAAAACCGGAGTTAAGGATGTAAAACTCTCTTAAAACAGTTGGTTGTGGTTTTTAGATCAGGTGATCATCGGAGCGTTCTACGCAAAAAGTCCACCTAAAGGTGGAGACTTTTTACTCCGAACGTCCTCGATCTCTCCCTCTCTGTCTGTCCAAAGATGATATTACTTGAAGTCCCTTCTTCAGTTGCCCCACAAGCCCAATTTCAGACCCGAAATTAAGCCTGCCCCCAAACCCAATTAAGACCTCTGAGGAGTGCCTAAAAGGGGTGTTTAAAGCCGGATCTCCATCCTGACGGGTAAATATCTGTAGCCAACAAAATACCCCGGATTTTTGCAGTACATGCATTCTACCTATGCGCATAACAATTGTTATTAAAGGTTATTTAAAGCTCCTCCGCCATCAGAACAAAAGAAATCCAGCCAATCAAATACTTTATCGACTCGGTACCAGCCATTAATTTTTGGACTTCAAGACCAACTTCAGGTAACTTATCGTTCACTCAATAAGGGGGAAAGGACAAGAGCAGGAGGAGATCGCCGCTCACCTTAGTGTGCGACGCATCGGGGGATGCTCTGTCCCATGACCCAAAATTTTGCCCATTGCCTTGATAATATTGTACCTCTTCCAGATCTCACGCCCCTGTACATAATCCAAATTAAAGCCTAGTGAAATATTATTTAAATTATAATAAATACTCTAATTAAAGTGTGGTGACTGCTCACATGTACTTATGTGTATATATGTTTGCAGTGGATCTACAGAAGGTGCTACATCATTTTCTTTCGTAGGAAACTAAACGCGGGGCAGCGGCGGAGTTTTTGCATCCGCTTGCCGGTGTGCAAAACGTAGCCGCGTCACAACTTTTTAAATTGTCAGCAAAGTATCCAAAGTATCCTTCGTCGCCAAAGTCCCCATTGTCACTTCGCCCGATATAATATATTGAGAAGGAATTTATTCGACATTGGGGACATTGGATACGTTGGCTACGTTGGATACGTTGGTGACACCTCCTGGGCAAGGAGGAATACGTATAATGTGTCTCTCCCTTTGCCTTCTCTGTTAAGGATCTTGGTTTCGACAGTACCGCTTTCCACCATTGTGCTTAGGAATTCGCTGAAATCGCCGCTCTTTATTTTTATATTGCGCATAATTTCCCGTTTAGTAGCCTTGCCATTATGATTCTTCAGGTACATTATTATCCTGTCAATAACATTCTTTTCTGCATTGGAACCAACCAAATCATAGATCGCCCTTGCCGTGAACATAAGGTAATCATCAACTATCCTGCATGCCTCTTGAACGAACTCCAGCCTAATCGGACTGGACACATCAAAGTCAGGAGATCCCAGCTCGAATAGCATTCCAAGCTTTGTCACAGTTGGCGCAAGCCTGCTATAGATCTGCATACAGAAGCCGTCATTGCTGGCAGTCCACTGCTCTTCCCTTGCACGTTGCCAATCAGTGTAGTATTCTGCGGCTTCTGTGCTGAAATGCATGGCAGTACACTCTTTGAGATCTTGCATTTTACGGGTAATACCGGAGAGCTGACCATACACCCCTTCCTCAAGAATACTAATTTGTGCCGTGCCTTCTTCAAGAGGTAACCATTTCGGCTTTTTACCTTGTGGGAAGAAGAACAGGAATCTTGCAAGGAATCCCGATAAAGTATCATTCTGTTCTGTATTTGCTCCGAGACTCGCATCAGTTGTCGCAAAAAACAAATTCAGATACGGATCATCAACCCTAAATTCTGTCTTTGCATTCTTCCTCTGACTGGTTCTCAATTTCCTGAAAAATGGCTTGGAGTCATAAAGCTGCATCAGGCTATCCTTAAAGCCGCGCATATAGTCCTTTTTCATGAGGCTTAAAACACCAGATGCTTCATCCCTTATCCAGGGTGCATGGTTGTAGTCACTCATATGCTCCGTAAATGCCTCTGGACTGAATTCAGTTGGAACAAGAGCAGGCAAGAGATGTGGCAATACCTGACACAACATAGATTCCGCCTTATCAACTGCGGTGCTCTTCCGGGACAGGCTTGATTTACCACACAAAAATATATAAAAATTAGGATAAATCGTGCCTTGTCTCAGGACCACCTTGATTTTCTTATCAGCCGCCACCGCAAGAGCAAAAAGCCCTCCTGCGAACCAGTAATCAGGGAATGCATCACTGAGATCCGAACCACATGCCATAAACCGTTGAATAAAATGGTCCGAAGGCAGTTTACATTCAAATTTCGGTCCCTCTGACAGCGAATAGGCTTCAAGTTCTTCCTCCGAGATCTCATCAGATTGCACCTCCATCTCAAACCGCCCCTGTTGTCAAGAAATGTTCACAATTAAACACAATATTATACATATTAATAGTTCCAACTAAATACCTATTTTTATTTATTTTTACGTTTTTTATATTTTGACTAAAATTCATTTTTAATACCTCATAAATCTAGTTCGTTAGATCCGAACTAGTATTTTTATTCTTTTTTGATAAATATTTCATTGCTAATGATTGGCAACCTTGATGCATCAACCCATTTTCAGTTTCAACAACAGGATCACACTTACAAAATCCATCCCCGCAACATGCACAAATCTTGGTTCGAGAGCATGGATCGCATTTATCGCAAAAGATACTCTCTTGTTTATGCATGCAACTACTGCAAGGGTTACAATCGGCACAATTTAAAAACATATAGTATATATTTTTAGTAGAACTCAATTTTGAGTTTTCTGTGTATTGATTATTATTCATTTAATACCTCATTTAAAACTTTTCTTGCTTGACTAAAGTACTATTATATACAAATATAATACGATGCTAATATATAATATCCTCATCATCGCTGATCATCTCCGAGAATTGGCTTTATTCCTATCGGTGAGATTACCAGAATGTTGCTCTGCTCATCAAATTTCATCTCTACAGTCTCAACAGATGCCCAGGCATCCAAAACGGGTTTTGGCACAGACAGTGAGCCATATGTCCCATTCTGTGTCCCTTTCCTTACCAACAACTTTCTTGAAAACCTCATATTCATTCCTTCTTTTTGAGAGAACACTCCCTCATAGTAGTGCTTGACGTAAAATTGAGTTAATATTTCAGGAATAAAAAAAGGCAAATGTTCAATTATCCCCTCATCTTGATGGTGTTATAGTTGGACTGCCAAGAGCCAAGCATCAGCGGGAGTTTGATTATTGGTCATATGGGTTATTATCGCCATTATTTGGTATATTATATATTTTACTTCAGTGAGGTTAAAGATAAAAATAAGCCATATAGCCGATATCATCATGGTCTGGCGATCTACTATCAGAGGCGAATACAACGATCTAACGATGACAACGATCTTTTTGCAGATTTCCTATCGCCGCATTTTCGCCCAACTTTCCACTTGGACCAATGATGATCAACTTCGAGAAGTTGCCTACTAAAAGTGCGCCATATAATTAAACCATAGTTTTTTGTTGTATAATGCTTATAGCTATTTATTTTGCTAAGTTTGATAGTAGTTGGACCTAACTGACCTCGCCTTTATCCAGTCTTTTTGAAGGCATTCCGTTAAATTGTGATTTATAATCAATATTATATATAAAAATCTCTTAAATTAAAAGAGTTTAAATTCAAAAAAGTCCTATTTAGAATAAAAATCTCAAAGGAGGATTTAAACAGATGAAAAGGATATTAGCTTTTGTGCTTATTGCCACTATAGGGGGTTTACAGAAATGGCAGGCTTGATCGGTTTGGCTATAGCATTCTTCGTCCTCGCTCTCATAGCAGGAGCATTGGGGATGAGCGGAGTCGCGGGCATATCAATGAATATTGCCAAATGGCTGGTTATAATATTCATAATATTGGCGTTAGTAACGCTGGCGTTGATATCGTTTATACTGTAGCAACCAGCAAAATTTTTTCGAGGAATAGAAAAATGTTTTGTTTCTGCTCAAATGTAATGGAGAAAATTGGCTAAATTCGCATCGCAAGCGCAAATTCACATTGGAGGAATGCCGGAACCATCTCTTAGAATAAATTTATATATTGAGGATAACATTATACATGAATGCTCGGCACTTCTTCCATAGATGAAGGCTATTATGAGGCGATTGACTGTGTTGTAGGAAGCGAAGAGCTTACCTAATGGTGGTGACGGAATCAATGATAAAATATGCTATAATGCTTGGAGTCTTTTTAGCTGTGCTCATATGTAATTGTGAAGCATCGGACGAAGCCGTGTTCTCGGACAACTTTGCAATGCCACCTATTAATCCCGCAGGGATCGTGCCTTGTGCAAATGCAGTAGCACCGATTCCATATGGGGTCGCAACTTTATATTGGGCGGAATTGATATCCCCTGGTGGTAAGAATTTATGGTTATATGTCAATGGTTGTTGGCGATCTTTATCTCAGCCAACTGATGCGATCCTAGCTTCTGTACAGGATGCGTTTAGTGATCCAGAACATTTTCAAGTGATTGCCTGGTATGAAAATACCAAAATTATTGGCCTAGTAGTGAGATCTCCCATGACATGTTGATAATTATGAGGTAGCCTACAAAGCGATGTGCTGTTGCATTTCAGCATATTTCAGCAGAATTCGGCAGATATCTGGATTGCCGATAAACATATCATAATATTGGTCAGATTCCTTCAAAAACGCATATTATTGGATATTCAGTGATTTAAGCAATGAGTGTGGAGAAACAGGGCGTTATAACCAATAGGAAATTGATTGAAATTCTATATCCCTGTAGGCTCTCTCCGAGATTCCATGCCGAAATAAATAACGAAGCCGATGCATATTGATTATTCGGCGAACAAGGATTATGCTTGAATCTGCGGGTATCGGATTCAAGGAATATGGGCGATATGGGTTATCCCTGCTATTATTCCTTCTATAATTTTAATTTCCTTAGATACGGTTAATCCCACATTTCGCATTAACACTCCAATCCATAATATTTTTTGCAGTCCTGCCCGAGTAGCTTTAGGACCAAGTCCTGAGTCTCGCTCAGCTTTATCAGCCGGCGAATCACATGTTGGCCCTCGGTTACTATTATTAATGTTACTCTCATAAAAAGCTGGAATATCCATCTCATGGTCGGTTTTTGAGTCGGTTTTTTGAGTTGATTTGGGACACTCTGCCCAGCCTCCTTTAGTTTTCTTCGAAGCTTCCACTCTGCATACGAATAAATCAATAGGCAAAGGACCATAATCATTGCCAAGGCCTCGATACGTTCTTCTTTCTTAAGAAAAAATTCTGATGCGTGGAAACTTTTGTCTTTCAAGAAGCGGAAGCCTCTCTCTACCGCTTGCTGCCCTTTGTAATAGTTCAGCATGGTTTCAGAATCTAGATCCAAGTCATTGCTCGCGAGTACGAACCTGCCCAATTTTTGGCGTTCTCGGATTACAGATTCTTGATCAATTTCGAGATCAGCTTCAATCGCATACTGATAAATTCGCGCTTCATCCTTCTTCGGCCTACCCCTCTTTTTTTCTGCACGCTCTAAAATAGAAGAGGCCACCAGGTCTTTAAGCTTGAAAAGAGGATGATCCGAAACCCATTTCTTTGCCGCGGCTATGGCATCTGGTTCACAAGCGTACCGTTGACGTTTCAGAGAATTGAGATCTTTCTGGGCATCACCCATCTTTTTTTGAAGGTTTTTATCAAAGGTCTTCTCCTTTTGCGCCTGCATCTCCTGGGACCAGAAAACCGCAGCTTTCTGAGGAATGCCTCCATAATTCAGATATGTAGTATGGAACGCATAGCGTGGATCCGTTGCAGGTGTCATTTCCAGTTCTGCTGAGATCAAAGCCTTTGCTGCCCCTACAGTTTCAGGAATACGAGTGATCCAATGTAGATCTTTTCCCAGTAGCTTGAGATTTTCTTCAGAATAAATAGCGCTATCTGCGACCCAATAATTTGAATCATCGAAGGAAATGGACTCTCTCAGTCTCTGGATCATCTCTGGCAAACTTTTTTTATCAGATTTGTTTCCGGAGAACGACTGCATAAAAAGAGGAACTCCATGTTGATTCACGACCATTCCCAGAACGAAACGCTTAAGGTCCATTCGGTTATCTTTGGCATGGCCAAAAGTAATTTTAATTGAATCTGTTCCATCTGGAGCATCACCTTCATACTTTCCAAACATCGAGAAGTTTGTCGTATCCACATGTAGTAGATGCGTTTCCTCGGTCATTTTGTTCATGACTTGCAGAGCAAGCTCGTTAAACAGCTCCGTTGGACCATAGTCAAAAATTGCATCTAATGTTCGCGATAATGTGTCATCATTCAGGTTAGATGGCGAAATGCCTTCTCCCAATAAACTCTCGGTAGGAAGACCTATGAAAAAATTGGAGTAAAAATAGAGACGAGATTCATTAAAACCCAGGCCATTCAGGGCCATTGCCTTTATAATTGCGGAATGACTGGCTTTATGATGTCTGGTTTTTGGGAGTGCGCGATCTATGACCTTACCTATACCAAGTTCATCAAAGATCCCTGCTACTATCCCAAAATGCTCGATGATATTTGTCGAGATATCCATGCCACTTCCCTTCATGGAAGCATATGGTTGAGCTATTAAAAAAGATTATCCATAAAAGTCAAGGGAAATTATGAAGTGTTCAAACCGTTAATGCGAAATGTGGGGTTAATGGAAATAATGACCCATATGAGCCAGATTTGCTGATAAAGCTGCTAAAACCCATGTCTTAGTATAATTCCGCAAAAAGTCTACATTTTCCCTATATTTAACTATATAATAGGGGAATTGTATACTTTTTTAGGAAATCGTCCAGAGTAGGTTATATCACTTCTCTTTCAAGCTCTTGCGTCCCATTTCTGTCAGAAAAACCTTTGAGATGGCATTGGGAAGGGCACAATCTAGAAATCCAGTGATATAGTGAAGGCAGGATACATCCACCCGAAAATATTTTAATCTTCAAGCGAAATGTACCCTGTGTGACCCTTCAATGACACAAATACAGCTTACCATGAAAAACTTTCCCTTCGTCGAACAGTTGAAAGCGATTTTCGAGGGATATTCGGACGATTACGAGTACACTTCGAATGGAATCTTCCGCAAAATTAAACCACAATTATGTACTGATTGCGGGACTCCCATGAACCATAATGGCTTCAATAATCATACCAAGAGGCTACTCGGCGATGTTAAGATAGGCAAATATCTGTGTCCCAATTGCAGCAAAAATATTGAGGAAGAACATGGGTTTTGGGAGAACGCTACGAGCGCATTTTTCGGATTATTTGGCGGTCTTTGTCAGCTCCTGAGGGTTAATCATGTCTCCCTGGAGGTAATCGAGAAAGTATCAAACTACATCTATCCGCGCAGCAAGGACACCATTTGCACGATGATCAAATCTGCGACAGACAATATGGTGGTTCCCAATATCGAAGATGTTCAATTTGTTCACTATGATGAGCAACATCCCAAGACAGGTAGAAGTCAGAAATACCGACTAACTCTCCTCGATTATAGGACGAAACAAGTGATTGCAGATGAGTTATTCGACTCAAAAGATGGGGCAACCATCGAGGATTTCCTTCGAAGAAACCTCGACGTACATAAACCTATATTTATAGTGACGGATCTTTATAGAGGCTATGATGAAATATTCAGGAAAATTTTTGGAAATCGAGTGGCCCATCAATTCTGTTTGTTTCATCAGGACAAGCTCATAGTCAATGATTTTCCGAAAAAGACAACAATCGAAGAAGAACTATTGAAATATAGAATATTAAATATATTTTATAATAGGACCGCAGAAATGCAATGGCTTTCATGTCTGATTGAAGAAGAGCAAGAGATGAAAAAACGAGGCGAAAAGACATACAAGGAATGGCTAGAAGAAGCACAGAAATGGTTTAAAAAGTTTGTTTATGGTTTGGAGAAGGAACGAAGAAGAAATCATAGGAATATGGAGACAAGAAGTTTATATGATGCTAAGAAAAATTTGGATGAATTAATGAATGAAATAGGTGTATTTAAGATTATAATTCAAAAAAGATTAAAGCAAATCGAGAAGGATTGGCAACATCTTATGATCTTCCAATTATTCGATGGCGCTCCTGCAACCAATAATCCACTAGAAAATTATTATTCTTGTAGCTTGAAGACTCATAGAAAACAACAGCTAGAAGTCCCTGGAATCGAAGAACAAATGAAGCTTTCTCGTCTAAAAAGATGGGGAATGTTTGGAATACCACAAAAGACCTTGATCGAAGCATTCTTTGTCTTCATTCCTTTCATGGACTGGAAATGAAGGTTAGTTTATTTATATTATATTTTGTAAAAAAAACTTCTAGCTAAGGCTGCCGTCGGAAGTTAAAATTTTTAAAAATTATTTTTTAAAGTTAAGCTATTATTTAGAGAATACTATGATGTAGACACAACAATTTTAGTATGTGAGACAAAATTATACCAAACTTTGGTGGCAATAGGAAGATGTGTGCGATCATGGTATTGGAAAAGTTGAAAAATCACTCGATTTCTAGAAAGTGCCTTGGGAAGTGATAAACTCGATGGATAATCGCTGATCATAATGTCTACGTGCCCCGACTTCTTTAAGAGCTTCAGACGAGTTCCAAGTTCGGTTGCATCAAGCTTAAGGATCTCATTAACCTTGACAGGACTGATAGAGATCTTCGGGGACAGCTCATTGATCGCGTTAAGAATCGTTATATCCGTATCGTCCATAAATCTTACCAGATAATATATGCATCTAATAAGATTTATAGTGTTGCCCTGGTATAATGCGAGAGCTTCCTCCTAAATCGCGATGAGAAACTTCGTGAATAGGTTACTCAGTTTTAAGATTAGCACAAGATAACAAGAAAATTGGATGCATAAAGAAAAAGGCGACTCACTGTTTCACAATTTCTTTATTCAGAACGAATCACATTAAATCCTAAACTATTGACCTAACGAAAAATATTTAATTGAGTACACGATATGTATAAGTAGACCTCGCACAGTTCCGTATACATCTTACGGAACAATTGAGGGGTACTTAATGGATGCAGAATTCATTCTGACTCTAGCGTCACAGTCATGGTTGAAATGGTTCAGTTGCCCGCATTGTGGCAGTGATTGTCCTACATCTAAAAATGGTCGCTGTACTGAATGCGATGAGCAATTGGTACTTGTAAAAAATCAAGCGGCTGGAAACTATGATCTTAATGGTTTTTCAGGAAAATTGAATTCTCTAATTCCTCTGCAAACGGGATCGTCTTATTATTACCATAACCAGTGGAATCGATTAGTTAACCCGATCATAGAAATAGATAATTCGTGAATTAGATGAGGAAATCATCCGTATCCGGCTATTACATCCTCACAATTCAGAGAGTTGGGAATTGATCCGCTTGAAATCACCTAGTACAGCTGGGCTTAAATAAGCCTAATTTTAGGCAGCAAGTGCTCTCCCTCGATATGTCCATTTGAACGGCTTTGCCATTGTTTGGTTGAAGTACTCGACAAACGCCAAAACCTTTGCTTTCAAATCATTGATGGAAGCAAAGGAGGCTCGCCTGAGCAGCTTCCGGACTAAGATGCTAAACCATATTTCAACTTGGTTCATCCAAGAAGCGTGTATCGGCGTGTAGTGAAAGACGATAGAGTGGGATGGATCGGTCAAGAATGATTCACGAGTCTCGATCGACTGCAAAACACCGCTTTTGCCTTTGATTCCTAAGTCTATGTCCAACTCGGATATATCGGCCACATACCTCACGAGGGATTCTGATTTATGGATATTGAGGTTGTCAGCGACAAAGTGCCAGCGGGATGCGGATAAAGAGCTTTCAACCACCTCCTTGATATGCGATACGAAGTCATCTTCATTGCGCGTATCGCCGCAAGAAATGGTGTCAATCCGTCCGCTGGCTACCGCAAAGCTCACGATGAATGATTGAGTTCCATGCCTGACGTACTCAAACTCTCTTCGTTCCACTTTTCCTGGTGCCATTGGCAATCCAGGGTGTTTGCGTTCGAGAGCTTGAACCCCCGTCATTTCATCGATGCTCATTACAACTTCACCTTTTTGAGCTAAATTCTGGGCTTGTTGGTACAATGAATTGATGTCGTCTACCTTTTCGTCAAACCGTTCGTCCGGCGCAGGTGTTAGCCAGTAGCGAATCAAGTGTGGTTGGAGACCCTTTTTTTTAAAATCCTGGCAGAATGACGAGCTGAAATCGTATCTACAATGCCCCGCTTCATTATTTCAGCTGCAATCTCACGGCTTGTCCATTGGCTAATTGGACGTCCAGATTCAGCAGGTTTCTCACAAGCCAGCTGTTGGATCTGACAAATCTGGTTTGCAGTTAAACGAGGTGGTGCTCCGGGTCTTGGCAGGTCATCCAAGCGTTCTTCAACACTCAGATCGTCCAAAGAAATCGGCTGCAAGTCCAGCCATCGTTGCCGCCATAATCGAGCAGTGTCCAAGGACACATCTAATTCATTAGCGATTTCGCGATTATTTTTGCCAATCGCAGCCAGCAAAACAATCCGTGCTCGGATAACTTTTTGCTGCCCTGTAGTATACCGACGAACAAGCAATTCCAACTCTTGGCGCTCGACGTCGGTTAAGTTGATTGCTGATGGTTTCGGACCCGGCATTGATACTCCCCTGTTGCAGAGTATCTATCAATGATTATATATAAAACATTATTGTTTGGTTTATATCAGCCCAGCTGTACTAGCAGCCTTATGCCTCGATCTGTTGTTTCGTATTCTATGTTCTTTCCCTGCCTAACCTCTATGAGGTTGTTTTTTATCAGCAGATCGATATAAGGATCTACTGTTCTGAAGTTGAGGTTTGCCTGATATACTATCCTTGTCTTATTTGCACCGTCTTTGCATATATCTAATATCTCTGAGATAATCACATGTTTGCTTCTCTTCATAATCTTCTTTCCCCTCTTGATGTTAGGTGCCGAGCTAAGTTCGATAGATACTTTCATTATCTCAGCAATATTGCTACGGTTGAGCAACGATTAAATACCTAGCGAATGTATCATCAGTAATCTTGTTATTATTATCGTAACTCATATTTATTTTAAAAAATATTTTAAAAAGACATATACAATTTTTTTCAAACATTATCAACTACAAATGCTCAATGAGGTCGAAAAATTACAGCACTTTAATTAACACACACACACAAATTAATTAGAAATGATTATAAATGCTATTAACTTTGATGAACATATATAATAGATTATAATTTAAATTTGATGTTGATTGTCGCGACGAGACATCTGGTCTAGGATGCTATACCGCAGAATCCTTAATTGTTTTCATTGCACAAAGGTCGCATGTAGCGGTAATTTCTTCTAAGGGGTTGACGCAAAATAATTTACCTAAAAATTCTTGATTCCGGCAAGGTTACACGCGGCTCAATTGAATAATTCCAATTAGGATGTAATTCATGAAATATAATTTTTAGTTCTGCCATATCTTCATCCGATATCCTTTTTCCTTTTTCATAGTCTCTTTCATCCAAGCGAGCCTCTACTTTAAGTCCTTTCTTTGTCTTGGTTGCACCGATTAGCTTGATAATCGTTTCATAGCTGGCCAACGGCTTTCCACGCCAATTCATGCTTATGAATGAGAACATGCAATGCTCAATCTTATTCCATTTGCTTGTCCCCGGCGGAAAATGACAGACTGTTATTGTCACTCCAATTTTGTCCGCCAAATCCTGCAAAAAGAATTTCCAGCTTCTGTTTCGGCTTCCATTGCTTCCTCCTCCATCCGCACAGATAAGCAAATTTTTACATTCTACATAATTGTATTTTCCAATCATATTCCACCATTGTCGGATGCTTTCAACGGCGAACTCCGCAGTGTTATAGCTCTTGCCCACATTAACCAAGCCATCATTTCGTTTGAGATCATAAATACCATAAGGTATCGCAGAGCCTATTGCTAACGATGGAAAATCATACACATTTACCTCTTCGGGATCGCCTATTTGCCTCCAAGTTCTACCTGAGTTCTTAAAATCGCCAATGTTCTCTTTTTTCTTTGCGTCTACAGAAATTACAGGATCGCCATTATCTATGAATTTGGCTGCCTGTGTATTAATATAACGAAACTGACTATCTCTCTCAGGAACTGATTTGCCTTCTAATGTTTTTTTATTGGCTTGAAGCGAATAGCCACTTTCTTTCAAGAGACGTCCTACCGTATCGTGGCTCACATCATGCCCTTTTAACTGTAGCTCTTCGGCTATGGCATAGGTCGATTTATATGTCCATTTAAGAAGGCTCATTGGATCGCCTGCCGTGCTTTCTTTCATGAGATCTTCCAGGTCACTCATAAGAGATGGGTCCGTGTTTTTAGCCTTCTTCCGTCCGCCACCTGGCTTGCGGAGCCTCTCCGGCGGCTTCAATTCATCTTCGTTCTCAAGCTCTTGAACGCCCTTATCGATGGTCTTTCTGGATAATCCAGTTATGGCAGAGACTTTTGAGACACCACCCCGACCGATCTCAAGGGCTTTGGCCGCTGCAAATCGCCTTGCTTGGACGGAATCAGCACCTGACATAGCTTTTAAAAAGGGTCCATATTTAGCATCGTCATCCATAATTATAAAGACAACGTTCTACAATATAAGTTTGTGCATTTTATTCTGCGTCAACTCCTAAGTTACTTGATATAGAAGATGGGATCGGCATGTGATATTCGATTGCCTTTCTTAAAGTTTCCATTCCAAGTGGCTTAGTTAGAAAATCATCTGCACCAGCCGCAAGGCAGATCTCCCGATAATTGTTTAAGGACGTTACAACTATGATTCTTGGATCTTGAAATCCTCTTCGCCGGATGCGTTTTGTCGCCTCTAATCCATCCATCTCTGGCATTTGAATATCCATGAACACGATATTGTAGGAGTGACGTTCTAGGGCTTCAATTGCTTCGATTCCGTTTGTAACAAGATCTGCTTGATAACCAAGCTTATTGAGCATGGACGAAGCAACCTTCTGGTCAATATCACTATCGTCCACTAGCAGAATGCTTAAGGACATTTCCCTCCCACCCAATTCTATATGATCAGTACTTTATATAAGAATCTTTTGTCTGTAATAATTTAATACTAATTCAACAATTAAATTTATCAAAATATATGCAGTTTATCGTTATCGTTTTAACTTTAAGAATATAAAAAATCAATTCTATCTATTAATTATAATAGTAAATCTTTTGATATGTTATGACTAACTTGACTTATCCAGATTAGAAGTTCCAGCTTATCTGAATGACCCTCCAATGATCTCAACTAGATTATTTTTGGATTTTTAATAGTTTACAACACAATAAATATTTCATTAAGACTATGGAGAATATTATATTATTACGAAAGCAGCATTATCCTTTAGGGCACCATGCAATCTCATGTCAATTATTTAACTAACGAGATTTAGCCCGATGGTGCGATATTTTTGCAGCCTCTCTTGCATTATGCCTCTTTTTGAGAAGATGAAGCACATCATTATTGCTGAATTGTTTCCTAGCAAAAGATTTTTCGTAGATTAGTTTTATATCCTGAACCGTCAACAGATCGGCAAATTGACCGAACTCGATGCAGATGAACATCATCACCATCATAGAAAACATCGCCATCGTGATGTGATGATGCCATCCTAACCAGTTTCTGCCTTGGAAGTCGGCGAAGCCCGCAAGTCCCTTCTCATCTTCAAAAGCCCTTTCGATCCAATACCTGCTGCAGGACATCTGTGCAAATCTGTCAATAGTTGTGTCAAGTGGTGCATTGGACAACTGATATTTTGTAGCCCCGTCACTATCATCTACCCTGATGATCAGCCATTGTTCTTTGCCAGGCAACTTGTCTTCAACCACATAGATACGCAAGCTGGCGATCCTAGACCACAATTCTCGTCGTTCAGTGTCTCGGACAAAAGTATGAACCCATTGAGAGGGATCAAGTTCGTCTTTGAGCGTCCTCACTTCAGTCGGAGATGGTTCATCATCCAGAACTCTCGATTCAGTAGGCATGCGACCACGGTTGCTTTTTCTTTCAGGTATTCCAACTCTTGGATGATTTAGCCAAACGCGAGTATCCGACGGAATATCTGCCATGTATACGATTCCATCCAAGTCAATGGCGTTAAGCAAAGATGATTGCCTTCCATAGAAGGTATCCATGCCAACCCAGCCAAATTGAACTCCGTTGGATCGCGCTCCGCGAATCAGCTCAAGAGCAATTTCAGCCTTTGTCTTGAACTTCAGATCTTCGGGGATACCACATTCTTCTCTACGATATTGATCATTTGCCCAGTCTTCCGGAATATATAGCTCCGTATCAATAAGAGTACGCAGTGAGCCTTTTGTATAACCCAAACATACGGCTACCTGGCAGTTGTCCACTTTGCCAAGACGACCACAGTATTGGCGTTTAACTCCTACGGAATCTTCACCTTGCTTTGGGAAGCCGGTTTCATCTATGTGTATCGCTCCATCTCGCGCATCGCCGATACGACCCATGACATCATGTTGAATTTGGGCAATCACAGGTCTGTATTCCCATGGTGATTGAGAGATAAAATACTGAAAACGACGAGCGCTGGCATCTGGAACATTATTTGCGTACTTGGTCATGTTGCCACGTCCTTGCTGAAGCAGCAATCCTTGTGCATATTTGGATGCTGTTGTTTCAACACTACGTGTCTTTGTTTCAAAGTAAGATTTATAACTTTCGTAAATTATAGAAAAATATATAAGAATTCTGGCCAGATTCTCTTCACTTAGCGCAAACTTCATTCATAGCCTCCTGAAATTAATGAATGAAGATTTATGTTTTGATAGCATAATTAAGTGCTTCTATTGAGGACTAACCGTAAGATGTAATCTGGATAAGTCAAGCTAATTACTTCGGATATTTGATGCCAGCAAAGGCTTGATAAATAAGCAGTAGCATAGCATGCTTGAAATCCAAGCGGTTTGATAGGCGGGGTTGAGGAATTTGAATCTTATCATTATAGAATGATTAACCTTATTAAGGGAAAGAGAGATCAGATCCTAACTAAAATCAAAGCTGTCCTCGCGCGACGTTAGACCTATGATTAATGCCTTTCCCAAGAATCCTCGTACTTCCGATCAAAGCCGTACCTGCTAATCATATGCATCTCCCAACGCCAAATCGATGCCTTTAGGAGGATTATTCTTATTTCATAATTAGATTTAAATAATATATTTTAATTTTAATAGTAAAAATACCATTATTAATAAGAGCTTACAGACATCTACGCCCAATTCCCCTGAAGGCTCTATCCCTTTCTATTTCCAAGTTAAAGAATAAAGGCCATCTAAATGTAGGATAAAATTATTTTATATTTAAAAAAAAAATAAAGGAATGCTAAGTTTCCCTAGCAGTCTATGCCTTCACAAGGTGCACGGATTCTTTCAGGCACTGGATTTTCATGGACCTTTATGGTCTTCTCCGCCTCGAATGTTCCTGTGAACATCTCGTGGGCTTTGATATCCTTGTAGAATATCTATTATTTAAGTAATAATCTTGATGGTCTTAGAATTATGATAAGAGAAATAGTTCAGAGCGACAGAGTTTTGGATACAGGATTTATACTGGCAATAATTAAAAAATGTGTACGTGTTTAGCTCCCGGTCAATCATTCCTAAATTTACCACAAAATGTTTTTAGACCAGAAAAATTAAATAATATTAGGATAATATCTCTTTATTAAGAGTATGCACGAAGGAGAAACAATCAAGCAACCTCAAGATCGAATTGAAGAATTAGAGCGCGAAAATGAGTTGCTTAAGGCAAAAATCAGTGAGCTTGAAGCCCGACTAGAACATGCTCAATATCATGTGGATATAGATTTAAACCAAGCCAATATACTAAAATTATAAATAGTAATAGTATCTAACATAAATATGTGAATGGAAGTATAGAGCAGGACGTATCGCACTTGAATGCCGACCATCTTGATCTAAAGCATCTAGCACATCTGGGCTGAGATGGACCTAATGATAAGGTTTTATATATAATCGGTGACAGATACTCTGCGAAAGGGGAGTATCATGCCGGGACCGAAACCTTTAGCAATCAACTTGAACGATATCGAACGCCAAGGTTTAGAATTGCTTGTTCGTCGGTACACCACAGGACAGCAAAAAGTTATCCGAGCACGGATTGTTCTGCTGACTGCAATGGGTAAGAACAATCGTGAAATCGCTAATGAATTAGAGGTTTCCTGGGACACTGCTCGATTATGGCGGCAACGATGGCTGGACTTGCAGCCGATTTCTTTGGACGATCTGAGTATTGAAGAACGCTTGGATGACCTGCCAAGACCAGGAGTACCACCTCGTTTAACTGCAAACCAGATTTGTCAGATCCAACAGCTGGCTTGTGAGAAACCTGAAGAATCGGGACGTCCAATTAGCCAATGGACAAGCCGTGAGATTGCAGCAGAAATAATGAAGCGGGGCATTGTAGATACGATTTCAGCTCGTCATTCTGCCAGGATTCTAAAAAAAATGACCTCCAACCGCACTTGATTCGTTACTGGCTAACACCCTGACCTCCCCATGATTTAGGCATATTTAAACAATTTTCGTTATCTATAGCCGAAATCTATAAATAATATTATGTGCCTAAATATGCACATGAAATCGTTTAATCGAATAAAAAATATAAGTGGAATTGAATACATATACAAAATCACTCCTTACTACGACAAAGAAAAGAAGAAAATTCGCCAGAAGAGCAAGTACCTCGGCAAGAATGTTAATGGAGTTCCTGTCAAGGTCCGATCTCAGGGAAAAATACCAAAGAAAGTTCTATCACATGGCGAATTCGTTCCACTGAAAAAGATAACAGAAGACCTTAAACTAGACGAAATTCTCTCTGGAGTCTTGCCCAGCAAAGAAGTCTGGCCTGTTTTAACTCTGGCTATGAATTTTGCTTTGCGTCCCCGAGCATTAACCCATATCCAAAGCTGGTATGAAGGCACAATTCTATCGGAAGACCATCCTGATCTTCCCCTATCCTCTCAGAGCCTTTCTCGAATGCTAAGCCGTATCGGTGAGAGCACCGCGAATCTGGAATTCGCTCATCGACTAATCCAAAGAATCTCAACATGCAGCACTCTGGTTTATGATATCACTTCTTTGTCCTCTTACTCTCAAAACATAGGCCTACTGGAATACGGTTATAATCGAGATGGTCTCGATCTGCCTCAGATCAACCTGTCTCTGATTGTGGACAAGGATCTAGGCATACCGGTAATGTATGATCTATATCCAGGAAGCATCTCGGATGTAACTACCCTCACGAATACAGTCAAAAAAATAAAGGCCCTGGGTGTTCAGAATTATACTATGATCATGGATCGTGGTTTCTTCTCGACTGCCAATATCCATGAGATGGTCTCAGCGGATTTGTCGTTCATCATCCCCCCAACAAGTACTCTCAAAAATGTCAAAGAGGCGATATCCGCCATCCATAGCAGCATCGATGATCCTGAGAATTTGGAACTCTACGAGAAAGAACCGCTTTTTGTCATGCCTGTGGACATCGAGGTAGGCAAAAACAAGCTGAAAGGATACGCATATTACGATCAGAAGCGAGAGCAGTTGGAACGAAGTACTCTCTATAAGCGGCTATACGATTTAATGGAACGGCTCAAGGCTGTGACCTTAAAGAGCTGGATGATTCCGAGTGTGGTTTTCAGGGAAACGGCAAAAAAGGATGCCAAGTTCATCGAATGGAAAGCAATTGACGGAAAATTTGAGGTCTCCCTCAGAAAAAATGCCGTCTCTCAGGCCATCAATAAGATGGGTAAGTTTATTCTGCTGTATCGGGGCGAGTTTTCTTGGAATGATTGTCTTTCACTTTACAGAAGCAAGGATGTCGTCGAGAAAGGATTCGATGTATTGAAGAACGACATTGAACTGATGCCAACAAACCTAAGAACCAATAACAGTTTGAGTGGCTATCTGTTCGTCGCTTTTCTTGCTCTGATCTTAAGAATGAAGCTGACCAGGCTCATGGTCAATGCCGAGCTGAATAAACGATATTCAGTGGAAGGACTGCTCACTGAACTAGAAAAGATCAAGCTAATGATCTTGCCGGATGGCGAGAAAATCACAACTGAGATTACCAAGAAACAGCGAGAAATCCTGGATGCACTTCATATGTGTGCCTAAACTTTGGGGAGGTCAGGTAACACCTGCTCCGGACGATCAATTCGACGAAAAGGTAGACGACATCAATTCACTGTATCAACAAGCCCAGAATTTGGCTCAAAAAGGTGAAGTCGTAATGAGCATCGATGAAATGACAGGGGTACAAGCTCTCGAACGCAAACACCCTGGATTGCCAATGGCACCAGGAAAAGTGGAACGGAGGGAGTTTGAATACATCAGGCATGGAACTCAATCATTCATCGTGAGCTTTGCGGTAGCCAACGGAAAGGTTGACACCATTTCTTGCGGCGATACGCGCAATGAAGATGACTTTGTATCCCATATCAAGGAGGTGGTAGAAAGCTCCTTATCCACATCCCGCTGGCACTTTGTCGCCGACAACCTCAATATCCATAAATCAGAGTCTCTTGTGAGGTATGTGGCCGACGTATCCTACTTGGACATCGACTTAGGAATCAAAGGCAGAGATGGTATTCTGCAGTCAATCGAAACTCGCGAATCATTCTTGGCCGATCCATCTCACTCGATTGTCTTTCACTACACGCCGATACACGCTTCTTGGATGAACCAGGTCGAAACATTCTTCCAGATGATGCGATTCCAAAGGGTTTTCGCAGCGTAGTTATTCAAGACATTACATTTAAAACATGCAACATGGAGTGCCTTCTTGAGCGATTCTATTCGCCTTCCTTAAAAAAGACCTTCGAAGCGAAACTTCCAAAGGATCTGCAAGGGACCAGTTTTGGAAGCCGCCTGAAAGCATTCGCGATCACCCTCCATAACCTGGGAAGAGTAACCGAGAACAAAATCCAGAAGATCTTGGAGAGCATCGGCACCATCATCTCTGAAGGCACGATCTCAAACATCATGATCGAAGAGAAGCGCGAAGAATTTACCGCCGAAAAAAATGCGATATTCAAAACCGGTATGGAGAACGCAGATTACTTTCAGATAGATGACACTGGTGCCAGGCACGCAGGGAAAAATCATTATCTGGACGTGGTGTGCAATGATCAGTTCGGCTCGTTCTTCATTCTAGGCGGAAAAAGCAAAGATGATTTGAGACCCATTTTCGGATTGAAAGAAGGCGAGCAAATAGACAAGCCAATGGTTTCGGATGCTGCCCAGCAATTCCATTCCATATCTTCAAAGCAGGGGTTATGCTGGATACATGAGATACGGCATTATAGGAAACTAACACCCGTTCTTGAACAACATAGAACTCTGCTGAGTGGTTTTATCGATCGGCTATGGCACTATTATGAACTGCTGGCGGATTTTAAAGAGAATCCTGATTGTGGTTTTGGGGTATATCTTGAGTGGCTCTTTGATTTCATCTTCTCGCCCACAGCCAAAACAGGTTATGTGATGCTGGATGAAACAATAGCATCGACGAGAAAGCGAAAGGATAGGTTACTGAAGGTACTGATCTATCCTGAGCTGCCGTTACATAACAACGGTTCCGAGATAGCTGTGCGGGAAGGCGTGATCAAGAGGAAGATCAGCTACGGAACTCGAAGCGAATCCGGCAAGGCCGCTTGGGAGAATCAATTGACTATCCTTGACACATGCAGAAAGCAAGGAGTTAGCTATTTCGAGTATATTCTGGATATTATATCTGGGAGCTACTCGATGCCAAGGTTGTCCCAACTCCTTATGCGGAGCAAGTCCTCCACAGCCTATTGAGCATGTTCCACAAGATCACCAAAAAAATAAAATGTACTTAATGCTATTTAAAACTTACCAGTAAAGAAACGCTGAGGGTGAGATTTGAACTCACGAGGTGCGGTGCACCACTGGTTACCTTGTTCTGGGCAAAATACCCAAAACCTCAAGACCAGCGCCGTAGGCCGCTTGGCTACCTCAGCCCGCCTCCTATCTTTGGATCAGTAGATCTTAAGCCTGACGATCCTATTCGACTTGAAACCCTAGCTTAAAACCTTAGATCGATTTCACCTCGAAAATCTTTTTATCTTTTGCGGCGATTTCTCTGCGATGCTAATTAAAAACGTCTCCATTATCCAATCCGGACACCTTTTGCACGACAGGGACATTCTAATCGAAGAGGGCAAGATCGCGAGGATCGACTGCGACCTCCCAAAGGAAAACGATGACGAACTAATCGACGGGCGGGGAAAGCTTGCCATCCCCGGGCTCATCAACGGCCACACCCACCTGGCCATGACACTCCTGCGCGGCTATGCGGATGACATGGAGCTGATGCCCTGGCTACAGGAGAAGATCTGGCCGCTGGAGGCCAGGATCACAGAAGAGGATGTTCGCTGGGGCGTGAAGCTGGGTTGCCTGGAGCTGATTCGCTTCGGCATCACCTGCTACAATGACATGTACTACTTCCCGGATACCACCGCCCAGGCCACCAAGGAGATGGGCCTACGCGCCTTCATTTCCGGCGTGGTCTTCGACATGAAACCCGAGCTTCTCGGCCAGGTGGAGCCCTTCATCCGCCGCTGGAAGGACGACGAGCTGATAACCCCTGCTGTGGGCCCCCATGCCGCCTACACCTGTTCGGAGGAGACGCTGCTTCAGGCCAAGGAGATCGCCGACCGGCATGATGCCATGGTTCACATCCACCTCTCCGAGACCCGCGAGGAGGTGGACGGCTTTCTGCTCTCCAAGGGCAAGAGCCCCGTGGAGTACCTGGACAGCCTGGGGCTGGTAAACGAGCGCCTGGCAGCGGTGCATTGCGTCTGGCTCTCCCCGGAGGACTGCTACCTCTTGGCGGAAAGAAAGGCCAATGTGGTGAGCTGCACAGTAAGCAATCTTAAGCTGACCTCAGGCATTGCGCCGCTCAACACGATGATGATGGCGGATGTAAACGTCTGCCTGGGCACGGATGGCGCATCCAGCAACAATAACCTCAGCCTCTTCGAGGAGATGAAGACCACCGCCATTGTGCAAAAGAACGCCTACCACACTCCCGCCGCCTTCTCGGCAGAGCAGGTCTGGCGCCTGACCACGGAAAACGCCTGGCGGGCCTTCCGCCTCAATCTGGGCCTACGCCCCGGCGCTTTGGCCGACCTGGCCCTCATCGACCTGAAAAAACCCTGGTTCTGCCCAGAGACAAACATCATCTCCCATCTGGTCTACAGCATGGCCGGAGGCGTAGACACGACCATCGTTAACGGAAAGGTGCTCATGCGCGAGGGAGTCATACCGGGCGAGGCGGAAATTTTAGAGAAGGCTCAGGAGCGCTTCCTGCGCCTGACCTCTTAGCCTCCTTTTTCGCCAACAATCGATAATTCGAACCCCTGGTTTACGAGATAAAACCACAGAGTCACAGAGCGCACAGAGGACGAACGGACGGAGAACTACGATTATTCTGAAAGCAATGAACTCTGTGCCTTTGTGGTGAACGTTGTCGAGTTGCTAAATCCTCACCTTCCCATTCGATTGGCCTTTTTTGCTTTTTTGTCCCATAATCACTCAGCTCTTGATTATGCGTAGCCTCTTCTGTCCTCTCATGATCCTTCTCAGGCCCCAAAAGCCGCCCGCGAGGAAGAGGAGAATCAGCCCTGCCGCCCCCAGATAAAACCAGGAAGAGGGAGAGTCTTCTCCCACGAAAACCAGGACGGCGAGATCCTGGTTCCTTCTCTCTCCGTCCTGCCCGTCCCGGTAGGAGATCATGCAGGGCAGGGCATAATAATCTGATGTGGCATTTTCATCTGTGAATACCGAGAGGCTTTGCAGAGTGCTTTCACCCGGGGCGAGGCTCGCTTGATCCTGGCCATTTTCGACCATGAGAAAAGGAGCGCTGGGGCGGGCCTGCATCTGAAGATCCTGGGCTGGCTCGTCGCCCCGGTTGACTAAAACAAGCTTCAAGCTCGACTCAATCCCGGGAAGCGTCTCGCCCTCCAGTTCGTCCAGCTCTATCTTCGGTCCGAGCACAACTTTCGCCTGCAAGGGCAGCTCTAGTGAGGCTTTCTCATAAGTAAAAACAAAATTGGGAGCGCTCTCTCTTCCCGAGGCCGTCACCTGGGATAAGCGGGAATAGTTGAGACGAAGCTGCAGGGGATAAATGCCCAGCGCCGCGCCATCCGCCAGGGCCATGAACTGAACTGTCGCATTCTCCCCAGCGGCCAGAAGGCCTGCATTCTGCTGCCCGGAGAAGATTTTAATCCTGTCATCGGAGCTCGATAGTTCGGCCATGATGCTGCGAGCATCTTCTTTACTGAAACCAGGCTCATCCGGCTCTTGCGGGGGCGAGGCATTGTTTTTCAGCACAATGAAAATGCTGGAGGGCCGGCTTTCCTCCAGATTGCCATAGATCGATGAAATCTGCAGACGAGGGCCCTCTGCCAGGCTATCGGCTGCCCCTGCAGAAAAACCGGCAGGCAGCAGAAGGAGGAGAAAGAGAAGCAAAAGGAGAAGGAGAAATCGGCACAGGACCCTTGATGCTTTCATCAATCCCAATAGAGAGCTGTACCTTTTTATCTTTGCTGCCTGAAGTCTCAATGCCGGGAGTTTTTATGGTTCCTCGCGGTACTGAGTGGGTAACAGAATAATTGAGTTCTCCGTCCGTTCGTCCTCTGTGCGCTCTGTGCCTCTGTGGTTATATTCCGTAACTCTAGGTTTAATTATCGGAGAGAGCCGTTTTTATTCTGCAGAGGCTATTTCCAGAGCCTCCTTAGCATGAAGGCCCTTGTGCACCACACCGCAGATGCGGCGGGTTATAAGCGCGGGGTTTTCGTGCTGGAAGACGTTCCTGCCGATAGCCACGCCTCGCGCCCCTGCCGATATCGCTCCCTCGACCATTGTAAGCAGGTCCAGCTCCGACTCCACTCTCGGCCCGCCAGCAATGACCACGGGAATAGGGCAGCACTCCACCACACGGGCGAAGCTGTCCGGGTCTCCGGTGTAGTTGGTCTTGACAATATCTGCGCCAAGCTCCGCTCCCACCCGGGCGGCGTGGGCGATGTACTCCACCGAGTATTCGTCATTGATTTTTTTTCCCCGCGGATACATCATGGCCAGGAGCGGCATGCCCCATTCTTGACAGTGGCGAGAGATCTCGCCCAGAGTGGAGAGCATGTGGCTCTCGTCTTCTGCGCCGACATTGACATGAATGCTCACCGCATCGGCGCCGATCTTGAGAGCCTCCTCAACCGTTGCCACCAGCACCTTGTTGTTGGGGTCAGGCCCCAGAGCGGTGGAAGCGGAGAGATGGATGATCAGGCCCAGGTCCCGGCCGTAGCCGCGATGGCCGAATACGGCTGCACCCTTGTGCACTATGGCAGCGTCCGCCCCTCCCGAGGCCACAGCATCGGCGATGGCCTTGACGCTCTTTATGCCCTTGATGGGACCGACGGTCACCCCGTGGTCCATGGGAATTATGACTGCGTTTCCAGTACTACGATTGAATATTCTCTCCATGCGAATCGATGTTCCTCTCAAATTTGCCCTCTCCTTTTTATGTATTATCAGTTCTTGATATCCGTTCTGGAATCAATGTATTAATTAGTACATCAAAGTACTTTTTACTACTACAATGAACAAATTATGTGTATTTAAAGTTTCCCTTCCTCAGCAAGCCTGAAATAGTGGCAAGGTGCTCTATCCTGGGAGTGAATTCAATTATGGGTGGCGGTTTATCTCGATTTATTCGGCTGAGAGAGGCGAGCGCAGCAGCATTGATAATCTGCCTGCTGGCTGTCTTTTTCCTGAGCTTTCTGACAATCTCGGCAATGGCCGGCACAGAAACCGGCGAGTTCTGTCCTACTTGTCCGGACTGGACCAACCTGGACGGCTGGCTGGCTAAAAAAGATGCCTATGAGCAGGCCCAACAGAGTGGCCAGCAGAGCGGCGGCCAGACATCTGGCCAGCAAAACGGACAGGCAAGCAATACTCCAATCACCGCAAAGGTCGATCTTCCGCAAAAGAGCTATGCTCTGCCCGAGCTTATCACCAGCCCCTCATCCATCAAGAGCGATCAGGTAATTCTGGATGTGAGGTCCCAGCCGGATTACCTTTCCGGGCATATTCCCAAAGCGAGAAGCCTGTACTGGAAGGACCTGCAAAGGAACGGCATTCTTGATCCGGCTCTGGCCAAAGAGGCGCTGGGCCGTGCCGGGGTGAACGAGAGCGATCGCCTCCTCGTCTACGGAGATTCCGGCGAGGGTGCTGCGTTTGCCTTCTGGGCTCTGAGCTATCTGGGGCATAAGAATGTCAGCTTGCTTGACGGCGGCGCGGATGCGGCCAGAGGAGCAGGAGCCTCCCTCACCACAAATGCACCGTCTCCATTGCCTTCCAACTACACCGCCCACATCGCACCCTGGCTCCTGGTGACGCCCGACAACCTGGCAAGCATGCTTGAACTATCAGATGCCCGGGTCCTGGATGCACGAGACTTTTTCGAATATGGCCAGAGCAGACTGGGCAATGAGTCGATCTGTCTAAGCCAGGATAAGCTCTACGATAATTCCCAAATCAAAGATGCTGGCAAGCTGAAAGATCTTTTTGGAAGGCGCCTGGAGGATTCGGGAACTGCCATCGTCTACGGCACACCGCAAGCCTACTCGCTCTTCTACAGCCTCAAGCTCATGGGCTACAATGCCACCCTGCTGGAAGGTGACTGGTGGAAGGAAACGAAGTGGGCTGTGAGAAACGTGAGATAAGCTCATTTCACACTTTTTTGGTTTTAAGCGAGAAAAAATTCAAGACAATAGGGCTTGACAATTTCTGAAGCTTCAGAGTAAGTCTTCCTTAACTACCGCTCAGCAGCGCCTTCACCGCTGTCTCAATCGCCTGGGCCGAGCCGCCCTCGGGCGTCCAGCCGAGCCTCTTGATCTTTTCGATGGAGAGCTGCATGACCTTGACATCGCCCTTCCAGCCCCGGCCATCCACGCCGCCCGTGTAGCAGTATTGGACATCATTGAGGCCCATCTGCAAGGCCACGATATCTGCGATCTTTATCACATCCACAGAGTCCTCGGAGCCTATGTTGAAGACGTTGATCTGCCCATCCGAGTTTTTCACACAATGCAGCATAGCCTTCACGCAGTCTCTGACCTCCAGGTAGGACTTCTTCTGCTTGCCTGATCCCAGTATCTCCAGCTCTTTGGGATTTTCTCGCAGCTTTCTGATGAAGTCCACCAGCACGCCGTGCGTGCCCCGCTCTCCCACGATATTGGCGAAGCGATAGATCCAGGACTGCATCTCGAAGGTGTGGCAGTATGAGGAGATGAGCGCCTCGCAGGCCAGCTTTGACGCACCGTAGAGGGATATGGGCAGAAGCGGTCCGTAGTCCTCGGGGGTGGGCACCTTTGTAGCTTCGCCGTAAATGGTGGACGTGGAGGTGAATGCGATGCGATTAACTCTCGTTTTGCGCATGGCCTCTAAAAGATTGTAGGTGGCCATCACATTCTGCTCCAGGTGCACGCGGGTGTTTTCTGCGCCCAGTTTCACATCCGGATTGGCGGCCAGGTGAAAGACCATATCCACCCCAATCAAGGCCTTTTCCAGAGCACCGGGAAGAAGCAGGTCAGCTTCTATGAGATGGAAATTTGGATTATTCTGGTGCGGGGCGAGAAACTCTCTCTTTCCCGAGCTGAAGTTGTCGAGGACGGTGACCTCATTTTCCGCCAGCAGAGCCTCTACAAGATGGCTGCCGATGAAGCCGGCGCCGCCGGTAACAAGGATAGATTTGCCTTTCAGCGTTGGCATATTTCTTGGCATCAGTTTTTAGTTTTTTGAAGCCAGGGAAGATATAACTTATCGTTGGGTATGAATGCGGCCTTGTCGGCAGGAAAAGTTGCGCGGATTTTCCTGGGCCTTGTAGCAGTCCCGGATCGGATCCGCGAATCAATTAGCTAACATAACCTTTTTATGGTAAGCGATTATGCTTTAGAACAGGGATCTAAATGGCAAGGAATTTTCTGAAAATGGCTCTTCTGCTGATGGCGCTATTCGTTTTGTGCAGCGCCGTCGGGGCAGCTGAGGGTGAGAGGCTGAGGCTGGCTACTACTACCAGTCTGCAAGATACCGGTCTTTTGGACCTGATCAAAGACAAATTCGATGAGAAATACAACGTTGCATTAGACGTGGTCTCGGGCGGAACCGGCATCGCTATTCAGTATGCAGAGCGCGGCGACGTGGATGTCCTCATCGTCCATGACAAGGTGAGGGAGCTGAAATTCGTTCAGGACGGGCATGGTCTGGAGAGAAGATGTATTGCCTACAACTACTTCTACCTGGTCGGACCAAAGGACGATCCGGCAGGTGTCAAGGGCATGAATGCCTCCCAGGCAATGGCAACAATCATGGAAAAAGGCAAAGCCGATCCGGCTAAGGTGATGTTCATCTCTCGGGGCGACAACTCCGGCACACATGCCCGCGAGAAGCTGCTCTGGAAGGGGGCGAACTATGACTACTCTGCCGTTAATTCTTCCGGTCCCTGGTATATCGAGGCCGGACAGGGCATGGGCGCAACCTTAAACATTGCCAATGAAAAGCAAGCCTACACCCTCTCCGATATGTCCACCTTCATGGCCTACCAGGGCAATCTGACCCTCGTTCCTCTCATTGAAGGCGGAGACGAACTGCTCAATGTTTATGTGGCCATGGCCGTGAATCCGAAGACGCATCCCGGCGTAAATTGCGAGCTGGCCAACGAGTTCATAAACTATCTGGTATCCGATGAGGGACAGGATCTGATTGCAGGCTTCGGCAAAGAGAAATTCGGCACACCGCTCTTCTCGGCGGCCCGAGGAAACTGCGATCTGATCGGCTGCTCGGCTGCAGAGTGCGCCGTGCCCACCAGTGCCTCCTGCGCTGCGGCCTGAGTGAGACAATAGCAAAATGGCAAGATACAAAAAGGTCAAAGGGAAATAGATAAAAGATACCCTTTTTAGGTGAAATCGGTTGGAGGAGATCTATAGCGGCCTTCTGCGGGCCCTGGAGCTGATTGCAGCTAGAGACCCCCAGGTGGTCGAGATCACCTTGAGGTCCATCTTTATCTCGCTCTCTTCCGCCGCTTTAGCAGGAATCATCTGCATTCCCCTGGGAGGGATCATAGAGTTTCGTCAATTTCGAGGCAAGAGAGCGCTGATAAATTTAATTCAGACCTTCTACAGCCTGCCTACGGTTACCGTGGGCCTGCTGGTCTTTTTGCTCATCTCCCGCTCCGGGCCTCTGGGAGGCCTCAACTTGCTCTTCAGCCCGACCGGCATGATCTTCGGCCAGGCCATTCTCGTCAGCCCTGTTATGATTGGGCTGACCATTACTGCACTGGCGAGCGTCAGCCCCCAGATCAGGGACACGGCCCGGTCGCTGGGCGCGACGGAGGTGCAGATAATAATAACTGTAATAAAAGAGGCCCGCGTGGCGGTCATTGCTGCAGTGCTCCTGGGATTTGGCCGGGCACTCTCCGAGGTGGGCGTGGCCATGATGATCGGTGGGAACATCCGGGGCTACACACGCGTTCTCACAACGGCCATCGCTTTGGAGACCTCTATGGGCAATTTAGAGCTGTCCATGGCTCTCGGAATAATTCTCATATCTATTTCGCTGGCCATCAACCTCTTGCTCAATAGATTTCAGGGGAAGTGAGAATGCCGCTCCTGGAGATACGCTCTTTAAGCAAAAGCATTGGCCCAGCTGAGATTCTAAGGGACATCAACCTATCCTTCGAGCGGGGCGAGATCCTGGGGCTGATCGGGCCCACCGGCTCGGGAAAGACGACATTGCTGCGGTTGGTCAATTTGCTTGATGAGCCGTCTTCGGGGAGTATCCTCTTCGATGGCTCACTGATTTCAGGAAGGCCGGAGAGGGAGAAGCTTGCCGTGCGGCGGAAAATGGCCATGGTCTTTCAAAAGCCGGTCATGTTCAAGGCCAGCGTGGCGGAGAATGTCTCCTTTGGCCTGAAGATGCGGGGGAGAGATGATGCAGAGGGGATGAGAGAGCGGGTAAAAGAGGCTCTGGCGGCGGTGGGGCTGTCTGGCTATGAGAGCCGCGATGCCAATACCCTATCTGGTGGGGAAACTCAGAGAATTGCCCTGGCCAGAGCCATTATCCTGCAGCCGGAGCTTCTCCTTTTAGACGAGCCGACTGCGAATCTCGATCCCAGGAGCGCCGCCTCCATCGACAGCCTCCTGCAGAGCCTTGCAGGGAGCAGGACGGCGGTGATTTTAGCCACGCATAACATGCAGCAGTGCCGCAAGCTGGCCGACAGAGTAGCGGTGCTACAGGCGGGCAGGCTGGTGGCAGTGGGCAAAAGCAATGAGATAACTTTGCCCTGGTGACTGCGGTGGAAGGATGCTTTTATCTTCTTGTAAGACCATTTTGACCCTGCGACTAAATGATGCCAGAAACAGCAGACGAAGAGAGCAAATCAGGAGATGAAGAATCCCTGGATTCATTTCTCACGGAAAGGCAGCTCAAGGTGCTGAAGATGCGCCTTTCTGGCCGGTCCCAGCAGGATGTGGCAGACAGCTTCGGCACCACTCGATCCAACATCAGCATCCTTGAGAAGCGAGCCCATCAGAACATCGCCCGAGCAGAGCGAACGCTGCAGCAGTGGATGATGCTGCGCGCTCCCATATCCTTGGAGGCCAAAGAAGGAACGGATGTCTTCGAGCTGCCCAAGATGATCTTTGCCGCGGCGGACGAAAAAGGGATGCGATTGCCCATCACCTCCCTGGATATTGTGGTGCAGCTTCGGCGAAAAGCTCCCCGGCTCTTCAAGAAAAGGGCGCTTGAGAGAGACGCCCGGATCTTTGTGACTGAAGAGGGAGAGATGCTTGTGGAAGGGCTGGAGAGTGATGATTGAGCGGCTGCATCGAAGGATCAATTGGAAAAGATGCAAGGCCATGAGAGCAGAACGCGAGATCAGCTTTTTGCAGGGATGAGCAAAGCGGTATGCCCCCGAAGAGCCTCTATACTTGGGATGATGCCCTGGAAGCGCTCTAAAAGACAAATGAAGTCCTGATCGAGTGCCAAAAGCTTATTGAAACGCAAAATGGATGTAATTGATCCCCGTGGACAAGAAAATGACCTGCCGTCATCTACTCCATCGTCGTCTCCTCGCCGCGTGGGCTCGCTGCCCCCGCTACCCGAAATCCCCCGCTGCTTCTCGTGATCCTGGAGGGCCGGGTCCCGGTGGCCTGTCTGCCGATTCGCGCCTGGGCTCCCGTTGTGGTGGCCAGCCGCAGTTGGGAGAGGCAGGTATGATAGTTGTGGATGTGACCCTCTCCGTTTCTGAAGATAGGCATAAGTAGAATTATTTGAGATGATGTGACTGATGGTCATAAGGGAGGAAGCAAAAGAGTGCTGATCGAGGACATCAAGAAGCACATGCTGCTAGATAATTATATAATAACATTCCATGCTCATAGGAGGATGGATGAGAGAGGTATTTCCGTGCTCATAACTGGCATTGCTAGCTATCGGTGTTGTCATGCTGTGGTTGCGCTGTGCGAAAACCACTTACGTATTGTCACAGTCTACTGGCCGGAGGATGGAGAATGGATAGATCATATGACGAGAAGAAAGAGTTGATCCCTGACACCTGCAACTGCGATCGAGGCAGATTGCATCGTGGCGTCACAGAATACGTCACTAAAGTCAATGGGGGCGTAGTGGTGATTAAGAACGTCCCGGCTCTGATTTGTGACCTTTGTGATGAGGCTTATCTCACACCGGAAGCGTCCAGAGAGATTGATAAGATTGTAAAGGATTTTCGTGAAGGAAGGCTTCTGGCAAAGCCCATTGCGGCCGGCGAGGTCGAGCTTAAGATGAAGGAGACGGCTTGATAGGATTGATGTACGCAATTGAGATATTTTACAGTGAGGAAGATGAGGGATTCATCGCCATTGTTCCGGAGCTTCCTGGCTGCTCAGCCTTTGGCGAGACGGAAGAACGAAGTCTTGTTGCAGGTCTTGCATAAAATAGAATTCTGTTATCTTAATAATGATTCGCTTTCAATGCTATTGATTCATCAAAGAACATCCGAGAGAATCTGCCGGCGCGGCCCTTCCGAATCCCGCAAGAAGAATCTTGGTTTCAGCTTTCCTCTTACCCGAACTCTTGCATAGACGAGGGTTTTATCTTTCTTCTCGGACTTTTCCGCCAGCAGTGCCTCAAGAGTCTCCTTTTCGCTTTCGGACAGCTCGATCTCGCCCTCTCTGCCCGTTGACCAGTCAAAGATCCTGACCCGGTACTGGGTTTTGATATGCAAAAGAGTGCCCTTTTCTCGATCCTCAATCGATCGTATGCCGCAAGCATACTCCACAGGACTCTCGAAATTTTGGCATGCCTCATCCGGCCGGCACAGCCCCAGGTCGGCAATGCCAAGGTCCGGGTAGCCTCTGCTCTGCCGCTGCATAACCTTGCATTTGGGGCAGTGCATCTTCAAAAACCACTCCTCAAAGATCCGCTCTTCTGCAGATGCTACACCCGACCAGAGCTGCATTGCCTCCTGCCGGCGGTATCCTGCCTGTCCCAGGAATGCGGCCAGAATGGCGGCGATCCTGTGCTTGCCGCTCTCGCCAGCTGTCCTGGCCATTATGCCCTTGATACAGGGCGGAAAGGCCTGCTTCTCCGCAGGCTCATGGGCAGTCCAGAGCATCTCCTCTCGTCGATCAATGGCCTGAACTGATATTGGTATCTCATTTCCCTCCGCGGGCAGAGGACCGTATCTTTTAGAGGGCATCTTTATGCTCTCTTGTGGCCTCCACCGAAATAAGCCTGTGTGTCCTTGTCCCCTCGCGCCTGCTGGGGCACAGGAGCTGCGCCCTTAGAAGACTCATAGTCCATTCTCTCTTTGAGTATGCACCTGCTGCCTCGCAGACCTCCTAACGGGTTCTTAGGTGTGCCCATGGAGTTCATGCAGCGGGCCATGACAGCCGCACCCCGGGCCAGGCCATCGTCCACAAAGACCACATTCTTCTCCACTTGCTCGTACAGCCCCAGCTTCTCTATCTCTTCCAAAATAAGGGCGGGCTTGCCGCCGCTGATTCCCGCCCTTCCGGTTACTCCCAGTGCCGTATTCTTGGTGACGACACCCTCCTCGACACCCACCTGCACCAGCCGACGGGCCACGCGGGCCATGGCAATGTCCAGGGTGCCGAAAAGGATCTTCAGGTTCTTGGATTTGTAAAGATCGCCGCCAATTTTTGAGAGCTTGGAGAGGTCGCTGCCGTTCATTCCCACATCGCAGCCGATGAGAACGACGTTATTCAGGGCCGCAGCCTGCGGGCATACGGGCACGAGACCGTATTTGGTGCGGCTTGCCGGAACCTTCTCTATTACTACCAACTCGTCGATCTGATCCGCGTACTGCCGAGCTTCTTTGCCGTAGTCCGGCTTGATATTGCTGTTAAAAATATCCAGTGTGGCTCCGGTCATCTTGTCCACCAGTCCCGTTCCCTGGACAACGGCATCGGGAATGGCCCCGGCCAGGCCGAGAAGATTGCCGATGGTATAGGCATAAGGAAGATCTCCACTGGTCACCCTGCCGTCCAGTGTGGTGCCGAAGTCCATGGAGAGGCAGGGATTTCTAAAGTCCACGTCCGTCCAGCGGCTGCCTTCCTTTATGCCGGCGGTGGCAAGTTCTCCCTCCATCTCGTTGGCCACTACCTCCACGCCGGTAGAGCCTTGCGGCGGAAAGCAAGAGGCCACGGCTCCCATGAATATCACCTTCTCAATCATGGTGTAGCGCTTGAACTTTTCCAGTATGTTGTGGATGCTCATGGCGGGGGTCATGAGCCGGGGCGGAACGCCGGCATCGAGGCAGCCCTTGGCCAGGGCCTGAATGAAGGCGCCCACCTGGTCGGGCGAGTCCAGCTCGGCCACCACGCCTGTGGAGCGTACCACGAAGTGCAGATCGGTCTTGATGTCCAGACGTGCTCTCTCGTGACTCTCAATGAGGGTGTCTTTCACCAGTTCAGCAATAGACTCTCTGGTAAGCGGAGTGGCGTTGATGGTATGAGCGAAGATATCTTCTCCCGCTTTGGGCCTTCGCACATCTCTTGTCATCTTTACGGTCTTATTGACGATGTAGGTCTTGCCGGTGTTCATGTCCGTGGCGGTGAGTATGCATTTGGTGGTGGTGTTGCCAACTTCTACCGAGGCCACGATGTAAAATGGCTTGGTGTGAAGGTCAAGGTAGTTGAAGGACGGGCTACTGGCAATGCGAGGTGTGGGTTTGGACTTGAAGAGCCGACCGAAGTTCATGGTGAATGGAAAAGGAGGAGGTAAGATTAAAGCTTTGGGTGGGGCGATTCCATAAAATGGTCACCGAAGTAAACCGAGAGATAATTCATTTAACCCAACAATAGCCTTTAAATAGAATCATCTCCATTTAAAGTTTGAATATTTTCTGTTCGCGCATCTCCTCTCAACAGAAATTCATCCACTATTCAGGGAGAAATGTAAATCAGGTGAAATGAGCATGGATCAACCAGGTATAGATCAAACAGAGAAGAAAAAGAATGAATCGGTAAATAAGTCAGGGCGCATGGCCATATTGGAAGAGGACAAAGCAAGAGAGGCCCGCCGGTGGCAGCGCAAAAGGGAGACTATCAAACGGTTCGCTGGGACTAAATAAGATACAGACAGCTTTTGCATTAGCTCCTAATGATTGGATTGCCGAAATAGATTATCGCAATCATCTATATATATTGTGAATAGAACGGGAAGGCGGCGATCCGTGGCAAGATACTGTTTTATTCTCCCTCCTTTGCCAGGATCCCTCCTCTACTCATGCATGCATATTCCTATGCCCGTCTTCCATGCCTGCCATTGGGCCGTTTTGTGCTGCGATTATCTACATAACAAAAGAAATATATATCTGATGTAACTATATGGTAATTGGTGAGGGGGCCTCAGTATCGAACAAGACCATAGTCCCTTCTAAGATGCCCTCATCACCCATTCATCCTTTAATCTTTCAGCCCTTCCATGGTCACGGAGAAGACCGCTTCGCCGTCCGGCAGGTTGGGCGAGTCCACCAGGCGAGCAATCCGTTTTTCGCCCTTGGACTTTCGCAGGTACAGTCTGAAAGTAGACGTATGCCCCAGTACGTGCCCGCCCACTGGCTTGGTCGGATCGCCGAAGAATGTGTCCGGCTTGCTCATGACCTGATTGGTTACTAATATCAGGGCATTGTTCAGATCGCCAAAGCGCATCAGGTCGTGCAGGTGCTTGTTCAGCTTCTGCTGCCTGTTGGCGAGAGTGCCGCGTCCTACGTACTCCGCCCGGAAGTGGGCTGTCACCGAGTCGACTATGATCAGGCGCACGGGATATTCCGAGTCCCTGGCCTTTTCAGCCAGGTCCATGGCGCTCTCCGCCAGGAGGATCTGGTGATTGGAGTTGAAGGCTCTGGCCACGCTGATGTTTTTTAAGAAATCAGCCGGGTCCCAGTCCCGGCCATCCGGCGCAGGGGGCAGGCCCTTCACCATCTGAGCGATGCGCTCCGGCCGGAAGGTGTTCTCTGTGTCGATAATGATAGCAGAACCGTTCAGGCCGCCCATTTCCTTGGGCAGTTGCACGTTTATGGCCAGCTGGTGGGCCACCTGCGTCTTGCCCGAGCCAAACTCTCCGTATAGCTCCACTATGGACTGAGTCTCCATCCCCCCGCCCAATAGTTCATTGAAGCTCTTGCTGCTGGTAGTGATCTTGCCCACCAGCTTTCTGCGCTCTAAGATTCGGTCTCCCGTCTCAAAGCCGCCCACATCGGCCGCTTCCCTGGCCCCGGCAATGATCTTGGCCGCCGTGGCTTCCCCACCTCTGCCGCGGCCACGAGCTCGCCTGGAGAGGCAACAGCTATAGCTTCCACGGAGCTAAAGCCAGCCTCGCGCAGCTTTTCCGCAGTGGCCGGACCCACACCCGGCAGATCTTCCAGTAATTTTGTCGGCATCTTCCTAGTTCCTTAGAATATTCCTCAGATGAATGTTCGCAGATCTGCTTTAACAACGTTATCCAGGCGGGGCGAAAGTAATCCTGGTGCGCCATCCACAAGAAAGCTCCAGTTCCTCGTTCCAGCCGCTCTTGGCCAGGGCATCGATCAGTTCTGCTTTATATCCCAGATCCAGGCCCTGCAAGAGATCTACATGCTCTGCCCAAAGAGCCACTTTGATGCGGCCCGTCTCATCGGAGATGTAGATATTGGCCACCCTTCCGGCTTTTCCGTCATCTCTTTGAAACTCTCGCACCTCTCCCAGACCCGTTACAAAGCCGGAAACGCTGCAGATCATGCCGGGCTTTAGCTCGGCTATGGGAGTCATCTTCTCGGAGAACGAAACCGTTTCATTGCTCTTTTTAACTGTGCTGTAGTTTCCCGTCTGAATCTCCAGCGATCCGTACCTCTCCCGGCATGAGCCGTTAATGACCTCTATTGTCTCGCCCTTCTCCAGAGCCATTGCAGCCTGCTCATTCCAGAGGGTAAGCCTGATCTTGCCCGTCTCGTCTCCCAAAAGCACTGTGCGAACCTGTCCTTTGCCTCCGTCTTTACGCAGGAACTCTCTGATCTCGCCTGGATCCACGACGGCGCCTAGAAGGCTGACCTCGCCCATGTCGCTCTTGATCTCCGCAATTTTATATGGCTCGGTCCTGGGCAATATGTCTAAATCCACTTCCTCGATGCCGCCGCTTCTGCCTAAGGTAACCTCAGTTCCCGCGTAGCCCTCTTTGGCCAGACCTCTCACCTTGAGGCACTGGCCCTCCTTCAGATCTCCGGAGCGGACCAGCTCTACCGTCTCATCCCAGAGAGCCACGCGCACAGATCCCGTCTCGTCGGCCAGCGTCAGGTTTGCGACCCGTCCCATGGACCCATCAGAGCGGGGAAACTCGCGTATCTCGGAGACTGCGAGCACACGGCCCGTGAAGGTGACATTTCCCGTCTCCGGCCGGATGCTGCCAATCTTGGTCAGCACCTCGGATGCACCCAGGTCCCGGGCCACAAGCATGGCCGCAGTCCTGCCATCGCATAGCCCCGCCATGAGGGCTACCTTTTCCTCTACCCTCGCCTGGAAATCCTCCGGCGTGATCTGATCTGCCACCTGCCGGTAAATTTCCTCAACTTGCTCGTCCATTCCCGATCATCCATGAACTTTATAGCGCTCTTCCAGGTACTTCAGATAGGGAGCATGGCAGGAGGCCAGGAAGGCGTTACAGACCGTTGCCGGATCCCCATCTGCTGCAATGGCTCCGTTCTCAATGAGCATGGCCCGATGGGAGATCTCCTTGACGAAATCAACATGGTGGCTGACAAGGATTATGGTGGTGCCAAGCTCTGCATTTATCTTCTTAATGGCGTTAGAGACCTCACGCATGGTGATCGGGTCGATATCACCGAAGGGCTCGTCCAGAATCAGGATCTTGGGCCTGGACGCCAGAATAATGGCTAAAGATGCTCTCACCAGCTCTCCGCCGCTCAGTTGCTCGGGCAGCTTCCACATGGCTTCTTGATCAAGGGAAATAAGATCAAAGATCGGCTCAGCATACTTGCGGGCCTCAGTCGTCGGAAAACGGGGAAACAGATCTTTGAATATGTCTCTGGTCAGTCCCAGTGACTCAAGGGCGGCTTTGGCGTCCTCTTCCGACATATCAGTCATTGCATAAATGACATCAAGCACCTTGTCGCTTATGCCCAGCTCCTCTGCCACAGCCCGGGCATGGTCAATCACATCATTGCCCTTGATGCCCATTTTATAGGCAATCTGATCGAGAATGGTCTCTCCGGCATAAAGGGCGAACTCCTGATACATGATGCCTAAAGTGCGGCGCACATTCATTCTATCTGGCGAGTAGTTCATCATGTCTACCCATTTATCGCCGTACCGATAATACACGACCCCCTCGTCCGGCATCCTAACGCCCTGCATGATCTTGAGAAGAGTGGTCTTTCCCCCACCGCTGTTGCCGATGATTGATGTGATCTCTCCTTCTAATATGTCGAAGTTGAGGTTCTTCATATTCAGGACATTCAGGACCTCTCCGGTGCAAATCTGGCAGCCCCTCTTGGATATACCTCTCACTTTAATAAGAGGCTGGGCATTGGGCCAGGATGCAAGAGGCTCCATCTTTCCAATCCCTGCCATGAACTGGTCCAAGACCTGCCTCGGCTTCCCATCGGCTACTATCTTTCCCTTCTCCAGCCAAATCAGTCTATGTGCCAGATACTCATGAATCTCGGGCAGATGTGATACTACGATTATGGTCAGATCCAGCTCCTTGTTCACGTTCTTGATGGCATCCAGCACTTCTTGCTTGGTGGCCGGACAGGCCATGGTGGCCGGCTCATCCAGCAGCAATATTTTGGGCTTCTTGGACAGTTGTCTGGCTATGAGCAGCCTTTGCTTCTCGCCGCCGCTGAGGATAGTGGCCAGATGCTGTGCTTTGTCCCCCAGGCCCACAAGTTGCAGGTAGTACATGGCCTCCTGGTACATCTCGTCATAGTCCCCGTCCGAGGGAATGGGCAGAACCTCATAGCCGGTTTTTCTGGCATGAATCCTTCGCACCACGTTTTTAAGGGCAGTCTCTGTCCAGAGTGCGAAGTCTCTTTGCAGATGTATGGCTGTAACGGCCATCTGCGCCCTTTTCACATCGTCGCTGGAATCGGGTGTGATGGTCAAGCCATCCAGGAGGATCTTGCCGGAATCAAAGCTCTCCATACCTCTCAGAATCTTCATGAGAGTGCTCTTGCCTCCCCCGCTCTTTCCCACCAATCCTAAAATCTCACCCGGCCTGGTTGTGAAGCTAACATTTTCAAGAGCCACAACATCTCTGTCCTTCACCCTGTATGTCTTGGACAGATTCTCAATCTGGAGCAAAATAAAAACCTCCTACCTTACCTTAGTTCCCGTTTCCACTGATTCACGAGGCCGGAGCAGTACGGCCTTGCCGGCTGCATCTGCGGCCAGAAGCATGGCTTGTGACTCGACGCCAAAGAGCTTGGTCGGCTTGAGATTGGCTAAAACGACCACCTGCGTGCCTACCAGCTCCTCTGCTGAGTAGCCCTCTGCAATGCCTGCCACCACCTGACGAGTCTCGCTTCCGATATCGACCAGGAGCTTGAGCAGCTTCTTTGAGCCCTTAATGGGGCCGGCCTCCTTAATTTCGCCTATACGTAGATCTAATGATCCAAAATCCTCAAAAGAGATCTCACCCTTCTTCTCGGCCGCTTTTTCCGCTGCCTTCCCCTTGACTTCGGCTTTTTCTACCCTCTCTTTAAAAATCCCGTCCAGTTCTTTGACGAATGCCTCTTCCATGCGTAAGAAGAGGATCTCGGGAGTGCCGAGCCGGCTCCCCTCGGCGAGAGGAATCAAAGCCTCCTGGAAGGATTTTTCCGCCACGGCTCCCTCCTGGCCCAGTTGCTTCCAGGCAGCCTCCATCTTTGTGGGCATGACCGGTTCCATGAAAAGGACCAGCGCCTTGGCGATCTGCAGACAACTTCTCAGCACGACGCCGGCCGAGGCTTTATCGCTCTTGACCAGCTTCCAGGGTTCGTGGCTCTGGAAGTAGATATTGCCGTAGTCCGCTAGAGTCATCACGCTATCTGCAGCCTTCTTGAACTCGTACTCCTCCAGGCTGGATACGACTTCATTTAAGGTCTGCTTTATCCTGGCCATGACCTCCTGGTCAATCTCGCCCTGGGGGACTCTGCCCTCGAAGTTCTTCACTGTGAATGTCAAGGCGCGGTTAAGGAAGTTTCCAAACGCTCCCACAAGCTCGGTGTTTACCTTATCGGCAAAGATCTTCCAGGCGAAGTTGACCTCCTTGTTGTGAGCGGTGTAGCTGGCCAGATAATAGCGCAGCAGATCGGGATGAAGGCCCTTCTCCAGGTAATCGTCTTTGACCCAGATGACATTGCCCCGCGATTTGGAGAACTTCTTGTCATCGATCTTGAGCATGCCGCTGGCCACTACTGCGGAAGGCAGGTTATACCCGGCTCCTTTGAGCATGGCCGGCCAGAAGATGCAGTGGTGGTAGACGATGTCCCCTCCGATGAAGTGTATGATCTTCGCCCCATCCTTCCAATAGCTCTGCCAGTCCCGGTCGTTCTTGGCACACCACTCCTCGGTGAAGGCGATGTAGCCGATGGGCGCATCCACCCAAACATAGACCACCAGATCGTCGTGTCCGGGAAACTTCACGCCCCAGGACATATTGCGGGTTATGCACCAGTCCTTCAGCTCCTGGCGGACCCATTCCATAGCGTAATTGCGAGCCGATGTCGTTCCTCCTAAAGTCTCAAGATAATTAAGGAGAAAATCCTTGAATTCTGAGAGCTTAAAGAAATAATGGATCTGCTTGCGATACTCGGCCTTTCCGCCGCAGACCTTGCAGACTGCGTTTTTGATCTCCCCCGGCTCCAGATGGCGACCGCAGCCCATGTCGCACTCGTCGCCGCGTGCAGGCTTTCCGCAGTAGGGACATTCTCCCTCTACATACCTATCCGGCAAGAAACGTTCGCATTTGGGACAGTAGGCAAGTTCGATCTCTTTGGAATAAACGTGGCCTGCGTCCATGAGGGCACGGACCATCTCTTGCGTGCGATTGTGACAGGCGGGATCGTCGGTGTCGCCGAAGAAGTCGAAGTCGACGCCCATCCCTTTGAAGACATCGTCAAAGTGCTGGTGATATCTGGCCACGAGAGCTTTCGGCGTCATCCCCAGGCCTTCGGCATTGACCACGATGGGAGTTCCGTGGGCGTCCGAACCACAGACGAAGAGCACATCTTTGCCCATCTTTTTCAATCCTCGAACGAAGATGTCCGCCGGTACGTAGGTTCTTAAATGGCCTAAATGACAGGGCCCATTGGCATAGGGCAGGCCGCAGGTTACAAGGATAGGCGATGACAATCTAGAACACCGCTTCTGCTTATGATGAAACAGGCAGATATAGGTTTCCCAGCCTGGCGGTCTCGCCGGTTCCTATGAAAAAAGTTCTTGGATAAAATGTATATAATTGAATGGCAAATGCAGGCAATAGTATTAAATTCGCCATCACATGAGAGGAAAAAAGAAATTAGAGACAATAGATTTAACGGGGGTATTCAGATGAAAATTATTGTTCTAGCCCTTCTGCTGGCTTTGGCCTTCGGGACTGCCCAGGCCGTGCCGCTGCAGGGCAGCGATGGAAACGCGACTGTGGTGCTCTTCGGAGCGACCAGGACGCCTCTGGCTGATGAAAATTCAACTCAGGAAATCCTAAAGGTTGATGTCGGTCTCATAGGGGCTGAGAATGCCACATATCAACTGGTGGATGCTGATAATAATATTTACCTGCCCGGCCTTTACAAGCCTCTATCTTCCGGAAAACAGACTGTCTACTTCCTCACGACCAAAGACAGCCTCTTCAAGCTCCTCAATGTTACGCCTGAGGGAGGAAAGCCCATTTATATCAACTGGTGGGCGACACCCAAAGGCAGCAATGACAATCTGATAGTAAGGTACTACGGAATCACTGATTGGCTGATAAATCCCGATGAGCAGGGGATAGTAATTCAGGTACGCGTACAGAATAACGGCACTCAAAAAATCATTGTCAGCCCGGAGAACTTCACTCTGATGGACCAGTGGGGCTGGCCCTACCGTCCTACCCTGGGCTTTGATCCGGAGATTGTCGAGCCTCAAAAAGCTACTACATCCCGTGTCTTGCTAGGCTTTACCGGTATCTCGCTTCTCAGCCGTCCTGCAGCCCTGGCATATGACAATGGGGCACCCAACCAGATCATAATAATGTTTGAGAGAGACTATGTGCCGCTCTCAGATGAGCTGGTCTACGGCGCCAATGCCACAAAGAGCGCGGCCAGCGTAGAGCCGGCACCTGCTGCGGTCCAGCCGACCTCGAATCCGACAGAACAGAACGTGGCCGTGCAGGCTCCAGCTAGCGAGACGAAAGAGACCAAGAAACTCTCGATCAAGGATAAGTTAGAAGCCAGCAAGGCGAGGCTCGCAGCCACGAAAGCAAGTCTGGATGAAAAGACACCGGATACAAATAGCACATCAAGCAGCGCCTCGAATAGCTCATCGAGCATTTCCGCCTAACTTGACGGGTGGCTTTCCGGAGATATTGCATGCTGCCTGGGAATCTCCCAGGCATATCTTTTGAGAGGGGCTTTGACACCGGTGCTAGGGATTTGCATGGGTTTTATCATATATATAAATAAATTATATTATTATGTTATGCGCGGAGCGATTGTCTCAATAGCCAAGATTTATGAATAACATCTATCTATTCTAGGCAAGGAACCAAAAAGGACCCAAAAGAATATATCATAACATCGGAGGTATGTTATAGATGAGATGGCTGGCTCTGGCATTGTTCATGATCCTATTACCAGGAATCGCCCAAGATTATCCTCTGCAAATGAACAACGGTGTCGTCAACTGCACCATATTCGGCTCCTTCAAGGATCCCGGATTTTCTGGGTCCTCTTATTCCGACTCATATTCAGTCCTGGTTGTAGACACTCGCCTGACCAGAATGAACGAGAGCGATAAAGCACCAATTCGTGCTGCCTATATCCTCACCGATGGAAACGACCGGGTTTTTCAGACCAGTGCTCAGAATATCAAAGAACTGCAGACAGGTCGCCGGCTGATTGGCTTTATCGTTCCCAAGGAGACTATTGCCAGAAGCTTGACTATAGATTTGTCCCAGGATAAAGCGGGAGGGGAGCAGTTCTCGGTTCGCTTTCCCGAGCTTGTCAACTCCAGCAACGAAAATGTGACCTTGCTCTATTATGGAGTGCTTCGGTCCAGCATAAGCTCCTACAAGAAGACGATAGAATTGGATGTGGCGATAACCAATAACGGCACGAAGAAGCTTTCCCTTGATGCCAATAACTTCACATTGAAGGACCAGTGGGGCTGGAAGTACGACAGCAAAGAGTATGATAACTACGGAAAGAAGGGAATGTCTGCGATGATGTTGGAGAAAAATGAGACCATTAGATCCGGCCTGATCTTCAACTCCGTCTCGCCACTCAGCAGACCGGTGGAACTTGTCTACAGGTATTCCAATAACAGCTCCCTGACAATGAATATAGATCCAGAGGCGGGCCTGGGCTACTCCATTCCAGATAAGAAGGAATGCGTTGATTGTGAGAGCCCAAAGGAAGACGCCTCCAGCCTGGCCGGCTCCATCAAGGCCACCAAAGCCCGGCTGGCCAAAGTCAAGAAGATAAACAGCACAGCAGAGAGCGCTCCCAAAGGGCGAGATGAGCTTTGAGGGAAGGTACAGGATGGTTTTTTCCCTCTGGCACCTTCTTCCTTCTGCACTCTCTGCCCTCCTGATAATTGCACTGGCCTTCCTGGGAAGGCGGGGCGGGCAGGGCAATTCTCACAAGAGATTGAGCTTTGTAATGGTCCTGTTTGCAGCTCTTGGGCTGGCGGGCTATCTCAATCAGGGAAATTTTATCTTCTTTCCTTTGGATCAACATGTCCTGCACTCCGCTCTGGGCTTGATCGCTTTTATGCTCTCGGTTTCTCTTTTTGTGGATGCAATGATATCTCACAGACTGGCAAGAAAAGCGCATTGCAGGATAGGCTACGCCGCGGCTGCTTTCGCCTTGCTGGCCCTTTTGAGCGGCCTTCTCCTGCTTTCGGGAGGGCTCTTGAGTCAGGATGAACCCACAAACCCATCTTTGCCCGCAACGCCCAATTCTAATCTTCAAGAGAATACCTCCAGCATCCTGCCGGAGAAAGAAGCCAGCGAATACCGGGGCAAGAGGCTGGTGCCTATATCCGAGCAGGGAAACAATGCCCTCTCCGGCACGCAGCATCTCGACCGGGAGGCATTGCGTCTGAATGTCACGGGACTGGTTAGGAAAGATTTGAGCCTCAGCTACGAGGAAATGCTCGCGCTTCCGGCTTACACCGAGCTTGCCTATATGCCCTGCGTGGAAGGATGGGGATTTGATGCCAAATGGACCGGCTTTCGGGTGTCGGATCTGCTCAATATGTCCGGCCTTTTGCCGCAAGCAAGCTACGTGGTATTTCACAGCGCAGATGGCTACTCCACCGGCCTGCCCCTAGACTATTTGCAGGAAAATCAGATCCTGCTGGCATATGGCATCAATGATGTTACGCTGCCGGCTGAGCGGGGCTTTCCCCTGCAACTGGTTGCCAAGAGTCGATACGGCTACAAATGGGGCAAATGGATAACCAGTATCGAGGTAGTGGATAGAGAGGTGAGAGGCTACTGGGAATCAAGGGGCTACAGCAACAGCGCCAAAGTGGGCGAGCTTGCTTTTGGGTGACTAAAATCAAATTATCAAATGTGAACTACCGCGTACTGAAGACCACCCTGAAGGATTGGGGACTTACCGATGTTTCGACTTCTCGCCGAAACTCTCGCTGACCCGCGGTCAGCGATATTCGTCCTTCACAATCCTACAAGTTATTTTTTTATTTACTCCACGCCGCGAGCAGTTAGGCGGAAATCCGCCGCAATCCCCTCCGGGGAAGAGCGGTGCTTCATGAGCCGGGCGCTACGCACCCCCTCTCCTTTCTTCTCCAAAAAGAGAATGGCTTTGCATATGTGCTCCAGGCCTGTGCCCCCCATTGGCCGCAGAGAATTGTTCTCAATGTCCATGTAGACCTGATTGGTTATTACAACGGGAATCCTGTGCCTTCGAGCAATTTCCTGCAGCTCGGAGAGCTGGACGGTTAAAGTTCGGCGAATAGAACGGTTATCCTCCGCCTCCAGAAGCACGCGATAAAGGGATGTGGCCGAATCGAGAATTATCAGGCCTAAATCCCGGCCGGCGATCTTGGCGGCCTCGCGAATGGCTATTGCCTGCTGCTCCAGGCTCATGGGCTCAAATATCATGATCTTCGCGGCCATCTCTTCTGCGCCGGGGCCGGCGATCTGCTTGAACCTTTCCGCGGAAAAGCCCTCCGTATCTATGAATATGACGCGCAGACCTCGAGCTACGGCCTGCACTGCCAGTTGCATGACAATGTTGCTTTTTCCCGTGCCTGCCTCCCCGTAAAGCTGGGTTATTATGCCCGATTCAAATCCCCCGCTTAAGAGAAGATCCAGGCTCTGGCAACCGGAAGGCAAACGGTCAAGCATGAGCGATCACATGAATCACTATCGTATATGAGTAAAGCTATCGATCCTTTCCATAAGCCGGTCCATGGCCTCCCGTTCCCTGGGACCGCCACAGCGGTCGATGATCCTTTGCATCTTCATCAGCTCCATGAAATAGGAATCGGTGCGAAGAGCCAGATACCTGGTGGCAGCAACAGCCGCTTCAATTACAAGATTTGCCCCCCGGTTGCAGGCGCGAAAGTCCTTTCTTAAGACCTCGCCCTTGACCAGCTCTACCTTGGCGATGATGATATCCGTGGCAAAGGCCTCACATTTGAAGAGCCCCCAGGCTTCTGCCTCTTTTAGCACAGGCAGATCTTCCCGGCGCGTGAAATATTCCGGGTCAAGGTCCTCTAGGGCTGTCTCCGCGAAGAGCCAGGCGTCATGGCTGATGTTGGCCACAAACCACCCTTTGGTCAGTATGTTTTCATAGGTATGAGTTCCTAAGAAGAGTCGCACAAAGAGGCTATCTCCATCTCTGACGATGCCCAGAGGCGCGGCATTGATCCTCCCGGAACTCTCGGTAGTTGCGATTACCTCGTTTATGCCGTCTTGTATTCCCAGCTCATCTAAAGCGTCATTTCCATAAAGCATTATTAAAACCTCAAACCCCTCAGAATGGAGATAAATAAAGATGCTGCAATCAGGTCTGCCGTGGACCCGGGATTGATGTCCTGCGCCAGAAGATCGTGGTCCAGTTCATGAGCCTTGCCAAGGGTGGCATCAAGAAGCGCCTCGCCTGCCCGCTCTGAGACCTGATTGGCCAACTCTCCCCCAAATTTGGCGCAAATCAGGCTGTCGGGCACCTCTGACAGCGCCTCCAGGAAGGTTCTGACCACACCGTCGTTCAGGCCCCATCTGCCGATTTGCTCGGCCAATCTTTCCGCGAGCAGAAATGAGCGCTCATAATTGGTGGACCATTCGCGAGCAACAATGTCGTGCTTAGTGGAGAGCCTCATCAGCTCCAACAGAGTCTGGCCGCTGCCCCGAACGGCTTTTTGCCAGTTCTTGTCATTCAAGCTGAAACTGTCCACCTCGGCAACTCTGGCTTTGGCTTTCTCGAAGGCTCTGTAAAAGTCGATGGCGTCGATTACGGTGGTCTTTTCCAGGACCTCTCTTAGCTCCGCCTGCAATTCACCAGGCCTTCCCGCGGCGATAGCTATGGGGATCATGAGGACCAGAGAGCCGAAATGAGTGTTGCTGTTCAAATTCCAGGTCTGCCAGGCTAGGACCCCCTCTAAAATGAGCGAGCCCACACTTCCTTTGCCCTGGGCGGCTTTGCGAAAAACGGGATAAGCTGAAACGGCACTGGTCAGGAAATGATGAAAGCCGATATCAGAAAAATCATGACAGCGATCGACATTGCCTGGCTTGGGACTGGAAGAGAGCTCAAAGAGCATAGCCAGCATTGCGCTTTGGGCCACGCGATCGGAACTTAGGTCAGGGCTCATGACTTATCAGGAGGTTTTGGAAAGAAGCTCTTCTGCCAGCTTCTTTTTCAGCCCCATATACTCCTTTGCCGAAAGCCCGATTTTGGCCATTGCTGCATCTCGCAAATAGCACATCTTGCTCTTCTTGCAGCACCACACAAGGCTTCCAAAGCAAGTTCCATCGCCCTTCTCCAGTGGGGTGCCCTTGGCAAAGGATAGCTTCTTATGTACAAACTCCTCCGGCGTCATGCCTGCTTTTTTAAGGGCGCCGAGGACCGGACAGTTCTTGACGGGAGGGCAGCAGAAGGCCAGGCCGCGCAGGTCGCCGCCCGCACAGATGTGCTTGGGTGCATTGCACCAGCCGCTCAAAGAGTCGTACTCCTGCATGGCCCCTGAGAGCCACTGGGCAAACTCGGGGTCCGCCCCCCGCAAAGACACAACGTCCGCACCCATGGCCAGCAGATTCTTGGCATCTTCAAATTCACCAATATCTGCCAGGGCCATGATAACTGGGCCTCTGCTATCTTTTGCCTTCTTGACCATTTTTGGTCCGGCTCCGTTCAGGCCGCGCAGGTCAAGGTGAATTATGTCCAGCTCGCTCTCATTGAGCTTTTCTAAGAGGGCATTGGATAGGTCTTCCGGTCTTATCCTCAGGGAGAGGGTGACGCCGCAACGCTTTAAGCGAGGAATTAGTTCCAGAAGGCGGATCGGGTCGCGAATCTTGGAAAGTTTCAGATCGAGAAGGCAGAGATTTCGGCTCGCGAGCCGGGCTGCCTCCAGGAGGGGCTCATCCCTGGAACAGGTGGCGGACAGTCCGAAGGCTCCTGTTCCTTCCCTGGCATTCTGGCTGATTGTTTCTAAACTGGCCTGCATCTCTTCGAGAGGAACCTCATCCAGATCGAAGTCATCCAGCAAGAGCAAGCCCGCCGCATCGTTAAAGTCGGGCTTGTTATGTGAAGAAATAACGGCAATGGGATTATCGATATGCAGATATCCTACTTCAAGCATCGGAACGTAATGTCGTCCATGAAGATATCAGCCTTTCGCTGCTAATATTTTGAATTATATTTTATTTATCAGGTTAACCTTTGCAGGGTAGCTCGATCCTCTGCCATTCTTTATATCCAAGAAAATCCTAAGGCTTTACGATGATATCATGGTGACCTTTAAAGTAGATGCAGACGCGCGGGCAACAATCCAGGGATCGGAGGACCAAGAGAAGCACCCAATAGTGGCCAAGGTTAAGGGAACGGGAAAGGATGGGGCTTTGAGCGTGCAGGTCTCCGGGGAAGATAGCAGTCCCATATCGGCACGGATATCGGGCGATTCCAAGAGTCCCATCGCCGTGGGGCCCATAGAGGTTGCACCCATCACCATAATTCCTGATTTAGAATCGGTAGCAAAGACCATTGATTTCGGCGCTCTTATCGGCGCTTTCACAAAATTGTCCCAAGGGATTAAGGTGGAGGTGGAGGTCGCCAATTCTGGCGCGCCCCTGTCCATAGCTCTCGGGAAAATCCCCGTGGATTTGACTATCTCCGTTTCTTCTCCTTCCCAGGAGGCCGTCTTCAAGGTGGAGATCAAAGGGACTGTAGGTGAGTAAAAATTATTTTTAGTCGTAATCACATAGTAGCGGCCATGAGGTGGTCGTGAGGTGGCCCTTGTTCTTCCGGCGTGGCTGATAACTCTGATGGCGGCGGCTCTTCCCGTCTCCGAGGTTCGAGGCGCTATACCGCTGGCCATAGGTGTTTACGGATACACGCCCTGGCAGGCCTATCTCCTATCCGTCTTTGGAAACCTCCTGCCTATAATCCCCCTGCTCCTCTTTCTGGGGCCCGTCTCAGATTACCTGAGGCGTTTTAGCTGGGGTGACAGATTTTTTTCCTGGCTTTTTGCCCGCACCCGCAAAAAGTACATTCAAGAGCATGAGAACTTCGGGCTGACGGCCCTGGTCCTCTTCGTGGCCATACCGTTGCCCATGACCGGGGCCTGGACAGGCTGTGCCATTGCCTTCTTGCTTGGATTTCGCTTCTGGCCGGCGTTCGCGGCCATCGTGGCAGGCGTTCTCCTCGCTGGAGTCATAGTCACGGCCACAGTGGTAGGCGTGCAGTGGCTGGCATTATGAGGAGGCTCTCGGTCACCTGTACCGGGGGGGCAGCTCAAAGTACTTTTTGCAGGAGTACTGCCCAAAGGCATGTGTTTCGAGTTGCTTTGAGAATCAGAGATGGACAAGCGAACAACTATCCATATCTGTATCGCTCCTGTAATCACTCATCATCTCCAAGACGATCCGCCTAATTTCGTTTGATGGATGAGAATATTTTTGGCGATCGATACCGCAAATCAGAAATTGCTTGGAATTGAATGCGTTTAGCTTAAGTGAAAACTAATCGGAATTTGCCCGGGTTCTTTGAATAGTCTAAAAAATATAATATTTTATTATAAAATATATTCTGAAAACGTATCCTGCATTAAGCATAACTTAGCTTGTATCTACTACCAAAAAATATAAATAATATCAAAGGTTACATTAGTTTAAATTAAAGAATGTATGGGGTGAGATTATCAAAAAAAATGGCGCTATATTGGTGTTGGCCATAGCTATGCTATATGTTCCTGCGATGTCTCAGGATTATGGATTAGCAGGCAATGGTGGAGTAGATATACTTGGAACTGGTATTTTTGAGACAGATGGAGCTGCCTTCAGGTTCCCATCAATGCAGGATACCAACATCGACAGTCTGGATGTAGGCAATGATAAGGCACTGGCCTTTGGGAATATTTGGCAAAAAACTCCCATCGCCACCGCTACCAACAACCTAGAGATCAAGAAGAATCAGGATTCCGGGGAGTGCAACAGAATAATCGATAATGTTTCTCCCTGCCAAGACTGCTGTATCAAGGTCAATTTGGAGCAGATCAATGTAGGCAATAGGGAGGCCATAGCTTTCGGACCAGCTTCTGCCGCCAACTACATTAAGATAGTAACCAATCAGCAGTAGCATTATGGATATTGATCTGATGTGGTTTAAAATTAATAGATACTGACGAAACCCACTAACAGAGTGTTAGTGGTGTCTCTATTAATTTTATGATCTATAAAACGGCGGGTAGTGGTCAAATAAGAGGTTGGAGTTTTTTAAACTCGTTTGCGGAGCGTGATTCCATGAACGTCCCCCCTTGATCCTGCAGTAGATCAAATACCAACCCGTAGATTATTGACGACCAAGCGGTGATTCAATGCAAGTTTTAATAGTCTTCCTGAGATGGAGTCCCGGATAATAATTCAAGAATTGATATTATTAAACCTTGCTCCTTATCCACTCAGAACAACGAGGGATCGATGTCATTTTGGACTCGATCCAGGAAATATATATAAAAGAATGATTTCCTCATCTAACTCATGAATTAATTACCTCTGTAATCGGGCTAACCAATGGATTCCATTGATTGTGGTAATAAAAGGAAGATCCAGTTTGCAAAGATATTAGAAATTTCAATTCGCCGGAAAGGCCATTAAGAATATCACATCCAACCGCTTGATTTCTTACAAGCACCAATTGCTCATTGCACTCGGTACAGCGACCATCTCTCGAAGTAGAGTGATCACTGCCACAATGCGGGCAACAGAACCATTTCAGCCATGACTGTGACGCTAGAGTTAGAACGAATTCCGCATCCATTTAGTACCTCCAAATGTTCCGTGAGATAGATCCGTAACTGTGAGGACCTACTTTTTACTACTTATACTTTCTAGTGCACTATATTAAGATTGTTTTCTCATGTAATTAATTACTAATCTCAAGTATGCTTGCTGGTTGAGGGATTTATGCCAGGATGATTTCGCTATTTTCTTTCTGCATCTAATTTTCTTGTTATCTGTGCTAATCCGGCAGATCCTCAATAATATTCAAAGAAGGGCGTTCTCTTCTCCTAAATGCCAGAGCAACAATACGGATCTTATCAAATTTGAAAGTTAGAACAAAGATCAGGATCATGTGCGGCTGCCGGGATTCGAACCCGGGTTACAGGCTTGGGAAGCCTATGTCATAACCACTGGACCACAGCCGCTCTATGTACTTGATTTCCACTTCGAATATTTAAAGGTTATAGGATCGATCGCCGTCCCTGGCGGGAAGAATCTCAAGATCAAAATCGAGCCAATTCCCCTTTTTGCCGCTCCCTCCGCCCATGCGCGCGAGCCCGCCGGAGAGCAGCGTCTGCGGGAGGGGCGCCGGGCTTTTGGTAACCCCCCAGACTCTATTCTGCTCTTCGCTGTATGTGGGGCAATGGCAGACTTTAGGGGCTATTTCAGGAGATTTCAAAGCCTTCTAGTATCCAATTTTAAACCATGTGCTTGCCAGTTTTCACCCCAAAGATCGCAATGAGCACAAAGGACCGACAAAGAATGGCGAGCTTTCATCTTCTCTTCAGCACTATCCGATCTCCTGCGGCCACGCTCTTAAATATCTCCAGCCCCTCTGTGACCTTCCCGATATGGTTCACAGACGAATAAGGCTGGGTCTTGCCAAAGAAGATGCAGAAGGCCGGGCCTGGCGACCAATAACAAATGTCGCCCGCGGCTGCAGAGGGCGATGGATTCTCATTGTCCATCTGCAAAGGCACATCGAAGTAGACCTCTTCGCCCCAGAGGTTGGCTATGCCCTCCAAGGGCAGCGCCTTAAAGAATGCCTCTCTTATCTTGGGATTCCTTTCGTCCAGCTTTGCCAGTGCCTTTCCCTTTCCCGTAATCTCGATCTCTATGGTTCTCATGAATTTCAGCCTCCTTGATCGACATTTGCTCTTTATCCGGGGAATGGCGGGCATGAGGGATAATTTTTTGGGTTCTGCACAAAACCGCCAGAGGTCAATTATTCCTGGCAAGCCTCTCTCAGAAGCTGGCCGGTTACTTTCGCCCCGCGCGGCAAATCTACTCATAGCCGCTGGTACTACTATGATTTAGACCGCCCAGCCTAACTCTTTTGACTACTCCCGGTGGGCGGATCCATCCCCTCAAGGATCGAAGATCTATCTATATGCGACTATTTTATAAAGGTGCGGTGCTCTATTAGAATATAATGGGGCAATTTTTCAGCTCCGGTAGGTGAGGCTAGAGAATGGCGAAGCTGGAGGAAAAGGGAATTCTGGGAATCAAGGGAATTATATTCGACCTTTATAACACCTTGATTGACATCCATACCGATGAGGAGAGCATCAATACCTATGAGGCTGTCAGCAAGTGGCTGATCTATCAGGGTGTTAAGATCCCGGCAGAGGATCTGAAGAATGATTACAGGCGGATGGCTAAAGAGGGGATGGAAGCCAAGTGGGAGAAGCATCCTGAGATCCGGGTGGAGGATATCTTCGGCAGGATCTGCAAGAGCCATGCCCTCAGGGATATAGACGAGGTGCGGCTGGGAGTAGAGACGGCTCGCGCTTTTCGGGCCGGATCACTACGCCGGTTGAAGCTCTTTCCTCAAAGCCTCCAATTATTGCAGAGGCTGAAAAGCTACCCAAAGGTCATTGTCTCCAACGGCCAGAGATCGTTCTCGGAGCAGGAGATGAGATATTTCGGCCTTTACGAGCAGTTCACTCATGTGATTTTCTCCTCAGACTTCGGCCATAAAAAGCCCGACCCCAGGATCTTCCTGGAGGCGGCCAAGCTGATGGGCAATGAGCCGGAGGAGGTCATGTGCATCGGCGACAGCTTCGAGAATGACATAGCTGCGTCCTCTCGGTTGGGCATGAGGGCTATGCATATCGAAGAGGCCTGGAGACTGTTAGGCTGAAATGAGATTGGAGACAAATGGCAAGAGAAAAGTATGTAGACACATTGGGTCCTGGAAACGCCTTTCGGGAATGGCTGGTGCAGGTGCTGGGCGAAAGGATAGACGACCGGAGCGGCAAAGTCAATGTCTACAGGGTCATGCCCGCTTCGCATACCGTCTGTCGCTATGAATTTAAGGCTTCAGGATTAAGTGTTGTGGCCAAGTTCTACAGTGAGCATTTGAGCGGTACAAGGAAGTACGATCCAGTCCAGGCCATGGAAAATGAGTTTTATACTCTCAAGAAAATCGAGCCGCTGGTAGATATTCCCAGGCCCCTGGCCATGCATAGGGATTTCCACTGTGCCTTGCTTACGGAATATATTCAGGGCCGATCCTTCTACAAATACTTGAAGAGGGATGACGGACTGTACGATCGGCTCACGGCTATCGCATCACTTCAAAGAAGGCTGCATGATCAAACAGGATGCGAATACAGGAAAGAAAAGGCATTCGCAAGGTTTCATAAAAACTTAGATCAGCTTCGTCTGGACAATACAACCAGAACCAAATATAACTGTCTTCTGGGGGAATGGTGGCATAGCCCGTTTCTGGACAGGTCCCATGGCTGCCGGGTGCATGGTGACGCAAATCCCATGAATTACCTGTTCAGCCAGAACAAGGTCTATATGCTGGACTTGGAAAGCTCAAGGGAGTACGCCAATCCCGTGCATGACCTGGGCATTGTTGCCGCCGAGCTCAAGTTTTATTTTGCCGTTCACCGGGGAGATGGGAGGATGGCGGAGCCTTACATCGGCCATTATCTCTGGCGATACAGCCGCAATGAACCGGAGTTCTATGCCATCACCCGCGCCCTCCCCTTCTTCATGAGCCAGGGGCTGCTGAGGATGGCAAGGCTAAGGCTGGGATCAGATGAAAGGGCCTTTGTATTTCGTGAGGCAGAAGCGTGCTTAGAGAGCATTCGAGGCTAAGGACACATTCTATCTTCTTCTCAGCCTGATATGCAACCGGTCGGAGTAGTTGACGCCGAGATGCATAGACAGATCCCAGGCCTCCCGAGCTCCCTGCATATCCTGGTCTGTGCCGTAGGCCATAATCCAAACCCTGTCCTTTGCCAGAGCAGGGACAAGATCCTCCAAGAGTCCAGAGGTCCAGCACCAGGGAGCTTTGCCCAATACAAATTTGAGGTGGACGTTCTCTTTGCCGACCCAAAAGTCGAGATGGAAATTCGATCCTAGCTTGGGGCTGACTACCGCGTAGTGAATTTTTTCCAGGATCTCTTCAGGAATGGGGTTGGTGCCATTAGTCTCGATGTGAATCTCCTTTCCACGAGTATGCAGCAGAGATATCAATTCCGATAGCTCCTTCATCTGCAGAGTGGGCTCTCCTCCTGTGATGACCACTCTTCCACCTTGAATGCTCTCCAGCACATCGGCAATGGATAATTCCCGGCATGGCCTATCGTCTGTGTCGCATCCCTGGCAACGAAGGTTGCAGCCGGCCAGCCGAACGAAGGTGGCCGGCCTTCCCATGGCCGGGCCCTCGCCTTGCATGGAGTAAAATATCTCTATCAGGCGCATTTGGCTTCCTTCTCTTTCCAACTGAGATAAATGCTCTCTTATCTGCTTTGTATCTTAGTAAATTTATGGATAATTTTTTAAAAAATTGTTAAAATAATAATTTATTTACTTTTGGTGTCTGGGCCAAAAAATATATAAATCATAAATAGTAACTATTTAACATTATACTTGAAAAGCCTGCGTAAAGTCGGTTGGGTCGGATGAGTATGATACGCATTGGAATTGAAGTCAGCAGAAGAAATCTGCGCTGTGACCTCCTTGAGCACCCGGAAAGGTACTTTTTCATCCTGCAGGGAGGCAGCCGGGCCTCTCTATGCATTCGAACCTGTGACTCTCGGGGTGAGAATATTCAGGCTCACATCATCGACGGCTTTTCTTTAAACGAGGATGGAAAACTCAATTCGGTCTTCGAAGACGCCATCAATGATGCTATTTTGGAGCGGCACGACAGGATAAGCCATTCAAGTGAGGGAGAAGAATATCTCCTGTCCTATCATCTGGTGCATATGATTTCCAGGATGCCTGATCTGGTGGATTGGATCGTCTCATCAATTCTCTCGAATGAAAAAAATCTGGTCATTCATTCTGCGGATTTTTAACTTTAAAAAATTAAAAATATATCTATCGAAGTTTTAGGGTCTATGTAAGTTGCCGGGGCACATCTGATGTAAGTCGAAAGTGCTCGGATAAAAATCTCCTTGTAGTAGTAATGGCAAATAGTGTGCGATGAGCAAAAGAAGGTGGTCCCGAAAATGTTCATAAAAGATTTGGCAAAATGCAGATACTTTCAGGCGGCGGATAATACATGTATTTGCGAGCTTCTTCATCCTGGCCGGGATGGGCTGGACCTTCCTTTCAGCATCGCCCACGCCATATTGCAGCCCGGCGCTGCATCTCTCTCTCATAAGCTGAAAACCTCCTCTGAGGTGTACTTCATCCTGGAAGGTGAGGGTGAGATGCACATCGATTCCGAGAAGGCAGCGGTTAGAGCTGGCCAGGCTATCTTAATTCCGCCCGGCTCCTGGCAGCATATCCGAAATACGGGAAGCTTTTCCCTAAAATTTATTTGCATAGTCAACCCCTTTTGGCGTGCAGATGATGAAGAGGTTGAAGAAGATAAAGGGATTGATAAGGTTAAAAAGGCTGAAAATATTTGATTGAATTAGAGGACGTCAAAAAAAAATGGGGGGACGAAATGAGCTAAATCATAAGGATATTGGAAACAACTTGCATCTTCATAATTCGGAAAGCTGGCTATCAATGTGCTTGAAGTCATCCAGCAGATTTATGCCTCTATCGGTTGTTTCGTATAATATGGTCTTACCTTGCTTGACCTCTATTAGATTGTTCTTTATCAGCAGATCTATATAAGGATCTACAGTTCTGAAGTTGAGGTTTGCCTGGTACACAATTCTCGTCTTGTTGGCGCCGTTCTGGCATATGTCCAGTATTCTCGAAATGATTACGTGCTTGCTTCTTTTCATCATCTCTTTCTCCATTATGATAGTATCTGCCTGGTCTAAAGATATTCTTGATCTAAGCAATGCTAATTAGATCGTCTAAGCATTAAGGTTTAGCGAACCTCCTGTTAGTATCCATGGTAATAATCTACGATATTCTATTTTATCAAAAGAAATGCATTATAAATAAACATATCAAATTTATAATGGATCAATTGTAATTATATCCAACCATAGAGGTCGATTATTCCAAGCTTATAACAATCTTTTTTATTAATTTTGAATCTGTATATTATATTAGTTATCTTGCATAGCTATTAATAAGTTGCAGATGAATTTCTCCGATTAAATCCTGTCACGCGATGAAAAATTACTATTGCGGATTTGGAAAAGATATTGTTCACCCATTGTGGCGCAAAGAAGAATGAAACTTGGGAATGACATTGAAATGACGGGCAATAATTCCAGGCCAGTGATTCCTGATCCGGGTCTTGGGGATCCAGACGTTCGAAAGGATATGCAAAATAGCGATGAAAATTTGAGAAGAGAGGCGCCCCGTGTCAGGAATGAGCGAGATAGCCTGGGTCTGGTGGGACTTGTGGGCGGCCTTCAGTTTCAGGAGGCTTTTTGGAAGCCGAATCTGCAAAAGCTGCCGCCGGGGAGCTAATCAGATATAGCGGCCTTCAGTTCAGGAGGCAGAAGAAAAAAGGGAGGCTTTTTGGATACAACGCATAAAACCTGTGTTCTCAAAGTCCCAGGCTCGGCCAAGTTTCGCTCGGCAGACTTCCTCATCCGCTCCAGGCTAAAGGGCAGCAATCCCTTTCAGGAAGTCAATGTCGCCCCGTGCTCCCGTGATTTGCCCAAGACTCGTCTGGAGGCCTTCGTCTTTGAGACCTCTGATATTGAGTGTTATGTATCCTGCAAAGCCAGGCAAATATAAAATTCCAGAGCGACATACTTGATTTTGAAAACTACTATTTTATCCAGACAATGCCTTCCAAGTTTACCGGAAACTCGCTGCGATTCATCAATGGAAGGGCGAGAGGGGCGTCTATTCTTCTCTGAATTTGAAAAGCCAAAACCTAGACAGGAATATAAAAAAGCCCTTCTCATCCGCCAGCTCTTCTCATCACACGAATATCCGTTGGCTGGACCACGCTGCCACCCGGGCGGCCATGCGCCCGCCTGCCCGCGCGCGCAGGAGCCAGGCACATCGGAAATACTTGCTATCCAGAAGGTGGAACAATGAAGGCTGAATCTGGCAATTTTGACCTTATCTCGAACTAGATTTCGATCTTTACGTTGTGCCTCTCAAAGAACTCTTTTAGGGCTTCTTCTACAACTTCGCTTTGGGCACGCAGGCTGCTCTTTGTTTTTGCCGTATAGATCTTTAGAGTTTTGGCAATAGGCTCGGATAAGGTCAATGTAGTTTTGGGCATTAATCCTTACTGAACAGGATATTATATATATAGATTATGACACATATCTATTTATGTGCCAAAAGCTTTATATTTAAAAATATTGTATTAAGCCAATCTCAGAATAAGTTTAAATGGAGAATTAAAAATGCAAAATAAAAAAGATAAGAGAACAAAGGGTGTTGCAGTGAAAGCAACGTCTGGTGTAGGGAAGACAGTGACGTCTGGAAGCTCAGATACAAAGAAAGGGGCAGTGGATTCGGGGAAGAAAGTGACACCTGGAAAAGGTGACGCAAGAAAAGGGTGGAAAAAGTAGGGAATAACTGCATTCATGCAATAGCGGTCTGATGGGTGAGTTACAAAAGACCGCTAACAATTGACTCGATGAGGCTTCTTGCGGTAGTTTCTTGCCAGCTATCGATTCTTGAGATTTCTTTCAATGGTCATAATGTTTATCTAGAATTGAACAGTTAATGTTAATTAAATCGCATGGATGAACGCCGCAGATTTTATATTATCTTCGCAGCTGGCTTCGTTGACCCTGGCTAAGCCTGGGTCGGCCGGCTCGGTCATCTTCTGCAGGTGAGGGTCCAGCGCCGGCGCGTAGAGCGGGATGGTCGCCTGTCTGGAGGTCTGCTTCAGATCCTGGGCCACGTACGCATCATCTCCTCGGCATCCTCGTGGAACAGGGTCATGCCCCACGACCAGGAAGCTGTGGTGGTTCTCCTCCTAGATAGTCATGAGCTGGAAGAGGGTGTTGGCGCGGCGCACTTCCAGCTCCGTGAAGTTGCGGTTCAGCTGGCTGAGGATGCAGGAGTAGTTGCCACAGATGAAGAGGATCTTGTAGTGCTGCAGTTCCAGGTGGCTGCACCGGGCTTTGGCCAGCAGCTCCAAGGGGGGATGAGGAGGCTGTTGGTCTCGGGGAGCAGGGAGATGGTAGGGTAGAAAAAGCAGGTGGCCCCAAGAAATTATTTGAGTGGTCTGGAAGTGGGGCGTCAAACATTTCCGCCATTGAATTCATGAATTGATCCCCTAACGAACATGTTCGTCGCCTCAACCTAATAATGGCTAATCAAATATGCTGCCAAAGAGTTCAGCGTCTTGTCCGATGGTAGGAAGGTTATAAGAATGACATTGGAAAAAAGCAAAGTGAAGAAAGTCCTGAGCTACCGATGGGCGGTGTTCGGGATCCTGGCCTTCGCTTACTTCTTTGTATACTTCCACAGGGTGTCCTCGGCAGTCGTGTCTACCGACCTGCAGATCACCTTCGGAGTGAGCACGGCCGCCTCCATCGCACTTTTGAGCTCTGTGTATTTCTACGCCTACACTATCATGCAGTTGCCGTCTGGATTATTGACAGACAACTGGGGGCCACGCAAAACGGTCAGCTTCTTCACGCTTGTAGCCGCGGCCGGCGCGATCCTAACCGGGATCGCATCTACGTTCGAGACGGTCATCGCAGGACGATTGTTGATCGGCATAGGCGTGGCCATGGTTTACATCCCCACCATGAAGATCTTGGCCGCCTGGTATCGCAAGAATGAGTTCGCTTCTCTTTCTGGTATCCTGCTAGCGGTGGGCAACATCGGAGCCCTGAGCGCCGCTGGCCCTTTGGCCTTGATGTCCGACGCCCTAGGCTGGCAGCAGGTCTTCATCATACTGGGCGTGATCACGCTCGTCCTGGCGGCTTTAGCCTGGATGATCACTCGGGACCGTCCCTCCGACATGAACCTTCCCAGTATCCAGGAGATCGAGGCCATGGAGTTGGGCGAGTTGGCCCCTGAGGTCAAGACTATGGAGAAGATCCCCATGGGCAGGGCTCTCAAGATGACTTTCGGGGCAGGAATGAAGTTCTGGCCCCTAGCCATATGGTTTTTCTTCATGTACGGCAGCATCATGGTCTATCAAGGACTGTGGGCGGGACCGTTTTTCCATGACATCCTGGGATGGGACAGGCCCACCTACGGGCTGGTGCTAACCTTCATCGGGATAGGCATGATCTTCGGCTGCCCTACTGCCGGGTACATCTCTGATAAGATCCTAAAGTCCCGCAAGAAGGTGCTCATAATAGGGACCGTGGTGTATACGATCATCTGGGCGATAATATGGATAACCGCCGGGCATATCACCAGTACTGAGACCTATATGGCGATAAACTTCGCCTTCGGCTTCTTCGGCGGGTTCTTCGTGGTAAGCTTCGCTCAGATCAAAGAGCTGTTTCCAATAAGCATCGTGGGGACGAGCACCGCGGCTCTCAACATATTCCCCTTCGCCGGCGGGGCCATTCTGCAGCAGGTCTCCGGCCTGATGCTGGCCACCAGGTCCCTGGAATCCTACCAGGGCTTATGGCTGTTCATGCTGATATGCATGATTATCGCTACGGTGGCGGCCTTCCTATCCAAAGAGAAGGAACCAGGCAAAAGCTAGGGATAGATATCCGGGGCCTAGCTTAAAGTGCGAAGGGTTTTAGGGGACTAATCGCCCTTGCCGCCGATCCCAGGAATGGGACGGACTGGCCGAGCGCAGCTGCCCTCAGGCATATGCTCGAACGAGTTAAGCAGAGGCACTTCTTAAAGCTCACAAACGAGGGCCGATGGTCGAGAAACATAATCCACCCCTACCTTCATCTCGACCTGAGCCAGCTACATGGTATAGAGCAGCTCTGCGGTTGCTCAAGGCTTAATATAAGCATTCAATCCGATGGTGATCGGCTTATCATTAACTTTAGCGGTAGTAACGATATTCCCATGTGTACTTGCAACAACAAGGGTTTTACCGGATGACGATGGGGTTGGTTCTTCCAGGTCAATTTCTATGAATAGCTTGTTATCCTTGATTTCTACTTTCATAGTCATACGAGTTCTCCTATTGGCCATTTTTTCGACATGCTCATCTATTACCCTTTCCCTGAGAGATCCTCAGACATTTTTCGATGATTTTCGCGTTGCAACCATTTATTACTTTTCCTGTGGGTCTCTTTTTCTTTAGCGGTTGAGAAATCGTTAGCGGCGTGTTCGGGTCGTTGCCTCCAGAAGGATAACCCTCCACCCAGTAATTCATTTCATACTATTCTCGCAGATCCTCAATGTTTCAAATGTGGCAGTCCCAATGTCTTTTGGTCCGCTTTTCATCCAGCCAACGAATTCCTTGGCGATCTGGCTTGGCGGGAAGTCGCTGCAGGAGATCCAGGAGATCACCTTCGAGATCGGCATGCCGGGCAAGTACGGGCTGGATATCAATGATCCCCAGGAGAGCCACGTCCTGCGAGCACTGCCGGGAAGTGGCTGTTCAGGGCATCGGCCAGCAGCTCCACGGGGGCGACCAGGACGCTGAAGGTTTCGGGGAGCAGGGAGACGGTCGGGTGGAGATCGATATCCATGATAGGATATGGGTGGCTCTGGGGATATGAGGGCGAGGCAAGGGGGCGGGGCGAAAGTGAACGGGACGCTGTTAGTTATTCTTGTCTCAATACTACGATAAAAAGAGCCAGCTCATCGCTGGCGTTTTCAAATATCTATCAATCAGACTTAAGATTTGCAGCTTGATTCACCTGCCTCCCGCCTATATAAGTCGCTAAGACCTTTGGGTTGTCTTTGGAAAATTTATCCAATGGCACAGAATAAAGATCCTGGTCGTACACAACTATATCGGCTTTATAGCCAGGATATAGAACGCCGGTATCGTTTCTCGATGTGGTGGCCGTGCTGCCGATAGTGAAGCCGTGAACGACCTCTCTGACACTGAGGGGCAAGTGCATTTTCGGATCTCCTCCGCCAGTTACTGCAACACTGATCACCATCGTGGCTGGAGAATATTCGGGAGGAGAAACGCTAAAATCTGTGCTGATTCCGACTGGGATTCCGCTATCGATAAGTTTTTTTATGGGATACGCCTGTTCATTGTGTTTTCCGTAATAATAGGCAGTATCGTCTTCTACAGACCAAAACGCAGGCTGGACAGTCATAGCGACATGGCCATCGAATTTTTTGATCCTTTCGATTTGCTCATCGTTAGGGAATCCCATATGTATCAGGGTATGAACTCCTGTGAGCTTACCTTTTTCGGCTACTACTTTATCGAGCGCGTCAAGTACCGCCTCGATAGCCAGGTCTCCCTGCACATGGTAGTGCATGTTCATCCCGTACTCTTCAACTTTCTCGACTATGCGTGTGAGGTTCTTCTCCGGTCCGCCTGTATCATTGGTATAAATTTCCTGAATACCATGGTTGCCCTGAAGATTTTGCCAGCTGGTCCAGGCTTGGCCTCCGGCAAAAGCTCCATCCACAAAGATCTTGCAGCCCAGAAATCGTACCATGTCGGTATCATTGCCTCTGTATTTTGCAGCGTCATCTACATCACTCAAGTTAAATATCGTATAGCAGTAGTTGATCCGCAACGGCAGAGTTCCTTCTTTTTCCATCTCATAAAAAAGCTCGGGTCTCATAAACCGCACGCCAGTTGCACCCATCAGGTCTACTGCCCCCGTATAACCGAGGGAGGACCAGCGTTTTAGCAGAAGAAGCGTACCTTTCTTTATGTCTTCACCATCGAACATGGCGAACATTTTATTCCACGGCAGTATCATGGAAGATTCCCGTAGCATACCTGTAAGCCTGCCATCTTCTACACCCATCTTTCCTCCAATCGGCACGTTGGTAGCCGGAGTGAGCCCGATCAAGTTCATCGCAGCAGTATTAATGACCGCGTTATGTCCGAGTTTATCACCCAGGAATGCTGGCCGGTTGCCGGTCACTTTATCTATTTTAGCGAGATCTTCAAGAGACCAATTATCGTAATCTTGGAGAGAGAAGCCTGCCCCAAGGATCGTTCTGTTTCCCGGAATGGATTTGACTTTATCCGCCAGGACCTTTGCTATAGAATTCGAATCGTTGCAGCCTATCAGGTTCGCTCCCACATAGAAGAAGTACCCCGTTTCCATCAAGTGCACGTGGCTATCAATAAAACCGGGATACGCAGCGGACCCATTTAGATCAATGATTGAAGCATCTTTATGCTGCTCTGCGCTGGCATTTATTGCTTTGACCACGCCGTTTATCACTAGAAGATTATCTACTTTTTTTTCTTCATCAATATAAATTGATCCGTTGGTGAAAAGCTGAACACTGTCATGCTCTGCGGCATTTCCGAGAAAAGGCCACAAGAAAAACAGGACTAAAATAATACTAAGAAAGCTCTCAATTTTTTTCATGTTTTAAGTTTTCCCTCCTTGCTTAACTTAATTAATTTGTGGTTAATGTATTTAACTTTATCAGATCAGACCAATCCTTGAAAAATCTACCCGAAACCATCCAGCTCGTCCCCGTACCACGTAGCCCTGGCGCTCGGCTACCTGCGGGCGGGCGACCTGCTGCGGGCCAAGGAGTACACCATGCAGGCTCTTGCCGCCGATCCCAGGAATCCCGTGGCCCTCAAAAACCTGGGCGCCATCCTCGGCAAGGAAGGCAACAGCCTGCGGGCTCTCTACTATCTGCGCCGCTCCTACGAGATCGATCCCCTGGACCCGCAGACCGTGTACGGCCTCGCCTTCGCCCGTTGAACCGGAGACATGGAGCCGGCCCAGAAGCATTTCCAAAAGGTGCTGGAGATGGAGGCACCCGAGGAGCTGCGCGTTCTGGCCAGAGATGCACTGCGCAAGATTGCGGCGCGAGAGTTCAAGGCCAGGGGGCCACGCATGGATATCGGGGTGGATCTGGGCGAGGAATGGGGGATGGCGGAGAGGCTGTTGCCGAAATAGTTGCATCTTGCTTACGGGTATCCGCTGAAGTGCCGAAAGTTATATCTGCTTTACAATCTTTACAAGATCACCATGCTTGCCACAAAGCGAGTAGCAGTTACTGAGCCTGTATGGGCCGAGCTATCCGATCTCAGGAAACCGGGGGAGACCTTCAACCAGCTCCTCGCAGAGATGATCGAACGAGAAAAGAAGGCTCGTTTGATCGAGCGTCTGTTGCAGATTGCCGATGAAGGCGACTATGTGGAGTTGCCTCCTTGAGCCGCAAGGTGGTTATCGATAGAAAGACTCTGTTATATCTATCAGAGCTCCCAGAGAAGAGCCAGCGGCTTATTAAAGAGAAGTGCCACGCCCTTGCCGAAGATCCCTTCCCAGGCCAGGGAGGTGATAAGGAGCTGCTGCATCTCGAATTCAAATTCTATCGATTGCATATTGGTCGATCGTTCACTGTGTTTTATCAAATCTGCGAGGAGGAGGAGCTTGTCAAGATCCTAGAGATCGTGACTATCGACAAAGCACACAAGCTTTACAAGCATTTCGAGGGGTGATGCATGCGCATAGACGCCGCTTATTCTCTTCAATCCGGGTGCGCCTTTTATCTACCTTTTTAATATTCTATTTCCTGTGGAAACCGGAATCAGACGGCTCAAAGCAGTTCTATGATATTATTAAGAGTCTTAAGTAAGATGCCATAGAACTATATTGCATGCACCGTACCCCCTCCGGCGATCGCCGCCAGGCCCTCCAGAAGGAAGCCCGGGAGCTGGCCAGGGACGCCCGAATCCTGCAGAAGGTCGCCCGTGCACCCGCGGCCCGCAGGGAGGCAGAGAGGCTGCAAGGAGAGGCGGAGGCGGCCCTGGCAGAGGCCGAGGCCCTCAAGCACCAGGCCAGGCTGGAGGATCTCACAGTATGGAAGATGGAGAAGGTCAAGCAGAGCCGAAAGGGCTCCAAGACCTACACCTACTGGATGGCCTCCTGGCGCGAGGACGGCAAGACGCGCAATGTGCACCTGGGGAGCGCCAGGAAGATGGATGCCGAGGCGGCAAGGCAGAAGGCCAGGAAGATGAAGGCGGAAGCATTAGGATAGCAAGCCAAAGAATAGACAGCGGGATAGATTCAAGAAGAGGTTAAAGCAGTCCCATGTTCTCAAGCTGCATCCTGACGATCCGTGCCCCTTCTTCGCACTCCTCCGGCGATTTGCCGCCCGTGATCACCAGTTTGCCGGAGCTGAAGATGAGCACTACCACTTTGGGCACCTTGATCCTGTAGACCAGCCCAGGAAACTGCTCCGGCTCGTACTCGATGTTCTCCAGGCCCAGGCCCAGGGCGACGGCGTTTAAGTTCAAGTCCGACTTCAGGTCTGCGGAGGCCACAATATTCTGAACGTGGATCTCAGGCTCCATATCGATCTTCTCGAAGCCCATGGACTTGAGCGTCTTGGCCAGGGTGGCGATGACCATGCGAACATCCTCGACGTTCTTGGATCCGGTGCATACTACCTTGCCGGAAGTGAATATGAGAAAAGCAGCTTTAGGGGCCTTGACTCTGTAGATGAGACCGGGAAACTTCTCCTTGTTATAATCGGCGCCCTCCAGCTCGGCTTCGATCTTGGGCAGATCGAACGCATCCGCCAGCTTGGTGGATGCCACCACGTTCACGATATCTATTGTGGACTTCATATGCACGTATGTCTCTAAACCTCTCTTTATATAGTCCGGCATTGGGCCTGTGGTGGGCCCTGAAAAATGCCGCCGGCATCAAACGGAGGATTCATTTCGCAAATCTGGCCAACGTCGCTTTCCTGCGCGTCCATTTCTGCGACTCACGCTGTAGATCTTCTTGCTCTATTGCTTGCCGGCCCGCCCTGCCAACCAAGTTGTCTCTGTTTTTCCTGGGACGCCCCATACTCATCCCCACTGATATAATATACTCTAATTTGATTTCTACATTTGAATTCAGAACTATACACTTGCATTATGTTAATATTATATAAATCTAATGGTTTGGTCTACATTGCACGATTTGTTCCGGTTCCGTTTAACGATAACTTGGTTTTTAAGAAATTATTTATATGATTATGATATTTGTCAGAAGCGTAGGAGGAAGCATCATCAGAGAAGTTACTATCAAGGTCGCAGACAAAAAGGACTTGGAGTTCATGCTGGGCCTGGAGAGCCTGGGCATGAAAAGAACCGTGGCCTGCGTCATAGCATTTCTCAAGGATCAGAAAGAGAGATCTGCCAGGGATATCGAGGTGGCCACCGGCCTGAGGCAGCCGGAAGTCAGCATTGCCATGCAAACCCTGAGGGAAAGGGACTGGCTCACTGAGCATGAGATCAAGAGCAGCGGAAAAGGCAGACCCTTGAAAATCTATGCTTTACGAGCGACCATCGATGAAATCATAAATTATTGCGAAGCTGAGAAAAGCAGGGAATCTGCCAGGTTCTCTGAGGCCATCCAGAGGCTGAAGGAACTGAGCTCGGCATAAGCTCAGAAGGAGATCACTCCTTCGTGGATCTTCGCGCCCAGGCCCACCGCCTCCTCGACTGCTGCCAGGTCCTTCATCAAAAGTAAAAGAGATGACTGGAGCCAGCCATAAAGGGAGTATACGGGGTGACTGCCTCCAATTAACAAGTAGTAGTAATAGTTAAAAAGGATCATCCGCGCGCCGCGAAAGTGATTTCAATGCTCACATTTGATTCTGCTCATGCAGATTACTTGGTCTTTAAGAAATTATTTATATGATTGTAATATTTATCAGATATATAGGAGGAAGCATCATCAAAGAAGTTACTATCAGGGTTGCTGAAAAGGACATGGAGTTCGTGCAAGGACTGGAGAGCCTGGGCATGAAAAGAACCGTGGCCTGCGTCATAACATTCCTCAAAGATCAAAACGAGAGATTTTTCAAAGAAATCGAAACGGCTACGAGACTGAGACAGCCGGAAATCAGCAGAGCCATGCAAATCTTGCGAGAAAATGGCTGGCTTACTGAGCATTATATTAAGGGCAACGGAAATGGCAGACCCTTGAAAATCTATGCATTACAAGCTACCATCGATGAGATCATAAATTATTACGAAGCTGAGAAAAGCAGGGAATCTACCATAACCTCTGAGGCAATCCAGAGGCTGAAGGAACTAAGCTCTGCATAAATCAGAAGGAGATCTCTCCTTCGTGGATCTTCGCGCCCAGGCCCACCGCCTCCTCGACTGCTGCCAGGTCCTTCATCAGGAATATCCTCTCGTTCGCAGCCTCCTTGAAGGCCACGGAGTTTTTCAGGATCTGCGCATACTTGGCGTGTTTGGGGAGCTGGACAACGTAGCCCTTCAGATCCTCCACCAGGTCGTAGTCGAAGCCATTTCGCTCCAGGAGCTTGAGAGCATTGTTCCTTGCGCCGATGGATTTGAACTCGAAGCGGTATAGGTTTTTGTTGTAATAGTCCAGCAACGCATTGAATAGCTCATGGTTATCGAAGAACTGCTTGAAGACCCAGAGCTTGCCGAGCTTGAAAAATGTGATAAGCTTACGCCTCTCTATCAAGTCGAAGGTATTGGCCTGCATGGGGAGCTCTCCTCGGCGTAATTATCACATTAATTCGCGATAAATCTATGGGTAACTCATTGCCTATTGATTAGTACTATTACACCCCAGAAGCGAATCTTCGTGGACCAGCCTGCAAAAGTACTGATAAATGGTAAGTAAAATAGTTTCGATAGGATCTGTCCAGTATTATTGTCAGATCTATACGTAATCGTCTATATGATTCTTAAAGGGTGTATTATGTTCTATGAGATATCTGCTCCCAATCATGGCCGCTTGCATCCTGATGGCCTTCATGAACACGGCCTTTGCCATGGGCGAAGATATTTCGGATTTGGAGAAACTTATCTCCGGCAATGAAGATACGCGCATGAATGCCCAGGATCTGGCTTTCTTCCTTGCCACTCATAATTACAACGCTATGCCAAGGGATGGCTATGTGGAGCTGAATCTGAACTGCATAATCTACAAACTCATCCCCAACAGCGAAAAACCAGGATTATGTGACATAGAATACTGAACTGGCAATTTGGAGGGATATATGATGACATCAAAAAGAAGGACTAACGACTTAATTGTATCGCAAATTTTGAAACTATGCGTGCCTGGTGCGAGCAAAACAAGGGTTGTGTATCAGGCCAATCTGAACTTCTTGACGGTAAATCCATATTTAAATAATTTGATAAAAAATGAATGCATTGAGGCAGTGCATGAGGGCTCCAGGGTTGTCTATAAAACTACGCCAAAAGGGATGGATCTGAAAGAGAGATTTGAGCAGTTTCAGAGCGCGATAGGTGAGCTGTATGCATGTGTTTGAAGCCTGAGACCCTATGGAGCGAGAGTGCTGGTATAATAGCAGTAACCAGCCGTTCTTGAGCTCCAATCCAAACCCACCTTCTTTTCTCCAACAGCTTACTTCATCAGGAATACCCTACGCCAGTGTAAAAAGAATAGCAGGAGCCAGCCGCAAAGGGAGTACGAGGGGGAGGCTGTCTCCATTCGAACAAATAGTAGTAATAGTTAAAAAGGATCACCCGTGCGTAGCGAAAGTGATTTCTAGCATCTTCCGCCGCCTTCTCCTCCAATGGGATGCCACGAAAGCCCGCCAGAAGTTCCCTAACAGAAAAATCTTTCCTTAATCCTATATAAAAATACTAATCAATGTTAAGGATAATTGTTTCGATAGGATCTGTCTATTATCCTGATCAGATCTAGACGTAATCATCTATATGATCCTCAAAGAGTACATTGTACTCTATGAGAGGGAACACGAAATATCTGCTGGCAATCATGGCCGCTTGCATCCTAATGGCCTTCATGAACACGGCCTTCGCCATGAATGAAGATATTTCGGATTTGAAGAAACTTATCTCTGTCAACGAAGATATTCGCATGAATTCCCAGGACCTGGCCTTCTTCCTTGCTACCCATAATTACAGCACCGTTCCCAAAGATGGTTATGTAAATGTAGATCTGAACGGCAAGATCTGTAGACTCGTTCCCAATGGCGATAAGCCGGGATTATGCGATACATCATTCTAGTCCAAGGAGCGGAATAATGAAGAGAAACCGACAGGAAATAATCTCGCAAATACTGGAAATATGCATTAATGGAGCCAGTAAGACCAGAATTGTGTATCAGGCTAACCTCAACTTCAAAATGGTAAATCCCTATCTGGATCTTCTGATTAAAAATGAGATGATACAGGTCAACGAAAAACAGGTTACGCTATACGAAACTACGCTGAAGGGCAAAAGTCTGCTGGAAAAAATGCAAAAAGTCCATGGTGAGCTATCTGAGTTGTGAAGACCGGATCACTCACCAACCCACGCCGTCTCCCTATCCCGCTCCGAAAACAAACCCCACTTCCTTCCACGCCTTCTCCAGCAGCTTCCCGTAATACCCGGCATCGAACACCGACGCCGTCCTCTCCGGCTCCACCTCCCACTTTTTGGCATCCTTTATCACGTAGCCTATCTCCATTCCCGGTGCCAGGGGAATCCCTTGCTTCAGGTGAGCCTGCACCGCCGAGGCTTCAGCACACCTGCGAGAATAGCTCAGCCTGCTAACCCTGCGATGAATGGCCAGCTCCCGGACGTCAGCCTCTCCCAGTTCCGCCATGTACCTTCTGGCAACGCCTCGGGCCCTGGGCTCTATCCACTTCAGCTCCTCCCGGCTCCTCGCTTCACCCAGGACCTCGAACAGCTCTTTCTGCATGCGGAGCACATATTCGGGCGTGTCTCCCTTGCGGGCCATCACGCCCCGGATCTTCATCTTGCCCGTGTCCAGCCGCCCAAAGTAGCGGTTGTAGGCACCCGAACCGTCAGCCATGGGCAGGAAGGCGATCCAGTCGTAGGAGTCCACCTCCGTCAGGATGCCTGTCTCCCTCTCCACGGTCTCCTTGAAGCTCGCTATGGGCTCGCCTATAACCCATAAACAGTCCACAATGCCATGCAGAACCTCAAAGTTAATGTCCTCAGCCAGTTCCTTGATCTGCATGAGCAGCTCCCTGGAGATGCCTGTGATCCTCTCATGCACCTGTATCTGGCCGAACTTGGCGTTCCTGTAGCCGGTGTAGCCGAAACAGGTTACCAGCATCCATTTCAGGACCGAGTCTATGCCGGCGTAATCCGGGTTGGTCTTCTTCAGCCTCTTGGTCTCAATGCGCAAATTGAGCAGCGAGGAGAGCACGGTGCTGAGAAAGCCCTTCAGCTCCGGGTGTTCGATGGTTTCTGGGGAGAGGTTGTACTTCACGATGATCGAGGGGTACAGGGAGGTGAAGTCGATCTGGTGGACCTTCTCGTACACGCCCGGTTCAGGCTGGAAGATCATGCCTCCCTTGTCGCAGGCCCTCAGCTCGGAGATATTCCTCAGGCCCTCTGCGTCCCGTTTCCGAAAGGGCACGGCCACGCCCCGACGCAGCGCCTCGAAGACCTCGTAGCTGGAGATGAGCGTGCCTGGAGTGAAGCGGGAGGTGAGATTCGGGGAGAGGCCGGAGAGCCGGGAGGCCATGAGGACGCCCTTCAGGCCGCTCTCGGCATAGACGAAGCTCTTGGAGGTGTCTATCAGCACCCTGCCCTCGGGGATGAGAGCGCCGTCCTTATGGTTGACTTTTCCATAGCTCCAATAGGATTTGGAGGCCATCGGCTTGAAGAAGCCAGTGCGGCTGATGGTCGGCTCCAGGCCGTACCTCCTGGCCTTGCGAACTATGAGCGGAATCCAGGTATCGGCATTGGGGCAGAGAATCAAATCCGGATCATGGGCCTTGATCAGCTCCAGGAGATCGGAGAGGACCTGTCTCTCAGATCCTTCCAGCCTCCGCTTGCGGCCATTGAGGACCTCGACACGGGAGATCTCTCTAGGCATAGAAGGATCTCCGGCCACCTTAAGCTCAAGGCTGGTCAGAGGGATCTCAAAATCTGGCGAGAACCGGGACTCGTCTCTGTCTCCACAGGGGAAGAGGTCGTGCTCGGCCATGTAGCGCTGGTCCTGGCGGACGTCCACGTTATAGAGCTCGACCTGATGGTGGGTTTGGATCTCGATCTTCTCGGCTACTTTGCGGCTGGCGTAGATTCTGTGGCCCTGGAAGGTGCCGAAGATGGTTCTGAAGCTGCACTCCTCCGCCTTGAAGCGGTTCTCCAGGGCCTCGATCATCTCCCTGTGAGCAGAAGGGTCCTTGAGGTGCATGTAGAACGAGGGAGGATAGGCGGCGCTGGCTTTGGTTAGTCCTCTCTCCCGGCCCCACAGCTCCACACAGCCCTTGTAGTAAGAGTCGAAAATCCACATATGTCTATTTTTCTCGCCCCATCTCTAGCTCCCTCAACAGCTCCACCAGCACCGAAAACACAGCCGCCTCCAGCGGGTCATCAAGTGCATAGAAAGCCTCACTGGAGTGCTTCTTGGCCATCTCTGCCACCTTTTGCCCGTAAACCTGGTCCTCCTTCTTCAGGGCCCGGCTGGCCTTCAGCCATCTGGCAGAGACATCCTTCACGCCCATCCTCACGCTCTCGAAACTTCGTCCCATAGCTACTCCCCCAGGCAGAACGTCGCCGGCCACCGCCCTTCCTCGCGCGCCTCGTGCCCGCTCTCCTCCAGCCTGCTTTTTATCATCTCTTCCACCTCTCCTGGCCGAGCGTGGAAGACCTCCGCCAGTATCTCCTTGGCCGTCTCCAGCTCCTGGGCTCTGACACTGATCGCCCGCCTGGGCTCAATCGGCCGGGCCTGCTGCTTCCAGGGCCACCTCATGAGTAAGCCTCCAGCGTTCTCTGGTTCTCCCTCGCCCGCGGGTGGGCTTTGGCCACCAGCCGTGGAGTTTCACGGGGGCCTTCTTCAAAGTAGAACACCCGGTCGGCATTCTGCACCAGGTCCTCGAAGAAAGGGTCAATCCCCGGGGCGTAGAGCAGCACGGCGGCCTCTTTTGCGGCATCGCTCAGTGCATGGGAGACGTACTCGGTCATCTCTCGGGCATCCTCGTAGAGGAGAGGGTCATGCTCGATGAGAATCAACGAATGATGGGCCTCCTCCAGGATGGTCATGAGCTGGAAGACGGTAAATCCCCGGCGGATTTCCAGGACCTCAAACCTGCGGTCCAGCCTGGAAAGGATGGCGGAGGAGTTGCCGGTGACGTAGAGCACCTTGAACCGTTGCAGGTTAAGGTTGCGATTCAGGGCCTGGATGAACATCTCCCTGGGAGCCGTCAGGGCATTGAAGGACCGGGACCGGAGGGAGACCGTGGGAAGAAGCTCGAAGTCCATGCTTAAAGGCTGGAGCTACGGGGATATGAGGGCGAGCCGGGAGCGGGGCGAAAGTGTATATGAATGCAGGTGGGGAAATATCAATTCACGCTCGGGGAGTTTTAGCCGTGTTGAGGCGTTAGGAGCGAAGAGAAAGATCACCTAAACACAAACGCCACACCCTATCATGCCTTCTCCAGTATAACAGTCGAAAAACCTCTTTTCACTAGATTCCTAAAGTGTGCCCTTTGGTGGCCCTGAGTCCTTCGTCTTCAGGACCAGCATGGCCTCTTTGATTGATTCCAGGTCCCTTTGCGCCTGCTCATGATAGAGCGGGTAGCTCTCCTCGGTGTAAATCTGAAGAGCATCCTGGCAGGACGAAAGCGCCATTTCCAAGTTTTTCTCCCCATCCAGAACGGCGGCCAAAGCCTGGTAGGCTTTCGCCAGGTTAATCTTCAGATTGGCATAGTCCAATGGGTACTCTTCCAGGTTGTACACCTGAAGCGCCTCCAAAGAAGCGGCGATTGACTTTTCCAGGCTCTCCTCGGGATCAATAATCTCAGATTGCAGCAGGTAGACATAGCCCAGATTGACCTGGACGGTGGCCCGAGCGAGAGGGTACTTGTCCGAATCGAAAATCTTGAGGGCCTCCGTGTAGGAGATAAGTGCCCTGTTCAGGTTCGCCTCCCGATCCCTGGCCTCGGAGAGGTAGGTGTATGAGATGCCCAGGTTGATTTGGATATCGGCATAATCGCGAGGATATGTCTCCAGGGTTCTAATCTCCAGGGCCTTCTGGTAGGCCAGGATAGACAGGTTCAGGTTCGCCTCCCGATCTCTGACCTCCGAGAGAATCTGATAGGCGCTGCCGAGGTTATACTGAATGTTCGCAAAATCCTCAGGGTATCTCTCCAGAGTGTATATTTTAAGCGCCTCGCCATAGGCCTGCACGGATCTGTTGAGGTTATGCTCCTTGTTCCTCACCTCAGAAAGGAGCTGGTAGGCGCTTCCCAGGTTGTTCTGAACAGAGGCATGTTCTATTGGATGACTTTTTGGATCGAGAGCTGAAAGGGCATGCAGGAAATGATCAATGGCAAGGTCCAGGTTCGCCTGCTTTTCCCTCACATCTGCTAGGTACATGTAGGCTTTCCCGAGGTCGTTTTCACAATTCGCATGCTCTGCAGACATTACCTTCTGCCCATGGCCTGAGAAGGCATCAAGCGCATCCTCATAGCAGAATATGGATTTCCGCATATTTAGTTCAGTATCGCGAATGCTGGACAGAAAGCAGTAGGCGTTTCCCATTGTCTGGTACAATTTGCCATATCCTATAGGTGCTCTGGATTTCAGGTTTGGCTCCTGTTTAAGTGCCTCTTCGCAAAATTTTATGGATTCCTCATACTCTCCAGATTCAAGAAGGAAGTTCGCACGCTCTATAAGAGAAGCCATCTGTTCCTCTAGCTTCTGTTTATCTGCATCCTGCGAGTTCATGATCATCGTCTGATTTAGCAAGATGCCGCCTATCAACGAAGTGATTAGGCCTATCCAGAAAGCGTTGCCCGCAACCTTTCTTCTGGTCTGGAGCAGATATGATGAAAGCTTAAGGATCTCTTCCCAGGCAAGCATGGTTTCCTACAGGCACATTTTTATTATCATGATCATTCTTGATGAAACTATATAATTTTTAGCTTGAGGAGGAGGCAAAATATTAAATACATTTAATCAAAAAAATTGCAAGATATCACTTTATACTTTGGGGCAGCCCATTTCAGAGGATTCCAATTAACTTCTAATTTTACTACATCTTTATAAATTATATATATGATATACTCTGATTTAGCCCATTTTGGATGGATTTTTGGAAGGCTTCTTCGTAGTTCCCTTCAATGGTCGCTTCTTGCAAGGCCGTCCTGCTAAACCGAACATCAGCGTCAAAACTCCTTCTTCAGAATATTCCCACTTAAAACTCTCATCCCCCAGATCTGTCTCCACAGGAAACGACATATCCCAAGGCTCCAATCCTGGCCCGCTAATGCAGAGGCCAGTAGGATATTGCATGAGTTCAAGATCTTCCAAATTAAAGCCTGGAAGGTCCAGTTGGACTATGTATTCCCCCTCCGTGCAATATTTTCTGATAATCTTTATTTTCTTGAGCTTTTTAACAATCCTTTTCACTTTTTCAGCCTCGGCCATAGAAACACCATGATTGTATATGATATTCCCTTTAAAGCTTTTTTGTCTTAGAACCCATCTTCGTCAGATTCAAACCAAAAACGCTAGCTATAAAACCTACGCTTTTTTAAGGTCTGTTCTACATCCCCTCCGCACCGATTGATCTCAAGTAGCTACTCTGTGCTAGATAGCTACAATTAAATAGTTCCATTATTCTCTTTTGATCAGATGTTAGAGGCATGAGTCTTATTCCGCTGCGGTTTGTACCATTTATACTCACTTTCCCCAGTTCGCATCTACTCAGTGTTTTGTGAACTTTTCTCGCGCTGCCAACCTCATCGATCGGTCTTTCTCTGAGCTTGTTTGTGATGGTCATATCCAACAAATAGGATAGGATGCATATCGTGTAGTGAGCGCGAACATGCTCGTCGGTGTAGACAAAAGTCGGCTGGAACTTAAGAAATGATTTAACTTCTTTAAACGCCTCTTCGATTTGATTCTTGCCCCGATAAGCAGAAATGAGTTCCTCCGGACCAAGCCGACACTCTTCAGGTCCTACAGTGTCGGAGATGTTTGTAACGATCATCCAGATTCCATCCCTCAGTTGAGCCTTTTGAATATCGTTTGTCTTTCTCCAGTATTCGAGGTTAAAACTCGATACTTGTGAGTTATTTTTCCCATCAAGATTTTCATTTTCAAGGCTGTATCCCACATAACTTCTCATCTTTAGCTTCTCAAGTTTTTCATCGATCCTCTGTTCGGTAGGCTTCAGCCTCCTGCTTTTCTTTGCGTTCAGAAGTTCTTCTTTTTCCTTCTTCAGATCCTCAAACGCTATTTCGATGAGCTTTTGCCTTGTCTTTCGCTGCGCCCTAAGAAGATCCAAATTGAAGACCAATACATGGCGCCTGCCACTGCAATCCACTCCCAGATCTTCATAGTATGTGGAATCGTCATATCTGGACAGACCCTTCGAAACAATCTCCTCTTTTGTAGTATCCTCTGAAAAACTCTCGAACCTCCCCAGGTTGGCGCCATCGATTCCAGCAAGCTGGTCCTTGTCCAACGCGGTGATGTAAAGATAATTGTCGCTCTCCTCTAGATACCGGAGATTTTCGTCAGAGACCATTCCGCGATCAAAAACCATGATGAGTCTCGGAAACTTGAACCGTTGCATCCACCGGATGGCGTTTCCCTTTAGCGTTCTGACATCGGATGTGTAATCCTCAAGGATGTCCCAGGAAAACGGATATCCTTCAGAGTTGACGAGCAGGGAAAGAATAATCCGCTTTTCCTTGAATCCATGGGCCTTAGTTCGACCTGGTTTCGCAAGCGAACACTCTTGCCCCTCAAAATATGAGTCAGAGAGATCGAAAAAGATAATTCGCATGCTTTCTTCGGATCGGTCCATCAGCTTCTGGTAAAGCCACTGCTCAATCGCTTCCTTTTGCTGCTCAATCGCGGTGAGTTCTCGATAAATCCGGGATTCGTTGAAATACCCCCCATCTATCCCGATAATGCTGTCACAAGCAGTTGTTCCAAGCCATTCCACTGCAGATAAATAACTTCCAGGGTCTAGGCATCTGTAAATAGTGAGAATTTTGGCTACATCGGCAGTAGAAATTCCCTTCCTCCGGGTTTTGCTTGTCTCTTCGGGTAACGGGAATATACTCGATAGACCCCATTCTTTATCCCATAAATGGTTCAGAAAAGCCACATCAAGATAACGCCAATGGTCTTCGAAGAGCAGTTCATCAAGTGAGACAACAAATGTGTCTGCGGATTGTGTAATTTTTAGGGCATTGCGTATCTGCTGAGCTTGCTGCGGTGTGAGACATCCAAGATAAGATAGCACTTTCTTTTTATTCTTTCCATCCTCTCGATAGGACTCTGCAATGGAATAGTACGTGTAAGTTTTTTCGTCCTTCTTCCGTGAGTGTGATTGTAGGTACATGGTCTGTTCTCACTTATTGGTTTGTAACAGCATGTATAAATGCTTTTCTGTTAAAAGTCTGTTCTACAAAATTTTTTTTAATGATTATTTTTTAAAAGAGAATTCGATAGCTTCAAAGACATTGGGCGGCTATTAAAACACAAAAAATTAGTAATCTACGCGGGAATCTGGAGAACATGGGTTAGAAGGACGAGCTTGTGGCGAGAGGCTGACTATGGAGTACGGGAAGGGCTTTCGCCGCAGCAATGTGTTTCACATGATCCGTTTTGCCGAGGTCTTCGATGATGCCAGGATAGTCCAGACACTGTCTGGACTGTTGCCTTGGTCCCATTTCATCGAAATCATTTATCAGAAGGACCCTCTGCAGCGCCAGTTTTACGCCGAGATGGCCGGGGTGGAACGCTGGAGCGTGCGAACGCTGCGCCAGAAGATCCAGGGCATGCTTTACGAGCGCACTGCCATCTCCCGCAAGCCGGAGGTGCTGGCCAGGCAGGAGCTGGAGAGGTTCCTGCTGGAGCTGGGCACAGACTTCTCCTTCATAGCCCGTCAGAAGCGCATGACCATGGGCGACCGGGACTTCTACCTCGACCTGCTTTTCTACCACCGCAGCCTGCGCCGATTGGTGGCCATTGAGCTGAAGCTGGGCAGCTTCGATCCAGCCAACAAGGGCCAGATGGAGCTCTATTTGCGCTGGCTGGACAGGTATGAGCGCCGGCCGGGAGAGGATATGCCCATAGGACTGATCCTGTGTGGCGAGAAGAACCGGGAGCAGATAGAGCTGTTGCAGCTTGATCGGGGCGAGATCAGGGTGGCCGAGTACCTGGTGGAGCTGCCGCCCAGGGAGATGCTGGAGGCGAAGCTGCATGAGGCCATACGGCTGGCGAGAGGGCAGGTGGAAAGGGGCGTAGAGAGCTGAAGGAGGATGCCTGAGCCCTGTAGTCAAGGCCAGGCTGTGCGATGGAAACGCCCTTCAGGAGGTTCTTGCAGTTTCCTGGCCTGCGCCCCCTCAGGATTACTGACGGCATCGGTCTCCCGCCGCCGGGTGTCATGTTTTTGGGAACTACTGAACCCGTTTCTAAGAGACGCCACGTGAGTTCTACTTAGAGTAACTCAATAATCAGGTCTATAAAGATGAACATGAATTGAGTACTAGAAGTAATTGAGGAGGAACGCAATTGATTAACAAATTTGTTTTAACCGGAATATTGTTTTGCCTTCTACTACTGCCTTGCGCTTACGGTTTAAGTGAAAGGATGAATTTAAATTATTATATTGACCATCTAAATGATGATAATCTAACTCGAATAGAAGCTATAACCCATATAGGCGACCTAGGTGACGTTCGAGGTACAGATGCATTAATTATTTCTCTTCGATCGGACGGAGATTGGAGGGTTAGGTCTGCCGCTGCAAGAACTCTTGGGAAGATTAGCGATAAAAACGCAGTTGAGCCTTTGATCTATTCACTTAGGGGTTGACGCAAAATAATTTACCTAAAAGTTCTTGATTCCGGCAAGGTTACACGCGGCTTAATTGAATAATTCCAATTAGGATGTAATTCATGAAATATAATTTTTAGTTCTGCCATATCTTCATCCGAGATCCTTTTTCCTTTTTCATAGTCTCTTTCATCCAAGCGAGCCTCTACTTTAAGTCCTTTCTTTGTCTTGGTTGCACCGATTAGCTTGATAATCGTTTCATAGCTGGCCAACGGCTTTCCACGCCAATTCATGCTTATGAATGAGAACATGCAATGCTCAATCTTATTCCATTTGCTTGTTCCCGGCGGAAAATGACAGACTGTTATTGTCACTCCAATTTTGTCCGCCAAATCCTGCAAAAAGAATTTCCAGCTTCTGTTTCGGCTTCCATTGCTTCCCCCTCCATCCGCACAGATAAGCAAATTTTTACATTCTACATAATTGTATTTTCCAATCATATTCCACCATTGTCGGATGCTTTCAACGGCGAACTCCGCAGTGTTATAGCTCTTGCCCACATTAACCAAGCCATCATTTCGTTTGAGATCATAAATTCCATAAGGTATCGCAGAGCCTATCGCTAACGATGGAAAATCATACACATTTACCTCTTCGGGATCGCCTATTTGCCTCCAAGTTCTACCTGAGTTCTTAAAATCGCCAATGCTCTCTTTTTTCTTTGCGTCTACAGAAATTACAGGATCGCCATTATCTATGAATTTGGCTGCCTGTGTATTAATATAACGAAACTGACTATCTCTCTCAGGAACTGATTTGCCTTCTAATGTTTTTTTATTGGCTTGAAGCGAATAGCCACTTTCTTTCAAGAGACGTCCTACCGTATCGTGGCTCACATCATGCCCTTTTAACTGTAGCTCTTCGGCTATGGCATAGGTCGATTTATATGTCCATTTAAGAAGGCTCATTGGATCGCCTGCCGTGCTTTCTTTCATGAGATCTTCCAGGTCACTCATAAGAGATGGGTCCGTGTTTTTAGCCTTCTTCCGTCCGCCACCTGGCTTGCGGAGCCTCTCCGGCGGCTTCAATTCATCTTCGTTCTCAAGCTCTTGAACGCCCTTATCGATGGTCTTTCTGGATAATCCAGTTATGGCAGAGACTTTTGAGACACCACCCCGACCGATCTCAAGGGCTTTGGCCGCTGCAAATCGCCTTGCTTGGACGGAATCAGCACCTGACATAGCTTTTAAAAAGGGTCCATATTTAGCATCGTCATCCATAATTATAAAGACAACGTTCTACAATATAAGTTTGTGCATTTTATTCTGCGTCAACTCCTTAGTTCGGATACGAACGAATATGTCAGATCGGATGCCGCTTGGGCTCTTGGGGCTCTTAATAGTACCAAAGCCATAGGTCCCTTGACAGAAGCACTTAAGGATGTAGATCCCAGCGTTAGATCTTCGGCCGCATATGCATTGGGAAAATTCAGCGCTGGAAGAGAAGCTTTGCTTAATTCTCTCAACGACGAAGATGCTAACGTGCGACTTGCTGCCAATTGGTCTTTAGAGAGAGTTAATCAAACATCCAGCTCAGAATAACTTTCACCTCTGTCAAGGGGAGCTTATGCCCCCTCTTTTTAGTTTCACCATTGCAGCGAAAGCACATCCTAGCTTGGTTCTATGACATTATAAAAAGTTCTAAGTAAAATGCCATAGAACTATCTCCCATTCACCGAACCACCGCAAGCGAGTGCAAGAAGGCCCTGCTGAGGATTTGCCAGTGCGCATCTCCACAGGCCCCACTATCAATTTTAAGCCACGATCTCAGCCCAAAAGATAATAGGACCCCTATAAGATCACAAAGATCAAACTATCGTAGCCATAGAATATGATCTTAAGGGTGCTGTAAGGGAATAGAAGGGAGGGAGAGCCAACAAGTCACAGAAAAGGTAGGAGGGAACATGCTCTTATCGACTCTCACCAATATTCATGTAGACATGTAACGAAATAAACGAGTTTGGATTATGTGAGGGCTATGTAACCTAAAGATGAATCTAGGAGCTTGGGTAGGCTAATCGAATCTCCGCCTCACAGCTGCCCCTCCCAGGCAGAACGTCGCCGGCCACCGCCCCACCTCGCGCGCCTCGTGCCCGCTCTCCTCCAGCCTCCTCTTTATCATCTCCTCCACCTCGCCGGGCCGGGTGTGGAAGACCTCTGCCAGGATCTCCTTGGCGGTCTGCAGCTCGATGACCCTGCTTACCATCGGCCTGGGCTCGATTGGCCTGGCCTGCCGTCTCCAGGGCCACCTCATGAGTATGCCTCCAGCGTCCTCTGCGCTCCCGGCATCCTCGCCTCGGCCTTCCTGACTTTGGCCGGAGCCTGCTCGCCGTAGATGCAGAACACCAGGGTCGGCCAGCTCGGTCAGCTTCTGCAGGTGGGGGTCCAGCACCGGCGCGTAGAGCAGGATGGTGGCCTCCCTGGAGGTCTGCCTGAAGGCCTGGGCCAGGTACTCGACCATTCTCCGCCGGCATCCTCGTAGAGCAGGGGGTCGTGCTCCACGATCGGGAAGCTGTGGTGGTTCTCCTGTAGGAATGGTCATGAGCTGGTAGACTGAGGGAGAACATGTAAAAGTATTTATTTATGTAAGATGACTAGAACAAGCAAAGATACAGGACCAGGATGAATTTATAGAAAATTCGGCACACTACCTGGATGATTAACGATGGAGGGGTTTTGTGAAACCATTATGTTTAGTCTTTTTAATAGGCATGCTGATTTTATCTTCATCAGGATGCTCAAAAAGTATCGACAAAAATCAAAGTCAGCTCGAAGGATACCCGATTGCTTCCGATGTTTTTACGACGCTCCAGATGACGGTCGTGCCTGACTTAATACCTTCGGGTTCGGAGACGGTTCTTCCTTATGAGATTTCAAAATACAAGCAAAACGGCTATGCTAACTGGAGTTATGGACCCGGCATCGATTCTGTAAAGCGGCTCGACATTATGCCGACTAATTATAGTGGTGCATCAGCCACTAATTCTACAAGACTTTTGAGTTTCTTTGCCATAACCGACATCCATATCACCGACAAAGAATCTCCTGCTCAAGCGATCTACGAGGGCTACAAAGGCGGTTCTTCTTCGGCATATTCACCGGTCATGCTGTATACAACTCAGGTTCTCAACGCAGCCGTCCAGACGATAAACGCCATTCACAAACAAAATCCTTTTGATTTCGGTATATCTCTGGGCGATACATGCAACAGCATTCAGTACAACGAACTAAGATGGTATATCGATGTCCTTGACGGCAAGAATATAAATCCTGATTCCGGTGCCAAGGATGATCCAATCCCGGGACCTTATAACGATTATCAGGACGAATACAAGGCAGCAGGGCTTAATAAGACGATCAATTGGTATCAGACTCTCGGCAACCACGATCATTTCTGGATGGGCTTTTTGCCGCCCAATGATTATCTCCGACAGAATGTAACCGGTAAAGATATACTCAACCTAGGTAATCCGTTCATCGACCCTCTCGGCCTGGATAGTCGAGGCTTTTACATGGGCTCAATAGACGGCCGGTCGCCTTACGGTGACATTATTGGTATTGGGCCTGCCAAAGACTTCACAATACCTCCGAAGGTACTTGTGGCCGATCCGAACCGCCGTTCACTATCGAGAGAAGAGTGGATAAGCGAATTTTTTAATACTTCTTCAAGTCCGAAGGGACATGGATTCAATCAATCTAACGTAAAAACGGGATTCGCATGCTATACTTTTGAGCCGAACTCGACGAATTTACCGATCAAGGTTATCGTGCTCGACGATACCCAAAGGAACGATGACCCCAACGATCCCGATACGCTCGGCTATGGAAATGGCTCTCTCGGCTATGGGCACGGTTCTCTTGACAGTGAGCGCTATAACTGGCTCGTAAGTGAACTTGATAAGGGTCAGACTGAAGGTAAGCTTATGATCATCGCTGCGCACATACCTATAGGCGTCGAACCAGCAGGTTCCATGATGGGTTGGAACCCAGCCGCTGAAGCAGAGCTGATTGCCAAACTGCATACATATCCGAATCTAATCATGTGGATCGCAGGACATCGTCATCTCAATACTGTTACCGCATTTAAATCACCGGATGATGCCCGTCCTGAACTCGGATTCTGGGAGATTGAAACCTCATCATTAAGGGATTTCCCTCAGCAGTTGCGCACTTTCGAGATTGTCCGCAACAGCGATAATACGGTTTCAATCTTTACGACAGACGTTGATCCAGCGGTCAAAGACGGGTCGCTTGCTGCGATATCGCGTTCTTATGCTGTCGCGGCTCAGCAGCTATTCAACAATTCGATAGGTCTGCTGCCTACTGGTTCGTACAATGCAGAGCTTGTCAAGCAATTGCCTCCGGAAATATAAGAAAAATTTAGGTGAGGAACAAGTCAATAGGCTGACCACCGCCCGGCCGGGCTCGATCGCTCTCCGCAGCCTCCAGGGCCACCTCATGAGTATGCCTCCAGCGTCCTCTGCGCTCCCGGCATCCTCGCCTCGGCCTTCCGGGCTTTGGCCGGCTCACTGTAGATGCAGAACACCAGGGTTAGCCAGCTCCATCATCTTCTGCAGGTGAGGGTCCAGCGCCGGCGCGTAGAGCGGGATGGTCGCCTCCCTGGAGGTCTGATTCAGATCCTGGGCCACGTACGCATCATCTCTCCGGCATCCTCGTAGAGCAACGGGTCATGCCCCACGACCAGGAAGCTGTGGTGGTTCTCCTCCTAGATAGTCATGAGCTGGAAGAGGGTGTTGGCGCGGCGCAATGAAAGTGCTGGTATCCAGAAACCATGCGCCTGTGATCAAACGCACAACTAGAAACAAGTCCTTTAATCCCATTTCAACCGAAAACTGTATTATCTATAACGATCAGATAGATAGATTGCTGCGAGATAAGGCTGTAGCCGATTAAGCTCCGAGAATTGGGCACCTCGCTTAAATGCGAAGTCTTCGGTGAATGCGAGAATCTGTGGTACCTCGATCAGTTCTTATATGAGCGCGGCAAGAATCGAAATGTGTGCAGGCGAAGCGGGAGCAGGCTCTTCATCTCTGATGACGTGTCCCTGTAAGAAGGGCGCTGTGTCAAAATCCAGTGCTGCCTCGTCGTTGCCTGTGTGATGGCGCAGGGCGGGCTCAAGGCCGCCACTACGGTGGTTGGTCCCTTTGAGAAGGGCATTGTGGATCGGTGCTTGACTCGCCTAAAACATCACTGTATTATCGCACTATTCTTTGGCTCCGAGGTGCGCTATTTGAAAACCATGCTCTTCAGCTCTTCTTCGATTGCCTCGTTCATCTCCGGGCAGTATCCGTGCACTTTGCATCCCACCGTGTGCAATCTCTTCGGCTGCATTCCCCGGGCATAGGTCTGCTCTGCCAACTGGTAAGGTATGATGGTATCATTGCGGGAATGAATCATGACCAGCGGTCGAGGTGCGATCCAGCGGAGATAAGTCTCAGGGTCGACGGATCGATAGAATCGGACCATATTCTTATCCACTACACCAGCCGAAGCGATGGCAGCATCAGTTCCGTAGCCGCAGGTGCTGATGGCCAAAACGCCCTTGGCAGCAATGTCTAGGGCACAGGCCATGATGGCAAAGCGGCCTCCATTGCTCTCCCCGGCATAGATGATGCGTTTAGGGTCGATCTCGGGCCGGCTGCGCAGTATCTCGGCTGCGGCCATGGCATCATAAACCATCTTGTGCTCCGTCGGCTCTTCTCCCCTTAAAAACATCTGCAGATCACCTTGTGCATCGACTCCCCCCAGATTTCTCTGGTCAAGGGTGATGCTGGCAAATCCCAGATCTGCCAGATGTTTGGCCAGCTTCTGCTCCCGCTCTTTGCTGACGGTGGCTCCGGGCAAGAGCACAATGCCGGGAATGCTTCCATTCTTGCCATCTGCATCTGGCACGGGGATTCTCAGAAGCGCTGTGATTTTCGCATCACGGCTTTGGAACTGGACTGCAGAAAGGGTGCTGTTGCCGTCATCCTCAGGCGGGCTCAGATTGTATTGGGGCATGGAGACTTTGTACTCTAAAATTCCCTCATCGGATACTTTCCAGTCCCTGTCGTTTACTGCGGATGTGCTATCCGAAAAAAAATGCCATCCCAAGAGCAGAGCGATGACTCCAACCAGAACCATCAATCCAGTGCCCTTCCTGCGCTCCAGCATTTTTAAATGCACCTCTTCAGATGCTTGGCTCCCATTGTTGATCTGCCAATTTGGTCAGGCTGCCGTTTTTATTCAATTCATAGCCTATGGGAATTTTTCCCCAGCTCCACAGGCCCGTTGTAGCATCATTGGTTGAGTTATTAGTCTGTGTCTGGTTGGTTTGATTCTGGGTGATCGTGGCGTTCTCTGATTGATTGGCTGAACTGCTTGTGAAGTTGGCCAGGATTGTCATACCGCTTTCCTGGCTGATCTTAATAGGCTCCAGTGACTGAGAGCTGCATGCCAGCGCAAAAAGGATTAGAGCTGAAATTATCAATTTTCTCATACCATATTCTCCTATTAGCCTTTTCAAACCCTTGTGTCAGCATTCGTAATTTTGCCCGCTCATTCTCGAACTAGGGCGTTTTCTGTTTTAGGCTGATCATTTCCTATGATAGTATCCTATTTCTATACCTTTCCTTTCTGACTAAAAGAATGATTCGCAGGGTGGTGCAAAAAAAACTGGGCTTAACAGTTTTCGCCAGCCTGCAGGGTTCTTGAGTTTTCTTTATATTATTTGCGTTCAAAGGAGATCATCGCAATGAAGATTAACGAAAGAGCCCCGGTTATTGCATCTGGTGAGATCGAGGTCGCAGCCGATGCCAGTATTATTTGGGAGCTGATGTCCTCCATCGACCACTGGCCGGAATGGAATGCAGATGTGTTGTCCGCCTCTTTGCAGGGAGAATTGGCTCCCGGATCGAAGTTCATCTGGAGGGCAGGACACACAACAATCACCTCCACAATCTCGCAGGTGGAGTCTCTCTTTGAGATCTTCCTGGAAAAGCTAAACACAGATCAAATAAGCATCAGGCTTCTCTTTTCCAGATAGGCCTGCAAGGAGTCTCTCACATGGATAATTTCCGGTTCCAAAGAGAGGTCGGCCAGCAGCCTTTCCAGGTAGCCTCTCTCTTTTACGCAGGCAAGTGTGATGGGAAAGTTGATGTCAAAGATCCAGCTCGAGTACATCAAACGCATGTCGCCCAAGGTTTTTAATGTGGCAATCCTCACCATCTTTCCCTGCAAAATGTCCGCGACCGCTTCATCAGTTAGCCCCAGCTCATCGGTCTGACCGAAGTCGAGTGCCTGGTTAGGATTCTGATCTCTTGTCTCAAAATGCTCAGTGACAATTCTCAGTATGTCCAGCTTGTCGGCATCCCTGATCAATTTCGAGAAGAGAGTAACGTCGGCCTTTTCAGTAACCGGTATCTTGTACTTGTTGTGATGCCAGATGCTCTTTCTAATTATGTTTCTCTCTCTTTTCGGCAGGCAGGAAAGGACCCCTGATCTGTTGATAACCTTGAGGCCGAGAAGGGCATGATCCACAGTCAGGCTGTCATTGAAGGAGCCAAAGCCCCGCAGCTGCTCGAATCGGCCCACATCGTGAAAAAGGGCTAGCGCCTTCGCAAGGGCCACATCCTCTTCCTTCATGCTCAGAGATCTGGCGATTACTGTGATGTTCTCGCAGACTCGGTAGGTATGTCGAAGCTTGAGAATTATGTTCTGTTCAATTTCTGCATCCTGGCAATGGAAGCGGCTGGTATAATCTTCAAACCATTTGTGGCAGGAAAAAAGGTGTTTTCTATCCATGTCAGGCTTTTAGGCACGAATCGTTCTTGAACGCGAATTTCATATCCGAGCTGTCCACTTGCCATGCTCCCATACTCTCGTCCTTTAGAAAGCCCATGGAAAGCCATAGCCCTCCCGGAAATGTACTCTCTCCTGGGTGCTCTTCATTGAACAGGCAGAAGAGATCATAGATGGCATGCCATCCCTCTGCTCCCATGTGCGGCCTGCCCTCCAGAACATATTCCACCTCATCCCAGTTGGGGACGACGATTTTTAAGAGAGCAATGAGTACATCGCATTCATTCTGGCAGGAGGAGAAGACGGCTCTTACCTGTTCTTCGCTTAAGATCGATTTCATAAGAAAATTGAATTTAGGATTTCAGTGATGCGCTCCATGCGCATCCCCGTGCGCGCCGTGGGGCGCGGCATCGGATCCCGCTTTGACAGCCAGGAAATCCTTATCGATATAAGCTTGATGGGCCAGATCCAGGCACTCCTTGCACAGATTGAACATTTCATCCTTGGGGCCGTGAATAGTAGCCAAATTGAGCTTGATAGGTACAGTCTCCTTCTCAACAAGACACAGCGCGCACTTCATTTAATTCACCTTGTCTGCTGCTCTGATTCAAACGGTTATAAGCATTTCCTTTCAAGCGTTCCTTTCCACCGGCGGTAAAGATCGTTCTCTACTCCGAGAAGATCGAGCACCCGGCCCACCAGCACATCCACCAGATCATCCAGGCTCCGGGGCCGGGAGTAGAAGGCAGGGCAGGCCGGCAGGACAACCGCCCCCGCCTCGGCAGCAGCAACCATGTTGCGCAGCCCTACCAGGCTCAAGGGAGTTTCTCTGGGAACTATTATCAGCCTCCTTTTCTCTTTGAGGCAGACGTCCGCGGCCCGAGTGATGAGGGTGTCCGAGGAGCCGCAAGCAATTGCCGAGAGCGTTCCCATGCTGCAGGGGATGACAACCATGGCATGGAAGAGATGCGAGCCGCTGGCTATGGGCGCGGCAAAGTCGCGGGGCGCGTAAACGTGGTCTGCCAGATCCTGCACATCCTTTAGCAGATAATTCGTCTCAATTTCAATGATCTTTGCAGCCGAATCGGTTATTACCAGATGGGTAATGCAGCCCTTCTCCCGCAGGACTTGCAGGAGACGAATGCCATACGCCGCCCCCGATGCCCCGCTTATACCCACAACGATTTCCACATAGATCTCCTCATTTATTATCGTATATCAATTTCTGTTCTATTTAATATCAAGCCTCTCTCGCGCAAGGCTCTCATCCACTTGCCATCTCCTCCATCCGCAGCCGCAATAGAAGCTCACGAAAAGCATTCTCGTCGGGCCTGTCCGGCAAGGGGCTGGCCTCATATGCCTTTTCCAGTTGGCGCATCTTTTCCATGACTTCTTCGGCTCCAGGGTTATGCAAAACCGGCGCAAAGCAAATCCTGCCCTCCGAGAGGAGCTTTATTCCAAAATTGATCGTCCTCAAAGCCGTCCTGTAGCCTTTGCCCGCTATTTTGGCCGGCTTTTCTTCGGATTTGATCTGGCTTTCCGCCATCCCTTTTATGGAGTGATATGTCTGCCGGCAGAGGTTGGCCTGCACCAGGGCCGATAGCTCCTCCTGGATAGAAGAGGGCTTAATGACGAGCGGGCTTGTGACATACCAGATAGCATTGACGTTTCCCTTGATGAGCTGATTTATGAGGTGGCCGATCTCCCAGCCGAGGGTGTCATAAATCTCTCCTCCTCGGGCCGTTATCTCCTGGCGAACCGTGGGCGAAATCCTCTCGCCTCGCAGGAGGGCCCTGGTGGGTGCGACATAGATCATAACCAGGTCTATATCGCTCTCCTCGTTTTGCATGCCCCACATGTGCGAGCCGACGCAACTGATAAACATGGTTTTCATCCTGTTGTTGCTTATTTCTGCCAATTCTTGCAGATCAACGCACAGTTTCATCTTCTTGCACCAAGCAGAATCATCTGCTATTTCTTTAGCCGCTCCATCGTCGCCGCCACCATCATGGGCAAGGTAATAGTTGCATCGCCGTAAACTGTAACGAATTTCGCGTTTTCCGATATCTTTCCCCAGGAGACTGCCTCGGAGAGGGTGGCACCGGATAGACCCCCGTTCTCAGGTGTGTCTGTAGTGAGCTGGATCGCGAGGTCAAAGCTATTAGGGGTGACGAGCATGGACTGCAGAGCGAAGTTCTTGGGAGCGCCCCCGCCAACTATTACTATTCCTGATCTCTCGCATCCATAGCAGATGTCCACAATCTCCTTGATATCAGCAAAAGCATCTACAGTAAGCTTTTTTGTCTGGCTGAACATCCAGGCCTGCAGGCCGATCATGGAGTCGGGAAGCGCCGGGCAGAAGACGGGCACTTTCATCTCGTAGGCCGAGCGCAGGATGGATCTTTCGTCATTTATTTGACTGCCTAAAATGCTCATCAGCTCTCTTCCGGAAAGAGTCTCCTCTCTATCGGGCATGATTCTTTGCATCAGCTCCTCAAATGCGGCAAAGTCCTCATCCCTCAGAAATACATCATAAATGCGGCTTTTTCCTTCCGCCCGCAGCGCCGCATCATCAGACTCGGCCTTCCCTAGGCAGTGGCAGCCGAAGGACTCAATTATGTCATGGACAAGATTGGCTCCTGTGATTACCAGCACATCCACATGGCCTTTTCTGATCAGATCGGAGACGACAATTCTCATGCCCGCCGGAACCATCGCGCCGGAGAGGGTCAAGAATTTGGTGAAATCTCCAGAAAGCATTTTTTCATAAATAGCCGTAGCTTCTGCCAGTCTTCTGGCTCCAAAGCCGCAATGGCTCATTCTCTCTACCAGGGCATTTACACTCATCCCCGGCTCGATCTCCAGTTGGTGCACTACATCCATTTAATCACCTTAATGATGATAATATTCTTCAGATAGTCCCCGAAAATTGTGATTGAACTTATGCAACGCGAAATTTTTTCTCATAAACCTTTTATACCAGGCCTTATGTTTAGCTTTTACGGAGGGTAAACAATGGCCGGCGAACCGATGGCAGTGGTTAATTATATACCACTTATTATATTCTTGATAATGGGAGCTATAGTGCCCATTGCGGCTTTGGCTGCTATTAAGGTAATAGCGCCCAATAGGCCAAAGCGCCAAAAGCTATCGACATACGAAGGTGGGCTGAAGCCTATCCGCGACGCCAAGATCCAGTATAGCGTTCAATATTACCTTTTCGCAATCGTTTTTGTTATATTCGATGTTGAGGTTTTATTCTTATATCCCTGGATCTATGTCTACGCGAATAAGGCAATGCAGCAGTTCATGATCTTCGGACTCATGAACTACGCCGTCTTCGAGATGCTCCTATTCATCGTTGTACTGCTGGTAGGACTTATCTATGCTATCAAGAAGGAGGCTTTGCGTTGGGTATAAGCGATGTCATACCCGTACCCGTAGCAATCGATGAGGAGATTGAGAAGTGGACCGTATTCGGCCGACCTGTGGCTGAGGTCTGGTTCACAACTACGGAGAAGATCCATCAAATAATCGAGATGGGACCTATTAAGAATATCTTCAACTGGGGCAGAAAAAATTCGGTATACTTTTTGATGCAGCCCATGGGGTGCTGTGGTGTGGAGATGTTCGTTTTTGGAGCTGCGCCCTATGACAGCGACAGATTTGGGTGCATTCCGAGAAACACACCCCGTCAAACGGATGTAATGATCATCTCTGGCTACTTAACCAGGAAGTACCTGCCGGTATTTAAGAATCTCTGGGAGCAGATGCCTGAGCCCAAATGGTGCATAGCCATTGGCGAGTGCGCTATTTCGGGCGGACCTTTCTATGATTCCTATAATATCATCCAAAACACAGGCGATTACTTCCCCATTGATGTCTTCATACCGGGATGTCCACCCCGGCCCGAACAGTTCCTTGAGGGCCTCATCAATCTCCAGGAAAAGATCAAGCAACGCAAGGACAAGCGAGACTACTAAGGAGGGATCTTTTCTTGATAACAGCAAGCGAGGTCTTAAGTTCCATCCAGTCCGCATTTCCTGGAGCCGTCCAAGACTCCAGGGTGGAATCGGACCGGAGGCTTTGGGCCACAATTGACTCTAATAAGATTTTGGATGTCTGCAAACACCTCAGTTCTAAGCATAGCTTTGATCACTACTCTGGTTCTGCAGGTGTGGACTGGATAGCCAGAAAGGAGATGGAAGTGGTAGCGATCATGGCCAGCCACGGTGCACATCAGGTTGTGGCCATGCTGAAAATAAAGACACCCCGCGAAAATCCTTCCGTCAAGTCCTTGACCGGGCTGTACTGGAATGCCAGCTGGTATGAGCGAGAGATCTGGGAGATGCTTGGCATCAATTTCGAGGGCCATCCCGAGCTTTATCCTTTACTCCTATCTGATGAGTTGATGGGGGCCTGGCCCTGGAGAAAGGATTACAAGGGCTATCCCGATCTTACCACGGGCGAAAGAGCGGTAGAAATCACCACTCCGGAGGGCTATACGGAATACCACATTCCTCCCACCCCTGCGGAGATCGAGGCGGGAACTGTGGTTGTAGAGCGGCCCAAGTACCCAACCTTCCGGGAGAGGGAGGAAATGGCAATCACCTCGGACTCCGAGATGATTATGCACCTGGGTCCTCAACATGCCATGGTCCCCGGACCCTTCTTGCTGGATATACTGGTGGAAGGTGAAAGGGTAAAGAAGGCCTTCCTTGATCTAGGGTACATTCACAAAGGCATCGAAAAGATCATGGAGAACAGAACCTGGCTGCAGGGCATAACCTATACGGACAGAATGTGCTACGTGGCCTCACTCTCCAACAACGAGTGCTACTGTGGTGCCGTGGAGAAGATCCTGGGCCTGGAAGTTCCAGAGAGGGCGCAGTACATCCGAGTCATCCTAGAAGAGCTTTCCAGAATTCAAAGCCACCTCATAGGAACAGGCGAGTTCCTGACGCTCGTCGCAGGTGTCGGTTACGCACCATGGCAGTACATGATCATGGACAGAGAGAAGATCATCTCTCTGATTGAGAGCGTTACCGGGGCCAGGCTGACTCATACCTTCGTGCGCTTTGGAGGGGTTCGTAACGACCTTCCGGAAGGCTTCGCCGAGCAATGCCGAAAGGTTTTGCCCTACATGAAGTCCAGGACGGAGGAATTCATTGAGCTATTTGCCCAGGATCCAATTTACCATGCCAGGATGGAGAATATAGGTTGCATCTCACCTGAGACTGCCAAGCGCATGGGATGCGCAGGGCGGGTGCTGAGGGCGGCGGGCGTGGCCTATGATATGCGAAAAGAAGACCCCATACTGGTCTATCCCGATCTTGACTTCAAGGTCATAACTGGGACGAGAGGAGACTCTGCCGACAGAATCGACGTCACGCTGAGAGAGATATTGGAGAGCATTCACATCATCGAGCAATGTCTGGACAGAATTCCATCCGGACCCATCAAGACCGAGGCAAAGATTCCCAAGAAGGTTCCGGCGGGCGAGGCCTACTACCGGGTTGAGGATCCCAGAGGCGAGATGGGAATGTATGTGATCAGTGATGGTGGAGACAAGCCCTATCGGGTAAAGGTCAGAGGGCCATTCTACGCTACCTTCCAGACTTTGACTCCGCTCTTAGAGGGTGTCTACATTGCAGATGCAGTAGCCATTGCCGGTAGCATGGACGGCTGCCCATCTGAGTCGGACAGATAGGAGGGAGAGGATTTGGACGGAATAATAGAGATCATCACAAAATTCGCTGCCCAGGAGCCGGCAATATTCGCCCTGATCATCGGCATTATCGGTGCTGCGGTAATCTCTGGTGTGGTCAACGTTGGAGCCATGCTAGTGATCTGGGGCGAGAGAAAGGTACTGAGTGATTTCTGCAATAGGTATGGTCCCAATCGTGTGGGCGGAAGATGGGGCATATTGCAGCTGGGTGCCGATGCTATTAAGCTCTTCACCAAAGAGGATATCATCCCTGGTGATGCAGATAAGGCAGTCTATGTCTGGGCACCGATAGTGGCCTCCATGGCTACCATGCTCGTGGCAGCGGCCATTCCTTTTGGGGCACTACACATCGGCGGCAAGAATGTACCGCTGGTAGTGGCCAATATGGATATCAGTGCCTTCTATGTAGAGGCAGCCTTGAGCCTGATGGCCATAGCCGTTTTCATGGCAGGCTACAGCTCCAACAATAAGTACTCAATTCTGGGTGCCTTCCGAGGCATTGCCAGAATGATCGCTTACGAGGTTCCCATGGGTGTCTGCGTCATATCCGTAGCAGTCATGGCTCACAGCCTCAACCTGGTGGAGATCGTAGAGAGCCAAACGGTTTGGTACGCCTTCGCTCAGCCTCTGGGATTTGCCATTTTCGTTATAGCCCTGATCACAGATTTGGGAAGAATTCCCTTCGATCAGAGCGAGGCAGAAGAAGAGATCATATCCGGTTACAATACCGAGTACAGCGGAATTCGCTGGGGTCTGCTCTACTTCCAGGAATACAATAACGCGCTCTTGGGATCCATACTGCTGACACTCTTATTCCTGGGTGGCTGGCATGGACCGATCATACCCATACCGATCCTGGACATAATCTCTCCTTTGATCTGGCTTTTCATGAAGGTAGTAATCGTACTGTGGTTCTTCATTTGGGTCAGAAGCTCGCTCTTCCGTCTGCGCATCGATCAGGTAACTGACTTCGGATGGAAGTGGATGCTGCCGCTCTCCCTGCTTAATTTGGGATGGGCAGTCCTAATCGGGTCTTACTTTGCATGAGGTGGCATTGAGATGTTGAAGATAAAGTTATTAAAGAACTTCAGCTGGCCTTTGAAGATCGCCACGCAGGAAATCGAGATTACAAGGCTCTATCCTGAAAAAATGATGGAGCTACCTGCCGCGGAGAGAGGCATTCACGAGCTGGATGCCACCATATGCATCGGTTGTGGGACCTGCGCCAGGGTCTGCCCCAATAGCTGCATTGAGATGGTCCATTACAAGTATGGAAGTCCTCTCAAGAACAAGAAGATGCAGTTTCCGCAAATTGACTTTGGAAGGTGTATGTTCTGCGGCCTATGCGTGGACGATTGCCCGGTGGAATGCTTGAAGATGGGCAAAAAGGTCATAATGGCCGGCTGGGAGCGCAAAGACATTATAAAGGGCCCTGACTTCCTGGCGACAAAGAAGTTCTCTGCCAAAGAGGTTGCAGATCTCGAGGCTGAGGCCAAGAGGATTGCCGCTGAAAAGGCTGCAGCCAAGAAAGCAGCTGATGCCAAGAAGGCGGCTGATGCCAAAAAGCCGGCGAAAGAAGGAGATGCTGCTGCCAATGGTGCAGCCAAGAAGAAAGGAGCTGCAGCAGAGGCCAAGCCTAAGGAGGGAGGTGCTGCATGATGTCGGAAAAGTCGGGCACAAATGTCATTCGGACAATCTTCGAGCTATTGGTTTTGCTCTTAGCTCTGGGTGTGATCTTCGGTGGCCTGGCGTTGGTTGTTCTTCTGTCGCCCTGGTCGCAAACGGTCTTGGATAAGCTATTGGCCTACGACATACGATTTGCCATTGAGCTTGTGGCCTTCCTGACCATTGCTGCAATCATCGTGCTTTTATCGGCTCTTATGGTCTACGCCAAAAATATAGTTCACAGCGCTCTTTACCTGCTGGGAACCTTTGCCGGAGTGGCCGCTTTATACATATCACTGAATGCCCCCTTCGTGGGTGTGGCTCAGATCCTTGTTTATATTGGAGCCGTTGGAGTTCTGATACTCTTTGCCGTGATGCTCACGAGGAAGACGATTATGGAGGAGTCCCATGGTGAAATTTAAGATAATTATCATAACCCTGGCCTTCCTGGCTGCTCTCTTCGCCTCGTTCTCCCTTACCGATTGGGGGGCCAGCGAAAAACAGCCGCTCAGCTTTGAGCCACGGGAGGGATTGAGGTTGCCGGAGAGCGGCATTGGAGACGTGGGATTTGAGATCTTCACCTCTTACGTCTTTGCCTTTGAGATCCTGGCCCTGGTCTTGACGGCTGCCCTGGTCGGAGCGGTCTGGGTAGCACGAAAGGAGGTTGCCTGAGGAGGGCGACAACAGATGACAAGGAGGGAGATTTACCGATGATACCGTTGGAGCTTTATATACTGCTGGCATCCACGATGTTCACCATCGGCTTGTACGGACTCGTTACTCAAAAGAACGGTGTCAAGCTAATGATGTGCATCGAGCTCTTGCTCAATAGCGCCAACATCAATCTTGTCGCCTTCTCAGCGTACCAGCCTAATGTGAATGGCCAGGTCTTTGCCCTGTTCTCCATTGCGCTGGCAGCGGCTGAAGCAGGCGTTGGATTTGCCATATTGATTGCGCTGTACAGGCTATACGGAACTATTGACCTGGACAACATTAACGCCATGAGGTGGTAAGAAATGTACGCTGATTATGCTTATCTGATAGTAGCACTTCCCGTACTGGCTTTCTTGCTATGCCTTTTCCTGGGCTGGCATCTGCCCAGAGGCGGAGGCTTTATCACCGTCCTGGCAACTTTTGGCGCGCTGATAGTATCTCTGGGAATATTCTCAGAGACCTATCCAAGTGAGATCATACATCAATCCATGCCCTGGTTTGCAGATTTCAATGTAGGCATATTGATAGATCCTCTAGCGCTAGTGATGCTGCTCATGGTATCCTTTGTGGTTACACTTATCCACATCTACGGCAATGGATACATGAATGGCGATCCAGGCGCAGCCAGATACTTCGCTGAGGCGGCATTATTTTCCGCTGCTATGCTAGGGCTGGTCTACGCCGATAACCTGCTTCAGCTCTTCATATTCTGGGAGCTGGTGGGACTGTGTTCATATCTCTTGATCGGCTTTTGGTACAGAAAGCCCTCGGCAGCTGCGGCTGCTAAGAAGGCTTTCCTGACCACGCGCATCGGCGACGTTCTTTTCCTGGCAGGCATAATTCTGCTTTACAATAACCTCGCCGACCTGCATCTCGTTCTCAAGCCCGGAGAGTACCTCTTGCAGTTCCCGGTGATCTATGCTCATATCGCTGAGATTCCCGGCACTCAACTCACTCTCATCGCCCTGGGACTATTGGGTGGCGCAGTGGGCAAATCAGGTCAGTTCCCCCTGCATGTTTGGCTTCCTGATGCCATGGAGGGTCCCACCACCGTCTCAGCCATGATCCATGCTGCGACCATGGTTACAGCAGGTGTCTATCTGGTGGCCAGAATGTTCCCTCTCTTCTACGCCGCTCCTTATGGACTGACGGCAGTAGCAGCAGTAGGTGCGTTCACAGCTTTATTTGCAGCAACCATGGGCCTGACTTCCTTCGATATCAAGAGAGTTCTGGCCTTTTCAACTGTCTCGCAGCTCGGCTTCATGATGGCCGGCCTGGGTGTAGGAGCAGCAGTAGGAGCCGTTGCCGTGGGAGTTTCCATGTTCCACCTCATCGGCCATTCCTTCTTCAAATCGCTGCTCTTCCTTTGCGCCGGATCTGTTATTCACGCCGTCAATACTAATGACTTGAGGGAGATGGGAGGCGTAGGAAAGTACATGAAATGGACCATGTACACCATGCTCATAGGCTCACTATCCCTGGCAGGATTCCCCTTATTCACGGGATTCTTCTCCAAGGATGAGATCATAGTAATCGCCTATGAGTACGGCACCATGATCAACTTCCTGCCCTACATATTCCTGGTATTGGCCGCGGTTCTGACCGCTATCTATACCTTCAGAATGTGGTTCTCGGTCTTTACCGGCAAGGAAAGGTCCGACTACGCTCATCACGAATCGCCCTGGGTTATGCTCGGGCCGCTGGTGATCTTAGCTGTATTTGCCTTTGGATTCGGCTGGGCGGCGCAAGATGACTTCTATAGTTACCTTGACTCCACCTTCGAAGATGTCGACTTTGTAGAACTCAGTGTAATCGGAGGCCATGCGATGCTTGAAGGAGAGCACGGCGCTCCTGCCGCTGAGGGCGAGCACGGTGCCGTCGCTGCTGAAAGTGGGCATGGTGCTGCAGCTGAAGGAGAAGCCGGCGGAGAAGAAGCTCATGGTGAGCCCTGGTACATCCAGATACTGCCAATATTTGTTGCCATTGGCGGCATTCTCTTAGCTGGGCTCTTCTATTGGGACAAAATCAAGAAGTTTGACCCAAGCCAGGTTACTGGCGACAGGGATCCCATTCGCAAAATGTTGCTTAAGGGATACTACCAGCACGAAATCATGACCGGCTGGTTCGCTGAAACTGTAGTCTACGGCACGGCTTTGATCTGCAATATGATCGACATCAAGCTCGTAGACGGCTGGCTCAACTGGCTCAGTGCCTGGGTTATGGGCTTTGCACAGCATGTGAGAAAGGTTCAGACCGGCATAATTCAAAACTATGTCACGGCGCTGGTGCTGGGAGTTGTGGTGCTGGTGGTTGTAATTACTCTGGCTAGGGAGGTGGGCCTGGTATGATATCAAACGTAGTCTCGCTATTGATTGCCATTCCCCTTCTAGGGGCGGTGGTATCCTTCTTTGCGGGAACCAAGGCTAAATTCGTGGCCCTAATAGCCTCGCTTATACCTCTGGCCCTATCCCTGCAAATGTACATGGAGTTTGACAAAACTTCGAAAGTAATGCAGTTTGTGGAGAGCTACAACTGGGTTCCTTCCCTTGGCGTCAAGTATACTGTGGGCGTCGACGGCATAGGCTTTCCCTTAGTTCTGCTTTCTACGATCGTATCCGTACTGGTAATAATATACTCCTGGGGAGAGACAAAGAAGCCCAATCAGTACTTTGCCCTGCTTCTGCTCAATGAAGTGGGCGTGCTGGGAGTCTTTACATCGCTGGACTTCTTCCTGTTCTACATCTTCTGGGAGATAGTGCTCATCCCCATGTTCTTCCTCATAGGATCGTGGGGCGGACCGAGAAAGGACTACGCTGCAGTCAAGTTCTTCATCTACACCCACGTGGCAAGCCTGGTGATGCTGCTGGCCATCTTCGCCCTGTACTTCACTTATCAGATGCCCGACGGGTCGAGAACCTTCGATATGCTGACCTTGCTAGCAGCGACAGCGGACAAGACCATATTCCCAACCGGCATGCTCAATATTATCTTCGCCGGGCTTCTTCTGGGATTTCTGGTCAAGATGCCTGCCTTTCCCTTCCATACCTGGCTGCCGGATGCTCACGTCGAAGCACCCACAGCCGGTTCGGTTGTTCTGGCAGCTCTGCTGCTTAAAATGGGCGGATACGGCCTTTTCAGGATTATCCTGCCCATGCTCCCCCACGTCGACAAGGCATTCGTGACCATCATCGCCATCATTGCGGTGATATCCATAGTCTACGGAGCCTTCATGGCGCTGGCACAAAAGGACATCAAGAAGCTAGTGGCATACTCATCCGTCAGCCACATGGGCTTTGTAACGCTCGGAGCTGTGGCCTTTACCTGGATGTCAGTTACGGGAGCCATGTTCCAGCAGTTCTCACACGGCATCATCACCTGCGTCCTGTTCATGTCCGCTGGTACAATCCAGCACGTGGTAGGGACCAGGGTCATTGCCGATCTCGGTGGGCTGGCTGATCGCATGCCCAAGTTCGCCGTCATCATGATGGCCGGATTCATGGCCTCTTTGGGACTGCCGGGCATGAGCGGCTTCGTGGCCGAGTTCATGGTTCTGACCGGATCGTTTGCAACGCTGCCAGTCTACACCATGATCGTAGTCTTCCTGAGCATTGTGACCACGGCCGCCTATCACCTCTGGGCCATGCAAAAGGCGATGTTCGGACCGATATTGAAGAAGTATATGAATGTGCATGATCCGCATGCCTACGAGCTGTTCTCCATGGCCATGATCATAGTTCTCTCTTTGATCTTCGGCCTTCAGCCAGGGCTGATCACAGATATTATGGGAACAGCGGCAACTCAGGTCATGGAGCCTGTAATGACCCTTACTCAGATGGGGGTGATCTGAAGTGGAGTTTTCACACTACGCACCCCTCTGGGGAGAAGCGCTACTCACAATCCTGGCAGTGCTGGTTGTACTGCTGGGATCCCTGATGAAGAATAGCGGCAAGCTCATGGGATACCTGAGTGCTGCTGGGCTGGTAGCAGCTCTGGGGCTGGTGGCCTCTAATTTAACCGCCAAACCCGCCCTGTTCTTCTTTGATACCATATCAGTCGACGCCCTGTCTCAGTTCTTTAAGGTCGTCTTCCTGATAGTATCGCTACTGGTAGTGATAGCCTCCATGTCCAAGTACACGGGAAAGGGCGCAGACGAGTATTATGCACTGCTGCTCTTTGCCACTGTGGGCATGATGGTCGTCTCCAGCTCCGTTGATATCGTCACCCTGTTCGTGGGCTTCGAGCTGGCCAGCCTGTCCACCTATGCCCTGGCGGCCTTTGATAGAAGCCGGAAGAACCTGGAAGCTGCCATGAAGTACTTCATCTTCGGCTCTGTCGCTTCTGCGTTCATGCTCTTCGGCTTCTCGCTGCTCTATGGCATGGCAGGATCCACACATCTCGTAGACATCGCCGCAGCATCCCTGGCTAACTTCGGTCCGGCAACGCTGGTGGCTCTGCTCTTCGTCATAGTTGGATTTGGCTTCAAGATGGCACTGGTGCCTTTCCATATGTGGGCTCCCGATACCTACGAGGGCGCACCGCCCCTGGTCTCGGCCCTGCTCGCTGCGGGCTCTAAGAAGATGGGCTTTGTCGCCGCCTTCAGGGTAATTCTCATTGCCCTGGTGGCTCTGCGAATGGAATGGTACATGGCCTTCGCCATCCTGGCAACCGTTACCATGACACTGGGTAACCTTGCGGCCTGCTGGCAAAACAATGTGCGGCGCATACTGGCTTACTCTTCCATCGCTCAGGCGGGCTACATCGCCATCGGCTTCGTAGTGGTAGGAGCGGCTTATGGAGCTGCACCAGTTAATGTGCTGAACCTGGGGCAGGTGCCAGCGGATCAGCTGGGTATTGCCGGCGCGCTGCTGCTCATCCTGGGACACGCTCTTATGAAGACGGGAGCTTTCATCGGCACAGCCCAGGTATCGAGCATGGTGTCCAAGGGAAGCGAAACCGACCCTGATGACATATCCAACTATGCAGGTCTGGCCAGAAGGGCGCCCATAACAGCGTTTTGCATGCTCATCTTCATGTTTGCGCTGGCAGGCATACCCCCAACGGCAGGATACATCGGCAAGTTCGTGCTCTTCAGCTCGGCCATTTACTCCGGCCTGGTCTGGCTGGCAGTAATTGCCATCCTCAACAGCGCTCTGTCGCTGGTGTACTACCTGAGGATCATCAGCTACATGTACCTCAAGGAGCCAGCTGGCCCCAAGATCACTGAGCAGAAGGGATATGTGGTAGCGCTCGTCCTGACGCTCATAGGTGTGCTTTGGATCGGCGTCTTCCCAGAGGCATTCATCAACTGGGCAATGCAGGCAGCAGCAGTTCTGCTGCCTCAATAAAATTTTTGCTCTTAACTTTTTTTTGGCTTTTTGGTTTTGCTATTTTCCGTCTCGATTTTTCCATTTGATTCAATTACTGCAGCTATTCTCGATGCTGACGGCAATATCGTCCGATTGCCAGGCCAGGCACAGTCGCACGAAGCCGCCGCCCACACACGCGCGCGGGCGGGACCGCCGACGCGAACGGCCGTACATGAAAGCAGAAGCATGAGAAAATTATTTTAACCTTGAAGAACAAGTAAACATTAAATCTCCCGGCAGGCCCATCCCATGAGCATAAAGATCATTGAATGCATTTATGAAGGAGGCATCCTCAGACCTCTTGTCAAGGTTGACCTGGAAGAGGGTAAAAAGGTCAGGCTCTTCCTGAGAGATGAACGGGAAGAGATACTCGACAAGTACGCCGGAATTGTCAAGCTTGGCAGGACGGTAAAGCTCAAAGAAATCCTGACGTTGGGGGAAGACCGCTGGCAGTAATGATCGATGCAAACGTATTCCTTTCGTATCTCTTTCCATCAGATAAGCTCGAAGCGGCGAAGAGAGTTTTTCGGTCCGCTGATGATTCCGTTACCATTCTTGACGTCCTGGAAGAAGTAGTTTACGTTGGCCTATCTCTAAATCACGGCTCGAAGGGATTTAAGCTAAAGGGAGAGATCATGAAGAAGGGCTTTAGCGAGATGGATCGGCAATTCCTGAGCAATTTGAGAGCCTTTCTGGACGAATACGGGATACGATTGGTAGAGACGCCAAATGATCTCGAAGCTATCCTGGAAGCCATGGCCGAGGACTTGCTTCTTCCGAGCGATGCTTTGATTGTGGCCTCTTGTAGACATCACAGGATAAAATGCATTGCCACCTTTGACAGTGATTTCAAGAGATTGAAAGACTTTGAAATCATCGGAGAGGAAAGCAGATAAAGCACTTTTGTGGCGCCATGATGATTCTGCAATTGTATTCTTAACCTAATGGATTCAACATAGCTGCTTTCCGGTCGCATACGAGTCTTCGCGCCCATGGCCCGTTGGCCGCCGAGCGATCGCTCCCCGGCCAGGCTACGGACTTCGCAAAGATGTGGGTGATGCCGGTACCAGTCGTGGCAACAGACTCCCGAGTAACGCAAGCTGATTATCGACCTAGGCCTTGAAACCTGCAAAGAAGCTGGAAGATCTCGTAAATCCAAGAATGGTGTGCTGGCAAGAATCTGATTCAGTCAAAAGAAGTAACCACAAAGGATGGAATTTGATGGAAACCATAATCGTTGATGAGGATCTCTGCACCCGGTGCGGGATCTGCTCTTTAGTCTGCCCGGTGACAATTGTTTCCCCAGCCGATGAGAACACCCTCCCCAAAGTTGCGGATGAAAAAGCCGGCATGTGCCTCCAGTGCGGGCATTGCGAGGCTTTCTGCCCGTCCCAGGCGCTTCTCTTGAACATGCGGCCCGATGAAAGACTGCCCCTGCCGAACGGTGCGGGAACCATTTCTCCAGGAACAATAGCGTTCTATCTCAAGAAACGCAGGTCTGTGCGGCATTTCACCAGTGATCCTGTGCCAAGGGAGAAGATCCTCGAAATGCTTGATATTGCCCGGTACGCTGCATCAGGAAGCAACGGGCAGCCAGTACAGTGGCTGGTTGTTCATGACCCCGAGGTGGTGAAAAAGATCGCTGGGCTTACCATCGAATGGATGAAGAGCCTTCTGAACACTGCCCATCCCATGAGCGGCTACGTGCCGATGTTTATTTCGGCGTGGGAGCAGGGACACGATATCATCTGCCGGGGCGCCCCACACCTGCTCTTTGCACATATTCCTGAGGGCAATCCGATTGCGTCTATCGATGCCATCATTGCGCTGACGCATTTCGATGTCGCTGCGCCTGCATTCGGTATCGGCACCTGCTGGGCGGGATTCGTCGCCATGGCGGCCATCTCCTATGAACCGCTCCAGAAGGAACTCGGCCTGCCCGCGGGACGAAAATGCGCCTATTCGATGATGTTCGGCTACCCGCAGTACAAGGTCTATGGGATCCCTCGAAGGAAATCCCTTGAGGTGACGTGGCAGTAAACCAGGCCTGCCTGAAAAACGGAAAAACGGAAAGGAGCACGACAATGAAAGTCCTGGCAATCAACGGGAGTCCACGAAAGAAAGAGTTACGGGAAATGTGCCGTGCAAGACGGCTTGACACTCGTTCTTGAAAAGATCAGGGATGCCGACGCCCTCATCCTCGGCTCGCCTATCTATTTCGGCACGGTGATCGGCATGATGCGCTGCTTCATGGAGCGGATGATGTTCCCGTACCTGACGTACACGAAACCTCCAGCCTCGCTCTTCCCTAAGATTATGCCGACTGCCTTCATCTACACAATGAACGTCTCCGAACAGCAGATGAAGGAGATTTATGTAATCCTGGCCGGGCCTCCAGGGCTAATGATCGCGCTTTTTTTGGGAGAGGGCGGAGGATGCTATGCAGCATCGTCAGCCGCAGTAGTAAGATCGTTCTGCGTTGCCTGACATCTGAAGCTGAATGTATCGCCCTTTTCGTAGTTCATCGTCAAGAGAAACGTGTCCCCAGATTCAACGAGGAAAGTGCCAGAGCCGTTTACCAGATCTGTATCATCCCAGCCTTCAAAAGAGAAAATCAACTTCAGGCTTTCTTCATCCCTCTCGAATCGGCCATCGATGTAGCCGTCCTGGGTACCGAACTGATAGCTTCCCGTTACCTCGTTTTTTTCGTCCACATTTATGAGAAGATGTGGGTCTGGTGATTGGCTGAGATAATCTTCCACCATATCCACGGCCTCGATGACTTTCCATTTACCGGCGAATTCGCTTTCTGTAACCATTCTGGATCCTCCATGAGAATTATCGGCGATCTTTGCAGTCAATGGGATATGGCTTTTCCGGCCAAATTTCATGTCCTATTTTAGCATTCCTTGCCTAAAGCAGTATCTTCCCGGTCAAGGTTATGCGCACTTCTTTGGTCTTGCCCTTCTGCACCAGATGCAGAGCGCCAAGCTCCGCCAGCCGGGCCACCTGGCGGGAGATGGTACTCTCGGAGACAGAGAGGCGCTTTGCGATATCGGTAATAGTAGTAGGCTGGCTCTCGCTTACGTCCTTCAAAATTCTCTTTTGCCGATCTTCCAGAATAGCGGTGATATTAGGCAGAGTAACCTCATGGAGGCTTCTTTCGATATCGCTGTAGTTGGTGGTCTTAAAGATCTTCCCGGACTGGGAGAGGCAGGCGATGGTGAAGGCGAGGAAGATCTCCCGCGGCCCGCCTGAGAGGTTAGCGATGACCTGGCCCTCGGCCTTCTCCAGAAGAGCTTTTAAAGAGATCACCATGCCCTCAAAATCCCGATGATCGACGCGGTGGATCTGCAGATCAATGGAGCTGTCTATTTGGCGGGAGAGGTCCCGGATGGCCTGTACCGTCTGCTCGCCGCGCGTATTGGCAAATTACCGAACTACAAAATCAACAAGGATCGCAACGAGCGAGAAAACCCGACAGGGATTGAAACCGATCAGCTCTCCTTACGCCAGGGCTCTCCTGTCAACGCGCTCGCGCCTGCCCATGTCCTCCACGCTGGACTCCCTACCTGCAGATGATGATGGGGCTGGCAAACCTCTGGTGTTCTGCATCTACGATGAGCAGGCTAAAGGCCGGAAGGCCTAGGAGAAGATGCCGGGAGACCAGAGAACGCTGGAGGCATACTCTTGAGATGGCCCGGGAGGCACAAGTCCAGTCCGATCGAGCCCAGCGATGACGCCGTCTCTGAACTCACTATCTTTTTCGTTAGCATGACCAAAAAACGCTATTTGACCTCATATGCGATGATGTCGGCAACGAATGGCCTAGTGCGGCTCACAGAATTGCCCTGTATTCTTATCTGAGCCCTTTGATCATCAATCTTCCCCTGCAAGATTGTTCCCTTTTCTATCGAAGAGAAGCTGACCATATCGACCCCCGGAGCGATCTGCTGTTTAGTCCAGAGCATATTGCGGACGTTGGCCTCGGCAGAATGCGTGTCCGTCAGTGTGCCTTGGAAGCTGCTGGCACTGCCGTTAAGCTGCCAATACTGCAACAGAACACAGCCGCCCGACGGATGGGAGAAGCTCCCTCCCGAATAGATCGAAAAATCAGCATCCATGGGATTTGCCGGATCCAGATCGGTATCAATTTCCAGGTGTAATGGGTTTGATTCCGAAAAAGAACCACATATTTCTGGGCGGTATACTGAAATCTTTACATTTCGTTGGTAGTTTCCGGTATTCTGATAAACGAGATTGCCGTATGCATCGTAGTCCCAATATTCGATGCTCACAGTTGCAACACCGTCGTACTCTGTTTGTGACAAGGTCTTCGTGCCTTCATTAGCACTGTCCTTATTCAGAGCTTGCGTGACTTGCGCATTAATATTTGGATCGTTGTACGGTGTCCATATCTGCGCACTAGCTGAACAAATAATCACAAAAGCAAACGTGATTATCAAGAAAACAATCAACCTTCCATCCATTTTCTCTTCCTCTATGTCGGACTCCATCTCTATGTGGGCAAGGATGCCTTTTTCCAATGCACGCATCGAATTATTTACGACAGCGCACGCTCCCCTCCAGCGTTCCACCCTGGCCACCTCTACTTCTTAAGCTCAATGGCATACTCACAGTATGGATCGCCGGTGCACATCCTCTTCATGTACCTCATGGTGTACCGTGGATTCAGGCTTTCGACTGAGCTTTGGCAAAAGGCCTGGCAGTGTGCAGGCGTTCCTGCAGTCGACCAGTACCCGATGTTCCGGTGAGCATTCAGCATCGGACAGCCAGTTATCTTGCCAATTACCCGTCTCTCATCGGCCTCTACGATCTCGCCCATAAGCTCAGGCCCCAGAATTATAGCAGAGATAATGTCCAAAGTGCTATCGATTTCTGTAGCATTGCTCGCGGGAAGGCCCAGGGATTCCGCCAATGCTTTTGATTCCTTGCCTCCCTCACTCATGATCACATTCCAAATTTCATCGATCTTATCGCCGATAATCTGCCTGACGAGCATGTCATAGACTACCGATTGACTATTTGCAGCCTTGGTGGCGATCTCCCAGCGCACCTCTGCAGGAATATCTTTTATGCTGACCATAGCAATACCTCACTGCAAATATACTGCCGTTAATAATTATATATCTTCTTCCACAGGACTAAAGGAGATCCTGGCAGAGGTCTTCGGTGCCCGGCCCAGCGAGGTGGAGGAGATGATCCAGAGGTGGCTGGAGGAGAGCGGGATAGAGGAGCGCGAGGAGGGCCGTGGCCGGCGACGTTCTGCCTGGGCGAGCAGGCAGAGATGTGAGAAGTCCGAGGTTCTGAAAATCAACCAGGCCCTGTCCTCATCATGTTGAAAATTCTATCCCAGCTCGAAGCTTGTTACGCCGAAGATTCCTTCCATCGGCAGGCCTGGGTCTTCCTTGGTGTACATGCGCACGGTCTCGAATACGGGATGCATGTGGTGACTTTTGGCCAGGTCCAAAGCTGCAGAGTTTGGCTCAGGTGTATCCAGGAAGACCGGCGCACCCAGTGGAGCATGGCCACAAAGAGCGCGGAACAGAGAATCAGCTACATCCTCATCATCAGCAAAAAGCGGCCCTATTTTATAGCCCTGATGGCATTCTCTGAGGACACCATAACCCTCCAGTTCGCCATCATTCACAGCTCCGATGGCAATCCCCCCTGGTTGCCCAATCCAGGATTTGGTGAATACATGCCTGGGCACAGGGAAGTATTGATCATCATAGGCCAGAAGATCTTCCATTGGCACTTCCGAGAGGTTTTTTAAGCCCTCAGCTCTGCGCTCTTGTCCCGTCCCAACTCCCTGGTAACGCACGCTCTTGTAGCATGGCCAAAAACCCTTGCGCTCATACAGCTTCTGCTGCTCCAAGACCGCATCAAGCCCAATGTTCCTGCCCTCCAGATACTTCATACCCGCGTTCCAGATCTCTGTGCCCAATCCCTGGCCTCTGAACGGTGGTTTGACTATGTAAAACCCCAGGAAGCCAAATGAGGCTTCGTAGGCTACTGCGGAGATACTTGCCACTGGTTTGCCTTCTAATATTCCCACGAAGAAGCCGTTTGCATCGGTTGTGTAAAAGGCTTCAGCGTCGTGAATACCAGGATTCCATCCTTCGGAGTTGGCCCAGGATATGGTGAGATCAACTTCATGCCTTGCTGCCTTCCTGATTGCGTACCCTTCTATTGACATTATCGGCACCTATGTCTCACTTTTAGTGTAGATCCCGGATCCCAGGAACCAGGTGTCGTTGACGTCTACCACATAACTGAGCTTGAGCGTGGGTGTCATATTCCTTGAAGCGTCGGGATAGATATAATAGAGAAATCCGTTCCCCATCCTAGCTGCGTCGATGGCTTGCGAGATGAAATCAACTCCGTTGGGATCTTTGACATCGATCCGGCTTGTGCCTATCAGCTCGGGCTGGTAAGGAAGGGCTAAAGTCCGACCATCGTAATCGTAGGCAAAGATATATCGTCCATCTCTGGTAAAGTTGCCTTCCGGGTCGTTGAAAGCCTCCAAAGCCTTCTCTTTGCCGTTCTCATGGGCGAACTGCAAAGCTTCCTCAACATATGCCACAAGCTCATCTCTCTCCTCCTGACCAAAAGAGGCGGAAATGTTGGAGAGGTAGGTTCCAGAGCCCAGCCACAGGCTGTCGTCCACCTTCTTAAGGTAGGTCAACTTCAGCTCTTCCCGGTCTTCATGGATGGGATTTTGGAACACCAGATACAGGATTCCTCCCCCTCTTTTAGCCAAAGAAAGCTCGTTTTTAACCACTGCTACTTCGTTGATGTCCAACAGGCCTCTTTGGTCATGGCCTACCAGGTCAGGTCTGATGGGATGGGCGATATTGGTCCCGTTGAACTCGTAGGCGAAGATGTAGAGCTCTCCTCTGACAAATGATCCGGAACGGTTATTGAACTCCAGGAGAGCCTTCTCCTTGCCGTTATCCTTTACGTAGGCAGCAGCCTCGTCCACGAAAGCCGTCAGCCTATTTATTTCTATAATATTAGTAGCATTGTCGTATCCAACCCCGTCCTCCGTAAGCTTAGAAGCAGCGAATGTAGTCGATACTATGATTAATATAGAAAATAGCAATGTGAATCCACTTCGATACGTCAACATAAGAATGCTGACTGTTCTCCAAGATTAAAAAAGTTATTGGGTGTCATTTCGTTACCTTCACGCGGTTTCTAAGATAAGACTGCTTTGGATCTGGAGTCCAGACTCACCGAAGATATTGGCAAAATTTAAAATTCAAATTCAATCAATTTTCTCCCTCATCCCCGCCATGAAGCTTGCCAGCATCACCGGCCCGTCGAAGCTGCCCCTCGCCCGGCTGGAGTCTATGAAGATTTTGTCCATCAGCACAGGAGCGCCATAGGACTGTGCCCCGCATAATAGTAATAGCGTCCGGAAGATGAGATTCCCGGAAACGCCCTCAGGAGCTATGACGATGTCGTCTCCCCGACAGCTCTCAATCAGTATCCCTTTGTGGCAAGCCAGCAGGCCGGCTTCCTGCGCCCGGGCGGCGATCAGCTCTCCTTCCAGCAGACTCCTATCCACGCGCTCGCACCGGCCCATGTCCTCCATCCGGCCGCCCGAGAGCACGGCTGCCTGGGGCACGACGCCCATGCTCTGCAGGAACTTCGCTCCACCCATCAAGAGATCCAGCCGGTCTGACATGCTCTCGCCCTCATCGATGCCCACCGGCCCCAGCAGGAAGGCCCAGCCGGACAGCTCCAGCAGGGCCAAACGCCGCACGCGGATCTGAAACTGCTCTGCCAGGGCCCGCATGGTCCTTCCCGCGGGCAGGTTTCCCCTCACTGCGCCCTCGATCTCGCCTGCAGCCAGGAGCCGCACCAGCTCCTTCCAGGGCTCTTTGCTGGCGACGTAATCCAGAGCACAGTCACAACACGGATCGCCTACCAGGAGCAGATCGGCATACTCTGTGGCTGACTGCAAGGAGGCAATCAGCTCTGCATCTGCATTCCAGATACCGATGCCGATTCTGGCACGCCTGGCTCTGGCCTTTTCCCGCAAAGAACGTACAAATATCGAGTCCATATCAGTCCCTAAATTGCAGCCGACGTTAGTACTACTATTTTGGCTTCTTACTGCGAAAATGCTTCTAAACTTCGCAAAGCCTCTACGAATAACAACTTAGAAAGCCTTGAAAAATTGTTCCCGAGATAATCGTAGTTCTCCGTCCGTTCGTCCTCTGTGCGCTTCTCTTGCCTCTGTGGTTAAATTCCGTAACCTTGGGTTTAATTACCATACCACCTCTTAACTTCGGCTACTTCACATACATGAGAACTTAATTATTCTTCAGTGTATTCCGGTTACGCACTCCTTTTCCAGATCGAAAAGGACAATCTCTTCCACCCCATGGCGAATGACGAGCTTCCTCTCCGCTGTCACAAGGCCGATCACCCCTGCCGTCAGGCCGCGCCGTTCGAATACCTCTAAGACCGCCTCCACATTCTCAGGCTTGGTGGTCACGACAAAGCCCATTCCAGGATACATCTTCAGCCAGCTCGCCAGGTCCAGGTCCGCGGGAACCGGGATTGCTTCCACATCTACCACAGCGCCCACCTTGCTTGTCTCCAGCAGCATGCCCAGCGTCCCCAACAGTCCCGGATTGCTGATATCTTTGCCTGCCTTGACGAGGCCCCTCTCACCCAGCTCCTGCATACTGCCTAGCTGCGTGAGCAGGGTCTTGCTGTCCTTGAAGCTGGTGGAGTCGAAGTTTATGGCGAACCGCGGGTGCACCCTGCCATCCATGTCGGCTGCCGCTACTACTACCTCGCCCGCCTTGGCCGTGCTGCTCAAGATCACTGCGTTCTTCTTTGCCTTGCCAAGGATTGCCACGTCCAGAGCGCTGTAGGGCGTGTCCGGATGCAGGTGCCCGCCAATGATTGGCACATGAAATTTTTCAATTGCTTTCTTCATGCCTTGCAGGACTTTCTCTGCAATCTCCTGGTTGTCCACAGAGAGTACATCCACCATTGCCACCGGCCAGCCGCCCATGGCCGCGATATCGTGTACGTTGACCAGAACGGAACAGTAGCCGGACCACTCCGGATCAACCTCCATAAGCTTGGACCAGATGCCGTCCGCTGCCAGGAGCATGACCTCCTCCCCGTCGTCAATTACGGCCGCATCCTCACCAAAGGCGGCAATGATGCGCTCAGACTCAATGGGAAAGAATTGCATGAGGCTACCTATCTGCTTTTTGCGAGTGATGCCCACAAATCCTCGCAGCTGGGATGCCAGAGACTCCAGATTCATCGAAGAATGTTGAGGCTTTGATCAAAAATAGATGACGCTTTGAGGGGCCGCAAGGTTCTTAAACTCCTGGCTAGGAGTGGGAAGTCCCGCTCTTTGCGGAGTTATTCCTCTGGCGAGAATGTTTCCAGTGGAAAAATGGCACAAAGAATTTTTTATAGTTTCTGCAGCTATTGAAAAAATGAAACTGGATCAATAATAATAATAAATGAATCTGGCTTTATTCCCTGTAAACGATATATGTTGTGGCACCAGCACACGCGAAGCAGAGGGGTAGAAAGGTAATATAATTTACAAAGTAATCGAAAAAGAGCATCATGCGACCTCTTCTCGGCAATGTGACCCCGTTTTAATATAATCCTTAAAAGAAGAGAAAAGCATTCTCACTTTTTCAACATGCTTCTCTTTTGGCAATCAGTGTCTGCTCATCCTTTTCTGGAATCATCATCTGCCCATATCAGTTAAGTAAGAAATAAGAAAGTAAGAGAAGGTGAACGCGGGAAAAAAATAGCAATCCGAGTTTAGCCTCGCATCAAATTTGCAGCCAGATCGATCACGGTCCTGGGCCGGATGAGCGATACCATGACTCCGGAATAGGCAGCCTTTTTCAAAAATGAGCCGCTTAAGATGAGCGTTTTCCCGGAAAGGCCCCGCACAAGTCTGTCTATCTCCTCATCTTTCATCATGGCCAGTGTCTCTAGAGATGCCCTGCCCATGCGATATTGCCAGTAGAACTCCCTTTTCCAGAGCTTTTCGTACGCGAGAAGACCTTTGCGGGAGAAATCTGTTGCGGCTGCCGCCTGGCCTACCGCCTGGGCAGCCACGCTGCCGCAGATAGTTCCGGCGCGCATGCTGTAGGCGAGGCCGCTCTGGCCGGCAGCTCCACCTGTGACCATCAGGGAATTGGTCACCATCTCGCCGGGCATAACGCAGATGGGGTCGCCCCCTCGCCGCACGGAAAGAATCTTTAGATCCTCAATATCCCTGTATTGCCCTGCTTTGTAGGCCTTAAACCGTTTCAAGAAATCCCGGAAAAAGGGCTGCACATTTTGACCGTGGCCGCGCACGAAAACGCCAAGTGTGGCGCGATCGCCGCCCGCAGGTGAGAAGGTGGCCTTCCAGCCGGGAGCCATGCTGCCAATCCAGTACTGGAAGAACATCTCTTCACCTAGGCCCGGATGCTCGATATCGGCTTCCATGGCCCAGGCAATATCCTCGGGATGGCGCATGGGCTGCAGGCCGGCCCCCCGTGCCAGGTGGGACAAAATTCCTGAGGCGTCCACTACCACCTTTGCCTCGATCTCATCGTCATCCAAGGATACAGTTCTGCGATTGCCTTGCTGCCTGGATTTTTTGGCGATGCCTGCAAGCAGAGTCACCCCAGAGCTTTGCGCTAGGCCGAGGTAGCGCTCATCGAACTTCTTTCTGTCAATGAAATAGCCTTTGGCGGGAATGGAGACCCCCTGGCCGGAAGGGGAGAGAATGCGCATGCCTTCCAGCTCTTTCTTCAGGTAGCAGTCCTCTACCTTGATCCCTGAGGCGGCGGCCATTCCCTCAAAGAGGGTATTTGCGGCATGATCCAGGCCGGCCAGATCCCTGTCCAATAATATTACACCAGCTCCGCCTTTTGCGGCAGAGATTGCAGCCATCAGGCCGGCGGGCGAAGCGCCCACTACCAGAACATCGCACTTCACGGCGGTGATTGGGATGGCAGATGAGATTAACTTTTCCAGAGGGCAAGAGATGGATAATGATGAATGGGGCAAGATATATAATATTAATATTTAATAAATCGAATTATTGCAGAAAACTAGCCCCTGCGCGCGTCCTCACGCAGGCCTCTCTACACGAGTGGGGACGACATTTCATCAAAGAGACTGCTAGCATCGTGCATAGTTGCTTTGGCTGCAGGCCAGGGGGTGAGCAGGTGGACATACGGGCCCGGTTGCGGGAGAGGCAAAAGGCTGCGCGGGCTAAGGGTGGAGAATGCTCAGCAGCGAAGGGGGTGCTGGAGGCGATTGATGAATATGCTTGATAGTCCTCAGGCGATAAGACGCTGGCATATCTATCGCTGTAGCTTCCCGGTTTTCTCCTGCAGCAGCCCCTGGGCATCTGCATGCATGCTGTTCAGCTTCTTTGTGATCGGGTGCTGCGGGCCGTATTCCTAGCTCCGCCAGCCCCTTGATCCGCCAGATCTCGGAAAGAAGCTTGCCGATCTCTTTAAAGATCGGAGTCCGATGAAGAAAAATTATAAAATAGCGTAGAGGAGTCCATTGACTCCTCTACCATTTTTTTGTTTTGGGCAGGTCACGGCGGAGACTGAATCAATTGCCGGTGGATTTGATTATGTTGCCGCACTCGTCCACCGTGACTCTGGTCACTATGGGAATCTTGGCCCCATCTTCAGCAGTTACCATCTTTCTGTAGGTCAGTACTTTAACTTTCTTGATGCTTTTAGGAAGGGTCAGCCCTAGCTTTCTCTGTACACCTTCCGGTATATCGTAGACTTCCTCGCTAATGACAGGCTCCTCATCCGCCAGCTCCGGAGAGTCTTCTTTCATGTATTCTTTGACCAATTTCTTCAACTCTTCATTTGTAAGGGCCATTATTCTTCCTCCATCTTCGATGACGGATCTGCAAACATCACAAATTCGATCAAGGTCTTCTCCTCGGTTCGGTCTAACCTGTTTCTGGCAGCAATGGACTCCCTGGCAAAGTCCTGCTTTGCCTTCAGGAACGCCTCTCCGAAGGTCAAGCCTTCCTTGATGCGCTCATAGAATTTCAGCACCAGCAGGTCAGCCTCAGTGCTGGGTGGTTCGGAAGGCCCATAGGCTATTTTCGTCGAGCCTATGAAACAGGCCGCTTTTCGATCCAGGAACTTCAGGGATATAGCATCGTTCACCTCTTTGTCCACGATGTTTGCCCCATAGCAGGCCTCACAGCAGACCACGGCATTCTCCACGTCCGCTTCCCTGATGTTTTCCGGGGTGAAGGCCACCGGGTAAGAGTTCCCCTCCTGGCCGTACCAGTTGGCAGAGTCCTCTCCGCCGTGCAGATTGAAGTAGAAGTAGCCTTTCTTGTTCAGCCATTCTAAAAACACGTCTCCATGTTTTATAGGCGGAGAGCTTTTTAGCTCTTCCACGTTCTTTATAGGGACAAACACGGCTTGAGAGGCTTCGTTCCACACGATGGCCGACAGGCCGAAGGAATATTTCTTGGCATTTCTGACCCTGGATGTAGCGGCCTCCAGCACGGAGATGAAGAATGAGAGCTCATTGCTGGCGGCATCGGGCAATCTGCCCAGAGCCCTTTGAGGTATCAGGTAGTCGCTGTCCCCGGATGCATAGGGATTGTCGGAGTAGACCATGGTGTCGCCGTCGCCGCCAGCAGGGTTGGGGAGGCTGTGGAATGGGATGATGGAATGGCCGCCCAAGATCAGGAAGTATCGGGGGTTGAGCTTCTTGTCCAGATTGTCTATTAGCTCCTTTATCTTCGCTGGGCTGTCAGAATTGACCGAGCTTAAGCCATAGGGAAATAGAGAGGAGGCATCATCAACGTAGACCAGTTTTGCTGATATCCCCTTTCCATCCAGGGCCTGCATGTATTCCGCCATCTTGGCCTCTATCTGGCTGAATCCGCTCTGTCCGTATTTATTCTTGAGCTTATCCTTGCTGGTTATTATCAGCTCGCTTGCTTTCAGCTCCACTCCGGAAGATGCCGATAAAGTGAAGTCGCCGCTACCCTTGAAAGAGTGCACCAGTATGTAATAACGTCCTTTCTTGGCCACGTCTATGACTATATTCTCCTTGGAGCTGCCGCTGTAGCTCCTGTAGTCGTACTTGAAGTTAGTAGGCCGCTCATTGTAGCGAACGTAAAGATCGAAATCCGTATCCAACGGTCCGTTCAGGTCCAGTACTATCTTCTGGCCTTCTTCAGATTTTATATAATAGTATAGCGCTTCTTTGCTGGCAGGCAGGCTTCCTCTGATCTGTTGGCCGTATGTGATCTCTACATCTTCCAGAGGCACTTCGGTGGAAAGGTTGAACTGGCCGGAGCCCTTGTAGGCATAAACCAGGATATAGTAAGTGCCTGCGTTGGTAGGGCCGATGACGATGGTCTCATCTGCAAGGAGTGTTATTTTCTTGAAGTCCCAATTCGACCGAGATACCTGGTCGTTGTACTTCACATAGAGATCGAAGTCCTGATCTGCCGGTCCGCGCAGGTTGATGGTCAGCTTGCGGTTGGCATCGACAGTTACCATATAGCCTTTTTCTTCTTTTTTAGAAAGACTATCGGTTATCGACTCTCCGATAGATATCTCTTTAAAATTCACGAAATACACCTCCCAGAAATACAGCTTGTATTCGAAGCCGTTACTTCCGAGTATTTGATTTAACATGATTAAAGTATTTATAACTTACCTGAAATTTTTAATAATATAATATATAATTTGCATTAAATAGAGGGATGGAGTAGGTCAAGACCACAAAGATGGGCAACCAGTCCTATCATTATTGGATGGCTATCGAAAGCATTGGGAAGATGGATGCTGAAGCTGACCAGGCAGAAGGCCAAGGCGATGAAGCGGTGGCATTCGGGATCAGGTCGCAATTTTGTCCTATGAGTGCTCTTGCAACAAGGCCTGGGCATCCGCATGCATGCCGGCGAGCTTCTTGGTGATCGGGTGCTGCGGCCCGTATTCCTGTTCTGCCAGCCCCTTGATCCGCCAGATCTCGGAAAGAAGTTTGCCGATCTCCTTGGTTACGTACTTGCGATTTTGCTCCGTCATTGGTCTTGCAGCTGCGTCAAGTCCTTCAATGCCATCCCCTAAAATCGCCCTCGCATTTTACCTTTTTCGTTCTGGTAATATATCCGAGCTGGCAAAGTAGGGAGGGATGAGCTGAGAGCCGGGGCCCGGCACAGGTCTTATGTGCCACTAGAATATGAGCCTATAAGAAGTTCATATAAGAAAGATGGGCACCACACAATCTTAAATAGTTGGACATAATTATAGGTTTCTGAGAATATACTGGTTGAGGATCCCCATGGGGCTGATATTTAAGATGGCTGGCTTGATGCTGGCAGCATTTGCATTGATAACAACAACCTTTGCCATTGATTATCTTAGGGGCACAACGCAATGGAGTATCGCGGAAATTAAAGGGGTAACAGTGGAGTCATTTGAGAGATCAACGGGTGGACCTTTTGTTTCATTTGACTGGGTCAATTCCTGGGTGTTCAAATCCAATGATGCAAATGCAAACGCAGGAATTGTGTCGGGTGGTCATGGATCTCTAGAAAGTCGCCCTTGGTCAGGCACCTGGGTAGAAGTGGAGTGCAATACTATCTACTGCGAGAAGACCGAGGGAGGGGCCGACAGCTGGTACATCACTTTTGTTAATCCAAAATATTTTATTGCATATAAAAAGGAGGATGCATATTATCCCCTATATAGATTAGGCAAAGCGGTAGACGAGCCTTACTAGCTTGAATGTCATCGCCTGCCAATCCAATGCAGAGCACAACTGTATTTAAAATGGTTAAACATAAATTATAGTAATTCTAGTCTTATCTGAGGGTCACCATGAGGCTGAAATTTTTGCTCGCTAGTTTGATACTGATAGCAAGTGCCTTAACAACAACAGCGCTTGCTATTGATTATCTTAAGGAAATATCATATTGGGACGTTGCGGAAATTAATGGGGTGACCGTAGGTGAATTTGGTCCTCTTCCCTGGCGCTTTCAATCCTACGATGCAAATGCCAACGCAGGAACTGTTGAAGTTCAAAATGCTTGGGTTGGTACCTGGAAGGAGGTAGGTTGTAAAACTATCCACTGCGAGATTTCGGGAGGATATGATAGCTGGGACCTCACTTTTATCAATCCAAGATATTTTTTTGCATATAAAACGCAGGGAGGACATTATCCCCTATATCGATTAGGCAAAATGAGAGGAGAGCCCTACAACTTGAATACCGTATCGGCATTCTAGGACACTGCTTGAAACGAGAGCGTACCACTTCATACGATATGAGTAACAAAAGCACCTAAAAAAAGATAGATGGAGCTGTGGGCTTGGCCGGCAGAAGGGCCCGGTGAGAGCAGACGGACATCCGGATAAGTGGAGGACCAGAGCGCCATATGCCTTATGAAAAAATTTATAATATATGCATGGACTGACAAAGATTTATGAAACAAATGGGATTCATATTAATCCTCATGATCATATTGGGGACGACCTGCATAGCATGTGCATCGGAGGGGGCTAACTTTGGGCCGCAGACGACAAGCGGAGAGCCTTTGTGGAGGCTGCTCTCTGCCTCTGATGCTGTGAACTCCAATCTTTCCAAAATCGAAACTGCTCTTGCCGATGCCAGCCTCGTCCTCTCAGAATCAGGCATTGATGGGCCTGCTGCCCGGGCAGTTCTGTCAAACCTCACGATGTTGGATACTGCTGTAATCGATTGCATCACGATTGATGCCAACGGCACAGTGCGTGAGGTCGAGCCCATGTCGTTTGAAAGCGTGAAGGGAACAAACTTGAAACGACAGAAGCATGTGAATGACACAATCAATACCAAGCTGTATTCCGGTTTCCATTTCATAAAGGCAGTCGAAGGATTGTATGCAATCGATTCAGAGATGCCCGTCTTCGACAAGAATGGAACATTTATGGGAACAGTAAGCTTAATGTTTAATAACAGCCAGTTTTTCGGAAGGATCCTTGCTCCGTTTCAGCCTTCTTCTGGAAACTCCAAGATATGGGTGAGCAAGGCAGATGATGGAACGATCCTGTACGAAACGGATCCCACCCAGGTATTGCTCAATAAAAGCTCTTCCATGTATCTGGATTATCCAGAACTTTTGAAACTATTTAATAGGTTGGGCATTGAGAGAACAGGTTACGGAACTTATGAGTTCTTAGACCAATCTCACGGGGAGACGATAAAGAAAGGCTGCTATTGGACCACTATTCCCAATGAGGGCACTGAGATGAGGCTCGTACTCACACTAGAGCTTTGATAGAACCTGATGGGCCTGGTGGCTCTGGAGCGCAGGCGGAGAGAAGAGGGCCAGCGGTTCTGGTATAATGCCTACTGGAAGACCGATCCACCAAATTAGGCGGGCGGGATCCTTTCATAATTTTTCGTGGTACTCAGACGCCAAAAGGGATATTTTGTCGCCTATGGGAATGGTCAAGTCGTTATCCTGCAGCCGGGCTACGCCTTCCTCAATGTAGTTGATCCAGATCTTCAGTTCCGCCTCGCCTGCCTTGCGGTACTGCGCCTCTATCTCCCGATAGACTGCATCGAAGTCCAGGCCTGCAATGACCAGATTGGAGCAGTCCGGAGCGTCTCCCGGCCGGTTGGCGATCAGCTTCATGATGAAGATGTCCTCCAGGGAGGCATCCCTGATCACCAGGCTGCCGAAGGACCTGATTCTTGTAGCCCTCTGCCATATGGCCTCGGAGAGGTCGAAGTCGTAAGAGATCCGCTCTGCGAAGACGTCCAGATTGCGCCCGCCCTTCACTGCCAGCCGCTTGACAGCTCGTTAATCTCCTGTTTGATATCATAGAGATCCGTCCTGTCCTCGATGTCTTCCAGGGTTGGATAGCCTTTGATACTCTCGCCCTGCAGCACTGCTTTCAGATCCTTCATCATGGGATGATCGATAGCCTCTAATTTATCCCTGTTCTTCAGATAGAACAGCACGCAAAAAAGCTTCTGGGAGAACTCCCATGCCGAGTCCAGGGAGTGGATGAAGACCTCCTGGATGGACAGCTCCCTCCTGGGCAGGGTGTAGTAGTAATCCCTCAGACCCAGCTCGATCCCGTAATCCTCGTAGGCGGAAAAGGAGGTGAATGTGGCATCCTGCGGCCTCAGGCTCTTGAAGAGCACGCTGGTCTCGTAGCTCTTGATGAGCAGGGCCTCACGGGGCACGAGGCGCAGGACCTGGAATTCCAGCAGAGCGGTTACGAAATCCTTCAGCTTCGGCCAGATGATGTAGTTGAAAGAATAGAGGTAGGCTTTGCCCTGCATGGAGTGGCTGACGATGCCCAGGCGCAAGAAGCCCTGCAGATAGTAGTAGACGGTATCGCTGGAGATGCCAGTCACTCCGGCCAAGGTTTCCAGGCTCTTGGGCTGACTGTCCAGCCGGGAGAGGAACTCCACTCTCCGGCCGGAGAGGATCTCCTGCAGGGGAGAGGCGCGATGTGAGTAGTAGAGGCGCTTGAAGGCCTCCGCTGGGGACGTGGGGGCCAGCAGTATCTCGCCACCCGCCCGCTCCACCAGGCCAATATCTTGCAGGCTGGTGATGATGCGGGAGATGGAACCTTTTAAGAGGCCCAGCTCCTTCTGGAGGCCACTGGGATGCACTGGCCCCTGGGAGCGGGTGATGAGGATCAGGGCGTGGACTTCGTTCTCGCTCAGGCGCATTGTCTTAATAGAAAGTGAACTAAATTATATAGTATTATCCCTGCTTTAAGACATTAGCCTTCACCAAATACACTACCGTCAAGTGCATCCGGTTGCAGAGCCGGAAAGCCTGGGCGCGGGCGGCCTGCTGGCGTGGAGTGGAGCTGGCGGACATCCGGGTCCGACTGCGGGAGCGGCGACAGTCTGCGCGGGGCGAGGACGCAGCGCGGCAGATATCCAGGCGAGCTGGGGTGGGAGGAGCCGTCATCTACGTTAGGCAAAATTTATAATAGATAGATGGACGGATAAACGTGTATGAAACCGATTTGGTGTTTAGCATTATTGGTCCTGGTCTTTTTGGCCACGGGGATCAGCGCGGCGGAAGTTCCAGACCTGCTTGGGATTTGGACTGGCTCGTGGAGTGCCTATGATGAAGGAAAAGGTTACTCTAATTCGATGGAAAACGGAAGCCTCATTTTTGCTTTCTTAGAGCAGGATGACCGTATCTTCGCTGGAAATGTAACAATCAAGCTGGAGAACGAGAACGAGACCGAGATTGGGGAAGGTTTTGCCGGAGCTATTGGTTTAGATAATAAAACTCTCTATATCGCCGAGTTTGATAAGGGCTATGCCCTGGGGACGATCATTTCCGACGACGAGATGGAGCTGATATATCTCGCGGATGGAGAAAATGCGTCGGTGGCAATTGATAAGCTTTACCGGATAAAAACATAAATTGATTTTATATTTTTTTATAATACTATTTTGATGCTATTGCTAACCCGAGCGGGATGGCAAGGTCGGGGAATAGAGCGGAATTTCCATGTCTATAAAAGCCAGCAAAATCTGCAATGACACAGCCTTATTTTGGAACATTATCTTACCCCTACGTATCATATTCTAAAATCTATTTAAAAATTTTGCATAATTGCTTTAGGATTTTTTGCATCTTCCATCAATTTTTCGGTTGAGCTATCGAAACGGATCTGCTGAAAATGTTTCCACTTTTCGAAGGCAGGAAGCCTGCCGCTATTGCCATAATAGGACCCATGATCATCCCTGAGCCCGCCAGCAGAGCGAGGGTACCCAGGACAGCCAGAAGGACTCTTTGCAGTATTCCCGCCTCTCCTCTGGCCAGACGAATGGCTGCTACACCCAAGAGAGCATTGAAAAGAGCAATAGCCACTGTGATGTACACCTCCTGCCCAAATGAAGCTCGAGTGAGATTGAAGACCATCTGCGTGAAGACGGAGGCACTGGTGGCCAGGAAGAGAAATCCGGCCAACAATCCAGCCAGGCAAAATGAGGTGTGACGAGAGCCGCGCCAGAAGAATAGGAGAGCGACAATCTCGGCTACCAGATAGGGAATGAGTATAAGCCCCAGGCTCTGGCCCTCCCAGAGGTAAACGGATATGAGGCGCAGAGGCGTGGTAATCCTCTCCGAAAAACTGAACTCCTCCCGATAGCCCGCCGCCAGGCCGTAGTGCCCTAGAGTGCTATTCTGGCCATTTGTGCTGTTGCTAGTACTATTAACATTGCTATAAACCGCTGCATAGTAGCGGTCCGATTTTGGTGCGGATATGTTTATCTCTGCCAATTCTATGAAGCTGCTGGGCCCGAAGGGCTCGTAGACGGCATTGGCAGCGCTCTTGCCTTCCGCAGTCAGGATTTTCAGGTTTGAAGCTTCCCGAGGCAGGGCCAATTGCCCCGGTGGCAGGCTGCCCGTCTCTAATCCCGGACCCAGGAGCACAAGGGCGGGAAGAAAATCCCTTTCTTTTACATCGGATGACTTGAAAAGGGAAAGATAAATTCGCTCGCCTTCCTCCAGGTCGAAGCTGTAGTAATGCACGACATCCTTTTCAAGAGAGCCGTAAACCGCCCAGGATTTGCCCGGATCGGTGATGTGCATGGCCGAAGAGATGTTCTCATTTCCTCCAGCCATGAGGGGCACGTGGGCAGAAGCTGGAAAAGCAAGCGAAAGCATGACTAGCAGAACGACGGGGAAGATGAGGCTCGATTTCACGCTGGTCATACACACTCGATCGGTATTCAATATTTCGGCCTTGCCCATGACCTGATCTTAGAGTCTCAATGGGGCCACTTCTGTTCGCGCCTGGCTACCGACATTCATAATATCAAATCCATAACCTGCGAGAAATTCTGCTGCGGAGTCTCCTGTAGTGCCTCTGAGTAGCGCTTGAGCCAGACTGCCAACTATATGCCTTCATGCTGCCAATAAATTTATCTTTTATCCCGTCCATAACTTCATTAATGATTGAGTGGAGGTTAAAGTGATGTTTGTAAAAAATGGAATTTTGCTATGCTTTTTGTTCATAGCAGCTGCGCTATGCACGGGCTGCAGCTTCGCCCAGGATAACGGGACGTCAACGATGGGAGTGATGGATGCGACTGCCAATCTGAGCCTAAATGAATTCTCCGCAGCGGTAGAAGGCACCGGCCTGGCGAATACTCTGAATAACCAGGGAGTTCTCACATTCACCACCGGATCCTTCGTTATCTTCGCGCCCAGCGATGAGGCCTTTGCAGCAGTTGCTGATGCAGACATGAACGCCATCAAGGAGAACGCTACCGAGCTGAAGAGAATACTCAGCTATCACATTGTCTGGAACGACGGCAGCTTTGAAAACATCTCCGAGCTCTCCTCAGCAAAAACACTGCAGGGAGAGAATTTGACAATCGATAATACCGAAGGCCTGAAAGTAAATGGAGCCAATGTCACAGCGTCCAAGAGCTACGACAGCGGCACCGTCTTTGTGATTGACAAAGTGCTGCTGCCAAAGACTGCTTCCAGCCTGGGTGTGGCCGAAGCGGCCAATGATCTGGGTGCAAAGAAGTTCGCAGCCGCCATAAAGTCCGCTGGGCTGGTGGAGACGCTCAACGGCCAGGGCCTGATGGGATTTGAGAGTCTGGCAGGTGGGCCCTTTACGGTATTCGCCCCAAGCGATGCCGCGTTTGATAAAGCCAAAGCAAACCTGGATGCCATCAGCAAGAAAGATGCAGGCATGATGAATCTTCTGTCCTACCATATCGTTGATGCCAAGGACCTGCTCAACAAGACCGACACCAATTCAGCCAAGACAATGATGGGAGACTCCCTGGCAGTCGATCTAAACATGGGCCTGGTAGGCGGGGCCGATGTCTTGAAGTCCGAGAGGTATGCTAACGGCATTGTCTACGTCATAGACCAGGTGCTTGTTCCCATAAGGCTGAGCATGTAAAGCAATAGATAGATTCATTCTTTTTTCGGGATCGAGGAATTTATTCTCTCGATCCAATTTTTTTGATTTTTGAGTTCAGGATTTGATACAAATGGCAAACGGTTATTTAGACCTAGACCTGCAGTTAAGCTCCGCCTTTGACGGAATTTATGACACACAAAATGGAATTGCCGTCTTTAAGATGCTTATCGACGGTAACTGGCGAAGCAGCGATAGAGGAGAGCTGCTGGACGTTCATACTCCCATCGACGGCAGCATCGTGGCAAAGGCCCAGATGGCAACAGCGAGCGATGTAATTTTAGCCACGAAAGCGGCCAAAGAGAAAAGGAGCATCAATGAACTGCCGGGCAGAGGTGCGATGCCGTGAGCGCCATCCTGGCTACGGAACCTATAGCTGAAACCTTGAGCCGCAATATCGTTTCCGAGGTTGACGGATGGAAACTGGGCGATCCCAGGGACCCGTCGGTCACCATCGGCCCGGTCATTAGCCCTCGGGCTGCAGCCGGCATAAATGACCTGGTCACGGATGCCGTTTCCAAGGGTGCCCAGCTATTGAGGGGCGGCAAATTCCAGGGTACATACTTTGGGCCCGTGATCAGCATTATCCGCTGCAAGGACGAGCAAGAGGCTCTGAATTTTGCCCGCCAATCCAATTTCGGCCTGGAGTCGTGCGTCTTTACCAGGGACTTCTCCCGCATGTGGCGCGTGGCCAGGGCCCTGGAATGCGGCGAGGTCACCATCAACGACTATCCATCCCATGGCGTGGGCTATTTCCCATTCGGAGGAATAAAACAATCCGGGCTGGGGCGAGAGTGCATAGGCTAAAGCATCGAGGAGATGACCAACCTCAAGACCATCGTCTTCAATTTGGCACCTGGCGAAAGAGAAAGATAGGATGGGACAAACGGTGCAAAAAAAAGAGAGGGATTGAGATGAACAACGCGGCTTGAATCTGCCCACTATTTTTTTATTGGACACGTCCTCGATCTCCAGCCGGCCATGCCTCCTAAAATGACGGCCAAGCTCTTCCAGCCCCTCGCCTTTAGAAAGCTTGCCGCTACCATGGACCGCATGCCACTGCCGCAGAAGATGTACACTTCCCGGTCTTTTGGCACCTCATCCAAACTCTTGGCAATGGCAGTGATATGGATATGCTGCGCACCCTCGATTCTGCCATCTCTTTCCAGCTCACTCTCGGATCTGACATCCAAAATCCAGATAGGCTCACCCTCATCCAGCAGGCGGCAGAGCTCTTGCACCGTAAGTGTTCTGATGGCAGCCGACTGCAGGCCGGACATATGCCAGCTCAGCATGCCTCCCGCCAAAAACCCGGCGATGTCATCGTACCCCTGGCGCAGGAGAATGGCAGCTACATTCTCGACGGAATTGCCTTCGCCAACGAGAAGAATGGGCCGGTCATAGCTGAGAAACCAGCCGGCAAAGCTGGCTAAACCCTCCAGCCAGATGGATTGGGAGCCGGGAACGTGAGCAGCACCGAAGGCCAGCTCCTGGCGAGTATCCAGGATCTGAGCATTCTGTTTCTCGGAAAGGGCAAAAAAGTCCTTGGCATCAAGGGGCCTGGGAGAAGGCAGGGCTCCCAGAATCGGTCTGCCCTCCAGATTCACCTTTTCCATGCGGCTGAAGTAGGGGGGCCTATCCGGCTGGCTCTTTAATATTGAGGCCACGAATTGCTCTTTGCTCTTTGCCTGCAGCCTTGCATTGTGCTTTTTCTCGAGACCAAGGGTAGTCCAGAGGCGCTCGGCAATTAGCTCGCCGCAAACCGAGCCTGACCCGTGCGCCGGGCAGAGTATGACCTCATCGCCCAGTGGCAGCAGCTTTGCAAAGAGGCTCTCGTAAAGCAGGCCGGCCATTTCCGCGGCCAACTCTTTTCCCAGCAGATCGATTCGGCCCACGTCTCCGGCAAAGAGAGCGTCCCCACTAAAGAGCATCCAGGGAACGCCGGCAGGATCGCGCAGCAGGTAGCTCATGCTTCCTGGTGTGTGGCCGGGCGTGGCGAGGGCCTCGACCTCCAGGCGGCCCACCTTCCATTTCTGGCCGGCAGTGACAGGCTGTCCATATTGGTATTCCCATTGACCGTCGGCATGCCAGACCTCCGCTCCCGTACGGCCAGCCAACTCCATCGATCCCACAAAATAATCCTCATTCCTGTGTGTCTCCAGGACATGAGCTATCCTCATCCCCGCTTCGGTGGCCATTTTTATATAGACATCAACGTCTCTTCTAGGATCGATTACCAGGGCCCGGGTTCTGTCGCCTACTAGATAGGAGTAATGAGCAAGGCCTGCAGAGACAATTCTTTCTAAGAGCATGATATATTACACCTCGATTATCAGCGAGGATTCTCTCCGGTAACCGTTGGGTTATCAGCATGAGATGACCATTCTGTAAAGGAGCCCTCATAGATCCTGACCTTAACATGTCCCAGGTAGAACTTGAAGAAGAGGAATTCGTTGGTAGCCTCGCGTCCCGTGCCGCAATAGATGATCAGGGTCTTATCGGGTGTTATATTGAATTTGCCAACCAGTTGCTGTAGCTCTTCATCGCTTTTCATGAGCCTGGCATTGTCCTTGGTCATAAGTGTTCGCCAGGGAAAACTGTTGGCTCCCGGGATGTGTCCATTCTTGAGCCACAGCCCTCCTTCTTTGTAGGACTCGAAGGGGCGAGCGTCAAGGAGGATTACATCCTCGTGGTCCTTGATCTTCTTTAATTCCTCGTGCTCTATGAAATACTCTTTTCTCACGGAGATTTCAAAGTCTGACGCTTTCCAAGAAGGAAATAGTTTGGTAAGCTCCCGGCCTTCTTCCTTCCATTTCTCCAGGCCGCCATCCAGAATATAGACATTATTGTGGCCAAAGCGTACCAGGGAATAGGCCATCATGGTCTGCTCCAGACCGTCTCCGAGGCCCGCTGCGCATTTGCTGTACCGCCCGGAAGCGGAATATATTACCACGGGCCTATTCGGCTGCAGACCTATCTGACGCAAGATCGGCTGCAAGACCTCAGGCGGAACAAAAACGGCCGGCAGCCCGTTACGCGTCGATCGAAGGAGGCCTTCGTTAAGGTATATGGCACCAGGAAGATGGCCCATGATGTAGTCATGCACATTGGGCTGTACGTCAAGGATCATGAGGTTTTCATCGCTGATGTGATCATTAAGCCAATCAGTGGAAACCCACTTCACCGCGCTCTTGCCAGCGGGATAAGGATATGTCTTCATAATTTCATAACTCCAATTTTCCAGCCCTACGGCCGCTTGCTTCTGCCCAGAAATCAGAAACTCTCTGCAATTCTGCAATATTAGTCGCTCATGACATATCTATTTAACGAGATCTTAACGAGGTCTGCAACTTTTGCAATTGAAGACATCATCCGCACTTATCAACACCGGCTCTGAGGGATATATAGCAAAACTTTCGCCACAACAGCTCAGCCAGCCATCAGAAGCCCTCGTTTTAAAGTAGCTACTGTTAATAGCAAAATTTTTGGATATATGATATGTGCCAATGTATTCCTCTTCGATCTCTATGGCCGGATTTTTCCAGGCACTAGTCATAGGATCTGTTCCGCTATTACCGCTCTTGCCTGCAGAGCTATCGCTGCCCGAAAGCACCCCGATATGGACCCTGCCGCTCGTAACGGTTTCATCGATCTGCATATGAGTTGTGGCGGAGTTGATGGTCTCGTATTCACCCTGGCTGCTGCTGGAAGAAACCGCATATTCCGTCTTCCCTGAGACTTCCTGGGCAAAGCCTACCTCATGACTCATGGAGGTAGCTGAATTGGCATTGGCAAGTTCTGTTCGGCTGCCTATTCCTGTGCCAATGGCAATAGGATGAGATGAATAGTAGCCGCTTCCCAGGGAAAGGTCCACGGGAGCGCTGGTAATTTTGTTTTGGCCAATAAAAGAGAGCGATGAATTATTGTAAGATGAATTGCCTTTAATAAAATCCCCAGAAGCGATATCCTGAGAGGCTATGGCAGGGACGCCTACCACTGCAAGTGCAATCAAGACTGATGATAATAATAACATAGTTCTATTGCGCATAGTTGTTGGCACCGTTTTTAGATCGAGTGCTATGCATATATTTGAATCGGTCGGAGAAAAATAAAGGCCACTTCTTATTCCGTCCAATCATTTCAGGGATTGAGCCTCCAGAGGGTGTAATTGAGAAAAGCAGCAAAGCTCACCCAGATGATGTAAGGAACGAGGAGCAGGGCCGCATCTTTGCTGATGGACCAAAACCGGATGATGTTTTGCAGTATGAGAAGCCAGAGGACCACAATCACCACGACTCCTGCCAGAGGAGACTGCAAGCCAAAGAAGGCGTAGGACCAGAGCACATTGACCAAAAGCTGGGCTGCAAATACACCTAATGCAATCTTGCTATCCGCGCCGCTTATCCCCTTCCGCCAGATCAAAAATAGAGAGAGGCCCATGAGGGCAAAGAGCGCAATCCAAACCGCAGAGATGACCGATCCTGGTGGCGTAAATCCGGGCTTGACGAGGGTCGTATACCAGGTAGTAACAGAGCTGGCTGTAAAAACCGAGCCTATAACTCCGGCTAACTGGCATATAGCTATGCATAAGATGAGCCTGGCAAGCTCCATCAAAGTTATGGATTTCATCAGCCACCGCCTAAATTTTTCCGCTTGGTTCTTCAGCAAGCCATGTTTCTTTTAGCATCCTTTGAATTTAATTCTTTTGTTTCACTGCTTTGCCGTGGCTGCAGTAAGGCTGGTCCTGAGGGCTATGCATCTTTATCTCATCATCCGTTGCGTACTTGAGTTTTTTTCCGCGATTTCATTTTTACTCGATAGCCCCAAAAGGTTAGTCTTTCGTTCCCACCTAAATTCGATGATTTGGCCGCAAATCGTCAATCGCATCTTTCAAATCCGAATGGATGGAGAAGATCTTTGAGAGGCCCGATATCTCGAAAATCTCCAGCACAACGGGCTGAAGCGATGTCAATCTCATGTCTCCTTTTTTTGTCTTTAGCATTCTTAGGCTTGCCAAAAGAACCCGCAAACCCAAGCTGCTTATGTACTCGGCGTCCGCTAGATCGACGACGATCATATAATTATTATCGATGGCTTTTATTAAGACGTCCTCCAAATCCTTTGAAGTATTTGAATCAATTCTTCCCGAGACTGAGATCACATAGATATTTTCGACATCTTCTTCGGCAATCCTCATAATCTCACGCTACAACTAATCTCGCCTGAAATTCCTGCCTTCAATAGCATCTTGTTGTGATGAATAGATGGAGAAGATCTTTTCAAGACCTGTCACCCGGAAGATGTCCTTAACAAAAGGCTGCAAAGCAGCCAGTACCAGGCATCTATGATTCTCTTTTTGCCTCTTCAATGAGGCCAGCAATACTCTCAGTCCCACGCTGCTAATATAATCCACCGCTTCCAGATCGATCACAATTTTAGCAATATTGCGCCCTATCACGCAATTTAGCCTGGCATCTAGATCCTTTGAGCTTATGGTATCCATTCTCCCTGAGATCTCTATGACATAAGCATCTCCCAAATTCCTTTCTCGTATTTCCATCCGATTCCACATCCTGTTTTGGAGATTAGATTATACAATTGTCTCATTCTCTATGGGGGAACGGCCATATTACTCAATTACATTCACTTTTATTCATTATCTTCTTTAGGATTAATACATTTTTCCCATCCCTAAACTCGTATTTTATTTCGTCGACCAAGGACTTGATAAGATGTATGCCCAATCCACCAATTGGCCGCTCCTCCAAATCAGCCGAAAGATCTGGCATATCCAATTGAGTAGGATCGAAGCGAGGGGCCTGATCCTCAATTGTCAGCGTCAAACAGTCACCATAAAAATCACTTTTAATGAGGATCGTCCCCTCAACACCTCGATATCCGTGCTGGATGATATTAATGACTGCTTCCTCTACAGCCAGCTCGATATCAGATATCTTTTTCTTGCCAAATCCGGCAAATGACATAACCTCATTAATAAAAGCTGTTACCTTGGGAAGCTCCTCTTCTCGTGCCTCCACCATAATCATTGAATGCTTTTCCCGATGCTCGCATGCTTTTATTACAATCAAGGTGAGATCGTCATTTTGCTCTTGACAGTAGCTGAAATTCGAAATATCATCGAGGATGCTACTCAAAATGCCCTCCGCCGAAAGCCTGCTCGATGCGCGGATGACATCAGTTATTCGAAATCGTCCATATAGCTCCTCTTTGTCATTCATTGCCTCAGTCACCCCATCCGTGTAGAAGACTGCCACGTCTCCTGGTGAGATTTTTATTGTACGCTCCTTGTATTCTAAATTCGCTGTCGCTCCTAAAACGATGCCTGTTGCCGGTTCCTCAACAAATCCACCTGTCTCTGATCTAAATAGCAATGGTGGACTGTGGCCTGCGTTGGCATAAGTGAAGCTTCGAGCCTTTCCATCTAAGATCCCGTACAATAGAGTTACGAACATGCCAGCGGTTGCATCCTGTACGATCATATTGTTGGAAGCTTTGAGAACTTCTGATGTATCTGATTGATGGCTGGCATTGGCTCGGACGATCGTCCTGGAAAGAGCCATGAAAAGGGCGGCAGGAACGCCCTTTCCTGCTACATCCGCAATCACAAGTCCATACTTGTCCTCCGGTCGGGCAATGAAATCATAGAAGTCTCCACCTACTTCCATCGCAGGTTTGCTCACCGCTGCAATCTCAAAGTCAGAGATCATAGGAGTCTTTTGGGGGATGAATCTTTTCTGAATTTCCCCTGCAATATGCAGCTCTACCCTTGACCGCTCGAGCGTCTGCTCCATTCGTCGGCGTTCGGTCATGTCGCGTATAGATTCTATCGCGCCGACTCTTCTGCCGGAAGCATCCCAAAGGGCAGTAGCCTTCCCCAGCAGGTAAGACCCACCAGGATGGCCAAATGAAGGTATGAAAGTCTCACCAATTACACTTGGGCCATCTCTCTGGATGTTGAAATACTCGTTCTCAAACTCAGTATGCGGCATTAGCACCATATCTACGAGGATAGGCCTTCTGATCTTATAAAATGGCAGAGAATGCTCATAGTTACCCTTACCCAGCATTTTCTCTGCCTTGACTCCTGTGAGAATCTCCATGGCCTTATTCCAGACTATCACTTTGCCGTCAAGGTCTACAGCCAGGAGAGCCTCCGGCAGAAAGTCGATGATGTCCGCCAGCCTCCTCTTTGACTGTATAAGGGCTTCTTCCGCTACTTTCAAATCTGTGATATCCCTGCCTACTGATTGGATCTCAATTAGATGACTTGAATCGTCAAATATGCCGTGAGAGGTCCACAAGAGCCAGCGCGTTCCAGTCGGTGTGATGGACTGGCTTTCATATGTGAATGTAGGGTGATCGACGCTCAATTTGCCCCTCAATTCTTCAGGCGATCTCAAATGCCCATCCAGGATCAATTGATCCATCCTATTGCCAATAATTTCCTCAAAATGTTCGGAAAAAAAGGTGCAAAATGCAACATTGACGAAGGTAATGGTGCCGTCCATGAGATTTCTGCAGATCAAATCCGGCTGCTCTTCGACAACTGCTTTATAGCGTTTTTCACTTTTAAAAAGCTCTTTTTGAGCCTGTTCCACCGCGGAGAGCATACTGTTGATGGAAGTGGCAAGGATGGTCAATTCATCTTTTCCTTGCTCTTTAAAGCGAAATGACATATCTCGACTATTACTAATACGAATTATGCCGGCAATAAGAACGCTAAGGCGGGAAAGAACGGATCTGTCCAGGTATGCAAGCATCAGAATCAAGAAAAAAAAGCCGGCGATCGAGAATATAATTATAAAAGTATGCAGACTTTCAGTGTCCTGTCTATAGATATCCCTTGGAGAATCTACTCGGAGAATAAATAGTGGATTGCCATAGATATTTCTCAATAGAGTATATCCGGCGACTGTATCCGTGTTTAGCGATTTGACGAAGATTGGCGTGTTTTCGGACAAGAAGGGTTCGACCTGTTTGAAATCGGTAGGCATTTCATTTTTTATTGAATATATGGTCAGATTCAACTGAGTGATCTCTGAGATCTTTTTGACCTCGTTCTCAGTGAAATAGCGCCCCAATACCACCCTGCCCATAGATGGACCAAGTCTTTGGCTGTTGGTTATGGGTTGGGTAACTAACAGCATCGACTTGTTGGATAAAGAAATGATGCCGGAGAATTTCCTCTGTTTATCGAAGCATCCTGGACAAAAACCATACCTAGATAGCTGTTCAATAAGATCTTGAGGAATATCTTCGCCCTTTCCGTCGAAGGCCAGGTATCTACTGAAAACGATTTGACCATTAGTATCCATGAATAATATTAAATTAATTTCCATATTATTTAGACTATTATTTGTAAGACTGCCATTAGCGATATTATTATTTATAAAATAAGGATTTCCGGTTTTCATGAAGTCGTAGGTGTCATTTCTGGCTGCCCAATAATTTGCCAGATTCCCTAGACTTTCCAGCTCATTTGATATGGCGATAAGGACTCTCGTTACTTTCGTCTCAGTGTCCTGCACCTCCATATTCGAAAAACTATTATGCAGTTCTATTTGTGTTGTCGCGTACAAGATTATGATCAGGAAGATAAGGGTGAAGCCCACAACAACCAGAGTCTTTCGCCGCAAATTCATAATTTCATTCCTTCCCCAGATAATTGCACTTGAAGATTATGCTGGATGCGACTACCTATCCAAATATCGACCTGATCCAGGTATAAGATCTTCCAATTGAGATCCATTATGTAATAGACACCTTTTTGCTAATTAAAAGTAATTGTTAAATATGAAGCTTGCTATTCATCAATAACAACGGCCTTCAGAGCAGAGCGGTAAATTATGTTGGAAACCAATGTTCTTCAGCTCGTGCCGGGAACGAGTGGGGTGGAAGTTTTCCCTTTTATCCGCAAGATCGATCTCATGTCATCCAATTCGTATATTCTTGCAGGAAAAGAGCAGATTGCGCTGATAGATCCTGGCGCTCTTGATGACCAGATGGATTGCCTTTTTAGAATAATAACTGCTATGTTTGAGGAGAATCCAAGGAAGATTATAATATATCTGACCCATGTTCACCTGGATCACTGTTTTCAATTGAAACGCATTGCTGAATTTGGCAAGCTCGGAAGTATTCTGCTCGCCGTGCAAGAAAAGGGGGCTCTTGCTCTGGAGACAGAGGACACAAAGATGACCCTGGCAAAGCTGTTAGGAAGAGATCTGGCCAGAGTGCCGGTCGATATCAAGCTGCTCTCTAAAACAGATACAATCTATGGAAAAGAATGCAGTCTTCAATCAGATACTGCGAAATTGACCTACTTCACAAAATCATTTAAGCTTCCTCTGGGCCCGGTGCTCAATTATCAGACTGTATCTTTGAATAAAGACGACATGCTTGAGATTTACCATACTCCCGGACATAGTCCGGACAGCATTTGCATCAGAGCGGGACGCTTGCTATTCGTAGGTGATCTCTTCTTTGCGCCTAATCCTGGCATGGCTGGAGCGTACGGCTGGAGCCAAACTGATTTCCTTCATTCAATCCAGAAGGTTCTATGGATCCTGAAACATAAAGACATCCATCTCTGCTGCTGCGGCCATGGTAGAGCTATAGATGTCGATATGGCATATAGCTCTCTGGGATCGATGTATCAAGATGTCTTATCATTAACCAGGCTTGAAGAGATTACTCCTCTGTGGGTCAGGAACACATCGGAATATGCACAAGATATTATAAGAGAGCTAGAGAGGCTTCTCACCATACTAATAGGGAGGCTGGCCTACATTTCCCAGGTCCTCTATTATCTGGAGGAGACTAATGAGGCAGATTTCCTTCAGTCGCTCCTGGATGCAAAAAAGATTGATGAGCTTTTCCTGGATTTCAACAGATTTGTTGGTGAGCTTCGAGCCGGAAGAAAGCTTGATTGGGACCTAGTTCATAAAGCAGGACAGATCGTGGGAAGGCTCGACATGGCTTTTGAGAGCAGGAAACTTGCATCGGTCTTGGATCAATCATTGCTGAACAGAGCGAAGCGCATGTTGAACGATTACTCGGTTATCTATCGCGGTTTTAGACCGCCTTTTTATGTTGCCGATGTGGACATAAACGAAATAATGCAGGAGATTTTGAGATATGCAGGATACAAACCTTACAGGGAAGAGGAGATTCTCGAAGCGTGCAGTTATAACGAATACGTAGGGGCGCTTAGATCAAGAATTGCTTTTGTTAACATTTTTAATAAGACATCCTTGCAGATTCAAGAGGACTTGAGTCTCCCTAAGATTCGAATGGACAGAGAGCGTTTCATTGAAGCCGTAATAGATATCCTGGAAAGGCTAATCTGCGCGGGTGCACAGAGAATTGTGATTACGCCTTCTTATAACGACGGCCTGGTCGCCGTTCGCATTTCTTTGGCAGGCCATTTCGGAAATCATACTCTTGATGCTGGGACCATGAGATTCTTTGAAAGGACATTTGCGCTTTGCGGGGGATTCATACAGACTTGTGTTACTCAAGAAGAGAAAGTGGTTATCATTGAATTCCTGCCCTGTAAAATGTTCTAGTTATCAACTTTTGCAAAAAAGAAGACATAAATTCATTCGTCTTTCTAAATAACAAAGATTTGATATAGATTGACAACCCATAGTATTAGTTTCATGAGGTGATAGCATTGAGAGCGCTGGTAATTTTTGTGATACTGGCTTTTGTAATGTTTTTTTCTCTGGGCTGCATATCTCCGGAGAAAAAGGCGCCAGAGCTAACGACACTTCGCATCGGCTACCAAACGACCACACACCATGTAGCAGAAATGGTGGCATCGGAGTTTGGCTGGTGGGCGAAGGATCTTTTGCCCTTTGGTGTGAAGGAGATCAAAGAGTTTGAATTTCCTTCGGGAACCCCGGAGTTAAAGGCCATGCAATCAGGCGATCTGGACGTGATCTATGTTTGCACTTCGCCGCTTCTACTGTCCTTGTCCAAGGGGCTGGATGGAAAGATAGTGGCGGCAGTAAATGATAACGGTTCGAACCTCGTCTTCAGATCGGGTCTGAAATACAGCGGCCCTGGGTCTTTGCGAGGACTCTCCATTGCGACCTTCCCACCAGGTACGGCTCAGGACATTCTCTTAAAGAAGTGGCTAATGGACGCGGGCGTAAACTTATCTGAGGTTAAGATTTATCCCATGGGACCGGGTGATGCTGTAGAGGCCATATCCACGGGCAAAGTGGATGCCGTCTTCTTACCTCATCCTGGGCCCGCCATTATTGAGATGGCAGGAAGCGGCAAATCGGTGCTGGCCTCAGGGGAAATGTGGCCCAGACACGGATGTTGCGCGGTCGTTGTCAGCGGCAGACTCATTCGAGACTACCCGGATTTGGTGGCTCAGATAGTTAAAACGCAGATCAATGCGACGGATTATATCAATGCCAATCCGGAGGTTGCGGCAAGGATCTACTCCAACCGTACCGGCCAGGACGTGAAGATGGCTGAGTACTCCATAAAAAGCTGGGATGGCCGTTATATCAGCGATCCGTATCTGCTGATAAACTCTACAATGGAATATGCTAAATTCCAGTTTAAGATGAACTATATACAAAAGGAGTTTACCAAAGAAGAGATCTTCGACACTAGATTCTACGACAAAGTGAAGTAACTGCAGGACAAAGAAAGGGTCTCTGAGAAGCCTGACCTTTTAGCTTTGGTCTTGGCCGAAATGCTATCACCGATAACGCATGCAAAATACTACTCGGCTCTCGGAAACAGGGGCAGTAGTTTTGCAAAGCATGAAACAAGGCAGCTGGGATTGAAGCGGCGCAGCAATCCTGAGGGCGCAGGCGAGGTTGGAAGACGCAAAAATTGCAGGGCGGTTGTGCTACGTTGGCCGGCCATGATCCCCGGCCTGGCACTTTCGCCCGTCCTCTGCCCCGCAAAGCCGGAGCACCTCGCCAGTTGCGGTCGAAAACTGATTTTACGAGCGCTTGGGCAATGCTCGCATCATGTCCGAAATTGAGTCGGGCCAGGTGTGTGTCGCGACCCCACTTTTTTCGCCCTGGTGTTTCCTGCGGCACTCCACTGATGGACCGACGGGGGCTTACTTTTCCGGCACCCTCGAACCAAAAGCATTATACATCTCCATTCCTCTGTGAGGGTGGTGAATGTGCATTGGATAAGCTTGAGCTGGTGATGAGAAATACAGAAGAGATAGTGACGGTAGACGAACTCAAGGGCCTTTTGGAGCAGAGCCGCAGGCCGCGCGCTTACGTGGGCTACGAGACGAGCGGCAAGGTGCATCTGGGCCACATGCTCACGGCCAACAAGCTCCTGGACCTGCAGAAGGCGGGCTTTGACGTCGTCGTCCTTTTGGCCGATCTGCATGCCTTCCTCAACGAGAAGGGCACTTTAGAAGAGGTGCGAAAGATCGCCGACTACAACCGGGACTGCTTCATGGCTCTCGGCCTTGACCCGGAGAGGACGGAGTTCGTTTACGGCACAGACTATCAGCTCAAGCCGGAATACATGCTCAAGATCCTGCAGATGGCCAGGAATACCACGCTCAACCGCGCCCGGAGGAGCATGGACGAGGTCAGCAGAAATGCGGAAAACCCCATGGTCTCGCAGATGATCTACCCGCTGATGCAAGCGATCGACATCGCCGATCTGAAGATCGACCTGGCAGTGGGCGGCATTGATCAGAGGAAGATTCACATGCTGGCTCGTGAGGAGCTGCCCCGACTGGGCCTGCCCGCCCCGGTATGCATGCACACGCCTCTCATCGCCGGCCTGAATGGAGAGAAGATGTCCTCCTCCAAGGGAAACAACATCGCTGTGGACGAGCCGGCTGAGGATGTGGAGAAGAAGATCAAGAGCGCCTTTTGTCCCGCCAAGGTGGTGGAGAACAATCCCGTGCTGGCCATATGCAAGTACCACGTCTTCCCCAGGATTGAGGCAGGCATGACCATCAAGAGGCCGGAGAAGTTCGGCGGGGATGTGCACTACGAGAATTACGAGAAGCTGGAGGCGGACTACGTGAGCGGGGCCATGCATCCCATGGATCTCAAGAAGGCCTGCGCAGAGTGCATGAACGAGATACTGGCGCCGGTGAGGGAGAAGATGAGGTAACTTGCACTCGGATTTAATTATTTTTAAATATTATTATATAATGTACCTCTCGTTTTTCTATTAACTCTAATTCGGCTTTGAGGTATTGAACAATAGCTTAGCCAAAAACTATTTTGATGCGTTAGGCCTATATGATGAAGTTGAAGCGATCATCTGTCATTTAGGGTATTAATGGAGCAATTTAAATGGAAAATAAAAGGATAAATTTATGGAAAGAACCGAAATATCTTCCATTAATTATTACTTCATCGGATTCAAGTGAGCAACCTCACACCAAGAAATTTTCTAATCTTCTTTTTAAATATAATAATAAATATAAAAAGGCGCTTGAAGGGGCGGAACACGGATTAGCAGCTACTGTATTTGAATCTGCAAAAGAGATTATATTTGACTATTTAAATAATATGCCAATTTTGCACTTTATTACATTTTCAATAGATGCAAGCAATGGACAAATCCAAATTAGCCATAGTTTAGATGCGATATTTGAAGATGAGAGTGAAGACGAAATCCGAGAAGACATGAAATTTAATTTGGCTTTAGCAAAATTATTTGAAATTCCAGTATATCCTAATACAGATGAGGTGTTACCAATTCTTGCTAAATATCACCATGATTTGTTGGCCGATGGTTTTAGATTTCGCGATAAAGATGGAAATTATAAAATAGCTAAATGCGCTTGAAGGGGCGGAACACGGATTAACAGCTACTGTATTTGAATCTGCAAAAGAAATTATATTTGACTATTTAAATAATATGCCAATTTTGCACTTTATCCAAATTCACTAGGTTCAAAAATGGAAAACCAGTTAGCATATTTAGAAAAGCTCTATTTGCAGAAATGATTCCTGGAGCGGCTCCGCGTGCGAAGGCAGCGCACGAGAATGCGAGACGAGCAGGGGCCGGGAGGGCGGATCTGGCCCCCGGCGGCCCCAGGGCAACAAAGATGAAATGAGAACGCACAAGAGTCGCCCATTCACTTTCGCCCCGGCCACGGCAAAAAGACTTATATTTAAGGGTTTGATTGTATCACTACGAGGAGACATGATATGCTGACAAGCGGAGAAAAGGGCATTATCTATATTTTAAATAATAATAAAAGTAAAATGTCAAAGCTTCGCCTCGTCAAGCTCATGTTCTTAGTCTCAAAGAGAATACCGCTTTATTACTTTGTCCCATACAAGTACGGGCCGTTCTCCTTTCAGCTTTATCATGATCTATCGCGTTTAGAAAGAGATGGTTTTGTATCGATCGATGACGATTCTGTGCATTTAGTAAAGACTGAACTTCCCTCAGTCGATCTCAAGATAAAAAACATAATTCGCATGAACTCGGAGAGATTTTCCGCCCTCGATGATAAGGCGCTGCTGGATTATATCTATGAGGAGCATCCAGAGTTCACGATTTTCAGCCGATACCAAAAAAGGATGGAATACGATCGAAATTCCTCCGGCATTGTAACCATAGGCTACGAGGGAAAGACGATTGATAAATTCCTTTATGAGCTGATAAAAAATAAAATCGGCATAGTTGCAGACGTAAGAAAAAATGCCTACAGCATGAAATTTGGATTTCAGCGAAATAAACTAAAAAGCTACTTGGAGAAAATTGGCATAGATTATATTCACATGCCAGAGCTTGGCATTCCCAGCGACTCACGGAAGAATCTCAATTCTTATGAGGACTATCAAACCTTATTTGCCGGCTACAGACAGGAAATTGAAACGAAATTGGACTGCCTGGAGAGAATTAAATCAATCAGCCAAAATAAAAAAGTATCCTTGATGTGCTTTGAGAAAGATGTTAAGTACTGCCATCGAGGGGTAATTGCAGAGCGACTCAGGGAAAACGGAGTCGAGGTAATCGACCTATGACCTGGGAAAAGAAACGAGTGCTGGTGACCGTAACCGCCTACCCTGAAAAGAGCAAGAAATACGGCCAGGTCGTATGCACCATCGGCCTCACAGAAGAAGGGGACTGGATTAGACTCTATCCGGTGCCTTTCAATGTTTTTTCCGGACCGCAAAAACTCAGAAAATATGATTGGATCGAAGTTGAATGCAAGAGAGCAGAAGAAAAGCTGAGCAGGAAGGAGAGCTATCGCATCAGAAATGCCTCTTTGAAGATCGTTGACAGAAGCCTCAGTTTGGGGAAAATCAGGGGAAGGGTGGACTGGAATGAGCGCAATAGGCTCCTGCTCAGTCATGTCGCACCGTCTCTTGAAGATCTTAAGGCCAAATTTGATGAAGATAGGACATCGATAGGTCTGATTAAGCCTGCACAGGTTCTTGAGTTTTATAAAAAAGGAGATCTCCAGATATATCAAGATCCAAAAGTATTTCAACAATCCCTTTTCGGGACAAAGATTCCAGAGATTGAAGAAATCCCTCACCTCTTCGGATATAGATTTAGATGCAATGGATGTCAGAAAGGAAAAGAGCACAACATTCAATGCGAGGATTGGGAGCTATTTGAATCCTACAGGCGCTGGGGGATGCGGTATGATGATTTGAATTTGCTTTGGGAGAAACTGCAAGATAAATACTATAAATCCATGGTGGGCAGCGACCTTTACTTCTATGTTGGAACATTCTCTCAATTTCCTACTTGGCTGATTGTGGGTTTATATTACCCTCCCAGGCAACCTGCAATTCCCATAAAATCTCAAAACCGCACATTGGATGAACTATTTGGACAAAACCTGAAAAATGATTTGACGGGATAAGGCCGGCCCAGGAATATCTTCCAGCTCAAAAAAATGAGACCCTGGAGGCGAGCCGGCAATCCTGGCGCGGGAGATTGTAGAGAGCCAGAAGGAGACCGCGCGGTAGCAGTTCCGTGGCATCGAGGATGAGCTGAATGACACAAACCAACAGCCTGACAGATCGAAATGCTGCCGGATTCGACCAGGCTGCCGTGGCCCGCCCCGAGAGCACCGGCCCACCAGGCGCACCAGGCCCACGTGCGAGCGCACGGGCGCGGGCAGGCGCATGCGCGGCGGGCGGGCCCCGGGGGCGAGCGGCCCCGCGTCCCAAAGGCAGCGCACGAGAATGCGAGGCGAGTCCAGGAGGCTGGGCTGGTGTGAGTTGCCGGACATCCAGGATGAACTGGCCCAGTACAGCTCCATGAGAAATTGCAGAACGGCAAAGGATAATTACTTTTAAAGAGAAGAATCTGCCACATGAATCCTGCCGCAGAGACAAATCTATCCAAAGAGCTAGTTAGCGCCAAGTCCAGAGTCTATCGTTTCTCGGTAGTGATCGAGAAGGACAAAGACGGCTATTTTGCGTTCTCTCCTGAGCTGCAGGGATGCTATTCACAAGGCGATACCTATGAAGAAACCCTGGAAAACATCAGGGATGCCATCCGTCTCCATGTAGAAGATCGACTTGATAGCGGTGAAGAAGTTCCTCAGCCGGAATCAGTCAGCCTGACATCTCTGGAAGTCGCCGTATGACGGATAAGCTTCCCAGGGTGAGCGCATCTGAAGCGATCCGAGCGCTGGAGAAAGCGGGCTTCTTCCTGCCTCGCCAGAGCGGCAGCCACAGGATCTATAAGAACGCAGAAGGACGAAGAGCCACGGTGCCTTTTCATTCCGGCAAAGAGCTTCACCCTAAGATTCTAAAGAGCATTTTGAGAGATGCAGACCTGACTACCGAAGAATTTCTTGAGCTGATGAAGTAGCATAATCAACGATCAACCTTCACAGAATTCCAGGCATAGATTTATTTTCAAGAACAACCTCTTGCTAATAGATGCAGCCGATAAAAATAATTATAGAAAAGCATCCCGATGGCTATGTCGCCTATCCCATCGGCATCAAGGGGATAGTAGTAGGTGAAGGCGATACTTATGAGGAAGCAATTGCTGATGTTAAATCTGCTATCCAGTTCCATATAGATACATTTGGAAGAGAAGTCCTTGAAACAAACGAAATCAGTGAGACTTTTGTTGCAGAAGTGGTTGTGTGACGAGGTTTCCCAGGGACGTGCCGAAGCGAAAGGTGATAAAGGCCCTGGAGGCCCTGGGATTTGAGATAATCCGGGAAGGCAACCACATTTCCATGAATAGGATAAATCCCGATGGAAGCAAAACGCCCCTGACTATGCCGAACCATGAAGTGATTAAGGGTTCCACGCTATTGATAATCCTAAGGCAAGCAGGAATTTCCAGAGAAGAGTTTATCGAAGTATTCAATGAGATATGATCGCTACTACTGCTATGCGATAAGTCAACAAAAACAAGACGCATTTAATTTTGGCGAGATCGACCTCTTACTCAGGAAGCTGCAAAAACCACTGTGGTCTGGCCCTATGGCCTCCTGCCTACCCAAGCGAGCAAGGCCCACGTGCGGGCGCACTGGCGCGGGCAGGCGGGCCCTGGGGGGAGCGGCTCCGCAATCCGAAGGGCAGAGCACGAGAACGGGAGGCGAGACGAGACAGGTAGGGCGGTGAATAGGGAATCATTAGCGTTCAAGCGTGAGCTAAAATGAGGATGGCTGCCGATCAAGGTCTCCAGATTTGGAGCCATTTCACACTACTAAAATCTCGGTCATTTGATGCCAATGTGCTCAAACCTTCCTGTTTCATAGTTGCCAGATGAAGAGCGTCATTAGATAAGAGTCCATATTTCTTGGAGTACCGTAGTGCCAACTCAAAAATGCTTTCATCAATTCCAACTATCGTCAAGTGATTGATCTGTTTTATCTTCTCTATTGCAGACCATGCTTTTGTTGAATCCCTCACTAACTCAGGGTCTTCCTTCAGGCACTTAGAAACAGATTGAGGACTAATATTTTCTCTTTCCACGATTTCCGCTATCAAAGACCTGTGAAAGACTTCATTGCATACAAGAATGGAAGTAATACCCTTAAATTCGCCTTCATTTATGGAATCAAGAAGGCACTTAGACGAAGTGCCAAACTTCCAATGACCGGACACTGCATAAAGAAAAATATTTGCATCTATAAAAACAATTGCACCTGGTTCGATACGATAAGGCATCAAATAGGCTCCAAATCAGGGCTTTCAATAATCTCATCCAACCATTGCTTGTTCTGGATCTTTATGATGCCATAAAGTTGGTCGACAGGATTCTTCTTCACCTCAATCTCGACCAGGTCACCATCCTTTAAATCTAACCTTTCCAATGGCCTTAGAACGCTGTTTTCATAAATCGCTTTGACAAGCATCGAACCACCATTATTATTTTGTCGCTTAGGGTTAAAAACCTGCCTATTTTTAGTTTTTCAGACCTAGTTTTTTTGATGCATAAGGGCTTGGCTGCCAAGGAATCAGATAGCATTAGGGTCCCTGAGGCTTTGCGCTGGAGATCGTCAAGAGACTGGAAACCGCGAGAGAGCAATTGCGAAGCTACCGAAGATGAGCGGAAGGACACAAACTAACGGCCTGCTAGCTCGAAATGCTACCCCATTCGATCAGCTACCGAGCCCCGGCCCGATGGTCACCGGCCCACCCGAGCACGCCGCCCACGTGCGGGCGTACGAGCGCGGGCAGGCGCATGCGGGCCCCGGGGGCGAGCGGCTCGGCGTCCCAAAGGCAGCGCACGAGAACGGGAGGCGAGCCGGGGAAGGCGTCAAGGGCAGCGAGCAGAAAAGACTTCTTGGCCGGTTTTGCCTAATATTTTATGACAAATCCGAATATAAGTCTCACATCATATTTATTTACTATCCGGAGCTTTGTACATCAGAGGAGAAAATGAAAACCCTTCAAGAGATCGAAAGTATTCTTAGAGACCAGAAGCCAATCCTCAGGCAAAGGTTTAAGGTCAAAGAGATCGGCATCTTTGGCTCTTTCGCGCGAGGCGAACAGAAGGATACAAGCGATCTGGATTTGCTCATCGATTTTGAGGAGCCGATCGGCCTCATTCGTTATGTGGGATTGCAGAACTATTTGAGCGACGAGGTCGGAGAGCGAGTGGATCTGGTCACAAAGTCAGGCCTAAAGCCGAGAATAAGCGGGCATATCCTGAAAGAGGTAATTTACGTATGAAGGAACGGGATTCATCGTTTCCCTTTGGATCATTTACCATTCTTGCCATCCTGATCTCCATGCTACTTCATGCAAAAGGAATTCAATAGCTCTGGCCTTCCTTTTAATCTAATCTCTTTTTGATTTCATGAAAATGCTTGATTTCCAAATCTCCAGACATTTACTAATTAACACGCGTTAATAAATTGTCATTAATCCATTTATCATACTAATATGAGAAAAGTTCTTAAATTAAGCGTCTTAATCTAACATACATAGGAGAAATTAATATGAAAGGAACTATTGACATTTGCCGTACTCGGGGGCCCCTCTTATGAGCCGCCTCCCCCTGCTAGGGTTTGCTGCCGCAGGCCTTCTGCTACTCGTCTTCTGCAGCGGCTCCGTGAGCGCGGCTGACACAGTAGACGTGCTCACTATCGCTGATGCTACAGGCGACTGGGGCTTTCCCTCACCCTACGGCCACTACTCTCGTGGCCCCGGCTACATCCGCATGAGCCTGATCTTTGATACCCTCATCTGGAAAGATGACCGCGGCTTTGTGCCTGCTCTGGCGGAAAGCTGGGAGTACCTTGCTGATGAGAATGCTTACCTCTTCCATCTTCGCGAGGGCGTGACCTGGAACGACGGCCAGCCCTTCAGCGCTCAGGATGTCGCGTTCACCGTGCAGTACATCAAGGACCATCCCTATCAGTGGATCGACTCCAGTATTATAAAGAGTGCTGAGGCCATAGATGATAAAACTGTCAAGATCACCCTCATGAAGGATTATGCGCCTTTCTTAGACCAGGTGGCAGGCACTTTGCCCATCATGCCCGAGCATGTTTACAAGGATGTGAGCGATCCGGCCGGATTCAAGGACGCGGCGGCTCTTACGGGCACAGGCCCCTTCAAGTTGGTCAATTACGACAAGACGCAAGGCACTTACCTCTACGAGGCCAATGAGAACTACTATCAGGGTGCGCCCAAGGTCAAGCAGATCAAGTTCGTGAAAATCAGCCTGGAGATGTCCGCTGCCGCCTTAGAGAAGGGTGATGTGGATGCTGCGGCTGTGCCGGGCGAGACCGTCAAGGATCTGAAAAAGGAAGGCTATGCTGCAGTGGCGGCCTCTCATGACTGGGTGGCCAAGATCATGGTCAATCACATGAAAGCGCCTTTCTCTGATGCCAAGTTCCGCCAGGCTCTTTACTATGCCATAGACCGGCAGGACCTGGTGGATACAGGCCTTAGAGGCTACGGCCTGGCAGGCAGCCCCGGTCTTTATGCCTCCGATAACCAGTGGTACAATCCCGACCAGGAGCAGTATCCTTTCGATCCGGCAAAGGCCGGCCAGCTTTTAGACGAGCTGGGATACACTAAGAAAGAAGGCAGCCAGTATTACAGCAAGGTCAGCAAGCCCGAGGAGATCGAGCTCTTAGTTACAGCCACCACGGAGCGGCAGGGGGAGCTGATTGTAAAGCAGCTTGACGCTGCCGGCTTCAAGGTAAATTTGCGCAGCGTCGACTCAAAGACCCTGGACAGCCTCGTCGGTGCCTGGCAGTTCGATCTGGCTCTGAGCGGCCACGGTGGTCTGGGCGGCGATCCGGCCATTCTAAATAAAGTTGTCCTGGATCAGAAGAGCTTCAACAGCGCCCGCTACAATGAGGACACGAAGCTATGTGACCTCTTGGAAGAGCAGCTAGATGAGATGGACCCTGCTCATAGAAAGGAGCTGGTAGATCGGGCCCAGGAGCTCCTAGCGCAGGACCTTCCTGCCCTGCCCCTCTACTACACGGATTCCTACTGGGCGTCCAACGACAAGGTTAGTTACTACTACACTTATGGCGGCGTAGGAAGCGGAGTCCCAATAGCCTTGAACAAGATGATCTTCGTTTGAGGATGAGACAGAGACTGCGGCGGATGGGCCGCAGCAAGTTTTTTTATAATTATTTCGCCAATTTTTCCTGGAATTCATGCGAAAGAGTCTTAAATGATAGACTTAAATGCTATTATAGTATTACCTTATCTGACTGAATATATGTAATTATCACTAAATGCAATGGCGATGATGATATTGGCAGAAGAAATAAGTTCCATGATCCTTAGTCCCATCGGAGTAATCCATACTCCCTACGCCAGGCGGGAAGATATCCCCCGTCAGGGAAGGCTCTCCTCTGAGTTATGCGAGATCGAGGTCTTTTTGGAGTTTGCTCCTGCACTCAAGGACATTGAGCAGTGCACGCACCTTTTCGTTATCTTCTGGCTGCATCTGGCGGATCGCAGTCGTCTCACGGCTACTCCTCCCCTCGATGGCAAAGAGCACGGTGTCTTTGCCACCCGCTCCCCGAACCGCCCCAATCCGCTGGCCCTGGACATTGTCGAGCTGCAAGAGATCAAGGGAAACCGGCTGACAGTGAGAGGCATGGACGCCCTGGATGGTTCCCTCCTCCTGGACATCAAGCCCTACTCGGCAGGAATCGACTCCTTCCCTCAGGCCAGGATCGCCTGGCAGAAGGATGGCGGTCATAAGGGAGACTGAACAGTGGTGAAGCATGAGACGGGAATTGAGGCGTGGTGAAGAACAAGGGTGCAATAAAGGGGTGGAAAAGTGAATAGTACAAGAGCCGAATGCTGCCTTCCGGAACAGGAACGAAAGCCCAGCTTTTGGAAAATATTGGGAAATAATCTCTTTCCTGCTTGTCTTCACAGCTATCTCATCGCCTTAGGCGCCATCTTCTCACTCAACTTCATTCTTCCCCGGCTCATGCCCGGCGATCCGTTACATGCCATCTATGGTGATGAAGCCCTGGTGGCCATGACCGACGAGATGGAGGCCCAGTTGATCAGGCAGTTTTCCCTGGATAAGTCCTGGTGGGATCAAATGCTGGCCTATGTCATGGGCCTTATGCAGGGTGACCTCGGCTTTTCCTACTACTACAGAGAACAGGTTTCTCAGGTCATAGTAGGCGCTCTGCCCTGGACTCTTCTCCTCGCCGGCCTGGCCCTGATCATAGCAACCGCAATCGGCATCATCCTGGGAATAGAATCCGGGTACCGGCGCGGCTCCTCTCTGGACCGCGGCCTGGTTGCATCTCTCATGTTCCTGGGAGGCTTTCCCGATTTCTTCATCGGCATCCTGCTGCTTCTCATCTTTGCCGTGAGCCTGGATGTACTGCCCCTCTCCGGTGCGACCACACCTTACGCCGGATACAAGGGTTTTGATTACATCTTCGATCTTCTCAAGCACCTGGCTCTTCCTCTGGCTTCCATGGTCCTGGTGCAGCTGGGCAGCATCTTCCTTTTAACCAGAAACACCATCGTCACGCTGCTGGGAGAGTCTTTCATACTCATCGCCCGTGCCAAAGGCTGCTCTGAAGAGTGCATTAAATACTCTCATGCCGGCAGAAACTCTCTTCTGCCTTTGACCACTGCCACCGGCATGCGCATCCCCCATCTGATCACAGGCGCGCTCTTCATCGAGATCGTCTTCTCATATCCCGGCGTGGGCTCACTTCTCAACACTGCCATAGGTGCCCGTGACTATCCACTCATTCAGGGAATACTTCTCATAGTCACCGTGACCGTGCTGACCGCCAACTTTCTCGTAGATCTTCTCTACACGAGGCTTGATCCGAGGGTGAGATATGCACATTGATCCTCTGGAAGAGATCTCTCATGATCCGCTGGCAAAAATTGGTCTGTTTATGCTGGCTACAGTCACGCTCCTGGCAGTCTTTGCCCCCCTGCTCTCCAGCTATTCGCCGCACGACTACACCGGCAAAATCTTCAGCCCTCCAACATTGGATCATCCGCTGGGAACCGACTCCATGGGCCAGGATATCTGGGTGAGACTTCTTTACGGAGCCAGGACATCTCTGTTTGTTGCTGTGGCTGTAGCCCTCCTCTCCGCCTCATTAAGTGTGCTTGTCGGAGCTACGGCTGCGCTTGCCGGCGGCCTTTTTGAGCGCGTTTGCATGAGAATCGTGGACGCCGTGATCTCCCTTCCAACCATAATCGTGATGATACTGGTGGCCGCATACATCAGGCCCAGCCTGCCGCTCTTAATCCTGCTCATATCTGCCTTCTCCTGGCCGGGTGGAGCCAGGATTGTTCGATCTTGCGTCCTCTCTCTAAAAGAGAAGATGCACATCAATGCCGCTCGAACTTTTGGCGCCGACAGGAGGCACATTGTATTCACGCATTTAATACCGGACCTCTCCCCCATCATCTCAGCCCTTATGATGCAGGATGCGAGAAGGGCGGTCTTCATGGAGGCTGGACTTGCATTTCTGGGTGTGTCCGATCCTATGGTTATCAGCTGGGGAAAGATGATGCATCAGGCCCTGGCTTTCACCTATCTTGATGTCTGGCAGTGGTGGCTGGTTCCTACCGGCCTCGCCCTCTCGGCAACACTGATCGGCATCAGCTTTCTCTCCATCAGCCTGGAGACGGCCATGGACCCAAGGCTGAGAAAAGACAATGCGAGAGACAATGTGAGGTATGGATAATGCTCTCTATCAGAGACCTTAAGGTATCTTTCGCCAAGACGCAGATATTGAGGGGAGTTGACCTTCATCTTGAGAGGGGAGAATGTCTTGCCCTCGTAGGAGAATCGGGCGCCGGAAAGACCACATTGGGGCTGTCCATCATGGGGCTGGCCCGAGGATCCGCAACAGGGGAGATCTCTTTTCAGGAAAAGAACCTCCTGGCGATCTCAGAGGAGGAACTCAGGCAACTAAGGGGCCGAGAGATGGCCATGGTCTTTCAGAATGTAGAGGATGCGCTGGACCCAGTGCAGCGAATAGAGGATCAGATTGCAGAAGCGATAATGGTTCATCGCAGCATCAGCGCCAAAAATGCAATCGATATGGCTCTAAGGCATCTGCTCTCTGTGGGTCTGAACAACGAGAAAGCCAGGCTGTATCCCCATCAGCTCAGCGGAGGAGAAAGGCAGAGGGTGCTCATCGCCATGGCCCTCGTCAATGATCCTGATCTTTTGATACTGGATGAGCCAACGGCATCTCTTGACGCGCTTACCAAGGCGGATATCATAAGGTTATTTCGGTCTGCTATTCTGGGAAGGATCTGCATCGTCATAACGCACGATATCTCCCTGGCGGCAGCTCTTGCTGATAGGATGGCCGTACTTTATGCCGGCCGGATCGTTGAGATGGGAAGAGCTGAGGATTTGATAAGAGATCCGCGTCATCCCTATACTCGAGGCTTGATTCGCTCCTATCCGGATATGACCACAACCAAAGACCTGCAAGGAATACCGGGGCGATTGGTGCATGGCCTTTCAGGCTGTCCATTCCATGGGCGCTGCACTCAAAGGATTGAGATTTGCAGCCGGGAAATTCCGCCCCAAATTGATAAGGAAGGACGGATGGTTGCCTGCCACAGAGGCGGCATTGTGCCTCTTCTCGAAATCAAGAGCCTGAGCCACGCTTTCAATGGCAATTATGTGCTGCAGGATGTGTTTCTCACTCTTTATGAAGGCGAGACGCTGGCCCTGGTGGGAGAGAGCGGTTCGGGCAAAAGCACTCTGTCAAAGACGATTATGGGCCTTCACGAGCCAGATCGGGGGCAGTTCATCTTAGAGGGCTGCAGAGTAATCAAGAGGGACGCTGCTTTTTACAGACGGGTGCAGATGATCTTCCAGAATCCTAAGGAGTCGGTTAGCCATCGCATGAATGTGCTGGATGCAGTGCTCGAGCCCCTACAGGTGCAGAGAAAGGGCAGTCACGAGGCGCAGCTTAGAAGGGCAAAAGAGGTCGTGGACCTTGTCGAGCTGCCGAATGATGACGATTTTCTCAAGAAATACCCGCATCAGCTCAGCGGCGGCGAGGTGCAGCGGGTGGCTATAGCCAGGGCTTTGGCACTCGGTCCCAAGCTGCTGATTGCCGACGAGCCTACCTCTGCTCTGGACCCGAGCGTACAGGCCAAAATTTTGAAGCTCCTCATGAATCTGCAGGAGAAGATGGGCCTGTCTATACTCTTTATCACCCATGACATTGCTCTGGCCAGAAGGGTAAGCGATCGCATGGCGGTGATGCACAAAGGCCGAATTGTGGAGGAAGGGGCGACAAATATGGTCCTCGGTCATCCCCAACATCCCTATACCAGAAGACTTGTGGATTGTGCTTCGGGAAGATATGAGATGGAAAATAATGAGATTCAAATAGTTGTTGAACCTGTCTCCCTGGAAAAATATTGTTGATCAGATAGAACTTTTGAATCCGAAGAATGAAGAGGTGTCGTATATGGATGAAAGATCTCTTGATACTGATTTGAGAAAGGCGGTTGAATTTCACGGTCATCTGTGTCCTGGCCTGGCCATAGGCTACAGAGTTGCCAGATACGTCAAAGAGCACTACCCCCGGTCAGAGGACGAGGAGCTGGTCTGTATTGCCGAGAATAACTCCTGCAGCGTTGATGCGGTACAATCACTTTTGGGCTGCACCTTTGGCAAGGGCAATTTAATCTACAGAGACCATGGAAAGCACGCTTTCACCTTCTACTCCAGGGGGGACGGCATGGCTCTAAGGGTCTACTTCAAGGCGGATTTGTCCAGCAGCATGGATGATCTGCGGGCCAGGTACTTCCAGGGAACGCTAAATGAGCAGGATAAGGAGAGGTTTGAGACTCTTCGAGAACAGATCGTGCAGCATATGATCACCGCGCCCGACGATGAGCTTCTTTCCATCAGCCAGTTAGAGATACCTGAGCCGGAGAAGGCAAGGATCTATCCATCCCTCAAATGCCAGGAGTGCGGCGAGGGGTTCATGGAAATCTGCGGCCGGACGGCAGAAGGGAAGGTGCTCTGCCAGGAGTGCTTTGAGCGCCTGGCTTAGCTGAGGTGCAGAAGTCGCCACATAGTCGTCTCTACTATGCCTTTCTCGTCCCAAAGACCTTTTTTAATAGGCCGCTTGCCTTTTTCTCCCCGGGTCTTTTTGCCTTAGCTCCCGCTGGAGATGCCGGGGGAGTACCTGCTCTTTTTTCCGTACCCCGAGAAGCACGGGTTCCGGTAGTTGCAGCCTTCTCTTTGATCACAATCTGAGTGCTCACGCCACCGTGTCTGGATTTCCTGGGCCGGATATCGACTGTGATGGGCCTTTCGATCTCATTGCTCACCAGCATGGCCACGCCTGCCGGCAGCCTCTTGATCTCCTCCTCCAGCTCGCCCGTCATTCCCTCCAGGCCTTTGGAGAGCGCCTTGAGGTCATTGGGATTGGTGACCCTCATAATGATCTGTGTGTTGCACTGAGAGATGACGTTCTTGTCCACACGGGCCGGCCTCTGGCTGATGATCATCAGCCCCAGGCCAAATTTTCTGCCTTCAGCGGCAATGGTGCGCACAATGCTGGTGGAAGCGGCGTTTCCTGTGCCCCGCTCCGGGATGTAGTTGTGGGCTTCTTCTACCACTACCATTCCTGGCGAGACCAGCCTGCGCTTTCTGGCCTCAAAGACATCTGTTAAGAGTCGAGATACGATCATGGCCTGCAGTTCTGGGAGGATGCCGGTCATGTCGATGACGGCAGCCCTTCCCGGTCGCAAGAGCTCCTCCACAGGCGTCTCCGCTCCCGAGAAGAGGCCCAGCTCCAGGAGCGACTCAAGCTGGCCTACTAAATTCCACTTTACCTTGGAATTACTGCGTACTACCTGCTCTATGATGTCCTCCAGAGTATAGGCATCCGTCTCCGCCCGCAGGGCGCTGATGGCCTCGTAGAGCAATCCCAACTGGCCGCTGCTGCTGCTCTCATGGGGAATCATCTTCGCCACCTCTCGGGCAGACATGTTCAGTCCGTTAAAGCGAAAAGGCCGGTCGGCTCTCGGGTTCATGGCCATTTCTCCAGGAGTGTAGATAGTGGCATCATAGCCCCGCGGCTTGACCTTATATTTGGAAAAGTCGCCCACTTTGTTGGGCTCCTTCATGGAGGCGTACTCGCCGTGGGGATCGATGATGAGCAGAGCCACCTTTCTTTCCAGCAGCTCCTCCAAAATAACCGCCGCCGTATAGGATTTTCCGGAACCGGTTTTGGCGAGTACGCTGCAGTGCTTTTGTACCAGGGTATTGGCATCCAGCTCCACCCGGATATCATAGCCCCGCAACATGCCGATGTACATATCTCCCTTGGCCAGGCCCAGAGTTGCCTTGATCAGTTTTTCGTCGGCTATGAAGACCGGATCTCCCGGACGGGCAGGACTGGTGGGAAGATGCAGCTTGCCGTTACTTGTCACACCGATAACCCTGGCCTCGGCTATCATCATCTCTCTAGAATCATAATTTCGGGCGGCATCATTGAGCTGGTTTGCGCTGTAGGCGGAGTTGGACCGTTTGATGTCCTCCACCTGGGCGAGGGCCCACTCCCTCCCATCTGCTTTGGCCTTGATGTAAGTGCCTCGACCTACCTCTTTGTTTATAATGAACTTAAATGCAAATGGATTGGTTTCACCAACAATTGTGCCGACCGATCCCTTTGCTATCGACATCAAGGGCTATCACCGCTAAAGCGTGCCAAACGATCATTTTTATTTTTCTTTAAATGAATGCTATGTCTTGGTGCTTTTCTTCTCGCTATTATTTTGCATCGCCTTCCTGCTACATTCCCATTTTCAATACGTATCTTGAAGTATAAAAAGATTGGTCCAAATGCAGGCTAGTCAGTTGCATAGGCAATTAATTTAATATAATCATGCACTGAGCTATAAAGCTACGCACTTTGCCTTATTATGCTCAGCAATTAATTATCATTATTTGCTTTTTGCTGTAGAAGTGAGGTGTCTTGTCCCACCTGGGCGAACATTTTGAAAAATATTATTAATTTGACAATGAAACTAAACATTATCTCGCCCAGGTCATCGTCTTGATCTTGTGCGATCAATCCTTCGACAATGATTCATTGACTTTTTTGATGGTTTCCAGTAGATCTGCGCCTTTCTGCGTAGTATTGTATAGCGTTTGCTCTCCTTTGCCAACCTCAATCAGATTATTTTTCATAAGAATTTCTAAATAAGGATTTATCGTTCGGAAGTTGAGATTCACCTGGTATACTATTCTTGTCTTGCTGGCACTTTCTAGGCACACCTCCAGAATTTGGGCGATGATCTCTTGTTTGCTTCTTTTCATAGCATTCCTCCGGGAAAATCTAAGATAATGATGTCGCTCAGCCCAGGCATTTCGCCATTGGGAGCTAGTTTGTAGATCAGATTATTCCGTTTGAGTTCTATATATTTTTTCTTGTGGGAAGAGTCTTATCCATGGGTGGCCAGGAAAAAGGCCATATCCTGGGAGTCGATACGCTGGTCTTCGAAGGACGAAATGAGATTCTTCAATTCGGATAAATCGTCAGTATCCGCTGAATTATTGTAGAGCGAGACAACTATTACGCAAACCGTAATTATAGTTATCCGATATTTCTCCCATCCCATATAAGGAGCTTTCAACCTTATCGATATTATAGACGATTATGGCAAATCGAGGACTAATATATTAGACAGATCTTGCCAACACAATTGTCCTCTACATAGATACGGATTAGTGATCACCATCACGCAGCCAAACCACATTCCTGCCTCAGAGGAATTCTTGCATTCTTGCGAATAGTCAATGGAAATTTATCGTCAAGATGTCTTCATAGCTCATAATCTGTATTTCGGAGTCCTCATCATCGCCTGCCCATAGGCTAATCCAACTAATAGCCCCACGATATGGGCCATATGGGCTATGTTGTCCGCCGAACCTAAGGTCAGGAAATCAATCAGAGCGAATAGCACGACTGCACCACGAATGCTCACCGGTATTACGAAGAAGAGCAGTATGCGAATCTCGGGTGCAATTATAGCTAGACAGCCCATCACACCAAAGAGAGCTCCGCTCGCTCCTACCATGGAGCCGCTGGATATCATCATCTGGCCCAGTGCCGCCACCATCCCGGAGAGAATGTAAATCTGCAGGAATTTCTTCTCTCCCACGCGCCTTTCCAGCTCCATGCCAAAGAAGAAGAGAAAGAGCATATTCCAGAAGAGGTGGTTAAAGTCGGCATGCACGAACATATGCGTTATGAGCGTCCAGGGCCTTTGCATTACATAGTCTGGATTTAAAGCCAGATAATTGTATACGAAGGCAGGAAAAATGATGCTGATGAAGAATACGACTATGCATGCTAATAATATAAGACCCGAATAGCTTACGGGCAGCCCGGAAGGTATGAGTCCCCGCCAGCCATTGACTGGAATTTGCGGCTCCCCCCATTCATCCCTGCGTCTAAAGTCCTCCCTTCGACCCGTCATGGCCTGAAATGGTTTCAATTTAACTCCCTTCATAATCATTCCGGTACATACTGGCCGTTACGAAGGACTATGACATAATCGGCGGAGTTGCGCAGGGCCACTGAGAAGCCAGGCTCCGCTCCGAAGATGATGGTCTCCTTGCCGTGTTCCATAGCTTTCATGAGCACCGGTTTTAAATCGGCATCGCGGGTGACGAGCGCCAGAGTGTCGATGACGGGATTATAGATCATATCCACACCCTCTACGGCCATTCTCACATCCACATCGCTGGTGCAGATTACCGGCTCAAAGCCCTGATTTTCCACCGCTTCGACCAGCTTCTCCGAAGCGTACTGATTTAAGAAAACCTTACCCATTTTGATATCGCCGTAATCTTTGAGGATGTCCCGGATCTCCTCCAGATCCATCTGGAACTCCTTTCTGAGCATATTGGGCCCATCCACGAGCAGCCCGATCTTCTTTCTCCCCTTCTCCTTCTTGGAGCCCAGGTAACTCATGATATGCTCGAACTGTATTGGTATCCGATTCATGTTGACCCTTTCTTGATAGATTTGGATTTCTTATTTAATGGCATTTCATCGGATGTTATAAATCCGTTTGGTATTATCTGCAGTTATCCGGGCGATCTCTTGCGGCTCTATGCCTCTGATCCTGGCAATGAGCCGGACAGAGTCCAGAACAAAAGAGGGTTCATTTCTGCCTTTTCGGGGCGAAAGGAAGGGGCTGTCGGTCTCCACCAGCAGCCGATCCAGTGATACATTTTTAGCCAGGATCTGATGATGCCCGGATCGACAGAGATTGGTAGCTAGAGAGATGTAAAATCCCCTGTCAATGGCCTCTTTCATAGTTCCGATTGAGCCGCTGTAGCAGTGAAACACAACCTTGTCCAGGTGCTTTACCTTTTCCAGAGCAGGCTGCTCAGCATCGCGGGAATGAATGACTAAAGGCAAATCGAGGGACCTGGCCAGCTCTATGACCCTGCTAAAGACCTTTGCCTGGCGCTCCCTGGTTGGAGCATCTTTGCAGTGATAGTAGTCCAGCCCCGCCTCGCCTATGCCTACGGCCTGGCCGGCATTGTTTTCTATCTGCTTAAATAGCATCTCGAGTTCCGGCTCTTTTATGCTCTGCAAAGTATTGGGGGAAAGCCCCAGGGTGGCGGAGATGAAATCGTACTTCTTGGCCAGCTCCAGGGACTTAGCATTGGTAGAATAGTCCACACCTGAGTTGATCATGTGGACCACGCCTGATTTTCGGGCACAGTCCAATACGGCTTCGCGATCTGCGTTAAACTGCTTGAAGTCAAGGTGGCAATGCGAATCGATTACCCCTTGCAAAGGAACATTTATCGATGAGATTCCTCCAGAATCATATTTTTCGGGAAATGGTATCATTTGGCGTTATCATTTCTGCTTCAATTCCCATTTTAGTCTCGATGGTATTATCTTTTTTGGTGTGGCCTAAGAAAAGAAAACCGGTTCGTAGCCCTAGTTATGTTTATTTCGGTGTACCCAAGGAGGCATCGGGCATGATTGTACTTTCCGGGAGGATTAGAAAAAATTTTGTAGAAGGCTTGGAATTCAAGCCTTCTTCTGTCCAGTTCCGGAATTCAGGAGCATCAACCGATTAATGGCGCTGACCAGGGCTTCCACTGAGGCCATAACTATGTCCTCGCGAGCTGATTTGGCACTGACCCTGCGCCCACGGTCGTCCTCCACTCCAATCACAACTTCGGCCAAAGCATCGGCCCCGCCAGATATGGCTTCAATTCTAAAGTCGCAGATGCGAATGGATGTGTCGCTGTCCAGGAGACCCTGCACGGCATTTACGGCTGCATCTACCGGCCCTACGCCGATATGGGCGAGGACCCTCTCTTTGCCTCGCACCAGGGCCCTTACGGTTGCTGTGGGCGTGATGATGTTGCCGGTCATGACCGAGACCTCCCTGAGCACTACGGCCTGGCTGCCTCTGGCCACCTCTCCGATTACCACGTCGGCAATAGTCTGAAGATCGATATTAGCGATCTGCTTTCCTTTGTCGCCCAGCTCCTTGATCCTCTCCAGGATCTCCTGGAGCTGCTCCTCTGTGGGCTGGTAGCCTGCTTCCTCCAGCACTTTGGCCACTGCATGCCGTCCCGTGTGCTTGCCAAGGACGATGCGCCTCTTGTGGCCCACCATCTCCGGGGTCATGATGCCGGGCTCAAAGGTCTTGCTGTCCTCGATAACTCCGTGGCTGTGAATGCCACTCTCATGGGAGAAGGCGTTCTCGCCCACAATTGGTGCTGTTATGGGAATCTTAACCTCGGTAAGCCGCTCTACCATGCGGGCCGTCTCCACCAGGTATTCCGTCTTTATGCTGGTGCGAGCGCCATGAATGGCGTGCAGGCTCATCACCGTCTCGGCCAGGTTGGCGTTGCCGGCCCTCTCGCCCAGGCCGTTTACGCAGACCTGCACCTCTCGGGCCCCCGCCTCCACTGCCGCCAGGCTGTTGGCCACAGCCAGGCCGAAGTCGTTGTGGCAGTGCACATCCACGATCATATTGACATCATCGCAGATATCCTTGACAAAACGGTAGAAGGCAGAAGGAGCTGCTACTCCTACCGTGTCCGGAATGTTGATGATATCGCAGTGCACCTCTTCCACCGCCTTGAAGATGCGATGCAAAAACTGCGGCGAAGTGCGGGTGGCATCCATAGCTGAGAAGAGACATGTTCTGCCATTGTCCTTGACAAACTGTACTGCCTCCATAGCTCCGGCCACGATCTCGTCATGGCTCTTCTTAATAGTATGAGCTATCTGGATGTCGGAGGTGGGAACGAAGACATGCACCATGCCCACATCGGCATCAAGGCAAGCCTGGACATCCTTTTTCACAATGCGAGAGAGGCCGCAGACCTGGGCCCGGAGGCCCTCTCCGGCGATCTGCCGGACGCTGTCAAACTCTCCCTTGGAGGATACGGGAAATCCAGCCTCGATAACATTCACACCGAGTTTATCAAGCTGCCTGGCGATCTTGAGCTTTTCGTCCTGGGTAAGAGATACGCCCGGAGTCTGCTCGCCATCCCTAAGAGTGGTGTCAAAAATGCGGACTTTTTCATCAACAAGCGAATGAACGTCGTAGAAGACGATTCCCCACAGAGATTTCGTGTGTCATAGGGTAAGCATAGCATGCATAGCTATAAAACTTTGCCGCCCCGATCAAAAAAAGCTTATTCATATAAATGAAGGTTCCAAGCTATGTCCAACACAGAGAAGTTTTTAAAAGAGGCATTCGCCGGCGAGTCGCAGGCCAATCGCAAGTACAGTGCTTTTGCAACCAAGGCGGATAAAGAAGGATTTGCCCAGGCGGCCAAGCTCTTTCGGGCTGCGGCAGCAGCAGAAGAGGTTCATGCCGTAAATCATCTGCGAGTCTTAAAGGGCATCAAGTCCACCAAAGAGAACCTGCAGGCCGCCATATCCGGAGAGGATGAGGAATGGGAAGCGATGTATCCGGAGATGATTGAGACTGCCAAGGCAGAAGGCAATAAGGCGGCGGAGACATCATTCCACTATGCTAATGAGGTGGAGAAGATTCATTCCAAGCTCTACAGGAAGCTCTTGGACAACCTGAGCCCCAGCCAGGAGACCTTCCCCTACTACGTCTGCCCCTACTGCGGCAATACCGTGGAGCGAGAAGCTCCCGGTGTCTGTCCCGTCTGCGGATGTGAAGGGAAGCTCTTCATGAGGGTGGATTAATCTTCTATTTTTGAGAGGGTACGGATAGGCCAGTCTCCTCTCGCCTTATAATTTTATAAGCTTTGAGGCACATAAGATATTATCATGAGCAATGATTTGCACAATCCTCGTCTTGAAAGCCCGATGAATGATGTA
>CAVVKN010000007.1:0-90231 GCA_963748825.1 Methanotrichaceae archaeon
ATGCGGCATCACAGACTTTCACCGCAAGACTTACTGCGTGGTAGTGACCAGTACAGAGCAGCAGCGTGCCGCCTGGTTGGATGATGTCCGGGCGATAGTTGATGAAAATTTCCCAAGATGAGATTCTTGTGGACGAGATTTGCGGGGTTTAGCGACAGAAGGGCATTTCGAAGTTAGGTGACTGGGAGGAAAAACGATGAAGAGCTGCAATCTGTTAGAAGATCTAAAGAAGACCTGGCCAGAGAAGTTCGCATCAGAAGAGCAGATATTCAGCCATATCCATGCCGGCGATAAGATCTTCATAGGCACGGGTTGCGGCGAACCCCAATACATGGTCCAGTCTCTGGTGAACTTCGTAACCATTAATCCCAAAGCGTTTTTCGGTATCGAGATCATACACGTTTGGACGGTGGGCGCTGCTCCTTACATGGACGAAAAATTTCGCGACAACTTCCGGATCGACTCATTCTTCATAAGCGAAGGCACGAGAAATGCGATCAACAGAGGCGCAGCAGACTACACGCCCATTTCTCTTTCCGCCGTTCCCGGCCTCTTTCGAAGGGAGATAATACCAATAGACGTAGCGCTAATCCAGACATCTCCTCCCGATAAGCACGGATACATGAGCCTGGGAATAAGCGTAGATATCGTAAAGGCTGCCACCCAGAAGGCATCGCTGATCGTGGCCCAGATAAACTCCCATATGCCTCGCACGCAGGGTGATGGATTCATAAATATAAAAGATGTAGATTTCATTATTCCTCACGATGAACCATTGCTGGAGTATACGGTAGAAGATCCAGGGGACAGGATCAAAGCGATAGGCAAATATGTTGCCCGGATCATCGAGGATGAATCTACGCTGCAGGTTGGATATGGCATCATACCCAATGCAGTGGTTGCATTCCTGGGCGAGAAAAAGCATCTTGGTGTACATACTGAGCTCTTAAGCGACGGCATCATTGATTTGATGCAAAAAGGCGTGGTTGATAACACCAAGAAGTCCATCGATACGGGAAAGACTGTAGCATCCTATTGCATGGGCAATATTGAAACTTACGAGTTCCTGGATGAGAATCCAACCGTTTCCTTTAGAACCATCGATTATGTCAACAACCCATTGATTATTGCCAAGAATAAGTTGATGACCGCGATCAACAGCGCCATGGAGATTGATTTAACCGGTCAGGCTACTGCAGAATCACTGGCCGGGACATTCTACTTCGGCATCGGCGGCCAGGCAGATTTCATGAGAGGCGCTGCGCTTGCGCCGGGCGGCAAGAGCATCCTGGCCCTTCCCTCAACTGCCGTCAACGACACCATTTCGAGGATAGTGCCATCCCTCCGGGAGGGGACAGGAGTGACTTTTACCCGAGGGGATGTGCACTATGTAGTAACTGAGTACGGCATAGCATATCTGCACGGCAAGAACATCAGAGAGCGCGCCATGGATCTTATTGCTATTGCCCATCCCAAGTTTCGGCCGTGGCTCATTGATGAGGCCAGGAGGCTTTTGCTCATCTACAAAGATCAAGCGTTCGTACCCGGGGTGAATGGGGTGTACCCGGTGGCTTTGGAGACATTCAGGACAACCAGGAGCGGGCTGCGTCTTCTCCTCAGGCCGGTGAAGATCGGAGACGAGCCCTTGATGAAGGACTTTTTCTATGCCCTTTCCAATGAGAGCATGTACAAGAGGTTCATGTCCGTTCGGATGGACATGCCCCATGAGCGGCTGCAGGATTTCGGGGTAGTGGACTATGCAGATAGTATGATGATCCTGGCCATTGTAGAGGGGGACCGCAGAGAAACCATCGCCGCAATTGGACAATATGAGATAAATAAGAAGATGCATACCGCCGAGGTTGCGCTGGTGGTAAAGGATGAATATCAAAATATGGGCGTAGGACACGATCTGCTCCTTTATCTCACTCGCCTGGCCAGGCGGAGGGGGCTGCTGGGGTTTACGGCCGAGGTCTTAGTTGAAAATAAGCCCATGCTCAATCTCTTTAAAAATATGGGATTTGATACGCAGAAGACAAGTGAGGAAGGGGTCTACGAAATGAGCATGAGGTTCGGAGATCTTGATGGTTAGCTTTCTGGGATGTGGGCTGCGACAAAAATCGGCCCGGAGCCGGAAGAAGTCGATCCGTTTGATAGTCTCATCTGCGGACGCGATCAATACTGATACTGAGCCATGTTATGTTAGGTCTTTCACAGCCCATCTCCTTTAATAGTATCACGACCCAGTGAAGCGTGCCTTTAAGCCCTGGCAAAGCTTGTGGCGTTCTTATCAAGTTACTGGTTCAAGCCGGTTACGGAGTAGTTGAACATTTGGCCAAAAGTCCAGTCGTATTCCGTGACCGTCGTTTTCGTCTTGTCCCTCACGGCTTTGAAGTGGAACTACCGGCGAGAAAATAGATATACTAGAAGGAGATTGGCAATGAAGGCATTAAGTGGCATATACCTGGCGGCTCGAACTGCCCGAGATATCGAAACCCTGGTCCGCGGCAGATGATGATATGGCTGACAAAAACCGAGCCCAAGGCAAAAGCAAAAAAGCGCTGACTAAAAAGGCAAAGCTAAAAAAGAAGGAAGTGAAATCATGAGTGAAGCTAGAGACCGAAAAATGAAACGCGAGCGCAAATTCGAAATGCAGAAGGCCGAAAAAGTCCTGCGAGCGTGCAGGAGCAGGAGAGGCTATGAGCTCTTTCAAGAGCCAGAGAAGAAAAAGCCAAAATAGGAGCGAGATGGGCTATTTGGGCGGCTCTTCTTTTTTCCCTGATTACTTTCGCATCGAATTTGGCAATTTTTAATGCCATTAAGTACCGGGGGAGAGGCCCATCTTGACAGGAGCGGCCTTATTGCTATCTTTTTCCGCCAAGTTCTGCAGGAATTCGATCTGCTCCTACCGGCACGATCTTCTTGTAGTGTTCCTCAGGTGCTGTACAGGTCCTGGCCGCCCAGCTCCTCCGTCGCGCGCAGGTCCGCACGAGCGGCTACGTGCCCGCCTGCCCGCGCACGGGTGTCATCGTGCGAAGCGTGCCGCCTGGTTGGATGATGTCCGGGCGATAGTTGATGAAAATTTCCCAAGATGAGATTCTTGTGGACGAGATTTGCGGGGTTTAGCGACAGAAGGGCATTTCGAAGTTAGGTGACTGGGAGGAAAAACGATGAAGAGCTGCAATCTGTTAGAGGATTTAAAGAAGACCTGGCCAGAGAAGTTCGCATCAGAAGAAGAGATATTCAGCCATATCCATGCCGGCGATAAGATCTTCATAGGCACGGGCTGCGGCGAACCCCAATACCTGGTCCAGTCTCTGGTGAACTTCGTAAGCATTAATCCCAAAGCGTTTTTCGGTATCGAGATCATACACGTTTGGACGGTGGGCGCTGCTCCTTACATGGACGAAAAATTTCGCGACAACTTCCGGATCGACTCATTCTTCATAAGCGAAGGCACGAGAAATGCGATCAACAGAGGCGCAGCAGACTACACGCCCATTTCTCTTTCCGCCGTTCCCGGTCTCTTCCGAAGGGAGATAATACCAATAGACGTAGCGTTAATCCAGACATCTCCTCCCGATAAGCACGGATACATGAGCCTGGGAATAAGCGTAGATATCGTAAAGGCTGCCACCCAGAAGGCATCGCTGATCGTGGCCCAGATAAACTCCCATATGCCTCGCACGCAGGGTGATGGATTCATAAATATAAAAGATGTAGATTTCATTATTCCTCACGATGAACCATTGCTGGAGTATACGGTAGAAGATCCAGGGGACAGGATCAAAGCGATAGGCAAATATGTTGCCCGGATCATCGAGGATGAATCTACGCTGCAGGTTGGATATGGCATCATACCCAATGCAGTGGTTGCATTCCTGGGCGAGAAAAAGCATCTTGGGGTACATACTGAGCTCTTAAGCGACGGCATCATTGATTTGATGCAAAAAGGCGTGGTTGATAACACCAAGAAGTCCATAGATACGGGAAAGACTGTAGCATCCTATTGCATGGGCAATATTGAAACTTACGAGTTCCTGGATGAGAATCCAACCGTTTCCTTTAGAACCATCGATTATGTCAACAACCCATTGATTATTGCCAAGAATAAGTTGATGACCGCGATCAACAGCGCCATGGAGATTGATTTAACCGGTCAGGCTACTGCAGAATCACTGGCCGGGACATTCTACTTCGGCATCGGCGGCCAGGCAGATTTCATGAGAGGCGCTGCGCTTGCGCCGGGCGGCAAGAGCATCCTGGCCCTTCCCTCAACTGCCGTCAACGACACTATTTCGAGGATAGTGCCATCCCTCCGGGAGGGGACAGGAGTGACTTTTACCCGAGGGGATGTGCACTATGTAGTAACTGAGTACGGCATAGCATATCTGCACGGCAAGAACATCAGAGAGCGCGCCATGGACCTTATTGCTATTGCCCATCCCAAGTTTCGGCCGTGGCTCATTGATGAGGCCAGGAAGCTTTTGCTCATCTACAAAGATCAAGCGTTCGTACCCGGGGTGAATGGGGTGTACCCTGTGGCTTTAGAGACATTCAGGACAACCAGGAGCGGGCTGCGTCTTCTCCTCAGGCCGGTGAAGATCGGAGACGAGCCCTTGATGAAGGACTTTTTCTATGCCCTTTCCAATGAGAGCATGTACAAGAGGTTCATGTCCGTTCGGATGGACATGCCCCATGAGCGGCTGCAGGATTTCGGGGTAGTGGACTATGCAGATAGTATGATGATCCTGGCCATTGTAGAGGGGGACCGCAGAGAAACCATCGCCGCAATTGGACAATATGAGATAAATAAGAAGATGCACACCGCCGAGGTTGCGCTGGTGGTAAAGGATGAGTATCAAAATATGGGCGTAGGACACGATTTGCTCCTTTATCTCACTCGTCTGGCCAGGCGGAGGGGGCTGCTGGGGTTTACGGCCGAGGTCTTAGTTGAGAATAAGCCGATGCTCAATCTCTTTAAAAATATGGGATTTGATACGCAGAAGACAAGTGAGGAAGGGGTCTACGAATTGAGCATGAGGTTCGGAGATCTTGATGGTTAGCTTTCCGGGGCTGTGGGCTGCGACAAAAAATCGGCCCGGAGCCGGAAGATGTCGATCCGTTTGATAGTCTCATCTGCGGACGCGATCAATACTGATACTGAGCCATGTTATGTTAGGTCTTTCACAGCCCATCTCCTTTAATAGTATCACGACCCAGTGAAGCGTGCCTTTAAGCCCTGGCAAAGCTTGTGGCGTTCTTATCAAGTTACTGGTTCAAGCCGGTTACGGAGTAGTCGAACATTTGGCCAAAAGTCCAGTCGTATTCCGTGACCGTCGTTTTCGTCTTGTCCCTCACGGCTTTGAAGAGGAACTACCGGCGAGAAAATAGATATACTAGAAGGAGATTGGCAATGAAGGCATTAAGTGGCATATACCTGGCGGCTCGAACTGCCCGAGATATCGAAACCCTGGTCCGCGGCAGATGATGATATGGCTGACAAAAACCGAGCCCAAGGCAAAAGCAAAAAAGCGCTGACTAAAAAGGCAAAGCTAAAAAAGAAGGAAGTGAAATCATGAGTGAAGCTAGAGACCGAAAAATGAAACGCGAGCGCAAATTCGAAATGCAGAAGGCCGAAAAAGTCCTGCGAGCGTGCAGGAGCAGGAGAGGCTATGAGCTCTTTCAAGAGCCAGAGAAGAAAAAGCCAAAATAGGAGCGAGATGGGCTATTTGGGCGGCTCTTCTTTTTTCCCTGATTACTTTCGCATCGAATTTGGCAATTTTTAATGCCATTAAGTACCGGGGGAGAGGCCCATCTTGACAGGAGCGGCCTTATTGCTATCTTTTTCCGCCAAGTTCTGCTGGAATTCGATCTGCTCCTACCGGCACGATCTTCTTGTAGTGGTCCTCAGGTGCTGTACAGGTCCTGGCCGCCCAGCTCCTCCGTCGCGCGCATGCAGACAAGAGATGTTCCACCCTCACGAAATCTTGATTTATCTTTTATTCTTTTTATATTTTGGTTGTCCAAAAATTATGCATTTCAAACCCCAATATATCATTTTACATGCAGTCCAAGTAGGACTACCAAATGTTGGAGTCTATGAAGATCAGGCGTCCCATATTCTCTTTACCTCAAGAGGATCGATTTTGGATCGCTCAACACATCCCTTCAGCTCCGTCTCGAATTGGGTTATATCAATTATGGGCTTAATCACCACATTTCCATCAACAAGTCTCACTTCCACTTCATTCCATCTTTCAAACCTGCTTTTTGGATTATATTTTTAGGAAGGGAAAGCATATCGCCTACAAGTTTGGCTTTAATCATCCACACATCTCCACTCAGCATTTGTGTATCCAAACTTAATTAATCCGGTCTTCTTACTCCGTTGTAGGCTCTGCGCTTAAAGGAGACTTCAACATCTACATCTAAAATTTGTCTTTGAAGCTTCGGCAATACATCTTGGAGGTATGTCCCGCACACATCTATGCTCTGGCCTCTCCAGGCTCGATTTACCTTTATAATTAACGGATTTGAGTTATCCTTTGATCGAGAGACAAAAAATCCACCGTTCTCAGCTATTCTTGCAAATAGTTGATATTTATAGAAACCAAGATCGATAAGCAAAATTTTCCCTTTTATCCAGGGGCCGACTCTGATGGTCTTAAGCTCATTAGTGCGTTCTTTGTATATAGAAATGCTTTCCGGGGTGTTTCCAACTGCACTGACAAGAACCGCGATCTTAAGGCCGGCAGCTTCTCCTTTGGATCGAGCAGCCGGATAGAGTTTGGCCAGACTTGTATGAAGCCGAACTATCGTACTATCCTGAATCAATACATCTTGGAACTTTACTAATTTTTTGTTAAGATTATGGCTTTGTTCTTTGGCAAGGTATTCAATTCCATGAATAACGCATGCTTTGAGAAAAGCAACGAGTTCTGGAGTAAAGCGGTAATACCAGCTACTATCGCTTAATTTCTCGTGAGCTTCTTTCTCATAACTTCGTTTCAGACTGGCTAGTGTTCTCTGAAGACGGACCCCAAAACTCAAAGTCAAAACCCAAAACATGACGACTGCATCTATCTTGCGTTCACGTTTTATTAAACCAGTATCTATTGCGGTCTTCCTTAAAAATTCAGGCGAAAACATCGTGCATAGATCTTTCTCTATGAAGCTCTGCTCTGCTTTCGAGCAATCTGTTGCCATTTGCTACCCCTTCGAGGGGAGAATTAGATCACAGCACCTATATATAACTAAACTTGAAATAAAAATACCCTAAGTACAAAAAGGATAAGATTGTGCAACATCCATCCTAAATGTCCTTAACCGATGACCGATGGGAGTCTATGAAGATCAGGCGTCCCATATTCTCTTTACCTCAAGAGGATCGATTTTGGATCGCTCAACACATCCCTTCAGCTCCGTCTCGAATTGGGTTATGTCAATTATGGGCTTAATCACCACATTTCCATCAACAAGTCTCACTTCCACTTCATTCCAGATCCACACATCTCCACTCAGCATTTGTGTATCCAAACTTAATTAAATCTCTCTTTGAAGCGGCAGCTCATCCAAAAGCGAAATACAGCCTGCGCTCGCAGGCCCGGCCCGAGCGGCCACGCACCCGCCTGCCCAGCGCGCGCGGGAGCCCGGCATAGCGGACATCCTTGCTATCCTGCAGACGGAATCATCAAGGCTGAATCTGGCAATTGTGGCTGTCTGTCAGGGCCACAATGAAATCCAGGAGGCCCTCTTGAAGAATAGCTTGCAGATCATCGAATCTTGAATTCCGGTTTGCCAGTGTTTTTCTGGCATACCACAGTTACACTGTATCCCGGCCAGGTCCCCACTCATCCCCCACCTCAAAGCCTTCGAGGGTGACTTTGAACCTATTGATCACGAAATCAATGACCGCCCGGCCACGCAGATCTATACCGGATCCCTCATCGAGCAGTTCCTCATAGAGCTCTTTGGTCACTTCCTCATAGTCATAGTATGAATATTCCAGGTTAACGCTATCCTGTATCTGCTTTTGTAGCCTAACGATGGCGTTTTTCATGAGTACGTAGTTTTCCTCTACAGGAGTGTCTAAACCTAGCTCAGAAAATTTGCTGTCGAGTGCCTGCATACATTCGTAATGGTTGCCACCTAATGCATCAATAATGCCTTTCTTTACGGAAGCTACTTCATTCTCATCCGCTGTTTGCTCATTTTCCTGCATTCCTATCACTTCCTTTCTTCTTGATTATCTCTATAATTCTCTTAGATTTTCTGAGCAAATTCAAAATTTTAAGGAAATCGCTAGGCAGAGATCAGAATGGATAAGAAAAAGTCTTTTGAATCCCTGCCCGATTCATTCTTGCGATTGCTTAGTTTGTGCTTCAGCCTTTACATCGGCTTTCGCCTTATCCAAATCAGCTTTTGTATGGGCCATCTTCTTCTCTACTTCAGCTTTCGCCTTCTCAACTTCAGCCTTTACATCGGCAAATCCTTTCTCTGCATCAGCCTTTGCATAAGCCAGCTTCTTCTCTATCTCAGTCTTTGCCTTCTCTACCGTATAATTTGTCATTTTTTGAATCCTCCTTTTGTGCTTATGATCTAAATACGGCTTCTCTGAATTTAAATTTTTTTAATTTAGGAATTACTATATATGTACAATACATAAACACAAATCCAGAAATGTTCAAAATTTCTTTGACACTATCTGGACTGGTGGCCAAAATGCTAAAGGTTAACGCTGCAATAATCAAAAGGAGCGGGCATGCTCAAAGCCAGCGGTCGCCAGGTAGATCCTAATGGTCTTGTCAGCCAGTCCCTCCCGGAGCTGGCTGTAGCGGCAATTGAGCTGTTCGGAGACGGCACCCCAGCATTCGTGCGAAGCGGGCCCATCCGAGCGGCCACGGCCCGGCGCCCGCCTGCCCGCACGCGGGAGGCCGATTGAGTGGCGTCCTGCTTGAACCCAAGCCCTGCTTTCAAACCATTATCTGTAACTGGTGATGCGGATATAATCACGACGACGAAATCCATTAGATCTAGATGCCCATTCGTCCGGGGAGCCGAAAGCGAGCTATTGCGAAATAACTTTAAATCCGAAGCTTACAACAATTAAATGGTTGATTCACTCATGGAAAAGCTGCATTTGCCAATTCTTATCGAAATCGATGAAGACGGCTTGTACATAGTTAGCTGCCCGCTTTTCAAGGGATGTCACTCCTGGGGCGAGACCATCGATGAAGCCATGGAGAACATAAGAGAGGTCATTGAGATGTGCCTGGAAGAGACAAAAATCGATAATCTCAATACCTTTGTTGGTTTCAGAGACCTGGAAGTAGTTCAAGATACAAAAGCTTCCTGCGATTGATGCCCAAGAACTCTTGAGATTTCTGAAATCCACTGGATTTTCTGTTATTAGGATGAAGGGATCTCATGTACGGCTAAGATCTGTTGATGGTCGGGTGACTACTGTTCCAATTCATGGAAATAAGGAAGTGCCCAAAGGACTCTTGCGCAAAATAATCAGAGAAGATTTGGAGATGAGTCAGGAGGATTTTTTAGAGCTGTATTCAAACTTCAAGGGAAAATAAGACATTAGATTGGATCTTACACATATTTCCGGCGCTCGCAGGCCCCCCGAGCGGCCACGCGCCCGCCTGCCCGCGCGCGGGAAGCCCTGTGCTGGCGTTCCTGGCCAGCAGAAGATGTTGCCTAACTTATTGTCCACCCGGAGGGGTTCATTCCGTTTCAGCTCTCCTCGTAAATCGGCTTTTCCGGCACCAGATAGATCGTCCAGAAGACCAGTATGGTAACGATTGCTTTAACGATGATGTTGGTCCAGATCATCTGCTGCAAGCCTTCCGCACCCACAACCCCGGCAAAAGCGATGATGGGAAAGATCAGGCTATCCACGGGAATGGAGACGGAATTGGAAGCAAACACCCGCGTCCATTGCGGCCATTTTTCCCTGCCGCCACGAGTCCAGAGTTGATAGACTTTCGTGTCAATCAGCTCTGCAATGAGCGCCGTCAGGATGGATGCCAATACAATCCTCATCTGCAGGGAAAAAAGAAATTCCCAGGCAATCTGCCCTCCGCTATTCGCCCAATCGGTCTGCGCCGGCAGCAGGACAACCAGCTGAAAATAAAGAGCCGCGAGCAGGTTGACGGCTGCCGACAGCCAGATAGTGGTGACTGCCGCCTTCTGGCCGAGCTGCTTGTGGATCAGGTCGCGCCAGGTGAAGGTTAAAGAGTAAATGAAGCCGGCGTCCATGACCAGGCCGCCGAAGTAGGTGACCTTGGTGGCGGCAATGTTGCCTGCCAGGGCGAAGAAGAGGTAAAGACCGGAGAGAATTATGGTGGCCTGAGTCCGATCAATCCCTAATTTGCCGCCCTTAATCCGGTTCTCATCCGCTCTCTTCGTCCTCTGGCCCTCACATTCGCCCTGGCCCTCTGCCTTTATCTGCATTCTAAATCTTTCTCAGCCATTTTTCTTTCAGTTCCGCAAATGTACCTGTTCGTATGCTTTCCCTGACCTCTTCCATGAAGCGGAGCATGAAATGGAGATTATGAAGCGTTGCCAGCCGGAAATAGGACAGCTCCCTGGAGACATAAAGATGGCGAAGGTATGCTCGCGTGTAGGTGCGGCAGGTCGAGCAGGAGCAGTTGGGATCAACGGGCTGCTCGTCCTCTTTGAATTTAGCTGTTTTGATATTTATGTGGAACTTGTTCTCTTGCGATCCGCCTGCCTGAGGCGAGAGCAAGAGGCTTCCCCGGCGAGCGATTCTGGTGGGCGAGACGCAGTCGAAGGTATCGATTCCTCGCGCCACGCATTCAAATATGTCGTCGATCTCGCCTATGCCTAAGAGATGGCGCGGCCGGTCGTCATCCAGTCGGGGAATGGTCCAGTCCAGGACCTGATGCATATCCTGCTTACTGTTTCCCAGCGAGCCCCCAATGGCGATGCCGTCAAAAGGCTGGGCTGAGATGGCCTCTGTGCTTTCCCGCCTCAAGTCATCAAACCATCCCCCCTGAATTATGCCATAGAGAGCTTGATTCTTATCGTGGTATCGAATAGACTCTTCCGCCCAATCATGGGTCCTTAGCATGGCTTTTCTGGTGTAATCGTAATCTGAGAGGGGTGAAGTGCATTCGTCAAATGCCATGATGATATCCGTTCCAAGATTGGACTGAATCTTCATCGACTTTTCCGCATTCAAAAAATGCCAGGCTCCGTCGGCAAGGGACTTGAAGGAGATGCCCTCATCAGTAATCCGAGTCAAATTCTCCTTCTTCACCGCCTTCTGCCTTTCTTTTTCATTTACCCTGTATCCTATGCCACTCGAACTCCCATTCTCCCCTTCCGCGCAATTATCATCATATTTTTTCCTGTAATCTTTAAAAATCTCCGCTTGATCGCAATCGTTGTGAAGACATTCTTCAGGCTCAGGGCATTTGCCACCTGATCCCAGCTCTTGCGGGAAGATGTTGCCGATCTTGCTGATGTTATGCTCTCTGGCAAAGCCTAACGAGAAGGCCTGAAAGCCACCGGAATCGGAGAACAGGGGCCGTTCAAATCCCATGAACCGGTGCAGCCCACCCAGTCGCTTTATCAGCTCATCGCCCGGCTTCAAGTGAAGATGGTAGGTATTGGCAAGGGTGCACTGCACGCCTAAACTGAGCAGGTCGTCGGAGCCCAGAGCTCTCACGCTGCCCATTGTTGCCACCGGAACCAGGTAGGGCGTCTGTATATCTCCCCGCCTGGTTTTTATCAGCCCCAGCCTGGCTTTCGTTTCTTTATCCTGCTTTAAGATCTCAAAAGATAGTGCGCTCATTTCCTATTACCTGAATGCAATCATTACTGCTATCGTGCCCAGGCCTCCTGCGGTTAGCAGGCGGAAAAAGCTTTTGCATGACTTGCGCATAACAAGGCATCAGAAAAAACATTGATATACTCCTCAAGGATGTAATAAGGTCGAGGTTTATCGATGAGCGTGCACAGCGGCGGAATTCTCTTATTCAGGTTTAAAGACAGCAAAATGGAAGTGCTGCTTGTCCATCCTGGTGGCCCTTTCTGGTTTGGGAAGGATGTTGGTGCCTGGTCGATACCCAAAGGGGTGTTTGAAGAGCAGGAGAGCCCGCTAGAGGCCGCAAAAAGGGAATTCAAAGAGGAAACCGGCTCTGAGGTTACAGGGCGGTTCACAAACCTTGGCACGATAAGGCAGCCCAGCAAAAAGATTGTGCACGTGTGGGCACTTCAATCGGATTTAGATGCAACTTTAGCCACGAGCAATAAATTCACCATGGAATGGCCGAAAAAATCAGGAATCATGAGAGAATTTCCAGAGGCCGATAAAGCCGAATGGTTTGATATTGAGAAAGCCAGGAAAAAGATCCTGAAAGGGCAAGCCGGTTTTATTGATAGACTCCTGGAAGCTGTCAATCATGAGCCAAAAAAAGAAGCTATTGCAGAGCTTTCTTAACCTTTTCCACCAGCTCCGCCTGGATGGCGCTCCTGCGATCTCCACCGCAAACGATGCCCCTTACGCCGATGATGTCCGGCTGCAACCGTCTGAGAAGCTCCAGGTGGGCGAAACTGATGCTTCCGGCAATTGCCACCTCCAGACCGACGGCATGACCCAGAGCAATGAAATCCAGCAGATCCTGCTCGCTCATGAAATCAAAGGTCGACTTTCCGTCTTTGACGGCCGTGTCCACCATGACCAGGTCTGCGCCGGCTTTGGCGGCAGCTGCGGGCAGGAGCCGGGGCGAGATGGATCCGACTCGGGCGTAGTCGGAGTAGCCTGATGCAACTACCTTCTTCCCGGCATCGAAGTCCTTGACCGCTCGCACAATGCCCACCAGCATCTCTTCCGCCTGGGAAGGAGTTTTCACTCCCAAAAGGCCCGCCTTTACGTACTCGGCGCCGGAGACAGCTGCGCCTAAAGCCGCCAGGCTCGCTGTGCCCGGTTTGAATTCCAGGTCGCCGATGGTGGCGGAAACCGGCACCTTGCCTCTGGCCAGGTCTGCCACGGCCCGGATGGCCCAGGGAAAGTTCGCGCCAAGTGACCCCTCTTTGGGGTTCTTCACGTCTAAAATGTCTGCACCGCCGGCCAGGGCCGCTTGTGCTTCAACAATATTCATAGGGCTAACCAACAATCTCATATTCATCCAATCCCGAAAGGAGCAGTCGTGCGATGCATCTTCGTCCTCGATATACTTAATGGTGCTGTTGTCCATGCCGTGCGAGGAGAGAGAAGCCGTTATGAGCCTGTAACTGGCTTTTCCCATATCGTGTCCACATCGGAGCCGCTGGGCATTCTGCAAGAGCTTCGCCCCAGGGAGGTTTACATCGCCGACCTTAACCTGCTGACAGGCCGGGGCGATAATCTGGCGGTCATAGAAAAGATATCAACCGTGGCCAGGACCATGGCCGATACGGGGATTTCGAAGGCTGGCGATCTGGATCGTCTGCCTGCATCAATCTCACCGGTACTGGGCACGGAGACGGCCTCGCTTCAGCTCATCGAAGAGGCGGCAAGAGAATGCAAGATAGTAGTAAGCGTCGATATGATGAAAAGGAAGGTGCTGGCCCGCGATCCCGAACTGGCCGGGCAGACGCCTTTGCAGCTCTTGCAGATGTTAAATGGCCTGAAGCTGGAGGGCGTTATCCTTCTGGAGCTGGATAGAGTGGGCACATCTGTTGGACTAGATGAACAGTTTTTGGTGGAGGCAGCAGCAGCCACTAAGCATCCCCTCATACTGGGAGGCGGCGTGAAGGGGGAAGAAGACCTGATGGCTTTGGAAGAGATGGGCTTTTCGGGAGCACTGCTGGCCACAGCACTGCACAATGGCAGAATACCTGTAGCGCGAGTGCAGTGATCTGGCAATCCCTATTCTTGCAAGAAAACACGATTAATTTTACAAAAGAACTGGTTTATTGCATCATCCAGGCAGGGCAAGGTTCATCGCATGTTTCAACAGAAATGCACGGTAGCCCACGTAGTGCACTTTTGAGCCTGAGATGGTAATCTGAGCTTCATTAATGGTGACATGTACTCTCTGGCTAGAAAAGGATTTAGGTCTGGGGATAGTTGCCCGGATGATTGGAAGGAAAAAGAGATGACTCTATCCATCTTATCCAGGCGTGGCATGGTTGGATAGATAAGTACATAAAAATATATAAAATTATTGGTTATTTTACAGCTTGCGATGGCAGAACCACCAGTCTTCGCAGACCATATCTCCACTCGTCTTCCTGGTAGCCGCGGTCTTTTCATCGCCGGGAGGCGGAATGATCACCTGATCGCCTATCAGCTCGTTGTTAGGCCAGTTAGCGGGAGCTGCTACCTTGTTCTTGTCCACAACCTGCAAAGCCTTTACTGCCCTCACGATCTCATCCATATTTCTGCCCACTTCCTGGGGATAGAAGAGGATCAGCCGGACGGTTGCCTCCGGGTCAATGACGAACACCGCCCGAACGGTATTGCTGGCTTTTCCAGGATGGATCATGCCCATTCTCTGTGCAATCTTTCCCTGATCGTCGGCAATGATGGGGAACTTGATCTCTACATTCAGATTTTCCTTGATCCACTGTGTCCACTTCATGTGGGAGAAGACCTGATCAATGGAAAGGCCGATGAGCTCGCAATTGAGCTTCTCAAACTCCCCTCGCCTCTTTTCAAAGGCCACAAATTCCGTTGTGCAGACAGGCGTAAAGTCTGCAGGATGGCTGAAGAACACAAACCATTTTCCTGCGAAGGCATCGGGCAATGTCATCATGCCATGAGTGGTCTTCACCTCCATCCTGGGCATCTTGTCCCCAATAAGCGGAAAGCCACCCTCGCATCCACACATATTATGCATCATTCCCATATGCTTCATTCCCATTCCGCCCATTTCCATATGTTTTCCCATCGGCATTTCCATCTGACACATGTATTTTACCTCATTTCTGATTAGATTATGATGTTATTACAACTATGATATTTACGGTCAACCCACTAATTAAGGGTTACTATCATCAGGTGAGCAAAAATGATCCTATACAGACTTTAGGGTCGGTTTTCATGCAGCACCAGAGGAGAAATATGAAAAATGCGCGAAAAAATTGACGGTCCTTTGATTCTATTCATGAATACGGCTTGAGCCAATTTTATTTGCCGCAATTCATCGAGATTAAGATAAGATGCAAGCGTAGGGCTCACGCTTTTACAGGAATCGTCCCCTTTCCCGGCTCATAACCTCTAGAGTTTGCCGAAAATCTATCCGGAGCCATGGACCCAGGATAAACGACAGCTCTTTTAGCCAGAGCATTCCAGCATCCTCGGCAGTCTAGCTTTTTCTCCAGTTCTTCAGCTACCCAGGCGGGTGCATTAGACTGCCTTATCTCGGCTAGGATTAAATGCTTCATGATACTGCAATCTCGTTCATCCTCTGCATCACAGGTGTGTTCAAAAAAAATGCCCATTAGATCGATGCTCGGCTTTTTGGATCCTTCCTCAGCGGATTTGCCCATATCTTTTAACCCCAGCAGTTTTCACTTGGCCTGTGTGTAACTATTAAGCGTTATAAAACTATATAATCCTTGCCACCAATCCACTAACTTGATAACCCATAAAGCGGCATAAAGGCTCGCAAAGGTGCCGGCCCTGTCCAACATCATTCCCAACTTTGAGCTCTCTGTGGTCATGAGGCATATCGCCTACCGAAAGAGAGGCACTTTCCTCTCAGTGGCTGCTATTGCTTTAGCTGTCGCCATATCTCTGATATCCGTCTCCATGCAGGATGGATTTCAGGGTATGCTTTTTGACATAATCGTCGAGGATCTTCCTCACGTCACAGTCACACCCAGGGAAGGGGATGACTACATCTACCTTTACAAGAGCCTCATGGACAGGATATGGTCCATTCCAGGTGTGATTGCCGTCTCGCCCAGCCTCGGCAGTGAGGTGACATTCACCTACAAGGATAACGTGGAAAGCGTTGCCCTTTCGGGCGTAAATCCGGCTGATGTAGACAAAATATACCACATAGGAAAGTATGTCTTCAAGGGAGACCTCTCTTCCATCCAGAATGGCAAGAAGGTGGTCCTGGGGGAAAAACTGGCAGATAGGCTGAAGGTCAAATTGGGACAGACGATCTTTGCCGGCATTCCCGATGAAGGAGGCAGCAGCCTTGTGGTCTCCGGGATCTTCAGACTGCCCACGGGATGGCCCGAGAATATCGCCTTCGTATCCCTTTCCACAGCCAGAGACTTCTCCGACAAAGGAGATGTGGTCTCATCCGTAGACATAAAGCTGGAGGATGTCTATTTGGCGGATGGCGTTGCCGCAAATCTGCAGGGGTACGGATACAAGGCAGAGAGTTGGCAGACGCTTTACCCTGAGATCTTGAAGACACTGGCCATAGAACAGTTTCAGAACCGGTTGATTATGCTATTGATAATGATAATAGCCGCCTTTGGAATTGGCAGCGTAATGTACATGCTGGTCAACGAGAAGACCAGCGAGATTGGCATGTTCATGGCCATGGGGGCAAGCGGCAAAAACATCAGAAATATATTCCTGATGGAGAGCGGAATCTTGGGCTTGATGGGCGGAGTGCTGGGAGGCATCTTAGGCCTTCTCGTCGCCCTTTATCTGAAGAGCCTGGAGATCAAAATGGAAGCACCCGGTGGACAGGAGATTACTCTTCCCGTGGTGATCAATGCAGGCAGCTTTCTGGCTATAGTGCTGGTGGCGGCAGCGCTCAGTGTGATTGCGGGTTTGTATCCAGCCTGGAAGGCATCCCGGCTTGATCCTGCTCTGGCTATTAACGGATGAGTGAAGAGGATTAAATGTATGAGTTTACAGTAGCCAGGAGTCATATCCTCAGAAATCCCAAGCTGGCATTCTTCACAATAGCCGCAGTGACGCTGGCCGTGGCAGTAATCGTTGTCTTCATGGGCCTTTTGGGCGGTTTTGAGGAGGAGATCATCACCACAACTGTAGAGAACAATCCTCACATTTATGTCCAGCCCAAGTCAGACGAGAAGTACATCTACCTTTACAAGACAGTCTCCGCCCGTTTGTGGGATTATCCGGGAGTGGAAGCGGTCTCGGCAAGGCTGATTGGAAAAGCTGCAGCCAAGTACAAGGATAAAGTGAGAGGAGTCGAATTCCTGGGCGTCAATCCGGCTGATGAAGACCGGCTGATGAAGGTTCAGAAGGATATTGTCATCGGCAACTTTCAGGATCTGCAGAGCAGAAAGCTTTCCGCTTTTATGGGGACCAAGCTGGCCGAAGAGCTGAAGCTGCAGCCTGAAGATGATTTTATCCTCGCCAGAGGAAACATGTCCATGCGGCTGAGAGTTGCCGGCCTCTTTGAGACAGGCTCAGCTAAAGACAAGTCTCTGGTCTACATCCCTCTAGCGACTGCCCAGGATCTGGTGGGAAAAGGAGATGTGGTCTCCGAGGTTGACGTTCGGATAAAAGACATCTACCAGGCGCCTTACATCGTCTCCGATCTCAACTCTAGATTTCGCTACCAATCCAAATCCTGGCAGGATATGAATGCCGACATCCTCAAACTGATCCAGACCCAGTCTTTTTTCTCCTGGATATTTTACCTACTGATTTTCATCATAGCTGGCTTTGGCATAGCCAACACCATGATAATGATAATAAGCAGGAGGACAAAGGAGATAGGCATTCTCATGGCTATGGGAGCCACTCGCTGGTCAATTCTCAAGATATTCATGCTGGAGAGCCTGATCCTGGCCCCGCCCGCTGCACTGCTGGGCAGCATCCTGGCCTTTTTGGCTGCCCGGCTCATCATGTCCTACGACATTCAGCTTCCCTCTGAGATCTACATGGTATCAAGGATGAACATAACCATGAAGCCGGAGTTCTTCATTTATGCCATTGTCTTCGCCCTGACTGTGAACTTCGTGGCCGGGCTGTATCCTGCCTGGAAGGCCTCCCGCATGGACCCTGTGGAGGCGATTGGAAGCATATGAGATATAAGATACTATTAGGATTATACACTAAAATTGATAATTCAAGTGAGGACATAGGTAAAATACTTAAATGATAACTGGGTTTTATGATTATTAGTGATATTTGGCCCTTTGGCTGCAAAGGGAGTGGACTATTGCCGTGTTCTAAGAAGGCAGACCTTATCTTGATGGGATCGAGGCGGAGAAGCGCAAGTCCGCTGGTTAGCTCTATTTACGCTAATTGAGGAGATGTCTGGAATGAATAATTACAGGAACTATGGATTGGCAATGCTATCGTTGTTCTTTTTGACCTTGAGCATTTCTTCCTCCATGGGGCAAGATGCATCGGAGAATAACTATCCGGGAGGAGCAACAATGATTCAGCCCGGTCAGGCAATACAGGACAGTATAAGCAAAGCCGGAGAGATCGATTATTTCGTGCTTCCCGTAGATACGTCAGGCATTGTTTCCATATCATTAGACGGTGTACCCGCAGATATGAGAGCGCGCCTGGTCCTCACCAACGAGTATACTGGCCTATGGACCGGCTCTGCGGCGGTGGCCGATAAGACTGCCACCAATGCGGGTGATTCCCTCGTCCTGGAGAAGGATTTGCTCGGACCCAGCGGTTACTGGATCGCTGTTTTTGATGCAGATGGCAAAGCCCACAATACGCCCTACTCTTTGACAGCAGACTTCCGCCCGGCACCTGATACCAACGAGCCAAATAACCTCATTGGAGATGCCACGATTGTAAAGCCCAACCAGGTAACTAAAGCCTACATCTGCCCAAGCAATGACGTGGATTACTATCGCCTGGATGTAAACTCATCTGGAATCCTGGCCCTGAAGGTTGATGACGTTCCAGAGAATTTAAGACCGCGCGTAGCCGTCACCAACGAATACACGGGACTATGGACCGGCTCTGCGGCGGTGGCCGATAAGACTGCCACCAATGCGGGTGATTCCCTCGTCCTGGAGAAGGATTTGCTTGGACCCAGTGGCTACTGGATTGCCGTTTCAGATGCGGACGGCAAGGCCCAATCCGATCCACATACTCTGACTTTTGCATTCGAGCCGGCACCAGACGGCTACGAGCCCAACAATGATGTGGGCGATGCTGCCGAGGTCAAGCTGGAGCAGAGCCTTACTGCCTATGTCTGTCCCGGCAATGATATGGACTTCTACAAGCTTTTTATGAATACCCCAGGCGTTGTAACCTTCAAAATAGATGGCGTTCCTGAAGATATGAGGCCGTATCTCTCGATCCGGGATAAGAACAACCGCCAGATTGCTGATAAGGCTGCCACCAATCCCGGAGACTCTCTGACTCTGGAAAAGGACTTGGGAGCGGGATGGAGCTATATCGCCGTATCGGATGCGGATAGTAAGGCACATAGCAAGCAATATGCTCTGACTTTAACTACGGTGTCTTAGACAGATGTGATTAGAGGATGCTATTGATATTAGGGATGGGGAGGATCTATGAGATGCATTTTGGTTATTAGCTTGGCAGTTGTTTTTGCTTCAATATTTCTGCCAATTTCGGCAGCAAAACTCCCATTACAGTCTTGTGACTGTAATGGGACTTATGAAGTAAATCAGTATTATACGACGGAGGAAGGCAAACGAGTAGATGGGCCTAAATTTTACCTTCAGTTAGAGGATAATTCTGCAGGTGGACGATTATCCCCTCATATGGTAAAAGGAAAGTCCAATGGAGTAAGCTTTGAGGGATATGCTGTGAATGCCTATGAAGGCTATTATAATAGAGTTCAGACGTTTCTTAATGGCACTTTTTGGCCAGCCGTATATCCTACCACTATTAAAACCAGGATTGAGCTCAATTTGTATGACAGCGATTGCACAACTATCAATGGATATTGGACAAATATCTACTCAGGGAATACTTATGTTAATCTAGAAGGCAAACGAGCATCTAGCGGAACCACTACAGAAGAAACTATCAGTCCCTCTAATACTGAATTAGCCGTGGACAGGGTAAAAGATTCTGCGGGAAATGACGATGTATCTAATCCGCTAGCTATTATTATCAGCTTGAAAGAGAATGAAAACCTGGTTCCTAATGCCAAGCTGAAGGTTCATGCCTTCAATCTGCCTGGAAACGATGAAAAGCTGGCTGATTACTTTACAGTTAGCAGTTGCACCAATTGTTTCTGGGGCTCCAAGGGAGACAAAAAGATCGCCTTGATTTGCGATGGCTTCAAGCCGATAAGTCCGGACAGCGGAGGGCCTTTACTGGGGCCAACTTCGAACCCAGGCAGTTCTGGATCATTTGAACCTAACTGCCCGCTTAAGCAGACCCCATTGGAGGTGGTCACGGATGGAAATGGAATGGCGAAATTGGAATTCTTCCTTGATCTTGCGCAATTAGGTGATCAAGCTCCACGAAAGGGCCAGCCACTCTCAATTCCCGTAAAGGTTGAATATTGGGGCAAGGACGGCGCAAAGAAGATCGCTGAAAAAGAGATAGATCTTAATCTGGATTATGTAGGAGTAGTGGAAGGAATTACCTATGAGGCGCCGCCCGAATTGGATCGATTAACTGGAGATACCGTAATAGATTCGATAACTGGTAAACCCAAGGAGCAGAAAACAGGCAATCTAGTTGATTATTCAGGTGATCCGGGCACGAGTGCAGGATTAAACAGGTCCGATAGGGTCAGGATATCTGAAGAAGCCAAGCTGCTTCCGGAGGGAGTACCCACTGGAAGGCCGCTCAAAGTCAAAGATAAATTGTATGTAGATGATAAGATATTAATTAATGCTGAGAACCTCAAAGTGACAAGAGGAAACATGGTAATGTCTGGGGGCCTCTGGGTTAGAATGCGGTTCTTTGACGGATTTGTGGGGAAAGTGGGAGTGAGCGGCAATGTGCCCTCGCATGTGGTTGTCATAGGGCCAACCCCGGAGAAGACTGGTTTCACCAGTTGGACATCAAGTTTCATCCATTGGGGCTCAATGATTGGCTCTGAAATAGATTCAAGGGCAAATCCAAAGTCATACATGATAAAAGCAGGCATGAAACAAATAGCTCCCGAGCTTGTTCCCTATTATTCAGCCTATTCGAAGGGAAAGAAGATAAAAGAAGTTGTCGAATTGATCTATGAGATGAAGCCCGTATACATCAGTGTAGAATCAGCAATAGCGGTTGATTACAATGATCAGGGGCAGATGCTGGTCACAACCCGTGAAGGAAATGCGACCATATACACAGAGGCTACTGGTGAGGAAGGCTTTGCAGTCCCTGCTGGCAAGACCGCGGTCATCCCGTCTGATTTAATGCCAATCCTGAATGATACCGATGTCAAGACCGCCCAGGATGCCGATGATCTCCTAGCAGACCTAGAAGATCCTTTCGCTTCCTCTCCTGTATTTACCGGATCAGGAGCATCTGCCTTGGGAGGTGCATCGGAAGGTGCATCGAGCACCAATGGCACTGCTCCTGGATCGGACGGTGCAGGAATGCCTGGCGCAGGCAACGCCACTGGTGAAAATGCCACAGCAAGCTCAGGAGGCGGCGTAACCACTGCAGGTGGCTCAAATACCCCTGGTGTTTCAGGCGCAGGAACCTCAACAACAACGACAAGCCCTAGCAACAACAATCAGATTGGAGATGCTTCCGAGATCATGCTCTCTCAGCCTGTTGGCCAGGTCATCAATCCGGCCGGCTCCAGCAACTTCTATCGGTTCCATGCTGAAACTTCAGGAATCCTGGAGCTTAAGCTGGAGAGCATTCCCAAGGATATGAGGCCTGAAATCCATTTGCGCGATAAAAACTTTGGAGAGATTGCTTATAAATCCGCCTCCAATCCGGGAGATTCTCTCAGATTGGAGAGGGATATACTCGGGCCGGGCTGGTTTTATATCGAGGTCAGAGACCAGGATGGAAAAGCTCACAGTGAGTCCTATGCATTGAAGACGTCTTTCCAGCCCGCCCCTGACCGGTACGAGCCCAATCCTAACTTCTTCCGGTCTGCTGAGGTTAAATCTGCCCAGACGGTCGATGCTTACATCTGCCCAGGCGGAGATGAGGACTACTACAGGATCTATGCAGATACCTCAGGAATCATCGAGCTGAAGCTGGAGGCAGTCCCCAAGGATATGAAATCAGAGATATCGATCCGTGATATGAGCTCTACCCAGACAGCCTATGCTTCGGCCTCCAATGCAGGAGATAAGGTCCGCCTTGAGAAGGATGTGCAGGGGCCGGGTTGGTTCTACATCATGGTCAGAGATCTAAACGGAAAGGCATATAGTGAGCCGTATTCTCTGGCGGTCTCGTTCAAACCAGCTGCAGATCAGTATGAGCCCAACCCCAACTTTTTTAGGGCTACGGAGATTGCCCTGGGCCAATCGATCAACGCTTACATCTGCCCTGGTGGAGACGAGGACTACTATAAGCTTCGGGTGGACGGCCAAAAGATACTGAACATCAAGCTAGAAAACGTCCCTGCGGATATGAAATCAGAGATATCCATCCGCGATAAGAGTTCCAGCCAGATAGCCTTTGCTTCGGCTTCCAATCCCGGAGACAAGGTTCGTCTGGAGAAGGATGTGCAGGGGCCAGGTTGGTTCTACATTATGGTCCGAGACCTAAATGGAAAGGCCTACAGTGAGCCGTACACCATTGCCATCAATGCAGGAGCAAGCGCATAGAGACAATTTTGGATCGAGGACGTGATCATCCTCCTGGCGAGGATTCACGCCTCAACCATTTTTCGCCTGGAAAAAGAGATTGTTGTGCTGATCGGCAAATCGTGACATGTGTAATTATTAAGCTAAAGTGTGCAAAAGATGCCTATTCTCTATCTGCATTATCTGGTTTTATCCCCTCTCGTTCTAATGCCTTTAGCCATTTTCTATCTTCATTGCTCAGCCGTCTCTCATACAGAGTTCCGATAGCCAGAAATTTGCTGCTCAGTCCGTCCCAAGATCGATCCAAAGACCGGGGCAAAAGAGTTCGTCGTCCTTTGCCCTTGCTTGAATTGCATACAACGCAACAGGCAACAAGATTATCCAGAGTGTCGAATCCGCCTTCATCTTCCGATTTTATATGATCAACGGTTGCACCACTACTTTTCAGAGGTTCCTCTTTCCAGTGGGCATCCCACTGATTATTGCCTGGTTCATGCATGTCAAGTACCTTAATGGCCTGGGCCAAGAATAATCGAGCACCACAATATCGACATATAAAGCCGTCACGAACGAGCACGTTAGCTTTTGTGTTTATATTCGGCATCGAATCCTCCTGGTTCCCAATTGTGGCCACCCTGTTCTCAATTTGCGTCCTACTCTTGGGCACTTTCAGAGCCCTCCCCCCAGAGACAGCCCCGCTTGCAGCAGCACATCGGCAATTATGGCCGCAAAAAGCACAGCACGGTAGTTGGCTGACTGGTAGAACAGCTGCTCCCCCCTCTGGGCCGTCGGGTGGCGCACGAAGTCCAGATTCTGTAGCAGAAGCCAGCCACCTGCTGCAGACGCAGCGGCCAGGTAGAGCCATCCCAGATTCGCAGCAAGGCCCAGGGCTAGAGAGAGAATGATCCCGATGATCCAAAAGCCAGCCACCATCTTGGCCGTGGCCGCAATTCCAAAGGTAGCGGGGGTTGTAGGAATGCCTTTCTCTTTATCGCCAGCCACATCTCTTGAGGCATCGCAGTTTGTAAAGCCCCAATCGGTGATGACGATCATGGCCGCCAGGATCAGGGCTGCAGGATGCAGGCCCGGTCCGGATTTGAGAAGACCGGCCGGTTCCAGTGCCAGCCAGACGCCCAGGGGCACCAGGCCGAAGGACAGCCCCACAAAGATCCAGGAGAAGGGCGTATTTCTCTTGGCCCAGGCGGAATAAATGGTGATGAGCAGCGTAGCGGCCAGGAGGATCGCAAAGCTCTCCGGGTTGAGGTATAGGGCCACAGCTGCAGCTACAAGAAAAAGAAATAGCGACCAGAGCGAAGCCTCGCGCTTGCTCAGCATGGCCGAAGGCAGGGGACGACTCGGCATAGCGATGCTGTCCACGTCGATGTCGCAGCAATCGTTGTAGACATAGGAGCTGGTGATGGCACAGTAGGCTCCAATGGCGGCTATGATAAATGGCAGCAAAGCTGGCAGGGCCCCCTCCACGGCGTAAACGGCTAGTAGGGCAGCGGCTGCGGGCATGGCCAGATCCATTGCCGCGAGGGGCGGGCGTAGCAGCTCGATATGTGCCCTGAATCTGGAAAGGCTTTGATGCATTCAGATGAGCCCCGCGAAGAGCTCCAGATGCTCCTCGGGCTTTGTCAGGTAATCCAGAAGACCTGGCTCCCTTAGCGATGGATACATCTCCCGGCCCTTGGCCAGCCCGAGTTTGCGAAGGCTCGAGCTGTCGGGCGCTTGCACCCGGCGCAGCTGTGCCGCCTCAGGGCATCGATCGTTCTTTGTCCAGCCCTCCCTGGTGAAAAAGTAAGCTCCCCCAGCCTTCTCCTTGTAGGGATCGTAAAGCGATGAGAAGTTCCTGGCCACGAAGTTGGCCATCTTCAGCGTCTTATTGGAGCGGTTTATGGTGATGTGGCCGTAACCGGGCGGCACGAGGACCTTGTCACTCGCTGAGGCGTAGACCGCTACCACATCGCTGAGGTCCTGGTTTTGCAGAAGGTAAAGTGCTTCACCTTCTATTACCTCGTAAAGCTCCGGGTAGGTGACGCTGCCACCGGGCACAAGCGGATGGTAATGGCCGGCCGTCTTGATGTATTCGCGACCGAGCATGTTTGGTGGAATAATAGTGATATCATAACGTAGATCCTGCTGTAGGAGCTTCTCTTTATCTGCCCGGCTCAAGGAAAGGTCGCGATACATGTAATAAAGCTCAAAGTCCTCTGCTCCGGCAAGCCAGCTTTGATCAAAGATCACTCCCTTCATATCGATTAGCCGACGAACGTCGCCATCTAGTCCCTTGCCACCAAATTCAAGTTGCATCTTTTCTGTCACCAAATGATAATGAGGATTTTCAGGATTAAATACGATCGCATTTTCGGCCGATCTTCTCTTTCCAGTAAAAGAGTAAAAGCACAGCTAAGGTCGGCCAATTCAAAGGCGATATTTAGTCCTTCATCCGGATCTACCGGATATCTTCAGTTGTCCTGGTTTTTAGCAGGCCTGTGGGCTGGTGATGGTAAAGTACTCTGTGAGCACCTTCCTGTAGTCCACAATCACATCCACCTTCCAGGTTCCCGGCAGGCGGGCGACGTCTGTTCCCTTGATCTTAAGGCAGCTCCAGACTGGTGCGGCCCACATTCCCGTAAATCCATCGATGGGCGGTATGGTGCTGAAAGACCGGGCATATGTCCTGCCCTCCGGCCAGTACCATCTCCACTCTACGCTGTGTACCTTGGCGTCCCGCCAGATGAGCAGCCAGGAGGCGACCTGCTCGTCATTGGAGGTATATGTATACGTCCTGTAAAGCGGCATACCGTTCGGGCTGATCTCTTTGGCGATGGTATGTTCGGAAAGCGGAAAGAACATGGGATGGGATGCTTGACCTACCCCGCCCATGAGCAAAACCGCCAGAACGACTATTGCTAGAACTCTTTCTCTCATTGCTCCTCACCCATTACTCCGTAAGTTTATTGCGACCCTAATAGTATAATAATTAACTGTACCATAAAAAGATGACGATTGATAGGTGGGCGAAAATGTCTGAAGCCTTACTGGGCAGCAGCTGCAGCCCTTAAGAAATATGCTCCCGGATTTTTTAATAGACAATCCTCGCGAAGGCATTTTTTTACAGATATCTCTAGAAACTATTAAACCAATAACGTGCTTATGCCCCGTTCTCTGGCAATTTCTCCAGGAAGATCTATCACGCTCGATGCGGCATCGATCACATTTCCGTCACTGGTGGCAACTATGGATCCGCATACCTTGAGCTGATGGTCGACATCCCTGGCGCACCTGGCCTCTCCTGGCAGATCCCGCTCTGCGATCAGTCCCCGCACCTCTTTGGCCAGTTCTCCGCTGCGGCTAATTTGCTGATCCAAGAGCACCTCTACGCGAGCAGGCCTGGCCTCAACCAGCAGATCCAAAATCTCGGAGAACGCGCAAACGGTAATCTTCGATGCTTTATAGCTTCTGAAAAATCCTCGCGTATCTCTCAGAAAGCCGTCGTCGCAGAGATAGACGGGATATCCGCCCAAGAGGCTCTCCGTGGTGATGAGGGTGTTGTATCCGTCTACGAACACCGCCCTGCCGCAGAGAGTATGCAGCCGCAGAGCTTTGGCCATTCTGCTTAGCGCCGTATCTGCAGAAACGATCGCCCTCAGGAGCACAAACCTCTGCTCCTCCGGCAGGCGGTGGTGATCGGAGACATAGCGAACTGCAGAGTCACTGGGATAGCCGCGATCTACCAAGTACCTGGCCTCCTGGGCAGCACGTTTCAGCTCAGCTCCCGTCTTTGCGCCGACCTTCTCACCTCCTGATAGAGATCCTTTCCATGGGCGTCTACGGCCACGATCATGGGGCCGAATTCTTTGGCCTCAAACTCCCAGAGGGACTCGGCCATGCCCAGTTCCGGCAGGTGCACGCCTCTTACCTGAAGCTGCTGGGCAGCGGCAGCGCCGCAGCCACCCGGATAGGCCAGATAGACGGCGCGGTTTTGGAAGGGCTCGCCGGGCAGGCCGCCCTTGCCAATGATGGCCCGTACTCCCAGGTCCAGGATCTCATCCGTGTAGCGGGCCATGCGACCGCTGGTGGTCGGCCCGGCGGAAAGAACCCGGTTGTCCAAGATGAGTGGACCGCAGTGATAGAGGGCGGCCCCCTCGAGGGAGACGGGGCATCCCACCCGGCGCATAAGGGCGTGGGCTTTGTCGCGAGCGGTGAAGAGCGGCCCGCTCAGAAATACCACATCTCCGGCCACGAGCTTTTCCACATCCGCGTCCGAAAGAGGCGTATGGAGATGGTACTCGGTCATTGGATCACCTCCGTTGCAGAGCGGTTGGCCCAGCACTGAAAGTTTATGGCCACGGGCAAAGAGGCGGTGTGGCAAAAGGCCTTCTCGATTTTTATGCCAAGAGCTGTCGTTTCCCCGCCCAGACCCATGGGACCGATGCCGAGTGAATTGATCCTCTCCAAAAGCTGCAGCTCCTCCTGGGATTCGCCGGGCATGTTGAGCAGAGCCCGCTTGGCCAGGCGCGCTGCCAGGTCGAAGCTGCCGCCCAGGCCAATGCCCAGGAAGAGGGGCGGACAGGCATTGGCGGCGCGCTCGGCGACGCTCCTCACAATGAAATCAAAGGGATCGTCGGCGGGATTGAGCATGCCAACCAGGCTCATGTTCTCCGAACCTGCCCCTTTGGGAAAGGCGGTGAGCTGCAGGCCCCTGCCATCTACATAATCCAGAATAATGTCGGGCATGCCGGGGCCGGTGTTATCCCCGCTGTTCTGGCGGGTCTGAGGATGGACGGCGTTGGGGCGAAGCGGGATCTTTTTTGTGGCGATTCTTACGCCCTCAGCTATTGCTTCAGAAAGGCTGAAGTCCAAAATCAGGTCGCGGCCCATCTGCACATGAAAGACTGCAAGGCCCGTGTCCTGGCAGAGGGGCAACCCCCTTTCCCCGGCGATCAACACATTCTCCAGCATGAACTGCAGATGGTGCCTGGCGAGGGGATGGCTCTCCCTGGCAGCTGCCTTTTCGATTCTCTGCAGGACCCAGTCGGGCAGAGACGTCTCCGCTCTTTGCAGGGCACGCACCGTGGCCTCTACCACCTTCTCTCTCATGCCCTCTGCCCCTTCTTGCCCGGCTCAATCTTGATGGGCTTGGACTGCTCGGGCAGCTTGAGGTTGGTCAGCTTGCCCAGAGCTCTTTCCATGGCATCTTTGTGCAGGTCTCCTGAGGTGTGGATGCCTCCAGGAGTTCCGCGCACAGCGCGGCAGGGATACTGCTGGCAGAAGAGGCCGGTCATGGAAGCCGCCTCATCCACGGTCTTTCCCACTATGCCCGCCGCTGCATGCCAGGTGGCTCCGCAGGGCGAACCGCGCACCACTTTTACCTGGCTGATGCGCCCGTCCTTCGTCTCCACATCCAGCTCGGGCTTGCCAAGTTTCTGGGCAAACTCGTCGATGACTGGAACGCCGCACTCTTCCAGGGTGCAGCAGATCTCATCAACCTCGATATGTATGCCGTACTTCTCTGCGATCCTCTCCAGCTCGCCGATGGAGCCGGCCCGGCCGATGCCTCCGGGAATTATGGCAGCTTTGACTCCGCCGATCCCAGCCAGGCGCACGATCTCCGGAGTCAGGTCGGGATGGAAGGTATAGAGAATGAGCAGATCCGCCTGGAAGATCCTGGGATCAAGGTTTAGCTCTTTGACAAACTCTACCGGGTCCTCGATGAAGCCGGGCAGCACCTGGGGAACCTCGACGGATACGACTGCAAAGTCCGTCCTGGTCTTGATGGTCTCTAAAAGGCGCTCGCCGTACTTTCCTCTCTTAACTACGCCAACCAGCATGCTAGAACATCCGCCAGGCGTGTTAATATCCTTGCCGGATAAAGGATAATTATGAACCCATCAGATACAAAATCCATGATTCCGGCTTTCCTCATCGCGGGCACCCACAGCGGCGTGGGCAAGACCACGGTTACCCTGGGCCTCATGGCCGCACTTCGCGCCCGCGGCCTGAATGTACAGCCCTTCAAGGTCGGCCCGGACTTCATCGACCCGTCCCATCATACCGCCGTATGCGGGCGGCCATCGCGCAATCTCGATCCTTTCATGATGGGCGAGGATGGCGTGCGACGCTCTTTCTGCTCAGCTCTCGCCGGAGCAGACGTAGCCGTGGTGGAGGGTGTCATGGGCCTTTACGACGGCATGGACGGAACCCAGGTCGCCAGCTCCGCAGAGGTAGCCAAGATCCTGGACCTTCCGGTTCTGTTAGTCATAAATGTGCATGGCATGTCGCGCAGCGCTGCAGCCATGGAGAAGGGCTTTGCGGAATTTGACCGAGGCGTGCACCTGGCCGGCACGGTTCTCAATCAGGTGGGAAGCGAGCGGCACCTGGCCATGCTGAAAAGCTGCATGGACAAGCCCGTCTTCGCCGCTCTGCCGCGGGAGAGGGAGATGGAGATGAAGAGCCGTCACCTGGGGTTGGTGATGGGCTTTGAAAAGGAGCACGATGTGCAAGCGTTGGCCGCGTTGCTGGAACGCCATGCCGCCATCGACGAAATACTGAAGCTATGCGCACCGCCTTGTCCGGCTCTGGAGGAGAAAGCAGATGCCGAGAAATCCGTGCGCATAGGCATTGCCCAGGATGAAGCCTTCTGCTTTTATTACTACGAGAACCTGCGCGAGCTGGAAAGACGCGGGGCAGAGCTGGTCTTCTTCAGCCCGCTAGAGGACGATCTGCCCGACGTGGACGGCCTTTACATCGGAGGAGGTTACCCGGAGCTACATGCCGCCCGGCTGGAGAACGCTCCCGCGAGACGACAGATCAAGCGGGCCTCGGAAGAGGGCATGCCCATCTATGGAGAGTGCGGCGGCCTGATGTACCTGGGCCATGCCATTGAGCAGGAGACTGGCACTTTTAGAATGGTGGGGGCACTGCCCGGCTCTACTATTATGACGAAACGACTTGCAGCTCTGGGGTATGTCAAGGCAGAGGCAGTAGGACAAAATCCTGTTGCAGGGCTTGGCAAGACCCTTCGCGGGCACGAGTTTCATTACTCGCGCTTTGACTGCGACAGGGACGCTCGCTTCGCCTACCGGCTATGCAGAGGCAAAGGCATCAAGGACGGCTGGGACGGGCTGGTGGAGCATAACACCTTGGGCGGGTACCTGCATGCTCATTTCTATTCCTTTTCCGTTGACAGGTTCATAGAGAGCTGCAGGAACTACAGAAAAACATAGCTGGCAAAAAAGGACGTTATAACAGTATGGAGAATGCCTCAAAGTGGATCACAAATAAGTATCTTCGTGAAGAAATCATTCGCGATTGGCTCATCGAAATCCGTTTTCTGAGAAATAGCCATTATTCCAATTTAAAGAATAATTTTATTGAATATTTATATCCAAATGACGTGCAATTAAATGTGAAATACTATGTCTCATCGTTTTCTATTTAGTGAAAATACTTTGATAATTGGTAAATACTCCTTGCATTCTAAGATATATAGATTCATTATGGAGAAAAGCTTAAATGCATATCCATGTGCACATAGGCCCATAAGCAAATGGAGTGTTAACTATGAGCAAAATAACAAGCGGAATTGTGCTCTTCTCTCTCCTGATGGCCCTCTCTCTGGGAGTCGCCTTCGCTGAGTCTGAAGTTGCTGCAACTGAGAATGTAACTGAGAACGCCACGAACGTAACCAATATGACCAACGCCACAAATGTCACCATCATCACCAACGTCACCAATGTGATCAACGCTACCAATGTCACCATCATCACCAACGAAACAAATGTGACCGTTGAAGCAAGCGAAGTAGCAAAGTAAGCTATTATCGTAATCCGTCCCGTTGGGCGGAAAGCTGGGCAGGTTCTCCCTGCCGGTCATTTTTCTTTTGGCTTGCAGATTCACATTAATAGGTCCTATAAGTATAATTGAAGAATGCGAAGAAATTTTTAGAAAGGCTTATATTTTTCTGAGAATAGGATTGTTTGAGGTATGAATATGAGAAGCATAAATGCGTTGATATTATTAACCGTACTGCTGACATTTTCGGCAGGCTCCGTCCTGGCACAGGATGCCATGAATGCCACAAATGCCATGAATGTCACAAATGACACTGTTGTCGCAGATGTCGCGCCCGTAGAAGAAGCTGCAGCTCCTCTGACGGAAACCGTGGAAGCGATTGAAGCTGCGCCACAAGAGACCGCATCAAGGTTCAAGCAGCTCTCCACCTTTGTTAAGGGAGCAACTACGGTCCTGGGAAAGAACACAGCTCAGGAATACATGGATGTGTCTAAGACCGCTAACCGAGATACAGTATTCACCCGTGATGCGGGCGCTTCCACTCCTGCCGTGAAGGTTGGCATCACCAAGGTAAACACGGCAGAAGACAAATATGTCCAGATAACCAACCAGGCAGTTGGATCCTGGGACTTGACTGGATGGACCCTGGCCTCGGCCGGAAACACCACCTTTACCTTCCCGGCGCTGACCCTGGAAGAGGAAAGCTCTGTGCGCGTTCATGAGGGTGAGGGAGTGGGCAGCAAGAGCAATATCTACACCAACAGCTCTGCCCCCCTCTGGATCGATAACCTGGTATCCCTGCAGGATGCCGATGGAAGTATCATATCAACTTATGATGTCTCCACAGCTCCTGCAGTAGGCGCGTGGTTCGATCCACTGGCCAGGCAGATCCAATACTAGATTCCGTTGGCCGCAATTCTAGGGCGGCATATACCTTTTTTAAACATTAGTTCAGAGCAACCGTTACAATGACAGTTGAACAAGCTGGCATCTAGATGTAGACCGCCGTTCCTGGCTCTACGTTGATTATCTTTGTGCCACCCCTTTCAAAGAACATTGTCTTCGGGTAGTTGAACTGACCATCGTAGACCCGAATATCATGGTTCTGGTTGCCAACCACACTAAAGCTGAACCTTCCATCAAGCGGATCTCCACCAGTTCCTTCGGTGCCTATGTAATTGCCATCCAGGAATATCTGATATCCTCTCATGCCTTGGGATACTATTGTGGCTGTGGAATCACCTGTGGTTGCAGCGGGAGACTGCGTGATTGTATATTTGGGTGCAGGAATTTGTGCGACTGGATAGGTAGCCGTTGGTCTTGGATAGACTCTTACGGAAGATTTTGTTTTTGCATAATCCATAGTTTCTGCCCAGTTCTTTTGGAATGGCTCCCAATTCATTCCGGCTAAAGAATTCAATCTAAAGTCGGAATAATAAGGTGATGAATAAAATGGGTATACTCCATAAGGTCCTGGGTATGTGCCGTTCCTAAATTGATAAGGATAGGCATAATCTCTGAAAAACTCCGCGCCAAAGTAGGGATAGTATATCATCTCAGAACTCTGGCGTTGGTTTGGGGAAAATATCGGATCTGTGAAGTATTGGGCGACATCACCGCTATAAGGTCCGACGTATCCTCCACCAAGCCATTCCTGTCCACAAGCAATACTAATCAGCAAGCATAAGGTTAACACTGCTATATACGGCAAAAATTTTCTATATATCATACGATTTCACAAGATACCGTTATCACTAATGGAATTTAACACTGCCTATATTCAGAAAAATTTTATCTGTTCATGGGCATCGTTATCCGAAAGAATATTATGAACGCAACAGGCTTGAGACAAGAATTAGGCGATGTCGAGGCACTGGGAGGGACCCTTCATGCCTCGACTATCGCCCGGCTTTAGTTCGACGTTCAACGATATAAAGAATGTGCTTGACCCGAATTTCGCTACAATTGATTTGTCCTGATACAGTGTTGCTGCACGGGGAAGGATGCATAAGAAGATGAGATTGCTGCAAGCCTGCGAATCCGAATGCAAATAGCGATTCCCATCAATCTAAATGCCATTGTTCTTTTACCATCTCGGTCCCGCCAAAGCCCGCTTCCCCAGATTTGTTAGTCCGGCCGCACATATGCCGTTGGGGAGGCTAGAATCCACCATATTCGTTTCGCTTTGGGTCTTGACATATCCCTGCATCTCCAAGACCCCAAGGCGTGCTCCAAGTTCTTCTGGATCAAGTTTTACCAAAGAATTAATCCTATCCGCTTTTGGGTAGGGAACCTTGAGGTCAGCTATTGCTTTCATGATCTCAAAATCGATAGTGTCCGTTGTTTATCACCTCGAGTTAATCATAGTGTAGCCCTGTTATAGTTATCGTTTCTTGTAAGTGTCCCGAATCTTCATTTGGGGTGGCGATTTTTGGTCGAAACGGTTTTATTGGAAGATGACCTCTTTTAATACATGGCTATCGAGAGAAGTATTAAGAACTTGATTTTGTTGGTTCTTGCAATCGTAATCGTTGCTTTCCTTTGGAGGACCATGTGGTTCCTGGGCGGATTGGCCTTATTCGCAATTGTGGTCTATTTCGTTTACCAGTTGCTCAAAGGCAACCTCTAGTTCGTCCACTTTTTATCGCAAAACAAAACGCGTTACCGACAGACAGATTGATCAGAATGAAAATCCCTAGGCGCGGTCTAGCTGATGAAGGACAAAAATAATCAGGATCTAGCGAGCAATTGCGGGACTCAAAAAAGCGTAACATCCGGGTGTTATGGATAATTATGAACTTTTCTTTAGCAAATTTAAATAAAAAATATACCAAATATATATTAAGAGTCAATTCTTATTGTGGATTCAGGTTGATTGCATCTCTTAAAAAAATCCACACGTGCTTTGTTTCCAAATAGGACTCCAGGCCATCGTGTCCCAGTTCTCGCCAGAGACTGCTCTCCTTGCACCTGCCAAAGAGCGCTTGCAGGTGATTTGAATTCAAATCAGGTCGAGCAAGGACACCATCTCTCCAGGCCAAGCAGATATGCGGCACCTGCTGCGGTGGTCCCATAGAATACAACTCTTTTGTCTTGGCCGATGGCCGTTTCCATTAGATCAACAATGGTGCCGTTGGCAAGTGTCGATCCGGTTATCAAGATGAGCGAGCAGCTCTCCAGCATCTCTCCTGCCTGCATTCCGTCCAGAACCCTCACATGGCAACGGACTGTTCCGGCCTCAGCCAGATCCGAGACCATAACCCTTTCCGGACCGAGGGCCTGTACCAGGGCTTCGAGAAGCGCGGGCTGCAAACCTACCAGCCCCACCTTCCCCACGTCCTGTTCAATTATCCATTTCGCCAATGAGGCTGCGCATCTCCTGGGTCCATCATCTCTGCAGTGAACCGTTTCTTCGATCTTTCCCAGATATCTGAGCACGGCATTCATGGTTGCGATCAGCACAGCCCGCTCGAAGCTACCGCTAAGCGGCAGCTCCAACACATCACCTAGAGACCCGTGAAAGCCTCCCGTTGCTGCGGTGAACGCCTGCCCAACAGCGCCTCTGTAGACGGCCTGCATGAGCACCTCTTTCCCCCTGATGATGGGAAAGTCCTTCCTGCCTGTATCTCCGATGGCCTCGGCGACGCTGAGAGGACGGCTTACCACCAGTTCATCTCGCAGATTCACAGATTCGCAAACATTGCTTTGTGACTCAAGCTCTGCAATGAAGCGGCTCTTAGCCTCCTGCAGCAGATCTTCTTTCAACATCTTAGCCTCAAGTTTCATCTCACCGGAATGAATCCGTATTTATCCAGGATGGCCTGACCCTCATTGGACATTATCAGATCGATGAACGCCTGCGCCTCCTTTGCATATTTTGACTGCGAGAGCGCGCCCACCGGGAAATCTCCTATCACATTATATTTGTCGGGAATGAGAATCTTAGTGACCTTGCCCACCATCTGCGGGCTGACATCGGATATGAAGGCAAATCCCGCATCTGCTTCACCCAGGGCGACTTTGGAGACGACGCGGTTTACAGTGGTCTCCTGGGAGACGACATTGGCCAGGACCGACTCTTTGAAGACAGGGCCATATTCCGGGTCCGCGGCGAGCTTTTCCAGAACCTGAAGGGCATAATCCCCAGCAGGAAGCTCTTTGGTCCCCATTAAGATCTTGACACCAGGGACGGCCAGATCCTTCAGACCTGTGATGTTGGCTGGATTGCCATTGGGCACTATTATGGCAACTTTGTTCCGGACGAAGATCTCAACGGTTTTATTTTCGATGAAGCCTTCCGACTTCAAGGCATTCATGTGCTTGAGGTTTGCTGACACCAGAACGTCGGCATAGGCTCCCTGCTCAATCTGGGCGCGCAGAGCAGGCACACCGTCGAAGTTGAATCTTACGCTCATATTACTGTGGTTCTCGTAGATCTCGCCAATCTCATTCAACGCCCCTGTAAGCCCGGCACCGCAAAAAACGGTAAGCTCTCGTTGCTCCTCGGCCAGACCCGCAGATGCATCCAGTAACAGGGCTGCAAGCAATGCAATAGATATTAGATATGATATTCGATTATTGGTCAATGGTCATTCCCCCCGAACCACTTACTTTAATTTTTATGAAACCGCTTGCCGATTATGGCAGCCGCCATTTCAGATTATTATATTACAATCTCTTCCGGTCCTGGATCATCCAGACCCTCGGTTCCTGCCAGGTGGTATAGGCCGGGGACGTTCAATTTGCCTCCGGCCTTCGGTCATGCCAAAAGTTGGTGGACACAACTTTAAAATATGGCTCCATGAAGTGAAGTGCTTAATCTGTTCCATCGTCTTGACCTCGACTCACCTCCGTAAGCCAAAATGCCTGCTGATTATAAGGAATTATTTGAGAAGAAGGCGGCAAATTTCGGAATCATGCAGATGGATTATGAAAAGGTGTGAGCAGATAGGTGCGCTCACATCCCCAGGCGGATGTGCTTCGTTTCCAAATAGGCCTCCAGGCCATAGTGTCCCAGCTCTCGCCCAAGGCCGCTCTCCTTCCACCCACCAAAGGGCGCCTGCAGGTCCACCACGTTGTTCACATTGATCCCGATGCCTCCCGCCTCCAGACCCTCTGCGGCGCATAGCGCCATCTTGAGATCGTTGGTAAAGATGTAAGCTGCGAGGCCGTACTCGCTGTCGTTAGCCAGGGCAATGGCCCCCTCAAGCGTCTTGAACTTCATAATCGGTGCCACCGGCCCGAAGGTCTCCTCTCGCATGACTCTCATGCTGTGGTCGGCCCCACCCAACACAGTGGGTCGGAAGAAGTAGCCCTTCTCATAAGCCTCGCCTTCCGGCTCCCGTCCGCCCGTGAGAAGCTCTGCCCCTTTTTCAATCGCATCGGCCACATGCCCCTGCGTCCTATCCCGCTGCGCCCGGCTGAACATGGGACCCAGGTCCACATCAGGCTCAAGGCCATTGCCGATCTTCAGCCGCTCGGCACGCTTCACAAGCTCCTCAGTGAACTGCTCGGCCACCTCCTGCGCCACATAAATTCTATTGACGCTGATGCAGATCTGGCCCATGTTGGAGAAGGCACGCTGGGCGGCGGCAGCAGCCGCTGCCTCTAAATCGGCGTCCGGGCAAACGATAAAGGGCGACTGGCCACCCAGCTCCAGGGATACGCGCTTGATATGGGCTGCAGCGTGGGACATGATCCAACGACCGGTCCCTGTCTCACCGGTAAACGCAATCTTTCGGGAGATGGGATTTTCCACCAACTCTGCCCCCACCTCGCCGCCCGGCCCGTGAACCACATTGGCTGCGCCAGCCGGCAGTCCGGCATCGCAGACCGCCCTAACGAATTCAGTGGCGGCGAGAGGAGCGAGGCTGGGCGGCTTGGCCACGAAGGTGCAGCCCGCGGCAAGGCAGGGCGCGACCTTCCAGGCTAAAAGATCCACGGGAAAGTTCCAGGGGGTGATGAGAGCGGCGACGCCCACTGGCTGCCTCAGCACGATGCTTCTGCTGTGCGGAGAAGAAATCCATTCGCCAAAGTTTCGCTTGCCCTCTTCAGCGTAGTAGTCCAGGACATCCGCCGAGGAGAGGATTTCCATCCTGGCGTTCTTGAGGGGCTTGCCCTGCTCCAGAGTAAGCAGGCGTGCTATCTGTTCGGCTCGCTGCCGTACTAGGTCAGCAGCAGCGTGCAAGATCTTTGCTCGCTCCTGGCAGGAGGTTGCAGACCAGATGGGAAAAGCCCTCTTGGCCGCCTCCAGGGCCAGGCAAGCATCCTGGCGCGAGCCTACGGCGACTTCTGCCACAGGTTCCTGGTTAGCTGGATTATAGATGATCTCGACTTTGCCGGACAGGGAGATAACCTGCTCTCCGTTGATAAGCATATGAGATTGGTGCATAATGACCTCTTGGTAGTCATCGTCTAGCCACTTAAAGACTGTTATCTTAGATTTCGACAATATTACCGTTTATCAATAGTTTGAGATCCAGGGAATGCAGAAATTAAGAAGGAATTACAGGACCCCAGCATAGAACTCAATTAATCTTCATTGGCATGGCCTTGGATTTGCTTGAAAAAAAGATGTCTTGCAGAACAAAATACTTATATCTCTTAAAAGGACTGATGTAATAAAGTAATTACATATGTTAAGGATCTGGATAGTACGTCATCAGTATATTTCGAAAGAAGCTTGCAAGGAAATGGATGCAGCTTACAAGGCGAATCCGCGATGATGCAGTACTTATTGATGGATTGGTGGAATGAGCATTTGCTTTGACAACAGGCGAAGCTACTTTCGCAGCGCTCTGATGCTGGCTGCCACCATTGTGATTGGGTATCTGGCCCTTTTAATTTTATTAAGAAATGATCCGGTGTTTCGTCTCACGCTCAATGATTTGCTCTTTCCTGTATTTAATGGACTGGCAGCAGTCGGTTTGCTCTACGCGGCCTTTCGCTCTGATATCTTTGGACGGCGTGCACGCATTGCATGGACCTTTCTGTTTCTGGGCCAGATTTCTTTTACGCTGGGAGACATAACCTGGGCTGTCCTGGAGCTGGGCTTCCATCAGGAACCAATAGCTTCAGTATCCGACGCTTTTTATCTAATGTTTTATCCATTCCTTGCCATAGGCATTCTTCTCTTACCCGCAGTGCCATTAACTCGCAAGGAGAAACTCAAGTTATTGTTGGACACCGGAATCGTAATGATCTCGGCAGTTCTGGTCTTCTGGGCTTTTTTAATTGAGCCAACTATCGCGGCCAACAGAGAAGATACAATGGTTTTGGCAATCTCCCTGGCATACCCAGTAATGGATTTGATTTTATTTTTTGCCTTGCTGCAATTGCTGTTTAGGAGGCTACGGTCGGCGGAACAAAGGCCATTATTACTGCTGTCTGTCGGTATTGCCACGGGGATCATCACCGATGTTGTTTATCTCATGCAAACTCTCCAGGAAACATATGCAACAGGCAACTTTTTGGATATGGGATGGCTGGTCAGCTACGCCTTTATCGGGCTGGCTGGAGTATTGCAGGCAGATATCAGTAAGCTTGACCCATCTAGTCGTTCTCATGAAATTGAACCGCGTCGCGAACAATTCGCCTGGCTTACCTATTTACCCTACATTTGCGCTGTAGCTGCCTACCTTATGCTCATCTGGAGCCATTACAATCTACTAGATTCTTTTTCAGTGTTTTCCTTGGGCATAGGCGCCATCATAGGACTCGTGATCCTTCGCCAGGTCGTGGCACTTGATGAGAATGTGAATCTGTTTAAGGCTGCCCAGATGGAGATCGATGAGCGCAAGCGAGCAGAAGTGCGACTTCGGCAAAGCGAAGAACGTTACCGCGACGTCTTCGAGGCCGCACCGGATGTGATCTTCACTATCTCGTCAAAGGATGCAACGTTCACATCTCTCAATCCAGCCTTTGAGAAGTTTTCCGGATGGCCTGCAGCAGAGTGGCTCGACAAACCATTTATAAAAATCATTCATCCGGAAGACATTCCTATCGCCCGAGAAATGTTTAGCGATAGCCTGGAAGGAAAAAATGCACGATCCCATGAACTGAGGTGCTTAATCAAATCCGGCGAGTATCTAACTGCTGAGATCATAGGCGTTCCCCTGATTGAAAGCGGAAAGATTGTAGGAGAGCTTGGATTTGCTCGAAACATCACCGAGCGCAAGCAGGCGGAGGCGGAATTACAGAGGGCCAAGGAAGCTGCGGAGGCGTCAACCGAAGCCAAGTCTGAATTCCTGGCCAATATGAGTCATGAGATACGCACGCCAATGAATGCAGTTATCGGCATGACAGGACTGCTACTGGAGGCGGATTTAGCGCAGGAACAGCGAGATTATTTGGAGACTATTCGAAGCAGCGGAAATACATTGCTGTCCCTCATCAATGACATCCTGGACTTCTCAAAGATCGAAAGCGGCAAACTGGAGATGGAATGTCAGCCTTTCGACCTGAGAGACTGCGTGGAGGACTCTTTGGATCTGGTGGCCGCCAAAGCTGCTGAGAAAAGGCTGGAAGTCATATACATTTTTGAGAATAATGTACCGGAGATAGTAATTGGGGATGTTACCAGGCTCCGCCAGATCTTGGCCAACCTCTTGGGTAATGCAGTGAAGTTTACCGAAAAGGGAGAGGTGGTGCTGGCAATTAGCTCTTTGCCTCAAGAGCCTGGAAAAATCGAGCTGAATTTCGCAGTTAGGGACACGGGTATTGGGATATCCAAGGATCGAATGGACAGGCTGTTCCGGTCCTTCAGTCAGGTCGATTCTTCTACTACCAGACATTATGGAGGGACCGGGCTAGGCCTGGCCATAAGCAAACGCCTCGTAGAAATGATGGGTGGAAGGATCTGGGTAAAGAGCGAACCGGGAAAGGGCAGCACTTTCCAGTTCACCATAATCGCACAGTCACCTGCACCCAAAGAGGCAGTCTCTACGAATTCCAGCCTGACAGGGAAGCGAATCCTTGTGGTCTATGGAAATGACATTTCCCGAAGCATGCTGGCAGAAGCCGCGCGTTCTTGGGGAATGATTCCGGCAGTGGCTGCTAGCGGAAAAGCCGCCCTGGAAATGCTCGCTGCAGAGACCTTTGATTTTGTGATTCTGGATGCAGTATTGCCTGATGTAGACGGCCAGTCCCTATCCAGAAAAGTTAAAAGAGGCAAGAATGCGGATATTATATCTGTGATATTCACACCAATCGGCCGCAGCCTCCTCCGTGAGACACAGGTCGACGGCTGGCTGACCAAGCCCATCAAGCCCATCCAGCTTCGCAATCTTTTGATAGAATTTCTATTGCCAGAAAAAGATTTGCTGCCGAACATTGCCGGCTCCAAGCCCTCTCCCAGCGAGATTAAGGATCGCAGTCTACGTATTCTCATGGCAGAAGACAATCCCGTAAACCAGAAGGTGGCCCTTAGCATGCTAAAACGCATCGGATATCAGGCTGATGTAGCTGCTAATGGCTTCGAAGTTTTGCAGGCATTGGAGCGGCAGCCCTATGATGTTGTGCTGATGGATGTGCAGATGCCGGAGATGGACGGCTTTGAAGCAACGCGCCGCATTCGCAGCTTGGGATCCAAGATTTGCATAATAGCAATGACTGCCCACGCGCTTAATGGCGATAAGAGAGCCTGTCTAGATGTGGGCATGGACGAGTACGTCAGCAAGCCGATCAGGATGGAAGAGCTGCAAAAGGTTCTGGAAAGATGCGTCGCAACCAGGGACTGCAGCGGCTCATAAAAGCTCGTTCTCGACGCAATTCATCTCGTCATCGGGACGAAAGACTTGGGATGAATGCCCTGCTCATGGAGCGATCTAAGCCAGGAGGCTTGCCACCCCAACGCCTCAGCGACTACGCATATCTTGAATTCTCGGTCGTTGTGCCGTCTCATTTTCATCTACATTGATGTTGCTTAACTCATTGTCCACTCGTATGGGTTCACTACAATCTATAATTTCGCTTTTTCATCGGTCAATGTATTATTAACATTATGAGAATGGTATTATAGTTAAAGATAAGAAGCTGGATCACCATCTGAGAAATGAAAAGGAGAAATGAAAAATCTTGGAAATTTGGAGGCTTGGATATGGATGCTTTTGTCGAATCTATTGATTCCTGGCGAGATTTCTATATGCTGACCGGTTCTGCATCTGCAACTCTCGTTGGGCTGATCTTTGTTGCAGTCACATTGCATATTGATGTCATAGCCGAGGAAAAAAAGTCAAGCGACATTCGCATGCTCGCAGAAGAAATATTTATAAATTTCTTGATGATTTTATCCTTTGCCTTCATTTTCTTGATACCGTCAGATACACCCACTGGAGTCGGCTATCCGCTTCTCATTCTGGGCACGATACAAATAGTGCATACAGCCATTCTGTGGCTGAGATTCTTAAGAAGCAGGGGCGAGCATAGGGTCTTCGCATCAAGCATGATCTTAAGCGGACTATTGATTCCCAATACGATCTGTTACTTGACTTTGATTGTTATCGGCGCAGACGTCCTGCAGGGCGGGACTCACTACCTGGGTTGGATGGTGATGGTAATAGTATGGTTGACCATCTCAGCAGTCAAGAATACCTGGCATTTGATGATGAGAGTTGCCGAACTGAAGCGAAACCGCCAGGATTAAGGAATCATGCATAGAAAAATCTCTGGGCCGAAAAAGTATTTAGGCTTGAATGGCTAGCATTGTCTCCGATGCAGCCGCCAAGAGAAAGGGGATGTGCCCTCTGAACGACGATCTCTGGGTCATCTCATTCCTGGGCAAAGACCGGCCGGGACTGATTCGCGATATCCTGGAGCAGCCTGCCCAGCAGAACGTGAATATCGTAGATATGGATCAGCGAGTGATGCAGGGCATATTCGTCATGTCTGTGGTAGCAGATTTTGCCAATGCACGCGTCACAGCTCGCGAGCTTGAGGCATGGCTGTCAAAGAAAGCAGGGAACCTTGGCATTCAGTTCGGCTTCCTGCCCCTCGGCCAGTACCGGGGCCGGAGGCGGTCGAAGAAGAGCCTGCACGTCGTCACCATTCTGGCCAAAGACCGGGCAGGCATCATCCGCGATGTGGCAAACGTGGCTGCTGGAAATAAGATCAATATCGAACGGGCATCGGTCACGGCACGTGGCGATCTCATCTCCATTGAATTTCTCATGGACTTTTCCGATTGCGATGAGGATGATTGCAAAGCCAAGCTCAAAAAGGAATGCGAGCTGCTCGGCCTGGACGTGGTGATTCAGGAGCTGGGCCGCTCCCGCAAAGAGAAGCGGCTCATCGTCTTTGACATGGACATGACCATTGTCGATTTCGAGATCATCAACAAGCTGGCCGGCTTTGCCGGAGTGGACGAGCAGGTAAAAGCGATAACTGAGAAGGCCATGAACGGAGAGATGGACTTCAAGGAGTCGCTGCGCCAGAGGGTGCTCCTCCTCAAGGGAATGCCGCAGAGCACATTGCAGGAGATTGCATCCGACCTGCAGCTTACCCCCGGATCGGAGGAGCTTCTGCATCATCTAAAGCACGTGGGCTACAAGATCGCCCTCATCAGCGGCGGCTTTACCTATTTTACCGATGTGCTCAAAGAGCAGCTGGGCTTTGACTACACCTTTGCCAATGAGCTGGAGATTGAGGACGGCGTTCTCACCGGCAAGATCAAAGGGGATATCATCGATGCCGAGGCCAAGGGTGGCATCATCTACCGGCTGGCGGAGCTGGAGAAAATCAGCCCGGACAGCATCGTGGCCGTGGGAGATGGAGCCAACGACTGCCTCATGATCAAGAACGCAGGCCTCGGTGTGGCCTTCAATGCCAAAGAGGTTTTAAAGAAGGTATCCGACGGATCACTGTCCCGGGAGAACCTGCTGGGGCTGCTCAATGTCCTGGGCCTGGCAGAGAAGGAAAAAGAGATGCTTTAATTTTTATTAAAAAATATTGAAATATTTAGATCAAAGGCCGCTCTGGGCCTCACATTAATTCTTTAGGATTAGGATATTTTACGTCGAAGGTGTACCAGCTGTAGCCATTTATCCCTTCCTCATAGACCGAGGAATAGTTCAGATCCATGCTGAGGCGGAAGAAGCCATTCGGCCGGTTATTGGGTGCACCCCAGGAGTTTAGCAGTATCCAGTAGCGGTTATTGGGATCGGTATCGTTGTAGCCCAGGCAAAGGACGGTATGAGCACCGTTATCGGGACCATCGGAGTATGAACTGCCCCTTCTGGGCGTCCAGACTGCTTCCTCTGGCTCAGAGTTCCAGAACTCCATGAAGGGAGACCAGTCGTCCAATGCGTAATTGAAGATCACTGCCTTATTGGAGGCAAGGACTTGCCATGCTCTGCGCCTCTTCTAGCGCTCCAGCAGTTCCAGAAACTCCTTCTTGCTCATCCTCACATCGCTCATTATCTCCATCAGAATTCCCTGCCAAAGTTCTTCTCCTAGATACACGGGGATTACTGTGCTCCTGCCATCGGGATGCTTCATGATAAGGTAGCTGCCTCTTTGCCTTACTGGATGAAAGCCAATTTTTCTCAGGGTTTTGACGACAACCTCGGCTTCAACAGGTCTCAACTCAACAACTTGCACACCCACAAAGCTTCCCATAGTGCTGCTTCCTTCTGTCTCCAGATAGAGCAAAATGGCCTCCTTGATTCTGCTCATTAAATCGTCAGGGCTTTTTGGCCTGTGTGTGACAGCCGGGTGGTGATTCAACTATAGGTTGTTATAAATAGACATATACTGCATATGCACATGGGTGTAGCAAAATGGGAAAAAGAGGTCCAAAACCACGATTCTTGGATGTGGCATGTCCAAATGAGAAGTGTACTCTATTTGGAGTTGCTGGAAAAGGAAACGTTACTGTCTATGGCACCTATGAGAGAAGTTCCGGCAAGGGCAGGAAATTTGTCTGCCATACATGCGAAACTACGTTCTGTGATAGAACTAACACGCCATTTTATGACCTGCGAACAGATGAAAAGAAAGTCGAGATGGCTTTAAAAATGGCAATGCACGGAATGAGCGTCTTAGGGATCGCAGAGACCCTAGAGGTAAAACCGTCTACCGCAAGCACTTGGGTCTCCAGAGCGGGGATTCATTGCGAAAAAGTTAATGAAATTGTTTTAAACGACGTCGAGACGCCAAAAGTTGAGATGGACGAACTCTGGACATTCGTGGGAAAAAAACGTTGCCCCGGAAAGGGCACAATCTAGAAATCCAGTGATATAGTGAAGGCAGGATACATCCACCCGAAAATATTTTAATCTTCAAGCGAAATGTACCCTGTGTGACCCTTCAATGACACAAATACAGCTTACCATGAAAAACTTTCCCTTCGTCGAACAGTTGAAAGCGATTTTCGAGGGATATTCGGACGATTACGAGTACACTTCGAATGGAATCTTCCGCAAAATTAAACCACAATTATGTACTGATTGCGGGACTCCCATGAACCATAATGGCTTCAATAATCATACCAAGAGGCTACTCGGAGATGTTAAGATAGGCAAATATCTGTGTCCCAATTGCAGCAAAAATATTGAGGAAGAACATGGGTTTTGGGAGAACGCGACGAGCGCATTTTTCGGATTATTTGGCGGTCTTTGTCAGCTCCTGAGGGTTAATCATGTCTCCCTGGAGGTAATCGAGAAAGTATCAAACTACATCTATCCGCGCAGCAAGGACACCATTTGCACGATGATCAAATCTGCGACAGACAATATGGTGGTTCCCAATATCGGAGATGTTCAATTTGTTCACTATGATGAGCAACATCCCAAGACAGGTAGAAGTCAGAAATACCGACTAACTCTCCTCGATTATAGGACGAAACAAGTGATTGCAGATGAGTTATTCGACTCCGATCTGCTGTCCCGGCCGGTGAAGTTATGGCCCCGGAAGAGGTTTTTGGTATCGTTAGCCCGCAGACCCCTATATAGCCCGGATGCAGGAGTTGTGTGGAAGTGTGGACTATTGCGGTCTGCTCCACTCAATCAAACCGGATCGTAATCCTTGCGAGGCTTAAAACCCCCAACTGCTCAGCGTCCTGCACATTCATTATGGCAACTGCTTTCCACCCGCTTCCAACCCTAAGAACGCCGCTCTAAGCATCATTTCCAGCATATATCTTCTGCGAAAAGAACAAAATATCAATAGACGGGAGCAAATTTAGATCTTTCTAATACCTGAAGAAATTGCTGAAAAAAAAGAGCGTCAAAGGAAGTCTTCTGACCCTTCCTCATCTCGAACGCCTTCATCCTGATGAGGCGGGTTGATAAGATCCGGCAAATTCAAGGCAGAGGCAGGTATGCCCATCGATATGGATGTCTTTCGCAGCTCCCTGATGATGGACCCGATTCTCTCGAAGGAAAAGAGTATCTCGGAGACCATCTCACCTGAAGTGCTTTTTGCGGCCAGCCTGATGAGGTATGTCTTGTAATGCCAGTTTAACACCTGGCGCAGCAGTTCATCATTAGCGCGCATTTTTCTATCGACATCTTCCGGCATTTCCGGGAATGCTGCCATAAGATATTCGATATTCTCCCGACAAGGGCTCGCCATCTCCAGCATTTCAATGTAGGAATCCTGAGATAGTGTCATCTTCTTCTCACTCATCAGCTCAAATTTTTTTGCCATGGATACCATCTGCTGCGCCATCAAACCGCCAAGGTCGGCAACTCGTGCTAGAATAGCAATGTGGGCGGCATCTTCCACTGATATCTCTCGATTGGAAAGAGAGACGATGGCTGATATGATCTGAGAATGCAGATAATCGACATAGTCCCTCAAATGCACAATTCTTGAACACATGTCTGCACTGCCGGATGCGACCTGCAGAGTACTCTCAAATATATCTTTGCAGATCCTCAGCATGTGCACAATCTCCTTCTCCACCAGAGCTATGGCTGCTGAGACATCATCGGGCAGCTTTGGGGAGATATGCTCGGTCACGAATACTATCTCTCCATCCTTTTGCGGCAATATCCTCATGATGAAGCTGGAAAACGGCCTTATAGCCAGCAGAAATATAATCGCAGAGGTAGAATTAAAGATGAGATGAGCATTTGCTACCTGCTGAGCGGCAGTGCCTCCCATGTTTTCAACAAAGAACGAAAAGTCCTCAATTAACGGCAGGAAGAGAAGCACACCCAGGAAATTGAAGAGAAACTGAGCAAATGCTGTGCGCTTTGCCGCGGTATTCATGGAGAGGGAGACGACAAGCCCGGTTGTTGTTGTTCCGATATTGGCTCCCAGTATCACCGGAATGGCCTGGGCTGCCGTGATCAGGCCGCTTTGGGCCATGACGACGATCAGGCCAGCTGTGACAGAGCTTGACTGGAATATATTTGTTATGACAAAGCCGATGACAATTGCCGTCAGGACATTATCGGCCATGGAGAGCAGAGCTAGAACATCGGCATTTCCCTGCAATGGGGATACTATCGATGAGATCAGATTCAGGCTGTAGAAGACCAGCCCGAAGTAAAATACCGGCTTGCCATAGGCTCGATAGGGGCCGCGAATCAGGCTGGCGGCAAATCCCAGGATCACAAATAGCGGGGCGAATGCCGTCAGTTTAAAAGCAACAAGCTGCGCAGTGAGGGTTGTGCCTATGTTTGCCCCAATAATTAGTCCGAGGGAACCCAGGAAAGAAATTGCTCCCGCATTTACGAGCCCTACGGCGATGATGGTGGTGGCAGTGCTGGACTGAAGGATGGCCGTGACCGCCGCCCCGGCAAGAGCGCCGCGAAGAGGGGTCCTTGTCGCCTTTTGCAGCAAGGCTCGGAAGCGTTCGCCTGCCACATGCCGCACTTCCTCTGAAAAATTCTCGATGCCGTAGAGGAATAATATGACCGCGGGAATTACGGCATATAATAAATCCCATATCATTCAAATTCCTCAAGCATGCGGCAACAAATGATAATAACTAGCATCTCTCTTAGTATCATTCCGCCTTTATTATCTTAGACGCAGAAACCTTCAGCTCAGGGGTTCCTGACAATGGGTCCACTGCCCAGCCGGTGAGGATATTGGCAGGTGCCTGGCTGAAATGAAACGGGATGAATATCGTTCCCTGCTGCACATTATCCGTTATAATGGCTTCGATCGCTATCTGACCCCGTCTTGTCTTCACGATGACCATCTCCCCATTACTTATCCCTAATCTCTCTGCATCTTCATGATTGACCTCTACCGCCGGACCGGGCATAGCCATCTCCGGCAGATTTGTACGTCTGGTCATGGTATCAGTATGAAACCTGTGGCCGCTTCGCCCCGTAATCAGCAGCAACGGGAATTCGCTGTCTGCAGTCTCATAGGCTTCCTGATACTCGGCCGGCCTGAATTTGGCTTTGCCCCTTGGAAATCTATGGACGTGCATGATGGCAGTTCCAGGATGGCCAGGGTGAGGACACGGCCATTGAAGGCCGCCCATAGTATCCAGCCGGGAATAGCTGATTCCGCCGTATGTAGGCGTAAGGGAGGCTATCTCCTCCATTATCTGAGACGGGGAGCTGTATTCTCCGAAGAGGCCTGACAAACGCAGCATTCGTGAGAGGACCTTCCACTCCGGCTGAGCCTCTCCAGGGGGCGCTACGGCCTGTCTGATCCTTTGCACCCTGCGTTCCATGGATGTAAAAGTGCCGTCCTTCTCAACAAATGATGCTGCAGGGAGGACGACATCGGCCATCACGGAGGTCTCGGTGGGAAATATGTCCCAGACCAGCAGGAACTCCAGCGACTCCAGGGCCTTTTTGATCATAGTGCTGTTTGGATAGCTGAGCATGGGATTCTCCCCTACTATGATCAGCCCCTTTAGCTGCCCGGCCTCTGCAGCTTGCATCATCTGCAGTGCCGTCATCCCCGGCGTATCGGGCAGAGAAAGTCCCCAGGCGCTCTCGAACTTCTCCCTGGCCACGGTCACCTGCTGGTATCCAGTGTATACCCCGGGCAGCGCCCCCATATCACATGCTCCCTGCACATTCTGATGGCCTCTCAGAGGATAAAGCCCAGTCCCTTCACGTCCTATATTTCCGGTGGCCAGGGCCATGTTGGCCAGACCCTGGACGTTATTCGTTCCGGATTTATGCTGGGTTATGCCCATGGCATAGGCGATAGCTCCCCGGTCTGCGGACCCATAGGCAATAGCTGCCTCCCTGATCTTTGCAGCAGGAATGCCGGTGATAGCCTCGGCCTTACCGGGCGAAAACCTCTCCACAACCTGCATCAGCTCCTGCAGCCCTTCGGTTCTACTGGATATGAACTCTTTATCCTCCAGCCCTTCTTTGAAGATGACGTGGAGAAAGGCATTGATCCAGGCGAGGTCAGTTCCTGGGTTTGGGGCCAGGTGAATGTCGGCCATGCGGGCCATGCTTGTGCGACGTGGATCAACCACGATCATCTTCGCCCCCTGCTTTCTGGCCAGCCTGACATAAGGGACAAACATGGTGTGGTGATCGGTGGTGTTGGATCCGACCATAAGAATGCATTGAGCATCAGCGATACTCCGGATGGAGTTGGTCATTGCCCCGCAGCCAAGAGCCCTGGTGAGGCCCACCACCGTAGGGGCGTGACAGAGACGCGCCACATTGTCTACATTGTTGGTCTGAAGGGCAGAGCGTGCCAGCTTCATCAACAAGTAGTTCTCCTCATTGGTGCCCTTGGCCGAGGTGAGTACGCCCAGGGAGACGGGATCGGCTTTCTTGATCTCATTGAGTTTGCCAAGGGAAAGGGACAGGGCCTCTCTCCATGAGGATCTAACCAGAGCCCCGCCCTTCCTGACCAGAGGGAAACGCAGGCGGTCTTCATGACCAGGGAACTCCCAGGCATGGCGGCCCTTGATGCATAACCGACCCTTGGACACCGGATGTGAAACCTCCGGTGAGGCCTTAAAGATCTGTCCTTCATTCACATGCAGGACCAGACCGCAACCGCAGCCGCAAAAAACGCATGTTGTATGAATGTCTTGGGTTGTTCCCATCATATCTGTATTCTGAAGAACTCAGTGATATGGTTTTTGGTGAGTATTACCGGTGGACTTCAGGGATTCTCCTTGAGCTTTACCTGGAACTCAAGCTCCCTCCTGCTTGGATATAGATCTCTCTGCCAAAGGTTTATGCAATTGGTTTTCGCCATATGGACGGGCATTCTCCTGGTTGAGATCGAGAGTCCTCCTTCGGGCATAAAAAAGAAAACTCTAGGCGAGATGGTTGATCAAGTCAGATCGGAATCTATTGTCGACTTGATGGCTATTGGACTAAAAGTTGGGAAGTAGAGTTATAATTTGAATGATGCGCAGGTATGTAACAGGAACATATTTATAAATATAAATAGAAACTAGAAACTTATTATAAGGAGATAATACTAATGGCGTCTGAGTCTGAAAATAAGTGGCATGCCCTGAATACTGACCAGGTTCTGCAAAAATTGGATAGCAACTCACGGGGTTTGAGTTCGGATGAGGCTGTCAGACGCTACAAGTCTTTCGGCCCCAATGAGCTGGAGGAAGGCAAGAAACTGAGCAAGCTCGCTCTGGCAATCGAGCAGGTGAAAAATCCTCTTATCGCCGTCCTCGGCCTGGCTGCCGTCATCTCCTTTCTGGCTGACAAGATGATAGATGCAGCCGTTATAATTGCCGTAATTTGCATCAACACTGCTCTGGGTTTTTTTAAAGAGTATAAAGCGGAAGAGGCCATTTTGGCGCTCAGATCCCAGGCTTCGGCCGAAGCCAGGGTCTTGCGGGATTGCCCGGAGGCGGGAATCTGCCAGGAGATGCGCATCAAATCCCAGGAGGTAGTTCCTGGCGACATCATTCTTCTGGAGGCAGGTGCAAAGGTCCCGGCCGACTCGCGCATCATCGAGCAGGCGAATTTAGAGGTGGATGGATCCATGCTCACCGGCGAATCGGTGCCTGCGAGAAAAACGGCCGACACTCTGGAAGGAGGCCTGGTCATTGCGGAAAGGGACAATATCATTTTTGCAGGAACGGTGGTCACATCCGGAAGGTGCAAAGCCGCTGTATTTGCCACGGGAATGAATAGCGAGATGGGAAAGATTGCCCGGCAGATAACCAAAACACAGAAGGCCAAGACTCCCCTCAAGAGGCGCACTCTGGATCTCTCCAAGAAACTGATGATTCTGGCACTCTTCGCCAGCAGCCTGACAATGGTGGTGGGTTTTTGGCGAGGATTTGAACTCATCGAGCTGTTTCTCTTTACACTGGCCATGGCAGTCTCAGCCATCCCCGAGGGCCTTCCCGCAGCCATAACCGTCACCTTAGCGGTGGGAGTCAGCCGCATGGCAGGCCGCCACGCCATCATCCGCAGACTTGATGCTGTGGAGACGCTGGGGTCGGTCACCGCGGTTTGCACTGATAAGACCGGAACTCTGACCACCAATCAGATGACGGTTCAAAAGATTTTCCTGGCGGGCCGCATGGTTGATGTCTCAGGGATAGGATTTCAGCCCGAGGGCGGCTTTGAGCTGGATAAAGTGCCGCTGAAGGCATTGGAGGACGAGAGCCTGGCCATGTTTCTTAAGATCGCGGCCCTGTGCAATGATGCATCTCTTAAAACCCATAAAGAAGAGAAAGATAGATGGGAAATTCTGGGAGACCCGACAGAGGGCGCTTTGGTGGTGGCTTCGGCCAAAGCCGGTCTGCATAAGAGCGAGCTTGATGAAAGCTATCCCCGCATCGACGAGATACCCTTTGATCCAAAGAACAGGTACATGTCAACCATTCACCGCACTGCTTCGGGAGAGGTGCTGGCATTGCTCAAAGGAGCGCCGGAGACGATCCTCGATATGTGCTCCCGGGTTTTGGAGAATGGAAAACTTGCGGACCTCACCAGGGAGAAAAAGGATGATTATCTTGTGGCCGGCTCCCAGATGGCTGGAGAGGCCCTGAGGGTCCTGGCCATGGCCTATGTCGCTATTGCCCCTGAAGAGATTGAAAATTTTAAAAAGAACGGCCCTGGCAATCTGATTTTTTCCGGTTTTTCAGGTATGATCGATCCACCCAGGCCTGAGGCCATCAGGTCTGTAAAGCTTTGCAAGAGAGCGGGAATAAAGGTTACCATGGCCACGGGAGATCATAAGGTAACCGCACAGGCCATAGCCAGGGAGATTGGAATCTATGAGGAAGGGTCGAAGGTTCTGACCGGCCTGGACCTGGACAGCCTGAGCGATAAAGAGCTGGACGATTTAATTCAGGATACCACCGTCTTCGCCCGCGTCTCTCCCAAGCATAAGCATCGCATAGTGCAATCGCTGCAGAGAAGAGGTCACATCGTAGCCATGACCGGAGACGGAGTCAATGACGCTCCTGCCCTCAAGGCGGCAGAGATCGGCATCGCCATGGGCATAACAGGAACCGATGTCACCAAAGAGACTGCGGACATGATTCTGACGGATGACAACTTTCAGAGCATAGTGAACGCGGTGGAAGAGGGCAGGGTTATCTTCGAGAATATCAGAAAGGTGGTGAAATATCTCATCAGCACAAATGCGGGAGAGATCCTCACCATCCTGGTGGCCCTGGTATTCCTGGCTATAAATGTGCTGATCTTCACTCCGGTGCAGATCCTGTGGGTCAATTTGGTGACCGACGGGCTGCTGGTAATAAATCTGGCCATGGAGCCCAAAGAAGAGGATGTGATGGACCAGCCACCCAGAAACCCCAAGGCAAACATCATCAATATGGATGTCCTGAAAAATGTGTTGTTTGTTGCTGTTTTCATGGCCGCAGGAACGCTCTTTGTGTTCATTAGGGAGCTGAATGGCGGAGACATCTACAGGGCTCAGACTTTAGGCTTTACCACCCTGGCCATGTTCCAGATATTCAATGCACTCAACTGCAGGTCCAGAGACAAGTCCGTCTTTCAGATCGGACTGTTCAGCAACAAATATCTGATAGCGGCCATAGCCGTATCCTTAACCCTGCAGCTGTTGGCGACAACGTTGCCATTCTTTCAGATGGCACTGGGAACGGTTGCGCTCTCGCTTAATGATTGGGCTACCATCTTTGCCGTCTCAAGTACGGTATTCGTGGCCGATGAGCTGAGGAAGCTGGTAAAAAGAAAAAGGATGCAAAGTGACTGAAAAAGTACCATCGAGGTCTTCATCAAAGATACCAAAAACCTTCTCGTGGATTGGGTGGAAGACGGCTGGCTTGAGGTGACAAACCCCTCTCGCCGCGCTCGTGCCTATAAATTATCGGCAAAATATCGGCAATACGTCGGCAGCTTATCGGTAATGCCTCGGGAAGAAGAGAAGAACGAACGCGGATTGAGTACAAGCGCATTTCTATCACTTCATGCAAAAGCTTTTTCCCGTTTGCCGCCGCTAAGCCGTCATCGGGAGGATAATTGCATTTGACCCTGAGCCTCAAGTTCCATAATCTCATTTTGAAGTCCTGCCTCGCTTTTCCGATCGCCCTCGTCAGCCCCGGCCCGGAGCCCTGTCTTCATGCCCGATCCCGTCCGCTGGGGTCCGGACAATCCCCATCCTCTCTCCCAGATGAGGACATAGCCCGGTCTGGGATGGCAAGTACGACGAGTACGGCCGCCGTCGCAACGTGGGACGAAGGCCGGGGCGCCTGCCCCGGGCAGAAGATCGAGACGGTGGACGAAGCCCCGGGAGCGAGGCCCTGGCATCCGGCCAGACCACTTTTGGGGAGCTGTCCACTACCTTGCAGGAGGACTTTCGAAACCGGCTCATCGGGGGCGAGAACAGCAGGTAATGGCCTCGCTGCTTAAGGAGTTCCGGGGTAAGACCTGCATCAGAGGCCAGAACCTACGCAGATGATGGGATGTAATAAATGGTGAAATCCAGCAAGGCGATCTACTCTAGCAAAATACTAAAAGCAGGATCGATCCTAGCAGAGACAAAGATACTGCTAGCTGACTGGGACAACTCAGTTTCTGTGAATCAAAATCTTGATCGTTTTCGTCAGAGTAACATTCTTGGAAAGGCATCCCGTTCCAGGGTAGAAGACATCTTGCAAGTATTTAGGCAGCGCTACTTGGTTGAGGAGCAAGTTAGAAAAGCGCTTGTTAGCCTAATGAAGGCAAGATTCTCAGCAGATAGCCTACATCTGATTTTGTACTTTCATGCGGCAAGATCCGATCCGCTCATTCACGACTTCGTAATTGAAGTTCTATGGCCGAGGTATCAGATTGGAAGGCAGGATATTCTAGTAAAAGACGCTGAAAACTGGATACGAGAGAAAATCTCCAAAGGAGTAACGACTAGACCCTGGTCAGACAACACTATAGAGAAATCTGCTCAGGGATTGATGAGCACATTAAGAGACTTCGGCGTTCTACAAGGACTAAAGAATAAACGTCTTGCTCCGGCTTATTTGCCTGTGGATGCCTTCTCTTACGTCGCCTTTTTCCTGAGCAGACTTCAGCCATCCGGCAAACGTCTTCTGGAAAGCAAAGAGTGGCAATTATTCTTCCTGAGAACAGAGGCCGCAGAGCACCTCTTTATGGAAGCCCACCAGCAGCATTTACTGGATTATCATGCCGCTGGTTCCGTAGTCAGGATTGTATTCCCGTCTGATTCCATCGAGGAGTATGTTCATGTTATCCTTAAAAGAACGTATTGAGCTTTTGGAAAATGACCTAAAGGCAAAGCCGCCGCGGGTAAGCGTTTACCATGATATGCCGTTTGCCATATTAAGGTATGAGCCTCAAGAGGAGTGGACGCTGCGTAAAGAGCTAAGCTTGCTGAACACCAGATTGAACGCTATGGGAAAGGATGTAGTGCTGATATCTTTGGCTGAATTGCTTTGGGAAGCCATAGAAAAATCCGAGGGGTTGGAAGAAATAACAAACCTCGAAAAGGATATGGGATTTGAAAAGGCGCAGGAGCAAGTTACCATCTACCTTTCCGATTCTGATTATCGACCACTTAGGGAAATGCTGGCTGAGCGCTTGGAGTTGCTTGATCCAGATAAACATATTGCTTTTTTGATAAGATCCGCTTGCATGGCTCCGGCGATATATCCTATGTCCAGGCTTCTTGACGAAATGCATGGCTACACCAGGGTAACAACAATACTCTTCTATCCGGGGACAATAGAGGGAACAACTGGCCTTCGTTTTATGGATTTAGATGACAGAGAAGTTCAGGGAAATTATAGAGTGAAGATTTACTGATATTTACTGATGTTAGTGGGAGATTCAGGAATGGAATTAATCGGGGATCTACTCTCCAGGGATCTAAACCAGGTCATTGAAGAGATAATACAGGTGGATCAGCTGGATGAGCAGACAGTCTACTCGGAGATTACTGAGTATGTGGCAACGAGCCGGATTAAGGATCACTACAGGTCGCTCCTGAAGGCAATCGCAGAAGCTCCATCTGAGCCTCATGAAGGTGTAGGGATCTGGATCTCTGGTTTCTTTGGCTCCGGTAAATCTTCCTTCGCCAAGAATCTGGGCTACGTATTGGCCAATCCCACGATACTGAGAAACAGTTACAGCGACCTCTTCAAAAATCAGCTTAAAGACAGAAGGATCAGCGAATTGGTGGATTTCATCAACAAGGGATTTCCCACCGAGGTGATCATGTTTGACATCTCCAAGGCCAAGGAGGTCAAAAGAGGAGATGAGAAGATTGCGGAGGTCATCTACCGGCGATTGCTCTCCCATTTGGACTATGCTGAGGATTACGATATTGCCGAACTGGAGATCGAGCTGGAAGGCGATGGACGGCTCAATGAGTTCTTAGGGTTTTCCAGAGAGGTCAACGGCAAGGAGTGGAGCGCGGCCAGAAAAGGAGCTATGAAGATCAATTACGCCTCTGCAATCCTTCATAAAATGAATCCAGAGACATTTCCAGAAGCCGATTCCTGGGCCAAATCTCTCCAGGGAAAGCATCCTACTCTTACTATCGAACTGGTTGTTGATCGGGCCTTTGAGCTTACGGCAAGGAGGCGCCCCGGAAAAGCTCTTTTCTTCATAATCGACGAGGTCGGACAGTACGTTGCTCGCAGTGTGGACAGGATTGAAGATCTCCGTGCCTTAGTGGAACAGTTCGGCAAGGTCAGCAAGAATCGCTTGAAGGCAAAGAAGGCTATCGCTCCCTCATGGATCGCCGTTACATCTCAAGAAAAGCTGGAAGAAGTTGTGGCCGCTCTGGATTCAAAAAGAGTAGAGCTGGCAAAACTCCAGGACAGGTTCAAGTACAGGGTGGATCTTGCTCCCGCTGATATTCGAGAGGTAGCAAGCCGCAGAGTGCTGGCCAAAAAGGATGATGCGATAGCGGTCTTGAAGAGCTTATTTGATAGAGCCCAGGGACAGCTGAACCTCAGCTGCCGGCTGGAGAGGACATCACGAAGGAGCGAGGTCCTGGAAGAGGAGTTCATCCAGAGTTACCCATATCTTCCTCATTTTATCGATATGTCCATCGACATAATGTCTGGCATCCGATTGCAGCCGGGCGCAGACAAGCATCTGGGCGGAAGCAACCGGACAATAATCAAGCAGGCCCATGAGATGCTGGTCAATGAAAGGACGGCTTTGAAGGACAAACCAGTAGGTGCCCTGGTGACTCTCGATAAGATCTTCGACCTTGTGGAGGGGAATATCTCCACGGAAAAAAGAAAAGATATCGATGACATCAGACGAGGTTTTAAAACTGAGTCGGAATGGGCCTTGCGGGTGGCAAAGGCGATATGCCTGCTGGAGTTCATCAGGGACCTTCCCAGGACCGAGGCTAATATTTCAGCCTGTCTGGTAAATGAAGTCAGCAGGCCCGCGCCCTTAGCCGATGTGAAAACGGCTTTGGATCTCCTCTTGGAGGCAAAGTTCGTTCGAAACTCGGAGGATGGGTGGAAGCTGCAGACTGCGGAGGAGAAGAGCTGGGAGACGGAGAGAAGAAGCCTGGAGCCGAAAGCGAGGGAGAGGAGAGATATTCTCAACGAAGCCGTATCCGGCATGTTTGGCGAGCTGGGGCTTAAAAGCTATCGTTTCCAGAAGCTGAAGACCTTTAAAGTGGGAGTCAGCTATAACGGTGACAAGGTAGAGGATGGACAGATATCGCTTTCCATCATGAGTTCGGACGATATCTCGGCTTTCCAGGCCAGAAAAGAGGAGATCAGGGCGGAGAGCAGGCAGGAAGGCCGCAAGAACGAGATATATTTTGTGTTTCCGCTAAACGCTGAGATCGATGCAACGGTTTCAGATCTGCATTCCTCCAGGGAGATGGTCAAGAAGTATGATCATCTGCGGGCACAAAACAAGATCGCAGGGGAGCAGGCTGCACTGCTGGAAGGCGAGAAGAAGGAAATTAGCAGGAAGAAGTCCAGGCTGCAGGAAAAGGTATCTGAGGCTTTTATGAGCGGGGCCTCCATGTTCCGGGGCAGCTCCAAGGACGGATCGGATCTGGGAAAGAGCCTTGAGAATGCAATCAAGAATCTTTTGGATGATGTCGTCCTGGACCTTTATCCCAGGCTGCCCATGTGGGCCCGCCCGCTCAAAGGAAATGAGGCGGAGGAGCTGCTGAAGGCTGCCAATCTGAGCGGGCTTCCTGCTATCTTTTGCAACAGCGAGCTGGGGATGAATCTGGTTGTGAGAGACAGCCAGAAATTTGTGATCAATTGCGAAGCTGAGGTGGCAAAGGAGGTTCTCGACCACTTAATCCGGGAGCACGGCTTTGGAAACCGGGAGACTCGGACCGGCAAGGCTCTTGAGGCTCACTTCGGGGGGCTGGGCTACGGAGGAGACCAGGATATGCTCAGGCTGGTTCTGGCGGTGCTTTTCCGGGGTGGGGCGATTGAAACATCCTTCGGAGGTCAGCGTTTTGATTCCTATCAGGACACGGCCAGCCATGAGGCTTTCAATAACAGCCGAACATTCAGGTCAGCTCTCTTTACTCCTGCAACGGTCATTCCCATCCAGAATCTCACCCGAGCGGTAGAGAGATTCGAAGAGATAACCGGCGGGACTGTGGATGTGGACAAAAATGCCATCGCATCCGCCTTCAAGCAGTTCGCTGAGAAGGAGATGCGAGGGCTGCTCCCTATCGAGGAGAGGATCAGGGCAAACGGCCTGCCTGGGCAGGATAGGTTCGAGAAGGTCAAAGAGATCCTTCAGCAGGCAAGAAAAGGGACAGCAGAAGAGGTTGTGGGCATTCTGGCAGGGGAGGGCAAGTCGCTGAAGGAATCTCTGGACAGCGTTCACAGAATCAGGGATTCCATGAACGATGAGGCCCTTAAGTCCGTCAAAAACGCGCGCTCGGCTCTGAAAGAAATGTGGCCAGTCCTAAAGGTTTGTCTCGAAGATGATGACGAGATCAAGGAGATGGCTGCGGACCTTGATGCGCTTCTGCTGTCTGCGGATTTGTATGATAAGCTCAGCGAGATGAAGAGAGCTTCAGCGGAAATATCAGGGCGCTACTTCAAGATTTACACCAGTACGCATGACTCAAGGAGGGATGCCTTCCAGGCAGTCATCGATGAGATCAAGCTAACTTCTGATTGGGGGACGATCAAAGAGAGCATGAGAGAGTCGATCTTGCGAGAGCTGACGGCAAAGGGATGCGAGGATCAAGAAATTGGGCAAAACAGCGTTTATTGCTCCAATTGTAGGGCAAGCATCCCGCAGATGGAGTCCGACAGCCGGGCCCTGGCAGAGATCAAGACCAGTGCACTGCAAAGGATGGCGGAGCTTATGCAGACGGCAGGCGGGCCAAAGCGAGTGGAGAGGGTGCGCCTTTCCAAAATATACAAAGGCAAGGTCGACTCCAAGGAATCAGTGGATAGAGCTGTAGAAGCACTGCGAGAGCACCTGATGAAGCTTCTTTTGGAAAACGCAAGCATAATCCTGGAGTGATGAAGATGAAGGAAAAGATGGGCAATTCTATTCTTGGCGGAGGAAATCGCCCATATCATCTTTTTCTGATATCATCCATCTTCCTTTTCCCAAAATTTTATCCAATTTAACTTTCTTGGCTTTCTCCAGAGGAGAGGAGCCGTGGCATCTTATGTAGCATTTGAAAAGGAGATCTTCATGAATAGCCCTCTTGTGAGGATCGCTCCTGAAGCTCTCGATCAGGATATCTCTCGTCTTGAGAATCTGCTCAATGGCATCGCCTAAATCGCCTTTCTTGAGCTCCACCAGGCAGAGCACTTTTTGGCCGCCTCTGGTGAAGAAGACCGCAAGATCGCACAGCTTGCCATCATATCCCATGTCCTTACGAAATGGTCCATTTGGACCTTCGTCAATTCTGAAAAACAAGACGACTTCATCAGTGGCACGTCGCACACTCACAGTGACTTTATTCTCCGTGAAGCTGTTGCCTTGCCACAGGCATCTCGATAGCAGAGTATTAAAAGGCATCCTGCTTCACCTAAATCTGGAAATAAATATTGGATACCTGCTCTGACACATCCCCGAAGGTTCCCCAGTCAATCATCCCGTCCTCAGAAAGCACATTTTTGGCCGTGCCGTCTTCAAAGAGGTAAACCGACACCTTATCCTTGGAGAGGAATGCCTCCGACGTCTTCAGGTAAAACTTCTCCGCTGCCTCATCCGGCCGCTCCTTTTTTGCGCCCTCCATGATATTGACCAGATGATCGACGATGTAAGGGCTGTGGGTGGTGACGATTATCCTGATCCCCGAGTTCACGAGGATGGCAAGCAGCTCTATGATCTTGGCCTGGGCCTCTGGATGAAGGTTCATTTCCGGCTCGTCTATGACCAGAAGATCTCCTGGCATGGCTACGTAGGTCAGATAGAGATACAATGGCGAGAGTGACTTTACCAGGGAGGCAGTGGCAGGGATCTCTACAGTCTTTCCGTCTGCGCCCGATGGCTTGAATAGAACTCTGTTGGCCTTGAGCACAGGGTCCGATTGGATGAGTTGCAGATCTCCTTTTAGAAGCTCTGTGCGAAGGAGGTTCGCCAATTCCAGGTACCGTCTCACATGAAGATCATTGTCGGCGGTCTCTTCTCTGTCTTTGAGATTGCCTCTATCCCTGATATCGGCGATCATGCTCATTAGATTGTCTATTGGATATGATTGATTGAATGAACCGGAATCAATCCGGTTCCTCAGATCCCCAATTTTTGGAGGCGAAAGAGCCAGGGAGGAATAAGCGATCCTTTCCGGTGGGAAAAAGAAGATTCTGGGATAAATGGAACGAATCAGGGGGGTTAATACTGCAGAATGAGAAAATTCATCAATTCCCGTGGATAGTGGTTTTGAATCATCCTCGCTGCCTGCTACATAGAATTTTATTGATCGTTCCCCTTTAATTTTCTGGATATGAAGTGTCTCTAACCTCCTAAGTCCTAACGGTATCTTCCATGAAGAAGCATAATTCATGATACCCTCGGACCATTCGTTCGTCATATCACTGGGATCGAGACTAAGCTCAAGTTCTTCAAAAATTGAGTCATCAGTTCCCAGGTATTTTCCCAACGAGCGAGACGCTGTTCTTGCAAGATCATTCAGGAATTGGGACCCTCGGATTTGCTGAAATTCAATGAGGTCTATTAGCGCAGTGCCGTTCTCGGCAAACGAAGAGTTTGCCTCGTCTACTTCAGAATAATTGATGGATCCAAGCCTAAATCGCTCCAGTAACTCGAATATACATAAGGATGAAAAAGCAGATGCGATCAGATAAGCCGTCCAGGTCTTGCCGGTATTATTTTGGCCGATAAAGACGGTCAGAGGTTTAATATTAATATTTGCCTCCCTTACTGGCCCCAGATTTCTGATAACTGCATGCATTCGCAATTCTATTGGCAAAGCATTGGTTAAATTAATATCGCTTCCACTCCTCATCGAAATCATTTTAGACTCTGAAGATGTGTGATTCCTCATGGACCGATCAGCGATACACGACATGACTTTGCGGGCGCGAGAGCTTCTCATGGGCGAGACGCAAGACTTGCTGCAGGGCATTTACGGCCTGGACAGCAAGGGCAATTTTGAAGATGTGAAAAGGCTGCCCGCGGCCTTGTCCCTGCCGGAGATCGGAGCGACCAGAAAGCGCCTGGAAAAGTTTCTCAAAGACGAAGAGCAGGCGGGCCTCCCGCGCCGGGAGGCTGTGGCAAAGCTGGTCAAAGAGGCGGCCTTCACCCACCTCAACCGATTAGTTGCCTTCAAGATGATGGAAGCCCGAAAGCTCATCCGCGGAACTGTGGATCGCTATCAAGAGTCCAATGCCTTCAAGTTTTATTTAGCCGAGCACGATGATGAACTCCGGCTCTACGAGCAGGGAAGCCAGCCCCAAAGCGAGGTAGGCGAGGGGCCGAGGGACCTGGCATACAGGCATTTCCTGCTCTGGCAGTGCGAGCAACTTTGCAAAGAGATCAAGGTGCTCTTTGATCCTGAGAACCTGGCCAGCCAGCTCTTTCCCCGGCCCAGGGCCCTGAAGTCGCTCCTGGAGATGCTCAATGACCCGGCGCTACAAGAAGCCTGGAGAGAGGAGGAGACGGTAGGCTGGATCTACCAGTACTTCAGCGAAGAAGAGAAGAAAGACGTCTTCGACCGGCTCTACAAGAAGAAGCAGAAGATCCGGCCCGAGGACATTCCCGCAGCCACGCAGCTCTTCACGCCCCGCTGGATTGTCAAGTTCCTGGTGCAAAACACCCTTGGCAGACAATGGATGCAGATGCACCCGGACTCCTGCCTTGCGGCCGCCCTGGATTATCTCGTCCCCCTGGCAGGAGAGATCCCGGCAGAAAAGATGAAGCCCGTGAGAGAAATCGAGGTGCTCGATCCGGCCTGCGGCACCATGCACTTTGGTCTGGTGGCCTTCGACCTTCTGGCAGAGATGTACCGGGAGGAGATGGAGCGGGCCGGGAGCCCCGGTTGGCCGGAAAAGCCCTCCGTCGCCTCAGCGGAGACCATACCGGCAGCCATCATCGCCAACAACATCTTCGGCATCGATATCGATCTGCGGGCGGTGCAGCTCTCCGCCCTGGCGCTCTACCTGAAAGCCAAGAGCCTCAATCCCAAAGCACAGATCACAGACAGCCACCTGGCCTGTGCTGAGCTGCAACTGCCCGACGACGCCAAGCTGGAGGTGTTTCTCCAGTCTTGCAAGTTCACCCTGCCCGTTTACGAGAGAATCATCCGCAAGCTGTGGAGCACCATGCGGGGCGGATCGGGCATCGGCGCCGGATCGCTGCTGCCCCTGGAGAGCGCCATAACTCTGGAGGTGGAGCGGGAGCGCCGCTCTCATCTCACCAGCTTGCAGAGGTTCGAAGACCTGGCCGATGCCCCAGAGGATGTGGCCCGCACGGCAGTGTGGGGGCCGGAGTTCTGGGACGTTTTGGGCGACCAGATCGTGATGGCCTTCAACAGCTTCGCAGACGAGCAGGCGGCAGCGGGCGGGGATGAGAGCTACTTTGTGGGCGAGGCGAGCAAAGGGATGCGGCTGCTGGACATCATGCGCCGCAAGTACGACTGCGTTTTCACCAATCCGCCCTACATGACACGAAAGAACATGCAAGAGCCGCTATCAGACTTTTTGGAAGCCAACTATTCTGAAGCCAAGGGCGACTTTTACACAGCCTTCATCAAGCGATGTCTGGAGCTGACCAAGGATTTTGGGCGCTTCGGACTCTTGACAGTCCATTCCTTCATGTTCGTCAGCTCTTACGAGAAGCTCAGGGAGAAGATATCAGCACTCAGGCGGCCATTGAATCGGGCTGCCACCTCGGGCCGAGGTCGGAGTTTGAGATCTCCAATCCCAATGCGCAAGGGTTTGTGGCCTTCACCTGTCGCAAGGGCTCGGATGAGGTCCGGCTCTTCAATCCGGACGACAGCTGGTACGGAACCTGGTACAGGCTCATAAAAGCGGAGGGCGAGGAGAAGAGAACGCTCTTCGAAAAGCAGCTTGCTGGGCAGGCGGAGGGCGTTTACGTCTATCAGCAGGCGGCCTTCAACTCCATTCCCGGCAGCCCCTGGGTCTACTGGATCACGCCCGGGCTGCGGCGGTTGTTCGTGGAGCTGCCCAAGCTGGGGGAGATAGCGCAACCGTATGCATAGGAATGAGAACGGGAGATAATTTTCGCTTTCTGCGATTCTGGTGGGAAGTGGGCGTTGATCAAATAGGTATTCGGTATGAAGAGCAGAGATGAGGCGCATAGAGTCAGGAAGAAAATGGTTTCCGTATATGAAAGGGGGAAGTTTCCAACGCTGGTATGGGAATCAAGAATTTGTTGTTGAATGGGACAATGATGGACAAATAATTAAAGAGAACACAAAGCAGAATTATCCTGGACTAGGGAATAATTTAGGTTGGAAGATCTGAATGCAGAATCACTATTTCCAGCGTGGTGTAACCTGGACTGAACTGACTTCAGCACGTTTCAGCGCCAGGCTTTCTCCGGGCGGTTTCATCTTTGATGTTGCAGGATCGTCATTATTTCCCGACGGATGTCTCTTTAATTCTGGGAATTATGAACTCGACATTCTCTCAATTGCGCTCAATATTATTAATCCTACTAGTTCATGTTCAAGTCGGCGACTTGGCCCGCCTGCCTATACCCACCGAGTCCAGCAAGCAGCTTGAGAATCTCGTCGATCGTGCCATCTCCCTGGCCATGAAGGAATCCGCCGAAGACGAGACCACCTTCGACTTCATCGCCCCGCCCTGGACCGTCTCCCTGGACGACACCCTCACCGAGATCTGGCTGCGAGACGAGATCCTAGGCGATGTGGAGAAGGCCATCGACGAGGAGGTCTACCGGCTCTACGCCATCTCCGACCAGGATCGAAAGGCCATCGAGTCCGAGCTGGCCCAGCCCGTCGCCGAGGGCGAAGAGGCAAGAGGAGAAGCCGGATTACATCGATGATGAGGAGCTGGCCCGCCGCTGGATCTCCTACGCCGTGGGCATCGTCATGGGCCGCTTTTCGCCTGACATCTCTGGTGCCCTGGGCCAGGGCCGTTTTTCTTCGCCGGTGGCAGCACAGCTTCGCTCCCTGGCCGACAACGACGGCGTGGCCACCCTGGATGAAGGCCATCAGGACGATCTGGCCCGCAACGTCTGGAATACCCTGGAGACCGCTCTGGGCGAGTCCGGGGCCTCGGAGATCGTGGAGACCGTATTGGGCGATGGCCACCCCGAGTCACTGCTGCGCCGCTACCTGGAGCGGGACTTCTGGAAGCGACACCTCCAGCAATACCGGAAAAGGCCTGTCTACTGGCTGCTGCAGTCTCCGGCCAAGAGCTTCAGCGTCTACGTCTTCCACGAGCGGGCCACCAGGGACACCCTGCCGCTCATCATGGGCACGCGCTACGTCACCGGCAAGATCAACCAGCTCAAGAACCGCATGGACGAAGTCCAGATGGAGAAGAAGACAGCGGAAGGCCGGGCTAAGAAGATGCTGGAAAAGGATCTGGAGGACCTGGAGACAAAGCTTCTGGACCTGGAAGCCTTCCAGGCTGCCATCCGGCGTGTACTGGGGCAGAAAGACGAACGGGGCGAGACGGTGGGCTGGGCACCGGAGATCGACGACGGCGTCATCCTGAACCTGGCTCCTCTGCATGGGCTGATGCCCTCCTGGAAGGAACCGGAGAAGTTCTGGAAAGAGCTGGAGGAGGGCAAGTACGACTGGTCCTACACGGCCATGCGCTACTGGCCGGACAGAGTGGGGGAGAAGTGCAAAAAGAACAAATCCTATGCGATAGCGCACGGAAGGATGGACGTGTACGAAGGCGGATGACTGCTTGCTTATCTTGCGCAATCTATTTACGGACTTTGGACTTAGAGGAAAATTAGAAGGATGGATAAAATGAGCGGTTCCGATGATTGGATCCATGCCGGTTTCAGCCAGTTTAAGAAAGCTTTCAGGGACCACTGGGAAAACGGATCAAAAAGAGAAGATCCGTCGCACTATCTGCTGAGATTTTATTCTGTAGAATGCGGATTAAAATCCATGTACATTTATAGTAAAGATTAAACATATAAAATGAATAGCAAGAATATGCCCAATCATGGGCATAGACTCGATTGGTGGCTTGAGGAACTCATGATCTCTGCAAGCGACATCAATCCTCCTCCAAAATTCACATTAAATAGTAGCATAAACATAAACTCACCCAGAGAAATCTATAGATCACACGAAGCCTGGCGGTATGGAGTAAAAATGGACCCGACAAAAGAGAAGCTCCTGCTTGAGTGGTTTGATAAAGCTGAAAAATATATTAAGGATTACTTACAGGAGGCAATGTGATGATCCCGGATAATATTAGCCTCTTTACCTGGCTTGACGTTGAAGAGGTCCTTGTAAGATTGAGTCAAACAGGAGACTGGCCAAAATGGTTGCACTATGCTCGGACATATTGGGACCAGCTTTCGCTAAGCATACACCCGGGCAAAACTGAGGATGCAAAGAAATGGCTTGCTGGTGAATTTACACCCAGATTTAATGAAGAAAAAATGGAAATTGAACTGGAACGAGATATCGATAACGAACCCAGAGTACTTCCCGTCTATCTGGAAGAGACTGAGGAGGAACTTGGGAGACTTCGAGTCAAGCCATCATTTACTAGGCCGGTTGCAATTCGACAAACGGTGCTGGAAGATCAACCTTTTGGTGAGATCAAGCCGCACGTAATAGCTTTTCATTCGTTTAAGGGCGGCGTGGGTAGGACGGTCCAGGCATTGGCATTGGCCATGGCTTTAGTAGAGAAAAGAAAATTCAAGGTTCTTCTAATTGACGGAGACCTGGAAGCTCCGGGCATTTCCTGGCATTTCATCGAAAGAATGCGCCCGCCTATTTCATACGTTGATTTTCTCTCGTTGATACATGGTGATCCAGATCCAGAGGCATCAAAGAGCATTAAATTAGTGGCAAACCGCTTAAGAGACGCCTTGGTGAATGGCATTTATATCATGCCGGCCTTTCGTTCCATGGATAAATTCATCTCCCTTGATATCAAACCCGAGCATCTTGTCCAGGGATCAAAAGATAAATACATCCTGACTCGCTTTTTATCCAAGCTGGGAGAAAAACTGGGAGTGGATTTTGTAATTGTTGATCTTAGAGCCGGCCTCTCTGAGATTTCAGCGTCCCTTCTTCTCGATCCGAGAGTATACCGTATTTTGGTAACAACACTAAGTGCTCAATCCATTAATGGTATGAAATTACTGCTACAGTTACTGGCAAGAGATGCTCCATCAAGAAGATCTGATCAGCCCTTGCCATCCTTGATTCTCTCGCAAGTGCCCGGAGATTATCCTTCTGGAGAATTGGACAAGCACAAGAAGGAGATTCTAAGTGCTTTGGAAAACATGTGGGTGCCATCGGATGATAATTCCAATGATGAACCTACTGCGATTTGCACCGTTACCGCCTTCGATAAAGATCTGGCAGTTCTTCCCGAGTCATGGGATAAAGCCGTAGGGCTTATTAAGAAATCCAGATTCTCAGACGACCTGGCCGAGATCTTGGATTGGCTTCCTAATGTTACACAATCTGTTTTTGGATTGGAAGAAAAACGGATATCTCTCTCGGAATATGCTAATAGCATTATCTACGCAGAAGCCGGAAATGTAACTGACTACCTGAGGATACGTCCTTTGAACAGGCTTGTATCCGAATTCAGCACAAGGGTTCCAATAGCCGTTGTTATCGGTGCAAAAGGCTCAGGAAAAACACTAACTTATCTTCAATTGGCCCGTTCAAAGGAATGGAGTCGTTTTGGATCGGATGGATCTAGAGATATTCAGGTGAATGCGGTTGTCGTTCCAGTTCTTAAGCCCGCAATTTTAGAACCGGAAGCTATGGCCATCGTAAATGAAGCAAAGAATAATTCGGCCAAAAACCTTCGCCTATCCACACCATATAGCTGGGAAGACGTATATGATGATATCCGAGATCGCATTCAAGAGGATGTCCATGAGAGCAAATGGCGGGACTACTGGCTTGATTATATCGCTTGGAGCTCAGGATTCGAGGTAAAGAAACAAGGAGCTGGACGTAGATTCCCAGATTACCTTCGTGAAAAGAAATTAAACGTAGTCGCAATTATCGACGGCTTGGAAAATTATTTCTTAAAGCTTTCTTCTGACGAAAAAGAGCAAACCGCGGTGAGGTCTTTGCTTCAAGACGTTCCTAATTGGCTAGAACAGCAGGTTTCGCGTCCCTTGGGCATACTAATCTTCATTCGGAAGGACATGGTATTAAATGCTCTTCCCCAAAATTCGTCTCAGTTTATTGCTGTATACCGGAATTACGAATTAAATTGGAGTAGCGTTGAGGCTTTGCGTCTATTCGCATGGATCTCAATGAAGGCAAACGCATTGGAAAGTGAAAAAATTAATATGTTGCAGGATCTGGGAAAGGAACAATTAGCTCAGATACTAATTCCTCTATGGGGGCGAAAACTGGGCCGCGAAAACTCCCGAGAAGCGATCTCAGCTAATTGGGTAATTTATGCCCTATCGGATTATAACGGCCAGCTCCAAGCCAGAGATGTTGTCAGGTTCCTCAGTCTCGCATCAAATAGATCCAAAGGCTCTTCATTAGATGATCGCGTCCTTGTTCCCCAGGCTATGAAAAAATCATTGCTTCCTTGTAGTCAGGAAAAGGTCAAGGATGCAGGCTCTGAGAGTAAAGACCTTGCTCGGATATTCGATAAGATAAGAGAAATACCCGACGATAAGAAGCTCATTCCATTTAGTCGAAAAGATCTGGAGATTGAGTCGAATGATCTTGAGCTCCTTGAAAATAGCGGAGTAATCCGGAGAGACGGAGAAGAATACTACATTTGTGAGATCTTCCGATGGGGTCTTGGCTTTGGACTTCGGAAAAGGGGCCGACCTGGCGTAATCGACGATGCCAAGCGTTAAGCGTGCTTTGCGGCAAGAAGAATCCTATTTATTGTTAGATACCCGATTAATTAAAGAGGATCAACATGTCCAATAAAAAACCAGATTCCGTCCCCTCAATAATGCAGCCCGTCTACGAAGAGATCACAAAGCTGACCGATGCCGTATGCGGCAAGCACCTGGATGAAGAGTATGCTGAGCTTGCCCGCAAAATGACGGCAGCTCTGGCGAGAAAAAGGCCCTCGCCGCTGGAAAGAGGCAGAAAGGATGTCTGGGCGGCGGCAATTGTCTATTCACTGGGCAATGTCAACTTCCTCTTTGATAAAAGCCAGGTGCCCCACATGAAGGCAGACGAGCTGGCTGACCTTTTTGGAGTTAGTCAGAGGACTGCTGCCAACAAGGCCCGACAGATTAAGGATATCCTCAAAATGAGCCCGATGGATCCCAAATGGTGGCGACGCTCTAAAATGGAGTCGAATCCTCTGGCCTGGTGGGTTCTGGTTAACGGTCTGGCGGTCGACGCCCGCACGCTCCCTCTTGAGTTTCAGGAGGAGCTTGTACGGCGCAAGCTCATACCCTTCGTCCCCGGAAAACGGACCGAGCCAAAATGAGAACAAGCTCGAAGATCTGGGGAAAATGGCAATGATAGCCAGGGTCTCCGATTATTTAAGAAGCCTGATGAAAAAGCAGGTCGATGATCACGGCATCGTGGTCTGGTACGATCCCGAAGGCCATTACAGGGAGTTCGTAAAGTCCCTGGACCTGCCCGGCACTCCCCTGGAGAAATACGATGGCAGCTTCTTCGCCCTGCGCCACCGAATCGACCCCTTCCTTTCTCGCTGCGATCCACCCCGGCTGATCGTCTACGTTCCTCTGGATCGCTCTCTAACTCACAACGCTCTCGTCGAGGCCGAGGCCGCCGGCGTGGTCATTTTTCCGGGAGCCCAGCCCCGCCCTCGCAACACCCGGCTCTCGGTCGTCGCCAAGGCCGCGCTGCGGGGAAAAATGGGCGACCAGGATCTGACCCAGATTGAAAAGCAAGTAGAGGCGGGAAAGCTCAGCCTGGCCGACCTCGACAGGATGGCTGATGGCGGCCCGGGCAGCTCCCGAGGGCTCCTCTCCCTGATCTTCGGCACCAGCAGCTCGCATGATGTGGCGCTGAGATTCTTATCCAGCGAGCAATATGATGAAGAGCTCCTAAAGAAGGATGCATTGTCCGAGCTGGCGGCGCTTCTCCAATCGGAGTATGAGCTGGCGACGCAGGCGACCCAAGGGACGCAGGAGGGCGAAAATGCAAAGGATCTCAGAGGACGATTGGCCAGGCATATCCTGATCACTGATTTCCTCAATGCCCTGCAGGGAATCACTCCACAGCAGCTCTCTTCTCTGAAGATCGCAACTGATCCGGCTGCATGCAAAGCCTGCATCGGCCTGGCTAAAGCCTGGCGACTGAGAAGAGACCTGAGAGATAGTTACGTAGCTGCCTCAAACCAGGTCTTTGCAGATCTCAGTCTCTCCAATATACCGCTCAACATGGATCAGATCATAAACGTCGAGACCTTTCTTGAGACTGAGCAGGCTTTGCAGAGCATGGTCGAAGACGCCCTGGCCAAAGAGACCAGAGCAGACCTGGTGGAAATGGCGCAGCAGCATCAATCAGGCTTCTGGTCGGAGCAGCCAATGGTCCAGGCCCGCTGGAGCTCGATCACTGTGGCCGGCCAGGTTCTCCTGGAGGCCGATAGGGTGGAAAAGGAGCTTCGCTCCTGCCAGGAGAGCGCCAAATCTATTTTTGACGCTTATGTCTCTGGACAGCGCCCCTGGCTCCTCCTGGATTCCTCCTACCGCAACATGGAGAAGAGGTTTAACAATCTCGATCTGGAGATAGGAGACGACCTGGAACACCTCATCATAAGAGCCCGGCAGAGATACATGGATGCAACCTCAAAGCTGCTGGAGTGCTTCCTGCGTTCTTTTCAGCAAGAAGGCTTCCAAATCCCAGGAGCCCTCCGCCAGGCGGAAATATTTGAAAGCCAGGTCAAACCGGCTCTGGCCGAGGGCAAGACCGCCTATATCTGGGCCGATGCCTTGAGGTTCGAGATGGCCAGGGAATTGCTCCAGTCTCTGAATGCGGAATTCCAGGGGGAGCTGAAAACCTGCATAGCGTCTGCACCAACCATCACTGAAATTGGCATGGCTTCCTTGCTTCCGGGAGCCTCTGCAAGCCTTGTGATAAAAGCGTCTGAGGGAAAGCTTGCTCTGCAGATCGACGGGACGATCATCCGGGATCGAGCAGATCGGGTAGATTCCTCAAAGATAAGAACAGGAGCAAAGTTCTTTGAGGGAGACCTGGATAGCCTGCTTCCAAGGCCTGCAAGGGCCATATCCAAGGCCATTATGGATGCAGATCTAATTCTTATTACCTCTCAAGAGATCGACAACCTCTGCGAGAGTGACAATATCTCATTTGCCCGAACCTTCATGAACGAGCTTCTCTCCCGCCTGCAAAAAGCCATCCGCAACCTCTCCCGACTGGGCGTGAAGAAGATAATAGTAACTGCTGACCATGGCTATCTTTTTGGCGAAGAATTGGGCGTGGATATGAGCATCGATCCTCCGGGAGGAGACACTGCAGACCTGCACCGAAGGGTTTGGATTGGCCGGGGCGGATCATCAGGCCCGGCATACCTTCGCGCCAGAATGTCCGATCTGGGACAGGGCGGAGATCTGGAGATGGCAACTCCCTGGGGCCTGGCATGTTTCAGGGCCAAGAGCAAATCCAAGGCATATTTCCACGGCGGTCTCTCTCCTCAAGAGCTGATCATTCCTGTTCTTACTCTGACACCTATTGCAGCGGAAAAGAAATCGGGAGAAGATATCGTCTGGTCTATGGACTACGGCGGAAGGAAATTGACCACTAGGTATTTCTCAGTGAATATATCCGCCAAGGCAGGCCATAGCCTATCCAGCATCAAGCCTCACCGAATCAGGCTGGAGCTTAGGGAACAAAGTGCCTGCATATCCAAGGCCATTTCGGCTTCTTACGGTTTCGAAGATGCCACGGGAGAGATACAAATGAAGAATGCGGAAAAGGAGCCCTGGACAATGGAACCGAACACCATAACCTTGCAGATCACTAAAGACCCCTCTGAAAAGAAGGTAAGCCTTCATCTACAGGGCGCACTTACTGATATAGAATTAGCGCCACCAAAGACGATCGACGTATCAATGCTAAAATACTGAAATTGAAGTTCTCAAGTCATATATCAAGGAGACAATCATGCCCAAGCTCGATCAAAAGGTCACTTCCGTCTTCGCAGGGAGAGTGGTTCGTAAAGACTTAGTCAGGAAAGTAAAGGTCGGAGCCAACGTCCCTGTCTTTGTATTAGAGTATCTCCTGGGCAAATACTGCGCTACCGATGATCAGGCAACGATCGAGGCAGGACTCAAGGTGGTCAATTCTACCCTTGCAGACAACTTTGTCCGTCCCGACGAGGCCAACAAAGCCCAGTCCTTTGTGAAAGAGAAAGGCAAGCATACCATAATCGACAAAGTCAAAGTCCGATACTTATCTGAAGACGATAAGTATTGGGCAGAGTTCGTGAACTTCGGCCATAAGTACGTCCATATCCCTGAGCTCTATGTCCAGAAGTACGACAGAATCCTCATGGGCGGCATTTGGGCTCAAGTGGACCTGATCCACAGGTTTGACGAAGAAGCAAGAGGTAAGCGCAGTCCTTTCTGGATAGAGGATCTCAAGCCCATCCAGCTAGCCAGCTTCGATCTTCCCGAATATCTCGAATCTCGCCGCCAGTTCACCAGTGACGAATGGATAGACCTATTGATCAGAAGCATTGGCATGGAGCCTTCTCACTTCGACAGAAGGCTCAAGCTTCTTTTCCTGATCAGGCTGGTTCCCCTGTGTGAGCAAAATTACAATCTCATAGAACTGGGACCCCGTGGAACCGGTAAGTCTTACGCCTATCAGGAGTTCACACCCTACGCCATACTTCTCACCGGCCCAACGACCGTGGCCAACCTATTCTATAACATCGGAACTGGCAAAATGGGCCTAGTGGGCCTATGGGACGCAGTGGCCTTCGATGAGGTAGCAGACCTGCAAAAGATGCCTAAAGAAGTCATAACCACCCTTAAGACTTACTGCGAGTCGGGCACCTTCGCCCGAGGTAAAGACGCTCTATCCGGAACGGCATCAATTGTCATGTTTGGCAACACTAACCAGCCAGTCGAGATCATGGTCCGGTCCTCTCACCTCTTCGCGCCCATGCCTGAGGTGATCCGGGAGGATATGGCCTTTTTCGATCGCATTCATTTCTACTTGCCAGGATGGGAAGTGCCCAAAATGCAGGTGGATTTCTTCACGGACCATTATGGTTTCGTGGTAGACTACCTGGCCGAGGCCTTGAGGGAGCTACGCCGTCATAATTTTGTGGATAAGGTTGATCATTACTTCTCCTTCGGCTCCCACCTCAATGCCCGTGATGTCAAAGCTGTGCGAAAGACCGTATCCGGCCTCATCAAGCTCATCTATCCTCATGGGGAGATCACGAGGGAGGAGATGGCCGAATTATTGGAGCTGGCCATAGAAGGAAGACGCCGCGTCAAGGAACAGCTCAAGAAGATGGGTTCCTTCGAATACCATCAGACTTCATTCTCATACATCGACAATGAGACCCGAGAGGAGCGCTACGTAGGCGTTCCGGAAGAGGGAGGAAGGGACCTAATCTCGCAAGATCCTCTCGCGCCGGGCTCGATATATGCGGCATCAGTTGACGACCAGGGCAAGGCAGGCTTATTCCGCCTGGAAGTTGGATCTGCTCCCGGAACAGGCAAGTTGAAGATGGCTGGTGGAATCGATAGCACCACGAAGGAGTCGATACAGCGAGCTTTCGCTTATCTTAACGGCCATAAAGTGAGCATGGGAATTGCGCAAACTTTTGAAACTACGGACTTCCATGTTGAGGCCATCAATCTTATGAATAATCATATATCTTGCGATGCAGGCGTGGGATTGGTTGTAGCCATTTACTCAGTCCTTATGAAACAACCTGTACTCCCTGGACTAATGGTCTTGGGCGATCTCAGCATTCAGGGCAATATTAAAGCAGTACGCTCTCTTGCTGAACCTTTGCAGGCAGGGATGGATAATGGCGCCAGATGTGCTCTAATCCCCATAGAGAATAAAAGGCACTTTCTCGATGTCTCTGCGGATATTGTGGAGCGTGTTGATCCCGTTTTTTACAGTGACCCATTTACAGCCGCAAGGAAAGCGCTGGGACTGAAATAAAGGAAAGGGAACGTTTGCAGGGATGCCAGTCGTCTGGCCCACTACACCTCGGATTTCCTGATCATGCCGGAAGATGTCAAGAAACGGAAACGCTTCTTCGAGCCTGATCTCGCCGTCCTTCATCCCCGCGACCAGAAGGATGCTGCGCTCCCCATCATGACCTGTGCGGAGAGTTCTCATTCCGAAGAGCCAAGTTCTTAAGCTAAGAGAGACAAAAGAGGCACTCCAAAATTCGTATCGCTCGGAAAAAGCATTTATACTTGTTTCTGCGTAAGGGTTCTGGTTTGTTCCTTATCATTTGGAGGATTGAAGGATTTGACAACTGTTTACGACGTACCTCCCCATGACTTAATAGCTGCCGTGGCCCAGGAGCTAAAGGCGGCGGGCAAGGTTCAGCCCCCGGAATGGGCTGAGTTTGCCAAGACTGGGGTAAATAGGGAGATGCCGCCCACAAACCCCGATTGGTGGTTTGTGCGGTGCGCATCAGTATTGCGCAGGATATATATCGACGGCCCGGTGGGCGTTTCCCGCCTTAGAAGCTTCTACGGCGGAAAACACCGCAAGGGTGTAGCTACAGGATTCTTCTGCAAAGGCAGCGGCTCAGTAGCTAGAGAGTCCCTGCAGCAGCTGGAGAAGGCCGGCTACGTGAAGAAACTAAAGAAAGGACGCCAAATGACCCCGGCGGGTCAGGCATACCTTGATGGAGTAGCCCATAAGATAAGAAGCCAGATGCAAGGCTCCGCTGCACCTGCAGCAGAACCTGCTGCGGATTCGGCATAAAGCTTAAGCGAGGACTGAAAAGTATGGCTGATGATGAGCTTGCAGATTTAAGACGAAAGAGGATGGACCAGATCCAAAAACAGCAGATGGATTCGCAGATGGCTGCGGCTCAGCAAGAGCAGGTCCAGCAGGAGATGGAGGCCAAAAAGGCATCCTTGATGAGGACCATCCTCACCCCGGAAGCACGGGAACGGCTCAATGCGATACGCATGACCAAGCCTGAGTTCGTCACTCAGATTGAAGGCCAGCTCATTATGCTTGCTCAAAGCGGCAGGCTGAGGGGCGCAATCACAGACGAGCAACTCAAGGCGATCCTCAAGCAGGCCCAGCCCACGAAGAGAGACATCACCATAACCAGGAGATAAAGCGGCTGTAAGCTGTAGGCAGTTCATGAAGGTTGCAGTCTTATTTTCCGGCGGAAAAGATAGCAGCCTGGCGGCTCTTCTTCTCGAACCGTTCTTTGACGAGATAGAGCTTGTCACCTTCAGCTTCGGCCATGATGATACCTGGACGAAAGCGGCTGATGCCGCACGAGAGCTTGACCATCCCCATAGGAGGATGGTCTTTGAAGATAGCGTCCTGGAGCGGGCCCTGGAGATACTGCTTTGCACGGGCTATCCCAATGATGCTCTCAATTATGTTCATCCTATTGCAGTAGAAACATTAGCGAAAGAGTGCGAATTTGTGGCGGACGGGACGAGGCGGGATGATCGCGCACCCAAAATGGGCTTCAGCGCTATCCGAAGCCTGGAAGACCGGTTGCATATGCAATACTTAAGACCCCTGGCGGGCCTGGGTCAAAAGACCATCCGGGCCATGGCCTCGCGCTATTTGGACTTCGAGGAAGAGCTATCCGAGAGGTATCCCGCCTCAGACTTCGAGGTGGGCCTGAGATATGCGCTAAAAGAGAGGTGCGGCCAGGCTAAGGTCGATGAGATCTTCCCCTCTAATCATACGCACACCAGAGTTATTCGGAGGAAGAGATTTGTCCAAGAAATTAAAGGGCAAGAAGATCAGGCTTGCCAAGGCGTTCAATCAGAATCGTAGGGTGCCCTCCTGGGTCATTGTCAAGACCATGAGGAAGGTAGTCACTCATCCCAAGAGACGACATTGGAGAAGAAGCAGCTTAGAGAGATAGACATGGCGGACACAGAAAGAGTTTACACCATACCCCTGGGTATAGTCAAGTGCGCTCCTATTTACAGAAGGTCCAACCGGGCCATAACAGAGATTAGAACCTATCTCGCCCGGCATATGAAGGTGGCAAAGAATAATATAAAGATCGACCCCGGCCTGAGCGAAGTCATCTGGGCCAGAGGCGATATGAAGCCTCCCCGGCGCGTAAGGGTACGCGCAGTCAAGTTCGAAGACGGCGGGGTTGAGGCGGAGTTTGCTGGTGACAGATAAACGATTGAAGATAGCAGGAAGCAGCCTTCTCGGTGTATTTGCCAAATGCACGGATAAGGTTCTACTCGTGCCGCAGGAAGTGGGCGAAGCTGATAGGCAAGTTCTAGAGGCCGGGCTGAAAGTGCCGGCCGTAAAGGTACTGGCCGGTGTAGGCTCTGTCTTGGGATCCCTGGTCGCGGCCAATAGCAATGGCTTCATGGTAACCCATCATGCCGGCAGCGAAGAGCTCGAGATTCTTCGCGAACACGGCCGGGTCGCAAGACTGCCCGCCAGGATCAACGCTGCGGGCAATGTGATTTTGGTCAACGACAGCGCTGCCCTGGTCCATCCGGAGCTGTCTAGCAGGGCCTGCGAAACGATAGAGCAGACTTTGGGCGTGAAGGTAGAGAAAGGCACTATCGGTGGCCTGAAGACCGTGGGAATGGCGGGAGTGGCAACCAATCGAGGTCTCCTCGTGCACCCGCGTATCTCCGAAGAGGAGATAGCCGTCTTAGAGGGGCTCTTCGGCCTGCCTGTAGACGTGGGCACAGTGAACCTCGGCTCGCCGCTAGTGGGCTCAGGAGTGCTGGCCAACAGCCATGGTTACTTCGCAGGAATTGGGACTTCTGGCCCGGAGCTGGGGCGCATCGAAGACGCACTAGGTTTCCTGGTTTAATGATTCCAGTAATTGTTGAATAAAGTAGGGGTGGAATAGTGAGCAATTTCGAGATCAAAGGAAAGTACAAGGCAGGATTTGTCAGCAAGACCTGGCTAACCTTCAGCAAGGTTGTAGCGAGCCAGAACGAAAAGAATGCTGTGAATAAAGTCTATTCCCTCATGGGAAGCGAACACGGCCTGAAGAGAGAGCTCATCAAGATAGACGAGGTGAAGGCTGTTGAGTAGCGCTCCTGGAGGCGAGGAGGAAGTCAGAAGGCTCCTGGCCACATATCAGCAATATCAGGCCCAGGCGGACGGCATCATGCACCAGCTCAGTCTGACACAGATGACGGCTGAGGGCCTGGAGAGGGCACTGCTTGCCGTAGAGGCCCTGGACACAGCACAAGTCGGACAGGAGATCCTCGTTCCCATCGGATCTGGATCATTCATCCACGGAAATCTCGCCTCTAAGGAGAAAGTAGTCTTGAATGTGGGTGCGGGCGTCAGCATTGAGAAGACCGCAGCCGAGGCCAAGGATATTCTGAAGGTTCGCAAGGCAGAAGTTCTTGAGGGATCTAAGAAGCTCAATGAAGTTCTTGCCAAGATCGATCAGGAGATGCAGAAGATCCAGGCCATAATGCAACAATTTGAAGAGGGCGCTCAGCAGCATCAGCACGGCACGGGGAGCGAAGGGGTTGTTTAGTCGCTTCAAGGAGAAGCTCTCCGGCTTCAAAGAGGCTCTGTCCTCCAAAATAGCCGAAAAGGTCTCCCTAGCCGAGAAGATAGCCGGAAAGAAAGATGACAAGGAGATAGGCAGCGAGGCCAAAGCACTCCCAGCAGCAGACAAAAATGCTGCCCAGGAGAAAACTTCTGCGTCCAGTGCAACTCTCCCCAGTTCTTCCCCCGCAAAGCCTCCTCTGTTTCCAGAAAAGGCCGTTGACAACAACAATAATAAGCCCAAGAGCCGATTCTCCTTCCTGGAAAAGGCCAAGAGCCTGATATTTGAGCAGGAAGTAATCCTGGAAGAAAAGGATCTGATAGAGCCCATGTGGGCCCTGGAGATGGCGCTCATGGAAAGCGACGTGGCCCTGCCCGTCGCGGAAGAGATTATCAGAGAGGTTAAGAGCGATCTGGTGGGAAAGAAGAGGAAGATCGGCGCGGACACAGGCGCCATCGCCGAGCAGTCCCTGCGAAATGCTCTTTTAACGATTCTTTCCAGGAATTATCTGGACTTTGACGAGTATATCAAGACCAAAGAAAAGCCTATCAAGATTCTTTTCGTAGGTGTGAACGGCACGGGAAAGACAACCAGCATCGCCAAGGTGGCCAGATACCTGATGAACCAGAGCTACTCTGTGGTTTTAGCCGCAGGCGATACCTTCCGGGCCGGTGCCATTGAGCAGCTGGAAGTACACGGCAACAGCCTGGGCCTTAAAGTCGTCAAGCACAAGACGGGCGGCGATCCGGCGGCTGTGATCTTTGACGCCATCGAGTATGCCAAGGCACACAATAAGGACGTCGTGCTGGCGGATACGGCGGGAAGACTACATACCAACATCAATCTCATGGATCAGATGAGAAAGATCGTGCGCGTGACTAAGCCCGATCTGCTCATCTTCGTAGATGAAGCAATAGCCGGCAATGATGCTGTGGAGCGGGCGCGCCTCTTCAATGAGTCGGTGCCCATCGACGGCTCAATTCTTACAAAGACGGATGCCGACGCCAAGGGCGGATCTGCGATCTCCATTGCCTACATCACCGGCAAGCCCGTGCTCTTTCTGGGCGTGGGCCAGACCTATCCCGACCTGGTGAAGTTCGAGCCAGGATGGCTGGTGGATAGACTGATGGGAGAGGCAGAAGCATAAACTTCTTTTTGCGCTATCTTTATTTTAAGACGAATATTCGTCTCAAATCATAAGAAATCTTCCGGGTGCCAGGCTGGTTGCCAGCATGACCATGTTGATCTCACGGTGCTCTATCCAGGTGCTGGCTTGCCTGTTCTTGCCATCTATCCAGAAATTCTCTATCGTTTCTCTAAGCGGCATATACCCCATGAGATCTTCAATCCTACGATGCAGGGGACTATTCCGTGGCAATAAGCCTGGATTCTCCTCGACCACCTTTCTTAGATTATTCACTGCAGAGAGCCCGATGGACAGTCCCAGTTCGCGGAAGGCCAGACGGTACTCTGCAGGATACTCCAGCGTCTCGCCCTTGGCAAAGGACCTCATCCCCAGCAGAGCTGACTCTACAACGGTCTCGAGCAGGCCCGCATCCATTAAAGAGCCCATTACCATCAGTTGTGCAATTCTTGAGGCATCGAAGAGAAGACCGCCGATGCCGAGCGGATCTGTTGTGACCAGGCTCATGCCCCGGCAGATTTCGGCCATATCGGCAATCTCATGATCGAGGCACGACAGCGATGATTCTTTGAATAATCCTTTCGCCGCTGCCTGAAGCTCGCAGTAAGTGACAAGGCCATCGAGAGGATCGTGCTGGCCCATAGATGAAACCAGGGGATAAGTGAGGTCGATGCTCATCTTCCAGTACATCCTCTTTTGGCCACCCGTTTGTGGAGAATATGTGAACCTGGCATGCGCTGCTTGAGCAAGTTCAATGGCCCAGCGGATATAGGTCGGATTTGCGGTGACCTGGCCTATGCAGCTCAGCGCATGCATCCACTTCGTCAAGTAATGGTAGTACTGCCCGTCCTGCTCCCATTCCAGACGCTCATTGGGCAGCTCGTGGGGCCTGCGTTCCCTAAGCTGCTTTCCGATGCGTAGCCCGCCTGCGGTCGGATGCCGCTCACCCTCCGGGCTATCAAGGCCGCTGATCCAGCCGCGCCTGGAATCGTCGTCACGGTGCCGGCCAAGGGTGTGATGCACCTGATCGACCAGAGATAAGCCCAGATCTCTATAGGTTTCATCATCAGTCCGGCCGAAGAGCTCAAAGTAATTACAGACAGCGAAGGCATCCGTCCATAGATAGCGTAGGGGATAGGCATTGGCCGGTGCAAGCCCCGTCAGACGAGCGTAATCCTGCATGATTTCCAAAACCAGCGCATTGGTCGCATTTCGGCTCATTCTTATTCCCTTGGCGATGTATTGTCAGAGATAAATAGGAACATCCCACTTATCCTGCCTTTCCTTTGGCGCATTTTTCTTTGACCAGACAGGATAGATGAGAATATTGCCTTGTTCATCTTCCTCTTGGATGGTCTGCTCTTTTTCTTCATCGCTCATGTAAGGCGCCCCAAAGAAGGAGAAATGAAAAAAGAATAGGAATCTCCACGGCCCACTGCCCGGCCTTCCGCAAGGCTTTTGCCCTGGTATCAATCCAGGATCTTGATGGCCTCTTCTGCCGTCTTGCCCTTATTGACAATGGCGGCAATGGCCATGGTCATCTTCACTGGGTCCTGATGCTGGAAGACATTTCTGCCGATGGCCACACCGCGCGCGCCCGCCTGAAGGGCTCCATCAATCATTTGCAGGAACTCCATGTCCGTCTCGGTCTTGGGCCCGCCAGCGATGACCACGGGCACCGGGCAGCCCTCCACCACGCGCCGGAAGGAATCGATATCGCCAGTGTAGTTGGTCTTGATGATATCTGCGCCAAGTTCCGCTCCGGCCCGGGCAGCGTGAGCCACTACCTCCACATCATTGGGATTTAAGATGGCTTTGCCGCGCGGGTACATCATGGCTATGAGAGGCATGCCCCAGAAGTCACAGCGCTCGCTCACACAGCCAAGTATGCTGAGCTGATCGGACTCGGTCTCAGAACCGATGTTGATATGAACGGATACGGCATCCGCTCCCATCTTCAGGCACTCCTCCACCAGGCAGACCTGCACCTTGTTGTTGGGATCGGGGCCCAGCGATGTGGATGCGCTCATGTGCACAATCAGACCAACATCCCGACCGTAGCCGCGATGTCCATGCCGGACCATTCCCTTCTGCTGGAGAACGGCATTGGCACCACCCTTGGCCACCTTGTTTACCATTTCCGGCAGGTCGACCAATCCCTTGATAGGGCCAACGGATATGCCATGATCCAGTGGAATTATGACTGTGTTCCCGCTGTCTCTGTCCATTATCCTTTCAATTCGAACTCTCTTGCCAATCTCACTCAAATCGTATCATCCCGTAAATGCTAACATGCTACATGCTAACACGTATCATATTTAAGGGTTACGATTAATTTGATCGAGGCTCAAAAAAGTGACAGATTAATAAAAAAATTAGAAAATTGATTAGCTGCAACCGCAGTCGCTATGATCGTGGTCGCAACTGCTGTGATCATGCTCGCAGCTATCGACATTGGCGCAAGAACCACAACTTGATATTTCATCCTCAGGGCCCCGAATGATGAAACCGGTTCCACGATCGTCGTCCACATAATCAATTATGGTCTCGCTGAGCAGTTCAGTATCTTTTGGACTCATGTAGACCTTCACGCCCCGGCTCTCAAAGACTTTGTCACCCTCTTCCACGTCTCCCAAGGCCAGACCATAATTCGCGCCGGTAGAATCAATAGCTGCCAGGAACATCCTGATCACTTTGCCCTCTACCAGGCTGCGTTTTATCATATTAGCTGCCGACTCTGTAATCTCGATCATGAATAACACTCCAAATGTACATCTTCGCAAAACTCGTATTTAAAGCATTATTATCCGGATTTTCAGGCAAGATAGAGGATTTATCATCGAGGAGCACCAAGGGATAAACCATGGGCGTTGATTTGGGAGACCTGCTCAAGAGAAAGAAGATCGAGATAAAGGATCTCTCCGGAAGATGGGTGGCGATCGATGCCTTCAACACCCTCTACCAGTTCCTGAGCATAATCCGGCAAAAAGACGGCACGCCGCTTATGGACAGCCAGGGAAGGGTGACCTCGCATCTATCCGGTTTATTGTACCGCACTACCAATCTCATTGAGGCCGGGGTCAAGGTGGCCTTTATCTTCGACGGAGAGCCGCCTTCCTTTAAGGCAGAAACGCTTGCGCAGAGGTCAGAGATAAGAGATAAAGCGGCAGCCGCCTGGCAAGAAGCAAAGGCCGCCGGCCAGGATGGATTCAAGTATGCTCAGGCGGCCTCCCGTATCAACTCCGAGATCCTGGAGGATGGAAGAAGGCTTATTTTGGCCATGGGGCTTCCCGTCATTCAGGCCCCATCGGAAGGCGAAGCACAGGCAGCTCGCATGTGCGCCAGGGGCGACGTCGAACTTGTGGGCAGTCAGGACTACGATTCGCTTCTTTTTGGTGCTCCCCAGGTGGTGAGGAACCTGGCCATCACCGGCAAGCGGAAGCTTCCCAAGAAGAATGTTTACGTGGATGTAGAGCCAGAGATTATCAATTTAGAAGAAGGGCTGGCACGCCTGGGCATCAGCCGAAAGCAGCTTGTGGAGATCGGCATCATGTGCGGCACAGACTACAACGGCGGCTTAACCCGGGTCGGCCCAAAGACGGCTCTAAAGCTGATCAGGGAGAAGGGAGATCTGGAATCCATCCTGGCCGAGCAGGAGGAGAAGATCGAGAGCTTCGCACAGATCCGGGAATTCTTCCTTCATCCCGATGTCACGGATGATTATGAGGTTAAGATGAAAAAGCCCCGAGTGGATGAGATTGTCTCCTTCCTGGTTGAAGAGCGGGACTTTGATAGAGAGAGAGTGGAAAAGACGGCAGGAAGGCTGGAGGAGGTTTACACGCGTGGCCAGAGCACACTCGACCGCTGGTTCTAACTCCGGCTTTTCCGGCTACGACCTGGACCTGGATAAAGCTATAGAGCTTATCCAAAAGAGCGGGGCGCGCCGGGTGGGCCTGCAGGCTCCGGAGGGGCTGAAGAGGGCCATGCCCGGCTTAGCACGACGCATTGAGGAGAAGACGGGAGCCGAGGTCATCATCTCGGGAGATCCCTGCTTTGGGGCCTGCGACGTGGACATGCAGCTGGCCCTGGAGGTGGATCTGATGCTCCATCTGGGCCATGCACAGCTTGAGGAAGGGTCTGACAATGTCATCTTTCTGGAAGCCAGGATGAAAGAAGACCTAAGAGAGGTGGTCGAGAAGGCAGCCCAAGTCCTCAAGGCCAGGAGAGTGGGCGTTACTACTACCATCCAGCATGTGCACAAGCTCGACCAGGCGCTGGAGGCCCTCAAGGCACATGGCATCGAAGGCCTGCTGGGGCCCGCTGGGGAGCGGGTCAAGTATCCAGGCCAGGTCTTGGGCTGCAGCTACAGCACGGCCAGGGCCCTGGATGTGGAGGAGTATCTCTTCATCGGTACGGGACAGTTTCATCCTCTGGGCATTGCTTTGGCCACGGGCAAGAGAGTGGTGATAGCAGATCCAGTTACCGGCGAGGTATCGGAGATCGACATCGATCCCATGCTACGCAGACGCTTTGGGGCCATCACTCGGGCCGGGGAGGCGAAGCGCTTCGCCATACTGGTATCCAAGAAGCCCGGACAGAAACGGATGGCGCTTGCAGAGCGGCTGAAGGCCTTGGGCGAGGCCAGAGGGCTGGAGATGTTTCTGGTCTATTTAGACAACATCGAGCCGGACCGGCTGCTCAACCTGGGGGCCGAGGCGGCAGTGTCCACAGCCTGCCCCAGGGTGGCGCTCGATGATGCTGCTAAGTATCGAATTCCCATTCTCACGCCGCCCGAGTTCGAGGTGCTGCTGGGGGAGAGAGAGTGGGAGGAATATGAGTTTGATGAGATTGAATAAGCTGAAGAATTGGAGCGCTGTAATATGAAAACCCCTTTTCAGATTCATAAAGAAGGGAAATATTTCGTGGCAATAGACTTGATCACAAATGTAGCGGATCAAGGATTCACGGAAAACGAAGCTGTCTCCAATTTAAAGAAGGGACTTGAGGAGCATTATCAGGTTCTTTTAGAGCTGGATCCCAAAGGACGAAAGCTCTCTTTCTAGGATATCAAGGTAGAAGAGCTTGCTCAGGCTTCCGGCAATTTCGGCTAAAAAAGCCATTCAGGCCCAGGAGCAGTTAGGCTTTAGGGTCTCGGCCTTGAAGAGATGATTCGTCTGCCCGCCGCCGGGGACGCGCGCCCGAGCGGGGGGCCGGGGCGGCGCAGGACGCGAGCGCGTGACAATAGGAGGGCTTTGAAGAATGCAAATCTGTGATCCTGCAATATTATTGGATTTGGCAAGGGTCTGGAATCTGAGATCTCCCCTGGGTGTTCTATACTGAGATTGGTTTTGAAATCCATAAGGCTGATGCACCAGGAATACTGATGAGAAGAATCTGATAAAAAGGCTCAAGAGCCATGATCCCTTTATTGGTTGGGTTTTATCATACTGTGTCAAACAAAGTTGACAGATTCAATGGAAAAGCTCCAGAAGGCAAATACATTCCCGCAGGAATAAGAAGAAAGGACTTAAGAAGTACAAACTCAATATCTGAGAAAAAATATGACACGCACAACAATAGGTTTAAAGGGATGTTTAATTCGCGGAGAGGCTCAGGAAAAACTCGGCTATACCGATGGGATGCAAAACCATGAGTGAATATTCGGAGATATTCGAAATCGCCGACCATTTGTCTGATATGGCGACTAAGTGTGATGCAAGGCCTCTGGACAAGATGATTAAGGCTGCAGAAGAAGTAGGCAAATCGTGGAGCGGTTCCTGGTGGGGCTACCATTCTCGAGTCTACTATAAGGATCTCCGACCAGTTCCACCCGGTGCCCGGTTCAGTAAGGAATGGGGCTTCATGGACACCCACTTCTTCCAAGAAACTGTCGGAGAATGGGCAGAATATGAATTCGAAGGTGTCGTTAGCGCTATACATAAAATGGCAGGGAATCCCAATTGCCGCAGAGTCAAAGAATTTGCCATACAGGCGAAAACGCTCTTTGATGAATCCCAAGCTCGCATGCTGTCGTTGCTGTCTCCAGCACTCCAAGATCATACGACCGATTCATTCCTAAATGATATTACAGAGAATATCAAGAAGAAACGTATCATTTCTGAATCCGATTTTATCCACTATATGGCTCCAAAAGGAATAGTTATGTCTCGGGATACTAATGCAATTCAGGCAGGCATTATGACGCCCCCGCACATCTCTATTATGGCAAAGGTAAACGCAATACGAAGTCCTTTCACTGCCTGTGATGAATTGGGCAAACTAGCACGACGTGTCGCATCTCATCTTGAGAATTTGGAGAGAAGGCAACGGCGTGAGGCGCGGATTGGCATAAAAGTATTCATTGGGCATGGACAATCACGTGTCTGGAAAGACTTGAAAGACTTCATACAGGATAGACTCCATTTGCCATGGGACGAGTTTAACAGAATTCCTGTTGCGGGAGTATCCAACATGGCTCGACTGTCTCAAATGCTTGATGACGCTGCCATAGCATTCCTGATCATGACAGGAGAAGACGAGCAGGCGGACAACAAGATCCATGCGAGAATGAATGTAGTTCACGAGGTGGGTCTCTTCCAGGGCAGGCTTGGTTTCGAGAAAGCAATCGTTCTGCTTGAAGATGGTTGCGAGGAGTTTTCCAATATCAACGGCCTCGGCCAGGTAAGGTTCCCCAAAGGAAACATTACAGCCGCATTTGAAGAAATTAGACGTGTACTTGAGAGAGAAAATCTGATTGAGGATTGAAGGCCAAACCAACGTATTGAGGCTACTCAGAATCCAGGTCAGCCCGAAATTTGGGAAGAACATCAGCACGGGTTCCTCAAGCCTAATGCGCAGCGTTCAGCGGAGAATTGATATTGAGAGGGAGCACACAACGTCAGCGGAGAGAAGTGAAACTGCGGCAGCGCACCCGCGCAGCGAGCTGCGCTGTATTACGCTTTAAAATCAAGCTTTGCGAAAATAAGATTAGGTGAGCACGGCAGCTCTCTGCAGCTTGGCCTCTTAGGGCGCATAGCAGCCCCATCGACCGTGCAGCATAGCTAAGTGGTAATAGCAATCCAATAATTTCAAGCTTTGCGAAAATAGATTAAATTAGGTGAGCACGGCAGCGATCTACAGTTCCCGAGAGCTCGCGCATCTGAGTACAGTGCAGAACGTGGACAGGCTTATCTTCTGAGTTCGGAATGGGTTCAGGAGTTTCCCTGTCGCTCTGGCCGCCATGCTCGATTCCAAGTACCGGAATCGAACCGGTTTAGTGCCTCCCCGGGCCGTAACCCGGGGTCTTGGGTTATAGTGCCTTAAGCTTTGCGACCAGATTTCGCCCGAGTTTAGTGGAGCGCTGCGGAGTTATTAGTTGCTGCGAGCTGAACACCTCGTTGCCTTGGTGCTTACACACCAGCTCTATCAAACTCGTCTTTTACGAGTACTCTAAGCGGTCTCTTTTCAGGAGCGGTTTCGGGCTTAGATGCTTTCAGCCCTTATCCACGAGCACGTAGCTGCTCGGCATGCCTTGCCAGACAGCCGATAGACCAGAGGTGCCGTTAGCTTGTTCCTCTCGTACTAAAGCTAACTTCCCCTCAGACCGCAATACACCCCTAACAGATAGTAACCGACCTGTCTCACGACGGTCTAAACCCAGCTCACGATCTCCTTTAATAGGCGAACAACCTCACCCTTGGCCGCTGCTGCACGGCCAGGATGGAAAGAACCGACATCGAGGTAGCAAGCCACCGGGTCGATATGTGCTCTTGCCGGTGACGACTCTGTTATCCCCGGGGTAGCTTTTCTGTCATCTAACGCTCTCACCAAGAGAGCTGAGAGGTTCGCTAAGCCCGACTTTCGTCTTGTCACCTCTTGCTATGCAAGGTAACATCAGGCTGACTTATGCCTTTACACTCTTCGTTGGGTTTCCGACCCAACTGAGTCAACCTTAGGGCGCCCTTGATATCTTTTCAAGGGCGTGGCGCCCCACCCAAACTGCCCACCTACCGAGGTCCTCTTCTCAGAGTTAGGGCGGTAGCTCCGAAAGGGTAGTATTCCAAGGGCGACTCCACTCGAACTGGCGCCCGAGTTTCGACGTCTCCTACCTATGCTCTACAATCAGAACCACAACCCAACGGCAGGCTGCAGTAAAGCTCCACGGGGTCTTCACTTCCCATTAGGGGTCTCCAGACTCTGCACTGGAACGTAAGGTTCACCGGGTACCAGCTAGGGACAGTGGGACTCTCATTGATCCATTCATGCAAGCCGCCAATTAAGCGGCAAGGTACTACGCTACCTTAAGAGGGTCATAGTTACCCCCGCCGTTGACAGGCCCTTCTTCCCGTTGAACCGGGTTTTCAGGTACCTGCACTGGGCAGGATTCAGTGATTGTACTAGTCCTTACGGATTCGCAATCACCTATGTTGTTATTAGACAGTTAGAGTCCCCTCGTCGCTGCGACCTGCTTCTTGCAAAGCAGGCACCACTTATCCCGAAGTTACGTGGCTATTTTGCCGAATTCCCTTAGCTAGCATATGCCGACACGCCTTAGCCTTCTCAGCTTGGGGCACCTGTGTTGGTTCTCGGTACGGACTTTCAACTCCCTTTTCACGGACTCCTGGAATTTGCCAACTTACGTCATCACGTTTTCGTCTGTTTCTCGCCATTACGGCTCTCCGCAGACTTCTGCGCTTGAACGCCCTGGCGCGAACGCTTGACATATCCGGAAGCGTCAGTTTTATCGTTGAAAGGTACAGGAATATTAACCTGTTTCCCATTTGGCGTACTCCGATTAAGGTACGTCTTAGGACCGACTGACCCTCGGCTGACGAACATTGCCGAGGAACCCTGGCCCATACGGCGATCGGGATTCTCACCCGACTTTGCTGCTACTGCTACCAGGATTTTCGTCTCTACGCGGTCCACACCTCTTCACAGAGATGCTTCTGCCCACGCAGAGCGCCTCCCTACTAGATCACCTTGCGGTGCTCCGTGGTATCGGTAATCGGCTTAGCCCCGTCAATTTTCGGGGCCCTGGATCTCGACTGGTGAGCTGTTACGCACTCTTTAAAGGATAGCTGCTTCTAAGCTAACCTCCCAGTTGTTTATGACCCAGGACACCCTTAAGTGTTGACACTTGGCCGATACTTGGGGACCTTAACCACGGTCAGGGTTGTCTCCCTCACGGACTAGAAGCTTACCCCCCAGCCCGGACTGCCGGTCTTCTTCGACGACGGCGGTTTTGGAGTTTGACAAGAGAACAGACCCTTTCGGGTCCGGCTTCCCCAATCAGTGCTCTACTCCGCCGACTATCTCAGACCAGGTCATACTGCGATATGTTTCGGGAGGAACCAGCTATTTCCGACCTCGATTGGACTTTCACCCCTAGACGCAGGTCACGAGAGCGATTTGCATATCAACATCTCTAACGATCCTCCACGCAGCTTTCGCCACGCTTCGACCTACCAACGCCTAGATCGCCCGGCTTCGGGTCGCATACGGGCGACTGCACGCACTTGTATACGTCGCGCCTCTTCTCATGCGCGCTTGTCGCTTTCGCTACGGCTTCCTCTGTAAAAGAATTAGCCTCGCCGCCAATATGCACTCCCTGGTTCGTTCTTCAAAACGCATGTTAGAACGCCGGCAACTCCTTTCGTACTGCGGCCTTGCAGCCGTTTCCTTCAAGGAGAAGATCCTTGCGCGCCCTAACGCACTATCGCCAGCCAATTTCAGGCTCTTTGCACCTCCCTATTTGGGGTACTTTTCAGCTTTCGTTCACACTACTACTGCGCTATCGGTCTCAAGATGTATTTAGCCTTGGAGGTTGGTGACCCCCAATTTCCCGCGCGATTTCCGACGCACGGTACTCAAGACACGGCCCCGGTCTTGATAAATTACGACTACGTGGCTCTCACACTCTATGGCAGGCCATTCCAGGCCACTTCGACTTCTAAATCAAGACGTTTGGACCGGCTTATAACACCACATCTCCCTTGCGGGATTCGGTTTAGGCTGTTCCGCTTTCACTCGCCGTTAATAACGGAATCTCGTTTGATTTCTCTTCCTGTCCCTACTAAGATGTTTCAATCCGGGACGTTCCCGATCCTCAACGGATCAGTCCGAAGACTAGGATTTCCCATTTGGACATCCTCGGTTCAATGGCTCCATGCGCCTCGCCGAGGCTTATCGCAGCTTGGCACGTCCTTCGTCAGCACTTGAGCCGAGCCATCCCCTGGCTGGCATAAGCAGCTTATGCCCCACTAAACTCAGTGAGCGTCTGGTCGCAAAGCTTGTGCACGGCATCATCGGACCGCTCCGTCAAGAACGGACCTTCGCCCTTCCACATCGAGTCTGCCTCAATGTGTGCATTGTAATTGGACTTGCTGGGATTCGGACCCAGGGCCTCCGCCTTGCAAAGGCGGCGCTCTACCAGCTGAGCTACAAGCCCGGGTACTAGCCCCAGCTAATAATCAGAATAGCTGGCTAATTGGTTCTCTTTTTGGTCTCGGTCGACATTTTCAGCTTCCAACTGGTTACGGGTGGGTATGCTTGTGCATACCCATAACGTTAGGAGGTGATCCAGCCGCAGATTCCCCTACGGCTACCTTGTTACGACTTAACCCCCCTTGCAAAGCCCAAATTCGAACGCCTCCGAAGGAAGCGCTCTCATTCAGACCCTACTCGGGTGGTTTGACGGGCGGTGTGTGCAAGGAGCAGGGACGTATTCACCGCGTTCTGTTGAAACGCGATTACTACGGATTCCAGCTTCATGAGGGCGAGTTGCAGCCCTCAATCCGGACTAAGATTGGCTTTAGGAGATTTCCATCCCCTTTCGGGGTAGATACCCATTGTACCAACCATTGTAGCTCGCGTGTAGCCCGGGATATTCGGGGCATACTGACCTACCGTTGCCCATTCCTTCCTCCGCTTTAGCAGCGGCGGTCCCCACAGTGTACCCGTCACTCCGGAGAGTACGCTGGCAACTGTGGGCGTGGGTCTCGCTCGTTGCCTGACTTAACAGGATGCTTCACAGTACGAACTGACGACGGCCATGCACCACCTCTCAGCTAATCCGGCAAAGTCTTCAGCCTGGCCTTCATATTGCTGTCGGTCCCGGTAAGATTTCCGGCGTTGAATCCAATTAAACCGCAAGCTCCACCCGTTGTGGTGCTCCCCCGCCAATTCCTTTAAGTTTCAGCCTTGCGGCCGTACTTCCCAGGTGGCTCGCTTCACGGCTTCCCTACGGCACCGACAACGGTCGCACCGTTGCCGACACCTAGCGAGTATCGTTTACGGCTAGGACTACCCGGGTATCTAATCCGGTTCGTGCCCCTAGCTTTCGTCCCTTGCCGTCAGGTCCGTTCTGGTGAGACGCCTTCGCCACTGGTGGTCCTTCAAGGATTACAAGATTTCACCCCTACCCCTGAAGTACCTCTCACCTCTCCCGGCCTCGAGCCAGACAGTATCTCCTGAAAGCCTGACAGTTAAGCTGCCAGATTTCCCAAGAGACTTATCCGGCCGGCTACAGACCCTTTAGACCCAATAATAACGGTTACCACTCGAGCCGCCGGTGTTACCGCGGCGGCTGGCACCGGTCTTGCCCGGCCCTTGCTATGCAATGCTTTTTAGGCATCACGACAGCCAGATTTGTAACCTGGCACTCGAGGTCCCCTTATCGCTGTTTCCAGCATTGTAAAGTTTTCGCGCCTGCTGCACCCCGTAGGGCCTGGATTCGTGTCTCAGAATCCATCTCCGGGCTCTTGCTCTCACAACCCGTACCCGTCGTAGGCTAGTAGGTACGCTACACCCACTACTACCTGATAGGCCGCAGACCCATCCTTGAGCGCCGGAGCTTTGGAACTCGATGCATTCCAGCAATCGAGATCTATCGGGTATTATACCCAGTTTCCCGGGTTTATCCCCGTCTCAAGGGCAGGTTGTCCACGTGTTACTGAGCAGTACGCCATGTATTGCTACATTCGACTCGCATGGCTTAGTCGAACCTCGATAGCAGTAACCTCTGGCAGGATCAACCAGAATTCATCTAGGAAGTATTTAACTTAATATGTTATTCCGAACCAGTCGGAATTGGCTGAGTCGCCAAGACCAATGTCAGACACGAAAAAACTCGCGTCTCCATCTCTTTTTATCGCAACTTTGGACCTGGCCCTTCAATGATATCCGGGCCCAGCTTTGGGGTTGCGACGCCTCATCGGCCCAATTCTGTACGCAATACTACTATTTAAAGGTTGCCTTTCAGCAAACTTCTATTGCATCCATTATTGGCCTAATTCGAAAGGTGTTCGTGCTATTTATATCTTTTGGCTCATCCGGACTTACCCAGGAAGGGAAATCGCGAAATGGACCAGAAAACTTGAACCCTTTTCGGCAGCCATTGTGATCGAAGTTCGTATTTAAAGATTTCGCCCCATCATGCCTCCCCGGTTTTGATCAGGAGGCGGAAGCAAAGCCCTCGAACCCATCGCATCGGCCTTCACCCTTAAGGGATGATGGGTATTTAAAGATAGCGCAACAAAAAATAGGGAAATCAAGCGACTGGACTTTAGATAATATTAATCATATTAAACCATTCCGGACAGATATGCCTATCAACCGCACAGGAAGCAGTAACCTCGCGCTATCAACTTCGCTTGAGAATTATGAGGGTTACGTCGGAAGAGGCAGGCTTTACCTTGGAATAATCCAGCAGATTCTTCTCCGCGACCATCAGTATCTCCGAGGCAGGGCGATCCCTATTGTTTATGACCAGATTTATCAGCCGCTCTATGCCGAATTGCTTCTTAAAGCCGTTCTCAGCTTCAACGACACCATTGGAATACATGACCATGACATCGCCCGGCTGAATGGGTATGAGCGTCCTTTCCAGCTCCATCCTATCCAGCATACCAAGAGCAATGCCTCCCCCACCCAATGTATCCACCATCCCTCCTGGATCGACGATGAAAGGAGGATTAAAGCCGGCATTCACATACTCTAAAGTGTGGTTTACGGGATCTAATAGAGCATAAAAGCATGCCAGATTAGTTCCGTGACCATGCTGATTTATCTGCGAATTCAGGTCACTGATGGCCTTTGCCGGATCCAATTTATCAGGCGAGGCGCGAATGAGCGTTCGCGACATGATGGCAAGCATGGCCGCCTGGACACCATCTCCTCCTACACCCGCCATGGCGAAGGCAATTTTATCATCTGCGCGGGTAATATCATAGATATCAAAACTATTCATCTCAGAAGGCCAGTAAAGCGTCCGGATCTCGTACCCCTCTTCCTGTGGCACATGTGCCGGAACGAGATTGCGCTTTACTCCCTCAAGAAAGGCCATTTCCTTGCCAGAGCCGCCCCGCAAAACCGCATCATCCTCCTGCCTTGCCACGTATCCCTTGAGACCCCGCGCCATTTTATTGAAGGAGACTGCTAAGACAGCCAGCTCGCCTGAGGTCTTCGCCTCGACGTCAAACTCGCCGCGCGAAATTTTCTCAGCCACGCCGACAAGAGAGGTTATCTGGCCGTCGATCCTTCTGCTCAGCCACCATCCCGCCCCCAGCACAAGAAAAACAGTGAGGACGAAGATGATCAGCGCATAATCGCGAACTCTTCGCGAGGCATCATTCAAGCCGGCAGTTACGCTCCTGGCAACATCCTTGATACCTGAATCTATGTATCGCGCCGGCAGGCTCATCTCTTCGGCAGGATAGGCAATGCAGAAGATCCAGCCAAGTGTAGCTATGCGCGAGAAAGCCACATAACCGTCCCCATTCCCCAGACCCACCACATTGGAACCGAAGCTTTCTCTTAACATGCCTTTGCCCAGCGCCCTAACCTCGGGGTTGGTGGATTCAAAGAGATTATCTGCTACGAAGAGGTCTTTCAGATCGTTTTCCGGCTTATTTTTTGGCCGGTATATTATCAGGCCGGACGAATCCATAATAAAGGGATATCCTCTTCCCTTCAGGGACGACAGGTCGCTGTAAATCGGATT
>CAVVKN010000008.1:0-34772 GCA_963748825.1 Methanotrichaceae archaeon
GGCATCGCTTATATCGATCACCCTTCTCATGGGAGCTACTGGCGCGGATTACGGCGTCCTGGAGGCGGCCAGGATCTGGGAAACCTGAATACGTACTCTGCAGCCATCCAGAAAGCTGATGTGGTGGGCACTCGGAATAATGAAGGATTGCATATAAGCAATAATACCTTCGTGGTATTTGCTACCAATGATCAGGCATTCACGGACCTGTCTGCAGGAACGATGGATGCTTCTATCACAGCACCAATGGAAACCAAAATTTAGCACCTTCAAAATTAGTTCGGAGTCCATGAAACGAATACCAAACATATCGGGATAATTCTAGATGGGAACAGGAGATGGGCTGCTGAAGGGGAGGAGGATCAAGCTTACGGACAAAAGTTGGCGGAGATTGTCTTATGATATCTTAAATACTATCAGTTCCTAATAAATAGTGGTAAGCCCATTTCGAAGTACCTTCCGAACAGAGCCTGAACCAAATTCTCGGGGTCTCCAGGCGCTAATTTGTCAAAACCTGTGTTAGTAATATAAATGGTGGATATATGGTACTCTGTAGATATTGCCGGAAGGATGTAAAGCCCAATATGTATTTAACGTGGAAAGGCTTTATTAGAGGTTTAGGAATCTTCTATTTGATAAATATTATCCTGAGGATTCCACAATGCCCCAACTGCAACTTTCCTATGCCCCGGAGAAGCATGGTTTTTTCCATCCCGTTCCTACAGCATCTTATCAAATTGGCGAGGATGAGTATATTACAATTGGTACATCTTAAGGATAGAGTTACTGCCAAGCTCACATAATTAATATCAACCATGCAATTATAACTAAAAAATCATATATTGATTGATTTACTTAGAAATTATTAAGTCAAGTTAGATCCCATCCCAGGATGAATGATCCCTTATGACATCATACCTGCCCTAAAAGCAACATACTGCTTTCATCATCCCTAAGACATTGACTGGAAAAATTCACGACCGGGTAAATTTGATAGTTTACACTTTGTACTATAATTCTCAATATGTGCCATAAAGAGCTTATGCAAATGTATCAATTATCTGGATGCAAATCAGATGCGAATAAGATGTAAATCGGAGGTGAAATACATGGAAGAATGGGAGGCACTTATCAAAAGACGTCAGTTGCTTTCGGATAGGATCTCGAAGATGAACTATGAAGTTGATAAAATTGATCAGCGTTTGGATTTCCTGGGAAAGATAGCGGAGTCTGAGCAGTTTCATCGGTATCGTATACAGGAGCGGTTTGTGCAGGTGGTTTCCTAGAATGCATTCAGGCATAAGGTCAGCTTATACAGAGGAGGCGGCAAATTTAGACGCTGTTGAAAAAAAGAATCGGAACGCCTCTTACCGGAGCGCACTACTCACTATGGCCACATAGCCGTCCATTAATACTAGCGGCCAGCCTACTTGCCATTTCGTCCTCTCCTATTTTGGGACTGATGGAAATTGACCACAAAATATCTATAACAGGTTAGCAGCCACCTCCTCGCTAGGGAGACTATGGGAATCCGGTGGAATTTGATGCGATATTGTCCAAGAGAGAAGTTCACAGCTTGGGTTGCAGCTACGTGACTTCATCAGAAATAAATTAAAACAAATAAATAGATATTCATTGGATGGAAACGACAGAGACGACATGCAAGAGAACATTGTCCATGATAATAGGGAGAAGATTTTAGCTTATATCTCGAATAATCCCGGCTCTCACCTGAGGAAACTCGCAAGGGAACTTAAAATAAGTCTTAGTACTTTGCGATATCACCTCGATCAGTTAGAGAAAAATGAATTAATTGTTAGCCAAAAGCAATATAACTTAAGAATATATTTTCTTTCAGGCAAACTCAAGCCAGAGGAGAGGGCATTAACCCAATTACTGCAGCAGAAGCGTTTTCGAGATATAATCCTCATATTGGTCGAGTCACCTGGATCCACATTTTCTCAGATAGCACAAAGATTGTCAATGAGCCATTCGACGGCCTCAAAATACATCAACATCTTAGAAGATCGCAAAATATTATCCCATGAGAAAGTTGGAAGGAAAAAGAGATATCGCATAAATGATGAAAAAAGTGTAATTGAACTGCTAAAGACATACAAAAAATTCATGACAGACATGAGCTTTGACATTCGTATGCCCATGAATGCCATAGTGGGCATGACAAGCCTGCTACTTGAAGAGAATATGACTGCAGAGCAGAGAGATTTCGTAGAGACCATCAGAATATCTTCAGATGCTCTGATGGCCGTTGTAAATGATTTCCTCGATTTCTCAAAGATAGAGCGAGAGAAGACGGAGCTTGAAATTAGGACATTTAATCTGCGCAATTGCATTGAGGATGCTCTGCAGTCAGTTGCTAAAAAGGCAACGGCGAAGGGGCTGGATCTGGCATACAAGATAGATGGAATTTCACCGGATGTAATAATCGGTGACCCGAAGAAGCTTCTTCAAATCCTCATCAATTTGCTAAGCAACTCAGTCGAGTTCACCGATAAGGGAGAGGTTGATGTGTCAGTATCTTCTGTACATCTTGATCCCTTATACGAGATTCACTTTGAGATCAAAGATACCGGCATAGGTATCCCTGCGGATAAATTAGATCGGCTTTTCAACTCATGTGACACGCCCGAAGAGCTAAAGAAGAGAAAAAACAAGGTTGCTGACACGAGTTTATCCACTAGCAGAGAGTTGGTGGAGCTAATGAGCGGAAGGATTTGGGCAGAGAGCAAGTTGGGGGAGGGGTCATCATTCCATTTCACCATTAAAACTAAACCTGTTCCCAATATTTCGCTTCTAAGCGGGATCCAGCTGCCGCTTGATGGAAAGCGAATCCTCATCGCAGAAGGAAATAGAACCATTCGTAGTAACCTAGAAATGCAAACCGCTGAATGGGGCATGATTCCGATAACCAGCGCAGGGTTTGAAGAAGCTCTTGGATTAATAAGAAGTATTGATCCCCTGGACATTGCTCTCCTGGATGTTAGCACAATAGATAACGTCCTCTCCTTAGAGGAAGAGATAATCAAGATCAATAAGGCATTGCCAATAGTAGCTCTGACATTCGCCGGCCAACGAATCAGACCAAAGCTTTTTACAAGCACTTTGGCCAAGCCCGTCAGGCAAACCGATCTCTTCAATGCCCTAAAAGCCGCGCTTGCCAAGCAATTCATAGCCGACAGCGATGATGAGCTAACCGCGAAAAGAAGCGGCCATGAGGATCTAAGTGTGCTTATAGCTGAAGACAATGTATCGAATCAAAAGGTCATACTCTCCATGCTAAAACGATTGGGTTATCGAGCACATGCGGTATCCAATGGAAGGGAGGCTTTGCTGGCTCTTGAATTCGGAAGCTACGATGTTTTGCTCATGGATGTAAGGATGCCCGAGATGGATGGCCTGGAGGCCACCCGCATAATTCGCCAGCGCTGGCACAACAAAATGTTGATAATCGCCATAACGGCATATGCGCTCAAGGGAGATAGGGAGAAATGCCTTGAGGCTGGCATGGATGATTATATCAGTAAGCCGGTTAAGATGGAGGAGCTGGACGAGATGCTAAGAAAGCATCTAATTATCTGAGGCAGATCCCCACTCCTCTAAATTGGAGATAGAAGGGTTCTTCCGAAATCTCAATGCAAATTTTAGAATTTACTCTATTCGATATAAAATAGTGTATCACGAGAGGAAATAAGGTCATGGTGATTGGTTCTTATTAGTCCCGCGTCATAACCCGTCATAACCCTAACTCTCTATCCGAATGTTCTAGAAAGACCATCCGTTTTTTTTAGCCAATTTTGCGCTGTGTTCCGCTAATTTCATTTGTATCCAAAGCTATTATTAATAATTATTTTATTAAGCTTAAATAATCAATCAATATGGTTATCATAAATAATAATATAAAAATCGCTTTCAAAATTAAAAATAATGATAGAGTATATATGTTCACATTTTGTGCTATAATCCATGTTCTGTGCCATATGTCCTTAAATAAATAACGTGCGATGCATCAATAGTACAATTCCGGATTGGACATACGTAGCTCAGTAAGGGGTGGAGCATGAAGAGAAGCCGTGAAGAGATCTTAGCCCAAATTCTAGATACGTGCGCGAAAAGTGCCAGCAAGACCCGAATAGTGTATCAGGTAAACCTCAACTTCAAGACGGTAAAGCCCTACTTGGAGACATTGATCGGAAGCAAACTAATAGAAGTCAACTCAGGAAAAAACGTATTGTATGAAACCACACAAAAAGGCGCAAATCTTCTGGAAGCCATTAATCGAGTTAATGAGGAACTGAGTTGAGTACAGCTATGGGCTTTTGTATCGTCCTCTGGCAATGAGCCGATAAAGGTCGCGAAAAGACTGACGGGAGCGATCTGGCCGTGGAGTGCTCCCTCAGTTTCCTATCATAGATCCCGTATCCATCTTTTCCGATTCCGAGGATCTTCCGTTGGCCGAGGGGATCTTGGTCTAACTACAATAATTCGAAATGCACAATCCGCAAAATTAAGTGTTATATCTTGGTTTCCTTTATCATCTACTATAATAAAATGAATGAGCAGCACCCTATTCCCAAGAGCCTTTTTCTCACTCACCAACCAGCGGACAGCTACAGCTCGCGCCATCCCCGGCAATCTCATCGTCGCAGATCATCTCCGATCTGTCCAGCCCCCATTCCGGTGGCCGCCAGCCGCCCTCGGCGTAGGATGTCGCCTCGCCCACCGTCACCGTCGCGCTGGCCTCTGTCGATGTCCCGCCTGAGCCGTCCAGGGCATGAGCCTCTACCATGGCCGTGTTCACGAACTTGCCGTTTCTCATGGCCTGGGCCCGATATTCGATGAACCGGCTTTCACCAGCAGGGATGGCCGTAGTTACCCAGACAAGATCCGGCCCCTCCACCTGGGGCTGTGCCGAGGCATTCAAGAGCTGCAGGCCCGTAGGCAGGCGGTCCGTGACCTGCGCTACGAGGCTCACGTTGGCCTGGTTTTTGAGAAGGATGCGATACCAGATGAGCCGGCTGTCCGCCGCATCGATGCGCGCCTGCTTTTCCACGAGCATCTCTGGCTGGCAGCAGGAGAGCCAGCCGAACTGCATGACGCTCATGTTGCCCGCGCTGATCCACTGGTCATTATAGCCGCCCGAGGCGTAGACCACATTGACCAGTTCGTCCCGCGAGTCAGTTACATTCAGCCGCAGGTTGATGTTCACGGACTGGCCGATGCCCAGGTAGAGCAGCGACCAATTGGCATAGCCCGGCTGCAGCCGCTCGGGCTTGAGCGAGGAGCCCAGATAATCGGTTCCCGCCGGGAAGATGTCCCAGACGTAGACCGGGCCCAGGGCCGCGTTGCCGTCGTTAAGAACTGTGATGGTGTAATCGGCTACCGTGGTGCCGGGCACCAGTTGCCCGGTCTTGTTCAATGTGAGATGAGGCCGGTCGAAGCGGGAGACGCCGCCCAGGTGAACCTCGCGCTGCAAGGAGTACTGGCCCACGTACTCTTCATCCAGATCCACCTCGCGTTGAGCGCTCTCTGAGACGGCCCGCAGCCTGGCTTTTCCCTGGAATCTGAGATTGGTGGACATGTCGTTCAAGCCCTCCGCTTTTGTCTCCTCCCGGATGTAATCGGCCCCGGTGATCTCCTGGCCCAGGAAGCTTTGGCCGGGGCTCTTTGACCAGATGCCCGCCTTCCATTTGCCGTAGCCGTACTGCGGATCGTAACTGGCGAACAGGTCTTTGGCGATGAAGCTTTCCGCAGTGCTGATCAGCTCCTCGCTCTCATACGAGCCAAAGCCATGCTCATAGCTTCGCTGGCTCTTTTTCAGGCGCTGGTCACTGGCCGCTAGCCCCAGGCCGGTGGTATTGCGGATCATGCGCACGTTGCTGCCATAGTCCTGCAGGCTCTGGTTGATGCGGAAGGTCCCGGCATAGTCCTGGGAAGACTCGAAGACGGGCGAGGGCTTGACAGCTTCTCCATCCTTCTTGCGCACGCCCAGATGGGCCTGGCCCACTAACTCCGCCTCCATCGACATGATCGTCTCGTTCTGGTCCAGCAAGAACTGCTGATCCATCTCCAGGCTCTTGGCATACCGGAACTCCTGGCTGGTCGAAGCCTGTGTGGCGCGGTTCCAGGTATAGGTCAGGGAGGATACCCTGGGAATCATAATCTATCGACTTATCACCTAGCAGAGCGAAGCTTGTGGTCCGGTAGACGGCCTGAAGAGTGCTAATGCTCTTGATCGACCTGTTTTGCATCTGCAAAGCTGCCTCCTCCTCGTTTCTGTACTCTCCGCTGCCGTGCTCCTTTTTGAGCAGTATGGTTCCTTCATTCTCCTGCAGCTTGACGGAGTAGGTTGTCGAGACGGGCTTGAACTGGTCACCGGTTAGGGTAACGCTGTTTTTCAGACCGCTTGCCTGCGTTTCCGTGGATAGGCGGCGATAGCTGTTGACAAAGCCGCTACCTGACACGAACGACTGGCTCTCGAAACTCAGATTTGAGGCATTTTTAACCTGGAAAAGGACGCTGATGGTGCCCTTGCCCAGAGGAGGCAGGGTGCCGATGCTCCAGACGTTCTCCGTTCCCGCATCCGGTGCCGGATTAGCGGAGAGGAAGATGAGATCGGAAGAGGCATGCTCCGTGATCACAACATTAGTCAGGGGGATGTCCACCAGGCTTTCGTAAGTGATGGTGTATCTGACAGTAGCCCCTGGCCAGACCTCTTTTGAGTCTGAGGTCTTGTTCAGCTTCACCGGGTCGCTCAGCAGCTTCAGGCATTTCACGTTTGTCTGGGCGATGACCGGGGCCACGGCTGCCTGGCCGGTGCTGCCCGTGACCACGATTGTGCTGGTGAGACTTTCCGGTGCTCCTGGCTGTACTTGAGAGGTTACGGTTATGGTGGTTGAAGGCGATGGCGCTCCTGCGAGGTTCGCAGATGCGGCCTGAGATTCGGCCGTCTGGGCAGCCATCTGTGAGCCAAAGGCAAGTACTGTCCAGATCAGTGTGCTGGTGCCGTCAGCGTTCTCGATTACGCTCTGAGGGCTGGGATTAGAGGAGATGAACTTCAGACCTTTGGGTAGCGTATATTCCGCGCCCAGGCTATCGAGCAGGATATCGCCCTGGCGGTTGATGGTGATGTTGAAGATGATCTCCTGGCCTGGCAGCACCGTCTGGGGATCGGCCGTAATCTGGACAAGGAAAGCCTCCACGAGCTTGCGGTTCCCGAAGTCCCTCTCGGAGACATCGGAATCCGTGAGCATCACCAAATAGGAGCCGCCAGCGGGAGATGTCTGCAGCCAGCCACTCTGCAGCTCTTCGCCGACGGTGTAGTCTCCAGGTGGCAGGTTTTGGAACTGATATGAACCGTCCTGGCCGGTGGTCGTAGTGGTCTCGGTGATCTGCGGGCTTTGCAGCCTGATGGTCCAGTCCTTAAGCCCCTTCTCTTCTGCATCCTTCTGACCGTTGCCGTTCAGATCCTCGAACTTCATGCCGCTAATACTGGCAGTAGGCACGTTGCCGAAGTTCACCTCAGTCGAGGTGACTGAAGTCTGATCTGCTTTCGTGACGGTAACCTGGTCGGCATTGATGACCACTACCGTGTAGACATTGCCTGCTGGATAGGTCTGAGCCCAGCCTTGCTTAGAGACCTCCTCAACTACGTAGGTACCGGGTATGATGCCTGTAAACGAATAAGCACCACCTGTAACAGTCTGAGTGCTGGCAACTTCTGTGATACCATTTTTGAGCATAATTGTCCAGCCTTCTAATCCCGGCTCGTCCGTATCCTTGGCACCATTGCCATTCAGATCCTCGAACTTCATGCCAGCAAAACTGGTCGTGCGCAGGTTACCGAAATTGATGTCTGTCGGTCCTGCTACTCCAGAGACCAGCGTTACTGTTTGCGTCCCTGGTGAGGCGGGATAAGACTGAACCCAGCCGTCCTGAACTACCTCTTCAACGGTGTAGCTGCCGGATGTGATGCCGCTAAACGAATAAGTTCCACCTGCAACCGTCAGAGTGCTGGCGACTTCTGTGATACCCTTTTTGAGCTTAATTGTCCAGCCTTCTAATCCCGGTTCGCCGCTATCTTTGGCACCATTGCCGTTCAGATCCTCGAACTTCATGCCGCTAATACTGGCTGTAGGAACATTGCCGAAGTTCACCTCAGTCGACGCAACGGAAGTCTGATCTGTTTTCGTGACCGCAACCTGTCCAGTATTGGAGACTACTACAATGTATACATTGCCTGCGGGATAGGTCTGAGCCCAGCATTGCTTAGAGACCTCCTCAACCGTGTAGCTACCTGGAGTGATGCCTGCAAACGAATAAGCTCCACCTGTAATCGTCAGAGTGCTGGCGACTTCCGTGCCATCTCTTTTGAGCTTAATTGTCCAGCCTTCTAATCCCGGCTCGTCGCTATCCTTGGCACTATTACCGTTCAGATCCTCGAACTTCACGCCGGAGATCGCCAACAGGTTATTACCGAAGATATTCCCACCGGAAGGAGAGTTGGTTAGGGTTACGCTATAGTACTCCTGTACAGGAACTGTCCGGACCCAGCCGGGTTTCTGAACCTCGTACACCCGGTAGGTGCCGGGTTGCAGATTTACGAACTCGTACCTGCCCTCTTGGCCCGGCTCGAAGCTAGTGGTAGCGGTCTGCAAGAGGTAATCGCTACTGTCCTTGAGCTGGATGTCCCAGCCGGACAGGCAACTTTCTCCCGTGTCCTTGGTACCATCGCCGTCCAAGTCGTTGAACTTAATGCCGGAGATGGAGAGGGCTCCACGGTTACCGAAGTTGATGCTATCGACGTTCACATTAGTCAGCACCACGCTATGCAGGTTTTCCGATGGTGTCGTCTGTGCCCAGCCGGTCTGCTGAACCTCGCGGAGGGTGTAGTCTCCTGGTGGCAGGTTTTGGAACTGATATGAACCGTGCGAGCCGGTGATAGCAGAGATCTCGCCCTCCTGGAAGCTGCCGTCATTGTTGCTGTCGTTGTAGATCTTCCAGCCATCCAGGCCGCCTTCACCCGTGTCCTTAGTACCATCGCCATCCAGGTCGTTGAACTTCATGCCGGAGATGGAATAGGCTGCAAAGATCCCGGCATCCAGACTATGGCTTTGACCAGGAAAGGATATGATTTTTTCACTTACTCCATTGGAATTCACATCGCTATCCTGACTGTCGTCAGTGCCCTGGTTTTTGGGGCTGAAGGCGCAGCCCTGGGGCAAGCTGAACTCCACATAATAATCGCCTGGAACCAGGTCCCGGAAGGAGTAGCTGCCATCGCTGCCGGTGGTCGTTGATTTGCCTGCAATGGGGCTTCCGGTACCGTCCAGAAGCCTTGCCGGAACGTTTGGGTAGCCAAGCTCGCCCGAGTCCCAGAGGCCGTCGCAGTCCTGATCATGCCAGGCCTTGCCCAGCAGGGATGCTCCTTCCGCGAGGATCTGCAGGCCTGAATCGCCGTCGGCCACATAGGCGTAGCCGCCGGACTGGGCCACGCCCCCGGCAGTGCCTGGCGTGTCGTATGTGCTCTTCAGAAAGGGGCTGGCTGGGTCGCTGATGTTGATGATCTGCAGGCCAGAACTGCCGTCGGCCACATAGGCATAGCTGCCAGATAGGACCATGTCATTGGCAGTGCCCTGCGTGTTGTATGTGCCTTTCAGTGAGAGTCTGTCCGGGTCGATGATATCGATGATCTGCAGGCCATAACTTCCGGCGGCCACATAGGCATAGCTGCCGGATAGGGCCACGCCGTTGGCAGTGCCTGACGTGTCGTATGTGCCCTTCAATGTGGGATTGACGGGGCTGTTGATGTCAACGATGTGCAGACCAGAACTGCCGTCGGCTACATAGGCATAGCTGCCGGACAGGGCCACGCCGTTAGCAGTGCCTGACGTGTCGTATGTGCCCTTCAATGTGGGATTGACGGGGCTGTTGATGTCAACGATGTGCAGGCCAGAATCGCCGGCGGCCACATAGGCGTAGCCGCCAGATAGGGCAACTCCATAGGCAATGCCTGGCGTGCTGTATGTGCACTTCAACGAGGGATTGACGGGGTTGCTGATGTCGATGATTTGCAGGTCAGACTCGCCGGCTGCCATATAGGCGTAGTTGTCGGATATGGCCACACCATGAGCGTAGCCGGGAGTGTTGCATGTGCCTTTCAGGAAAGGACTGGTGGGGCTGCTGATGTCGATGACTTGCAGGCCAGAATAGCCGTCGGCCACATAGGCGTAGCTGCCGGACAGGGTCACGCTCTTGGCATATCCTGGCGTGTCGTATGCGCCCACTTTGACCAGAGATGCCTGGGCAGATGCGAGCAAAAGTATGGTCAGCAGGGCCAGGAGCAGCAGCCATCTCATGCTGCCGCCTCTCTTGTGCTTATTCCGGATAATATCATTCTGCCAATACTCGCGGCTCTTTGCCGACGGCGCGCGCCCCCCAGGCTTCCGAAATATGCTGCCATGCTCCCTCCCGATCCTGCTACAAAACCGAAGAAAGGAGACCGACCCCATTCCCGGATATGTTCGAATGCTTGATACGAAACTATGTTACTGATGTTCCGACAGAATGTGTAGTATAAATTATTTGCGATTGTTTACGTTATCACAAAGAAATTTCTGAAAATTGCCCATTTAAACCAGTATCTTAAGCGGCTTTTTCTTCCAGAATATGTTCTGCTAAAAGGAATATATTATCGACTAATTTTTAATTATTCTAATGAAATAAATATATAGACTTCTCTCTTTTTGTGTGAAGTACCATGGAGGACTGAAAAGTCTCGCGTGGTATGAAGATGCAATTCCAGCTTAACAAGACAATTGCCAAGCTATGGACTCTTCTATTTCATTGCATCCTCTGTGAACTGTTGTGCCTGGTGCCTGGCGCTGGTGGAGTAGTCGTTAGCCACTGGTTATAACCAAAATGGTTAATGCGACGGGAAAAGTCCATTTATCTGAAAAGAGAAATGATACCTCATGATTGAACTGTCCAGCGACCCTTATGTTCTGAAGCCCAGGAACACGCCCATGACGGAAGCGGACTTTCGGCTTCACCTCAACATAAGCTGGTGTCGCGGCGTCCTCTTTAATGTAGTGGCTCTAAAAAACGCCATCGCCGTGGTGGAATATGACGCCCTGCTCTGGTCCGATGAATGCCATCATGTTTGTGGAGTACAAGGATTCAGTTGCAGCCTACAAAGATCTCTCTTCTCGAAGAGTGCAGCAGATGAACAGCTTCGCCAAGAACATTGCCCGGGGACTGGGCTACAAGAACTTCGCGTTCATAGTAGTCGTAAAGGGGCTGGAGGATATGTCAACCAAAGGCGGTGTCGAGGTCTTGCCGCTCTTTGAATTAGGCAGCTATCAGCCCATCTTCGTCTCATCCATCACAGAACTTGAATATCTGAATAAGATGATTGCAAAATATACTCGCGAAGGCAAGGAAGAGTTTGCGAAAGAGCTGGACAAGCTCAAGAAGATCTTTGAGATGGAGCAGGCTTGAGGGAGATACCTGATAAATTCATGAAAGGATATGCATGGGCAAACGGCGCTGCCACAGTTCTCAATGCAGTTGCCACCTGGAAGGGGGCGGCCTTCGGAATCGAGCTCAAAACACGGGCCGAAGTGGAGCTGAACAATTCCGGCGACATTTTGGGAGACGTTCCCGGTATGGACACTCGCCTCATCGAGACCTGTGTGCGCATGGTGCAAGAGCGACTGGGCTATAGCTACGGCGCGATAGTGCGAACTTACAGCGAGATCCCTGTGGCCGGCGGCCTGAAGAGCAGCAGTACCGCGGCCAACGCCACCGTCCTGGCAACCCTGGATGCTCTGCAGGAAGAGATGGACCCTGTAGAGGCAGCCAAGATCGGCGTGGCCGCCGCCCGGGAAGTGGGGGTGACCATTACCGGCGCTCTGGACGACGCTTTGGCCTCAATGCTGGGCGGCGTTGTAGTTACAGACAACGCCAGGATGCTCCTCCTCAAGCGGGAAGAGTTCTCTCGCATTGTTATGCTCCTGGTTCCTGAGCGAAAGCTCTTCTCCATTGATACCAATGTTTCCCGCTCCCGGCTCATTGCGCCCATGGCAGATGTGATCTTTGAGCTGGCCATGCGCGGCGATTATGGCAGGGCCATGACCCTGAACGGCCTGGCCTATTGCGCGGCTTTGGGCCTGCCTACCGAGCCATTGCTCCTGGCGCTGGAGGCCGGGGCGGAAGGAGTGAGCCTTTCGGGAACCGGACCGGCTTATGCGGCAATAATTGATGAAGATAGGATGGACGTTCTTGAAGCTGCCTGGAGACCTCTGGGCGGAAGAGTGATAAGAACGAGGACCAATAATAGATGCGCATCTAAGGGCCGGGGAATTTGATGGGGCTACAAGAGCATCGCAGCGATATTGAGCAGATTGACGAGCAGATCATAAGGCTCATCTATCAGCGCATAGGCATCTCTAAGAAGATCTTTGAGGCTAAAAGGGCAGAAGGAAAGCCGATCAGCGATCCACATCGCGAGATGAGGGTTCTATCCAGGGCCATGGATCTGGCCACGGAGTTGAATCTGGACACTGGGGCTGTCAAGAGCATCTTTGAGATCCTGATTATGATGAGCGTGAATAAGCAACATGAGCTGCAGGGCCGAAATCAAGGATAGATTATGGTCGATATTGCAATAATTTCGGGGTCCAAATCAGATCAGGCAATTGTGGACAAGGTCGCTAGCAAACTGGAGGAGAAGGGGGCGTCATTTGAGCATAAAGTTCTCTCCGCCCATCGCAATCCCCAGGAGCTGGAAGATTATATCTCCCAGACGGATGCCCGCGTTTTTATCGGCATTGCCGGCCTTTCCGCAGCGCTGCCCGGCGTTATCGCCTCAAAAACGATGCGCCCGGTCATTGGAGTGCCGGTAAGTGCGAAACTGGGCGGGTTGGATGCACTTTTATCAATTGTTCAAATGCCGCCCGGAGTTCCTGTGGCCTGCGTGGGCATCGATAATGGAGAAAATGCGGCGCTATTAGCCCTTAGAATTCTTGAATCGGGAAGATAGCTATTTATACAATGTCAGTGAGATAAACGCACCAAAGGTGGGATAGGATGTACAAGCGGATATTGATCGCCACAGATGGCTCAGAAAAATCCATGAAAGCCGCTGAGGAGGGCATGGAGCTCGCTAAGGGACTCGGCGCACAGGTCATAGCACTCAACGTAGTAAACGAGGTCGTTATTGCCAGCGCAGTTAGACAGCTTGGGGCCGAGAGAAAGGAAGTTGAGGCCAAGCTGGAGACGGCAGGCAGAAAAGCAGTTGACAATCTCAAGGCCATGGGTGCCAAGATCGGCGTCAATGTAGATACGATCGTCAGAATTGGAGCTCCCGCAAATGCAGTTATAGATACGGCCGGAGCTGAGAAGGCAGACCTTATTGTCATGGGAAGCCATGGCGAGTCCGGTGCCTCCAAGCTGTTGATTGGCAGCGTCGTGCAGAAGGTTCTCTACTGGGCAACGATTCCAGTGCTGGTAGTGAGATGATTATATGGAAGCATTTTATTTCGCCGAATCCCTGATCTACACCTCGTTTGCAGTCGTGTTCGTAGTAGGTGTGGTCCTGGGTTTCTTTGTGATCAGCCTCATCGGTTCAAGCTGAATTCTGCTTAGAGGGTACTGCCGGAGAAGTCCGGACAGGACTCTTATATTTTGATTTTTTTGTCCTCACCATTATTGATTATTATGCTTAGTATTTATAAGGCTAATTAAAAAAATAACTAAAAAATATAATAATTAAAAAATTATTAAAAATTAATTTTTAAAGTATCTCCCTGCCGTCTCCAGGCACCTGGCCATCAGGTCCGCTGCCTTGTCGATATCGCTAATGCACAGCACCTCCACCGGCGAGTGGATGTAGCGCGTGGCCACGCTGATAACGCCTGTAGGGATGCCCGTCTTGGTGAGGTAGATGGATGTGGCGTCCGTGGTGCCTCCGTCCGATGCCTCTAGCTGTATAGGAATCTCAAACTCCCGGGCCGTGCCCGCCAGCCATTCGATGACCTGAGGAGTAGCGATCAGGCCGCGGCCTGAGGCATCGGCCACCACTACCACTGGACCCTTGCCCATTTCAATGGGAGCGTCCTTCATCTCAATGCCAGGATGATCACCTGGAATGGTCACATCGGCAGCTATGGCGACATCAGGGTCCAGGCCATAGGCGGCAACCTTGGCGCCCTTCAGGCCTACCTCCTCCTGCACCGTGGCCACGGCATAAATGGTGGACTTGGATTTAGTCCTCTTCAGGGCCTCGATCATGACTATCAGCCCGGCTCGGTTGTCGAAGGCCTTGCCGGTGACTCTGTCGCCCTGCAAAGAGGAAAAGGTCCTGTCCAGGGAAATGGGCGTGCCGGGCAAGATGCCCAGGTCCTCGACCTCTTTTTGATTGGTGCAGCCGATGTCGATGAACATATCTTTAGCCTCGACCACCTTCTTTCGGTCCTCTTCCTTCATGACATGAGGCGGCTTGCAGCCGATGACGCCGGTAATGGGCCCGGATCTGGTATGGATGATAACTCTTTGGTTGAGCAGTGTCTGGTCAAACCAGCCGCCGATGCGAATAAAACGAAGGAATCCCTTCTCGTCCACATGTTTTACCATGAGGCCGATCTCGTCGGCATGGGCCTCGATCATGATGGAGGGTTGTTCTCCCTTCTTGGTGGCGATGAGATTTCCCAATTTATCCATCCGGACCTCATCCACGTAAGGCGCAATCTCCTCTTTTACTATCTGCTGGATTGATCCTTCCCAGCCCGATATGCCGTGTGCATTGCTCAGTTTTTCCAATAAAGATTTGATATCGCTCATTTAATCATCTCTCGAGTATAATTTTAAATAGCTAGGCCATCCTTACCCTTGCGCCCTCATTTCTGGCGCGAGTAAACAGGATCTCTCCACCCACGTCTCTCATGGCCTCGCGGGCAGCAGCCTCAATATCCCGTCCTTCTGTATCCGTTATGGCGTACACGGCCGGCCCAAAGGAGCTGAGTCCCGCGCAGGCAGCTCCTGCTTCTCTCATGGCGGCCATCAGCCTGTGCACCACGGGATGCTGCAGCATTACTTCAATCTTCTTGAAGCCTATCTCCTGCACTCTGTTAACGGCCGCTCCGAACTCCTCCAGGTTCTCTTCCACTAAAGAAGGCACCATGCGCACCAGGATCTGGTAGCATAGCTCATGCACCTCAGCTACGGGCAAGGGGCAATACTCCCGGAATATGTCAACTTCCTTATTTCCATGAGCGCCCGCTGCGATGTCGGGCAGGGCCAGGATGATCTTCCAGTCTCTAGGAAAGTCGTGGCGCATAGTGACCGATGCAGGGCGCACGCCGCCGCAGGCAGAAGAGGGCGAAAAGCTAATTTTATCTTTTCCCGGTCCATAGCTATGCCCGCCGTCTATCAGAAAGCCGCCCGTCTCAAAGGCAGCCGTGCCAATGCCGCTGGTTCCACCGCGCGCAATGATGCGGGCGATCTCGCGCACAGAGAGGGGCTGGTTATAAAGCTCACACAGAGCCTTTCCCGCGGCAATGCCCAGCTGCGTTCCCCCGCCCAGGCCCACATGCATTCTGTATCCGCTGCGAATAGTTAGAAGCGCCCCGCCCAGGCCCAGGTGCTTTTGCACCGCACGGGCCGCAGCCAGAGCGCGATCGGCATTCTCTCCCACCGCCACCAGATCCTCGCATCTCTCCGCCTCCAGCAATATATTCGGCTCATCCAAAGAGATGCCCACGCCTCCGTCCACTCGACTGCTGCTGCCCGTTAAATCGGTCAGGGTCAGATGCAATCGGGAAGGCGTCTGAATCACAACCCGTCGATCATCTCGGAAGCTGTTGTAGGGAAAGGTCTCCCTGATGGCGATGAGCGGCTGTCCATGGCGAATTATCTTGTAGCTTCTCGTGAGCATTATCTCGCGGGCAAAGACGCCAAAGGCCCGGCAATGCTCCGGGTCGGCAGGCAAAAAAGCTGTGCTTGTTATGTCTCGCCGCGATTCGATGCGATGTTTTTTTAGGATGACTCCAATGGGAATGTCGGCCTTCGTAAGGTCATCTTTGATGCCGGCCTCCAGCCTCTTTAAGGGCGTATGCGAGACTGCGTATACCAGCGCCTCCTGGCTGTTTGCCTTCTTTAAGAGCACTACCCTGAAATTGACCTCCTCACCCGGGTTTACTTGAAGCTCTTTTGCCACTGCCTCATCTGCCGGCACGACCTTCTGCATCAGAGTTTCAATTTCAACCGGGCTTTCTGTGACCACTTCCAGCAGGCTGGTCACAGACCCATCTGTCCCCAGCAGCATCTTTTGCACAGGACTGAGTCTTCCCACAATGTTTTCCAGCTTCAAAATCTCTCCGGCAATGGGGAAGGAGGAGGATTGGACCATAAAAATAAATCCTCCGGCTGGAATAAAGTTTTTCCCCTTCCAATGCATTTCATGAATGTGAGATAGGAACTGAGATCTATGACTTCCAGAATATCAGGATTTTACAAGCTTGCTCCCTCTGAGAGGCTTATCGCTGTGGCAGAGCAGGCCGCTTTGGGGCCGGAAGAGATAGCCCAGGTGCAGACGGGTCTGTCTCTTGACCAGGCCGACAAGATGGTGGAGAATGTGATCGGTTTGATCCAGGTGCCGCTGGGAATCGCCACCAACTTCGTCATCGATGGCAGAGAAGTGCTCATACCCATGGCTACCGAGGAGCCTTCCGTCATCGCCGCAGCCAGCAACGGCGCAAGAATGGCGCGGGAAGCGGGCGGCTTTCTTACCTCCAGTACGGGACCTGTCATGCGCGCCCTGATTCAGGCCACGGGAATGGGCGATCCCTTTTCGGCCCGCCAGGCGATTCTGCTTCATAAAGACGAGCTGATGAGGATGGCCAACGACAAAGATCCCATGCTGGTCAAGTACGGGGGCGGTGTCAAGGATATCGAGGTCTATGTCATCGACTCCAAGATGGGGCCTATGGTAGTGACCCATCTCATCGTGGACTGCCGGGATGCCATGGGTGCCAACGCCGTCAATACCATGGCCGAAGCGCTCGCCCCGCGAATCGAGCAGATCACCGGCGGGCGGGTGTATCTGCGTATCATCTCCAATCTGGCCGATCTGCGACTGGTTCGATCAAAGGCAGTCTTCAAGGCAGAGGAGATAGGCGGCCATGAGGTGGTGGACGGAATACTTTTGGCGGCAGAGCTCGCCCAGGTTGATCCCTACCGCGCCGCGACCCACAACAAGGGCATCATGAACGGAGTGACAGCCGTGGTGCTGGCCACTGGAAATGATACCAGGGCAGTTGAGGCCGGAGCACATGCTTTTGCATCGATCGCCGGGCGCTACAAATCTTTAACCCGCTATGAGAAGAACAGGGATGGAGATCTGGTAGGAACCATTGAGATGCCCGTAGCGGTGGGCCTGGTGGGCGGAGCGACGCGCGTCCATCCTGTGGCCAAGACGGCCGTGAAGATCCTGGGCATTAAGAGCGCAGACGATCTCTCCCGCATCATCGCCTCGGTGGGGCTGTGCCAGAATTTTGCAGCGCTGCGGGCCTTAGCATCAGAGGGCATTCAGAGGGGGCACATGTCTCTGCACGCCAAGAACGTGGCTGTGCAGGCGGGTGCTAAGTGCGATCTGATTGAGATCATTGCTGCCCGCATGGCCGCTGAGCGCAGGATCAGCGTGGATCGAGCCGTGGAGCTGATGGCCGAGCTGGATGAAAAAACAAAGGAGAAGACTTGAGCCTGAGCTTGAGCCTGAGTTCGAATTACAGGATTGGAGCCCTGGGGCCAGAGGGTAGTTATTCGGAAAAGGCGGCTCTTCTCTGGTCAAAAGGCCAGCCAGAGGCAGCACTCGTCTATTTCAATGACTTTGAAGGAGTGCTGGAAGCTGTGCAGGCCGGTCGGCTTGAGGCAGGCATAGTTCCTGTGGAAAACAGCCTGGAGGGAGCAGTAACTGTAGTCATGGATCTGCTCTTGAGACTGGATGTTGTGATTGTAGGGGAGGTGAACGTTCCCATCAGACACTGCCTGGTGGGCCGGGGTGAGGAGACGGTCAAGGTCATCCTCTCCCATCCCCAGGCGCTGGCCCAGTGCCGGCAGTATTTGCGTGAGCACTATCCAGAGGCCGAGATCAGGACCACTGGCTCCACCAGCCATGCCGCTCACCTGGCCCAGGAGTTCCCGGAGACAGCAGCCATAGCAGGAGAGGACACGGCTGAAAAATATGGGCTGCAGATCCTGGCCAGGGAGATTCAGGATGCAAGCGACAATGTAACCCGCTTTATTGTGGCTGCAAGAAAAATGGCCGTGGCCACCGGCCGGGACAAGACCTCTCTGGTCATTTATCTGGATCGTGACCGTCCTGGGGCGCTCTTTTCCATTTTAGAGGAGTTTGCCAAGCATAATATCAATTTGACCAGGATAGAGTCCCGCCCCAGTCGAAAGGGCCTTGGAGATTACTACTTTTACATCGACCTGGAAGGGCATGTAGATGACAGCATTGTAGAGCAGGCAATAAGCGCCATAAAAGAGAAGGCTGCCATGGTCCGGGTGCTGGGATCGTATCCGAGGGCCTGATTTGATGCCAATGCGAGAGTTGCCCGGAATAGTCCTTGCCCCCTATGGCACTCTTTTTCCTTCTGCCCTGGCTACCTATGACCAAATCCAAAAGGCCTACGAGCGCGAATTTCCCGGCTCACCTGTCCGGCTGGCCTTCACCTCGCATCTCATGAAGGCAAGACTGTTGGAGAAAGAGGCCATCAGCGTGCAAAGCCTCCTGGCGGCGCTGGCGGAGCTGCACGACCTGGGATGTGAGAGTGTGGTCGTCCAGTCCCTGCAGATCGTGCCAGGAGGAGAGTTTCACCAGGTGGCGGCGCTGGTGCAGGGATTGAAGGGCGCAAAGCTGGCCTTCTCGCACCTGGAGATCGGTTTGCCTCTGCTCTCAGACCTGTCAGACTGCCAAAAGGTCTCATCCTTGCTGCGCGGATTTTCTTGCCGGGACCCGGAAAAAGAGGCAGTGCTGCTGGTGGGCCACGGGACGGGCCACCCTGCCGATGCTCTCTATTCGCTGATGGCCAGGGTATTGGAAATAGAGCACAAGAATGTCTTCCTGGGCACCATCGAGGGCTTTTCCGGCCTTGCCAAGCTACTGCCCGAGCTGAAAGGCTCTGGGGCGAGAGTTGTGCGGATCATGCCCTTTTTGCTTGTGGCGGGAGGACATGCAAGAAACGATATCGCCGGCCAGAGCCCTGCGTCCTGGAAGAGCACTCTGGAGAGAGAGGGCTATGAAGTTGTGGCCGATCTGCGCGGCCTGGGTGAGAGAGCGGAGATCGTTTCTCTATTCCTGGAGCACACCAGAAATGCCCTGGAAAAGATGAAAAAATAGATAGCATCTAAGTAAAGAGTGCCTTTTGAACGGTTGAAGGTTGAAGCCTTTTGACCATTATGTATATATATCAGTGCAGGCATGTAGAGAAGGTTGCAATGGCATCGATCCAAGGAACATTTCTTGAGATGTTTTTGTGGCATAAGTCGATTCTTTGAGTCGATAAAACGGTAAGTGAGTTAAAATGGAAAGATATGGAAGCGGCAGCAGAGGCGGCTTTAGCAGCGGCCCCAGAGAGATGCACGATGCCACCTGCGCAGAGTGCGGAAAGACATGTCAAGTTCCCTTCAAGCCCGATGGATCTAGGCCCGTGTATTGCAGCGATTGCTACCAGAAGCACAAGCCTGCAAGACCCGCCGGTGCATCAAGGCCACCCAGAAGATACTAAATAGTTTGATTATTATCTAATCGATCTGTCCTAGCAAGACGCGATTATCCGCAACTTGCGGATCAGATAAAAGCAGGGCCAAGGAAAAGGTTCCTGCGTTTTTTTGATTCCCAAAAACCTTGTGTGGCTGATAAATTACTCCTCTTGGCTCCTGGCTTTTTCGCCAAAAATGCTTATGACGTGATAATAATTTAATATTAGAAAGAAATAGTGATGAAAATGCAACTTATAGAAAAATTTGTAAATGTTGAGGTCATGGATGATATTCTCAAAGAAGCAGCAGACGGATACGGTGACCTGATAGCTGCAGCCTTAGTTCATGATGTGAGTGTGAAGTCTCTGCAGACCAGAGTTGTTGAACTACGCAATTTGAGGGCGGCATGGATTTCTTAAATGAAAAGAAGGTGCACTATTCGTCAGGTTCGTGCGCCAATTGTGGAAGCTCCGATTTGGCCTCAAAGGCAGGGCCTCGCACTGACGAGATGAAGCTGTGCACTTCCTGTCTGGAAGAGCGGCACATCTCCTTAGATGATCTGAGGACCAATGTGAGAAAGCAATTCGAATTGAGCAGATCTCCCAATCTTCGCAGTTGCTTTTTGAGGCTGCTTCTCTCCAGAGATGTAGACCTTGCGCCTGCTGGCTGGAAAACCGGAATGGCACTGGGATTTGAACTGAAGGACGCAGGCTTTGCCCTTCATGAATCAAGGCAAATCCTGCTCCAGGCAAAAGCGAACTCAAATGTGGTAGACAGCCTGCTGGATAATATCTACCGAAGAAAGGGTCAGGGATCTTTGGCCTGCGAGCAGATTCGGGGGCTGAATGTGATCTGCGACCAATGCCCCGGTCAATATAAGATAGCGCGGCGTGAGCATAAGACTGAGATATGCTGATACAGTAGAGTATATTTACCAGTATGAATGTTCTGGTGGATCAGATGGCTGAAAAAAAGAACTACTGGGAGATGCAAAAGTCGTTCTGGAAAACACCGACCGGAATTGCGATCTGGATGCTGCTCCTGGTGGCAATCCTTGGCGGGGGCCTGATTGCGCTAAACGTCATCGGCTCCCCCTATCCGGTAATTGAGTACTTTCGTGCTGATCCCGTGGTCGTAAGCCCTGGTGGTGCCTCCAACTTGAGCTGGAGCGTCATTGGAGCTGGCCGAGTAGAGATTGACCAGGGAGTTGGCGAGGTAGAGCTCAAGGATTTTATTCAGGTGAAGCCGTTCGAGACCACCACTTACATGCTGACGGCTATTAACGGCTCAATAAATAGATCCATGACTCTTAAAATAATGGTACAACAGCTCTGAACCGCTGTCTGCCTTTGACAGGTATGTCTCGGTTTTAAGGATAAAAATAAATAGCATTCACAAAAAGATCAAAGGGGGTCAGAGCATGATTTCCATCTCGATTTGCAGAGCAGGGACCATAGCTAAATTATTGCATATATTATTATTACTATTTCTTTGTACATCAGGTTCGCTTATTATCTTTTCCACTATTGTCCTGGCTGTTCAGGATGAGGCTTACGGAATAGTCACAAACGTAGTGGATGGTGACACTTTCGACGTTACCATAGAGAAGGCCGGTGCAAAAGTAGCCTACAGTGTAGAGAGAGTCCGCCTGGCGGATGTCGACTCTCCCGAGATCGAATCAGACAGGGGGCCGGCTGCAAAGGATTTCACCTTCGCCGTGCTCATGAACAGAAGGGTCTACCTGGACATAGACGATCTTTCAGCAAATGGCAGGGATAGCTACGGCAGGCTCATCTGCGTGGCCTACCTCACCGGAGTCTACGGCCAGCCTCTGGCTGCCCCTAATTTCAACCGCCTCTTGGTGGACAGCGGGCATGCCCGATTAGAGAACTTCACCAACAACGAATTCGATCCCCAGGATTGGCGGTCCGGACAAGGCTCGCTGGCAGAAAGCGAGCCGTTGCAGGGTCTGGGGCAGGACTTAAAGCAAAATCTGCAGGAGGATCTGCTCCCCAAGCTGCAGGAGTCGGCAGGAAAGGAGCTGGACAAGGCGGCAAAAGAGGGCTGGGATTGGCTGAAGGGACAGATAGGGATTTGAGTTTTTTCGGCAGATCCACTGGCTCAGCCTCCTCCAGCATATCCTAACCATTCGAATTGTATTCTCAGCCGGGCTCAAATGACAGTCTTTGTGCCGCTGGTGTTGGCCGTGGTATTCTACCTCAAGCTCCTGGACGGGCAGGGTTGAAGGCTTTCCTCTATCATACAATTTTTAAGAAAAATATGATGGAATTATTCAATCTCAGATCGGTATGAAACCGTTCTCTTCAGCTATCTTCTGACCTTCGGGGCTCAGGATATAATCTATGAAGGCCTTGGCACCGGGCGAGGGCTCTCCTAAAGTGATAAAGTAGAGCTTTCTGGCCAGCGGATAGGCGCCACTCTTTATGCTCTCAATCGAGGGCTGGATGCCGTCCAGAGCAATCACCTTAGTATCTCCCGTCATGACAAAGCTGTATCCCATGTAGCCGATGGCGTTGTCGCTGCGCTGTGTACTATACTTTACCTCAGAGCTCTCTCCAGCATCATAGGATACGCCTGGAGTCTCCATCTCTCGGCTTCCCATTATGATCTCATTGAAGGTGTCTCTTGTTCCTGAGCCTGGCCTTCTGCCAATGACGAATATTTCCGTGTTCGGCCCGCCCAGTTCTTCCCAGTTGGTTATGTCTCCGGCATAAATCTGTCTGACCTCATCTCTGGTGAGTGTTGTCACACCGGAATCATACACATCTTCACTTACCACCAGGCAGATGGCATCAAACCCCACCGGATGCTCGATAAAACGCACCTTAGGCGTCTCAGATCTCTGCCGCTCTTCCAGTTTGATCTCTCGGGAGCTCATGGCAATATCCGATCTGCCCTCGGCTACGTCCACGATGCCTACGCCGCTACCTCCAGATTTTACGTTCACTGTATAGTTGTCCTGCAGAATATTGAACTCTTCAGCAGCGAGCTCTGCCATAGGCATGACCGTGCTGGACCCTGAGACTACAACCGTCACCTCTCTGCCTTCACCGGATGCTTGCGCCAGGAAGAAAATTAGCAGCAATACCAATAGCTTGCTTTCAGCTCTCATCAGGGCATTATTCGCCATACTATTATGTAAGCCTAATGTCAGCCGGCCCGATGGTTGTCCATGTATGCCTTCATTGAGCGGCTGAGAAAAGGATAAGAAATTTTGTGGCAGGAAAAACCGAAATTAAAAAATAAAACAAACTCAATGAATTTGAAAACAAAAGAAAAAAGAAACGGCAACTAAGATCAGATTGAGATAAATCCTTCTTCCGCTGCGATCTTCTGGCCCTCTGGCCCCCGCACAAAATCTATGAATGCCTGAGCACCGGCAGAGGGCTTTCCGAAGGTGTAGAAGTAGAGACGCCTTTGCAGCTCATAGAGATCCAACTTTATGTTTTCATAGGTGGGCATGACTCCATCAAAGGCTATGCCTGCAACGCCACCCCCCAAATAATTAAAACCCAGGTAGCCTATTGCCTTGTTGCTTCCCGATATCGCAGTCTTGACCTCGGCTCCGCCCATGGCCACGGTATTAACACCTGGCGTCTCGGCATCTTTGCTGCCCAAGACTACCTCATTGAAGTTATCGCGGGTTCCGGAACCCACTTCTCGGGATATCACGTAAATGTCAGCATCCGGACCGCCAACCTCCTTCCAGTTAGTAATATTTCCTGAATAGATATCTCTGACCTGCCGCAGGCTTAAGCCTTTCACTCCTGCGAGAAAGATCTCATCGCTCACCGCAAGGCTGATGCCGTCCTGACCAACCAAAAACTCCTCAAAAAAGTCGCCAAATCTTTGCCTTTCGCCCTCGGTTACCTTGCGCGACGCCATGGCTATGTCATACTTACGCTCAGCAATGCCGAGAATTCCTGCCCCGGTCCCTCCGGCGGAAACCGTCACCACATAATCCTTCTGCTGGACATTGAATTCTTCTGCCGCAGCCTCGGCCAGAGGCATCACGGTCGATGATCCTGAGATGGTAATATCTCTAGCCGATGCCGACCAGGTGGTGACAGACGCCAGGAGAGCAATTATCAAGATGACTATTATTTTTCTAATGATCCCCACCGCACGGAAGTGCATCGTCAAAATATGTAAAGCTTATCGTCTTGGTTTGGTACCTTATTAATAAAATTATGGTTAATAAAAAAAAAGATAGAAAACGATGGGAAAAAATGCAAACGGTGAGAAAAAATGAAAATATTAAAAAGATGCTGCTTGCTAATCTAATCAAGATCAGTCGTACAGATTATACTCTTTCGTACAGGGAAGTTCTCTGCACTGCCCTCTTTCCCCGCCCTTCTATCAGCTCTATCAGCTCCGCCGCGGATATACTGGGTTTCTCCCGGGCATTGCGGGCGATTCCCTCATCCATGAGCGTTCCCCCCAGGTCGTTTGCTCCCCAATCCAAAGCCGCAGCGGCGGCCTGGCGGCCCAATTTGGTCCAGCTCGCCTGAATGTTGGTGATGTTGGGATAAAGAGCAACCCTGGCCAGAGCATGCATCTTCAGACGATCTAAGAGATCGGCACCTTTGGCAATCTTGCCCAGAATATTATTATCAGGAATGAAGGGAAGCAGGACCATCTCTGTAAACCCTCCAGTCTCGCACGAAATCTCTTTTAGGATCTGCAGGTGCCGCAGGCGATCTTCTAAGCTCTCCACATGGCCAAAGAGCATGGTCGATGTAGTGGGAATTCCCAGCAAGTGGGCAGCCGTGATTATCCGCCGCCACTCTTCCGCCTTCAGCTTATCCGGGCAGATCTTCTGTCGCACAGAGTCGACAAGAATCTCAGCCGCCGTGCCGGGCATGGAGCCAAGGCCGCTTCTTTTTAACTCCCGCAGGGCCTCGTTCACCTCGACCCGGGAATTTCGGGACATGTGCAGCACCTCCATGGGCGAATAGGCATGCAGATGCATCCTGGGAAAGTCGCGATGTATGACCTCTAAGATCTGGCAGTAATCCTCCAGCATCATTTCTGGGGCAAGCCCCCCTTGCAAACAGATCTCCGTGGCCCCTAGCCGCTCTGCCTCGCCGGTGCGCTCTAAGATCTGTTCAGGCGTGAGGAAGTAGATAATACCATGCTTGAAAGAGCAAAACCGGCAGGTTCCTGTGCATTCATTGGTAAAGTTGATATTTCTGTTTATGACAAAAGAAACGTCATCCTGGCAGCTCATTTCCCGCAGCGCATTCGATAAGCGAAAGAGGCGCAGGGGCTGTTGCCACAGCCTTTTCAGCTCATCTTGATCTGAGATCATTAGGATTCTCACTCTCCTCAAGCCCCACATTCGGGCCGCTCCTATACCGGGCAGGCCTCGCTCTTGGCTGTGCTTGCCATTCTTCGTTCTTTGGGAATCTGCGAAACAAGCTTGCCATGTGAGTACAGACCGCACCCAAGCACATCCCCTCTATAAAATACCACCACATAGCCGATCTCACAGTCCGATTCGAAGACCTGGCTGCCCCCTTCCAGGAAGATCATGGCCTCTTCCCGATTCAGATGAATAAGGTTTTTGGCGGCATATCGGCCGAAGATCTGCAGAGCAGAGGTGGTGGGCTTCCACGGGCGGTCTTTGCAGCTCATGATGCGCATTCCAATGGTCTCGTAGCTGAGCCGGGGAAGATCGACATCGCTAATGGCCCAGATGCTCTGGGCTTTCCGGAAAAATTTGCAGCCTGCAAATGCCGGCTCCGGAATGCCGAACCGCTCTTGCCACAGCTTCGCTATGAGAGACGTGTCCAGCGGCTCAAATATATTCCTAATTCTTGATGATCTTGGCGACATAAAAACCTCCCGTGTCGTTGATATGAGGGTAGTAGCGGGCGGTGCACGACAATTCATCGTTCAGTCTTTTGCCGTTCCACTGCGTTATTCCCGGACATTCCTGAAGGCCGGGAATGCAGACCTTCTCCAGCCGGAACTCCTCCGCCTCCCCCAGTGCCTCCTGCACCACCAGCTCGTTTTCCTCCGGGGCATAGGTGCAGGTGGAGTAGACCACGACGCCACCAGGCTTTGTCAGGCGCAGGGCGTTTTTGAGAAGACCGATCTGCAGGACCTGCAAATCCAGGGATCTTTCGGGGCTACATCTTGATAGGACCCCCGGCCCTCTTCTCTCCCGGCCCTCGCTGGAGCAGGGAGCGTCCACCAGGACCCTGTCAAAGGGGCCGCGGGGAAAATTGCGACCGTCATAGCGGGTGACGGCCACATTTAGCACACCCAGACGTTCGCAGTTCGAGCGCAGAGGGGCGACTCTGGCCAAGGAGGGCTCATTGGCGATTACCAGGCCCCGATTTTCCATCATCTGCGAGATCTGAGTGGTCTTGCTGCCGGGAGAGGCACACAGGTCCAGGACGCTCTCGCCGGGCTGTGGATCAAGCGCCATGGGCGGAACCATGGACAGCTCCTCCTGGATGTGAATGTAGCCCAGGAGGTTTTCCAGCAGCTTGCCGGGGCTCTCTATGTCCAGCTTCAGGCCCAGAGGATACCAGGCGAAGCTCTGAAAGAGCACACCCTCTTCCTCAAACCTTTCCATGAGCTTTTCCCTCTTTATCTTAAGAGTATTGATGCGTGCGGAGTTGTAAAGAGGCAGGCATTGAATGGCCTGGAAAGCAACATAATCCGGCACGATTTCCCTGTATCTATCCAGGTAGTCCATGTACGCAAAAAGGCATCCTAGCAGAAATAAATTGGCCTTGCATGAGCAAATGGATTATCTTGGAGCAAAAGGATTTAATAGTCGGATAACGGGTAGCTGATCGCGAAAAGTATTTTGTGGCTTATCGCAAAGGACGGTGAAGATTTGTTCAGAGGCCAGGAAGGATCTTCCATGGGAGGGTCCGATCCAACTGCACCAATAGAAGTTGGAAAAGAGTACGATGTCAATATTGAGGACATTGCCCGGGAAGGCGACGGCATTGCCCGAGTAGAAGGTTTTGTGATCTTCGTGGCCGACACCAAAGTAGGCGACGCAGTCAAGATCCAGATCGATAAGGTAATGAGGCGCTTCGCCATCGGCCACAAAATTTGATTGCTTTTCTAAGGACGTGATGTGTTTTGGCAAATTACGATGCAGATCGATCCTCCATGGGCACTCCTGCCCCGGTAGAGGTCGGAAAAGAGTACGATGTCAATATTGAGGACATTGCCCGGGAAGGCGACGGCATTGCCCGAGTAGAAGGTTTTGTAATCTTCGTGGCCGACACCAAAGTAGGCGACGCTGTCAAGATCCAGATCGATAAGGTAATGAGGCGCTTCGCCATCGGTCATAAAGTATAAAATCTACATTCTGTGATGGATTCGTTCCCTGGTTCTGCTAACCAGGACATAATCTTTGTTTTAATAGACTATTTGGGCTGCTTTCATCTCAATAATTAAATTTATCTACGTAATTAAATCAACCTAACTCTTCTAAAAATATTTTGCAATAAAAATTAATTGTAGACCACCACACTATGATCATCCATCTCCACTACCAAATGTTCAGAAAAATTTAACTAGAATGATAAAGAATAAGTGTAATTTAAATAGAGGACAAAGGGGGTTTTAAAGTGAAGGGGAAAGATTATCATTTAGTCCTTTTAGCGGGAGCTATGTTAGCAATAGCAGTTATATGCTTGGGCCAGGCTATTACCACTAAAGATCTTATGCTTGCCAAAAATACTCAAAACTCAGCACCCATCACATATTTGACAGGGACTGGTGCTGTAAACCAGCCTCCGTCAGCCAAGAGTCTCACACCGGATCAGGAAGGCCCGCAAAGTGCTGGTTCCACAATTATTTGGACTGGAAATGCTTACGATCCGGATGACGATAAGTTGTTGTATCAATTCTGGCTTAATGGGCCTCTGACAGGAAATACCTGGAAGCCAATGACCAGTTGGACCGGGAATAATACATGGAACTGGACTACCAGCCCCATTGATACCGGCGTTAACATTATAGATCTGCGTGTGAGGGATGAACACCATGCAGCACCCTGGGGACATGATAGCCACATTAGTGCCGAATACAGCATAGATAGCATTGCAGGAATTGACGGCACAATAAAAGCCAATTCTAAACCATCATTGCTGAACATCAAATCGGATCGACCAAGTCCACAGGATCGAGGCATAAAAGTAACCTGGACGGCAAAAGCCTCTGATCCGGAAAAGGATACCGTTCTCTATCAATTCATACTCAAAGGACCTTCGACAGAAGATGTATGGTTGCCCATGACACTCTGGACTACGAACAATATCTGGACATGGGATACGGATCTATCAAAGGCCGGCATATACACAATAGAAGTGAGAATTAGAGATGGGTACCATTCAGATGTGGAAAGCTCAGACGATTTCAAGAGAGCTGCATATGTCATAAAACAGAAAGGAATAATCCAATAGTCATTCCAGTGTCGCCTGCAAATGATTCAATTGTCTTTTTTTTTTGAATTTTGAAAAAAGTGATCATAGAACAACAATAGCCTGCAAGTCTCCTAGAAACAGATCGATATTTTTCTTTGTCATATGCTTCATCAGTATCAGTCGCAGAGCTCTGTTGGGCTCGCGGGTAATGGAAACGTGCCAATCCCTCTTCATCAACTCCTCACGCACTTTTGCCGGGGAGGAGACCCGCAATGTCACCACATTCATGATGGGCTCGATCCACGGCTGAATGCCGATTTCCCTTGCTCCTTCCACCAGATGATGCGTCAGGTCCATACAGTAGTCAACAATCTCTTTGAAGCCATCCCGGCCCAGATGCATCATCACGGCATAGGTGGCCGCGGCTGCCGCTCCGCTTCTCGTGCCGGTTAGTGATGCCTGTCTTGCCTTGGTGAGATAATGTGTCTCCGTTTCCAGGGCACTCAAGCATTCCTGTCCGCGAAAGAGCAGTCCACCGGCAGGAATGGTGCTCATGCCCATCTTATGCGGATCGATGGTTATGGAAGAGACGCCAGGCACCGAAAAATCCCAGGCAAACTTTTTTTCCAGAAAAGGAAGGACAAAGCCACCGAAGGCAGCGTCCACATGCAGGTGAATGCCCCTCTCCACGGCCATTTTTGCTAGCTGCTCAATGGGGTCCACCTGGCCGAACTCGGTTGTCCCGGCTATGCCCACCAGGGCTACGGTCCTCTCGTCCAGCAGAGACTCGACCGACGATAAGTCAACTTTGAGGCTCTCATCCAGCTCGGCCTTTCGCACCTCCAGACAGAGAAGATCGCCGATTTTGTCGAAGGAGAAGTGAGCAGAGGCGGGAACGACAATATTGCCGTCTCTTATGCCGGCTTCATTCCTGGCCGCCCGGATGGCCTGGATGTTGGACTCCGTGCCGCCCGTGGAAACATAGCCGGAGGCGTTCGGACAGCCCAACATCTCGCCGAGCATGGCTACCACGCGCTCTTCGAGTTCGGCCACGCCCGGAAACAATCCCGGATCGCCCAGGTTTGTCTCCAGGAACATGTTGTGAGCCCTTACCGCTATGGGGTGGGGCAGGGTGCACATGGTGGACAGGAAGCGGTCATAGCTGTAGTCACGTGCTCTCGTTTCCGCCAGGATGCGCATTACCTCATCTTCGGGAAGAGCTTTGTCTCTCATTTATTTTGTCCCCATTTCCATTAGCTTTGTTCCCTATGGCCTTATTTCCTGTTTCTCAGGGCATTGAGCATAAGGATCTTCTCAGATCTGGCCACTGTCTCTCTGACCGTGGCCACGGCATCGATATTGGCCGATATGCTGGTGATGCCGATTTCAACCAGCCTCTTGGCCATCTCCGGGTATGATCCGGCCTGGCCGCAGATGGAGGTCTTGACTCCTGCCTCATTGCAGCGCTCCACCACGTACTCGATGAGCTTGAGTATGGCGGGATGCAGCTCTGAATACAGCCCGGCCACGTTCTCGTTATTGCGGTCCACCGCCAGGGTGTACTGGGTCAGATCATTGGTGCCAAAGGAGATGAAATCGATTCCATCCTCGATGAAGTCTTCAATGGTGAGCGCAGCGCCGGGCGTCTCCACCATGATGCCAACATCGATTTTCTCCAGGTCCAGGTCCTCCTCGACCATGATGGCCTTGGCCTTCTGAAACTCGCGAACGTGCTGCACCATGGGCAGCATGATACCCACGTTGCTAAGCCCCATATCATGCAGCTTCTTAAAAGCCCTTATCTCCAGGCGGAAGTGCTCCGTCTCTGTCAGGTCGCGCCGGATGCCGCGCCAGCCGAGCATAGGGTTGTGTTCGATGGGCTCGCCCTCGCCGCCCTCCATGGCCCGAAACTCATCTGTGGGAGCATCCAGGGTGCGCACCCACACCGGTTTGGGGTAGAAGGCATCGGCCACGACCTTGATGCCCTTAACCAGCTCGTTGATGTACTCCTCGGTCTTGCCGTTCTTGATGTACCAGTTCGGTGTCTTACCCAGGCCCAGGATCATGTGCTCTATTCTCAAAAGGCCCACGCCATCAGCCATTGTGTCAGCCGCGGCTGCGGCTCTATCCGGCTCGCTGACATTGACCTTGATCTCCGTAGCAGTAATGGGTTTAGTGAAGACCACGCCCCCGCCACTAGCTGCGGAAGCGGGCTTGGCAGGCGCTGCCAGGGCCACGCGCCCCTCGTAGACGATGCCCTTGCCGCCGTCAACCGTAATCTCCATGCCGTCTTTGAGAAGGGATGTAGCCTTCTTGGTTCCCACAACTGCCGGGCAGCCCAGCTCGCGGCTTACAATGGCTGCGTGGCAGGCCATGCCGCCTTCGTCGGTGACAATAGCCCCGGCGCGCTTCATGCCCGGAACCATGTCCGGCATGGTCATCTTGGTGACCATGATGTCGCCCTGCTTGACCTTGTCCAGCTCTCGGCCGCTCGCGATCGATCGAACAATGCCCGTGGCCACGCCTGGAGCTGCACCCAGGCCCCTGAGCAGAACCTTGCCGCTTTCCTCTGTGGCAGCCTCAGTTTTTTTGCCGTTGTTGATTGTGGTGATCGGGCGGGACTGGAGGATATAGATCTTGTTCTTCTCTACGCCCCACTCGATGTCCTGGGGGATGCCGTAGTGCTTTTCCAGGATCTCGGCGTACTTTGCGAGTTCAATTGCCTCGCTATCTGTGAGAACGACGGCATCTTTCTTCTCGGCCGGGACGTTGATCGTGACCGTCTTCTGGGTCTTGGGATCCCTGATGATCATTATCTCCTTGGTGGCGATGTACTTGCTGACGATGTTCTTGGTCTTTCTGTCCACGACGAAGTTATCGGGAGAGACGCTGCCGCTAACGACGGATTCGCCCAGGCCCCAGGCGCCTTCTATGACCACCAGTGGCTCGCCAGTGGAGGGCTGGGAGCTGAACATGACCCCCGACTTCTCGGAGTCCACCATCTTCTGCACAATGGCAGAGAGGTTGACCTTATCGTGCTCAAAGCCCTGCTCCACCCGGTAGAAGATGGCTCGGGCGCCGTATAGAGAAGCCCAGCACTTGCGAACTGCGTTAAAGACATCCTCGGCCCCGCGCGTGTTGAGGTAGGTCTCCTGCTGGCCGGCGAAGCTGGCATCGGGAAGATCCTCGGCTGTGGCGCTGGAGCGTACGGCCACGAAGACCTGCTCGCCTTCGCGCTTGCACATCTCCTCGTAGCGGGATTTTATGGCCTTCTCAATGTCCTCGGGCACCTTGGCCTCCATAATGAGCTTCTTGGCCGTCTCCTCTGCCCGATGCAGCTCCGTCTCTTGGTTCACATCGACTTTAAGGGCCTCGAAAAGCTTCTTGGAGATGCCCGCCCGGTTGATGAAATCCCGGAAAGCTTGAGCCGTGACCGCGAATCCGCCAGGTACGGGAACGCCAATATTTATCATCTCACCCAGGCTTGCACCCTTGCCGCCCACTACGGAAAGATCATTCTTTCCCACTTCTTCCAGCCATACAACAGCATCCATTAAATCATCCATCCACCGTCATGATTCTTCATTGTATATTCAGTATCTGCCCACCTCTCCCTCTTTACAATATATGAAGCTTTCACACGACGTATAGAATATATACAAAAGCATATATCCAGGAGGTGGCTCACAAAGCGTTTGCATGTTTAAACGTTTTAGCGGGGCAGCGGCGGCAAAAGAGATGCTTCTCGATCGCTGCTTACCCTTACAGCGGACAGCGCTCCTGCAAAACGTGCAGGCGGCAGGCCGGGTTTTGTCGCAGGACATCTCCTCTCCCGTGACCCTGCCAGGCTTTGACCGGGCCGCCATGGACGGCTTTGCCGTGCGATCGGAGGACACAAGGGGCGCAAAGCCCAACGCTCCCGTTTTTCTTGATAATTTCCGGCCCGTACGCACCGGCATGCCCGTTCCTGGAGATTATGACGGCGTGGTGATGCTAGAGGATGCAAGGAGGCGGGGCACGACTTTGGAGATCACAACGCAGCTGCACGCTTACAAGAATGTCTCTCGCATCGGCGAAGACATCAGCCTGGGGGAAACGGTCTTTTTCGAGGGCCACACCCTTCGGCCCCCGGATGTGGCAATGCTATCGGCACTGGGAATTGACGAGGTACGGGTTTATGAAAAGCCGAGGGTGGTCATCATCCCCACGGGAGGAGAACTTGTGGCTATTGGCGCACGCACTCTATGCCCCGGCGAAGCATATGAGATCAACGGGCTCATGGCCCGGCTCTATGCAGAAAAATGGGGTGCTTTGGCCGAGAAAAAGGAGATCGTCCCGGATGATGAAGGGCTCATTCACAAGGCCATCTCATCTAACATAGATGCGGACATGATAATAATAATAGGTGGGACCTCCGTGGGCGAGAAGGACTATGCGCCACGGGTGCTGGAGGAGATGGGCGAGCTTCTCGTGCACGGGGTGCGCCTGCAGCCAGGAAAGCCTACCGCCTTCGGAGTTGTGGCCGGCAAGCCCGTGGTCTGCCTGCCCGGCTATCCAGTGGCTGCTCTCTCTGATCTCTATCTTTTCGTGCGACCGGCCCTGCAAAAGATGGCCCACCGCTCTGACCAACCGCTGAAAGTCTCAGCAAGGCTGGCGAGAAAGATCCCCTCTCGACCGGGATACTTGAGTCTGGTGAGAGTTGCCCTCAAGAACGGGGAGGCCGAGCCCATTATGATCTCGGGGGCAGGCATCCTCAGCTCCGTGGCAAGGGCGGACGGCTTCGTGCTGGTATCCGAGGAGCGGGAGGGGATCGAGGAGGGAGAGACGGTAGAGGTAATGCTGTTTGAATAGCCTTTATATAGAAGTTCAAACAACATATAGCTGTTAAATTAGCATTTGTTGAGGTTAATTAATGGCTGGACAATTCAGTGGCACACCTATTTACATTCTTAGGGAAGGCAGCCAGAGGACTGCTGGAAGAGACGCACAGAGATCGAATATCATGGCGGCCAAGGCCGTTGCCGGCGCAGTGAGGACCACTCTCGGCCCCAAGGGCATGGACAAAATGCTGGTAGACACCATGGGCGACGTTGTAATCACCAATGACGGCGTCACTATTCTTAAAGAGATGGATATCGAGCATCCTGCTGCCAAGATGATGGTGGAGATTGCCAAGACCCAGGACCAGGAAGTCGGGGATGGCACGACCACCGCTGTTGTGCTGGCCGGAGAATTGCTCAAGCAGGCTGAGGAGTTGCTGGAGCAGGAGATTCATCCTACGGTTATTGCGGCCGGCTACAGAGCTGCGGCTGACAAGTCAATGGAGATTCTCAAGGGGCTAGCCGTAGAGGTCTCGGCAAAAGATGAAGATCTTCTCAGGAAGATCGCCGTCACTGCCATGACCGGCAAGGGCTCTCAATCGGCTCGCGATGAGCTGGCTGCCATGGCGGTTCAAGCAGTCCAGTCGGTAGTGGACGAGGACGGAACTGTCGACACCGACAACATCACCGTGGAGAAGAAGGTCGGGGGCGGAATTACCGACTCCATGCTTGTGAGCGGAGTGGTCATCGATAAGGATCGGCTTCACCCCAACATGCCCAAGTCCGTCAAAGGTGCCAGGATCGCTCTCCTGAACGCTGCCGTGGAGATCGAGAAGACCGAGGTTGATGCCAAGATTCAGATCACCTCTCCGGATCAGCTGCAGGCTTTTCTGGATCAAGAGGAGAACATGCTGAAGGGCATGGTTGATAGGATCACTGCCACGGGCGCAAATGTACTGTTCGTCCAGAAGGGCATCGATGATCTGGCCCAGCACTTCCTGGCCAAGGCCGGTATCTACACCGTGCGCCGCATCAAGAAGAGCGACATGGACAAGCTGGCACGCGCCACAGGCGGAAGAGTCGTCACCAGCATCCATGAGATCTCCAAGGACGACCTGGGCAAGGCTGGCCTGGTCGAGGAGAGAAAGGTCTCAGATGAGAAGATGACCTTCATTGAAGACTGCGAGAATCCCAAGTCAGTATCCATCATCCTGCGCGGCGGAACGGAGCACGTGGTCGATGAGCTGGACAGGGCCATGGAGGATGCTCTTCGCGTCGTGGGCGTGGCTGTTCAGGACAAGCTCCTTGTTGCCGGCGGCGGCGCACCTGAGGTAGAGCTGGCTCTGAGGCTTCGAGCCTATGCTTCCACAGTGGGAGGACGCGAGCAGCTGGCCATTGAGGCCTTTGCCAATGCCATGGAGGTCATACCCAAGACCCTGGCCGAGAATGCAGGCTTAGACCAGATCGATTCTCTGGTGGCACTAAGAAGCCAGCATGAGAAGGGCATGAAGAGCGCTGGCCTGGACATGGACACCGGTAAGCCCGTGGACATGCTGAAGCTGGGCGTTGTTGAGCCTCTGCGGGTCAAGACCCAGGCCATCAACTCGGCAGCCGAGGCCGCCATCATGATTCTGAGAATCGATGATGTCATCGCTTCCAAGTCCGGCGGACCGGGCGGCATGCCCGGAGGCGCTGGCGGCATGGGCGGAATGGGTGGCGAGGACTTCGAGTAGGTCCTTAACCCCATTTT
>CAVVKN010000009.1:0-311470 GCA_963748825.1 Methanotrichaceae archaeon
TCCATTAGTGTTGGCATGGCCTACATCGAAAACAAAGCCCACATTCTCCCGGCCTACCGTCTCTATTATTCCCGAACACTCCTCCGGCCGGCGGCCTAAAATGGCAGGCATGTTGACCATGTTCTCCACGGCAATTCTGGTGTCCAGATTTTGGGCGTGATCGCAGATCTGCTGGATGCCCCAGAATGCACTGCGACCAGGCGGCATCGGGCATATGCATTCCCAGAGGCGAGAAATGGCCGGGATGAAGCACGGCCAGGCGGGCGAAGTCGCTGGCAAGGTCCAGGCAGCTCTTCATCTGTCGCACGGTCTCCTCCCAGATGGGCTGGTTCACGGAGGCCAAATTCAGGTCGGAGTAGGGCAGGTGGATGGTAATAATAAGATCAGTAGTCTCGACGATCTGTTTTGCCTCGACCAGGTTCTCTCGGGTCAGCTTCTGCTTTCCCTCGTTTACGATCTCCCAGCCGCTGTAGCCCAGATCTTTCAGTTGATAGGCCCAGTCAAACGGCCTGTCCACCAGCTTGCTGGAGGAGAAGCCGAACATCCACTCCGTCCTCCGCCAGCCACTCCTAACTCACTAATATCAATCTCTCGGACCGGCACGCCGTTCTCGGTCTCGGGCGCCAGCCAATTGATAACGCGCTCGCCCCCCGTTATCTGAACGTGCAGTGAGCCCAAGGCCTCCTCTTCTGGAGGAAAGCTCACAAATCCCATTAAAGCAGCTTGCTTGCTAAGCTGGAACGAAGTGGTATTGCCCACCATTCCGCGCAGCAATACCTTTCGGGCCGTGTCCAAAATCTCTTGCTTTCTCAAAAGCTCATGCAGCGTCTTCAGGCTATCTGGGCCGTTGTAAGCCTCAATCCTGTCGGCGCGAATGTCCATGATCAGACCAGAAAGATGTTCTCAATGGCGGATACGACTTTTTCCACGCGCTCCGTGGGCCTAACCAATAGCAAATAGTAACCTCGATCGTTCTCATCGCCTCTAGATGTGGCTGGTCTTGTATCTGAGGAATTCGGCAATCCCGCCAAAGGCCTTGTAAAGCTGCTCACCCTCCTCAAACTCCGTGGAGATGATTTTGACCTCTGCTTTGCTCTGATCTGCCAGCTTGGATGAGTCGGAGACTATATCCTCTTCTCCGGTGATGGTCAAAGCAGCCCCGCACTTCAAGCAGCTGCCCAGTGGCTCAGATGCCTTCGAACGGGTTTGATTGTCGGAAAAGTCGCAGCTTCTGCTGGTGCATTCGATCTTAGCTCGCGTTTCTCAGATCCTCTGATAGAAGAAGGATCTCAACTACCCCAAGCTCAAGGTTATGGCGAACCTCATTATCGCCGTAAGCCGCCAGACCTTGTCGGAAACCAGCTCCTTCATGAAGCGGCGCATGAGCAATTTGTCCTGCGTCACCTCTAGATCGGAGAGTTGCTCTTGAGCAGCATCCACCAGCTCGTACAATCCTGATTCATCGGTATAAGAGACATCCAGCCCAGAACCTTCTTTTGCAATTCATGATGCAAAAAGCCCCCCTCCACAAACTCCTCTTTGGTAGGTGAGGGGCCTCCTACCAGGATGCCTTGCAGATCCTTGGCATCGATGGCTGAAATGCTTCGTTGGCCGATTCTCCTATCCGTTTGTAAAATTCGTGGATGGCTATGAGACGCAGCTGCTGGAACCTGTGGCTGGACTTGGCCACCTTTTTCTCTGCTTGCCCGGCACGGTGGAGGTGAGATGCTTCATAGGTTCTATGTATTTGCCCTTTAAAATGCCAATGGCCGCCTCGCGCCGGTCCAGTACGATAAGCCCGAAGGTCTTTTTGTCAGCCAGCATCTCCTCCAGTGGGCCCAGTAGAAACGAAGAATCGCAGTGGTATCGGTAGGTAACAAGAGGATCAGGCGGCTCCAAAGCCACGCTGTACATCTCAGTTTTATTGGCTCCGGCATCCACGCTGCCGATGGATCTGACTACTCCGTTAGCTGGAGGCTTGGGGATGAACTTGAGCCGGGACGTAGCCGACTCAAGGGAGCCCTGCACACTGAGCCTGGTGACACGAGATTTTATGTTGGCTGCCTGTCCGTACTCTTCACGTAGCTGGCTTGTGACATCATAGATCTGCTTATTCGGGGGGGATATAGAGGGAAATTAGCTCCGTCCCTCAACCGTCTTGCTCCTCAGGCCATCGAGAAGACGCTTAAATTCATATTTTTCCTGTGCAGTGAACTCCATCGGGGATCTCCCAAAAACACTCACGGCCAAGATATGAAAGGCTTCTTCCAAGATGAAAATCATAAAATCGAAATAGAAATTACAAAATTAGACGTGTTCAAAAACTATATAAAGATATAAGTTATCTTATAATCTATGAATCAATTAGTTGTTCTCCAGGAAATTTATGCATCTTTTTCCAAAGGAGGTGATGGTCTACAAAAAATGGATAGTAAGACCATCGAAGGGAATTTGTCCGGAACTACTAAGCAAATTGCTGAAAGCACCCGAAAGGGCAGAATCGACGAGAATCTTTGCCGCGAACTTTCTCTCAAGCTCCAAGATGTTTATGAGATCAAGCGGCTGGGCGATATCTGCCGCAGGGCGGGCCTGCAGGATCTGGCCATAAATACATACAACAGGGCTGTGTCTCTCTGCCGCGATCCGATTCTGCGACCGGTGCTGCAGAATAATCTGGGTCGAAGCCTTCGTCCATCAGGGAGATCTGGCGAAAGCTGCTTTCTACTATCAGAAAGCCGCCGACTGCTTTGCCAAGGAAGGGGATCATATCGGCCTTGCCCATGTATTGGGAAATTTGGGCTCAGCCTACCGGAAGAGCGGGGAATGGGACAAAGCCATAGAGCACTGTTACCGTAGCCTGAAGACCTTCGAGGAGAAGGGCGACGATCTCGGCATCGCTCAGGATGACAGGAAGCCTCGGCCGGTCTATGCCGATATGGGGGAGAAGGAGCTTGCCGCCCGATACTTCGAGAGAAGCCTGACCGACTTTCAGAGACTGGGCGATAAAAGGAGCGCTGCCTGGGGTGCAGGACCGGCTGGGTAGAATTGCCGGCCAGAGAATGGACTGGGATAAAGCACTGTGCTACTTCAATTCCAGCCTCTCTCTTTTCGAAGAGCAAGGCGAAAGTCAGAGCCAGGGAATTGTTCTATCTAACCTGGGACGAATCTACCTGCAAATGGGGCAGGCAACTGCGGCTCGCGAACCTCTGGAGAGAGCCGTTCTGCTCATTTCCCGTCAAATGAAGCCCAGTTATCAGAATGCACTTTATTGTCTGGCGAAAACCTACAGCTCCCTGGCAATAAATTGCCTGCAAGAAGAACCGGGCCGATCATCCAGTCGGCAGCAACGGCTGGAGGCCTCCCGTCTATTCGTCCAGGCGGCAGATCGTTACCAAGAGCTGGCACCTACCCTTGCAGACGGCCAGGCCGGGATCAAGGTGGCCGCGGCAATTGCAAAGAGCCGGTCCTATCTGGCCAGGCTTGGCGGGGATGTCCAGGGCGAGGAGGCGCTGATGCTGGCGGAGAGGGCCCAGGCCTTCCTGGACAATGCAGCTGCAAATGCCAGTGATGGCAATAAAGCCGGGATCCTGGGCCTGCAAAGAATCATCGCCGGCATGAAGGAAGTCCACAGCATTGGGCTTTTAGCAAACGAGCCCTTGATGCTTGCCCGCGCCTTGAACAATGCCTCGGAATATCTCAAGGGAGGAGCCCAGGGGTGGGCATCAGAGGAAGCGGGCGGCTTTCTTTGTCAGGCCCTGAAAAATATCATAGATGTGCAGAGATCGGGAAGAGATCCGACCGAGAAGCTGCTGGCAGCAGCTGCGGCTTTGCGCCATGCAGAAAGGCATTTCGGCGCGGCAGAAATCGATGGGAAGGAATGCAGCGCAAATAGGATTGCAGAGGCAGCAGAAATCCTGGAGGAATCTGCAGCAAACGTTAGCGGGCAATGCCAGGCGGCCCTGCTTCATATTGCTGGGGCCATGGCGAGCAATTCGCTAAGTAAAATCGATGATTGTGATAGCATATTGACCTGGGATGAGTCCCTGCATCTCTTGCCCATGATCGAAAAGGGAGAATTTGCTGTTAATATCAAGATTAATGATCTGCATGAATCAGATGTAAAACCCATTGCAAAAACGGACCTGCCGGTCCTGGAGATCTCAAAGGAGAGGTACGAGGCAAAAGACCAGATCTTGGCAGATGGATGGCTGGTCCCAATCAAAGTCGATATGGCCTGCAGGAGTTACGGCCAGCTTCTCTTGCCAGCCATTAAGCAGCAATTCAATGAAAAGTTGGAAATGCCCCTAAAACCAGAGAACGGGAGGCAAGAATCGCACGAAAGGGCATTAACAGATGCTAACGAAGAGAGATATGAACAGACAAATGAAGAGATAAATGAAGTGCGGAATAATGAGCAGATAAGATTCAGCGAAGTCGCCCCGGATCCCGAAATTGAGAAAGAGTCTCAAGAAAGCCCCTTCATCCACTCGAAAGCTGTATTCCTCCTCAAGGTTATGACGGCTCTATTGCTGATGCTCCTGGCAATAGAGGCAATACTATACTTGATATAGGCCGTAATAGCATGTCTGCCTGGCAAATATGAAGAGAAAGCAGCTTGAGATGATGCTGGAGCGGCTGGAGGGCTTTAGTCGGCCCTCTTTTCAAAGGGAGCAGTATGCCACACCCGCCTGCTGTCGCCGCAGAGATGCTTTTCCTGGCGGGAATGCGCGGAGAGCTTGGCACCGTCTGTGACCTGGGCTGCGGGACAGGCGTGCTGGCCATAGGCGCGGCCCTACTGGGTGCGAGGGCCATTGGCGTGGAGATCGACGGCGAGGCTTTGGCCATAGCCAGGAGAAATGCAAAAAAGTTAGACGTGGATGTGGACTTCATCCGCGCCGATGTGAACTCGCTGGCCCTCAAGGGCATCGATACAGTGGTCATGAATCCGCCCTTTGGAGCCCAGAAGGCGAGCGCAGGGGACCGTGCATTTCTTTGCATTGCCCAAAAAATCGCCAAGACGATCTACTCTCTGCATAATCTGGGAAGCGAAGGTTTCATGAGAAGCTTTATGAAACCCTGCACTGTGCAGGAAATCTATCGCATTCCCTTTCCCTTGAAGAGATGCTTTGAGTTTCATAGCCAAGATGTCAAGATCATTGAGGTTGAGCTATATAGAATAACATGCCAGTAGTCATTAGAGATTAGAGATAGGCAACATGGATGCCAGACTTTAGATACTAGTAATTCTAGATGCTAGAGATGATACTGGATTTAAATGCGCTTATAGAGGATTCATAGAGGAATTATGATGGACGGTAGCTTTGTACTTCCTGGAGATGTGGTGGGATCGACCGAGGAGTTTGTTCCCGGAGACTGCACCTACGCTCGGGCAGGAACGATTTTTGCATCTACTGCGGGCCTGGTCAAGATCGATTCGAGAGCCAGATCCGCGAGTGTCATACCCAAGACCAATGCCCCGGTAAAGCTCTTTCAGGGTGATATCGTGGTGGGAGAGGTAATTGATCTCAAGGACAGCCTGGTCATAGTCTCGCTGGCCTTCAAGAAGGGGCATGAGGACAGACCCATCTCAGATGAGGAGGCGACCATTCACATATCCAATGTGAGAAACTCCTATGTCAAAGACCTGCGTCACCTCTTTTCGCTCCGCGATATTCTTAAGGCCAAGATCATCGACGAGAGACAGATGAGGCTTACCACGGGCGATGAGGACCTGGGCGTTATTAAAGCCTACTGCACTCGCTGTCTCGCGGGCCTGGTCAAGAAAGAAAATAAATTGGTCTGCCCCAATTGCGCCAATACCGAGACGCGCAAGATGAGCTCAGCCTACGGTCTGGGAGTGGTTTGATGAATTTGAAGATTATCAAGAAGACGGAGAATCAGGCCATTATCGAGTTTGTGGGGGAAGGGCATACTATCTTGAATTTGCTGCGAACCGAACTCTTGGCTGATGAAAGGGTGCTGATGGCCACCTACGACACCAAATTTCCCATCATGGACAACCCCGTCTTCCGGCTCACGACGTCCGGCGTAGACCCCATAGTTGTTTTGAGAGAGGCTACAGGACGCATCATCGGCCAATGCGAGGAGTTTTCCAGACAGTATGCAGAGGCTGTGAAGTAGTAGTAAACAGGCATTTGGGCATGTAACCAGAATAAAAAACTGCGGTGCAGTTCTGCTGATTCAACCTGGGCTCAAGCCACCAGTCAAGCCGCTGCACTGGATGAAAATCCGGCCTGTGCCTGCCTCTTGGCAGGCCTTTTGCCGGCCGCATTTATTCTCTGCATGGATTTTTTTGGCACAATCGCTCTATAAGATCGGCGGAATTCATCAATCCCTGTCTATGGGTGGTTCATTTCTTGGAAGTCTAGTAAATCATGGATTTTTTTAATTTTATAACGAAATATGCGGCAGCGATCACAGAATTAATATAACTTTAGATTGCAACTATAAGAAAATGCGATAATTAAGTTCGAATGGGGATACATCGCTGGCTGGAAATTTTGACATAAACACCGCTAAAGGCCTCTCGGAATCCGAGGCTGCAAAGCTGCTAAAAGATGTAGGCTACAACGAGTTGCCTTCATCCAAACCTCGCACTGTCTTAGCTATTGCCTGGGAGGTTGCCAGGCAGCCTATGTTTCTCCTCCTGGTAGCGGGCGGTCTTGTCTATCTATTGCTCGGAGATCTCCAGGAGGCCTTGATGCTCCTGGGCTTCGTCTTAGTTGTCATGGGCATTACTTTTTACCAGGAACGCAAGACCGAACGAGCTCTGGAGTCTTTGCGAGATCTTTCCAGTCCACGTGCTCTGGTAATCCGGGATGGCGTTGATAAAAGGATAGCTGGAAGGGATGTCGTCCCTGGTGACCTTATCGTTCTTGCAGAGGGAGATCGTGTGCCAGCAGATGCAGTTTTGCTGGACTGCACTAACTTTTCTGCAGATGAATCACTTCTAACTGGCGAATCCGTCTCAGTACGAAAGGTAAGTTGCATAAGCACAGAACAAGTGCCTTTGATGGCTCGACCAGGTGGTGACGATTTACCCTTTGTTTTCTCTGGAAGCCTCGTCGTGCAGGGCCAGGGTGTGGCATTGGTCCGGGCTACAGGAATTAACACTGAGATGGGTAAGATCGGAAAGGCTTTGCAGAAAGTCACTTCCGAAGAGACGGCGCTCCAGGAAGAGACTAATCTGCTGGTACGAAACCTGGCCATACTCGGCCTGAGCCTATGCTTGTTGGTAGTGATTGCCTACGGCATGACCAGAGGCGACTGGCTGCAGGGACTCCTGGCGGGCATAACTATGGCCATGGCCGTGCTGCCCGAAGAGTTTCCCGTGGTTTTGACCATATTTCTGGCCTTGGGGGCATGGAGAATCTCGCAGAGCAACGTCTTGACCAGGCGCGTTCCGGCAATAGAGACGCTGGGTTCAGCCACAGTGCTCTGTGTTGATAAGACCGGCACTCTGACAATGAACCGCATGAAGGTGAAGAAGATATTCGCCGGCGGCGAGTTCTTCGAACTGGATGATGGTAGAGATCGTTTGCCGGATGCCATTCATGAGGTAATAGAGTTTAGCATTCTGGCCAGTCAGATTGATCCCTTCGATCCGATGGAGAAGGCCTTCAAAAAGCTAGGCGAGGACTACCTGGCCAAGACTGAGCACATTCACAGGGACTGGGAGCTGGTGAAAGAATATTCGCTATCAAAGAAGCTGCTGGCCATGTCGCGTGTTTGGAGATCGCCTTCCAGAAAAGAGTATGTGATCGCGGCCAAAGGAGCACCTGAGGCTATAGCAGAGCTGTGTCACTTCGATTTGAATAAGCAAACGGAACTTTCCAGGGCCGTTCAGATTATGGCCCAGGAAGGCATGCGAGTATTGGGTGTAGCCACCGCATCCTTGCAAGAGACGAATTTACCGGATGGACAGCACGACTTCGATTTCAAATTCACAGGCCTGATTGGCATGGAGGATCCTGTCCGTCCGGGCGTTCCTCAGGCCATCAAGGAGTGCTATTCTGCAGGAATAAGAGTAGTAATGATAACCGGAGACAATCCCGGCACTGCTCAGGCTATAGCCAGACAGATCGGATTTCCTTCAGATCAGGTAATTACAGGCCCCGAGTTAGAGAAATTGAGCGACCAGGAACTTCAGAATCAAGTCCGAAATGTTTGCATCTTCCCCCGTGTTATGCCGGAGCAGAAGCTGAGGCTGGTCCAGGCCTTAAAGGCTAACGGAGAGGTCGTGGCTATGACCGGCGACGGCGTGAACGATGCGCCCGCTCTCAAAGCTGCCAATATAGGAATCGCTATGGGTAAGAGGGGTACGGATGTGGCCCGCGAAGCAGCATCTCTGGTGCTCTTGGACGACGACTTCTCGTCAATAGTCAAAGCGGTGAGGCTGGGCCGCAGAATCTTCGACAATATCAAAAAGGCCATGGCCTATATCCTGGCCATCCATGTTCCTATCGCAGGCATGTCGCTTATTCCCGTGCTCCTGGAATGGCCGTTAATCTTTTTCCCGATTCATGTGGTATTCCTTGAGCTCATCATCGATCCCGCCTGCTCAATTGCTTTTGAGGCTGAACCCGAGGAAGCAGATGTAATGCTGCGCCGGCCACGCGACCCAAATAAGCCTCTGTTTAACCGGCGCACATTGGGCCTTAGCCTGCTTCAGGGCGTTAGCGTTCTGATCATAGTCCTGGCAGTCTTCGCCGTTTCACTCTATCGTGGTCAGGGCGAGTCTGTTGCAAGAGCACTTACTTATACAACACTCATTATTGCCAACCTTGGCCTGATACTGGCAAACAGATCCTGGTCCCGGACGATTTTAGAGACCATGAGCACTCCCAATCCCGCTCTCTGGTGGGTAGTTGGAGGGGCCCTGGCTTTCTTGGCATTGGTAATCTACGTTCCCTTCATCAGAGAACTATTCGGCTTTGCCCATCTGCATTTTATTGATATCGCCATTTGTTTCATGGCAGGGATAGCGAGCATTATCTGGTTCGAAGCACTAAAGATCATCAATAGAAAAAAGGGATTAATCCACTAAATAAGGCAATATAGATTTATCAGATGATTCCGATTTTTTAGAATTTTCAGAAAAGCTTTTATTCTCAGAAGACTTAGCAATTGCCATAATGGCATGAGGCGCAAAGGTGACTACAAAAGATGAGAATGAATCCTGCTGCCAGCCAAACGAGATAAGCAGTTGCACAGTAGAGTCGATTGTAACCATAGATGAGAGAGGACAGATGGTGCTTCCCAAGGAGATCCGAGAGAGAGCAAAGATAAAGCCGGGAGACAAGCTGGCTGTGCTCAGCTTAGAGAAAAGCGGCAAGGTCTGCTGTCTCTCTTTAATCAAAGTGGAAGAGCTTGAAGGCATGGTCAAGTCCCGGCTGGGACCGATAATAAACGAGGCTTTTAAGGATTAGGTGGGTGGAAATGATGAATGATCAAGAGCTAAAGAATGCAGTAAAAGAAAGCTACTCGCGTGTGGCAAAGAATGCCTCATCTTGCTGCTCGTCAGGCTGCTGCGGATCGGCCAAGCCAGAGCAGATCAGCAAGAAGATCGGCTACACAGAGGAGCAGATGGAGGACGTGCCCGCGGGATCGAACCTGGGGCTTGGCTGCGGCAACCCGATTGCATTTGCCTCCATAAAAGAGGGAGAGACCGTCCTGGACCTGGGATCCGGAGCCGGATTTGACTGCTTCTTGGCATCGAAGATCGTCGGGCCGCAGGGAAAAGTCATAGGCGTTGATATGACGGCAGAGATGGTAGCGCGGGCAAGAACCAATGCGAATCAAGGTGGCTACAGCAATGTTGAGTTTCGATTTGGTGAGATCGAGGCCTTGCCGATCGAGGATAACACAGTCGATGTCATCATCTCCAACTGCGTCATCAACCTGGTGCCGGATAAGGAGAAGGCCTTCCGGGAGGCGTTCAGAGTTCTTCGCCCTGGGGGCAGGCTGATGGTTTCGGATATCGTCCTTTTGAAGGGGCTTCCCGATTTCGTCAAGCAATCGATTGAGGCTTACGTGGGATGCATCGCGGGAGCCGTCAAGAAGGATAAGTACCTGGAGGCCGTAAGATCGGCTGGATTCAAAGACGTCTGCGTAATGCAGGAGGCCATCTTCCCCCTGGACTGCATGACCAATGATCCCACCGGTCAGGCGATTCTAAAGAGCCTGGAAGGATCTGCGGAGGATATCAAGAAGGTTGAGGGCTGCATATCCAGCGTAAAAGTCTCCGGCATCAAGCCTTCGGCATAAAGCCTGCGCAAACATTCATTAATTGATAGCGCAATGAAGGATTTGAAAAATGAAGGATTCGATTGATGATCGAGATAAACGGTTCCTTTGGGGAAGGCGGCGGCCAGATCGTGCGCACAGCGGTGGCCCTCTCTGCTGTGACCGGAAAGCCCGTTCGCATAACCAATATCCGGCAGGGCCGATCCAAACCCGGTCTGGCGGCTCAGCATGCCCGGGCCATAATGGCACTAGCAGGCATTTGTGATGCCAGGACATCTGGAGCTACTCCGGGATCTTCCGAGATCGCCTTCTCACCGGGTGAGATTCGGGGCGGCAGCCACAGGGTGGAGATTGGAACCGCCGGCAGCGTGACCCTGCTCATGCAGTGCCTTCTGCCTGCGCTGCTTCGCGCCGATGCCCCTTCTTCTTTGCGAATTCATGGAGGAACGGATGTTAGTTGGGCTCCTACGGTTGACTATTTTAAAAATGTCTTTCTGCCCGCTCTCTCCTCTTTCGGGGCCAAGGTGAGCCTGGAGGTTTTGCAGAGAGGATACTATCCGCGGGGGCAGGGAGAGGTGCTTTTAGAGGTCGAGCCTGCAAAGCTGAAGGCCGGTCACCTGGAATGCCGGACTTGTGATACTAGGCAGAGCACGCAGAGTATAGTGCAGGGAGTGTCTCACTGCTCCAACCTGCCCGAGCACGTTGCTGCCAGGCAGGCCGATTCGGCGGTGCAGATGTTGAGTGAAGCAGGCTTCCAGGCTCATGTGGCTCGCGAGGCCCTGCGTCTGCCATCCATGGGAAGCGGTATCACCCTCTGGTCCGGCTGCAAAGGGGCGAGCTTTCTAGGCGAGAGAGGCCTTCCAGCGGAAAAGGTGGGCAGAAGGGCGGCCGAAGAACTGATCATAGAGCTGAAATCCAAGGCAACCGTGGACGTGCACCTGGCCGACCAGCTCATTCCCTATCTGGCCCTGGCGGGTGGAAGCTACACGGTGCGAGAGATATCTCTGCACGCCAAGACCAACATCTGGACTGCCAGGCATTTCTTGGATTCGGAAATTGAGGTAAAAGAAGAGAAGGGGCTCTTTCGGATAGAGAGCGTCCTGCAAGATTGAGGATTGTGAATGAGGCGTTCTCGGACACAATCGAGAAATCAAACGATTTTTCCAGATTGTGTCTTTTTGCCCCTATAAAAATTCTATTCAGAGCGTCAAGCTGATTATGCAGCACATCCTAACGGATTTTGTGTGGAGAGGGAATTGAGATGAAAGACAAGACGCTCCTGGAAGAGTTTAAAAAGATCTATCCGGAGAAGTTCGCATCAGAAGTTGAGATCTTCTCCCATATCCATGCTGGTGACCGCATCTTCATCGGCACGGGCTGCGGCGAGCCCCAGTACCTGGTTTCCGCACTGGTGGGCTACGTCAAGAACCATCCCAAGGCGTTCTTCGATGCAGAGTTGATCCACGTCTGGACTTTGGGTGTGGCGCCCTATACCGATGAGAAGCTGCAGGAGAACTTCCGGCTTGACTCCTTCTTTGTGGGCGACAGCACCAGAAACTCCGTCAACCGCGGCGCAGCGGACTACACGCCCGTCTTCCTCTCCTCTGTTCCCGATCTCTTTCGATCGGAGCTGATACCCGTGGACGTGGCCCTGATCCAGACCTCTCTTCCCGATAAACACGGCTACTTGAGCCTGGGAATAAGCGTGGATGTGGTAGAATCAGCCGTAGAAATGGCTGAGCTGGTGGTGGCCCAGGTCAATATGAATATGCCCCGCACCCATGGTGATGGCTTTATAAATATAAAAGACATAAACTTCCTTTTGCCCTATGATGAGCCGCTTCTGGAGTATTCCGTCAAAGCGCCTAACGATATCGTGCAGAGTATCGGAAGATATGTGGCACGCATCATCGAAGACGGATCGACCATCCAGGTGGGTTATGGCCTGATCCCGGATGCAGTTGTGCCCAATTTGGAGGGCAAAAAGGACCTGGGAGTTCACACGGAGCTGCTCAGCGACGGCATCGTCAATCTAATGAAGAAGGGGGTTGTCACCAATCACAAGAAAACCCACAATCCAGGCAAGACGGTTGCCTCCTTTTGCATGGGAAGCCGTGAGACCTACGATTTCCTGGACGAGAACCCTGCCGTGGAATTCAAACGGATCGATTACACCAACCATCCCCTCGTAATCGCCAGAAACCATCTCATGACCGCCATCAATAGCGCCATGGAAGTGGATCTGACCGGCCAGGCTACGGCGGAGTCGCTGGGCGGCACCTTCTACAGCGGCATCGGCGGACAGGCGGATTTCATGCGCGGGGCAGTGCTGGCTCCTGGGGGAAAGACCATATTAGCCCTGCCCTCCACGGCCTTGAACGAGAGCGTCTCTCGAATTGTTCCCACACTTCAGGAGGGGGCAGGAGTCACCCTGAATCGGGGCGATGTTCGCTATGTAGTAACTGAATATGGAATTGCCTATCTTCATGGCAAGAACATTCGGGAGAGAGCTATGGATCTCATAGCCATCGCTCATCCCAAGTTCCGGCCCTGGCTGATGGAAACGGCCCGGAAGAAGGCCCTCATCTACAAAGATCAGGTCTTCATTCCGGGAGAGAAGGGCATGTATCCCGAGGAGCTGGAGATCTACAGGACCACCAGAAAAGGGCTCAATCTGTTCCTGCGGCCTGCCAAGATCACTGACGAGTCGCTACTAAAGGACTTCTTTTACGATCTATCAGAGGAGAGCCTGTACAAGCGTTTCTTCTCCGTTCGAACGGACATGCCTCACAAGAGGCTGCAGGATTTCGTGGCCGTGGACTACAGCAAGAAGATGGAGATCCTGGCCACGATTAGGGAAAACGAAAAGGAGATTGTCATTGGCCTGGGTCAGTATGAGCTGAACTCGGACATGCACTCGGCAGAGGTCGCACTGGTGGTAAGAGACAAATTCCAGGGACAGGGTGTGGGCAGAGAGCTTCTCTCTTATTTGATTTACCTGGCGAAAAGGCAGGGCCTGCTCGGATTTTCGGGAGATGTTTTATTGGAGAATAGAGCCATGGTGCGTCTCTTTGAGAAGATGGGATTTGATACCGAGAAGAGAAGCGATGAGGAGGTTTACGAGATGCGCATGTGGTTTAGGAATAAAGGGGAGCGTGGATAGAATATGAGAAAGCTCGTAGCAGTTAGAATTGTGCATGCTCCGACAGACATGGGCTCGGCAAGCGCTGGTCTGGAAAAAGCAGGCATATCAACTCTGGGAAGGCAGCGCTGGCAGGAAAACCAAAAGAAGATCGAGAGTTTCTGGCTGGAGCTGGAAAAAGAGGTAGAGGATCTCGGCCTGGACGCGGAGAAGCTGCACATCTACCAGGACGGCCTGCCCTGCGCGGGAGCTCTTGGGGAGCGAATTGTGCGCGAGACAGCAGCCAAAGGCAGCAGGAATTACCAGATTGTGCAAAAGCTCATGGACAGGGGCGCCAAGATTGAGGCGACGGAAAGCGCTGACCTGCTCCGGCTGGAATACGGCTACATAAAAGCCCTTCTGGAGGCCAAAACGGATGAGGAGAGACGTTTGGCGGAAGAGAGATACAATCAGGTAAAAGATAAGCTGCTGGAGGAGCGGGATCTATTCATCGCCAGGGCAATTGATACCTCTTTAAAGGAGGGCGAGACGGGGCTGCTTTTCATTGGGGCGTCGCACAACGTGCTCCCCAAAATTGCCGGCGATATTGAAGTGAAGTGTCTGGACTGAAGGGATTGATGAAAAATGAACTCGTCGATGAATGAAATCGGTGCAGGATGAAATTTAGGGCCACTCGTTGTATCAAGTAAGTAATGGAATGCGTGAGTCCTCTTGTCTCTGTGGTAAATGATCGTAGCTTGATAATAAAACCCTGGTGGTTTGCGGAGTAAAACCACAGAGTCACAGAGCGCACGGAGGACGAACGGACGGAGAACTGCGATTATTCCGGTAGCAATTTTCTAGGCTTTCAAGTTGTGACAGGAGATAAGGGAGTTTGCGCGTCTCTGTGAACTCTGTGTCTCTGTGGTGAAAGTCGTAAGCAGTATGGTTTAATTCACACGATCGATGATAATAATCAGGGATTTACGAACGCCCACCACAGAGTCACAGAGCGCACAGAGATTCAATTGCATCTCGAAAGTCAATAGTAACCTCGGGTTAGCTACTGCAACTAGCGAAGAGCCATTTAGAGATGGATTTGGTGGGCATCGAGGCAGAAGGATAATGTCAGATATCTTGAAAAGGGGAATTATCGGTTTTTACACTTCAATTGCCACCGCCCTTTCCGTTGCCCTGGCCAGAGCTTCTTCGAACTCATCCCTTTCCGAAAGGGAAATGCGTGCGCTGCCCTCCTGATAGATCAGTTCCAGCTCCCGTCTCACTTCATGAGATGCAGGCACTCTTAACACACTCAAGTTTTCCAGTGGCGTCTCAAAGATGGCCTCGCCGGGGGTCTTTATCCAGAGAATAAGTCTTTGGCTGGTGATATTCCAGATGCCGGGCACCCAGCATTTGATCAGGCCCTGCTCCTGCCGGATATATCCGAAAGCCTTGTAGAGGATTTGCTCTCCCGGAAAAAGAGGCAGATGCGTCTCCGCTCTCGCGTACAATTCCCGGCTGCTCTTATCCCAGTCTTCCATTATCCCGTACTCCAGCATAGTCTCCATGCTGGCCAAAGCTGCCCTCAGGTTCAGGCCGATGAGGGGAATTCCTGCCACGGATATGATCAGATCGGCATTGAGAATCGCTCCTTTATTGAGGAGCCGGTCCAAGATTTCCACCAGACTGCTTTCTCTTTCCGGATTCATCACGACAGCCCCCGGTAGTCGACAAAGCTGAATGGCGCCCACGGGCCGGTAAACCGAACCCGAAAGCCCTCCTGGCAGTTAATCTCATCCAAAGTCTCCCCCAGCCGTGCCACCATATCATTACGAACCAGACAGGTGTAAGAGGCCAAAAGCGACAGGCTCTTGTAGTTTTCCGCAGTTCTTCTTCTGCCGTCCGTCTTCAGCTCATCCACTGAGGACCTTATCCTGGAAAGAGAGCTTTCAGCCAGGCTGGCGGCTTTTTGGGATACCAGGCCCTTTAGCTTTTGATCCAATTTTTTCTGCAGCAGATAAGCCATTCCTTTGCTCTCTTTCTCTATGCGGTTCTTCATGCCATTCAGTTCTGCGTCGTCCTCCAGGATTTTGCCGGCCAGGTCATCATAGTGGTAGTAGATCTGGATGGTGTACTCCGCCTTTCCCTGCACATTTTCTATGTTCTCTCGCAGAATCTTGTAGTTTTTTTCCAGCCACATAGCGATAGCAGTGTCGTCCCCTTTCAAGATAACATCAAAGGAGAAGGGCAATACCGATCCGAACCTCTTCATGGCCAGGTCTATCACATAGCTATGCTCCAGGACCCATTCTTCTGCCCGTGCCCGGTCTTTGGTGTCGTAAGCCTGGGGGGGACAGGAGTGGACCACTGCAGCTATGTCTTTGTAGGGTATGGTGAAGACCTCTCTCTTCTCAATTCCTATCTCGCCAAGATTCTCTTTTATTGCCGTCTTGGCAACGGAGTATACGTATCTGGCCTCTTCTGCCATTTTTCTAAAGCTCCTTCTCCGGATCATCCAGCCATGTCTCTGGATTTATGAACTTCTCCAGCAGTTCATCCGCTGCCTCGTCCAGGCCTTCCCGAACCGACAGCACAGCATCTCCGATGTCGTTATCGGCCTTTATCTTCTCCAGAGACTCGGACAGCTCGCATAAAGACTGCCCAAGCCTTTCCACCTCGAGATCGCTCAGGCTTCCTCCCTCGATTCTCCTCAGAGCCTGGCGCTCTAAAAGCTCCTGGATGATCTCGACCAGCGCCACTACCAGTCCCAGCAGGCCGTTTTTCAGATTTTTCTCATCCAGATGGATGGCCATTATACTCCCGAAATTTAATTCAGCTTGATCTGCAGTATGCCGTTCTTGTAGCTTTTCTCAAGAATGTCTTTGGCGGCATGGGGCAGTGTGATATTCTTGCAAAATTTGCCTGCCGATATCTGTAGATCAGTCTGATCCAGCTTTATATTCAAATCATCTTCAGAGACGCCGGGAAGCTCAGCAATGACTGTGATGCCCTCTTTTCCATCCAATACATCCACGATAGGCTCACGAACCGGCCCTTTCGGCATGTTCACGCTTTCTACCCGAGGGGCAGCCAGCTTGCCCGGTCCACGCCTGATGGGCCTGGTAGATACGTGATAATCCACTACCGGCTTGTTGGACCAGCCTACATCGATCCTGTGCTTGATCTCGGCATCAGTATCTGCAATCTTCTGCCGAAACTCAGGGCTGGACGCCTCCAGGGCTTTGAGTATTCCTCCCAGTCCCGGGATAAACTGGCCTACCACGTTCTCGACCAGTCCCTCAACGTGAATGTTGCTATCCGCAATGCGGCTATCCACGTTTCTGGTTTGGCTTATCCTGGCGGTATTCGCGGTATTCTCAAGTTCTGCAATCTTCTTTTCTAGACGTGCTATTCTCTCTTCGTCTTGCTTTTCTCGGCTCTTGTCCGCATCTTTTATGTCCTCGACCATTTTGCTCTCCCCCCAATTTCAATCATACTTTTCCGGCACAGGCCGAATCAAAGGCAAGCTCTGTGGGCTTGACCAGCCGCAGATTGGGCAGCCCTCACGAAGGAGGATCTCCTCGTCCCTGCGGTTGCTGCACTCCGGGCAGCAGGCTTTAGGCCGGTCCAAATTTTTCCAGCCCGGAGCTTTCAGGTTAGTGCCTGCAGGAAGCTCCAGGCCATACTTGGCCGCGGTCTCAAAAGAGGCTAAGACTGCTCGGATCTTGATGCCGAGAAGCTCCGTGCCTGCCACAGATATGGCTATATCTGCATTGATCACCAGGCCCTTGTCAAGGATTCTCTCTATTACGTCGGCAAGATTCTGGCTTCTGGTTGGCGCCAAAGAATTCATCTGAAAACCACTCCACTTATCTTCGGTTGGCCATTTCGTCCCGAATTCGCCTCTTGTGAGCCAGTATCTTGGCTTTATGAAGCAGCTTTTGCGTCCGCTGCAGATCTCTGACCTTTGCCTTTTGAGCCTGCCATTTATCTTTGATCATTCGATTACTATTTCGGGAGCCCTCATACCAGGCTCTTTTCGTCGCCATAAGTTGGGGCCGGACCTCGTCTCTAATCCTCCTCTTATGAGCAGTTACCACGGCGTGCTGACGCCTCCTGTTATCCAGGATCTTTTGGCTTAGAAGGGCCATAGTCTCGTTTCTCCATTAGACTGCCAGAATATCTAACATAATAATTTCAGGCACTATTTTTATTTCTCATCAACAAATCCCATCTGCACTTTGCCGCCGTAAATCGCTCGAATGAAGCCTGGATGTCCCATTGATCCCGAAAACGGCCGCTTATGCTCCTCGTTTTCTTCCATCTCCAGGAGGATCTGCAAAAACGTACTTGCATCTCTTGCCGGGCAATTTACCGCGTTTTCAACCTCATCAGCCATAGCTTACCCCAGGATATCAATCTTTGAACAGAGGTTCATCTCTAAGACCTTCTGCGCCACATCCAGTTTATGCATTAGCTCCGAGTTCTTCTGTTCGTATTCCTGGCGACCGAGCTCCCCGAATTCATAGAGCATACGGGTCTCTTTTATCTGATTCTTGATCTTGTCCGGATTGTAGTATCCTTTTAAGGCAAACTTCTGGATCTGTTCCAGTGTCCAGATCATATCCAGCCCCGGCAGGGATATTCCAATGGATCGCAGCAGAATATCGTCTATGATGAACATCTAGCGAAACCCCCTTCGCTTGCTTCCCAGAATATGAATATCAACGAAGTTATAAACAGGCCATGGGCCGGAATACTGCACCTTCAACTCGTTGTATTTCTCCTGCAACTTGCCTACTTGCAGAGAAAACTCATCTATGCCGGACTTTTCCACCAAAAAGGTGCTGTTCAAAATCAAGCGGTCGGAAAAGAGCTTGAGCTTCTTGCTATCTGAGGAAACTGCTAAGAGGCTACTCAGGAAATCAGAGCTGCATTCCTCTCGCTTTGCTGGGCCCATTTGCTCTAGATCTTTGGGAAGAAAGACCTTGATGCCAAGCTCCACCTTGCCTTCTACTATCGGCAGCGCCTTTTGCATGGCCTGATAGCCAGCGCTCATGGCAATTTGCAGCAGCTTTGTGCTCTTGAATGCCATACCATAGGCCACGGGAATTGCGCTGTGCTCTTGCATTACATGTTCCACTACATTCCTGTGGATCTCCACTTCCAGCTCATCCACAGCGTAATCCCGGTAGGTTACATCGCTGACTACTGGGGACAGGCCCCTGTAGTCCATAGTATAGACCTCTTCTGCATCAAAGCCGAGATTCCCAAAGCTCTCCCTCTCCTTGAGATTAGGAACGACACAATAGACATACTTTCCCAGGGTTTCGGGGACCTTCTTCTCAGCCTTAAGAATCCTCCTTGCCAAGAAGCTACACCTCTTCCTCGACCATCTCCATGTCCGACCTTCTGCGCAGCATTATCCTCTTGTAACCGAGAAGATCACCATCTGGATCGAACTTCATCTCGTACCTTCCTAAAATATCCTGTGTGTCGGGCACGGATTTTCTTTCCAGCACCTCTACCTCTGCCCTCCAGCCTTCTGCATCCTTGTTCAGGCTGATGATGCTGTCAAGACTCTTATTCAACATAGCTTCTGCTGCCTGGTTTGCTCTTCCAAGAATTTCCTGAATCTTTGGCTTAGCGGTCATGCATGGTCACCTAAGGAATATAAATAGAGAGCTCTCCGTGGATAGGGATTACTTCCACGTTGCTTCCCTTGAATTCATGAACTCTCTCTTTCAATATATATTTATCTATTTCGCCTGCTGATCCGTAGTAGCGCAGAAATGAGGCAAGCTTATGCCTCCTGGCTTTGACTGCATCTCTGCCTAAGGCTTCTTCCTCAAAAGTTCCATCCGGTTTGAGGCAGAAATAAAATGTGGCCCCCACCTGCCTTCCGTCCTGCATCCTGGCTTTGATGACCAGAGCATCGGTCTCATTAAAACCAAGCCCTGGAGGCTTCTTGTTGAAGATATCGCTTATTTTATAAACGTCAGCCTCTTCGACTACAGCAGTTAATGGTTGCATATCGATCCTTAGGCGGATAAAGCCGCAGACTCCATAACCAGTCTCTTCTTCTCTTCCATATCCTTGGGTGAACTGGTCTTGCTGGCTATGACATCTATGCACAGTTGCTTGAAATCTACTGCTAAATCATCGCGACCCTTTGAGGTCTCCATTCCTTTGGCGATCATGATGCAAGCTCTGGTGCCGGGCTTCTGGGCATCTGGAAGCTGTTCTCTTATCGATCTTACTACCTGTACGATTCTTTCGGCCTTATCCTGAGAAATTCCTGTATGCTCCACCACGATTCTGACCTCGGTCTCGTAGCCGTAGTAGTCAGCATATATGCCTACCATGCGATCGAGCAGCGCATCTTGCGGCCTGTGAATTCCAGCGTATTCAATGGAGTTGCTGGTGAGGATGGCCTTGAAATCAGGATGGACCTTGATGTATCTGTCTTCCCCAAATTTAGTTGGCAGCTCCAGGATGCCTTCCTCAAAGACAGACAGGAGAATGTTATTTGATGCAGGCTTGGTTCGGGAGAACTCGTTGTAGATGAGGGTGTAGCCATATTTGCAGGCCAGGGAGAGGGGATTGTCCACCCACTCGATCTTCATGGTATCCTTGGTCTTGAAGACATTGTGGACGTAGTTGTCTCGCACGCTTTCGCTCTGCATCTGAGAATAGCCGCCAATCAAATCGGATGTGGTTATGGCCTCATCTCCGTTTATCCAGACCACAGGTCGGCCAAGAACTTTGGCAACATGGACGGCCAGACTGGTTTTGCCGCAGCCTGTCGGCCCAATCAGATGCACAGGATAGCCTGCTTGAAGCCAGAGAGACAATCGGCTTTCCATCTCCATTACCTCTGGAGTGCTGATGAAATGGTTTGCCTCCGGTGTGAGGAAAGCCTCCTCGATGGCCTTATGTCTGGCTTCTTCCGATATCAGCTCGTAGCTGCAGTCCATATTAGCAGGAGACCTGATTCTCACCTGAATGCTGGGATTATTCAATCCTGCCTCCCTCTCGCTAGCCTTTTTCTCAGAAGCGGTCATGTGAACTGCTTCCCCTCTCACCCTCCTGGGATGTGACTCAATATACGACATCGCTTAGCACCTTCATTAATTATGAATTATTAATTATAATAAAAAATTTCTACTAAGGATTTACCCATAGTAGAAATCACGGACGTAGTTCATGAGACCCTGCTCTTGGTACCTTTGGATCTCGCTGTGGAAAGACGCGGCTCTTCCCTGAAGCTCTCTTGCCCCGGAATATAGCCGGGAGACGGCTTCGTTGTTCTCCTTGATCTGCGAGTTCAGGTTGCGTTGGAACTTTGCCAGACCGTTCTGCAAATTCCTGCAGCCCTCATCTCTGATGTTCTTTCCCGCCCTCTGGAAATCGCGCGACATCTTTTCTTGAGAAGACACAATCTCCCTGGCACCGGAGTGCAGCTTGCCTACAGCTTCCCGGTTCTCTTTGATTTGGGCATCAATTGACCGCTTGAACTCCACTTGGCCTTGATTGAATCTCTTCTGGCCGTCTTCGATCATCTTATGAGCTTCGAAGTGCATATTTTTGGCCATCATGCTGCCGGCAGTCTGGAACTCTTTTACCGCTGAAGACATCTCTCGGATGCCCTCATCACGGATCTCTTTGCCCGCTTTCTTGAAATCTGCAGCTTTATTGTCGATGGCATTAGCCTTGGCTAGAACGCCCTTTTTGCCAAAGGTGGTCGGTTTAGCTGCATTCTTCGGTTTTTCGATCATAGGCACCTCTCTGGCACTCATCTGTGGTGTGGGCTTGGGCACATCTTTTTGCTTCTTCATAGCCTCCAAGATGTATTCAGCCAACTGGGACTTGGTTCCACCCAAATTCTCCAAACCATACTTCAGAGCCAGTTCTTCCAGTTCTCGCCGAGTGTGCTTTGTTACAAGCTCGTCGAAGGTCTCTATTTTTGTGCTTGCATAATCTTCCATGGCTCTTCCTCCAAAAATAAATTAGGAGAAATCAACCCTAAGCAGGAACTGCAGGGGTTGCGCCAATGGAAGCCTGCTCGATCTTGGCCATCTCCTCAGAGTAGTGCAGGAAGGTGTCCACAGATGCTACGACAACACGAGCCTCGACTGTCAGAATCTCGATTCCAACCAGGCTGACCCTGGCCCAAACATCGACTACGATACCCTTGTCAAGTATTCTATCCAGAACTTCGGCAAGACTTGATGCGTCCGGTGTAGCAGTTACCATTTTTCTTTCCTCCTTTTAATATTTTAAATTAAAGTTTTAAGCGGGAACCTTGGGGGCTGCGCCAATGGAAGCCTGCTCGATCTTGGCCATCTCCTCAGAGTAGTGCAGGAAGGTGTCCACAGATGCCACGACAACACGAGCTTCGACTGTCAGAATCTCGATTCCAACCAGGCTGACCCTGGCCCAAACATCGACTACGATACCCTTGTCAAGTATTCTATCCAGAACTTCGGCAAGACTTGATGCGTCCGGTGTAGCGGTTACCATTTTTCTTTCCTCCTTTTAATATTTGAAATACAGTTTTAAGCGGGAACCTTGGGGGCTGCGCCGATGGAAGCCTGCTCGATCTTGGCCATCTCCTCAGAGTAGTGCAGGAAGGTGTCCACAGATGCCACGACAACACGAGACTTCGACGGTCAGAATCTCGATTCCGACCAGGCTGACCCTGGCCCAAACATCGACTACGATACCCTTGTCAAGTATTCTATCCAGAACTTCGGCAAGACTTGATGCGTCCGGTGTAGCAGTTACCATTTTTCTTTCCTCCTTTTAATATTTGAAATACAGTTTTAAGCGGGAACCTTGGGGGCTGCGCCGATGGAAGCCTGTTCGATCTTGGCCATCTCCTCAGAGTAGTGCAGGAAGGTGTCCACAGATGCCACGACAACACGAGACTCGACGGTCAGAATCTCGATTCCAACCAGGCTGACCCTGGCCCAAACATCGACTACGATACCCTTGTCAAGTATTCTATCCAGAACTTCGGCAAGACTTGATGCGTCCGGTGTAGCAGTTACCATTTTTCTTTCCTCCTTTTAATATTTGAAATACAGTTTTAAGCGGGAACCTTGGGGGCTGCGCCGATGGAAGCCTGTTCGATCTTGGCCATCTCTTCAGAGTAGTGCAGGAAGGTGTCCACAGATGCCACGACAACACGAGACTCGACGGTCAGAATCTCGATTCCAACCAGGCTGACCCTGGCCCAAACATCGACTACGATACCCTTGTCAAGTATTCTATCCAGAACTTCGGCAAGACTTGATGCGTCCGGTGTAGCAGTTACCATTTTTCGTTCCTCCTTTTAATATTTTAAATTAAAGTTTTAAGCGGGAATCTTGGGGGCTGCGCCGATGGAAGCCTGTTCGATCTTGGCCATCTCTTCAGAGTAGTGCAGGAAGGTGTCCACAGATGCCACGACAACACGAGACTCGACGGTCAGAATCTCGATTCCAACCAGGCTGACCCTGGCCCAAACATCGACTACGATACCCTTGTCAAGTATTCTATCCAGAACCTCAGCAAGACTTGATGCGTCCGGTGTAGCAGTTACCATTTTTCTTTCCTCCAATTTGATTTATCCTGAGCAATCTCGAGGATCGTGATATATTCGGAAGAATGACCCAATAAATATTTACAGATTTTTCAGGAACTTATCCGTATTATCTGTATATTATATCGACTAATGTCATCTTCATGTTTTCATTTGCATTTCGATATTTTTGACCTCTTTTTGGCATTAATATTGTCCGATTCGGATTTAATGACCTATTTTTTGGGGTATGATTTGTCAAAGGAAAAGGGGAGAACAAGAGGAGGCCTTCTCTATCGTCCCTCTATTTCCTTTGTGTCTGACACGCTTTCTTTGGCTGAGCTGCTTGGTACGAATCTTCACTCAGATCCATTCGTACAATACCACAGAGTATCTCTTTGATCTAAATAGTCTTTCATCTTCCAAATTTATTTTCAATTATTGTTTCTTGATTTGTTTCTAAAGTTGAAAGTTAACAAGCTATATGCATTAGAAAAATAAAGAATAGCTAACAGCATCGGGAGCTTAATATAACAAGAGAACGGCGGAAAACTGGGGGCAAATATGAAAATACTAATCATTGATGATGCTCCTGAAATGCTCAGAGCGTTCAGGGATATTTTGGAGGCCTATGGATGCGAGGTATATGCGGCGGAAAACGGTGAAGAAGGCCTTGCTAAATACGCGGAGATCAAGCCAGATATCGTTCTTATGGATATATTGATGCCAAAGCTTGACGGCATCAGCGCCACAAAGAAAATTCTGGACATCGACCCTTTCGCGAAGATAATTGTCATCTCTGCAGTTGGGAAGAGCGGCCTTGACAACGAATGCCTTCTAGCCGGTGCCAAGAAATTTATTATAAAGCCCTTCAAAATAAAAGAACTCTTAAGCTCGATCGACTCACTGGTAGCAGAATGAAAGGAATTGAATCGGTAAGAGGATATCAGGAAGAGATAATTGAGGCCATCCCGAGCACAATTATTGTCATAAATAGGAGGCTAGAGGTACTCTACGCCAATAGGAATTACTATGCCAAATCCGTCGCGAAGCGTGAGAGGGATGTCTTAGGAGAGAGACTGTCCAGAGTAATTCCGTCCATGCTCATAGAAAAGACAGGAATTATAGATAAAATTCGAGAGGTGTTCCTCACCGGAGTTCCCTTTGATGGAGATCAGATCAGATATCCGGGTGGCATGTTCTATTTCTATAAAATATATCCCTTAAAGGAGGATGAGGAGTGCATAAGCAAGGTTGTAATCTTCATGGAGAACATCACCGAGCTGACCCGACTGGAGGAGGAGCTCAGGGAGTCTTATGTCAAGCTTGAGAATGCTTTTGCCGAGCTGAAAGAGAATGACGAAATTAAATCGGAGTTCATCTCTACTGCTTCTCACGAGCTAAGAACTCCAATAACTGTGATCAATAGCTACATTGAGATGTTCGAGGAAGGAATGCTGGGCGAACTTAGCAGCATTCAGCGGGAAAAGGTGGAGATCATAAGCTCGCAGATAGAGCATATGATTCGACTGGTTGAAGACATGCTCGATACATCTCGATTGGAGTCGAAGGCTCTCAAGATTAATAAATATCCTATCCGGGTCGATGATATTGCCAGAAAGGCTATCGATGATCTGAGCAGGCTGGCGGGGCTAAAAGAGCAGTCCGTGTCTTTGACCGTAGAGGGCTTACTATCTGAGGTGGAAGGTGATGACAGGAGGATCAAGCAGGTCTTCAATAACCTTCTCACTAATGCCATCAAATATACTCCTAAAAAAGGAAAGATAGAAGTAATAATCACCGACCAGCTGGAGGACGTCTGTGTATCGATAATTGATAATGGTATTGGAGTTGCCAAGAAGGATCAATATAGAATTTTTGAAAAATTCTATACGGGCAGCGGCAGTTCGCTGACAAGGGAATCAGGTCGTATGGGCCTTGGCCTGGCCATAGCCAAGGGAATAATTGAGGCCCATGAAGGTCGCATCTGGTTTGTGAGCGAGATGGGCAAAGGAAGCACATTCGCGTTCACATTGCCCAAAAAATTATGATTAAATATATTCTCTCCAGGTTAAAGATAGCGCCGGCAATTGTGCCGATGACTGAACCTCTAAATAACCATATTAACCGCAATTTGATGAAAGGCTCCAGCTACCTGGTCAAGGAGCAGAAGGCAGAGTTCAGCTTTGGGCTCTTTGTTTCTTTGGTAAAGGGAAGATGTAGTGGCTGTGACTATCTCGATTCGTTCCCCTGTGAGAGCATCGGCTGCGAAAGATGCGAGTTGCCCTGCCCCTGTAAAGTATGCAAGCATTATAGGGCGCAAGGATTATGTTTTACTATGCATTCGCCCCAGGAGATCCGGCTGAGGTACGCTTTGCAGACCACGCCAATTTTCTGGATAAGCAATCATGGGACCCGGAGCGTCAATCCCATCGATCTTGAGGTAATAGCAGATATAACCATCAAGTTCTTAAAGCAAAGCAAAAATCCGGTAGTTCTTCTTGACGGAATAGAGCATTTGATATTCGAAAATGGCTCAGCACCCGTATTGAGGCTTCTGAGAGATATAGAAGAATGGATAATATTGCAAAGGGCTATTTTAATCTTGCCGGTAAATCCTGCGGCCATAGAGAAGAAAGAACTGGCACTGATAGAACGAAACATGAACGAGCTGCGACCTAATTCGAATGAAGAGAGAGCTAATAAGTAAGTGGATGAAAAAATTCTTATAGTTTGTATTGATATAAGGTAAGGAGGAGTTATTCTTAGCCATGAAGATATCGGACGAGAATGTGCCGGACCTCTGTGAATCTCAGGAGGATTATCATAAAAAGTTTGTTGATAGAATCATCAAGACGAATCGAGAAGTTTTTATAATGTCATCCCTTCTAGAGAAGCAAATGTGCGGCTATGACCTTATAAAAGAAATTTTCTCGAGATGCGATGTCTTTCTCAGCCAGGGAACGGTTTATCCTATTTTGTATACTCTTGTGGAAGAGGGGTTGCTTCATGCTGAATACAGCAAGGGGGATATGAGATCTAAAAAATATAGCCTTACTACTAGTGGGAGAGAGATCGCTGAAAAAAATGTTGAGGATTTTGTAAGAGCCCTGGAGCAGATATCTTTTTTGCTCAAAAGATGAGATTGATGCTGAAAAATACTATAAACGGCCTGGATAAAATTCTTTTTGATGAAATCCCGAAGGGTTCGGTGATCCTTGTGACTGGCGCGGAAGGTACTTTGAAATCTGGCCTGGTATTCAGCATGATGGCAAATCATGTAGCTGCCAATAATGAGCATGGTCTCTATGTCACATTGGAGCAGAATGAAGAGAGCCACCTTCGCAATATGAACAGCCTGGGGATCAAAAAAGAGAGCAATTTGCATATATTCGATTACCGAGATATGCGGTATGAGTGGATGAACAGTGAACTGGATCTCATCAATATGACGAAAGAAGTTATAGATTCTTATAAAGACAAGTATGACGACTTAACGTTATTTGCGCTGGATTCTCTCAATGCTCTCTATTCCATCTCTGAGCATGACAATATGAGGAATCTGATATATGATTTCATTACAAATCTCAGAGATGAAGGGCTTATTTCGTTTTTGATTATGGAGTCTGACCAGTCAAGAATCTCAGGTCAATTCTCCCAATTCCATCAAACAGAGCACTACCTGGCTGATGGGACAATTGAGCTTGGCATGATTGAGGGCAAAGGAGGTGTGAAGAGATATATCCAGATCTTGAAGATGAGAGCTACCAAACATGCAATGGAAAAGCATCAGCTTACCATCGATGAAAATGGCATAAGCATTCGGGGTCCTCTCTATTAATTTTTTATATGTTTAAAATATTTCTAACGTTTCTTCTCGCGAGCTTCGCGAGGAACCAGATAATGAACCCTGAGCCTCGATTTCTTGAGCTGAAGTTCCGAAGCCATTTTTTTATTGTACCATGCCCTCACGAATAGAGGCTCAATTTCTATGGCCTTATTATAGCATTCGATAGCCTCTTTATATCTTCCAAGTTTATATAAAATGTTGCCTTTTATATTGAAAGCAAGAGCATTATAAGGATTCAGGCTAATGGACCTCTCACAACACTGCATACTGGCATCATTGCTCTTTTGAAAGTAAAGAATTTCTGCCTTTGCAGACCATGCTTCCCAGTTCTTCGGGTCACTTTCCAGTTCCCGTTCAACTACCATTACGGCGCCATCGAGCCCTTCCGAGGACAATAGACGCAACGCTTTTTTGAATGAATCATTGCCATCTACATTATCGCGAGATATTGTCGCCAAGTGATTGACTCCATGTTATTTGGATATCTTATCTAATATAAATTTTATAGAACTTATGTTCTTAACTTCTGGCTCTTATCTGAATATATTGTCTTTATCGATTCTCATCTTGTCGATTTTAGTCGATTCTCTTAAATGGAAAAGTCTCTGGTAGTATTAATAGACGATTTCTTGCATCTCATGTGTACAAATTGAGAGACTGAGCTGCTGTGTCGAATAATTCTCGATGAAGCGGCACATGATGTTGGTTTCATGTTCTGCCCAGTTAATGCCCAAATGGTCTGCAGCTTGCTGATTTGGTGGAGTTATTCGACACAGCAGACTGAGCTATAAATCTAGCACGAATACCTGATTGATTGACTATGATCCAGGTCGTTCATTTGAACACTTCGCCGGCTTCTTTATACCAGAGCAGAAGGTCAAGATGCCCCATGGGAATTTTCGACTCTTTGGAAAAGGCAGTCATCTTTCTCTCGATCTCCAGGTACATCTTTTTTGTGGGAGAACTGGGGACCTCTTTTATCACTCCCAGGAGGGCTAGATTCTTGAGAATATGCCGGTCTAAGATGGCGAGATCCTCGCCAAGACCAATGTTTCTCAAGAAATGGCTGGCTTCCTTGTATCCCAGGCCTTTGACATTTTCCACCAGCCAAACCCTCGCAACCGTGGGCCCGGCAAATTCTGCAAGCGTAGCTCTTAGAGATCTGGAATTGAACATATTCCGTGCCAGGCAGATATACTCCCCCTTGCGCAGGTTGAACCTGACGCCTGCCAGCTCCTCGGAAATTTGCGCGGGCATAGCTTCAGCCATCATGCACTTTCGGTCCAGCCGCTGCACAGCTTTCCAGCAGGTCTTGGCCTTGGACTGAGGCGTGAGCAGGCAGAAGACCAGCTCCCTGAATAGGTCTTCATCGGAGGCTGTCTCCCAGATGTGCAGGAAATCCATGAGTCTGGCCTCGATTTGCGGCTTTATCGGATTATAAAGCTGCATCAGCTCCTCAACGGTGAGGGGAAAAATCTCTGCCGGGTGGTCCATCAGCCTTCCTTGGCTCTAGGAATATTAGGGCTTTTTGATGGTTAGACGCTAGTAATTAGGTGGAAGCAAAAAGCTCTTAGCTTCATGTATTCTAGTTGTTATCACTTCATATGACGAGAATCATAGCTTCCCCCCAAGGTTCCTTTGGGCAGCAGTTTCATCTGGTCTCTGCCTTTGCGCCCACAGGCTCCCAGCCGCAGGCCATCGAGCAGCTCATATCCGGCCTGCAGGCGGGCGAGCGGGCAGACGTTGACGCTGGCGGCAATTTCCAGACCCTTCTGGGCGTCACGGGCTCGGGCAAGACCTACACCGTGGCCAATGTCATCGAAAAGCTGCAAAGGCCCACTTTGGTCATTGCCCACAACAAGACCTTAGCCGCCCAGCTCTATAACGAGTTTAAGGAGTTCTTCCCGGAAAACAGGGTGGAGTACTTCGTCTCCTATTATGACTATTACCAGCCGGAGTCCTACATCCCTGCCAAGGACCAGTACATCGAGAAGGACTCTCATATCAACCCCAAAATCGAACAGATGAGGCTGGCAGCTACCGCCTCCCTGCTCTCTCGCAACGATGTTATTGTGGTGGCATCAGTCTCCTGCATCTACGGCCTCGGCAACCCCGAGAACTTCCAGAAGATGGGCTTTGAGGTCAAGGTGGGAGAGCGGATTTCCAGAAGGGAGATCCTGGGAAAGCTGGTAGACATCCTATTTGAGAGAAACGACCTGGACCTTTCCCCCGGTCGCTTCCGGTCGAAGGGCGATACCATCGATCTGGTCCCCGGCTACTTCAACAACATCATTCGAATCGAGCTGTTCGGGGATGAGGTGGAGAGGATCTTAGAAGTTGACCGGCAGACAGGCCAGGTCATTGAGGACTTGAACTACTTCTTCATTTACCCGGCCAGGCATTATGTGATCCCGGAAGAAGAGCAGAAGGCGGCCATAGAGACCATCCTGGCTGAGCTGGAAGAGCGACTACCCATGCTCGGCATGATCGAGGCTCACCGGCTCAAGCAGCGCACTCTGCACGACATGGAGATGATCTCGGAGACGGGCAGCTGCAAGGGCATCGAGAACTATTCCCGCCATTTCGATCGCCGCCAGCCTGACGAGGCGCCCTACTGCCTGATCGACTATTTTCCCGAGGATTTCCTGCTGGTAATCGATGAGAGCCACCAGACCCTGCCCCAGCTGCGGGCCATGTACAACGGCGATCGCTCCCGAAAGAAGAGCCTGGTGGACTATGGCTTCCGGCTGCCTAGCAGCTACGACAACCGGCCCCTGCGCTTTGAGGAGTTCGAGACGCATATGAGAAATGTGATCTTCGTGTCCGCCACGCCCGGCAGCTACGAGCTGGAGCATTCCGCCCAGGTGATAGAGCAGATCATCCGGCCCACCGGCCTCCTCGACCCGCTGGTGGAGATCCGGCCCATCGAGGGGCAAGTGAGAGATGTCATGGTGGAAATCCGTCTCGTAGTGGAGAAAGGCGACCGGGCGCTGGTGACGACTCTGACCAAGCGCCTGGCAGAAGAGCTGACCGACTTTCTGGCTCAAAACGAGATCAGAGCCCGCTATCTGCACTCCGACATCGACACCCTGGAGAGGACGGAGATCATTCGCGAGCTGCGCTTGGGCAAGTTCGACGTCCTGGTGGGCATCAACCTGCTCCGGGAGGGGTTGGACATTCCCGAGGTGGGCTTCATCGGCATTCTTGACGCTGACAAAGAGGGCTTTTTGCGAGATGAGAAGAGCCTCATCCAGACCATAGGCCGGGCCTCCAGGAATGCCAACTCCCGGGTGGTTCTTTATGCGGACAGGATGACCGGCTCCATTTGCGCCGCAATGGAGAAGACAGAGCAGCGGCGGGCACTGCAGATGGCCTACAATGAGGAGCATGGCATAGTGCCGCGCACCATCAAGAAGCCCATCAGAGAGAAGGTGGTGGAGATCACCGACACCAGGCATATTCCCAAGTCTGACATCCCCAATGTGATCATCGAGCTGGAGGCGGAGATGCGCGCTGCTGCGGAGCGGCTGGAGTTTGAGAAGGCGATACAACTGCGCGATACGGCGCGCAGGCTGGAGAGGGAGATGAAGGTAGTCTAGAGGACCGTATCCGGGTCGATCATTCCACAATAGACCTTATGAGATGCCTGGCACAGCTTTGAGGATAACGTTGATACTTGCTCAGCACCTCGGCCAGTTCTTTCATTTCCACAGGTTTGCTGATATAATCGTCCATGCCAGCATCGAGACATTTCTCCCGGTCGCCTTCCAGTGCGTAGGCGGTGACGGCGATTATCTTTGGCTGTCGTATATGTGGCATCTGACGGATAGCTCTGGCTGCGTCCAGGCCATCCATCTCTGGCATTTGAACATCCATCAGAATGACGTCATACTTCTGGCGCCCCATGGCCACTAAGACCTCCAGGCCGTTCGCAGCTACATCTGCCCTATATCCGATCTTCTTGATCATGCGCAGGGCTACCTTCTGGTTGACTAAGTTATCCTCTGCTAGAAGCAGACGCAGAGTACTATCTGGCTGGTCATAAACCTGGGATTTCGAGACTGTCCGCCCATTGGCAATTATGTCAGCCGGGGCAGAGTCTGCCATAATTGCAAAGTGGAATGTTGAGCCTATTCCAAACTCGCTCTCTGCCCATATATTTCCCCCCATCATTTCCACGAGCCGTTTGCTTATGGCCAGACCAAGGCCTGTTCCGCCATATTTGCGAGTATTGGACATATCGACTTGACTGAAGGAATGGAATAGACAGTCCATTCTCTCAGCAGGGATGCCAATGCCTGTATCTCTGACTGTGAAGCATATTTCATTACGGTCATCTTCCTGCGTCAAGGTCACTGTGATTGATACTTTGCCTGCATCTGTGAACTTGACGGCATTGCTTAGCAGATTGACCAGGATCTGGCGGAGCCTTGTGACATCGCCCATCAGATTCTCCGGCACATTATCATCTAACTTGCAGGTGAGATCAAGTTTCTTCTCTCGCGCCTTCGATGCTACTAGATCCATAGAGCCTTCAATACAATCACTCAGGTTGAAGGGCTGTCTCTTCAACTCTTCTTTGCCCTCTTCGATCTTTGAGTAGTCCAGAATGTCATTGATGATAGCGAGCAGAGCATCACCACTGCTGTGTATGATCTCAACGCACTCCCTCTTATCAGGATCGAGGTCTGAGTTAAGCAGAAATCCAGTCAATCCTATAACTGCGTTCATGGGCGTGCGGATCTCATGGCTCATATTTGCGAGGAATACTGATTTGGATTTTGTCGCGGCCTCCGCGGCTTCCTTGGATGCTAAGAGCATCTCTTCCGCTCGCTTGCGCTTGGTAATATCCTCAACAGTACCATCATAGTGCAATCCATTGTCATCTTGCACTATCCTGGTGTTCATGGAGACCCAGAACTTAGTGCCATCTCTTCGCTGCACTTCAAGTTCGAATCCTTCCAGGAAGCCTTGCTCAATAAGCTGCTTTATTGCTCGCTGTCTGTCCTCGGGGTTGGCATAGAGCTGCGGTCCTATATCAGTAACGCAAGCAATCATCTCTTCCGGGCAGCTGTATCCAAAGAGCCGTGCAAAGGCAGGATTTACGCTCAGGTATCTGCCTTCGGGTATGCTCTGATATAAACCGAGTATGGAGTTTTCAAAGATATTATGATATTTTTCTTGGCTTCTTCTGAGATCTTCCTCTGCAAGCTTGCGTTCGGTGATGTCCGTACCCTGGGCCATGGTTGATAAGTGCGTCTTGCCATCATCTGCATAAATGTTCGCTGAGTTCCAGAGCACAATTCTGATCGATCCATCGTTGTGAAGTATCGGAACCTCCACAGACACCCAATACTCACCAGCCAGGGTGCGCTCGATCTTACCAATAGATTTGTCGCGGCTTGATTCTGGGAAGAGGATATCAAGTCTCTGGCCGGTGACCTCCTCTGCTCTGTGCCCTATTAAACGCTCAAAGGCATGATTGAACCTTGTGATTCTGAAAGAGGTGTCCCAGACGATGATGGGTCCATTGGCATGATTGAACAGGCTCTCCAGGTAGTTGCGAGTTTCTCGCAGCGCGTCCTCAGCTTGCTTTCGATCGGAAATGTCCCTGATCATACCCACTATGAACTGATTTCCGGCGTTATCCGTATAAAGCGTCTTCTTAGTTGTGATATCGCGGATCGTACTCTGAGAGTCTGTGATCTTCTCATCATTAATGTTCTCTTCACCTGATTCGAAGACCATCTCGTCCTTTTCTAAAAAGACATCGGCCTGATCCTTTGAGAAGAAATCGTGATCTGTACGACCTATGATCTCTTCACGGAGATGCCCCATCAGGTTGCACATGGCATCATTGACGAGTACGAATCTGTGGTTCCTGTTCTTGACAAATATTGGGTCGCCCATGGAGTTGATTATCTTATTCAGATAGTCTTCTGATTCTTTCTGCTTTTCCTCAGCCTTCTTGCGCTCGGTAATGTCCAGGATGACCCCCACCAGGCCAGCTAAGCGGCCTCTAGTGTCGAAAAGGGGGGCTTTGTTTAACATCACATTTCGTCTATTGCCGTCTGCGTGGATAATCGCAGTCTCGTATATCTGTACCCCGAGATTCTGGAACAGAGAATTATCCTCTCTGCAATATATATCGGCCAGATCTTTAGGGTATGCCTCATAAACAGTCTTGCCAACCATAATCTCTTTGCTTAGACCCGTAAAGGACTCAAAAGCCGTGTTACACCCTCGGTAAACCCCTTTTGTGTCCTTGAAAAAGATGGGATTTGGGATAACATCGATCATTTGTTGCAAAAAATTCAGTTGACCCTCCTGCCCAACTGTATTCATAATATTGGCAAAATCAGGTTCAGATCCTATCTTTATCTTGGAATGTGCTTGTGAATGTGATATGTCCTTCCCTTGTCTCACCATTTTTTACCCCATGATCTAAAACACATAGTGGAGACGACCTTTCGTCGGATTTCCCACTATGATTGCCAATATTATTTAAAACTTCCCGAAGAGCGAATCACAGCTAATTACACAAAACGTGGTTTAAAATCAGATAAGTTCCCGCAAAAAATCGCGAGAATTTGGTGCACTCTCTTTGGAATGATGCAAGAATCATCTTAAATCAAAAAGCACACGGGTAAAGGCCAAGGGTCCACAGTATGACTAACATAAGTTCTAATCATATAATATTACTATTACGGGCAAAGACATGCAGAATACCTGTCCACGCATGCTCGGTCCTGAGCTAGAGCTAACCTGTAGCATTACATACCCAAGTAAGAGCTTATCGATCGATGTCATACCTCTGCCTCAAAGGTCATCTTAGCGCCCAAAAAACCTCGATCATTCAAATTACGGCGGCGCACCCCGCTGCAAGCGAAGTGGCATGTTTGGTGCCGCCGTCGTTTGACTGGACAAGATGAAATTTTAGCGAGTGAGGAGAGTAAGCCCCCTTCTGTTCTTTGACGGCATTCAGCTTAGCGCCATACCCGAGCTTGGCTGGACGTCCGTGATTTCAGCTCTATTTTGGCTTGCACCCACAGGGTTTCGCCGTTTCATCCGCTTCCCGCGCGACCTCAGCCTCGCGGCATCATCGCTTTAACGCGGAGCGGTCTCGTTTCTGTGCCAGAGCCGGAGCTCTCGCCCCACATCCTTTAGGGGATGTCTGTGTGTCCAGTGGTGGGGGGACTTTCCACACCGGCCAGAGTTGGCCAGCGGCAGCCGCCCTTCCTCTCTCGCTATCGTTAATTTGATAAACAATATATAAAGCTATGGTCGAATGCCATTGCTCGAATGGATGCGAAATCGTTATTTTAGGTATTCTTCCATAATGAGTATCGCACAGTACTTTCCGCACATAGAGCAGGCCTCTGCCTTATCCTGGTGGTGGATCTCCCTGGCTCTATCGCCATCGATGGCAGCCGTGAACTGCCCCTCCCAATCCCTCGCCCTTCTGCAACCGGCTAGAATTTTGTCTTCGGATCTTGGACCGTACTTCAAGGTATCCCCCACATGAGCTGCTATTTTGAAGGCTACAACCCCTTCCCTTACCTGGGCAACATTGGGAAGAGCCAGGTGTTCGGATGGTGTGATATAACATAGGTAATCTGCTCCTGCCCCGGCAGCAAGAGACCCGCCAACACACCCCGAGATATGGTCATACCCTACGCCAATATCGAGTGGAAGGGGGCCCGCGACGAACAGAGGCCGGTGATCGGTCATCCTCTTGTAATAGGCGACGTAGGCCGCTATCTTCTCAGGGCTGACATGCCCGCCCATCCCTTCGACGATGACCTGAACACCCAGCTCATTCGCTCTCCTGGCCAGCCTCGCGTTCATCTCTATCTCCATCTCTTGAGGCCCATCCATTTGGTCGTGGATACATCCACTCCTCATGGTGTTTCCGAGAGAAAGCACTACGTCCTTTTCGGAGAGTGCCTTGCATATCTCGTCAAAATGGGACATAAATGGATTCTCCCTGCTGTTTTGCAGCATCCATGCCGATGTAAAGGACCCGCCTTTGGATACCATGCCCATTATCCTCTTCGAGCTTTGAAGCTTCTCCAGCATCTCAAGGGTGAAGCCTGCATGGACGACTATGGACGAAATCCCCATGCTAACATGCTTTTTGATCATCCGGATAAGATCTTGCTCGGTTATGTCCTGAAAAGAGCCCTTCTCGACAACTGTTTGGTATATCGGCACGGTAGTTATTGGCACGGTTGTCTCAACCAATATTTTCAGTCTTATCGCATCGATATCTCCGCCCATTGACAGATCGGAGATAGTATCCGCTCCGTATTTTTCTGCAATCCTTGCCTTCTCGACCTCAATATCAGGATCAAAAACTTCGGCAGAGGTCCCGATGTTGGCATTGATCTTTGTCTTCAGACCTTCACCTATGCCTAAAGAGGGCTTTCCATCTCGCTGCATTACAACGATGCGTCCGGAGGCGATTTGTCTTTGCAGAAAATTGGGCTTCACTCCTTCTGCATCAGCCACTTCATCGATAACTGAGGTCTCTCTGCCAGAGATTGCATCCAGTAAGAGGTTCCTGTTCATTGGACTCACTTTGCAGCGTTAACTTATCCCATCTGCGACCAGATACTTAAGCTTCTCGAAATACACTTATATCCCTCTGCGATTTTATTAAACACAATGGCCCGAGATCAGAAAGATTACTATTACCGTCTGGCAAAGCAAGAGGGTTATAGAGCCCGCTCCGCCTATAAGCTGCTACAGGTAAATGAGAAGTTTAACATCATCAAGCGAGGGGACAGCGTGGTTGACCTGGGTGCTGCGCCCGGCGGCTGGCTGCAGGTGGCGGCCAAGCTTTCTGGGGGCAAAATCGTGGGCGTGGACCTGGAGGGCATCGCGCCCATCCCCGGCGTGAAAACCTTCCAGGCGGACATAACCAGTGAGAGCACTGTAGATCTGGTAAAGGAGGCCCTGGGTGGGGATGCTGATGTGGTGATCTGCGATGCTGCACCAAACCTTACCGGTGCCTGGCACAGGGATCATGCCGTCTCCGTCGACTTAGCCCGCTCGGCGCTTAAAATGGCCAAGAAGCTGCTGCGGCCGCGGGGAAATTTCGTTGTCAAGGTCTTCCAGGGTGACATGTTCCTGGACTATTTAAACGAGGTCCGAAAGGAGTTTTCATCCGTTCACGCTCATTCGCCGCTTGCATCCAGAAAGGAGAGCGCAGAGACCTACGTCGTGGCCAAAAAGCTGCTCACCAGCCCGGTGAGGAGAGGCGATATGCTGGACGTGCAGATCGAGTATTTGGGCAAATCGGGAGATGGTGTAGCCATCGTAGAAGGCTTCGCGATCATTGTGCGCAAAGCGCAGCTGGGCGAGAAACTGCGAGTGAAGATTGATGCGGTCAAGCCCAATTTTGCCTTCGCCGATATATTAGAGAGAAAGGGTTAATAACCTGCCCAAGAAAAGCAAAAGGAAGGGCGGTGCTATGGAAGACAATGCCGTAATTTTCGTCGGTGACAAACCAGTCATGAACTACGTTCTTGCCGTAATGACCCAGTTCAACAAGCCGGTCTCCACAGTAACACTGAAGGCCAGAGGACGTGCCATCTCCCGGGCAGTGGATGCGGCTGAGATCACCAGGAATCGATTTATGCTCAATATCATTGTAAAAAACATAACCATCGGCACGGAGGCCATCCAGAGTGAGGACGGCAAGACGGTGAATGTGTCTTCGATGGAGATTGTACTGGCTAAGACGTCAACTACCACGCCCTGAAGGACGTGGCTTGCGACTACGTAAAAAGTCGTGTCGCGTCTGGCGGGCTGACTAAACCGCCCTGAGACTCAAGGATATACCTCAAGTCTCGTGTTCGGTGCTCAATATTCAATGCACCAACTCTATCGGCATGGGCCTCATAACCGCATTTTTCGCATCGGAAGGCTATGCCCTTCCGGTTATTTCGGCTGATGTGGTTACATCTTGGGCAGGTTTGGGAAGTAAATTCAGGATTCACGTAGATTACAGCTATCCCGGCTTCTTTGGCTTTGTATTCCACAAAACCTTGTAGCTGTCTAAATGCCCAACTGCTATGCTCATACCTGAACTCTTTGGATACTTTGCTTTCCGTTCTCTTCCTGATGCCTGTCAAATCTTCCATACCGATTACGGAGACTTCATTTTGCGTTGCGAACTGAACAAGTTTTTTAGATACATTATGATTCATGGCAGTCATAAACCGTGTCTCTCGACCTGCGATTTTTCTAAGCGTTCTCATAGAGGATCGAGTGCCCAAATAGCGACCGCCTGCCTTCTGAAGTCTCCGGCGTTCCTTGGATCTGATGTTACGATGATTCTTAATCTCGCCGCCTGCAAAGAATTTGCATTCCTTGTCAGTCGTCGAGGCAACAGCTAGACAATTTATGCCGACATCAACGCCCATGAAGGTAGTTGCATCAACTATATTCTTGTCTGGAATATCCGTCTCACATGCCAGATGGAAAAAGTAAGCTCCGTCTTGGTGTAAACAAAGTTTGGATGCCAGATATTTCCAAGATCCGTCTAGGTATCTTTTTGCATACTCGTAATTCAGGAGCTTGTATCTTTTGCGTCCCGCCAATGTGGTTATGCTCAGGGTGTCCCTGGATAACGTGAAATCGCGTTCAAACGAGAATGTGGCCGAGGTTGGATCGAAATCTAGGAGTTGCCATTCAGATTCCTTTTTGTCGATCTGACTTTGCAGCGTTTTGTAAGCTCCCGACACCTGGCGAGCTACGTTACAAGCCATCTGAGATTTCAGGTTAAGATTGTTTCGTAGATGCCTGTAAGTGGTTTTTTGGATCTGGCCGCTCCCGATGGGCTTGCCGATGTCAAACACGAATTGAGATGCGTAATTCATGCCTTGGGAGAAAGCTTTTAGCAGCTCGGCTAGATCGTTATCTAGCGAATCAAGTTTCAGGATAATGGTTTTTGTGAGCTGCATGATTAAGTGCATTCACCTGATACTATATCAATCTGATGTAGGTGAAAGTAATCATGTAAGGGGTCCAATTCCTCCCCACCCTAAAGGATGGGGACTCCTTGACCCCTTAACCCCGCGAGTTGAATTTCCATGAAAATTACGAATTCATACTCTTTTGAGCACTCGTTAAAGGCATTCATTATTCTGACCAGCGAACGGAAGGCTTAAGAAAGTAAATGATGTGATATGTACCCTACTACTATCACTTGCAACTGTGCCCCCCAAGCAAGATGAGACAGAAAAAAATGAGACAGAAAAAAAAAGGTTCCTGCCATGAAGCCGCAATTTGAGACACAAGTAATTGAGACAATGCAAAACACTGGGTCATCCAGATCAATTCGGTTTTGCCGGCCCCCGGGATTTGATTACCTTCCCGGTCAGTTCATAATTCTAAAGCTTAATGGCATGCAGGGTGAAATCGAAAAGCCGCTCAGCCTCTCCAGCAGCCCTACTGAGGATTTTCTGCAGGTCACCAAAAGGCTTACCGGACATGAGTTCTCCAATGCCCTCCTTTCCCTAAAAAAGGGAGATAATATCAGGTTTTCCGGACCCTATGGCAATTTCACCTTCAACGAAGAGCACGAGAAGATCGCCATGCTCTCCGGTGGAATAGGCATAACGCCTCTGCGGAGCATAATAAAATACTGCACAGACAAGGGCCTGGCGACTGACATTTTCCTGTTTTACTCCAACAGGCAGGAGGATGATATTCCCTTCAAAGATGAATTCGAGGCCCTCAAGGCGAAAAATCCGAATCTTACTATCATTAATACCCTGACTCGCCCTGGTCCTTCCTGGAAAGGCCGGATCGGCAGAATCGATGCCAATATGATTAAGGAGCTCCTTCCCAATTATGCCGATTGGACATTCTATTCCAGTGGCCCGGGAAAGATGGTAGATTCCATGCTTCTCCTACTTAAGGAGATGAGCATCCCAGAGAAACAGGCTCGCAAGGAGTATTTCCCTGGCTATGACTGATTTGAAATCCAATGTTTTCTTAACGCACTTACCTTAGCCCCTGTTAATCCATACGCTTGCCTCTGAAGGGCAAGGTTCAGTCATTGTATTGATAGAATAACTACTTAAGAAATTTCCTGCTATGTGTTTTTTCTCTTGAAATGGCGATTTCCTATCCAAAAAAACGCAAAAACACAGAAGTCCTGGCAGCTCCAGGACCAAATCATGCGCAAATGCCTACCTTACACCAGACTTGGAGTCGGACCATTTATTCAAACCCCATGGCAATAAGACAACCATCGCTCCAAAGATTATGATCGCATATATTTGGGACATAATATCCATTGATTATCACCTCCGTTTCAGTACTGCATTCCTTCTCACAGTTTGATTTCCGGTTAATAAATGCATCGGTTAAATTGTGGATGAAAACACAAATTACTGCATTTAATGGAAAAGATATTAGTTAAAAAAAGCCAATATGGTTAGATTGCTTAATGTAAAATTCAATAAACAACGAAATAAGGCAAATGGGTAAAAAGGTAAAAAATCACTATATGAGAAAATTTTTGGCTCTTCGCTATTTTACGTGGTTAACTTCAAGTTAGCATCAAACGAGATCCAATGCAGATAAATGAAAATCAGCAAGCAAGGCTGCTATTTCGTTTATCCCAGATAGTATAGTTGGCCTCAAGGAGGGTTTTCGCTCCTGCCACACCGACATGAAATAGAGAGGAACCAAATTTTTTCTAATCCCCCCAGTGGCATATGATAATTATAGCCCGAATAGCTTACTCTTCGCTGGATGGCATATCGACAACCATCCAGTGCTTTCCACGGGTTGGAGCCTTCCTTAATGCCTCCTCAATCTCCGCATTTGCCAGTCCATCCAGCCAATCGTTAAGTTTCTTGCCAGGATTATGTTCAGTCCAGTATGATTGAAGCTTGATGTGCAGGTCGCACATGTGATTGAGGCTTATGCCACGTTGGCAGATAGGGCCGCGGCACTGTCCATGGCCCTTGAGGTCGCACTCTGGGGATTTCATTTCAATCTCCTTAAATGTTATCGCGAGCTTATCTAGCTTATCCCGGATTTAGACATTTTTAAAAGAAAAGGGAATTGGCAGAAAGCCCTAACCGAAACCTCAACAAGCTGCATCTAAGCTCTGCAGATTGAAGGACTCAGCCAATACGTCCAGGTTGACCTTGCCGCTTACAAAAGTGCGCCTCGACTTAATCTCGTTCATGACTACTTTGGCCGGGGCAAAGACATTGTGATCCACCTTGAAGAAGTCAAAGCCTGCCGCCTTGAAGGTCTTGTAGAAGGGTGCCCCCCAATCTCGTGAGGCCTGAGACGGCATGCCTTTCAGATATTGCTGTAGCTCTTCCAGGTTCTCGTATTCCAGTGTGTAGTAAGTCTCCCCACCGTAAATTATGGCGTCGTTAGAGGAGCCCATACACATGGTAGCGTCACCGGTTATGGGCGAGATGGGCGCCCGGCCCCAGCCGCACTTGATGGTGTTTATGTCAAAGCCCATGGTAAAGAGCTTATGCAGACCTGTCTCGACTACACGCGCCGAGACCTGCACCAGCCCGGCAATGCTGTCCGTGGGCGCAATGGCAATTCTCAGGTCAGCTGGATCGATGCCGCACTTTTCGGCAATGAGGGCGGAGACTGTTTCGTCCGGCAGCTTGTTTGACTCCAGGACAATGACTGCCACATCTGAGGACTCCTCGAAGCCGATCTTCTCGTAGAGGTCGCGGGTCTTTCTGGCCAGCACGCGCGCTGGACCGCTTCCCATGGCGAAGTACTTGTTAGCCTTGATCTGCCACATGGCGCACTGAGAGGCCATGCAGGATACGACGGGATGGTCTGTCGCCACCTGAATGCCCGGCAATAAAACGCCTTTGATATCGAAGGGCGTAAGCTGAATTTCCGCCAGGTCTGCCATACAGAGGCGAGAGAGGTAGACGCCTGCACCGTAGCCACCATGGGCCTTCACGCCTGCATCGGCCACAACAGTACCATTATCAAGTTCTTGGACCTCGATTTGCAACTCGTCTGCATAATCGAGCATCTCCTCGAAGACCTCGAATCCCATTTCATTGATTCCCATCAAGCCGGATCACCTTTCCTCATCAAGAATGCAATCGTCCATAAAAGTCTATCGATTTGATCGAGAACGGCCTCGATCAGCATCTCGATTCAGCGTCCTGAACAGCAGCCATTTCCCGTGGATGGGGCCTTCACAGGACAAGACCCCAGTGCGGAGCAATTCTCTTCAGTGGAGTTATTTTGAGCGCAGACTGCACCATTGGGGCAGGTGCAGTTTCCGCTGCCATTCACGCTACAGTTTCCGGTGCAGTTTCCGTTTACCTGGCAAGTGCTGTTATCTCCGGCAAAAGGGCAGGAAATGCCGGCGGAGTTCAAGACCAGAGCCATTCCTGCCATGAGCAGGACCAGTGCAACTATTGGAAATTTGTTCATCATTTATCCTCTACTTTTGTCTCAACCCTTACCCTACGAAACATACAGACTCCGCTTTTTCTATTTATATTTCATTGTCCAACCATCACAAACAATCAGACTCAATTATTTATATAGGAGGGTCAATTTGTATGACATTCGAGGTGGAAAAGTGATTAAATCGGCAGAAGGATTTTTAATAACGGCCATGTTCATTGCAATTATGCTTTTAATTAGTGGTTCAAGCCTAGCCGCATCTCCTGAAAAGGGGATGGACGGACTGAATCGAAGTGAGATTACCACTTCCTGGGATTTGTCAAACCTATTTAAAGATAAAGAGACGGCAACCGCAGAATTCGAAGGGCAGCAAAAAATGTCTCAGGAGATAAATGCGACATTTCGCCCCCTGTTCAAAAACCTCACAGGAAAGGTTTTGCTGGAATATGTCGAGGCGAATAAGAACTTCAGCAGGAATTTAAGCGTCGTTATGGCATATGCTTATGCCCAAAATAGCCTGAATGTCAACGACAAATTCTTCGAGAAATTCGTCTCCGACGTACAGAATTTATACACGGAGCATGCCAAGGCCACATCCTTCGCCGAAATATTGCTCAAGTCTCTCTCTCCAGCCGAATGGGACAGGCTATTTTCAGAGCAGCCGGGCCTGGAAAAGTACAGAGCATACCTGGAGAACAGCTACCAGCGCTACAGAGATCACCGGCCCAGAAATGAGACGCATGCCGCCTATCTGGCTGACATCTCCAACCAGCTTATGAAGATCAATACCGAAGCGGAAAAGACGGTAACCAATAATGTTACAGTTGCTGGAAATATCACTTTAGAGGACGGAAGAGAGCTGGCCATAAATTCTCAAACCTACTCGGAACTACTCTCTACGGACAGCAACCGAAACAACCGAAAAATGGGGTACGACAAACGATTCTACCATCTCATCAACGAATCGGATAAAATGTGCGAGATCTACGGCAATAAATCAAGACTAGACGACCTGCTCGCCCGAGAGCTGAATTACTCCGACTCTTACGACGCCAAGATGTTCGAGACCTATCTCACCAAAGAGCAGGTAGAGACGATGAACCAGGTCTTCAAGGAGCGCAAGGGAGACTTTGATGGTTATTACGAGTTTCGAAAGACAAGGATGAATCTGTCGCCCCTTAAGCCTTATGACCTGGCGCTTCAATTGCTGGAAAATCCCGACAAGAAATACGGCTACGAGGAGACGCTGGCTAACATATCTGCCTCTTATGCGGCAATGGATCCGGCCTTCCAGGACATATTTGTAAGGACAACAACCAGCGGCTCAATGGATGTTTACCCCAACCCCGAAGGCGGAAAGCAGCCGGGAGGCTACTGCCAGGATATGTGTGCATTGCAGCGTCCTGCTTTGATATTCATGAACTACAAAGGTTTGATGCAAGACCAGAAGACCCTTACTCATGAGATGGGTCATGCCATCAACTTCTACCTGATGGGCAATAATGTGGATTACCTTTATTGTGCCGGCACCGAGTACGAGATGGAGATCCCCTCAACCTTCAATGAGGAGCTCTTTGTGGACTATGCCCTGAAAAACTACGACCAGGATACGGCCCTGGCAATTCTAGCCGAAACCCTCAGTGATTATGAGAACTACTTCACCTTCCAGCCCATGATCACCGAGTTTGAGAACAAGGCACACGAGCTTTGCCGCCAAAAAGCAAATGTGAGCGGCAGCGACCTTAACCTGCTCTGGACCAACTTATCCAAGGATTACCGAAGCGGTTTGGTAGATTATTATCCTGAGGACAGTGCCCAGTGGACCTACATCAGCCACATCTACCTCACCAACAACTACTACACCTTCAGCTATGCCCTGTCTAAAGCCGTGACTCTATCTTTATTCAAGATGTATAAGGAAGATCAGGAAAAGTTTAATGAAAATTACATGGCCTATCTCTCCGCCGGAAGCACCATGACCCCGCCGGAGAAGCTAAAGAAATTCTTCGGCATTGAGATCGATCGCAAGCTATTCGAGGATGCCATGGATGTTGTACAGATGAGGGTGCTCCAGTTGCAGGAGCTGGAAGGGAAGAGATCAGCAGGTTCCGCCTGAATTCAGGCGAATCTAAATTTCGTTCTTTGTCACTATTTTTACATTTACAAATTCATAATATCCAAAAAAAAAGTTGCAGGAGCTGATATGCTCCAGGAACTACTATACGATCACTTTACTAAAAGGTCAGTCTCTTCACAACTACTACAGCAAGCCCCGGAGCGGCCATCAGCAGATATAGCAAGGCCGTGGCCAGTGCAATTTTTATTTTCAGGTTCATGGAATCTCGCCTCCACCACATATCCTGTATTTGCCAAACGCCTGCAAGGGTATCTGTTAGGTATAAAAAGCTACAATTCATCATTAGACTAACCGACTTAACGATAGCATAAGTGGGATGTATACTCGCGTCGCAATTGCATCTATTACAGAAAATCCATTGCGTCAAGGAATAAATTTTTTATTCTTCCTTTGTACCACCTCTCCAAAATATTGGAGCGTCCCATCTAATATACTTAATGGTGATAGAACTTTTTTTTGGGACTTCACACTTGAATATTCATAGGATTACTGCTAAATGAATGGCAGGAGAATACATACGATTCAATATGCTCGAAATTAACTTCCTGGCCGTCCTCCATGCGCTTTGTGGTAGCAAACCGTAACCCTTGGGATCTTATCTAATCAATGACAACTACTATCCAACCAAAGAGCCACAGAGTTTACAGAGTACGCAAAGAGTATCTCGGATCTTGATTGCGAATTGTCTCGATTAAGTCGCTGCAAATAACGAAAAGCCAAGGTTTATTTTCCCCCTGGCAAAATGAGCATACCATCATGACCTCCACTGCCCCAATCAATAATGAAGAAGTCTACCAGCCAGCCGAGGATACCTATCTCCTCCTAAGAGCCGCACAATCCGAGGCCAGGCCAGAAGACCCAGGCCCTGGAGATTGGCTGCGGCAGCGGCTTTATCTCTCAGGAGCTGGTGGCGAAGGTCACACGCCTCATAGCCACGGACATAAATCCCCATGCAGTCCGGGCGGCCAGAGCCAGGGGAATCGAGGTCATAAGAGCTGATCTATTCAGGGGAATCAAAGGAAAGTTCGACCTGATACTCTTCAACGCACCATATCTGCCCACCGAGCCAAAAGAGAGAACCGGTCAATGGATAGACTACGCCCTGGACGGGGGCGAGAGCGGCCGGCAGACGGTGGATCGATTTATCGAGGGTCTGGCCGAGCATCTGCGGCCCGGCGGTAGAGCACTGCTGCTCATATCCAGCCTGACCGGGCTCACAGAAGTACAGGAGACGGCGAAGGCTGCCGGGTTTACGGTAGAGGTTGTGGCCGACGAGGGATGCTTTTTCGAGCGGCTTCACGTTCTCCGGCTGGGAACCATAGGTTCTTCATTCTGATCAGGATCCGGAGCAACATAGCGCGGCATGGCATCAAGCAGACAGACTAGCTGATCCAGCACCTCATTTACGCCCTGACCGGTCTCGGTGGACATGTTCAGCATATCTTTGTCTTCTCCAAATCTCAATATGTCTGCCTTATTGGCCACAACCAGAACGGGCAGCGTTAGCCAGTTCTTGAGATCCTCGGCCAGAGACAGCTGCGAATCGATAAGATAGCCGCAGTGCTCACTGGGGTCCAGGATAAAGAGAACGACTCCCTGCAGATGGCTCAAGGCGGCTACCGTCTGCCGCTCAATCTCATTTCTCTCTTCCATCGGTCGGTCAAGCAGTCCCGGCGTATCCACGACCTGATACTTTTGATCTCCCCGCATGAAGTGGCCTACAAAGATTCCCCGCGTGGTGAATGGATACATGGCGATCTCGGGCCGGGCTCCAGTGACTCGCACAATGAAGCTTGACTTGCCCACATTGGGGTAGCCGGCGATGAGAATGGTCGGCACCGCCGGGTCTATGGTCGGCATCTTGCGCAGCAGGTTGCGAGCTTCATTCAAGAATAGCAGATCCTTCTCAATGGACCTCATGACCGAAGAGTAGCGCCCAAAGGCTGACTTTCGGGCAGGACTGGTGTCCAGACCTCGAGACCTTCTAATATTGCCTACATACTCTTTTGAGATCAGTCTTATCTGTCGGGAAGCCCAACCCAGGCGAGACAGGCTGATGCGGATGCGATCCACGCCTGCGATTATGTCTGCCATCTCTCTGTAGAAAGGCGGCAGATTCTCAAATGAGGGGAATTTCTTGATCAGGTTGCTGAGATTGTCGGAGAGAATGTTGCCGGCGTTTTGCACCATGGACTCGTCATCTGTGGCGCGAGAGGCACGCCTAAAGGACTTATTTAAAAGCTCTTCTGATGTGGGTACGGTTGGAAGCTGTTCGAACATTACATAATAGGTTGCCGGCATGGGATGATAAACCTTTAGGCACCTCCCCCCCTGCGAGGGACATTTATAAATGGTTTTCGGAAGGCTTAAATATCAGTTCTGCATCTATATAGATGAGGTGGCCTCTTGAAGAGATTAGGCACCGCTCTTCATGTTGTACAGAATAAATTGATTCTCCAAAGCGAGCAGATTGTTGGAAGCGAGACCAATATCCCCAGAACTAATTCCTGGGTTGTAGATCAGAAGAGGACCAGAGTCGGAAAGGTTTTCGATATATTCGGCCCCATTAATCATCCGTACATCATCGTTCGACCAAATAGAGGTGTAGATGCCGCTGCCCACGTCGGAAAGAAGCTCTATATCGACGAGGCGCCGGGGAGAGATAGCAAGTGGAAGAGATTGAGAAGCTGAGAGAGATAGAGAGGGTAGAGCCGGAAAAGCTCAAGGAAAGGACCCGGCTCAAGCGCGAGAAAGAGAAGGTAGACGAGTTCGAGAAGTTCACGGTAGAGTGTCCGGAGTGCAAGAGCCACACCCTCGTGCGCGACTATGAGCGCGCAGAGCTGGTCTGCTCTGATTGCGGTCTGGTAATCGACGAGAATTTCATCGACCAGGGGCCGGAGTGGAGAGCCTTCGACCACGACCAGCGCATGAAGAGGTCCAGAGTAGGAGCGCCCATGACCTACACCATCCACGACAAGGGCCTCTCCACCATGATCGACTGGAGGAACAGAGACTCCTACGGCAAGACCATCTCCTCCAAAAACCGTGCCCAACTGTACCGGCTGAGAAAGTGGCAACGCCGCATCAGGGTTAGCAATGCCACAGAGAGAAACCTGGCCTTCGCGCTCTCTGAATTGGATAGGATGGCGTCTGCCCTGGGTCTTTCCAGAAACGTGCGAGAGACGGCGGCCGTTGTCTACAGAAAAGCCGTGGACAAGAACCTCATCCGCGGGCGGAGCATCGAGGGCGTGGCCGCAGCAGCGCTCTATGCCGCTTGCCGGCAGTGCAACGTGCCCCGCACACTGGACGAGATTGCTGAGGTTTCCAGGGTCTCTCGAAAGGAGATCGGCAGGACCTACAGATTTGTCTCCCGCGAGCTGGCACTCAAGCTCATGCCGACAAGCCCCATTGACTACATACCCCGCTTCTGCTCCGGTCTGAATCTGAAGGGCGAGGTACAGGCCAAGGGAATCGAGATCCTGCGCCAGGCAGCAGAGAAGGAGCTCACCAGCGGGCGCGGGCCCACGGGCGTGGCCGCAGCCGCAATCTACATCGCCTCCATCCTCTGCGGAGACCGAAGGACGCAGCGCGAGGTAGCTGATGTGGCAGGTGTGACTGAGGTTACTATCAGGAACCGCTACAAAGAGCTGGCAGAAGAGCTGGACATTGAGATAATCCTTTGATCCGTTCTTCTCATAATTTTATTTAGATAGCATTTTTCGAATTGAAAAAGTCACGAAGCGCTTGCCACCTTTATTTAGTATTTCAAAGGATGTAGGTAAACGCAGACTATGTGTCGACTGAAAGCAGGAAAGCAGGCCGATAAGCAAGAAGACGGAAGTATTCTCGGGTCCAGGAAGAGAGCAGCAGGATGGAGAGCTGAGTCTTGTCGCCCATCTCGGCCAGCCCGACGGCCAGCAGTGGAATTATGATCTCATCAAGCGCGATTTCAAACACCTTTTACCCGGAGAATTCAGGACTTTATGGTCCAGCTCTTGGCTTTAATAATTTTTGTGTCGCCTCACCGGTCCGCTAAAATCTATCACGAATAATATATAAAATTGGCAATGGGTCTGATATTTTGTCTTTTTCGGAATGCAATCTATAAATACTATTATTAGCAATATGCTAAGGGTTAGGTGAAATTTTATGTACGAAAAGATCTTGATAGCTACGGATTTCTCTAAACATGCAGAGAAATTAATTGAATGCGTTGGAGAAATACCCGGCGTAAAAGAGGTCGTTCTCCTGCATGTTTTACCCAAAGATCCTCTCGCCCGTGTCTGGTCTCCCGGCGATGATCTCAAGCAAGCGGAAAATCAAATGGAAGCCCCCAAAAAGGTCCTGCAAGACGCAAATCTAAGTGTCAAGGTGAGAGCGGAGATCGCAGAAGAGACTCCAGAACACGTGGTAATAGAGCGTGTAGCCAAGGAGGAAAATGTCTCGCTCGTTGTGATGGGAGCGAGGGGAAGAAGCATCTGGCAGGGCCTGCTCTTAGGCAGCATCTCCAGCGGCGTTCTTCGCTATGGCAATAAGGATCTTCTCATCATGCGCTACAAGACCTTGGACGAGGAAAAGGAGGAAATGGGCAAATTCTGCTCGCGCATTTTCGAGAGAGTCTTGGCGCCCACCGATTTCTCTCCTGCCGGAAATGCAGCCATCGAAAAAATAAAAGCGGCAAAACTTACAAATAATGTGCTGCTGCTGAGCGTGGTGGCTAAGGGCGAAAATCAATCCCATGTGGAGGCCGCTTTAAAGGATGCGCACGAAAAGCTTGAGGTGATGAAGGCAGATCTGGCTGCAGCCGGAATTAGCGCCAGGGCACTCGCAGTATCCGCGACTGCCGAAGAGCAGAGAACTTATGGCTCAGGCGGCATGGTTAAGGTAGCATCCTCTCACATGGCAACAGTAGGTGGAGTTGTTGATAGGATCCTTGCAGTAGCGGAAGTTGAGGACGCTTCCTTGATTGCGTTGGGCTCTCATGGCAAGGGCTGGCTGGATGAAGCCACTATTGGCAGCGTAGTATCTGATGTGGCCAGGATGGGACAGCGGCCAGTGCTGGTTGTCAGATCCAAAAAATAGGCAGAAATCCACTTTTTTTTAAGATATGCCTTTTCGATTATCTTCCCCAGAAGGGATCCTTCTTGCGCTTGATCTCCAGGAAATTCTCCAGCACCTCGCGCTCGTCCTCCGCCAGCTTTGGCTTCAGCTCCAGCTCCACAATGCGAGCATGCTTCTCAGGAATATTGACGTAGAGGATATCGCCCTCATGGATCTGGCGGCCTACTGTAGGCCCGTCGATGGATATGGCCACTTCCTGCCCGACGGTCGCGGAGCCGACGTTTTCATTGCGAGCCTGGATGCCCCTAATCTCGCCCACATTGGCACCATCATCTCTCATCAAATTGACGTGGGTTCGGACCACACCACCTATGATCTGCACACCTACGATGGCCGGCCTGGACTGACGGAAGACGCAGTCCGGCAAAATACGGAAGGCACCGGGCCGGATAACCGCCTCAAGCCGCTCCTGCTCTATGCGCATCTTCTGCTCCTCCGTCCACTGCTCATAGTTCTCCAGAATGGTGTAGATGATATCGCTGCAAAATACAGGCACATTGGTCTTCTGAATCTCGCTGATGGCATCAGGCAAGATTTCCACATTGAAAGCCAAAATCGCAGAGAGCAGGGGATCTTTGATGGCCGAAGCGCGGATCACATCCCTTCGGGAAATGGGCCCTACATCAGCATGATGGATGGCTATATTCTTGGCCTTCAGCTCGCCCACCAGCGCTTCCAGCGAGCCGATAGCATCTGCTTTTAGGATCACGCCCTCGCTCTCAGCATCTATACGCACCGCCTCGAGTTCCGATTTCAGCTCCAGGGAAAGGGCCTCCACCTCTTCTACACAGGTTACCACTCGAATACTTGATCCTGCCAGAGCGTTCTCCAATTTGGGTGCCGCTATCTTCACACCAGATGCTGCCGCCACATGCTTTACCGGCAGAAATCGCTCCTCGCTTCGAATCTCCGTCAGAGGCTTGGGCTTGAGCAGGGCTCTTATCTTTGTGACGATAGGCTCATTGGCCGTGCCTACAATTACCGTATCACCCGAGTTGAATTCGCCGTTGTAGAGTATAACGTCTAAAGTCGTGCCCAGGCCCTTCTCCTCTTTTACCTCTAAGATCGTACCCACACCAGGACCGGTAGCAGTTAGCTTCAGATTATCCTTCAAAAATTTTTGCGCCAGCCCTACTAAAATCATGAGAATATCGGGCACTCCTTCACCGGTGATGGCACTGATGGGCACAATTCCAATCGTTTTGGTGAAGTCGGGGATTCGATCATACCTGTCCCCGTCAAATCCACGCTTATAGAGCTCTCCCACCAGCTCGTAGATCTTTGTATCCAGCACCTCGGTCACTCTAGCATTTTGCGCCTTGATGCTCTTGGCAAAAGGAGCGTTGGCTACAGCATGCCAGCCGCCCAGGCGATCCATCTTGTTGGCAGCGACGACAAAGGGAGTCTTAAAACGCTTGAGAATGGCCAGCGACTCGATAGTCTGGGGCTGGAAGCCCTCATTTACGTCCACAATCAGCACAGCTAAATCAGCCAGAGAGCCGCCTCTGCTCCGCATAGAGGTGAAAGCATGATGCCCCGGCGTGTCGATGAACAGCAGCCCGGGAATCTGCATCTCTTTGCCGAAATGCGATCCACAAAACTCCTGAATCACGCTTAGCGGAACCTCCGTGGCTCCAATGTGCTGGGTAATGAGTCCGGCTTCGCCTTTGGCAACAGCCGTTCCCCTGATCTTATCTAAAAGAGAGGTTTTGCCGTGGTCCACATGCCCCATCACCACTACAATGGGTGTTCTGAGGTTGGAATCATCGTCTTTCGCTTTACCGGCCTTTTTGGACTTCTGTTGCATACTGGTCGCGCCCTGGAAGAAGTAAGTCTAAAAATTACATTTCATTTTAAGAATTTAAAGGCTCCGATGAGAGGAGGCAGAAATGCTTTCTGCCAGGGTCTCACTCGTAGAGCCATGCTTCATCGATTCGCTTGTAGGCCACCAGTTCGCCTGAGCTGAAATGCAGCGCTATCTCGCGAGCCGCGGATGCGGCCGAATCCGAGCCGTGCACCACATTTCGTCCGGTCTCAATGGCCAGATCCCCTCTAATAGTCCCAGAGACGGCATCCACCGGATTGGTAGCGCCGTTCATCTTCCTCATGGCCGCAATAGCGCCCCGTCCCTCAACCACCATAGAGACGGAGGGGCCAGAGGTGATGAAATCTACCAGATCCTGGTAAAACTTCTTGCCCACGTGCTCCACGTAGTGCTCTTTGGCCTTCTCCACAGGCATTAGAGCGAGCTTCATAGCCACTATCTTGAAGCCTTTCTCCTCAATGCGCTGCAATATCTTGCCAATGAGAGCGCGCTGCACACCATCGGGCTTTACCATGACAAAGGTTCGCTCTAACTCCGCCAGGGCTTATGCCCCCTTTCTGGCCCACTTGGTTTTTCTTGTTACACGACCAAGAGCTACGTTATTCTCGCACTTGGCTGAGCAAAAGTAAAAGACCGTGCCATCCTTTTTAGCATAAAGCTTGCCAGTGCCCGGCTCGACGGTCTTATTGCAAAAGGAACACTTTCTTATTTCCATCTATCTTCACCTGCTGGTAAGCTTCTTGGCTTCTCTGGCAGTCTCGAGCAGCATCAGGACATCGCCCATGCGGATGGGTCCCATGCAATTCCTGGTGATAATACGGCCCTTGTTGTTGCCCTCCAGGATACGGCACTTGATCTGCATCGCCTCACCATGCATGCCGGTGACGCCGATGACCTCAATAACCTCTGCCGCTACTCCGTTATCATCCTCCATCGGATATCACCTACTTCAAAGCTGCCACTTTCTGGACGATTTCATCAAGCAACTCTTTTGCCTTTCCGGGCTCTACGATTGCCGCAGCGGCGCTCTTTACGCTAAGGCCGGCAGCGGCACCAAGCTCGCTCTGCTTCTTGACATAGATGTAAGGAGTCTTCTTCTCTTCGCAAAGAGCTGGAATATGTGCCACAATCTCAGGAGGGGTAACATCTTCGCCGACAATAACAAGGCGAGCCACACCGCGCTCGATGGCCTTGGTGGCCTCGTTGGTTCCCTTCTTTATTCTGCCTGTATCACGAGCCATTTCGAGAGCTTCAAGAGACATGCTGGCCAGCTCTGCTGGAACATCAAATCTTACGAATATTGGTCTTGCCATAATTTAATCTCCTTCCGGGCTGCTTGCCCATCATCATTCATCGCAAAAACGCCTAAACGATTTAGACGGTTCAGATTAGATCAGCCATTAGCTCCATATGTAAAAAGGTTGCGCTAGGGCCCGAGAAGAGCCATCAGCACATTCTGCAGATTTTCCCGGGCCACAAGTCCGGATATTTCTATCTCGGAGCCTTTTGTGGAATAGCTGAGATTGTTTTTCGCGGCGATTTCCCCGGCCTTGCTGCCAACACTTGCCTGGGGCTGCAGATACCTAGCCTTCAAAGAAAAGCCCTGGTCCTGGCTTTTTGCTACTTTTACTCCCAGGTAAAATTCCTTGTATCCTCCGGAGAGGGGCATGCCCATGCCGCCGCTGCCTAGAGCCGCCACCTGCAGGTCAGCTTGCTCATCATCTATTAGAGTGAAGCTCTCCGCGGACAGACCTCCTGCAATCACATCTATGACGGGGCGCACAGAGTCCTGCGTCCCGAAGAGGGACGGCTTTCCATACACGACTGCATAATCGGTCCCTTCCGGAATCATCATGTAATCCTGATAGGGAATTACCAGGCCATTGTAGCCTATAAAGTAGGGCCGGATCTCATGAAACTCCGCCCAGGTACCATTGAAATTGACATGAGCCAGCTTTTCAATCTTGGTGCTGTAAATCTGGCCTGCATAGCTGAGGCCCAGGGACTGGGGCAAAGCTGCCGTCGCGGCATCCGTCAGATTCTGCGATGCACTCAGGTTGATCCAGTATGCCATGACGGTGCTCTCCGGAGACATCTGCAGGACATCCTTCAGTCCCTCGAAGTCCCATTCCACTAAGCGACCCTGTACCCCAAAGGTCTGCAAAGAGTCGCTGCCCGATGGCACAACAACGTTCTCGTCCTGATTGCCGCCCATCATCACGAAACTTGCAAAGGCGGACAGTACCATGATAATGCCTACAAAGATAGCAAAAGCCTTAGCCGTAGATTTCATCCGAACCTATGTCGCGAGACCAAATATTTAACGTTTCTCCGAGGACCAGAGAGGTTCGTCCTGAACATAGCTTCTTTTCAGGCGAAGAGCGATCTCTGCCCTCTCCAGTTCGCGACCCAGGTAACCGGCATGGTCCAGGCGGCTGACCAAACCCTTCTCGATGAGTGTATTGAGGATGTCGCGAGCATTCCTTCCCGCCACAGTTATGCTGCCGTTTTGAGCCATAATCAATCCCTTCGAGAGGAATATTCTGAAGCTTCCTCGATCATCCGGCTCATATTTGTGAGCTTCTTTCGCTTCCATGAACGTTTCAGGCATGGCTTCCTCCGGCAGGCGCCGCTTCTCCTTCAAGATGAGAAGGTCAAGGCCCAGGTCTTTGGGTGGCGCACAGCGCTTCCGGGCCAGCAGCATCATTCTCGAAGCCAGAGCAAGTTCGTGCACGCTTCCTGCCGCTTTGCCGCTGTACTCCGGGGTGAAAAGGATAGATGCGCCAGTCTCTGCGCCCAGGGCGGCTAAAAGGGCATTGACGCCAACGGTATCGGCGTCAATCAGCTCCGTTACATTTCCCGCTCCAAAGAAGAGAGGGATGTCGGGATGATCCTGCCGGAAGAGCAGGTACCTTTGCAGCGAAAAGGCCAGTCCCTGCAGAGGCGGATCGAGAACCGGATCAGCTATAATGGATATTCCCATCTCCTGGGCCCTTAACAGGTTCTCCTCCAACCTGATGGAGCCGGGACCGGGAATGATCACGGCCGGTACGCCTGCCCTGGCCACTGCCTCGCCTACCAGGGGAAGATTGCTGCCGTTTAAGCTGAGCAGCAGATCAGCTCCGACCTCCAGGCCTGCCAGGATCAGCTCAGGCCTGATGGTATCAATGCTTAGAGGGAAGATTTGTGGCCTTTCGGGCGGTTTGCAGCGCGGCTTGTACCTCATCAGGATTGGCATCAAGAGGGATGCCAAGGTCGATCATATCCGCGCCCTGCTCCTCATAGTAGCGGATCCTTTCCGCCAGAACCGCAGGGCAAAAGCGAGTGGCATCGACGATCTCCGCCAGAACCTTCATGCGAGAGCTGCCCCCGATCTTGACGCCCCGGATCTGCTGCGGCGCGCCTGCCATGTTCTCAAGCCACTCCACTTGATCGAGAGCATTCTCCCTCATCTTTCCTTCTAAGAGCTGGCAAGCAGGAACGGTGCGGGAGAGCTCTATTTTCTCCTTGGCAAGATGGTGTAGCACTATTCCCAGGTCAGCTGCGTGCTTGGGCCCCAGGCGGATCTTGGCGCCAAGAGCACGCTCTGCTTCCCGAAAATCAGCGGTTATGGCGCCGGGAATCAAGATGAGATCGTAGCCCTGGGGCGCTCTGCCCAGCAGCATCTGCGGGGTTATGAAGGAGGCTACATCTACATTCGCCACCAGCACGTCCGCTTCTCCGGCAAAAGCTCTGACCTGGGCTTGTGCCAGTTTGCCCGTGACCAGGAGGACTTTCATCTTAGCGCGCGTCGCAGTACCTCACCTCATCCACATCCAGCATAAGGGGCGTGCCTGGCTCAAAGTTGGTGATCTTCCTCACTCTTCCTACAGCCACCAGTTGCAGTTGTGCTCTTGCCGCCTGAGCCTCACGCTCTTCGTAGTAGTCCTCGCTGGATTGGACTGTGCGATGAGTAATGATCTGTAGAGCTCTTATGCCGGCAATGAGCCCTCCGGTTCCTGGAACTATATCCGGGGCACTGGACTCTGTGAGGAAGACCCGGTCTCCCGGCTGAACACCTAAAAGCGTAAAGAAGTTGTTGGGGCTCCTAATCTCCACCGTCCTGACTTTAGCCACAGTAAGCTCCTTCATCACATGTCTTGCCAATCCCGTTAGTGCTATGTAGATCATGAGACATCACCCGTACATTGGGAATTCTTTGGGCATCTGGGCTTGCTGTTCCTCGGTAGAAGCCCCTTTCATCTGCTGGGCCAGTTGCGCCATCTGCACCTCGATCTGCTCTGCCTGCTCGGAGAGCTTGACCGTGCTTATCCCTAAATCGTAGATCTTATTGAGCGTCTCGATAGTGGCTATGGCCGCTCTTGGATCTGGTTCCGCCGAAGCCGTCTCGCCCAAAAGGCAGATAGCGGGCAGTTTTTTTATGCGGCACTCGTTCATGATACTGCCGGTAATGCCGGTAATTGTTCCCAGCTCAAAGACTTCTGCTTTGTCCTTTATCTTATCGAGCAATTCCTGCTGGCTTACTGCGCCAAAGACCCGGTGCTCGTCGCCCATCACCGTTATGCCTGCCAGACAGATCATCTCTCGAGTACCTATGGACTCTGCAAAGGATACGATCTCCTTTCCAATCTCATAAGAGGCCAGGGGATGTACGGGAATGTCGGCGGTGAGAATTACTATGCCCTTGGCCGCATCCTCATAAATGCGAACCGGCATATTCACCACCCCGCCCAGCAGAACGGCCAGTGGCGGGAAGTACTTGGAGCTCATGGCCCCAAGATAGGTCATTTTCAGTTCGTTGACGATGTACTGGCTGGCGATATTGCCTACCAGGCCAATTCCAGGGAATCCCTCGATCAAGATGGGGTTCTTGACGGTGGGCTGCTTCTCAAGGATTACCTGGACAATTTCCTTATCCATGCAAAAATGTTAGGCATTTATCTGAGATAAGAGCATCGCTTACCTGAGATAAGAGCAAAGCCTCCGAGACAGGATCTTTATTCAGTTCTCCACAATCCGCGCAAAGTTGAGCAAGCTTTTTAAGCAATACCTACTGCTAAGGAAATGCATAGCTGCAAACGATAATTTGCAATTTCGGGGTCAAAATGGCAAAGCAATATAGAGAGGTTATTGATCGGGCATTGGCCGAAGGCAGGACCTACCTGATGGAGCATGAGAGCAAAGCCGTTCTGGAAAGCCTGGGCATCACCACCACCGGGGCCGGGGTAGCGAAGTCAGAGGACGAAGCTGTAGAGATATTCCAATCCCTGGCCGCTCCCGTGGCTATGAAGGTGCTCTCCCCGGATGTGGTCCATAAATCCGATGCCGGCGGAGTTAAGCTAAATTTAAGGGATGCCGACGAAGTGAGAGCCGCCTACCGGGAAATCACCCAGGCATTCCTGGACAAAAAGGTAGCAGGCATCTCTGTGCAGAGGATGGCCCGACAAGGAGTGGAGGCCATCGTAGGAGTGGCCAATGACGCCACATTCGGACCGATTTTGATGTTCGGCCTGGGTGGAGTCTTCGTGGAGGTCTTAAAGGATGTCTCCTTCCGCTCCATTCCTATCTCTGCCTCCGATGCCAAAGATATGATAGAGGAGATCAAAGGCTATGCTCTGCTCCGGGGATATCGCGGCTACTCTTCCGATATTGAGGCACTGGAGAGGCTATTGATGGCCATATCAGACTTTGTCATGGAGAATCCCGACATCTCGGAGATGGATATCAATCCGGTGTTCCTCTATCCGGATGGCTATATGGTGGTTGATGCCCGCATAATCCTGGGAGAGACAAGGCCCGGCCCCCCGGCTGCCGTCAAGCAGGACTTGCACGACCTGTTTTATCCCAAGAGCATTGCCGTCATTGGCGCCTCCGGCACGCCGGGAAAGCTGGGCTGGAACGTCTTTACCAATCTTGTCAGCCACAAATTCGGAGGTATGCTCTATCCCATCAATCCCAAGGCCGATGAGATTCATGGCTGCAAAGCCTATCCCTGCATCAGCGCCGTTCCTGAGCCAGTAGATGTGGCCATCATCCTCGTCTCGGCAGGCATAACACCGGACGTGGTTGAGGAATGCTGCAAGTGCGGTGTGCGCTACATTGTGGTCGAGTCGGCCGGCTTCGCGGAACTGGGTGAAGACGGCAAGAAGATTGAGCTGCTGATGAAGGATATTGCCGACAAATACGGCGTGCGGCTGCTCGGCCCCAACTGCTCCGGCATCATCAACACCCATTGCAGCATGGTCCAATCCATCGGCATTGTGGATGCTCTATCCATGGGCAATATCGGCCTGGTCTCGCAGGCAGGAGTGTGCGCGGCAGGAATGCTCTGGGGGCTGCGCCACATCATGGATTTCGGCATAATCGCTACCATCGGCAACAAGCTGGACATCAACGAGACCGATATCCTGGAAGCGGTAAGCAAAGACGAGAACATCAATGTCATCTGCATGTATCTCGAGTCCGTGAAAGGAGGGCGGCGTTTCATTGATGCAGCGCGTCGCATCACTCTGGAAAAGCCCATAGTCGTTCTCAAGTCCGGCAGAACTGATGCCGGCAAAAAGGCAGTGGCATCCCACACGGCATCCTTAGCAGGCAACGACCAGATCTTCAGCGCTGCCTTCCGCCAGTCCGGAATCATCCGTGCCCGCGATTATGATCACATGTTCAACCTGGCCCGCGCCATCTCCAAGCAGCCGCTGCCAACAAGGGAAGGCGTATTCATAATAACCTATGCCGGCTCGCTGGGCGTAATCGCCGCCGATGCCATAACCGACAACGGCATGCGCCTCTCCGAGCTGGAGCCGCCCTTAAAAGAGCGGCTGAAGAGCCTGCTGCCTGATTATGTCTGCGGCATGAATCCTGTGGACTACACCTTCAGCCAGGATGCCGAGACGGTGAAGAGGACCATCGAGATCGGTGTCGACAGCCAGGACGTGGGCAGCTTTATCGTTGTCTTGCAGGCGGAGATCCTGGATAGCTACGTAGATACTCTCAAGAAGATCGACTACAAGGGCAAGCCCATCATCGCCTGCGTGGCGGGAAAAGAGTTTGCTCAGCAAGATGTCATCAAAATGGAAAAGGCCGGCATCCCTGTCTTCGGCACGCCTGAGCAGGTGGCCGACGCCCTGGGCATCATGTACCGCCACCACAAGAGGGTCGCGAAAGAGAAGTCCTAAGGCTGATATCCGGGAAGTATCGACTGGGCCCCTGGTCCAGGAAATCTCACTTTCCTGGATTAGGCCGCTTACGGTACTTCGTAATTGGATGCACAACTGCACAGGGCCGCATTCTCTTCCAGCTCATCATAATAAGCCTGCGCACCCGACGAACATTCCGTCATATTGCCGGTGATATTGAAACACGGGGAAGGATGCCATGCACCCCAATATCCAATAACCGTTGTAGCATTAAAGATCCTGGTTGCATTAATCTTGCTGTCTGCTCCCGTGTCCGCGCCTGTGTCCACTCCTAGGCAGCAGGGCAGCGGCTGATAGTACGTCTCGAACCTGGTGAAGTTATTGGCCTCAAGGACAGTATCCTTGTAGCTTGCCCTTGCGCTTACCAAATTCACATACCATTGTTGGCCATCCACCACTTTGGCCCTCAGCTTTATGGTCAGGGTTCTGCTTATGTCCAGAGCAGGAATGGTCCAGTTGATGATCTGACCGTTGACCTTCGGCTTGATGCTGGAGTTAATGAACGTTAGCCCGTCGGGCAGGCGATCCGATACGTCTACGGGCTTTAGTAATTTATTGCCGTCGTTGGTAACGTTGATCAGGAAGAGAACCGTTTCTTCATCCAGCATGATCGCCTTCTTGCTGATGTTCAGGTGTGGATAGAGGTGCCTGGGCGCAGTGAAGACGCTGAGGGATGTGTCCATCCAGAAGCTGCCCACCAGGGTCTGATCCAGACGGATCTGTTCTTCCGGGTGGATCTTTTCTTTCTTGAGGAGTCCTTGGACCAGTTGGATATTCATGGTGCCATTGAACTCACCTAGGATGGAGAGGGACGATTTCTCCATCTCCGCCTCTTTATTTATGTATGATGCCGACCGAATCGCCTCGCTGATGACAAGCCCCTTCTCCGGATCCCTGGTCCACATGCCTTCTTCCCACAGGGCTGAATAGTTGAGGTTATGTGAGCCTGCCGTCTGGTTTACTGGGGCATAGAGCATCTTCGAGTTCTTGACGACGGAGTCAAGCTGCATCGTCTCCTCGGAATTGTAGTAGCCGCTGCCATGCTCGAAAGATCTCTGGTTCCTGGTGGGCCTCTTGTCCGAGGCAACGAACCCTTTTCCTTGAGAGGATTTGGAGTATTTGACGCTGTCACCATAGGAGTCGACGGACTCCTTCACTTTGAAGCTGCCATGATAGTCTTCGCTTATCTCCACACTCGTTTTGTCGCTGCCAGGAAGCTGCTTCCTGTAGGCTATGCGGGCCAGGCCGTCGCTGAACTCTGCATCAGATTTGTAGACCGTCTGGTTCATATCCAGTACGTAGGAGCTGTTCTTGCTCAGCATATCCGTATAAAGATAATTCTCCGAAACCACATCGTTCAAGACGCGATTCTTGCCGCTGGAAAGGTCAGACCAAAGGGAATCGTATTCGATGCTCCTCTTGCCAGGCAGGGAAAAGGTGGTCTTTGCATGCTTGGCAAAGAGATCCCTTTGCAGGGTTATGCTCTTGTTCTCAAGCCGCAGACTGCTTCTTTCATCCTCCTCATAGTGACCGCTGCCATGCTCTGAGGTGCGAAGCTCAGTGCCAGGGGAACCAAGAATAGTGACGGCTGAGGTGGAAGAATCGTTGCTTGGGGAAGTGTCAATATTCCCAAGATAATATCCCGATATGTTCGCCCGGTTTATGAGGGCCGATTTCTCGATGGTCGTGGAGAGCCTTTTGCTGACGTGGACGAAGCCTTCGCCCTTAACCGAGGAGGTTTCATCGAAGCTTATGTTCCGCTGCTTGGGGATGTGCGCATAAAGCATTATGACGCCGTTCTCATTGGCCGCTAGCTCCTTGATTCTCCATGTGAGGATGTTGCCGTTGACAGAACTGGGGGCCGGGCTGACTCCCAAGAGGTCAATTTCCGGGAAGATGTCTGTGATATTTATGTTTATAGCATTCTGATTGCTCTGTGAGTTCCCGTAGCGGATGGTGTAGGTGATATTCTCATCTCGATTATACGCATTTTTATCAGCGGTCTTATTGATCCAAAGGGAGTGGACCACCGGAGTCGCCAGGGTCGCGTTGATGCCTTTGATCTCATCGGAACTGATCTTATAAGTGTTTATGATGGAGTTAAAGTTCCCCTTCTTCAATTTGACTTTGAATGATATCGTTCCATTCTCCCCGGGCCCCAGGTCTCCGACATGCCAGGGAGGAGTAGATGGATTGGATGGATCAGAGTCGACATTCTGGTCCAGGTAATCGTCAATTACCACGTCTTTCTGGGATGGGCCGTCGTTTCTGTATTTTATGGTATAGGTCAATTCTCCTTCTGATCCGACAATATCGGGTGAAGCGCTCTTTGTGATGGTCAACCCTGCCACAGAGGTATTGACGAGTGCGCAGATGCTGACATTTTCCCGGCCGGTCATGCACACTCGGTTTGTAATATTGGTGCCCCGTTTGGCAGCACCGATGACATTCCCCTTAATGGTTATCGTCCCCGATCCTCCCTTGGGAAGGTCTCCTATCGTCCAGGTATCAGTGGTCCCGGCATCAGGAACCGGACTAGGGGGCCAAAGGATAGTGAAGTTCCGGTCGTAGGTCTCCTTGATCACAACCTCATGCACATCCTGGTCTCCGGTGTTCCGGTAAGATATGGTGTAGTCCAGAAAGTCACCCGGGTTGACCAGTTTGGCTGAGGCGGTCTTGGTCAGGTTCAGCCCGATGTTCGCCACGGTGGTGTTGATCTAACCTGTGCGCTGACGTTCTCCTCGCAGGCCATTTCCACTCTATTTCTTATCCACCAGGCCCGGGGTGACGGAAGAGCTGACCTTTGTCCTTATCGTTACCGTCCCCGACTCCCCTTTGGCCAGTTTTCCCAACGTCCAGGTGTCGAGGTCCCGAAGTCCGGTGCCGGTTCCGCCAGATCAGAACGGTCACGTTCCGGTCGTAGGTCTCCTTGACCACAACCCCGTGGCGTCTTCACCTCCCTGGTTCTGATAGACGATGGTGTAGTTCAGGAAAGCACCCCTGGGAACGGGATCCCGGTCGGCGGTCTTGGTTATCTTAAGAATCGGCAAGGGGCCGGAAGATCTCCAGAGTAAAGAAATCCGAGTTTGAGACGGTGCTGCCGTCGGCTGCCCGGGCCGTCACTGTGACTGTATTCTTGAGGAAGAACCTCTCCTGTAGATCCTGTAGCCCGGAGTCTTTCTGTACTCCTTGCTCAGGACGTTCCCCTGAGAATCTACCACGAGACGGAGAGTGTCCCCGTTCTTAGTAATCTGTTGCCGTGTTGGTCCTATAGCCCGGATAGGGCATGTCATACTGTATTTTGAGATACTCTTTTGTGCCCGGATAGTAGAGCTCCTCGGAGAGAATATGTTACCATTTGGATCATATCCGGTGGTGAGGACAGCCCCGATAGATAGGATCAATGTAGATGGTTTTATTCAGCTTGCCCTGTGGGTCAACAATCTTGCTTAGGCTCTCGTCCACACTTCGTTGGTATAGTTGTAAGAAGTAAAGTTGACTCCGCCCACAAGGCTGTGATTTATGACTCAAGGTGGACGCTCTCGGGTCGAAATGCAAAAGCATCTTCTTGGTGTTAGTCCATCTGTAATCACCAGGCGGGCCTTCATCTCCGTGAGCCTCTGGATGATCTCCGCAGTCCTGGTAGAACTGCTCCCGTCGGACATGATGCGAAGACGTGGGATAGTCCATGGGATCGGCCACGACATAGCTGCACTCGTACCACCAGGATTCACCCGGATCGAGCACACCATTGCCGTCATCGCCTCTGATGTAAACCGGCTGGCAGATCGGGCCCCAGTTGAAGGCGTCGTGAGGCTCACCTTCGATAAGGGCTGGCCCCCACGGTTGGTAACATTGTAGGTGTAAACGACAAAGTCGCCCACTTTGACCGGGGCGGTGAATATGCAGTCTTTCTTTATGCTGATCCCGGCCGCTTGCTGTGTCAGAGTGACTGTTGCAGTGGCAGTGGCTGGAAACCGTCTTGCCCTGGATATCGTTTGCTTGAGCCGTGAATGTGTCGCCTAGAGGCCCTGGCAGATCACGGTTACTTACCTTGTAAGATGCCGTGGCAGTTGTGCTCTCTCCTGGACCGAGCGTGGTTTTGGTCGGAGGTGATCGTCTCGATCAGGGAACTGCTCAGAGCTAAGCTGCTGAGAGTCACGTTTCCGGTGTTCAACACATCGAATGTGTAGGTTACCATATCGTCTACGCTGGCTGTTGCGACCGATGAAGTTTCAGTAACGCCCAGAGCCGCAACATAAGGAAGAATCTGGAGCTTCAGCTCTTTTATCTCCTTGCAGCCCTCGATGGGAGGCGACACGATTAAAGTTATCACCACCTCTCTAGGAGATTCGACGACCGGCGCCTTCCAGCGGAGGACCTTACCGGTGGATGTCGCGGGGCTGCCGTCGGAGGCTGTCCACTGGTAGAGGAACTCTCCTCCTTGAGCGGTCTCTGCCGTTAAGTTATGCGTGCTTCCGGAGCGCACATCCTTATCACTGTAGCATTGCAGGGAAGAGACAATAAGATATGATAATTAAGATTAAAGCTACTGCTAGAATATGTTTCTTCTATTGAGCATGCAAAGCCCAACCAAATATTTGTCTATGTCGGTGCAGCTCTTCATCGTCAACCTACTCTTTTGGCTCTTTGTTTTCTCGTATGCGGCATCATATCTATAGTTTATACTTTATTGTATTTACAATAATCGCACTCAGATGGCCATGTTACGGTTACCTCCGGAATTGGCACGACGGTTACTGTCATGCTGCAACGGCTGATCTCTCTTGGAGGATTCTCTGTCGTGGCTACAATAACCTGCAAGTCGTGCAAACCCGGGGCGTAGTCCCTCCAATTAATATCGATGCTCTTTCCGCCATCTTGCGACGCCCCTTCCATCTCCTGCCCATCCAGCTTCCAGCTATAAGCATGGGTCGAAGGATCGTCGATTTTGGCGGAATAGGTCTCAATTTTATTCGAGCAGGTAGTAGACAGACCATTGATGTCGCACCCAGTTACTGTATAGTTGCCAGGGTTTGCATAGCTATGAGACGGATTGTGCTCGCTTCTGTAAATACCGTCGCCGAAGTCCCAGTAGTGCAAATAAGGCTTCAGACTACCCCTAGTTCTGTCAGAGAAGTTGATGAGCCCGGCAGAACACGCCGGCGAATCGAAGAGAAAGCTTGGGGCCAGAGGAGTCTCTACTAGATACCCTGTCCCGGAATCGTCGTAGTACTGGGAGTTACGATTAGCGCATTTGCGATTGCCGTCACCGCAGCCAGTTCCTTTGGTCGTCTCCCAGCTCAGGATGAGTCTGGAGAGCTTCACTTCATCTCCACAGTTCCATACAAGTCTGTATACGGGAAATGATTGGTTGGATTTTGGAGGAATTGAGTCCGTAATGCACAGGCCATTGTCATATGTAGATTGATTCAGGATTCCGTTTATGTACAGATCTGCTAGGAGGATGATTGCGTACCTTGGCGATTTGGCATTGTTGCGGAATTCTGCCCAAAGATCTGCCTCTTGCCTTTCACCAGGGGTACAGGCTGAAAGCTCCTTGCCCATGTCATCCCCCAGCCATAGCCTCGATATGGTTACATCATCGGCTTGGCACTGGAAATTGCAGTGAGGCCAGTCGTCTGAAGATGCAACAGGCAGGAGCAGAACTAGGACGACAAGGTAGCCGATTTTAATCCGTATGAGGGCCCTGGCGAACCCGTGAAAAATAATCCGAGTCATCATCGTATATTTTTTTATATTGTTAATCGTTCTATATATCATTTTTGTGTTGCACTCTAAATCTTGCGATTTATCTATTTATTTATAAAATGCAATAAATTAAATATTACCTAGGCTTTCGGTTCATCATAGATTTTTAGCAGGTCCAGAGGATAAGGAGAACCGATCTCTAGGCCAAAAAGTTGGAGAGCATCGCGGATGAGGATGCTCTGCCCAACTTAAGCGATTGTTATTGTTGTAACCGGTATCGGCACCACTTGCACAGGGAAGGTCGGTGAGGTGGAGACCATATTGTCTGCTTTGTCCCTGACTACGGCCACTAGATTTTTAGTGGTAGCCACGGTGATGCCGCTAGCGAAATCCGCCCAGGTTATAGCGATTGGGTTCTTCTTTGCATCCAGCGGCTTGCCATCTAAGGACCACTCTATGGTTTGTCCAGCAGTCAAATCTGGCGCTATCGAGTATGGCTCATTCACTGCGGTCACACATACCGATTTCTTTCCGGATATGGCAATTGGCATATTCACAGCTACGTTTATGACCCGCGAATTGGTGCAGCTCCCTTCAACTGTACTCTTAACCAGAAGCGTCACAGTGTACAAAGGTGCAGGATTTGTTTTGGGGACTGTGAAGCTAAAAGTCTGGGCGGTAGGGCCGGTTGGCGCCGGGCTGACGGAAGGACTCAATGTCCAGGTGTAAGCATAACTGCCAGCGGGACCGGTTATCTTGACGACCTCACCCGGATTGGTGGTCTTATCTGGTGTAGCCGTCTGTGCGGCAGCATCGGATGCCACCGTTTGCGCGACAGCATCGGATGCCGCCGTTTGCGCTGAAGCTCCAAAAATGATAGATGCCAACAATAGCATGGTGATCATTATTCCATAACGAGTTCTTATCATGATTATTCACCTAGAGTTCTATACATTCTTAAGGTATATAAATTCGTATCATAATTTTTTTTAGTTTATGTCTAATATTCTATTAATATACGTTGATGCCTATTAATTAGATTCAATTAGCTTTCTAAACTTGCTAGTCAAGATTACTATTTACTTTTTACTTATAAGTTAGATCTGCATCATTAGGCCAAATTCGATCATGTAATCTTCAATTAGATATATAGCTTCCACTTAAATATCATTGAATTATCGAAATTTAGTTATAAACTGATTTTTCCCTGACATATTGATTATGCCATAACCGCAAGTGTTATTAGGCCAGATACTAATGACCACGACAGCGTAACATATTAATATATTTCATACTAATTGGGATCAGAGCAAAGAGGTTATAATATGAACGCCGAAAAATTTTATCACTTGAGAATTGCAGTCTGCCTGGTATTCCTGGCTCTATTCATCGAACCTACCTCCGCAAATCCTGTATATTTAAACTTGATGATAGATTCCAATATTCCTATGAATTCAACGCAAAATGAGACGGATTCAGCTTTCGGATTGATACAGAATCTCACAAATATATTAGACGACCGGGGCCTGAATGCCACTATATTTGTGACCCCGGAAATGGCCACCGCCCAGAGCATATTAGTTACAACCCTTGGCATGAGAGCGAGCCATGAGCTTGCCGCGAAGGTAACCGATCAGAACTTAGGCAGAATGCCAGCTTCCGAACAAGAGGCCTATCTGAAGAATGTGAAAACCGTGATAGACTCTGCTCATATTTGTGAAGGCCCCAGCGCCAATACTATAAATACCAGGGGATTCATGTTGCCCCCCTCTGCCCAAAATGAGGACGTCTATAAAATTCTAGATACGATGGGAGCCGTTTACGATGCGCGGTTCGATCAAGGGATCGAAAACCAGTTGGGTCATGAAAAAGACATATGGCCTAATCGCATAGAAAACCAGATTCTCTATGCAGTTACCATCAGCAGCTATCTCTCAAATGGAGTGCAGGTTTTGCTGTCTGATCGTATTGTAAAGGAAGAAAAGGGACTGAGTGGACATCAGTGGCTCGATCTTCTCGTGGGCAGATTCGATCAATCGATCCGAGACAGCGTGCCTATGGTGGTGCTCATCAATAGCAGCATATCAGGCTCTGGCGATTATCTGGATGCTTACACTGAATTTATAGGCTATGCAGCTATGAAGAACGCCAGCTTCGTTTCCACTTTGGAGATGGTTAATGATGCCAGGGCCAGAAATCCTTCCGATCACGTCCGACCTGTAATAGCCAAAACAAATTGTCCTGAATGCGATAGGATGAAGAGCTCAGACTGAAGTATCATGATGATGGCCCCCAGATTGACATAAAACCCTCGCCTTAGTGTTCATCCTAAACAGAAGCTCGGTAGTTCGGCTCACGTACACAGGAGAATGAGAAAGAACTCCAGCTCTGCTCTATCTACCATATTTTTAAATATCGATCTTTATGCCGAAGAGCGTCTCGAATTTTTCATATTTGGCCCGGGCTCGATAGAGGTTTTGCCGGATATAGGGCAACCCTTGCTGGCAGGCCAGCATGTCCCTGATCTCAGCCTGGGTAAAGACCGCATCTAGCTTCTCTTTGGCAATTGAGGATACACTCACCTTTTCCGTGCAAATCTCCAGATCAGAGTCGCCCTGCCAGTTCCACTGCCTGTCATAGCGCATCAGAATAAGGTGCTCATTCTTGCAGCATGCCGAGACCAGCCAGTTCGATTCTGTGCAATGATATGCCAGGCTCTCCAGGTCCATCTCACACTTGCTGCAAAATCCGACCATATTGCTCTCTAATGAGAACGGTTCCAGCCTTCTTCCTTCAAAAATGAGATTATGACTCTTCTCATCAAGTTGGTTCATCTTGACTTTAAGACGTCCGCCATGCTGTAAATTCCGGGCTCTTTACCGACTACCCATTCTACCGCCCGCACTGCGCCGCTGGCAAGTCCGGTTCTGCTGTGCGCCTGATGTTTTATCTCCAGCCGCTCGCCGGGCCCTGCGAAGAGAACGGTGTGATCTCCTACAATGTCTCCACCGCGCACGGCATGCACTCCAATCTCTTTTCCTCGCGGCATGACGCCTTCCCGGCCATATATGATCTCCTTTTCGCCCAGAGCCATCTTTATCACCTGCGCTGTGGCCAGAGCCGTGCCGCTGGGGGCATCTTTCTTCTGATTATGATGGGCTTCAATGATCTCGATGTCGTAGTCCTTCAGGGCCGCCGCTGCATCAGCTACCAGCTTCCAGAACACATTTACGCCTAAGGAGAAGTTGGGCGATATGACCGCAGCCACATGGCCTTCTATGGCTTTTTTCATCTGGGAATGCTGCTCTGGAGAAAAGCCGGTAGTTCCCACCACAAGATCAATTCCAAGGCTTGCCGCCGTGCATACGTTATTTACAGCCGCCTTGGCAATGGTAAAGTCGATGAGCACATCCGGTTTGCTCTCCCTTAAGACCGACTCCAGTTCCGAGGCATCTTTGACAATAATGCCGCCTGGCAGCTCCTTTCCAGCCCCGATGGCATCCAATCCGGCCACGAGCTGCATGTCTTTTGCCTTGGCCGCCTCCTGGATGATCAGGGTGCCCATGCGCCCCAGGGCGCCGGTAATGGCGATGCGCGTCATGCTCTCTCGCCTAGCCTTTCCAGGATCTCCTTTAACAATTGCTCTTTCTCAGGAGCCATTGCCGCCAGAGGAAGACGCATTGGCCCGCCGGCGCATCCCAGATATTTTTGAGCCGTCTTCACAGGAATGGGGTTGGTCTCCAGGAACATGGCTCGCACCAGGGGAGCAAGCTCATAGTGCAGCGACCTGGCCTTCTCGAAGTCGCCCTTGAGAGCGGCATCCACCATGGCCACCGTCTTTCTGGGAGCCACATTGGCCACCACGGAAATTACACCTTTGGCGCCCAGAGACATGATGGGCAGGGTCAGATCATCATCTCCCGAGAGTAGGACAAAGTCGCTGCCCCGGGTCTGCTCGATGATCTGAGATTGCTGAGAGAGGCTTCCACTGGCCTCTTTTATGGCCACGATATTCTTTACCTTGGACAGTTTCGCGACCAATTCCGGCTTGAGATCGATTCCGGTTCTCTTGGGAACATTATAGAGCACAATGGGAATATCGCACTTCTCGGCGATAGTCCTGAAGTGCTCGAACATACCCCGATCATTGGGCTTGTTGTAGTAAGGCGTGATCAATAAAGCGGCATCTGCGCCAGCTTTGGCCGCATGGCGTGTCAGCTCCAAAGCCTCACGGGTATTGTTTGAGCCCGTACCCGCGATAACCGGCACCTTGGAAGATTCGACGGCGATCTCCACTACCCTTTTATGCTCCTCAAAGGTTAATGTGGCAGACTCACCAGTTGTGCCGCAGGGAACAATGCCTGCTATGCCGGTGTTATTCAGGTACTCAATATTCTTCTTCAGTCCCTCCTCATCCAGGCTCTCATCTTCTAAAAACGGCGTGATTATAGCGGGAAACACGCCTTTAAGCATCAATCTCGACCTCGCCTCGGCGAGTGCGTCTCTGCCGCATCACATTGGAAATATATCCTGCCACACGATTGCGTATGGTCTTATTTTTGATGTCGGTATACTCGGATACCTTCAGCTTATTCTGTTCAAAGTCAGGACTAAATGAGCTTTCGTAGGTTCTCAACAGATCCATCGCGAAATTCTTGATATAACTAGGTTTTACGCTTCCCATAATCAACACTCCAGCTAGAGCAATTCTTTGTGCATCCTTGCCCCACCAATTTATATCTTCCTGTCCTCCCGGCTACCAGCTATCCTTACCGCTTGCCGGGCGATGCCCTTTTCGAAAGATCGCATAAAACCCGGTAGCGATTTGCCTCCTGCCGCAAGTATGCCGCCTGGTTGACCGGCCCCACGCCCTTTCCCACCCGCATGCTGCCGAGAAGCGCCCTTTCTGCGAACTTCTTGGCTTGGCGGGCCGCCTCTTTCAGGGGACTGCCCAGGGCGAGAAATGAGGTTAATGCGGCCGAATAGGTGCATCCTACGCCGTGGTTTTCGCCCTTTACCCTTTCACCCGGCAAGAGGATCAACTCTTCACTCGCCACCAGGAGATCGGTGCAGTCCAGATGGCCGCCCTTAACGATTACGGCCTTCGGCCCAAGCTGCAAGATCTTTTGGGCGGCCAGATAGGCACTGTCTCTATCGCGAACCTCTATTCCCGTCAGAGCCTGGGCTTCGAAGATATTGGGAGTTACAACCCAGGCCAGCGGGATGAGATGTGTTTTTAAGGCCTCTACCGCCTCAGGTCGAAGCAGCCTGCCGCCAGCTTCCGCCTCGATCACCGGATCTAAGACAAAGGGAATATCTGTCAAACGCATGTGATTGGCCACAGATATCACAATCTCAGCGGAGTGGAGCATGCCCGTTTTGGCAAAAGATATGGAGAAATCATCGGTGATCGATTTGAGCTGCTCGACTACTATCTCAGGTCCCAGGCCATAGACCCTTTGCACACCCAAGGTATTTTGGGCGGTAATAGCGGTAATAGCGCAGGTTCCATGCAGTCCCAACACTGAGAAAGTCTTGAGATCCGCCTGAATTCCAGCCCCGCCCCCTGAGTCCGAGCCGCCTATGGTAAGCACGACTTGTGGCATTCGTTTCCTTTTTTAGCCCGGTGATCAAGAGATCTTCTTCTCTGCCGCCTGTACCATCTCTTCCGGCAGCTTGTACTTTTGAGCGATCTTCAATGCCTTGCGGTAAAGGCCGGCTTGCATATGCTGCTCATAGGACTTCATGGCCGCCTGCTGCACCATTTCTTGGGGAAGCTCGAATTCCTCGGCTATCTCAGCCGCATTCTTGATCAGACCAAAGCTCATGCTCTTGTTATAGGCCTGGACGGCTGCCTCCCGGACCATATCTCCGGAAAGGCCGTATTCTTTGGCATAATCGGCAGCAGCCCGGTAAAATTCGCTGTCGATTTTTCTATTGAATGATCGCTCGGCAGCTTGCAGTCGAAGATCTGCAGGCAGATCGTACTTCTTGGCCAGATCCGCGGCAAGAGAAAAGTCGCCTTTCTTCATATTGGCATCGTACGCTTTTCGGACTGCGTCTATTAGCATATCATTTGGCAGACCTAAGTCGGACTTGATCTTTGCCGCCTCCTGGTATGCACCCAGATTCATCTTTACGGCAAACTGCCTCGCACCTTCGGCCAGCTTACTATCAGCCATAGCATCCTCCATAAAGGTCATTATACTTTTTATGCAATGCGATTCTATACAATGCTCTTATGCAATTACTCATGTACAATTACTGTTATTGCCCCAAAGAATAAGAACTTATCAGCCCTCAATATCCCTATCCCGGAGATTGGTAATAAAGGCATACTGCGTGGTGGTCGGAAGCTTTCTTCGTAGTTCCCTTACCTCAGGAAGATAGATTATGATCTGCTTTGCATGCGGTCTTTCTTTGCCTAGGATCTTGCTGACAAGCTCCACTTCCGCCTCGCCCTGCACCCGGGCGGCGCCATTGCCAAAGTCAGGAGACATCTCAATTAGCATTGGCAGTCGCAGGCGGCTCCAGAGAAACCTTGGGATGCTCGTTGAGATCAGATCCAGTTCGGCCTTATCAATGATGAAAAAAGTATTATCCTTTCCCTTGATGCCGGGCTTTTCCATAGTCATAAGTTCGGTCAAATTGATTCGCCTATTGGGCAGGTGCTGGTTCATGGTCTGGATGGTCTTGACCAGCATATTCTTGTTCATCCCCTGTCCATCTTCGGAAAATGCCATCCTAACCCTTTATGCACTCTGGCAACTTAAAGGTAACCGTTATCGATGTCAAAAAAATGTTTGTTGCATTGCGCTCTTCGAGGACTCTGCAATTTCGGTTAATGCAAATGGCTCTTCGCGATTTGGCAAGAGCAAGCAATACTCTGGCAAGTCGTCCTTGAGGGAGACAATCTTTTTGGGCATGGTTTTAAGCTGATCAGTATTTTAGTTTAGTATCAATAATCCAAAACTTTTTTAATAAGGAATCCGTACTTATGGTGCGGACTTCGATAAAGGAGAAAGAATCTTGATGCAAACCAGATTAGAAGAGATGCAAAATTCGGCTGAGTAAGAGTGAACCGCTGCAAAAATGAGTATGCTTAAACTCAAAATAATGAAAAATATGGAAATTGGGGACAAAATGGCCCCAAATCTGCCTATAATAAATTGGTTTATCAAATGGGAGGGACTAATATGGAAGAATACAAAAAAGACCGGAATGAAGTCAAAACTGTGCTCTTAGTCGAGGATGAAGAGGCCCATGCAGAAATTATCTGCAGAGTATTTGAGGAGAACAGCCCGGAACTGTCTGTTAACCATGTTACATGCATCAGTGATGCTGTTAAATGGCTGGAATTAAATAAAGAAAATAATCCTCCGCTGGTTATCTCCGATTACAATCTTCCCGACGGCAATGGATTAGAACTTACAAAAGGTGCTGCCAGCCCAGAAGAAGTTGGGTTTCCCCTCATCATTCTCACAGGAGTAGGCTCGGAAAAACTCGCGGTTCGTACTCTTAGATCAGGCGCTTTAGATTATGTGGTAAAGAGCAATGAGGAGCTGCACCAACTTCCAAAAATAGCCAAGTACGTACTTCGTGAATGGGATTTAATATTGGAACGAAGAAGTGCAGAAAACGAGCTAAAGGATTTCATAAATGATCTGGATGGTGCTAATAATCAGTTAGAGGATTTCTTGGATGGAATCTCAAGGGACCTGGAGGATTCAATCTCTTCCATCCGTGACTTCAGTAAGATCTTGCAGGAAAAATATGCAGATAAACTAGATGATGCTGCAATGGCGGACTTGAAGAAGGTCGAAGATGCCACGGAAAGGACCAATAAGCTATTAGATAAATTGTTCGAGTATGTTGTTCCTATTTACTTTGACAGCTCGCTAATTGGCATATACAATACTAAATTGGATATGTTAAATAGAAATGAGATGAATATAATAAATAGAAATGAGATATTAGCAAAAATTTAAAATTTAACGTAGCTGTTAGCCATATCAGATCTCAAGTTAAACCAAGTTATGCATACAGTCGGCACACAATCACAGGTAGTTTGCTCGATGATGGATTAGCGGGGCCTTTATGATGCCCGGGAAACGAGAGACCGTGCATAGAAGATAGGCCGGATGGCGTGACCTGTTATAATGGATGGTTAGGCAGATGAGCACTTACTCAGGCCACAGACAAGTCATATCCTTTTTCAGTGCTTTGATGCCGGCGAGATTAATTACGCTCGGCTATCGGGCACTGATGGTCTTGTTTAGATATTACCAAGATTTAAGCAACAACGAAAGCAATTCGCGTAGGAAAATTTGTCTATATTTGGCACTTTCTAGAAATCGAGTGATTTTTCAACTTTTCCAATACCATGATCGCACACATCTTCCTATTGCCACCAAAGTTTGGTATAATTTTGTCTCACATACTAAAATTGTTGTGTCTACATCATAGTATTCTCTAAATAATAGCTTAACTTTAAAAAATAATTTTTAAAAATTTTAACTTCCGACGGCAGCCTTAGCTAGAAGTTTTTTTACAAAATATAATATAAATAAACTAACCTTCATTTCCAGTCCATGAAAGGAATGAAGACAAAGAATGCTTCGATCAAGGTCTTTTGTGGTATTCCAAACATTCCCCATCTTTTTAGACGAGAAAGCTTCATTTGTTCTTCGATTCCAGGGACTTCTAGCTGTTGTTTTCTATGAGTCTTCAAGCTACAAGAATAATAATTTTCTAGTGGATTATTGGTTGCAGGAGCGCCATCGAATAATTGGAAGATCATAAGATGTTGCCAATCCTTCTCGATTTGCTTTAATCTTTTTTGAATTATAATCTTAAATACACCTATTTCATTCATTAATTCATCCAAATTTTTCTTAGCATCATATAAACTTCTTGTCTCCATATTCCTATGATTTCTTCTTCGTTCCTTCTCCAAACCATAAACAAACTTTTTAAACCATTTCTGTGCTTCTTCTAGCCATTCCTTGTATGTCTTTTCGCCTCGTTTTTTCATCTCTTGCTCTTCTTCAATCAGACATGAAAGCCATTGCATTTCTGCGGTCCTATTATAAAATATATTTAATATTCTATATTTCAATAGTTCTTCTTCGATTGTTGTCTTTTTCGGAAAATCATTGACTATGAGCTTGTCCTGATGAAACAAACAGAATTGATGGGCCACTCGATTTCCAAAAATTTTCCTGAATATTTCATCATAGCCTCTATAAAGATCCGTCACTATAAATATAGGTTTATGTACGTCGAGGTTTCTTCGAAGGAAATCCTCGATGGTTGCCCCATCTTTTGAGTCGAATAACTCATCTGCAATCACTTGTTTCGTCCTATAATCGAGGAGAGTTAGTCGGTATTTCTGACTTCTACCTGTCTTGGGATGTTGCTCATCATAGTGAACAAATTGAACATCTTCGATATTGGGAACCACCATATTGTCTGTCGCAGATTTGATCATCGTGCAAATGGTGTCCTTGCTGCGCGGATAGATGTAGTTTGATACTTTCTCGATTACCTCCAGGGAGACATGATTAACCCTCAGGAGCTGACAAAGACCGCCAAATAATCCGAAAAATGCGCTCGTAGCGTTCTCCCAAAACCCATGTTCTTCCTCAATATTTTTGCTGCAATTGGGACACAGATATTTGCCGATCTTAACATCGCCGAGTAGCCTCTTGGTATGATTATTGAAGCCATTATGGTTCATGGGAGTCCCGCAATCAGTACATAATTGTGGTTTAATTTTGCGGAAGATTCCATTCGAAGTGTACTCGTAATCGTCCGAATATCCCTCGAAAATCGCTTTCAACTGTTCGACGAAGGGAAAGTTTTTCATGGTAAGCTGTATTTGTGTCATTGAAGGGTCACACAGGGTACATTTCGCTTGAAGATTAAAATATTTTCGGGTGGATGTATCCTGCCTTCACTATATCACTGGATTTCTAGATTGTGCCCTATATTTTAGAAATAATCCGTCGGATATTCCGGGGTTGCACCAGCTTCTTAAGGAGATCTTGCCCAAGAACACCGTATTTAAAGCCACGAACTGGAGCACAATTTTCCAGGATATCGGGAGGCATCATGCGTCTTAATGCTAGGATGATACATAAAGAGAACCTGATCCACCTCGTCATAGAAGACGTCACATCAAACGGCCATAGATGCCTGCTTGACCAATTTGAAAAAAGATGAAAAGGATTTTTGAGTATGCAAGCATACAAGACCTTTCCCGTTGATCCCGTCCTGAGAAGGCGAGCTGAGGACGAAGTAGGGAAGAATAGTCGCTCCGCCTGTCTTTCTGAGATGGATGTTCGGGCGCTCTGCCATGAGCTAGAGGTGAGCCAGGTCGAGCTGCAATTGCAAAACGAGGAGCTGCAGAGTATAACGGCAGAGCTTGCAGCATCTGAGAAGAAGTATAGGGACCTTTATGAGTTCGCACCCATAGGCTACCTGACTGTGGAGCCTTCCGGAAAGATTCGTGAGGCAAATCTGGCTGCCGCTACTCTCCTGGGGACGGAGCGAGCACACCTGTTGGACAATCTATTTCAGGCCTACCTGGCGGAAGACAGCCTTTCTAAGTTCAATGCTTTTTGCAGCCGCGTGATCGCGTCGGATGCAAAAGAGATTGCAGAGGTCCATCTGAGAAGCAATGGAACGAAAGAGAAAGATAATGGTTGGGCTTTGATCGAGGGCTGGGCCATCTCAGGAAGCGACAACCACGGTTTTCGGATGGCAGTCATCGACATAACCGAGCGCAAGGAGGCAGAAATTCCCTTGCAGGTTGCCAAAGAGTATGCGGAAAATCTGATCCAGACAGCTAATGCCATAGTAATCGGATTAGATATGAATAGAGACATCACCGTCTTCAATCAGGCCGCCGAAAAAATCACGGGTTATAGCAAAGCGGAACTGGAAAACCGTAGTTGGCTTGATGTGGTTGTCCCAAGAGATCGCAATCCTGGGGCCTGGTCCATTTTTGAGCGTTTGAAGTATGGCGACTTGCCAAGGAACTCTGAGAGTACCATCCTGACCAAGTCCGGCCAGGAACGCTATATTGTCTGGCAGAACACCCTTGTTCGCGAGCGGGACCAGATTGTAGGCACAGTGTCCTTTGGGATTGATATCACCGATCGTAAGTTAGCAGAGGAGGCCCTGCAGAAAAGCGAGCGATCCTACCGCCTGCTTGCCGAAAACGTGACTGATGTAATCTGGACCATGGATATGGACCTGAAGTTCACCTATCTCAGCCCTTCTATTATTCGCACAATTGGCTACAGCGTTGAGGAAGCAACTCAGTTAACGCTGGATAAACTCATTACACCAAGTTCTCTAAGTATGATCAAGCAGGTTTTTGCAGAAGAGATGGAGAAGGAAAGAAATCCGCAAAAGGACCTTTCCAGATCGCGAATCATCGAGGCCGAAGAATATTGTAAAGACGGCCGTACCATCTGGGTGGAGGTCAAGGTTTCATTTCTGCGCGATCAAGAAGGTCAAGCCGTTGGCATGCAAGGGATCTCGCGTGACATTACAGACCGCAAGAAGGCGGAGAGAGATCTCATTGAGTCGGAGGCTAAATACAGAACCATCTTTGAAAATACCGGAAATGCGGCGGTCATCCTGGAGGAAGACACCACTATCTCCCTTGCCAATGCGGAGGCTGAGAAAATCTTCGGCTACATAGCCACAGAAGTTGTGGGCAAGAGAAAATGGACGGAATTCATTTTCAAAGAAGACCTCAAAATCATGAAGAAGTATCATGACTTGAGGAGATCTGATCCGTTGTCTGTCCCTCGAAACTATGAGTTCAGGTTAATCGACGGACTGGGAAAAATCAGACACATATTCATGACCATAGCCATGATTCCGGGAACAAAGCAGAGCGTAGCATCTCTTTTAGATATAACAGAACGAAAAACCGCGGAGGAGAAGCTTAAGGCCTCATTGGTGGAAAAAGAGATGCTTCTCAAGGAGGTTCATCACAGGGTCAAGAACAACCTTCAGGTGGTCTCCAGCCTGCTGAGCCTGCAGTCCCAAAGTGTAACGGACAAGCAAACCCCCAATATACTCCAGGAGAGCCAAAACCGCATTAAGTCCATGGCAATGATCCATGAGAAACTATATAGGTCTAAAGACATAGCGAAAATCAACTTTTCCGAGTACATCCGGAGTCTGTCAGCAAATCTCATAAGGTCTTATGACTCCGTTTCTGGCGGAGTCAGACTCGATCTAAATGTCGAGGATATCTATTTAGGAATAGATGCCGCAATTCCATGCGGACTCATCATTAATGAGCTGGTTTCAAACTCGCTAAAGCATGCTTTTCCAGAAGGCTGCAAAAGCTGTAAAGGCGAGATGTCCATAGAGTTTCTCCGAATTGATAATAATAAGTTCATGCTGAGCGTCAGCGATAACGGCATTGGCATTTCGAAAGATAAGGATTTTCGGCAGACAGAATCACTTGGCCTGCAGCTGGTGAGAATCCTGACCGATCAACTCGGCGGAACCATCGAGCTATCCCGGAGCTTTGGAACGGAGTTTAAAATCACATTCTCTGAATCTGAAAGGGACAGGTAGGATAAATGGCAAAGATACTGGTTGTTGAAGATGAGAGCATCGTGGCCATGGACATAAAAAATAGGCTGATGCGCCTTGGTTACGAGGTTCCATCTACAGCCTATGCAGGAGAAGAGGCTGTGGAAAAGGCCACCAAGATACGCCCGGACCTGGTGCTCATGGACATCATGCTGCGAGGCGAGATGGACGGCATCGAGGCTGCCAGGCTGATCCACGAACGCCTGGATATTCCCGTAGTGTACCTTACTGCATTTTCAGATGAAGATACACTGCAAAGAGCCAAAATAACCGGCCCGTTCGGCTACATAATAAAACCCTTTGAGGATCGAGAATTACACGTCGCTCTGGAGATAGCACTTTACAAGCACCGGATAGAGAAGAACCTGAAAGAGAGCGAAATGCATCTGAGAGCGGCCCGAGACAATTTGGAGATCCGGGTACAGGAAAGGACGAATGAGCTGGCAGCGGTAAACAAAGATCTTATGGAAGAAATAGAAGAGCGCAAAAAGGCAGAAGAGGCATTACATCACAAGATGGAATTTGAGAATATTATCACGGCTCTTTCGACGAATTTCATTAATTTGGGGTTGGAGAAGATCGATGAAGGAATAAATGATGCACTGAAACGGGTAGGGACTTTTTCTGATGTCGATAGATGCTATACATTCCAATTCTCTGATGACATGACCAAAATGGACAACACCTATGAATGGTGTGCCGAAGGAATCGTTCCGCAGATAGATAACCTGAAAGACCTTTCCATTGAAGACTTCTCCTGGTGGATGGATAAGCTCCGACTACTTGAGAATATTTATATACCAAGAGTTGCCGACATGCCGCCAGAGGCAAAAGCTGAAAAGGAGATTCTGCAGTCCCAATCAATCCAATCCCTAATCGTAATTCCGATGGTCAGCGACGGAAGACTCATGGGATACGTTGGCTTTGACTCTGTGCGAGACGAGAAAGCATGGTCAGATGAGGACATCAAACTGCTCAAAATCGCAGGAGAGCTTTTAACAAACGTGCTAAGACTCAAGCTAGTAGAATCCGAGAAAGCCCGCCTCATAAAAGAACTTGGGACGAAGAATGCTGAGATGGAGAGATTCACTTACACAGTCTCTCACGACCTCAGAAGTCCCCTTATTACAATCCAGGGCTTCCTGGGCTTCTTAAAAAAAGATATAAAACAAATAGAGGATAATAAGAGCGATACAGACATCAAGATGATCGAAAATGCGGTTAAAAAAATGGACGCACTCTTATCAAACACGCTGGAGCTATCTCGCATCGGACGAGTTACAAATCCGCCCGAAATTGTATCTTATGAAGAGATTGTAGCAGATTCGCTGGCCCAGCTAGCAGAGAAGATCAGATCTAGCGGAATTAGTGTCCTTGTTGCAAAAGAGCTGCCTCAGGTTTACGTGGACCGCATGAGGATTATGGAGGTCCTCGTAAATCTGATTGAAAACAGTATAAAGTATATTGGAGATCAGACGGACCCCAAAGTTGAAATCGGCTACGATGCCGATAAAGAGAAGCCGGTCTTCTTTGTACGCGATAACGGTATAGGCATAGATCCGAGCCAACACGAAAAGGTCTTTGGACTCTTCTACAAGCTAGACAAGAAGAGCGAAGGCAGTGGCGCAGGGCTGGCAATTGTCAAGAGAATCCTCGAGGTGCATGGGGGCCTTGTATGGATAGAATCTGAGGAGGGAGAAGGATGCAAAATCTGCTTTACACTTCCATTGGCTAGAAAAATATAAATATAAAGAGAGTCAGTGGTTAAGGGGGTGGGGGGGCAAAATAAAATGGTAAATAAATTAGCAACAGTTTTGCTTGTAGAAGATGATGAGACACATGCAATACTTATAATGAGGTCCTTTGAAGGAATGGGCGTGGAAAAAATCCAATGGGTCAGCGATGGCGAGCAAGCGATGGACTATCTGCAGCATCGAGGATTATACGCTGATAAGGAGAAAAGCCCTCGTCCAGATGTGATACTGCTTGACCTGCGTCTTCCCAAGCTCAGTGGACACGAGGTTCTAAAACAAATTAAAAGCCTCGAAGAACTTAGAGCGATCCCTGTGGTGATTCTTACGACCTCCAAAAATGAATATGATATAGCCAAAGCGTATCTGAATCATGCCAACAGCTATCTTGTAAAACCGCTCGGATTGGATAAGTTTCAGGAAATGGTGAAAGAGATAGAGGTCTATTGGCTAGAGTGGAACCAAACGCACTCATCGTGAGGATAAATGGTAGAACATAACTCATTTAAAAATAAGAATTCGTAAGTGTATGTAATGTCAATAATAATCCTAAGAAGATTGTAGGCTAATGAGAAAGGTGGCAAAGAATGACAGAACCTGAGAGTGAAAACAGCTCAGAAAAAATTGTTTTGCTGGTTGAGGATGAAGAGTCCCATGCGGAATTGATACGCAGGGTATTCGAAGAGAAAAATCCATCCTGGCGAATCGACCATACGTCGAGCATTAAAGATGCTATTAGATGGTTAGACGCCAATATTAAAAAAATTCCCTTCCTGGTTATCTCCGATTACAATCTCCCCGATGGCACCGGCTTAGAGCTGGCAAAAAATGCCAGGGTCCCAGAAGAAGTTGGCTTTCCGCTCATTATCCTTACTGGCTTAGGCTCGGAAAAATTAGCCGTGCAAGCCCTCAAATCAGGTGTTATGGATTACGTTGTGAAGGATACAGAGGATATCAACTTGCTTCCCCGAACTGCAATACATGCAATTCGGAAATGGAATCTGATTATGCAAAGAAAAAATATCGAGAATGAATTGGGAAAATGTATTGACGAGCTCGAAGAAAGCACCAGCAATCTGGATGACATTGTAGATACGATTTCCCAAGAATTGCTGAGATCAACATCATCAATCCGGGATTTTTCAATATCCTTTATGGAAAATTATGCAGACAAATTGGACGATAATGATAAATATACTTTATTAAATATAAAAAATTCAACTCAAAAAGCAACAATTGGCATCAACAGCCTCATAAAATTTATGATTCCAGTATTCTTTGATAGCACATTGATCAATGTGTATAAAATCAAACTTGACGAATTAAGAAAAGGAGCAAAATGTAAAGTTTAAAATTAGAATATAAAAATATATATTGCCATTCCCCATCTCATTCTCGTTAAAAGGTATTTATATACCTGTAAATCAATCTATTTTTCTTGAGATTCAAACACCTTCTGGCTGCCTGGGCCACATTCTCCCTATCTTCATCCCGACTGTAGATCCCGAAGCGCCAGGTAGCCCTGTGCGCTCTCTCCAGGATGCTGACCAGAGGTGACACCTCTCGTAGTGGCCTGACCTCTTCCTCAACAAGTGCAGGAAAGTTTCCCTCCGGTGTATCAGGAAGCGTTGGATTGTCCACCAGAATGTAATCTGCATCTACTCCCGCCTCATGGGCAATCTCCTGGGCCAGCATCTTTTCGCTTACCCTGAGAATTGATGGATCCAGGCACTCCAGGCCGACATACACAGCCCGCTTAAAAATTCTCCGAGATCGGATGCGAGAGGCCATCTCAGCCGCATAACCGCCCGATCCATCCAGGGAATTGAAGAGCTGGATGTCATCCATATCTTTTATGGCAGTTGCACTGGTTCCCTCCTCAATCATGCGCCGGATGGCGGCGGAGATCATACACTCCGAGATGCGACAGACATGATGGTAATAAACGGATGGGTGCATGAGCAGCCTGGAAATGAGCAGGGATGTCGCCGCCTGCACGCCTCCTGCTTCCACTACGAGCTGTCCGCCGTGAAGGGTCATCTTTTGCAATAGACGCAATCGATCTATCACTCCGTAGGCCACGCCCGTGTAGTGAGCATCCCGGATCAGGTAGTCCATCCTATCCACATCTATCTCGCCGCTCACGATCTGCCCCAGACCAACACCATTTATGGCGGCCTGGATATCGTAGGCTTTTAGGCCGTAGTTATCTAAAACCTCACGAAGCTCGCTTCTCTTTAAAAGATCTACGATGCTCTCGTGATCCTTTCGTAGGTATGGGGCAAGGGCCGCCTCCGTGGCATGGGAGAGCGGACCGTGGCCCACGTCGTGCAGAAGTGCCGCGGCGCACACCAACATCTTATCCTTTTCTTGCAGGCCCAGATGGTTCGCGAGCAGATCAGCCAGATGATAGGCTCCCAGGCTGTGCTCGAAGCGAGTGTGATTGGCTCCGGGATAGACCAGGCTGGCCAGGCCGAGCTGCTTAATCCAGCGCAGCCGCTGCATCTGGGGCGTGTCCGCCAGTTCCAGGGCAAGGCCCTCCAGCAACACATAGCCGTGCACGGGGTCTCGGATCTCGGTCATCAGGCATAACCGTGAATCTCCTGCATTAAATACTGTTCTGGATGCCTTTTTGGGAAGAGAGTGGAAACATTTATATCGTGGGATCGATACTGCGTCGAGCTTCAGATACAGTCAACTGTCGCCCTAAAAGGAATCTGTGCAGAATTCCCAGACCATTCGGGTCAAGTGTTGTTGTCCCGATAGCAGGACGCCGGTTAGCATGAGGTTTGCGAACCTTGAAAAAGAACAATATTCATACTGGTGTGTTTGGCGTGAAAATGGCCGGAAATTATCTCGCTCGCCGTCGCCAGTTGTCCATTCAAGGCAGCTTGGAAATTTCTTTTTTAGCCATTGCCAGGATGCGGATCCAACCTCGGGCTTTGTCGGGCATTGGTGTGATAAGAGAGCAAATGCTAAGAGGGATTGATTCCTTTTGGGCAGAGTCCATCGCTCCTCTTTAAAATTTGGAATTTGACTTATGATCCGGAGGGGTGCAAACGAAACTTCCAATCGTCTTTGATATCATCGGCACTGTGCTCAAGATCATCGGGCTGCTGCTCTTAGTGCCGGGATTAGTCTGTGCCTATTACCACGAAACCAGTGGGGTAGTCGCCTTTGCTCTGACGGCTCTGCTCTCTATATGCACGGGCATCATCATCAGCCGCCGGGGAAAGAAAGGAGAGGTAGGAAATAAAGAAGCCTTTGCAGCCGTCTCTTTGGGTTGGCTTGCTGCCACCTTCTTCGGCTCTTTGCCCTTTGTGTTTCAGGGGCTAAGCCTGATCGATGCCCTCTTCGAGTCGGTATCAGGCTTCTCGGCAACCGGAGCTACAATTCTAAGTGAAGCAAACGCTCAAGGGTACTACATTGTAAATTCCACGCTGGTCGATAACAGCATCTGCATCGCTCTTATGAACAACCTGGACCGAACACTAGCCAGCGGAGGATACGAGGTCGCCTTCTCGGTCGTGAATAACCATACTTTTTACGGCCTGCTCTTCTGGCGCTCCTTCCAGCAGCTCATTGGAGGCCTGGGCATAATTCTCATGGTAGTTGCCATCTTTCCACAACTACGCGTGGCCGGCCGCCAGCTTTACCGGGCCGAGACGGTGGGGCCGAGCAAGGATACTATCACGCCGCGTGCCACGGCCACAGCCAGAATTCTCTGGAAGGTGTATCTGCTCTTCAATGGCCTGGAGATAATACTACTCTACGCCGCAGGCATGCCTTTTTACGATGCGGTCTGCACTGCTTTTTCTACCCTTGCTACCGGCGGCTTCTCTCCCCAGGCATCCAGCCTCGTAGCCTACAAGAGCCCCATCATCGAAGCAATTGTTGCCATGTTCATCATCCTGGGCATGTCCAGCTTCACCCTGCATTACAAAGTCCTAACTTCGGACAGACTGGCCTGGCTTAAGGACGAGGAGTTTCGGTTCATGCTCTTTATCCTGGCCATTGCCACAGCGGTTCTGCTGCTCGCAGGTGGAATAGAGGGAGATCTGGCAACCAAATTCAGATTCGCGTCCTTCCAGGTAATATCCTTCATGGGAACTTGCGGCTTTGCAAATACCATGGATTATGATAAATGGTCCACCGCGGCAAAGCTGGCTTTGATCATGGTCATGCTCATCGGCGGCTGCATCGGCTCGACCGCAGGAGGCATAAAGGTGGGCAGATTCTTAGTAGACTGCAAATACGCTTACAATGAGCTATTTCATATGCTTCATCCTCATGCTCTCATGTCTGTCCGGTTGGGAGATACAAGGGTACAGGAGGACATCCTGCGGCCCATGCTCTTCTACTCGTTCTTCTACCTGGCAGTATGGTTGACTTTATCTTTGGGACTGGCCATGGTAAGTAGCGGAGATCCGCGCGTGGATTTGCAGGTGGTGGCCTCGGGCATAGCCTCCTGCATGGGAGGCGTGGGCCCGGCCTATGGCATCATAACCTTTGACTGGTCACAAATAGGAGCTGCCGGCAAGATGATAGGCTTTTTCGCCATGTACATCGGTCGGTTGGAGCTGATGCCCGTATTCCTATTATTTATACCTGAATTATGGAGGAAATGATATGCGTATTCTTATCACCGGAGCTGGCGAGGTGGGCTTTCTCATAGCCAGCGAGCTTCATGCCGATCACGATGTTACCGTCATAGACAAGGATCCTGGGGCCTGTGCCCGTCTGCAGGATATGGATGTGAAGGTTTTGCAGGGCAATTCTGCCAATGCCCGTCTTCTTCAGGAGGCCGGCATCAAGAAAGCGGACATAGTGGTAGCTGTTACCGGCAATGACGAGGTGAATGTAATCACCTGCATCGTAGCCAGCCACCTCGGCGTGCGCCAGACCATTGCCAGAGTCAGCAATCCTGAGTATATTGATCAACCGGTTCAGGATCGAAAAGAGATAGGCATAAGCTATATGATCTGTCCGGAGCTGGCCATGGCCGAAGATATGGCGAGGTCCCTCTACTTCACATCCATGCTCATGAATCGAGATCTTGCCAATGGGCTGGTTGAGCTAATAGAGTTCAAGGCGACAGAAGAGATGAACATCCTGGGCCCCATCGAGGATGTCAGTCTGCCCAAGAGCTGCAATATCGTGGCCATTAACCGGGTAGGAGAGATCTTCATACCGAAGAAGGGGGATGCCGTCCAGCTCAATGATCACCTCATGCTGCTTTGCGACGCCAAAATCCTCCCCAGCCTGAGGCAGATGCTGCACGAGTCTCAAAGCTCTCCGAAGGTTATGATCGTAGGCGGCGGAATGGTCGGTTTCTATCTCGCCAATAGACTGGAGAAGATGGGGGTGGACGTCAAGCTGATCGAGCGGAATGCAGAGCGCTGCAGCGAAATCGCAGATAGGCTCTCCGATACAATGATCCTGAATGGCGACGGCTCAGACCTGGCGCTTCTCCGCGAGGAAGAGGCAGGCAAGATGGATGTGGTCTTCGCTGTGACCGGCCAGGATGATAAGAACCTGCTCTGCTCTCTGCTGGTAAAACAGCTCGGCGCCAAGAAGATTCTATCCAGGGTCAACCGGAGCGTCTACATCAAGCTCTTTGAGATGGTGGGCGTGGATAGAGCAGTGAGCCCCGGACAGGTGACTGCCGACGCTGTGCTGCAGAGGGTAATTGGAGGAGAAGAAGTGATCACCCTGAGCGACGAGAGGATGGAGCTGGTGGATTTCATCGCTCGGCCGGGGGCCAAGATCATAGGCAAGACCATTTCCAAGGAGCTGCCCAAAGACTCGCTGGCAGGTCTGGTTATAAGAGACGGCATCCCCCTGGTGCCAGCAGAAGACTTCAAGGCCGCAGTTGGAGATCGTATCTTCGTGATGTCCATGCCGCAGGTTGTCTCCAAGGTGAAAAAGCTATTTGTCACCTGATGCACATCTTTTTTATAGCAAGAGAGGAGGGTGATTTGGCCTAATGGAGGATGCTCTCCATCCGCGGAGCAGCATTATTCAATGAAGATCAGAATATTTCTGAGGCTGTTTGCGTCGCTTCTAAAGATTTTGGCGGTCTTGCTGCTGGTCCCCGGAGCCGTAGCGGCATTCTATGCCGAGACGGGAGGCGTTATCGCCTTTGCCATAACATCTCTTCTTACCCTGGCAGCAGGCATAATTTTGGGAAGGCTCTCTGTAAAGGAGGAGCCGGGCCTTAAAGAGGGCTTTGCCCTTGTCTCTTTGGGGTGGCTGGGAGCGGCCTTCTTCGGGGCTCTGCCTTATGTCTTCCTGGGAACCGGCCTCATCGACGGCCTCTTCGAGTCCATGTCCGCTTTTACCACCACCGGCTCCTCCATACTCACTGAATCAAATGCCCAAGGGTACTGGATCATCAACTCAACTCTGGCCAACAGCAGCCTGGCGCACCAACTGGAGCTTTCCATAAGGAGCCTGACGGCAAACAGCACATTGCTCCAGATCGGCAGCAGACCTGACAAGACCTATATGGGACTGCTCTTCTGGAGGTCCTTTGCCCAGTGGCTGGGCGGGATGGGGATAATACTATTATTCGTGGCCATACTACCGCGCCTGGGCGTGGCGGGACGCCAGCTCTACCGGGCAGAGGTGCCCGGCCCGGACAAGGACGCCCTGACGCCGCGCATTAAGCAGACCGCCCAATTGCTCTGGGTGGTTTACATCCTCATGACTGTCGCTGAGGTTGTGCTTCTTTACCTGGCAAAAATGCCCCTTTTTGACTCGCTATGCAATACATTTGCTTCCATGGCCACGGGCGGTTTTTCTCCCCAGGCCCTGAGCATGGCCGCGTATAAAAGCGGGATAATAGATGCCATCATCACACTATTCATGTTTTTAGCGGGGGCCAACTTCGCCCTGCATTACAGAATGCTAAACACCGACCGAAAGGCCCTTTTCAAGGACGCGGAGTTTCGGTTTTACAGCCTGATCGTGCTAGTGGCTACAGCCATTATCATTCTCTGGGGCGGCCTACAGGGCGACATTATCCGCAAAATCCAGCTGGCAGGATTTCAGGTGGTCTCCATCATGACCACTACAGGCTTTGCCACGACAAATTTTGACCAGTGGACGGCTGCGGCCAAGTACACTCTCCTCTTGCTCATGATCATAGGTGCCTGTGCTGGGTCCACAGGCGGAGCCATAAAGGTAGTAAGAATTCTGTTGGTATTGAAGAGCGGATACCGGGAGCTGCTTCACGTCCTACATCCCAAAGCAGTAATTGCTCTGCGCCTGGGAGGCATCTCCGTCAAAGATGAAGTGCTGCGGCCCAGCAACATCTTCGTGGCCATGTATATCTTCATCTTTGCGTCGGCCTCGCTTCTCCTGGCCATCATCTCCTACGGCGATCCGGGAATGACCATCGAGACCATCCTCTCTGCGGTCGCCACCACACTTGGCAACGTGGGGCCGGGCTTTGGCATGGTAGGGCCCATGTTCAGCTTTGCGGAGATTCATCCTGCTGCCAAGATGCTGCTCTTCTTTTGCATGTGGATCGGCCGGCTGGAGGTAGTGACGGCGCTGGTCTTGCTGGTGCCGGAGTTTTGGAAGAAATGAGATCGCAAATAGATATCCAGGACCAATTCGTTTTTAACGACAAAGTTGGATAATGCGAGCTATGAAAGTCCTCCTCTTCGACCCAAGCGCTGGAGCCTCCGGAGACATGATCATGGCCTCTCTCCTGGACCTGGGGGCAGATGCCGACTCTGTTCGCGAAGCGGTTGAGTCCGTGGGCTGCACCCTGGAGGTCTCCCGCCAGGAGAAGAGCCACATCATGGCCTGCCGGGCCAGGGTGATCTCGGACCGGAGATACCAATCACTGGACGAGGCCAAATCCATTCTGCAAGGCTCCAGCCTGCAAGGAAAAGCCCGGGAAAATGCGCTGGCTGCCCTGGATACTCTAGCCGAGGCGGAGAGCCAGGTGCACGGCGTGGCCGCGGAACATGTTCGGTTTCATGAGATTGGCGCCCTGGATGCACTGGCCGACATTGCCGGAGCCTGCGCGGCATGGCAAAGCCTAGGCCTTGAGCGCGTTTTGTCCCGGCCGTTATCCGTGGGCGGGGGCAATGTTGCGTCGGCGCACGGCCTTCTTGCCGTACCGGGTCCGGCTGCACTGGAAATCTTGCGATCTCACAAAATCCCCTGGAAAGGAGGGCCGGTAGAAGAGGAGCTGCTTACCCCGACGGGCGCGGCCCTGCTGGCAACTCTGGTCGATGAATTTGTGCCTGACTTTCCCCTCATCCGGGCAGAGAGGGTGGGCTACGGCGCAGGCAAAAAGGAGCTAATCCTGCCCAATGTTCTGCGGGCCATAGCTGCGGAAACGCTCCCGGTCCCCGAGGCAGCGGCCCGGCCAAATCACGAAGAGCACGGGAACCGCATCGTGCAGCTGGAGACAAATGTGGATGATGTGACGGGCGAGGTGCTGGGCCATTTGATAGAGTTGCTCATGCAGGCCGGAGCTTTGGACGTCTCCGTTCTGCCTGCCCTGATGAAGAAAGGACGCGCCGGATTTGTGATCCGGGCCATTGCCGGGGCTCTGGATACGGAATTGCTGGCCAGAGTTATGATCCGGGAGACGGGCTCCCTGGGCGTGCGCGTTTTTCCCAGCATTCACCGACTGGTAGCGGAGCGGGAGGAAAGAAATGTGCAGGTGGAGATATGCGGCCGCATCTACCAGCCCCAGGTGAAGGTGAGCCGCATGGATGGCGAGCTTTTAAGCGTCAAGCCGGAGTACGAGGACTGCAAGAGAATAGCCGACGAGACAAATCTGCCCCTGCGCATGGTCATCAAAAAAGTGGAAGAGGCGGGGTGGCAAGCGGTAGCCCACTAATTCGTGCCATCCCTTTTAACATATATCTTATTTTATTACTACGCCACCTAACCAACTCGCCTCTTTAGCCGAATAAATTCTTATCACTTACTTATAATACTAATATAGTTAGGATTGTAGTTGGTATTATATATACTTTTCGTAAATAATAATAGTAGCAGCATGCCAGAGACGGAAAGAGCATCTGTATCTAGCGAATTATAAAGTATGCAAATGACCGGACGGCTCGCAAGTTTGATTAATCTGCCCCGCAGGGTAGCTCTTCTCATGCATCTAGATTCTTCCACCCGGCTCTTTGATTGTGCCAAAAAGCTGATGCCCGGCGGCGTATCCAGCCCCGTACGCGCCATCTCACCCTGCCCCTTTTACACGGCCAGAGCAGATGGCCCCTACCTATGGGATGCGGACGCAAACCGGTTCATCGATTACTGCTTAGCATACGGACCCATGATCTTAGGCCACCGCCATCCCGCCGTCGTCCGGGCCGTGACTGATCAGATGACCCGCGGCTGGCTTTATGGAACCCCCTCCGTGCTGGAGGTTGCAGCCGCTGCAGAGAATCACCCGGCTTTATCCCAGCATGGAAATGGCTCCGCTTCGTCAGCTCCGGCACGGAGGCCACCATGGCGGCCATTCGCGTGGCGCGCGGCGCTACGGGCCGGGATAAAATCATCAAGATCGAGGGCGGCTTTCACGGGGCGCACGACAGCGTCCTGGTGAAGGCGGGCTCGGGAGCCACGACTCTGGGCATTCCCGATTCACGAGGCGTGCCTGCCGACACGGCCAAGAACACTCTGCTGGTGCCCTACAATGACCTGGAGGCCCTGGAGAGCCCTACTGAAGAGCTATCCCGGCCAGATCGCCTGCCTGATCATGGAGCCCGTCTTGGGCAACATCGGTCCGGTGCTGCCGGAGAAGGGCTACCTTGAGGGAGTGCGCCGGCTTACAAAGGAGCATGATGTGCTCCTCATCTTCGACGAGGTCATAACCGGCTTTCGGCTATCCCTGGGCGGTGCACAGGAGCTCTTCGGCATTAAGCCAGATCTCACCACTTTGGGCAAGATCATAGGAGGGGGCTTTCCCGTGGGCATCTTTGGCGGCAGGCGCGATCTGTTAGAGCAGGTGGCGCCCAGCGGTGGCATCTACCAGGCAGGAACCTTCAACGGCAGTCCCGTCTCTTTAGCCGCCGGCATGGCCACCCTGGACGTCATGGAAAAAGAGAAGGTTTTAGAGAAGCTCAATGACACCGGAATGAAGATGAGAAAAGGACTGCAAGAGATTGTAGACGACCTTGGATTAGGCTACAGCGTGGTAGGCATAGCCTCCATGTTCAAGATATTCTTTGGAGAGGAGCCACATAATTATGCTCAGGCCCTGAAATGCGACAAGATTGGCTATCTGGCCTTTTTCCGTCGCATGCTCGATGCCGGCATTTTCCTTACTCCCAGCCAGTATGAAACTGATTTCATATCGGCAGCCCACAGCCCGGAAGTTATACAAACCACTCTGGAGGCGTTTAAGTCCTGTCTGAAAAGCTGATCGTAGGCAGCCGGGGTAGCCCTCTGGCAATGCGCCAGACCCAGATTGTGCAGGAGTTGCTTCTGCCCCTGGGCGTGGAGACGCAGCTTATCAAAGTCAAGACCAGCGGAGATGTCTTCCTGGACAAGCCTTTGCACCAGCTCACCGGCTTTGGCGTCTTCGTGGCGGAGATTGACGAGCGCATGCTCAGCGGCGAGATCGATTTAGCCGTGCACAGCATGAAGGACCTGCCCACAAAAAGGCCGGAAGAGCTGACCATCTCCGCGATCTTGAAACGCGACTCGCCTTATGACATAATGCTCTGCAGGGACGGCTCGACGAAAAGTCTAGAAGAGCTAAAGAAAGGCGCAACCGTGGGCACCTCCAGCATGCGGCGCACGGCGCAGCTACGCCGGGCCCGGCCCGATCTGCAGATAATTAACTTGCGGGGAAATCTGCAGACGCGGCTGCGCAAGCTGGATCAGGGGACTTACGATGCCATAGTCCTGGCGAAGGCTGGCCTCGAGAGGATGGGCCTGGAGAGGGATTATGTGCGACTGGATGGGGAGAGGTTCGTTCCCTCCGCCAACCAGGGAACCATAATAGTCGTAGCCAAGAAGGGATCAAAGGCAGAATTTTATTCCAGATCACTGGATGATGCGCCCACAAGAACCGAGACCATGATCGAACGCAAGATCCTGGAGACAGTGGGAGGCGGCTGTGTCGTTCCGATGGCAGTGCACGCCTCTGCAAAGAACGGCCAGGCACGTGTCCTGGCCGAGGTCCTATCCTTAGACGGCAAGAGGTTTGTGCGATTGGATGAAAATATCTCTTTGCATGAAGATGATCACTTGGGCAAGGCAGAGGACATGGGGCGAAGGCTCATGAAGATGGGTGGAAGAGAGCTGGTAGATGAGGCGGTGAAGGAATTTGGCACGCGGTAAGGTTTATCTGGTGGGAGCTGGCCCTGGTGACCCCGAGCTTATGACTCTGAAGGCGAAAAGGCTGCTAAGCGTTGCGGATGTAGTCTTGTTCGATAGGCTGCTTGACCCCAGGATGCTGGAAGGAGTCAAAGCAGAATTGATCGATGTAGGCAAGAACGCTGGTCATCACAAGCTGAATCAGGAAGGCATCAACCAGCTTCTCATCGAGAAAGCGGAAGCGGGAAACATCGTGGTCCGCCTGAAGGGAGGGGATCCCTACCTCTTTGGCCGGGGCGGAGAGGAGGCGCTGGCGTTGCAGGAAAAAGGCATACCCTTTGAGGTTGTGCCCGGTGTGACCTCCTCCATTGCCGCCCCCGAGCTGGCCGGAATTCCCGTGACCCACCGGGGTGTGGCCTCTTCGCTTATTATCGTGACCGGCCATGAGGAGCCGGGAAAAGAGACGCCCCTGGACTGGAAGGCGATAGCAGCGTTGGGCGGGACTCTGGTTGTGCTGATGGGCGTCTCCCGCCTGGAGCAGAATGTTGCGGCCCTGATTGAAGCAGGGAAATCCCCCCAAACACCGGCGGCCATGGTTGAAAAGGGAGGCTGGCCGGAGCAGAGGATGATTTCGGCAACGCTGGCCGATATAGCCCAAAAGGCCAGGGAGTCGAAGATCGAGTCTCCGGCCATACTGGTTGTAGGCGAGGTGGTCTTGCTGGCGGAGAAGCTGGGGCAAAAGAAGATCGCCATTCTTCGGCCCGCCGCCCAGCAGAAGGAGTCGGCGGCCCTGGCAGAGAGCTACGGCTTCTCACCGATACTGGCTCCTGCAATCGCTCTGGCAGAAAAGCCCTTGCCCGAAGATCTGGTAGAGAGGCTTTGCAAAGCAGAATGCGTGGCTTTTACCAGCGCCAACGGAGTGAAGATGGCACTGCATAGCCCCGCTATCAGGCAAACATTGACTGGGAAGATGATCGTGGCCATTGGGCCCAAGACCGCCCTGGCTTTGGCCGAGCAGGGCTTGACGGCACAGGTACCGGAGGAGTACAGCTCGGCGGGAATGGAGAAGATGCTGCGGGGAAAATGCCAGAGCATTCTCTTCCTGCGCAGCGCTCAGGGTAGTAAGTACCTCTCAGAGGAATTGTTGGCGGCGGGACTTTATGTGGATGACATTGCCCTTTACGAGGTTGTTCCCTCCGGGGACACCCGCCTGGACGAACTGATAAAGAGGGCAAAAAGCGTGGACATCTTTGCCTTCACCAGCTCCTCTACAGCTCGCTATCTGATAGAGAGAGCCAAAGCGATGGACCTGGAAAAGGAACTGCGAGAAGCGCTCGCCGCCGGCACGGTGGCTGCCATTGGCAAGCCCACGACAGAAGAGTTGGCCCGGCTGGGCGTGAAAGTGGACGTGATGCCGGACAAGTTCACCTTTGAGGCGATGCTTACCGTTTTGCAGGAGAAGAAGAGGTAAAATGATCATATTTTCCAAAGCCCTGGCGGATCAGGCCACTGTTTGGGAGGCGCTGCGCGCCAGCGAGTCGTGCCAGAATCTACCGCCTGATTTGCTCAGGTTCTCGGCCCAGAAGAGGCCGGTCGTGATGTGGAATTTGACAGCGCACTGCAACCTGGCCTGCCAGCACTGTTACATGGATGCCAGCCGCGAGGCGCGAGAGGAAATGTCTCTGGAAGAGGGCATGCATTTGGTAGATGAGCTGGCCGAGATGGAAGTACCCATCCTCATCTTCACCGGCGGAGAGCCCCTTCTCAGCCGCAATTTCTATGCCCTGGCCTTCCACGCCCGTGAGGTGGGCCTGAGGACAGTCATCTCCACCAATGGAACCCTGATTACCCCTGAGGTGGCCAGGCTCCTGGCTGAGGCTAAGATCAGATACGTAGGGGTAAGCCTGGACTCCGCTTCTGCGCAAAGCCACGATGCCTTCAGAGGCGTGGTCGGAGCGCATGCCCGGGCTTTGCAGGGCATCAAGAACGCCCGCGATGCTGGCCTGAAGACGGGGCTGCGCCTCACGCTCACCCGCGACAACTGGCAAGATGTTCCAGCTCTGCTGAGCCTGGCACTGCAGGAGAACATCCCCCGATTCTGTCTCTACCACCTTGTCCCTACGGGCCGGGGAGCGGGCATGGCCGACAGGGACGTCACACCCGAGCAGCGGCGCAGCGTTATTCGCCTGCTGGCCGAAGCTGCAGAGGAGCTGAAAGGAGAGAACATTGAGATTTTGACCACGGACTCTCCCATGGATGGAGCCTATTTGCTGGAGCTGTTGAAGGGCGATCCCCGGCGCGAGAACGTGCAAAAGCTGCTGACCAATGCAGGCGGCTGCTCCACGGGAGTAAAGGTGGCCAACATCAATCAGCGAGGGGATGTGCACCCCTGCCACTTCATGCCCCAGGTAGTGGTGGGCAATGTGCGAGAGCGCTCCTTCCGGGACATCTGGATCGATCATCCCTCTCCGGAGCTGCAGGCGCTGCGGGGCATAAGGTCCAGCCTTAAAGGTGCCTGCGGAAAGTGCGAATACCTGGATCTGTGCGGAGGATGCCGCCAGAAAGCCTACTACTATCATGGAGATATGTTGGCTGAAGATCCCACCTGCATTCTGGAGCATAAGAGCCTCTGACCATTTTTTTTCCGTGTGTCTTTCTGCGTAAAATGACGTATTGTGGTTTTTCCCTTTTTCCCACCCAATTTATTATTTCATCATTTTTACAGCCACACCCAGCTAAAGAGTTTCATCATTTCAGCCCATTTATTTTCGATAATTGCCATAATTTTCAGCAATAATTACCGTCATATGCCGAAAGATTGATAAACTAAGAACGCCTATTTAATATTTGGAGTGAAAGCAAATGACACATCACGAAGAGAAGAAAAAGGCTGAAGAGAAGGAAGCAAAGGTCGAGCCTATCAAACTCGGTGACAAGAGAGGCGGAAAGAAGAAGGGACTGCTGGACACTTGCGAGTGAGATCGGCAGCATATTTTTATTTGTATTGTTCGCCGGAAGGTATAATTAATATCAACTGCAAGAATATCAGCTGCTAGAATAAATGGAGGCTGCAAAATGACACACCACGAAGAAAAGAAAGAGAAGAAGGAAGAGGCGGAAGCAAAGGTCGAGCCCATCAAACTCGGTGACAAGAGAGGCGGCAAGAAGAAAAGTCTGCTCGATACTTGCGAGTAAAAGCCTCTGTATCAAACCCTTTTTCTAAATTTTCTCTTTTGCATCTTTAAAATAATTGGATCATTGCCATTCGGTTTTCATCAGTTTTATAGTTTTATTGCCAGAACTTTTGTCGAAATGACAGCGCACCCCAGGCCACCAGCACGGCAAAGAGGGCGTAGGCCAGGGGCAGCCAGGCGGGCATTCCGAAAAGATCCGGCCGGGCGTAGACCCAGGCTCCTGCGGATACGGGCATAGCTTCACAAACCGGTCCGAGGATGCTTCCCGCCGCCAAGAGGATGACTGTTGATTTTTCCGGCCGGGTGCTGAGTGCAGCCGCAGCCAGTAGCAGAGCAGCAGCGATGACAAGCAGCGTATTTTCGCTCAGGGCGACAAAGAGCACGATCTCAATGGCGATGCCAGCCAGAGCCAGGGGCAGAGTTCCCGGCCTGGATGACGGCATCTCTCCCAGAAGGCTTCTCACGATCAGCCATAAGGCAGTAGGAAAGCAAGCCCAGATGACGAAAAGCCAGGGAGGGATGAGGGGCAGGCCGCCCGTTTCGGCGTAGCTCCACAGGCCCCCGGAAACGCAGGCCACCTCAGTGAGCGGGCCGATGACGGCCCCGGCCACAGCCACAGCCAGAGCTGAAGGCCCCAGGCGCAAGGCGAGCAAAGCTGGCGCGGGCAGGAGGAGCAGGGCCAGGAGGTAAGGGCTCTGCCAGCAGGAGACGATGGCAGCTACGGCGTAGACGACGAGGACGGCGACGATGGCTAAGTCAAAGAGGCGGGTGGCGAGGGGGATTTCTGGATGCGAAGATGGCGAGCGAGTGTATCGGGTCATGGGGCGATCTCGATGATTATTATGAGCCGGTCTTAAGTAAATGATCCCTGGCCGAGGCGAAAGTTGGTGCCATGAGAAGAGAAGACATGATAAAAGGACTGACAAGCGGCTCGTAATTAGTCATTGGGCGATACAATTCGTATCGGCATTAATCTTCTGCAAAACGCAAGAGAAGCAAGCTCATTGCAGCCTGCAATCCAAGCTCGACACCCTCAAGCGCCACCATGTGGAGACCACCGCCGAGCTGGACGCGCTCCTTCCGGCTGTGCTGGAGCGGGCCTTCCGGGGCGAGCTGTAGATATTAGGATGAAAAATTTATACTAAAAGGCCCAATGTATCCAGGATGAGTGAAGATGCCTGCATCGTCGTATCGGTGGATGACATAAAGGCCTTTGAAAGGCTGAAGCTGATCTCTCAGATAGCACCGGTGAAAGAGAGGATAAGGTCATTTGAAAGCAAACACAGATCCAATCTTGATGCCTTCGAGGAAAAACTAAAACATCTTCCGGAGGATTTCGAACGCTGGGATGATTTCATCGAGTGGAAAGCCTACAGAGATAGCTTGAAGGATCTCGAATTAAGGCTCAAAAAGATTGAAGATGCAACGAACTTTAGAATCGCTTCAGGATAAGCTTATCAAGAGTTTTGAAATCCTGGATTTCAAGAGCGGTGAAAGCTTTTATTATCTCAAGGTGAAGGCCGTTATCGTTGATGATAGCGTGCTTCAAATTAAGGAATATAGTTCTTTTGATAGCTATTTCTATTCTTATCACTGGCAGGACAGTGATGGCTCTCTGAGGATACGATGGGATAACTCCCCTCATCATAGAAATCTTTGCACCTTCCCAGATCACAAGCATTCTCCTCAACTCGAAGAATCAAAGGAAATGACCTTGGAAGAGGCTTTGGATGAGATTAGAAAAATTCTACACGAACAAGGTGCCGAGTAACAGTTTCAATTCAAATTCATAGGAAGTTACCGCCGCCTTGCCGCGCTCCTTCCGGCTGTGCAGGATCCTGGCCTTCCGGAGCGAGCTTTGAAATGGATATCTTTTTCTATTTAGATGCAAAGTCCTTCGAATAGCAGACATAAAGAGGCTTGAATAGCAACGCAGGGCAGAGGCATGAGGCGAGAAGATCTTAAAGATTTGAGCTACATCGTCCACTTTGATAACGTGATTTCAATATTTCAAAATGGAATCCTTTCTCATGCTTTATCAAAAGATTTACCCCACAGATCAGTTTCCTCCAAGGTTGTTCAAGGCAAGAGGGAGTCAAAGTTGTTTCCTCAGGAAATGTCTCTGCACAATTACGTTCCCCTCTACATTTGCGGAAGAAATCCGATGCTTTTCAGGCTAAAATTCAGTTGCGGGTATTCAGAGATCTGTGTGCTGAGCATCAGTCCAGAGGTATTGGATCTGCCGGGGGTCATAATCAGCGACCGTAACGCATCCAGTGATTATGCGCTCTTCAAGCCCTCCCCGGAAGGTCTCGAAATAGTTGATAAAGATCTGGTCTTTGCCGGGTACTGGAATCACCCGGATGCAGTCGAAAAGTACAAGCATGTCTCCATCAAGTGCGCAGAAGTGCTGGTCCCGGACAGAGTGCCGGCCAGGTACATAAGCGGTACTTACGTGTCCTGTCCCGAGAGCAAGGAAGCGCTTGAGATGAAATTAAGTGATGCGGGACTAAGTATAAATGTAGTGGTGAACACATATCTATTCTTTAAGTAGGGGCGGTCCGGCTATGGGAAATCAAGTAAAGGTTATAAAAGGAGACATATTTCACTCCGGGGCCCAGACACTGGTCAATACGGTGAACTGCGTTGGCGTCATGGGCAAGGGCCTGGCGCTGGAGTTTAAAAAACGCTATCCTGGGATGTATCAGGATTATCTGCAGCGCTGCAAAAAGGGAAAGGTAAGGCTTGGTGAGCCCTACCTATTTCGACAATTAGAGCCCCCGAATATTCTTAACTTCCCCACTAAAGGTCACTGGCGTTCCGTCTCTCGCCTGGATGATATAATTTCAGGCTTGGACTACCTTGAGCAGCATTATAAAGAATGGGGCATCAAATCCATTGCTATTCCATCTCTCGGGTGTCAGCAGGGACATCTGGACTGGAAGGTCGTTCTGCCCGTCATTTACGGAAAATCAAGCCGCTTCGAGGTTCCTGTAGAACTCTATATACCTTCAGATATATCTCAGGAAGATGCGCTTTCCGTTCTAGGATTAGCCGAAGACTCCGGGACCATGCTCGCAGATAATAATCCCACGGAAAGGCTCAATCCAGGCTGGGTGGCTTTAGCTGCCATATTGGACCTAATCGAGCGTGAGCACTATCATTACCCCGTAGGACGGACCAGGTTCCAGAAGATCGCATACTTCGCCACTGTGTTAGGAATACCCACAGGCCTGACCTACAGACGTTCTAGCTACGGGCCCTTTGCCGAAGAACTAAAGGGCAATGTCCTAACCAATCTGGTCAATAACGGCTTGATAAGGGAAGAGCAGCATGGAAATATGTTCGTCCTCAAGACGGGGCCTGCCTGCAAGGATGCTTTGTCTAACTACAGAGAGGAACTTGAGAAATGGCGTTCAGCTATGGAAAAGGTAGCGGACCTATTACTAAGAACCTCTACCGCACAATCAGAGATAGCAGCAACAGTTCATTTTGCGGCTCAGAACCTGAAGGAGTTTAAGCAGACAAAAGCCAGTGAGCGAGATGTTTTAGATGCAGTCATGAAATGGAAGCAGAGGCGCAAGCCTCCCCTAGATACGGAAGCGGTCGCGGTGGCCATCCGCAATCTGGCTGCATTGGGATGGATAGATGTGTACCCGAGCACCGATCTTCCAATGCAGGATGATCCATTATATGAAACGCTGATATGCGAGTGAACGAGCGCGGGGACGATTTCATTGAGTGGAAGGCTTATGCAGATAGCTTGAAGGGTCTCTAATCAAGGATCACAGATATATCCTATTGCCGCCTTAAGGTGGTGCAGCTATGTATTCAATCATCGCTTGCGGCATTTTTGAAAAGGAGATCGAAGCGCTGCGTTTAGAGCTGGGATTTCCCTTTGAGGCCCACTACCTGGGAGCAGGCCTGCACGTGGACTTTGACGATCTAAAAGAGGCTCTTGTGGCCGAGCTGGAGAAGTGCCGGGCAGATGGCAACGAGGGCACAATAGTAGTATACGGCCAGTGCCATCCCAAGATTGAAGAAATCCTAAAGCCCTACCATGCTGCGCTTGCGGCATGCCAGAACTGCGTGGACGCCTTCATCACCCGCAAGGGGCTGGAGAAGAAGGCCAAAGACGGGCTTTTCTTCTACCTCTCCCCAGGCTGGCTGGATGCCTGGAAAGACATTTTCCACCGCCTGAATTGGGGTCAAGAGGAGGCCAGGATGCAGATGGGCTCTTTTCGAGGATCAGTCTATTTGGACACCCTGAAAGATGCGGCTGCACGCGAAGAAGAGCTTTTAGAATTCTTTGACTTCACTAACCTGCCCTTCGAGATAATGCCCGTAGATCTGGGCCACTTCAAATCCCTCATAATCAAGGCCAAAGAAAGCTTGGAGGATTGAGCTTGGACGAGTTGGAAGAGATAAAAAGGAAGAAAATGGAACAGATGAAAAAAGAGATGAACACATCCGCGAACCCGTCGGTAGAGCTTCCGGATAAGCCCATAAAAGTCACTGATGCGACAATTGATTCTGCCGCATCCCAGTATCCTATCTTCATCCTGGACTGCTGGGCGGAATGGTGCGGACCCTGTCGCACGATCGGGCCGATTATCGAGCAGCTCGCATCGGAGATGAAGGGAAAGGTCGTCTTCGGCAAGCTGAACGTCGACGAGAACATGCAAACCGCTAACAAGCACAGGATCTCGGCGATTCCCACTCTGATGATCTTCAAGAACGGCAAGCTCATCGATAAAATAGTGGGCGCTTACCCCAAGCCTGCATTAACCGCAAAAATTCTAAAGCTCCTCTGAAGGCCAACCTTCCGAGGATCTCTCTTTTCTATTACTTTTTTTTTCAGGCACGGATAACTGGTAATTCCCTTCAAGGTATGCTATTGACAGCCTTGATCTCGGGATAGCCGGAGATACTGTAAACCGGTTTGGACGAGAGAGTGTCAGGCACCTCGTAAAGAGGCTTGGTTCTTGAGTATTGACTGATATTGTAAATGGGCTTGTAGATATCAGTGTTGTAGGTGATATTGGATACATTTCCCAGGCGCTGGCTCACATTGAATGCGGGATTAGGAGAAGTGCTGGAAGGTATATTGTAGGTGGATTTGTTGCCGTATACATCCAGGTTGTTCAAGGGTTTGGTCTTCTCGAAGCCGGCCCGAAGAACCTTGGTGTGAGAAGCGACATTCCCTGCCCCCATTTGGGTAGCGGTCGGGGCGCTTTTCAGGCTATCATCGAGAGAAGTAGCCATGGTCGCATCGGGGTTTTCAGCCTGCGCGAGGCTCTCTGTGACATTCTGAGTCTCGTTTAGCGCGATCTTCGCCGTGGCGTTCTGAGTTGCATTTATTGTGATGTTGGCGGTAGCGTTCTGGGTCTCGTTTAGTGTGATATTCGCGGTAGCGTTCTGACTGTTATCTGCAATTGAGGCCGGCATCAAAAAGGCCAGCAGCGCCAGAGTGCAGATAAGGCTAGCAAGAATTTTTTGCATAATAAATCATCTCCTTCTCCTGAGAAGAACGATCGTGAGCATGGCTAATGCTGCAGCTCCTGCCGGAAAGTCTGCTTTTTTTGCCGTATCTGTAGCATTGCTCCTCAACAGAGGCTTGGCCTCAATCACATTCTCCTCCAAATCCACAACGGCGCCGCCCTGGCCGAGTAAAACAGTGCGTAGCAAATAAATGCCCGGCTCAAGAGTCTTGTTCCAGGTGATCTCCACCGTCTCATCGTCTCCGGTAAGAAGGACAGGCGTCCTCTTTTCGGTGGTATTGAGAATGGAACCGTTTTGAGATAGAATAAACCGCAAAGATCCCTCAAAGGGAACACGAGAGTTGCCCATAACTGTGGCGCTGGCACCGGTCTCATCCTGATAGGTCTCGGTGATCATAGCGTCATCGACAGCCAAGAAGGAATTCATGAAGGACCTTGTTTGGTTGTGATTCAGCTCCACAATCTTCACCCGGCCCGCATACTCACGTCCGTTTTCCAGGATCTGCTTCCAGGCATAGTCCTTGGTAATAGGCATGGCAAAGCTTCCCGTGATAGGTATCACCTGCTCTCTGGTGACATACACGGCCTTGTTCCCGTCGATGAGCATGTAGTAAATATCCACAACGGTAGGATCGCTGGCACTGATGGCAAGGTGCATGCCGCGAGAGTCGGCACGAAAATCGCGCACGTCAAACCTTATGGGCTCAACTCCCCCGTAAAAGAAGCTATCGCATTTCCTGGAGACGACAGTCCCATTTTCCCATAAGAACGCGCAGACATCATAACTGCCTTTCTCGGCATGGAAGGCTGGCCAGCGAATGACCCAGGTCCCAGGACCGTCCAATGTCAGGTTCTTGGTCATAATCAGCCTTCCCTCATCGATCAGATCCATCCGCAAAGCCATGCCGGCCACGTCTCCTTCTAGAGTGACATCAGCCGAGTCGATGTTGGAGTAGAGATTTGCAATCTCCGAAGACTGGGCTGTGCCCGCCATAGCCATCAGAGCTGCCAGGGCCACCAGGGCCGCTAAATGCCAAACCGCGCTTATTCTCATAGGGACCTTACCTGCCGATAATTGCCATGTTGCCAGGTATTCTGTCTTTCTTAATGGGTTTAAAACTAACGTATCGAAAAAAGGAGATCAAAAAAAGGAAACAAAGGAAAACATGCCCTGTCACTTGATGCCAGGCTGGCTAAATAGTCAGCCAATTGGTGAACGGCGCGATCAAGGTTATGAGCAGGGATGTCAGTACCAACCAGGAAAGAATGGCCACAGTCGTCCTGGTGTACCTTTCCGCCTCCTGGGGCCTCAAAATCCTCTCAAAGCCGGACTGCACCAGATCCCTGAAGATGTGCCCGCCATCCAATGGCACCATAGGAAGGCAGTTGAACAGACCGGCATAGAGGTTGATCCAGCCGATCCAGAGCAGGAGATTGGCGATCCAGAAGAACTTGCTTCCCAGGGGCTCTGCCCATCCGCTGGGCTCAAAAACGGCGGTCAGCCAGCCACTAAAACCAGGAAAGCCTTTCTGGGTGAATCCAGGAATTCCGGCAAAAGGCAGGCTTAACATGTAGGTGAAACCCTGCATGCCGCTACGGGGGATCGCCTTGAGAACCTGCAGAAATTGTCTGGCAGGAGCCTCTTGAAAGAATGCGCCTCCGGATAAAACTGCATTCCCGGAGATGCCGATGCCTATGAATCCTCCGCTATCCTCAGAAGCTGCCTCTTTCGCCGTGAGATTGACCTGATAGGTGATGCCCTGACCTGTGGTTATAGCGATGATTTGGCCGGGGCGAGTGGTGTTCATCTGTTTTCTGAAGCCCTCCAGGTTTACAATCTCCATTCCGTCGATCCTGGTGATTAGGCTCCTGGCAGGAAGACCGGCCGCTTCGGCTGGTGAGCCCTTGAAGATAGAAGCCACCATGATGCCTCGCGCCGGCTCGCCGGAGAGCGGCAGGATCTGTTCTCGGTCGTCATAAAGCATCCGCATGCTCGCAGTAGAACTGCCCAGATGGCTGTAGAACTGCTCTAGATTGCTGTCTCTGTTTCCATTTACGTCCAATAGCACCATGCCGCTCGCAAAACCTGCTGCCTGGGCAGCAGAGCCGTCCTGAACATCGACTACTATCAGCCTGTCCACCGGAGATATGGATCCGATGACCGGCCCGAAGAAGAGGGCCATAGCCACTGCCGCAACGATGAAATTAGAGATGACACCCGCAGATAGAATCCTGATTCTGGCTCCCTTGCTCACCTTTGGCGGCTTATCTTTGCCACCGAAGAGCTCCTCTTCGTCCGGCTCCACAAAAGCTGCTATTGGGGCAAATAAAACGGCGACGATTCCCATGGACTTGACGCGCACGCCCTCTACGCGGCTTAGTATGCCATGAGCGAACTCGTGTACCACCATGGTCACAAAGAGAGCTATCCAGCCCCAGACGAAGGGGATGTACTCATTTAAGCCAGGAATGAGGAGAATGTTTCTCGGAGCGTTATAGCTGCTGGGCTGAGGTGGCTCCTGGATCATGTAATAGGTCATGATGAGAACCAGCATCAAAAAATAGGTCATGCTCAATACGACCAGAGGGATGCCGGCCGAGGCCACGATCCTCCAAAATCTCTTGGGACGGGCCAGCCTGTCCAGCAGATTCAGGCCCCTGCTGGTACGAAAGAACATCGCCAAAGGAACGCCTAACACGCTTCCGACAGATATTCCCCGGCTACGCCATTTTTCGCTATCTTTCAAAGGCAAAAGAAGGATGGAATACAAGCCGATCAGCGCTGCGGCTATGAGCAGCCAATCTACGAAATCAAGCTGAAACTGCAAGTTCAAAATTTTATCCTCGCCAGGTCAATCTACGATTCCATTATATAAGCTGATAAGCTGCCCGCCGCCCTTTAACTGGGCAATCATGGCCTATGAGATCCAGCCCATTCACACCGTGTATTACGGATAACGAATATCAGCCGAAAACTAAATTGATAAAAAGAAAACAGTGAGAAAAAGAGATGCAAAGACCTCAGAGTAAGCCCTGCTCCCTCAGCTCTGCCTTGGCCAGCTCCTGATGCTTCTTCTCCAAAAAGCTATAGACATTTCCATGCGGAGCACCATCAAGCAGCATCTCTATGGCGGTGCGTGCAACTCGCATTTGCTCCGGATAGCCTAAGATGGCGACCGTTTTGCCATACACAGATACCTTGGCGCCGGAGAGCCTCTCCATGATCTCGCGCGACCGTCCGTCCTTGCCGATGATGCGGCCCTTGATGCGTTCCATATCACTCTTTGTGCCTGCCGTCTTGGAGAGGTCCAGCACATCGAGCATCAACATCTCGTCATCAAGAATGGTCAGGGCCCTCTCCGGTGAGAAGCCTCTGCCGATGGCTTTTACCAGGTCTAATACTCGGAGGCCCTGCAACGGGTCTTCTGCCGATGCAATGGAGACCGCACCGGTCTCGCTGTCTATCTCAAGAGTGGTCTTGGTCTTCTCTTCAATAAAGCGCTTCATGGACCCGCCTGGTCCCACCAGCACACCCACGCGCTCCTCTGGAATCTTGATATCCAATTTAATCAGCCTTCTTTTTTGTCTAGCTCTTCGATCTCTTCTTTGTCTTTGCGAAGCTTCGCCCAGATCTCCTCAGGGGAGCCCACGTTATATTTTTTCTTAAAGTAATGGGCCACGTTAGCTATATCGCGCTCCAGAAATCTTCTGGCCATGGGATGGTCCAGCGTAACAGACTGTCCCATATCTATTATCACCGGCTCGCCTTCGTTATAAAGTATATTGAACTCGCTCAGATCGGCATGAACGAGCTTCCCGCGATTATAGAGCACCGAGATATATTCAACGATCTTTTCAAAAATGCGCTTTGCGTCCTCAGTCTCCAGGTCCACGTCTTTTAGCGTAGGAGCAACATTCTCGCCATTACTGATTAGATCCATAACCAGTATGTTCTCCTTCATGGCTATGGGATGGGGCACAGCTACACCCACCTCTTCCGCCCGCGTCAGGTTTCGAAATTCCTTCCGGGTCCAGGCCGCGACAATAGCTCTCTTTGTGCCCTTCACGCTTCCAAATCTTGGATCTCCATGCAAGTAGTCCTGCATGGCATTGAAATTGCTGGTAGAGATGCGGTAAATCTTTAGGGCCAGCTCTTTTTCGCCAACGATGGCCTTAAAAATGTTGGCTTCTTTGCCGGTGCAGACGGACCCGCCCAGAGCATCAATTACGCCCTTGCTGGCCAGGCTGTAAAGGTCCATCAGGGTGCGCTTATCAAAGACCGCATCCTGGACGTTTAGATCATCGGAGTCCTTTATCCTGGTGCGAAGAACATCGATCTTGGTATCGAAATCTTCATCCTTGGTACGCCTGCTCATAAAGTGCCTTTCAAGAAGATTCCTTTCAAGAAGTTCCTTTCAGAAATCCCTTGCGCTGCAGCCAGTCCACCTGGGGACCGGTGTATCTCCAGACTACATCGGCCTTATCATTCTGGATTTCCCAAGGAATGACAATAACCACGTCACCTTGTCTGATCCAGATCCTCTTTTTCATCTTGCCAGGTATGCGGCCCATCCTGGTAACGCCGTCGATGCATCTCACCCTTATGCGATTGGCTCCAAGCAAACTTTCCACATGACCGAATATTTCTCGATCCTGTTTGCGGGGGAGACGAACTCTGGTAATTACAGCTCCTTCTTCTTCCCTGCCACGACCTCTATTATACAGCTTATCACCTCAAATAATAATTATGGACTAAGACTCATGGAATCTTCGGGGTCGCTATTGCCCCGAGTAGCCTAAGTATCTATCTTTTCGCCCTTACGCGCTAAAAACCACTCTTAAATAGTTAAAGCTTGTGTCGGCCAAAATACAAATGGGCCCGACGCGATTCGAACGCGTGATCCCCGCCGTGTGAAGGCGATGTCATAACCAGCTAGACCACAGGCCCTCGGAGTAAGCAAGTAAGTCATCAGCTATTTGTATCTTGCCCTTGGGAAGAGAACAGCAAACTCTTTTTCGTCCGGCGCAGAGGAATTATTTAAATAGTAATTCGCGAAGCTAATGAAACAAATGAGTTTCATTTTGAGAAACCCAGCCTATACCTTTTATGAGCGGCTTTTAAAGACACGCATTCTTGCCGGAGAGCCGGTGGAGCATGTGGCCATCATTCAAGATGGAAATCGAAGATTTGCCATGCAAAGAGGCCTTTCCACCTATCTGGGGCATAGCCTGGGGGCGGAGACCTCGGAAATGGTCATGGACTGGTGCCTGGAGGTAGGTGTTAAGCATCTCACTCTCTACACCTTTTCCACGGAGAACTTTGAGAGAGACGAGAAGGAGAAGCGCTATCTCTTTGATCTGATCAAAAATAAGTTCGTAGAGCTGAAGCGCTCCAAAAGGATACACGGCAATCAGATTCGCGTGCGAGCCATCGGCAGGGTGGAGATGCTTCCGCCGGACCTGCAGGAGGAGATCTGCCGCACGGAGGAGGCCACGCGAGAGTATGAGACGATGTACCTCAACGTGGCCCTGGCCTACGGCGGCCAGCGCGAGCTGGTAGACGCGGCGCGGTCCCTGGCGCGCCAGGTTTCCGAGGGAAAGATCAGGGCAGAAGAAGTGGATGAGGATCTGATAGCTTCGCACCTCTATCCGCAGGATGGCATTTCTGTGCCCAAAGTGGATCTGATCATCAGGACAGGCGGGGACTATCGCACCTCTAACTTCCTGCCCTGGCAGGCCAACGGCAATGAGTGCGCCGCATACTTTTGCGCACCCTACTGGCCGGAGTTTCGCAAGATCGACTTTCTGCGCGCCATTAGGACGGCCCAGACCAGGGCCTCAGGCCAACAAGCTTAATAACTAAAAGTATGCCATGAAGGATGTTTTGTCCCGATGGGGTAGTGGACATCCCGGAGGCCTGCGGAGCAAAGTTTGCGCAGCGAGCCTTCAACCCGGGTTCGAATCCCGGTCGGGACGCTTTCCTTACCATAAGAAGGTAAGGTTTCATGAGGACTTTTCCTTGCCTTTTTTGAGAGCCCTTAAAACCTCGGTCGTGATGTGATAAATGGTTGATGTTTTGGTATCAACATAATGCTTGCGATCATGATGAATACCATTCCAGGATTACTCTCAAAGAAATTGTAACGCGATGACGCTACGAACCTTATCGATTGCATCCGGCGATTCGCTTTGTCGCTATTCAGAAAGCTGGGAATCGATCTTCTTGATATCATCTAGCAGATTTTTGCCACACTCAGTTGTTTCATATAATACGTTCTTTCCCTGCTTAATTTCTAAGAGGTTATTTTTTATTAGCAAATTAATATAAGGATCGACAGTTTTAAAGTTGAGGTTTGCCTGATATACTATCCTCGTCTTATTAGAACCATTTTTGCATATATCTAATATTTTTGAAATAATAATATGTCTACTTCTCTTCATCTTCATTTCCCCCTTATCTATAAATACGGTCGTATATGTTGGGTGCTGAAAAGCGCCAACAACGGACTCGGCAGGCAATCTATGAGATTTATGGTGGTTCCATTTAGATCAGGCGGCATTTTTCCACCACCCACACCCACGACAATTAATACATATACGATCTCAGCAATATTGCTCCTGGTGAGCAACACTTAAAAGCTTTACTAAACCATTGTAAGTACTCATGTTATTACTGGATAAATTACTAATTCATTTAGCAATTTTTTAAGAATAAACATATGAAATTTTTTGTATATATTATTAATTTCAAGTGCTAACTGGATGTCGAAAAACTCCTAGAAGTTAACCAAATCTTAAAAATTTTTAAATAAGTAATTATTTGTACGTCGAAATTATATATAATATAATATAATTATTATTTAGATCTAACGCCGATAGTCGCGATGAGATACATGTAGATGCATCAGCCGAAGGGGCTGTTTCAATCTGCGGCACAGGCCCTATCCTTCCAGCCCATTATCATTTCAGCATGGCGTACTCATGCCACGCATGCCCGCTCATTGATCAACCTCACCCAGGTTCGCGCAGGCGAGATGCTGCTCGATCGCTTCGCCGGAACCTGCGGCATTCTGATCGAATCCTACCTGATCGGCATCCAGGAACGGGGCAAAGAGGTTCAAACCCGACCGGTGAAGGGTCCTTTATGCAATCTGCTGTGTCTGGACTGCTCTCTTTTATTGGGGGAAGCAAAGCGTTTACCATTGCAAAACCCGTCTATTGATGCCGCTGTCCTGGACACACCCAATAGCAGGTCAGCCTAAAATTCTGGCTAAGTCGAAGGAACTTCTCTTGCAGGAAAGTTTAAGTTAGCTCTTCCGGGTGATCAAGCCCGGCAGGCGTATGGTAATCGTGGCAGATAGCCCTCTTGATGCCTTGCTCGCGAAGGCGGGTTTTGATATCATCCCAAAGCATACGGACCGCGTGCATGGAAGCCTGACCCGGCATATTTTCCTCTGCCAAAAGGCAAGTGCAAAGGTCATGGATTTTAAAAATGGTCCGCTCGATAAGAAGTTAAAAAAATAGAGTTTTAGATGATACGTTAAGTAATTCCCAATTACGTATCTGTAATTAGGACGAGTAAAAGGCTTAAATATTTAGCCCGCATCCTCCAAGTAGGTAATGCAATGAATAGCAAACTATCATTATTAATAATATTCATCTTGATCCAATCAAGTCAGATCGCTCTGGCACTAGATGTAGATTTGACGGGCACCTGGACTTCAAAGTACCAGTTTGGCCCAATAGAAGAAATAATGACTGCGAATATTCAGCATTTTGGCGCTAATCTTCTGGGATCGTTCACAGTTAAACCTTCCGAGGGAGATGAGTATTCAGGAATAATATTCGGTACAGTTGAGGGGAACGCAGTAGCTGCAAATTATTTATCTGTAAGAAACTCGGGCGATGCCGACCCGCAGGTAGCAATTATCTTCATAGATAGCCAAATCGTGGATCAAGATACGCTAAGAGGCACTTATTATGTCCAGGATAGCGAAATGAATGCGATCTCCGGGCCGTTTGAAGCTACTAGAAAATAAGTGGAGACTGCCATGAATGCTTCCTGGGATTACTATGATCTGGCTGAAGACCACCTGAAGGCATTTACAAGATCTGCAGTGCGAACGAAAATAATGCTACGCATGAAAGACGACGGCATGACTGCAGGGGATCTTGGAGCGGAGATGAACCTGCGTACATCTACCATCCTCCACACGATAAAGGAGATGATGGAAGATGATCTCGTAATGAAGAAAGGCACACGATATTCCTTGACCAGCATAGGGAAGATTCAGACCATTCTACTGGAAGAGCTTGTTGCAGCTATTGTGTTATTGGATCAGCACAAGGATTATTGGCTTAACCATAATTTAAGAGGAATACCTGAGCACCTCCTGGCGAATATTGGGATGCTAAACCATTCTAAGATGATAACTTCAGATCCCACAGCGCCTTTAAAGATTCTGGATAACTTCGTTAAAGAAGTATCTAAATCCAATTATATATACGGATTTTCTTCATTTATCGCCCCCGGTTTTGCGGAGATGATTAATGATTGCGCCAAGAGAGGCGCAAGAATTGAGCTTATATTAACGCATGAAATTTATGAGATAATATTAAATGATCAGGCTGCACTTTTAGCAAACTTGCAGAAATTTGAAAACTTTAAATTATTCTTAATTAACTCAGATATAAATCTTGGCTTTACAGTCACTGAATCGATCTTAGCTCTGGGATTATACAGAAATGACGGGAGGATTGATTTGGATAGCGAAATAATTTGCATGGGTAATTCCGCCGTAGAGTGGGGAACGGAACTCTTTAAATATTATAAAACTCGTTCTGAATTGATAAAATGCTAATTTATTAGATAATAGTCCGCGCACGAATTATCGTTAAAGAATGTCAGTTCGCGCCTCGTACTTCACCGAAATAGTTATTAGTATTATTCATAATTACTTATTTTTCGTACTTATTATAAGTATCTAAAACACATAGCGGCTCAAATAAATATTTAATAAACATTTAAAAATAAAAATTTACAGTCTTAACTAATCTATTTTCAATTTAAGCAATTTTGCCGAGATTTCGTTATTATGTCATCATTCTTAAGAAGAGCTTATAACTAGAAAAATTGCTGATACTTATTTATGATAACGAAATTCTATAGCAAAACTGTATTATTATATAAAGAAGATCTTTATAGGTATTGTGTCGTATTGGCAGCTACCCTGAAAGGGATATTCCGGTTCCTATCGGTAAGTTCCCTCTTCGTTGGAGCAACTGGATTCTTTATTGCACTGGCAGGATATTGTCTCCTTGATGAGTATCCAAGCATGCTGATCTGCTCTGCAGTCTTTTTTATGACCTTCAGCCTCTATAGCTTAAACAAGCTCACGGACATGAAAGAAGATGCGATCAACATGCCCGAAAGGCTCAACTTTCTGAAAGGACGGAGAAATCTTATCATTGTTTACTCAGTTGCTTCATATTTATTAAGCATATTGCTGACTTTTCTCGAAAATCCCTCCTCTGTAATCGTAGTTTTTATTCCGCTCATTGCAAATGCCCTGTATGGGTCCAGGCTGCTTCCCGGCTTGCCCAGACTGAAAGATATACCGGTCATGAAGAACCTGGTCGTCTCTGTATCCTGGGCGGCAGCCACTACGCTACTACCTGCCGGGCATATAATGGGCAAAATATCTACAGTAGCACTTGTCTTTTATTTCATACTGGGGAAGGTATTTGTAAATACCGTCCTTTATGATATGAGGGATATGAAAGGCGATAAGGAGAATGGAATAAGAACAATGCCGGTAATATTAGGCCGAAAAAAGACGGCCCTTGTCTTGCTGGCCATCAATGTCACTCTCCTGCCGTTGCTGATGTTCCTAGATGGGAACGCAAGAATCCTTGCGGCAATATTAATCCTCAACGGATTTGCGTACATCATCTTCTTTACAAACAGGAAAAATCACATGGCTATGGACCTATTTGTGGACGGCGAATGGATGCTGTCGTTCATCATGCTGGAAATATTAATTCATTCTGGACTGATGGCTTAATTGCAGAGGCTTCTCAGACCTCTGCCGCCTCATACAAGACTGCTTTTCCCCCACATTTCTTTCGCTAATTACCGAAAGACCTAATTACCTTAGCCGCAAATAAAGAGCACCTGGCGCTGCAAATCGCGGCGCAATTCGAGTGAGGGAGCGGTTGGTTGTGGCATTACAAAGTAGCAAATTTCCCAGATCCAAGTCGGGCATACCTGGATATGATGAACTGGTCGATGGCGGTTTTCACAAAGGAACGGTAAACACCATCACAGGATCTTCCGGTTCGGGCAAGACCGTCTTTGCTGGCCAGTTCATAAATTACGGCATCAAGATGGGCGAGAAGGGAATGATCATAACTCCTTCCGAGAGCGCAGAGTACCTGAAGCGAGAGATGATGTCCTCCTTTGGCTGGGACTTCTCCAACCTGGAGAAAGAAGGAAAACTGGCCATTGTCGATGTCACCGACCCAGTTTTGCGCCTGCAAAAGAGCATCGATGTCGATCCGGTAGATTTTCTCATAAACTTCCGAAAGCTTGTGGAGAGAAAGCTGGAGGAGACCAAGCCCGCCCGGCTCTTCATTGACGATCTGACGGCCTTCTTCATGGCTGTGGAGAAACCCTTTAAAATTCGGTCCCTGACGGACGACCTCTTTGGCACCATTCGTGCCAGTGGCGTCACATCTGTGGTGACTATTGGCACGGCTTTTGGCACCAACCAATTCCTGGAATACGGAGCTGACTCGGCCACCATGCTCAGCCGTGAGCGCATCGGCAACACACTCATCAGGTCGATATATATCATAAAGATGCGCGGCTCGAAGATCGCCAATAGCATCAGGGTTCTGGACATATCCGATGAGGGAATCTCCGTGTCCTCGCTCTCGCCCTATTCCTGAGAGGATGAAAACTGAGGGTGCATAAAATGATCGAAAGATGGATTGTCCTTGCTGCTGAGGAAGCAGGTCCCGTCTCGAATAAGATGGGCGGTATCTGGAATGTGGTGGATGCAGAGGCCGTGATGCTGGCCCGGCTTGTGGCGCGAGGTGATATTGAAAGCGGCCTGCACATCCTGGTGGCGGGTCCCAACTATCCCACCTCCGGCTCGGACTGGAATACAGGCAAAAACCGGGTCACAGATCTCACAGGATTAGAAAAGCTGGATATGGGGCAGGAGCTCGACCAGGTACTGAGCGAACTGAACGCATCCGGCATCGAGACAGTCACCGGACAGAGAACGGAAGAAGGCATTCCCATCGGCTATGTGCTCTTCAATACCAATTATTATCAGTCCCACATGGTGCATTGGAATAATCAGCAGATGACCCGTAACAATGCCATCAAGACGGAAGCCTTTGATCTGGTGGGCCTCGATTCCATGAATTTTGAAAGAGCCCACTATGGTTGGGAGTACAACCACTACATCAACCTCTCTTATGCCGTATCGGAACTGGTGAGAGGCCTGGCACGCGCCCCGGAAGAAATGACTCAAAAATACGCCGACAAGGCAGTCTCGGAGTTTGCCAAGTCGGTAATGCCCAAAGTGAGGATTTCCTTGCATTGCCATGAGTTTGGAGTCTTCTATGCGGTAGCCAGGCTGAAGAAGTTGGGAGTTCCTGTAAGATCGGTCTGCACATTGCACGCCACAGTTCCCGGTCGCACTGCGGGCTATAAGTCTCTGCAAAAGATAGCCCAAGGCGAGTCGAAAATGGAGATCGGCACACCTATTGGCTTTTCTACCTTAGAGGCGCTGGCCCGCTATGCCGATGCAGTTACATTCGTGGGCGACTCGACCATGAAAGAGGCCATGCTCTTTTACCGCTTGAAAGGCATTGTCATCAGGAATGGAATCGATTTGGAAACGCAGGAGATCGATTGGGATAAAAAAGATCGCTGCCGCGCCAAGATCCAGCAGTTTCTGGCCGACAACCTCTACAAGTACTGCGACGGCAAGTGTGTAAAAAAGGAGAACATAATTCCGATCTTCACCATCTCCCGCATAGAGATCGAGAATAAAGGATACCTTCAGCTCCTTGATGCCCTTATGCTTCAGGATCACCTGCTCAAGCATAGATTAACCGGCCAGCGTCATGCAGAAGAGACAAGGGTGGTATGCTTCCTGATTGCCGCCCACGGTCCTAAAGACAAGGAGAAGCTGCCGGAGGGTTTTCCCATCAATCTCACGCCAGAAATTCTGGTGGGCGAGGAGATCCGCCTGGAGAACATGATCAAGGATAGAGGGCTAGATGAAACGGAGCTGATCTCCGGCAAGAGGATGGTGGCGGCACTGCTCTATCCTCAATGGGTGGGTCCCGATGACGGCGGCCTGGGAATGCATGCTGATGAGATCATGGCTGGCTGCGTTGCCGGCATATTTCCTTCCCAATATGAGCCATTCCTTCTCACCGCCCTGGAAGCGGGCAGGGAAGGCACGCCCAACATCGTCAGCCGGGCAGCAGGATACAGCGATGCTTTAAAGAAGATCAAACGCCGCGTGCCGGGTCTGGGGGGCGTGATTGTTGTGGACAACATTGAGGCACACCCCCAGGAGACCGTCCTGGATTATGCCCTGGCCCTGGACTACTTCACCTGGACCTATCTGGATGATGAGGTCAAATACCGGCTGCTCTGCGAAGAGTCCTTCTCTTTGGCCAAGCAGTTCAACTGGAAGGAGCCGGTACTGGAGTATTACAAGAACCTGGTAGCTTAGATGTGAGGAGACTATGAGAATTGCCTATTTGAGCATTGAGTTTCCGCCCAGAATCTTCGGCGGCCTTGGTGTGTACGCGGACGAAATATCCCGAGAAATTGTCTCCCAGGGAGAGAAGGTCTCGGTCTTTACATTGGGAGACGGCAAGCTGGAGAGGTACCAGGATATGAATGGGGTGGAGGTGTTCCGAATGCATCCCATTCCTATCAGGGACGGGCTTGAGGTATTCCTCTCGGCCCAGACCCTTTCCTGGGGAGAAGGCCTGCGCTTCCTTGAGGACCTATTAAGCCTAAATCAGCTTTCTGCAGCGAGCATCATGGAGAATGGGCCTTTCGATCTATGTGTGAGCCACGACTGGCTTGGCCTGCTGGGGGGCATGGCCGTAAAGAAAGAGGGCATTCCCATGATCTACCACGTACACGGCCTGGAGGCAGGGCGTTCGGATAATCCCAATCCTCAGCTTGTGGCTCTGGAAAAAAAAGGTGCCGAAGTAGCGGATCTGATCATTACCGTTTCAGAGGCCATGAAACAGGAGATGGTCAGCTTGGGAGTTAGGGCAGAGAAGATTCGCGTATGCTACCACGGCGTAGACACCGCGTTTTTCAATCCCCAGCAGGCTGATCCCAAGCGGCTAACGGCCCTGCGAAAGAGATACGGCTATGCAGAGGATGATGTCATCGTGCTCTTCATGGGCCGGCTGGAGAGTGTCAAAGGGATTGTGCAGCTCTTTTCTGCCATTCCCGATGTCCTGGCAAAGCATCCCAAGTTGAAGCTGTTGGTGGTAGGCAAAGGCAGCTTGGAGAGCTGGGCTCTTTCGGAGGCGGAAAAGCTTGGCTGCATCACGCTGGTCACGGACTTCCTGGATGCGGAGGATAAGATGCACCATTATGCTCTGGCTGACCTGTGCGTATTTCCCAGCATCTATGAGCCCTTTGGCATCGTCGCTCTTGAGGCAGCCGCCATGGGCAAGGCGGCCGTGGTGGGCGCAGCCGGCACATCCGGTCTGGCGGAGATTGTGAAAAATCCGGCCACCATGCATCCTACGGGCGTTCATGTCAATGCTCGCGATCCCAGGGATATCGCCTGGGGCATCAACCTCGCACTGGAGGACCTGGACCGACTGAAATCCTGGGGAAAGAACGCCAGGGCCAGGGCAATTGAAGAGTTCACCTGGCAGAAAGCAGCAGAGAGAACCCTGGCGATTTATAAGGAAGTGACTTGATGGAAGGGGTGGCGAGGCGATGCCGGAGTTAAGAAGGCACTATTTCCTGGATGAGTACTGCATCATCGCCACAGAGCGAAAGAAGAGGCCCTCTGACTTCAGGGAGAAGACGGTGGCGGGAGACGAGGCCGTTTGCCCATTTTGTCCGGGAAACGAGGAGATGACCCCGCCGGCCGTTGCAGTCTACACGGAGCATGGGGTATTATCCGATGGCCAGGAGAGGATTTCCGGTTGGCAGCTACGTGTCTTTCCCAATGTTTTCGCAGCCATGGTCCCAAGCCCAGCGCCCGCTACGACGACGGAATGGATTGCTCTGCCTGGGCAAGGCTTCCACGAGGTGATTGTAGACAGTCCCCTGCACAAAGAAAATCCGGCCGACTTTGCCCAGGAGCACATGGAAAAACTCATCCAGGCCTACCGGGATCGCTATGTCCATTACTGTAGGAACGGCCTTGTGAAATATGTATCCATCTTCAAGAATTGGGGCAAGGAGGCGGGAGCATCATTATCTCACAGCCATTCTCAGCTCGTCACCCTTCCCATTCTTCCGCCCCTGATTAAAAGAGAACTGGATGCCATCAGCCGCGCAACACACTGTCCTTTCTGCAATATCGTAGAGCAAGAGAAGGAGTCATGCCGGCTCATCGACGAGAACGAAAACTGGATTCTCATTGCACCCTTCTATTCTCAGGCACCTTATGAGACCTGGATTTTGCCTAAGAGGCATTTTGCCAACCTGCAAGAGATGCATGATGCTGAAGGCAAGAGCCTGGCTGCCTTGTTAAAAAGGGCTCTAGGGAGCATGCGATCTCTTTTGAACGATCCGCCTTACAATTTTATGATCTTCCAGCTTCCTTTCAGCTACCACGTCAACATCAGAATTCATCCGGCTCTTTCCAAAATCGCGGGCTTTGAGAGGAGCACAGGAGTGTACATAAACTCCTTTGCACCGGAAAAAGCAGCCGATGAGCTCAGGCATCAGCTAGAAGCATTTTAAAGTGCCGAAAAGTTAATCAATTATCCGGCTGTAAAGAATCACAAATTGCTTATTACATTCCTTATGTATTTCATAAAGCAGGGATAAGATGGACCGAAATGCGTTCCACCCCCATATTATGATATCGTAGCGACAATAGATCGATAACCATAGCTGCAAGGCAAGACAATACCGGTGAAGAGATGCGAATTGGAATGCTCTCTTGGGAGAGCTTATACTCAATAAAGGTCGGAGGGGTGGCCCCATGTGTCTCAGAGATCTCCGAAGCGCTGGCCAGAAGGGGCCATGAAGTACATGTATTTACGCGCCGAGGCGATTTTGAGTCCTACGACAAGATCAATGGCGTCCATTACCAGAGAGTGGATGTCGACAGCTCCGGGGACGTACTAGCTCAGATGAACCGCATGTGCGATGCCCTTTACGATCGCTTCGGGGCGGTGCAAAAGCTCTTCGGCAAATTCGATATCATGCATGGCCATGATTGGCACCCGGTGCCGGCTTTGACCCGCATAAAGCAGGACTATGGTCTGCCCTTCCTTCTGACCATGCACAGCACGGAATGGGGCAGAAATGGAAACCACTTCGGTTACGGCATATCTCAGGAGATCTCCCATCGAGAGTGGCTGGGCTGCTATGAGGCCTCCAAGGTTATTGTGACCACCAGGCGCATGCAAGATGAGCTGATGTGGATATACAGCCTGCCTGAAGAAAAGATCCTCATAATACCAAACGGTATCATTGTGGGAAAGATGAGAAGAGGCCTTGACGCCGGCCGGGTCAAAGAGAAGTACGGCATTCACCCTATGGCGCCAATGGTACTCTTCTGCGGCAGGATGAGCATCCAGAAGGGACCGGACCTCCTGGTAGAGGCTGTGCCCCATATCTTGAGAAACAGATCCGATGCTCGTTTTGTCTTCATGGGGGAGGGCGGCATGAGGCCGGACTGCGAGAGGAGAGCTCGCGAGCTTGGAGTAGCGGATGCCTGCCGATTCCTTGGATACACCTCCAGCGCCGAGAAAGAAGAGCTGGTTAATGCCTGCGATCTCATGTGCGTTCCCAGCAGAAACGAGCCTTTCGGCGTTGTGGTCCTGGAGGCCTGGGATGCCTGCAAACCGGTAGTGGCGACGGATGCGGTGAGCATAATTAATAACTTCGAGGACGGCCTCCTGGCCTATATTCAGCCGGAATCCATCGCCTGGTGCATAAACCGGCTGCTGGCCAATCCCGAGGAGATGACGAAACTGGCTCGGGCAGGATGCAGCCGGATTGATACCGAGTTTAGCTGGGATCAAATCGCCAAGAGGACGGAAGACGTTTATGAAGAGGCAAGAAAACATCTCTAACCGAAAGGTTCTTGAAGGGTGAGCAGCACAAAGGGCTCTTGGCGCCTCGATAGCTTAGCCCGGTATAGCGCGTCCTTGGTAAGGACGAGGTCGCGGGTTCGAATCCCGTCCGAGGCTTAAAAATTTTTTATGCAGTAGTCTTTGTGCAGTTGATGACATTTTCTCAATTGCACGCCTTCCAGGCTCGCAGCACCTCTGCCACCGACCAGGCCTGGGAGATGCACCCGCCCGGCCGCTGGGGCATATCACCGTCAAAGACCTCGGGAAGGGTGCAAATCCCGCCAGCCTGCATGGTTATCAAAGGCCTGAGAAGCTCTCTGGCCTGTGCCAGGATCGGGCCGGACCTGCCTTTCACGGAGAGCAGAGCATCAATGTACGGCCCCATGAGCCAGGGCCAGACGGTGCCCTGGTGGTAGGCCCCATCCCTACGGCGAGAGTCGCCCTCGTATCTACCTGCATAGCGCGGATCGCGGGGAGAGAGCGTTCTCAGGCCGAAAGGCGTGAGCAATTCACGCGTCACAACATCAAGAATGCTCTTTCTCATAACATCCGGCAGCAGATCGGGAATTCCTGCCGCGATGATCTGGTTGGGCCGGATGGATGCATCCTCATGGTCAATCACATCGAAAAGGCAGCCGGTCTCACTATTCCAAAACCTTTGGTAGCTTTTCCCGACCCTCTCTGCTTGCTTTGCAAATCCTGGATCAGGGGATTTGTCTAAAGCCTCGCAAAGCTTCTGCATATCTCTCAGGGCAGAATACCAGAGGGCATTTATCTCGCAGCATTTTCCCGCCCTCGGTGTAACCGGCCGGCCATCCAGACGAGCATCCATCCAGGTGAACGCTGGCCCGGATACGATAAGACCATCTTCGTCCCCCCCGAAGTCCTCTCCAGACCGAGAATAGCGACGAAATACCTCTAGTAGCCTGGGCCAGACACTCCTGACAAACTCCCGGTCTTTAGAATATTCATAATAGCTGCCCACAGCCCGAACAAACCACAGGGATGCGTCCACTGTGTTGTAAGAACTGGCCCCCAGGTCGTTAGGCAAAACGCCTTCTTTCATGGCGGAGGCGAAGGATTTCAAGACCAGCCCGGCATCCTCAAAGCGCCCTGTGCAGAGCAAGAGGCCGGGCAGGGAGATCATGGCGTCCCTCCCCCAATCATCAAACCAGTGGTACCCGGCGATGATGCTCTTGCCTTGGCCTCTTTTCACCAAGAAGGCGTCAGCGGCCCTTGCCAGATCAGGAAGGGGAGCCAGAAGCTTTTCCATGCGTTCCTTTTCGTTTTGCTGCTCTGCCCTCCAGTCCGGCATGCCAGTCCTCCAGGTAGAAGCAGCAATGGCAAAGGCGGCATCTCCAGATAGTTCGATCTCGAAGCGGCCCGGTGAGAAGAGGTCCTCCTTCCAGGCCAAGCCCCGCCGCCGTTCCTCTTCGTACTCGAAGTTATGGTAAATCACCTCTTGCGGCACATAGGCAGGCCCGTCCGAGAAGAGAGTGAGGCGGATGTCCGGGCGAAGACGTGATCGAAGAATCGTTCCCGTTTGAAGAGGTTCCTGGCTCATGCCCGGCTGAAGAGATGCAGCGTGAAAGCTCCTGCTGTGCACCAGGGGAACGATGGCAAACGTTCCCTGCCCATTTTTAATTTTGTAGCTGATGATGGTGGTGTTCTCATTACGAATCATGAAAACGGTCTTCTCGATACAGGTACTGCCCACCTGATAGCAGAATCTGGGGAATGGATCCTGGCGAAATTCCTGCAGGTATTTGAATCCCTGGGGGTGGATTACACCGGGATATTGATGATTGGCTAGAGAGGCGCCCTCTATCTCCTCGTCCAGGGAGCTGAGCAAAAGCCAGCGGTCCGCCGGAGGCTGCAGCGCCGCCACAAGAAGGCCGTGATAGGCCCGCGTGTTGCTGCCGGCCACGGTAGCGGAGGCGTAGCCGCCCAGACCATTGGCCAGCAGCCACTCCCGGCTCGCGCCCTCTTCATAGCTCTGCGGGCGAAGGGCAAAATCAGTCATCGTTTGCCCTCCAATAGAGCGGCATCCACTGCCTCCAATAGGCCTTTTCGCAGTCTCTCCCCCGTGATGCTCTTTAATTTGGCCAACTGCTGCGCGAGAGGCGCATCTGCAAGGCTAGTCGCAGCCCAGAGAGCCAGATCCCCCCGGCTATTATGATATTGCAATGAGTCGAAAGAAACGGTTTTTAAAATATTCTGCAGACCGGCCAAGCTCCAGGCAACCTCTCCTGTGAACTGATCCGTGTCTGTGGCAAAACGGAAAGGTGAATCGGCCAGATGAGTCTTCATCTTAAGACGGTAGTGCAGGTCACATAGAACGCTGAAGTAGGTAACGGAGGCATCATAAGGGATGCCATATGGGCTGAAGTAGCTGTGCACCTCTCCCGGCCCCCCTCCGTGAGTGAAAATGTAATAGAGATGATCGGATAGCAGAAGCGTCCTCCAAATCTGCAGAAGCTCTGGGTCCCGGCTCTCTTTGACAGGGGCCTCTAGCCTCTTTTGGTAGATGAAGCAGGCCTGCTGCAAGGCATTTCCCAGCCAGCAGCTCGTATCCCTCTCCAGATCCGCCCAGGAGACATAATTTGGCACAGATAGCTCTCTTTTTGCAGGAGTGTCTCTCGCAATCTCGGCAGGCGTGGCAAATCGGAGGTTCTCATGCCGTAAAACCTCTTCAGGCAGAACGCGCAGGAACTCAAAGATGCCAGTATCCGCCCACTGATGCTCGCCAAACGTCTCATAGTCGCAGAAGATGTTTATGCACTGGCCGGGAGTTCTTGCCAGCCAGGTGGCATACTTGTCGGCGGTGAGTGGGTACTCTTCCCAGCTATGCGAGGAGAAGCGAAAGCCGATGTCGTCTGTGAGCTTGTAGTTTCTGAGCAGCAAAGAGATGTCGGTCTTGGGCGGCCGGTAAACGTAATTAGGGTCGGCCACCACGCCTTCGGTGAAGACGGCCTTGTATCCCATTCCCTCGACCATCCCAGCAATCTCATCATTGTAAATCAGTTCCGTATTCTCGAAGGTAGTGGGATGCAGTCCAAAAATGTCCCAGATAAGCTCCTTATGCATCTTAACCTGCTCAAAAAACTCAGCTTTATCCTCGTAGAGGCTGGCCAACGAGTGATAGTAGGTCTGCCCCATCACCTCCACCCCGCCCGTCTCCACCAGCTTGACAAAGGAGTCCAAAACCTCGGGACGATAGGTACGGCACTGCTCCAGGAAGATGCCGGAGAAGCTGTAAGCGACCTTGAAGGGACTGTCCGATCCCTCATGCTTTCTAATGCTCTCTAAGATCACCTCGTTGGCAGGCAGATAGCATTTGTCGGATACGCGCTCAAAGATCCTCCTATTCTCAGAATCATCAAAATAAAACTCATGCAAATTGGGCACAACCTCCTTGAGGGGAGAATTGTCCCAGAAGAAATTTTTCTTGAGCCGGATGGGCTGGTGGACCTCAAAGCATAGGGATACAAGGGTCATGTTTTCTATATCCGACTGCAAAATATTTACATCCTTCGCGCGGCCTTCTCAATTATCCTCAAATGAGCAAAAGGTATAAATCCTAGAACGGAATTCTTAATTGCTTCCAGTGGGGGAATTAGTAATGGTATTTGGACTGACAATGATCAAAGTTAGCTCCGGCCAGGAAAGATCGGTGTATGCCCATCTGCAAAAAAGGCCGGAAGTAAGGGACGTCTATCGTCTCTTTGGAGAGTATAGCTTCTTTTTAGTTATGCAGGCAGAAGAAAGAAATGGATTAGGCCGTATGCTCAGCGAGATAAAAGCTAGAGAGAATGTCATAAAGACCGGGCCCGTCCTCCTCACCGCAGAAGAGGGCGGCCCGGAGATGGGCAGAACTGATTTCGCCACCTATTGAAATCGTCACATCTCCCCAGTTTTCTCTTCTGAGCAGCTCGGCTCGATAAAAGGCGCAAACTTGGTGCCGTAGTAGATTATGCCCTTCTCACCCTCTTTTCCCAGGATGCGAAAAACGGGCCGAACGCGCATGCCTATCTTCACACCCGCCGAGCTGGAGACGATCTGACCGGTAATCTTGGGGCCCTCATCCAGTTGAATGATGGCCAGATTATAGGGCGTCAGCCTCTCGAAGTCCTCGGTGGCATTATAGATGGTAGTATAGGTGACGATGGTGCCCGTCCCCTTGAAGGTGTACTCCTCTAAATGCGCCCCGCGACGGCAGTTGGGGCAGAGGTTTCTGGGAGGGAAGAAGTATTCATTGCAGCAAGTGCAGTGTGTCCCGGAAAGATTGTATCTTTGCGGTATGCTTCTCCAGAATCTGGGCGCTTGGGTTGTCATCATCACCTCGTAAATATGTGGACCAGGGCTGTTCCGCCTGAGCCGCCCACATTGTGGGCCAGGCCCACTTCCGCCTCATCCACCTGTCGCCTGCCGGCTTTTCCACGCAGTTGTAGGACGATCTCGTAGGCCTGCTTTATTCCTGTGGCACCCACGGGATGGCCGCAGGCCTTCAGCCCTCCGGAAGTGTTGACGGGCAGGCGCCCTCCCAGGGCCGTCAATCCATCTTCCGTAGCTTTGCCGCCCTGGCCCTTTTCCACGAATCCCAGGTCCTCTATGGCCAGTATCTCCGCGATAGTGAAGCAGTCATGCACCTCGGCTACGTCAACTTGGCGCGGCTCGATTCCGGCCTGGGTGAAGGCGGCCCGCCCGGCATGGACGGTGGCATCCAAAGTGGTCAGATCGCGACGATCATGCAAGGCCAAAGTATCACTGGCCTGGGCACTGCCCACGATCTTTATGGGCTCTTCGGAAAATCTTCTCGCCATTTCCGTGGGGGCAAGCACCACAGCCGCCGCTCCATCGGAGATGGGAGAGCAGTCCAGGACATGCAGAGGGTCCGCCACCATGGGAGACTTAAGCACATCATCAATCGTTATCTCCATATGATACTGCGCGATGGGATTCATACAGGCATGGTGGTGATTTTTCACCGCTACCTGGGCCATCTGGTCGTGCGTTGTCCCATAGCGGCGCATGTGCAGCTTGGCCATCATGGCATAGAGCGCAGGGAAGGTGGCGCCAAAGAAGCACTCCCATTCCCGGTCGGCGGCTGATGCCAGTGCGTCGGCAGCGGTGCCGGTGGAGACATCGGTCATCTTCTCCACACCGGCCGCGATGACAATATCGCTATAGCCACTGGCCACCGCCAGTACCGCCTGACGTAACGCCAGGCCCCCGGAGGCACAGGCCGCTTCCACGCGCGTGGAGGGTATGTGCAGACGGGAGAGACCCGCGCAGTCGGCGATGAGCGCCCCGATGTGCTCCTGCTCGATGAACCGGCCGGCGCTCATGTTGCCCACGTAAAGAGCGTCGATCTGCTCGCCGGTGATTTCGGCATCTCCAATGGCCATCACACCGGCCTCAGCGATCATGTCGCGCAAAGAGACATCCCATCGCTCTCCGAACTTGGTGCAGCCCACACCAATTATGGATACGGATCTCATATTCTCAGCTTGCCCTTATGCTTGGCATACATGGCATAATCAAGATACTCGGCCTCGCCGATATAGTCGCGAACGCTAGGTGCGCCACAGCGGATCTCTTCAATCTTATCTTTCACGCTTATGCTGAAGGCGTCACTTCCGGCACCGGAGCCAAAGCTGGTCACAAAGATACGCTCACCGGGCTTGGCGATGTCTAAAGTGGCAGCGAGACCGATGAGGCAGGATGCCGAGTAGGTGTTTCCGATGAGAGGCACAATCAAACCCGGCTCGATCTGCTTTTTGGAGAAGCCCAACATCTTGGCCACGCGCACGGGAAACTTACCATTGGGCTGGTGAAATACGGCATAATCATAATCCTCGGGCACGCTGCCCATACGTTCCAGAAGGCCTCGCGCGGCGCCTGCCACATGCTTGAAATAGGCCGGCTCGCCCGTAAATCTTCCCCCGTGCTCCGGATAGGGCATGCCCTCTCGCCTCCAGAAGTCAGGGGTGTCGGAAGTGAAAGAATAAGTGCCCTCGATCTCTGCGGCCACGTCCCGGCTGCCTATTAGATACGCCGCTCCGCCAGCCGCAGCCGTATATTCCAGCATATCTCCCGGAGCGCCCTGGCTCACATCCGCGCCTATGGCCAGGCCCAGATCAATTAGATTGGAGCTGACAAGGCCCAGGCACGCCTGGAGGGCAGCAGTGCCCGCTTTGCAGGCAAACTCTAAGTCAGCAGCCGTAAAAGAGGATGAGGTGCATACGGCCTGGCCTACGATGGTGGCGGTAGGCTTCACGGCATAAGGATGGCTCTCCGAGCCGGCATAAATAGCACCTATCCTTTTCGGATCAATCCTCGCGCGCTGCAAGGCATTTCTTGCCGCCTCCACGGCTATGGTAACCGTGTCCTCATCCAGATCGGGCACGGATTTCTCGAAGACGCGTAGACCCTCTGAGATCTCCTCTCCGTCCCCCCAAACCCTGGCAATCTCGTCCAGCCTTATGCGAAATCGCGGGATATAGACCCCATAACTTACAATACCAGAGACCAAGAGATTTCACCCTTTGCTCAGAGCAATGGAGATCTCATCAACGGAAAAATGTGTCGTTAAAAGAGGAATATTCTCGACCTGTGCAATTTTAATGGCAATGGGACTGACCTCCGAAGGCATAAGCCCCTGCAAGACCACGGCGCCGGGCTTGAGGTTGCTGACCCGCACGGCCACCATGGGCGATTTGCCGGAATGAACGCCTGTGAATATCAGGGCGCGGGCTGTGCTGCGTCCGTAGATCTTCTGGAACTGGTCGGGAAGCATCTCAATGATGGCCTTCATGCTATCTATTACCGTATAGCCCCAGATAGTGATATCGGTGCGGCCGAAGATGACCTCGGCATTCAGTTTTTCGACAATGGTAGCGAGGTGGATGGGATCCTGGTACTCGCAGACGCTGCAGATGGAGTCCAGGCCTAAAATGTCGCCCCACATGTTCTCGTAGGCGCGCAGAACATTGCAGCCGCGGCTCTCATCTATGCGCAGGAGCGCATCAATGATCTTGCTCACGATCATTATGCCGGGGGACTTGCGCCTGCCGCTCTCATAATCGGAGATCACTGAAGGAGACATGCCCATATGATTGGACAGGTCGGTCTGGGTTATTCCGAAGTTTCTGCGCCATTTCCTCAGGGTATCGCCTGGACTTTGGGAAAGGGTGATCTCTCCTGCTATCTTCTCAGCCAGTAATCCTCGTGCGTTGGAGATCTCCCCACCGGAATTCATAAAACAACAACTAGTCAAACTAGGATATAAATCTAGCGAAAATAATTCGGCATTCAACGTAAGAATACCCTCAATAAAATAGATCAAAAAAGGAGTGCGTCGACCGGGATTCGAACCCGGGTTGTAGGCTTGCTTCGCAGATATCAAAATCTGCCTGGAAGGCCCAAGTCATAACCACTAGACCATCGACGCCCGCCCCTTAGGTGGCAGAGGTTGAACTTAACTGTTTCGATTGAAAGACGGCAATTAGAGCTTCACATCCATCCTCATGAGGAGACATGCCAACATGTCAGATACTTGCCGCGAGATCAATTAAAAAACATACTTATTGGCCAGAATTTGGCCAACAACGGATCAAAAGCATCTAAGTCTATTCAGTGCGGAAAAAAATTTTGCGGCTTAAGCCCCAACAGTTAGACCGTATCCCAGCAAAAATACCATTGCCAGAACCAGAAGCATTACCCAATAGTGAAATACTCCATCCATTTTTCAATCACCTTTTTCCAAGCCAATTGCCTAACATATCTATACCAGCCCAGTGGCCAAATGGTATTATGGCTATTAAGCTATTTACCTTTTTTGGTGATTTACCTTTTTTGGATATTTACCTTTTTAGGTTTAAACCTATAATACCACTCACACTTTTCATTAAGTATTTTGAAAATACGAATCAATACATCAATAATTTAAATTAAAAATTCACTAATTAGTGCTGAAATCCCGATATAAAGAAATATGATCATTTTCCAATTGCTCGCAAAAATGCCCGTCATTGTATGTGATGCGAAATACTTGCCTTGGAACTACGTTTTGCAGAATTCAATTTAAAAGAAATTATTTTAATTAAATAATAAATATAGGATGTTTGCTACATTTGAGGTAGCGCATGTGATCTAATGAAATGATGCATCATATTAATAAGAGCATGAAATCATGCCATCAGATAACTTGATATATAGGTGAGACGGCGAGGATGCAAGGCATGAATCTACTGATAACGGCCTTCTGGCTAATGCTGCCTGCCTATATACCCAATAACTGCGCAGCTCTCTTCGGAGGAGGCATGCCTCTGGACGGAGGCCGGATCTTCCACGACGGGCGGCGCACTCTGGGTGACGGCAAGACCTTTCGTGGAACCTTCGCGGGAACTGTCTGCGGCGTTTTGGTAGGGCTCCTGCAAAACATGGTCGCTCCCTTTGTCGGCATGCCCTCCTTCGGCAGCGGCTACGAGCAAATATTCATTCTCCTTAGCCTATCCCTTGGGGCGATGCTGGGGGATATCGTTGCTGCGTTCTTCAAGCGCCGCATGGGTCTTCGGCGCGGTGCACCCCTTTTTATCATAGATCAGCTTGATTTTGTCATCGGAGCCTGGCTTCTGACCCTGTTCATAGCACCTGACTGGTTTTTTCAGCATTTCACTTCTGCGATAATATTAATTGCGCTCATAATAACTCCCATCCTGCACCGGGTTACAAATATCATAGGCTACAGGATGGGTGCGAAGAAAGAGCCCTGGTAAACTCATAATCGCATTTTCCCTGTCGGCTATCGCGAAAGGTTTATAAGTTTAGGTAATTGATACCAAGAGCGTCATAGCCAATTTTATCATGAAACAGCATGAAATTGGTGAAATGAAAAGGAGGAGGAATAAATGGACGCATTTAGCATGGGGCTTATAGCTGCGATGGGCGCCCTTGCGACGGTTGCTGGTGCTTCTGAGGATATAGAATCCGATATAGGATCTCAGAGCAATCCCAACTCGCAAGTACAACTGGCCGCCCAGGTCGGCAACCCCCACAGGATTTATAATAAGGCCATTTCGGGAGAACCCCCGGCCAACGCCCTGTGGTGTGCCACTGCTGCTATGGTAGCCTATACGCTTATTACTGCCTACCAGATGCCCGCACTGCTTGCCCTAGTGGCAGGCGCATCCGTTGCTGCTTTTTTCAACGGTGTCTTATCGATGAGCTCCTACTTTGGCAGGAATTCCAGCCAAGCTAGGTTCAACCAGTGGGTTTATCTGGATATCGTCAGGTATACCACGCCATCTATTATGGCGCATGCCTGGATAACATCGTTTTGTATTGCAACTATATCGTACATCATGGTATACATGTTGCCTACCCCACACCCGTTCCCGATGACAATTATTGCCTTGATTTGGGGATTGGCTGTTGGTGCTATCGGCTCATCCGTGGGCGATATCCACTATGGTGGTGAGCGCGAATTCCAGAACAGGCAGTTCGGTTGTGGTCTGAACACCATGCTGTCCGGCCAGATTGTAAGAAAGGCTGAGGCAGGTTTACGAAACTCCATTGATAACGCCTGGTTCTGCACCAAGTTCGGCGGTCCCGCCACGGGAATGGGCTTTGGCCTGACGGTCTTTTTGGACAACTGGAGAACAACGGTATTCGATCCGGTAACTCAGGCATCATTCGCCATCGCCATGGGACTGTTCTTTATCATAGTGATGGTAATCTATAACAACTACATTGAAAAGTCCACCAGGAAAAAGTACGGACCATACCCAGAGTACAAGGGGGATATTGCAGCATGAACTTTGACATTAATACCATTGTCTACATCCTGGAGATCGTCGTAGGTGGCCTCCTAGTAGGCATCGGTGTCCACTTTGTGCCGGTGGGTGGCGCCCCTGCCGCTATGGCTCAAGCTTCCGGTATCGGTACAGGCACAGTGCAGCTCGCTGCCGGCTCTGGCCTCACCGGTCTACTAGCCGCCGGCCTTATGATGTCAGTCACAGACAACCTCTGGCTCATCCTGGCCTCAGGAGCTGTAGGCGCAGGAATCATGATCGGCTCTACAATGCTCACAGGATCCTGGATCTACGCTTATGCAGTGGGTGTACCATTCGCTTCTGCCAAGGTCAACTTCGACCCCATAACCGGATTTTCCCAGCCGCCTTATGTGGCCCCGGGAACAGTTGGCCAGGGCATACCCACAGTCTGCTTTACCAGCGGCCTGATCGGCGGTATGATGGGGGGTCTTGGCGGCGCCATGATCTACTATCCACTCTATCTGATCAACGGCAACGCCGCTTTGAGCGCCATGTTCGCCATTGGTATCTTCCTGGTGAACGCTGTGATTGCATCCTGGAACATCCAGGGAACCATCGAGGGCTTCCACGACCCCAAGTTCAAAAAGTGGCCCTTCGCCTTCAAAGCCTGCGCCATTGCCAGCATTCTGCTCGCTTTAGCGTCAGTGTTGATCACGGGAGGTGCCTGAAATGTCTTTAGGAGGAGCAGCAGGCGGAGCACCGTCTGCATATGACCCCAAGAAGCTGAGAATGTACGGCCTGGTTGGGTCCGTCGTGGGTATATATATTGGCGCCATCCTCAACAGCGCGCTGGACACCAATTTATTCTCCTTTATAGGAGCTGTAGCTGCCATATTCGCAGTGGTAATGGGAGCCAACGCTGTTAGGAGAGTTTGTGCTTATGGTATAGGCACGGGAGTTCCGTCCATCGGCATGCTGGCTCTGGGCATGGGCATCATTGCCGTCATGTTCGGACTATCTATGGCTGAAACCTTAGGCTCAGTACTGCTCGGCCCCATCATAATCCTGATCTACGCCGGAGTCTTCGGTTATGTCATCGGCGTCATCGCCAATAAGGTCATCAAGTTCAACATTCCCGTAATGGAAGAGGGCAACGCCGACCTGTCCATGGCAGGAGCACTGGCCATATTGGGCTGGAGCTTTGCGGTATCCGGCTCTTTGGGCTATGTCGACATTTTGAATAACGTTCTTATGACTGGCTATATCGCCATCATATTCATCGCCGGCGGTCTCGCCATCCTGCATCCTTTCAACGCCAATCTCGGGCCGGATGAGAAACAGGATCGGACCCTGGTGAATGCGATCATGGTGAGCGGACTGGCCATGATTGCCACAGGAATTGCAGCTATAGCGACGCAGGGACTTGCGGCCGGACTATTGCAGCTTGTCATCGGCTTTGCCATATGGTTCTACTTCTTCAAGATGTTCTACCGTCTGGTCAAGAGAGATGCATCAGCAGTGGTCGGAACAGGACTTCTGCCGCCAACGGTGCAGTGAGGAGGTCTAGATATGGGATTTGTTAGAGTTTCACCAGAACTGGGCCTGATCTTCGACCCCATGAAAGGAGTGGTTTCGGAGCAGAGGGCGGACGTAGTTCTGTACACTTTCGACCCGGTTTATGACAGATTGGATAAACTGGACAAGATAGCTGATGACCTGGTCAACCAGCTTGCGCCGGACAGCGAGCTTCACTCGTCGTACGCCCACCGAGGTAAGGCCTCCTACATCGCTGGCCTGTACACCAACATATGGATGGGGTTCATCATCGGCCTGGTAGTGTCCTTCGTGTTGCTGCTGGCTATGGCGTTTACCAATCCGGCAACCTTCGAGATCGTAAAGAAGGCACTCGGCGGAGGTGCTTAGGAATGGTACTTAAAAAGAAGCCATCTGAGCCTTGGCCGACGATTACCGGCGAGTATGAAGTAGGCAATCCAGAGAGCCCCGTCGCAGTATGTACCTGCGGCTCACATCTTCACGGCGCCGATCTCATCAAGGCAGGCGCGGGTCTTGTAGGACCGTGCAAGACCGAGAACATCGGCATAGAGAAGATGGTGGCCAACGTTATCGCCAATCCCAACATCAGATACGTATTGGTTACGGGAATGGAGGTCAAGGGGCATATCACCGGACAGGCCGTCGAGGCTTTTACCCAGAGCGGAATTGACAAGGAAGGAAGGATCATTGGTGCCAAGGGAGCCATTCCCTTCATCCAGAACCTGACTCCCGAGTCCATTGAGCGCTATAAGAGCCAGGTACAGGCAGTCATGATGATGAACACCGAGGACATGGGGGCCATCACCGGCAAGATCAAAGAGCTGGTCTCCAAGGATCCCGGCGCTCTTGACGTCGAGCCCATGACCATCGAGATCAAAGAGGGCGACAAAGAAGAAGAGGGAGCCGGGCTTAAGCCCATGGCTGCAGAGATGGTTGAGGTAAGGGGGAGGATGCGCGGCATAAATACCGCTGTAACCGGCTCCGGTCTTCTCAACAAGCTGCAAGCAGGCATCTATGCCGGCAAGATCGAGGGCATAGCTCTCGGCATGACTGTGGTCCTCGTCCTCTTCGGATTAATTCTCAAGGTGGCAGGAGGAAAGTAAAATGGCAGAAGAGATTGCATACGGCCAGGGAATAGCGTCCGTGGTCGAGCCCAATATGCCTATGATCGATGCAATAGTAGAAGACGTCAGGTACAAGGGCCAGCTCCTGGCCAGAGAGACCAAGCTGAGCTCCGGCGTCCTGGCTACGGTATCCACAGGATTTGCCATTGGCTTTGTCCTTGCCATTTTGATGATGCTGGGGCCTTTCGCCTTCATGGGGGGAATGTAAACTATGGCAGAAGACATTAAGCCGGTAGTACCGGTTGCCGTGGTCGACCCTGATCAACTCAGAGATGTAATGGCGAAGCTGGACAAGATCGAGGAGAAGATAGAATTCTACTCCTCAGAGAAGTACATGAGAGCCGGCAAGTCCATCGGCAGAGATCTGGGCGCAGCCTATGGTGTCTGCGCTGGGTTGATCTTAATTTTGGCATACATACTATTCGTATACGCAGGCAATTGGAAAGCGGTGATTTGAATGTTCAGATTTGATAGGAAGCAGGAAGTCTTCGATTTCGGTAACTTCAAGATAGGGGGCCAGCCCGGCGAGTACGCCACATGCTGCATCGGCACCATGTTCTACGCCAGGCACAAGATCGTCTCCGATCCGGAGCACGGAGTATTTGATGCGGCAGCTGCCGAGAGGCTCTGGAATGCACAGGTTGAGATGAGCGACGTCACCGGCAACTCCTGTATGAACCAGATCGTCGCAGAGAGTGATGAGGCCATGAGGAAGGAGATCGACTGGTTTGTAGGAGTATCCGATTATCCATTCCTCATCGATTCCTCTGCACCGTCGGTGCGCGCCTTCGGCGTCAAGTACGCTACAGAGATTGGCGTGGCCGACAGGGCTATCCACAACTCCATAAACGCATCCATCACCGATGAGGAGCTGAAGGCGGTCAAAGAGAGCAAGCTCAACTCAGCTATCGTGCTCGCCTTCAACGCCATGGAGAAGGGAACCAAGGGCAAGATGGACATCTTGACCAAGGCTGCCGGCGGCGCTAAGAAGGGCATGCTGGAGTACGCCAAAGAGTGCGGCATCACCAGGCCCCTCATCGACACCGCGGCCATGCCGCTGGGAGCCGGTTCCGGCGCAACCTATCGCGCCGTCATTGCCGTCAAGGCCCAGCTCGGCCTGCCGGTAGGCGCGGGATTCCATAACGGTGCCTCTGCCTGGGACTGGATGAAGAAGTGGAAGAAGCAGCACAAGGAGGCTTTCTCCCCTGTCGATATCGGCTCTAACCTGGTAGCCGGAATCGTAGGTGCTGACTACTACCTCTACGGGCCCATAGAAAACGCTCCCATGATATTCCCCGCAGCAGCCATGGTGGATATCATGAAGGCAGAGTCCGCAGAAGAGCTGGGATTGGAAGTTCTGGCTGAGAAGCATCCCCGGAAGACGACGCTTTAGGTCGCCTTCTCTTTTTCTTTCTTTTTTGGGGGAGGATTTTTTTGCCCCGCGTTTTAGTAAAAGCTGTTTTTGAAGACATCAAGTTTCAATGCCAGAGATGCGGCTCTTGCTGCCATCACAAGAGACCCCTTGATTTTGATGATCTCGTTCCCATGGAACAAATGAAGGAGTTCTGGGAGAAATCCAATCTGATCTACCTCACAGAAAAAGATGTCACCGCCATATCCAAAAAGACGGGCAAAAAGCCGAACGATATCGTTGATACTCTTTATGCCTATGACGGATGCTATGTCAAAGTTAAAGATAATGGCCGCCAGGTAATCCTGGACCTGCCGGTTATGAAGAGCAAGGAGGATACTACCTGCATCTTCTACAAGGAAGGCTGCACCATCTATTCTGTGCGACCTATTGCTTGCCGGCTCTTTCCCTTTCGGGTGGAAGAAGAGACAACACCCCGCGGAGACATTCTGCTCAATATCAGCTACAATCCCACCTGCCCGGGCATGGGAAAGGGAAAAAGAGTGGATAAAAGGAAGCTGGAGAAGCTGGTGGTAGATCAGTTCCTGCAAAGGACAGAGGACATAACGCCCCATGTCCAGAGGCTGAAGGCTTCCGGGGCGATATCTGAAAAGGCCAAGATATTCAGAACTCTGCCGGGAAGATGAGCCAATAGATCTTCATTACTATAGTATGTGAACTTCCTCACCAATAAGTACTTGCCATGTACATGTCGGCGGTTCATGCCTTTTCACACCCAGGCCTCCGATCGATATCACTTCTTACGATCCTCATTTAAAGCCTCGGATATGGACCTGACCTCGGAGATCACTGCCTTATTTTCATCTCTCAGGGCCTGGATCTCGGCTCTGAGATCATCTATGGTCTTTTTATTCAATACAGCCGTCTCATCGCTCTCGGCATCCCTGCCAATAAAATAACTGGCTAAGGCGGCAGTCACATAACCTGTTATTGCGAGGGAGAAGAGCCCCAGCAGGAACGCCAGGACCCTGCCCTCTGGACTATACGGCCTGTAATCAGTGCTAATAGTTATCCCTATTACTGTGTACCACAGGGCGGCCCCCAAGCTATTTATATCCGGGTTGATGCCTCTCTCGAAGGCGTACATGCCGGACGAGCCGGCCAGAGCCACTATCGAGGCTAAAGCCACTATGTAGCCAAAGCCCCTGCGGCCCATGGTAAATCTGAGCGATCTCATTGATCTGTTGATGGTGCCCACTATCCTGGTCAAAGCCAGCCCTCGGGCGAACCGAAGGATACGTAGAGCTTTAAAAACCCTGATCGCAGGAACTATCAGAGCTATGATCGTTAGCCAGTTAGCTTTCAGGAAAGCGATTCTTTTCGGAGCCAGTAGGAGCTCGATGAGGAAATCAGCTATGAAGATGATCCAGACGGTGCCCAGAAGGGGCTCTAGAGCAGGAGTCAGTCCCCAAACCAGATCTGCTACCAGAAGGGCAAGCCATGCGAATCCCAGTATTGCCATAGGGAGATTTAGGAACTCCTCCAGTTGCTGAAGCAATTCATAGCGATTTCGGTTGAATTCCTCCTGCTGCTTTGCACTGAGATCCTTCAATCAACACACCTCGATGTGGTATATGATAATAATCTTATTTCCTTTTTTGAGCTTGCGATCTGAAAAACCTTTCAAAAGGCTTGCCATGCCTTCCTGGCGGATCATAGTTTAAGTATTTTAAGGTCTCCAAAGGATATTATTATTAGTATGCCAATAATAATGCCCAGCCCACAATAGTTAGCACAGTACCCAAAGCCAGCGAATAGTAGCCTGCCCCTAGCAGCAATCCAAAAACGACTAAGGGCAGCATGAGAGCAACCGCCACTGCGACACCGATAAGGACGGCAGGAATGGCTGAGGTAAAGGATAAAGCTCCTGCTGCGCCGGAAGCCAATTCCAGGACGACGTCCATTAGCCCTAAACTGGTTCGGGATGATATCTCCTGCAAAGAAGGATCTACCGGTAGTAAGAAGCCAAGGGTAACAGATAGAACTATGGCAATCGAAATGCCCAAAAAGATGGTTTTAAGGGGGCTCTTAGCCACCGGCAGATCTCCAAAAGCTGTCGCCAAAGATAGGGAAACATTGGGGGGTTAGCATAGGAGCTATAACCATAGCCCCAATTATCACCGCCACGCTATTATTCAGGACTCCAATTGCTGCAACAATTGAAGAGAGGATTATCATAAAAGAATAAAAATTCGTAATCTTGGCTCCCTTCTCTAACTCATCATACTGAGAACGCTTCCTCCATCAGGTCGAGCAGGTTTTGGCTTCCCTCTGCCAGCACCAGCATCCTGATAAGAATTTTATCGGTCGAAAAGCGGGTCTTCCAGTCACCCTGTACCGGAATCCTCCAGAAGCCTACCGCCGGCTGAATTGTTAATTGTTAAATCGCTAAATCGAGCACTTCTTTTCTACCGCTTATTAACTCTTCCACTGCGTGTTGCTTATTTTTTGGGAGATTAATCTCTATCAGACGAAGTGTCATGATTTTATCCTTTAACAAATATTTGATGTCATTTTACTTCAACATTGCCATGTCTTGAACTACTGCTATGAAAGGGGAAGAAAACTTGAGCTAACAGCCACATGAACCATTATTACCTTGCGTCTCTTGTGGCCATTGTAGTTTGCGACTCGCCATCTTTTTAGAATCGATGAGGTTGCTATCGACAGCTATGGTTTCCATGCTGAATTTACCGGACGCATAACCCTCTGGAGTGCGGAAAGGACTTGCCCCAAATACCCCTTTTCTTCTAACGATAGACTGCGATGAAAGATGCGACTTGATAAATTCCCATTGCTCATCGCTTAATTCAGCAAATCTCATTACTACCCCTTCGAATAGTAATAAGAAGGAGTTATTTTGAGATGAGTTCCCTGGCAATAGCTCCCAGTTGAAGGCTGCGAGGTATTCGAGTAAAGAAAATAGATTCTTTTGAATTAATAAATTAAAAAATTGTATATTATTTATTAAATTCTAATTCCTATAGTACCATGACCCGATGGGAGGAGAGGCGCGCCTATTCAGAGCCCAAGGCACAGATAGACGAAATCCTATGCAAGATGTCCAGTCAGAGCTGCAACCATGAACACTACTGCAGATACAAGGACGGTGTAAAAGCCGGCATCCTCTGATGTGATCGATCCTGCAACTTGGATATCGTTTCCCTCTAAGGGCGGAGCGTTATGTATGAAGGCAGACATATTCATTTCCTGTACGTCAGAATCCCTCCCTATTTCTTGAAGGCCCGTCGTACAAATACCAAAGTAAGCATTCCATTTATTTATACCTTTCGAGAAATGGTTAAATTATCTGCATTGAATTTGAGTTATTGAACCAATATGCCCAGATATTTTCCATTTTAAGGTAAATGATCATTTAGTAATTTGGCAATTTCGTTGAATACCTTTTTTACCATTTTCATTAAATACCTTTTTTACCATTGAAAGAAAAAGATGACATGGATCTCTCCATAACGAATCATGCAGCAAAAAGTTTATCATGGTCGGGCTCCAAAGAACTTTTGGCTTAATCTGCCCAAATTCCAGGGAGGTGAAAAGAGATGGATATCATGTCTCAGATATATGCTTTAGTTATATTTGGCATTCTTGTTGTAGCCCTGCCCATGTTCCTGAACAAGTGGTCGGATAGCAGGTCAGGCGTAAGATAGATCATAGTAAGTTTCCTTTTTTCGGTCCTGGCTGAAGCCAGGACTATAATATCATTAATTTGTATTTTCTTATTGTAATGAGGATACTTTGCTTACCTCTTCATTTAGCTGCCTTGTGGCCTTGCCTTTTTGCCTTAAAAATATTCGGCCCAGTCTTCAGCTCTCGTACCTCTTCGGAGCAATTCCGAATTTCCGCTCTTCCATAGTCTTTTATACTGACGAAGGAAGACCAAAAGATAAAAAAGGCCCGGCGAGCAAATGCCCAGCGTCAAATATACCAGAATAGAAATAACCCAAGAAGCATACTTGGCTTTAGAGGCAGAAGCCATTCTCCAAGGGAAGACCTTGAAGAAACTGGCGTCAGAAATGATATTGAAAGGGGCTTCTAAGAAGGCTCTAAATTTTGTCCAGGAATCTAACGTTTCAATAGAAGCCGACTTGAATTTTAGCAGAGATAAACTATCCAGAGTGATAAACGATATCGGAACAACAAAGATAAGCATCGACGAGAGCGTTATGGAGAACGTCCAGAAGAGCCTGGTTGATGAAGGTTATCAAGGAGCAATGTTATATGTGGCTCAACATACAGCATCAATGCAACGCGATGAACTCTTTCGGATATTGACAACCTGTCAGCTCAATAAAGTGCCTTCGGCGATGGCTGTGGAGATCATTAAGAGTCTGAAGAGAATGCAGGACGGAAAATAGACATCATCAAGTGAATCCTGAAAATAATAATATGCACGCAGGATATGTTGTGATTTGACTTTTTGGCTTCGAGACGTCTCTCATCTCATTTTGCATTTCTTATTGTAATGCGGGCATTTGGTATTGGTGCAGACGTTCTCCTTCGCAGCCTCCGTAAGCACCATCTGCATCATATCAAGTCGGTCGATCAACGAAGCATTTGCAGATGCAGCTTCCGCCTCTGAAAGAGCTTTTGAAACTTTTTGTAGCATATTATGAGCTAGCATTTTTTCTTTGCGAGAAAGCGCAAACTCAGCCTCAAGCTTTGCAAGATCCACTTCATTCACAAGCCCCATAAGCACTCCCTTTTCGAAAACCCAATTTACATGTCCACTTCCAGTCCCAGAATGCTCTTTGAGCCGCTAAATACGTCTTTGGCGATCCAGGCGCAGCCCTGTGCTGCCGCGCATCCGTCCAGAGGCTGTACCTCCCGGCCCAGGAGCTCGGATACGCGCCTGCACAGCTTTGCGGCGGGGCTTCCCGCCAGGAATATATCGGGATTTGGCTCGCCCCGGTCGCGACAGAGGACGAGGAGGGCATTGATCTCCATGGCCGCGAATAATGACAGCGATTCGAGGGCCAGACTCTTCTCCTCCGGCAGGCATTCCTCCAGGCTTGATCTTCCCATTTTGGAGAGAATGCCGCTGCAATTAAAGGCCTGGTTCGCCGTCATCTTCCCGGAGTCGACATCTCTTATGGCCTGCACGTCTAGGGGACCCTGCATCAACCCGGGGGCAAAGATGGGCGCATCAATGGCCCCGATGATCTTTCCCTGCAGCACGGCAAATGTTACGGTGTTGGAGCTGGCATCGCACACAATGAAGCTTTGGCTTTTGCCCCTAAAGACACCATAGGCCAGTCCCACCTTTTCCGGGCTCATGCCATGGGAGAATACCTTCAGCCTGGGATCGATATCGCTGCCGCGATGAATGCCGGGCAGAAGAATGGACGGCCAGCCCGAGGCTTGGATGGCCTCAAAGACACGGGTACCGCCGCCCACATGCAGCCCCGCTCCATCCTGCTGGACCAGGCCGCGATTAGGTGCATCTTCCAGCCCCACAATCCGGGTTAAGCCGTCGCCCATGGAGTAGCTGAGGGCTACCAGGTCGACGATGCCTTGGCCCAAATTCTGAGCAATCCGCAGGACTATCTCTTCGGCAGAAAGATGGCTGGCCTCTTGCCTGGCAAGGTTCCAGCAGCGCCCCTCCGGGGTGGCAAATCTTATGGCAGTGGTTCCGTGGTCTACTCCTATGAACATGAGATAAGCTCCAGAAGCTCTTTTGCCACCTTACGGCTCTCTCTTCTCGTCCTCATGAGCGTGCTCATGCGCCGGCACTCTCCCTGGTAGCTGCTCTTTTTGTCCACTATGAAGAGGTCCACCTTACCAAGCATTGATCGCACGCCTTCATCGCTGGCGGGAACGCCCGAGGCCACCATGAATTTGGCAGCAGGGCCGCTCACCGGCTTATTCCCGATGAATGGACTCATGGCCACCACCTTTTTTCCCTGCAGCCGCTCGCGCACGCCCTGCAGAGCCAAAATAGGGCCGATACTGGTGACAGGATTGCTGGGACCGATGAGAATAGTGTCTTCCTTTTCCAGCAGATCCAAGAAAGCCTGGCAGGGAAGGGCGGCATCCAGACCCGCAAAAAAGAGGTCGCGAACCTCCGGCAATCCCTGGCGCCCTACCCAGAATTCCTGAAAGTGCATCACTCCTTCCGGAGTAGAAACGACTGTAGAAACAATGTCATCCGTCATGGGAACGACCCGCTGCTCCACCCCCAGCGATTCGGCCAGAGCTTGCGACGCATGGCTGAGTTTGACGCCCCGGCGAAGCAGCTCGGAGCGAAAGATATGGACAGCTCGATCCTTGTCCCCTACCTGTAGCTTCTCTTGAATGCCCATCGCGATCAGAAAGTCGTGGGTCAGAGTCTTGTCGCCCTTTATGCCCCACATTCTCTTCTCGTCGATCATATCTGCCAGGGTGTAAAGTACAGAATCGATATCGGGAGATATATAGTTCCCGGAGATCCACAGGTCCTCCGCCGTGTTTACTACTACGGAGAGCTCCTCTGGCCTCAAAAGCTCCTTTAGGCCCAGAAGAAGCTTGGGCGTGCCCGTGCCACCGCTTAAGACCAGCATCTTAAGACCAGCATTTTCAGACGTCCACGATAATCATGCCCGTTTTGAGATGAGCCGCATCTTCATCCGGAAGAGTTGATTTTACGGCTTTTTCATAGTCAATTGCGCTGTTGCCCAGGGGATCCTCGAGAATGATAGTCAGAGGAAACTGGCCGACTCTGGCATGGTTGATCTTCTCTAGGATCTCTTCGCCCTTCCTGATGCTTTCCGGGCTTTGTGCCTCTCGCGCCGAGCGCGTGGCAAAGCCCACCACGCCCTCGATCCTTTCAAGGACACCTTCCACATTGGATATATACGACTCCGAGGCAAATCCCGGCTCGATGTCCACGCCAAGCTCCGGGATGCGCAGGGTGCCGCTTGAAGAACGAATCACTCTTGCGTCCAGATCTTCAATGCTCGTCACCTGCAGAGTGAAGCGCACCGGCTCTTTTTGCGTTAAGAGAATGGTATCGCTGTGCCTAAAGCCGCAGTCACAAATCCCGGCAATGACCATGGCCTCTCCGAAATGGGGTATGTCTACTGTCTCCCAGCAAAAATCCATCTGGACTGAGCATACGGGACAGGGCGCGTTTGTAGTTAGATTCAATCTTTGCTCCCGACAACCTTCTCACGGTCAATCTTTATGCCATTGGGCACTAAAACTATGAGATCATCGCCAATTCCAGCTATATCTCCGGAGACATCTTCGACTGCCTTTTTCAGTTCACCAATGGCCCTGTCTAAAGCAGCTTTATCCCGCTTCAGCCCAGCGATATCCACCAGGACAATATTGCCGGCATAAATCTCCTGCTTAATCTCGGGCAGAACCTCTACCCGTCCCAGCTCCGCTACCCTTAAGATTATCTCCGGGGAGCCGCTCCCTTGCTCAAACTGACCCAGATCAACCTCAGAGTAATCCTGCGCCTTAGACTTTCCTATGAGCTTGAGCTTTTCCATAAATCCAGCCATCTAAAAACCCCGCTAAGGAAATGTGTATTATTATATTTATATTTAACGCTGTTACATATCCACGAGTTTTAATCCTACAAAGCCCATAGCCACCATGAAGAGCAGGACGATCAGAGCAAAGCTCGAAGATCTCAACTCTGCGGGAAGGGCTATTTGTGCCCCTAAAATAAGCACAATCATCAGAAATACGAGGCCGGTACTCAAGCCAATCTCAAGCCAATTCTTCTTCACAAGTGTACTGTCCACCTCGCCTTAGAAGATATACTTTTTCGCCCGAAGGCCGTCCTCGCCTACCAGGGAACAGACCAGCGACCGGGTTTTGCTGCCATACCAGCCCATAGCAATAAAACGGGGATAAACGGGCAACCTCTCTCTCAGGCTATAATCAGATAGGCTCTTATGAAGGTCCACTTCATCCGGCCAGGGCCGATCAGGATTTATGCCGTCCACAGTGATAGCGCTGATTCCCCCCAGATCGGTTGCACCGGCTCTGAGCAAAGGACGCGGGTCCACCAGGTTGGGAGGAACCTGGATGGCCACCTCAGGCGGAAGGATCTCGCGCGCCGCTTCTACCGTCCGGCAGAGATCCATTATCGTTGGCCGGGGTGCATTCTCAAGAGCTGTTCCTGATTTAGGATCCAGCGGCTGGATGATGACCTCCTGAATATGACCGAAGACGCTATGCAGATGGGCAATCTTGCTGAGCGCTTCTACCCGGTCCTGCCAGCTTTCACCTATGCCAACCATTATGCCTGTGGTGAAAGGAATACGAAGTCTTCCGGCCATGGCCATGTACTGCAACCTTAAATCCGGCCTCTTTCCCGGCGACTTTGCATGCGCATCCAGCTGGGCAGTCGTCTCCAGCATCAGTCCCATGGAAGCGTTATACGGCTGCAAGCGCTGCAGATCTTCTTGCCCCAGCAGGCCGGCATTAGTATGGGGCAGCAGTCCAAACTCAAGGGCAAGCTCGCATAGCTCCACTAAATAGTCCAATAAATCCGCGACGCCAGCATTGGCCAGGATGCCATCAAAGCCCGAGACGGTCCAGGGGCTCTCTCCCATAGTAAAAAGCGCCTCGCTGCAGCCCGCGTTAAAGCCCTGTTCCAGCAGCAAAAGCGCTCTGGATCTGGAAATCAAATGGGCGTCTTTCAGTTCCTTTCGAAAAGAGCAGTAGCCGCAGCGATTCCTACAGAGGTCCGTCACTGGAAGAAAAATATTTTTGGAGTAGGTGAGAGTTTTCATCTTAGATTCTTTATCTAGCGACGAAACTCCACCAGCTTCAAGACATTTCCAAGCGGGCAGTCCTCGGGAGCCTCGCCCACTATATCCACAATAGTGCATCTTTCGCCATCCTTCAGTCCCGATGGGTGGCACATATCATACATGCTGCATTCAGGATCATCGCATTTCATGGCTTCAAAGACGATCTTGGAACCAGGAAATGCTTTTCTGGCGTCAAAGGCCGCGATTATGGGGCTCTCCGCCACCTCAACCGCCCGCACACCAGCCTCGTGAATTGGGCAATCATGAACCAGCTCCCCACGGGTCCCCAATATCCTATAGCGCCTGCTCGGCTCCAGGTTGATGCACGTGTTTCTAAGCTTACAGGTCTCGCATTCCGGTGTGGGGCCCACGAATGTGAACTCCAGGCCAATGCTGGCAAGTTTCGTTCCAATCAGCGTAATTTGTGTAGATGCCTCGGACATAGTTCATTCTCCTTTTTATATTATTATTATTTTCAATTATTTTTTTAATTATTACTGATTTTATATCCAAATATTATATCCAAATCGTTTTACCAATTTTATTAGTTCATGTTGAGCATATTAATTCATTATTATTTTAGTTAATCTTTTGACATAATTTCAGATTATTCCTGTAGCTTCAGCCGCTTTGGTCGCCGCCATTCTATTCAGGCCTGAATCCAGGATGGTATAGCGTTCCGGTCGAATCTCGTGGGCACTGACCAGAGCAGAGATTACGCTATCTGCATCCAAACCCGCTTCTGCCGCAGATGTGGGAGCGCCGACCAATTCCAAAGCCCTTTTTATCATCTTCCAATCCCCGCCATGCAAATACATCATCATGATGGTGCCAAGACCGCAAAGCTCGCCATGCAGAGCCCTTCCCGGAGCAATTTTGTTCATGGCATGAGCGAACTTGTGCTCCGAGCCGCTGGCAGGGCGGGATGATCCGGCTATGCTCATGGCCACTCCGCTGGAGATCAGTGCTTTGATTACTATCCGGGCCGATTCCTCCACGCCCGGCCGAATATCTGGCGCAAGCTCAACGATCATGCGCGCCGTCATGCCCGAGAGGGCAGCGGCGTATTCACTGTAATCCTCATTTCGCAGGCGATGGGCCAGTTGCCAGTCCAAGATGGCAGTGTAGTTGGAGATGATGTCGCCGCATCCGGCGGCCAGTAGTCTCGCCGGAGCCTGGGATATTATCTTGCTGTCGGCGATTATGGCCAGAGGAGATTGCGCTTTAATGGAAGTCGTCTCCCCGTTGACCGTCAAAGACGCCTGAGAGGAGCAGATGCCGTCATGCGAAGCGGCCGTGGGCACAGACAGAAAAGGCACACAAAGCCCTAGCGATGCGAGCTTGGCAATGTCTATCGATCTGCCGCCACCTGCACCGATAAGAAAGCCTGCTCCATTCTCCCGCGCCAAACGTTCTGCGCGATCTACCTCTTCCAACTTGGAGGCGCTGCAAATGAGGGTCTCGGGCTCGTAGCCGCGTTCATCCAAGAGCTCAAAGATGGCCTTTCCCATCACATCCTGGGTACGCGGACCAGTGATGATAAGAGCACGCCCTTTGAGGTGCAGACTGGTGCAGATCTCGGATAGCTCCAGTATCACGCCACTACCTACCGCTACGATGCGCGGGAGTTCCATCCACCTTGATCCGACCAACCATCTCACCAGCGAAAAAACAGGCTAAGATGTAATGGTCTATGGCGATATAAAATCATATCCTTAACAAGTCAAGATCTCAGAGCGCAGGTCGCTGAGTATGCGATCCCTTATGAGATTGACCTCAGAACTGGTTCTGTTGCGGGGGCGAGGAAGTGGGATCTCAATGATATCCTTAATTCTTCCCGGTCGGGCGGACATAATCACAATGCGATCAGCGAGGTATATGGCCTCGTCAACGCTGTGGGTCACAAAGACCACCGTCTTTCTCTCCTCCTGCCAGATGCGCAGAAGTTCGGACTGCATGATGTTGCGCGTCTGGGCGTCCAGGGCTCCAAAGGGCTCATCCATGAGCAGAGCCTTGGGGTGGTTGACCAGAGCGCGAGCGATGGCCACACGTTGCTTCATGCCCCCTGACAGCTCATGCGGATAGCGGGTCTCAAAGCGCTCCAGCTCCACCATCTTCAGATACTGCCTGCCCTGGGCAAGACGCTCCTCAGAAGGTATGCCTTTCAATTCCAGACCGAAGACGACGTTATCGATGACCGTTCGCCACGGGAATAGCGAGTACTCCTGGAAGACCATACCTCTCTCCGGACCGGGGCCTTTTATGGGATCGCCATCAAGGGTTATGGTGCCTTCAGTCGCCTCCTCGAGACCGGCCACTATGCGTAGGAGTGTGGTCTTACCGCAGCCAGAGGGGCCGATGAAGCAGATGAACTCATTGTCCTCTATCTCCAGGTTGATATCCTGCAGGGCTACCATCTCTTTTCCGTCCGCGAAAAATTGCTTGGATACGCCCTTTATCTCCAGCAGAGCCATTCGAAGTGGAATATCATGCCGCGTAGCTATAGATCTTTCCATTGCAGTATGCCATTTCTCGGGGGGATCGGGTCTTTCACCTCCTACCTGAAACAAATTCGCAAGATTAACTCTATAAGCTATAATCCGATCTACAAATGGGGCGTTAGAATGAAGATCAAATCCACATTGTGGCGATTTCGATATGCTGGAATGGATTGTGCCGTGGATATGAGATTTGCGTGGGCTGCATCGGAAAAAGAGGCGAGGGCCGCGCTCACGAAGAAGTTAAAAGTCAGGAAATTACCTCAAGGAACGGAGCTTTGGCCTGAGGATGATCTTTAATTGATTATTGGGCTTTGTGCAAGTTACACGCAACCGCCCTTTACATCCTTATCATCTAGCATCAAATCTGCCAAAAATCATGTTCGAATCCCGGCTATTTCATCGCTACAGAAATTGAAACTCAAGAAAATGGGGTGAATGGGAAGAATGCCCTTCGCCCAGAAGCGTGTAGGGCCGGTGCAATCTTCCTTGCCACATATGCTAGTTGCACCGGCCTCTATAAAGCCGCAAGCCGCGCGGGGCGAAAGTGTTTTTGGGTATTTTTTTTTCAGATTTTCTCCGGCTTTTCCAGCAGCCGGGTCTTCTTCATGATCTCGCCGGTGCGGGCATGGGGCTTTCGGGAGACGCTGTCATTGGCCTTCTCCAGCTCTCTGGACTCGTCGGCCAGCTTCGCAGCAGCGCGCATGACCTCGTGGCCTGCGGCGGCGGCGAGAGCTATGGCCTCCAGCTCTTTCAGACGGAAGCAGGCGGCAGCATCGATGCTGGCCACGGCCTGTGCCATGTATAGAGCGCCTACGGCCTTGGCACGGGCGTAGGGGTTGGAGAAGTTCATGCGCTCTGCGCACTTCTCGGGCGTGGCTAAAATGGCGGGAAGCTTGGCCTGGCCTGCGATGATGCTGGCCATGGCACCGTCCAGCTCTTCTTGCACCAACCGGATGGCTCCGCAGGCCGCTAAAACCCGGAGCGCATCGGAGTTGAAGAGGGCCATCTCTGCCGGGTCGAGAAACTCGCGCTTGGCACCGATGAGTGGGTCCATGGGCAGGATGATGTAGCCAAAGCCTTCTGCAGCCAGTAGGTCGCGCGACTCCTTCTTACTGGGACCGTCGGAGATGACGATCGTGGGCATACCCTTGAAAAGCTCGCGCGCCGCTGTGGGCCCGGCCGTCGCGGCGTTGGGGCTGCAGATGACTACCAATTGAGGAGACCAGGCCAACAGTTCGGCTGCAGCTTCGCCCTCCTTCTTGGTCATCTTGGGGCCGAAGCTGACGATCTTGAATTCGATGTCGGATCTTTCCGCAATCTCATCCAGGGAGAGATCAATAGCCGTCGAGGTGGCTATGTTTCCGAGCTTCACAAAACCGATCTTGAACATGCCGCCATAAAAGACCGAGAAAAGATAAAAGGATTTTGTTTGCAGTATACTGATCTGGTACGCATTGGCCAGGACAAGTCAGCCTGCGACATTTGTGATCCAAAATCTAGGTTAATGGTCGTCTCCGTTAGTTCGTCCTCCGTGCGCTTCTAGCGACTCTGTGGTTTTATTCAGTAACCCCCAGGATTTGATCATTCAATACGGATTTTAACCGCAGAGACGCAGAGGTCGAGAGAGACGTGAATTTTTCCTTATTACCAACACTTGAAATGAACTGCATATTTGCTTCTGATAGCGTGCACATACCGTTCAAAGACGCATTTGGGCATACGCGAAGACCATGACTATTTTTGTGTCGGGATTACAGTCCCAAAGCACAAAGCAGCCTTCACTTTCGAAACAGCGAGGAACCTAAATAACATCTAGGTCAGGGAGAATCTGTGAGCGACCTGGCCGATTTTACCAAGAATGTCCTGCCATTCCTGTCCCAGCTAGAGGAGGATGAGGCAGGCCCCGATCCATCTGAGATATCGCAAAGATACGGCATTTCTGAAGAGCGCATCGTTATGCTCAGCCGAAATGAGAATCCCTACGGCCCCAGCCCGTGCCTGCGTGCCGCTTTGAAGGATGTGCCGCTGCACAGGTATCCTGACTCTCGGCTTTTTGTAAAGGCCCTCTCTGGGTACACGGGCTATCCCGAGGAGTGCCTGGTGACGGGAGCTGGCATGGATGAGATCATTACTACTATCTGCCGCATCTTCCTGGGAATGGGAGACGCGGCCCTCATTCCCGTGCCCACCTACAATTTCTATGGCCTGGCGGTAGAGCTCTGCGGGGCTTTGCCCCACTATCAAGCGCGGCTTTCCGGCTTTGCAGTGGACAAAAAAATTCCGGGGGGGATCAAGATGATCTTCCTCTGCTCGCCCAACAATCCCACGGGAAATGCCCTTTCGGAAGAAAACGTGCGAGCTGTGGTGGAAGGCACCGAAGCCATTGTCTTTTTGGACGAAGCCTATGCCGAGTTTGCCGGAAAGAGCCTGCTAAAGTTGGTGAGAGAGTACGATAACCTGGTAGTGGGCCGCACCCTCTCCAAAGCCTTCGGCCTGGCTGGACAACGCCTGGGCTACGGCGTGGCGCCGCCTTGGATCGCCCAGCAGTACCGGCGTGTTGCACCACTGTTTAGCATAAGCAGCCTCTCTCTGGCGGCAGGTGTGGCCGCACTCCGGGATCTGGACTGGATGAGAGAGTGCGTAGGTAAAATCGCCTCGGAGCGAGAAAGAATGCGCCAGAGACTGGCCTGCGTTAATCCCTCCCAGGGCAATTTCCTCTATGTCCATACCGAGGAGAAATCAAAGGTGATTGTAGAGCGGCTACTCCGCCAGGGGATTGTGGTACGGGATTGCAGCTCCTTTCCCGGCTCTGGGGAGCACTGTCTGCGCGTCACGGTGGGCAGGCCTGAAGAGAACGAGCGCTTCTTAGAGGAATTCGAGAAGGCTGACACGACGTTGTCAAGTTAGAGTTTTTCCCTCATAATTCAACATAACTAAGTGAAACGGCGACGCATCCACGCAGCAATTCTGCGGGGTATTGCGTTTAAAAATAAAATAGTTTCCTTTGGCCCTCACGGGCAGGGCAGGGTTAAGAGAGATGCATTGCCACTCTCCAGTGACATCCTCATATTAGTATATCCCGAATAGGCTCCATTCATGACATAGATGGGCACTGCACTGGAGCCCTTTTGCACCCGAGCTCCCACTCTGGCCGTCCCCTCTACCTCTGAATGGATGCTGTAGACCGAGTTCTGGTCAGTCTGGCTGGCGGATGTATCCTTGATCAGTTCCACCAGACCTGAGTAGCTCTCCGAGTAGACCGATCCCACCTCATAGTTTTTAACGCAAAGGGCGTTCTTTAGCTCGCTATTGGTTATCGGTGCACTGTATCTGGATGGCCTGTTCTGGAATACACCCCATTCGTTCGCCCAGATCTCATTGTAGCCGTCTTCAAAGCCGCCGTAGACCTGAGCATTGATGGATCGGGACACAGTTCCGGTGCCTCTCGTTCCCGTGACCATCTTCTGTCCATGAAAACCGGCTTCCGACTGGTAGATACGCATATCGTCTGTGGTTCCCTGGTTATAGATCCAGGAATGCTCTGTGAGGTTCTGTTCCACGCCGTTTACCGCAGGAACAAGTATGTTAGTGCCGGTAATGATAAAAAATGCCGATATTATCATCAATCCGAGCTTTAACGATCCTGGCCACCATCTCATCTGCACACCTCAACCTCAAGTAACATCATGGCTGGACATTGAATATAAAACTGATCCCTATCGGCCCCTATTGCGTCCTCTCTGCTTGATATCTCTCAGACGTGCTTCCAGAGATGCCTGCAGATCCAAAGAGAGACCTGCCCCAAAATAGTCCAGGCGGGAGGCAATTGCCAGCTTTGCCGCCAGGGTCCGGGCCACACGTCCCCGCAGCTTTTTGGCAGATCCTATCACGGCAGGATGGCGGAAGATGATGCCGTGCTTGGGAGAGGGAGCCTGGCCCTTGAGATGCTTGAAGAGAGACTTCTCCGCACCCATGACCTGCACTCGACTGGAGGGCATCTTCGCCAGACGGGAGAGGCCGCCCGCCCGGGAGATGAGCCTTGCCGCCAGGATCGGTCCGGCGAGAGCTGAGAGATTGGGGGCCAGAGCCTGCGAAGCGGCGGAGACGTCCGTTTCCGTGGCCTTGCGGGACTCCCGCAGGCTCAAAATCGCTTTTGCCAGCGTGCCCATATTTTCGTCTTCTTTCAGACCTTCCGCCAGATCCTTTCCATGGACGATCTCCTGGCTGTGCAGGCGGGACCACTCGTAGAGCCTCTCGTCCAGCAGATTGATCGCCTGAGACAAATTATCCAGGGCCTCCATGGCCTGGAGCAGATCCTGCTCAACGGTGCTGCCGGCCAGAATGCTCCGTCGCACCAGGCCCAGGGCCGCCTCTCGCAGCAGCCGGTTATATTCTCCGTCGTCAACTGCAAAGCCGCAGGCTTTGGCCAGGGCGCGCAGATCGGGCTGGGGAAGAGGAAAAGCACTGGCTGGCTCCTGCGGGAGCTGCTGGGGCTTTATCATCCCGTCCGCCTCTTCTGCGCCAAGCATGGATCCGGTCAGCAAACATCCGGTCTGCAGGTCAACTCTTCCAAACCAGGTTAGGATCTCCATTTGCTTATACTCCAGCCCGGTCTGGAATAGATTACTTTCGCCCCGCACAGATTTAGTTTAAATACTTCCGGACCCAAGTTACAGTTACCTCTCAACAAAAAAAATTAGGGGGCTGAATTGTCTATGAAAGAACTGGTTGATCAGATAAAAGCTCGTCTCAGGGATCAGAAGATCGAGGTCTCTGATGAGGATATCGAATCTCGCCTAAAGAAGCTCATAGTGGATTTTCGCGTGCCTGAAGGCGAGGCAAGAAGATCGGTTTTGAATTACTTCTTCAAAGAGCACGGCATAGTGCCTCAGGTCAGGGCCGGCTCGGAGAAGGTCAAGATCGCCGAGATCAAGGAGTCCGGCAAATGGGTGGATCTGGAGGTCAAGGTTTTGGATCTCTGGGAGCCGGCTGCACAGACCATCTCTCAGACAGGACTTGTGGGTGATGCAACCGGGTCCATGAAGTTTGTGAAGTGGACCAAGTCTGAGCTGCCCAATCTGGAGCTTGGACGAAGCTATATCTTAAAAAATGTGGTCACGGACGAGTTTCAGAGCAGGTTTTCCGTAAAACTGAATCGCACCAGCCAGATAGAGCCGTTAGATGTCGATGTGGAGGCAAAGCCCGCCAGCAAAGCCGCGCAGCAAGTGACGGTAGTGGAGATCAATGAGCCTGGCCTATGGGTCGATCTGAAGGTCAAGGTGGCGCAGCTCTGGGAGACGAATAGCGAAGCCATCTCCCAGTCAGGACTGGTGGGCGATGAGACCGGCACCATCAAATTTGTGAAGTGGGTTAAGGCCGATTTGCCGGATCTGGAGGATGGCAAAAGCTACCTTCTAAAAAACCTGGTAACAGACGAGTTTCAGGGCAGGTTTTCCGTAAAACTGAATCGCACCAGCCAGATAGAGCCGTTAGATGTCGATGTGGAGATCGGCTCCATAGCCGCGGAGTTCTCAGGCGCCCTGGTAGATGTGCAGAAGGGCTCGGGGCTAATCAAGCGCTGCCCTGTTTGCAGGCGCTCTTTGGCAAAAGGTGTTTGCAACGAGCACGGAAAGGTGGATGGCACATATGATCTGCGCATTAAAGCGGTGCTGGACGACGGCAGCCGGGTGCAGGATGTGCTCATCAACCGGGAGACCACAGAGAGGCTCGTAAACCTCACTTTAGAGGAGGCAAAGCAGATGGCCATGGAGGCGCTTGATCATGAGGTAGTGCGCTCACTGATTGAGAGCAAGCTGATGGGAAGATACTATTCCATAACCGGGCCGAGGATTGATCGCTATCTTCTGGTGGAAAGCATTAATGAAATCCCGCCTGTGTCACTGACACAAGTGGACGAGCTAATAGCTGCCATGGAGGTGGCATAAAAATGGCAGGATTTTCACGTGAAGTGGCAAAGAGGATCTTCGCCGAGGAACTGAAGAGCTCTAACTACTCCTTCCGCGATGGCGAGGATCAACATCAGTATGCTCCTTCGTATCTTCTCACCCCCACGGGAGCGAAATGCAATCGCGTTTTCGTGGTCGGCACCCTCACGGAGAAGGATGACATCGGCGGCGACACGGAGTACTGGCGCGGTCGAGTAGTAGATCCCACGGGCAGCATACTGATCTATGCCGGTCAGTACCAGCCGGAGGCAGCTCAAATACTGGCCAACATGGAAGCCCCTTCATATGTAGCCGTGGTGGGCAAGCCCAATCTCTACCAGACCGATGACGGAAACATCATCATATCTCTGCGTGCTGAATCCATCCAGCGGGTGGACGAGAATACGAGAAACCAGTGGATAATAGACACCGCCCGGCGGACCTTGGAGCGACTGGAGGCTCTGAAGAATGCCAGGCCAGTCCCGGTATCCAGTGATTTCGCCACCGCGGACAATGTGCCTGCTTCCTCTTCCTCGTCCACTCCCGCACAGGACACTGATAGAGCTTTGCAGCATTACCACACCGACATCGAGCATTTCCGGCAGATGGTCCTTCGCGCGCTCTCCTCCTTAAAGGCCGACCTGGCCAAGAGCGACATGCCTCCGGAGACAAAAACCACGAAGAGCGCGATTGCAGAGAGTGAGAAGAAGCCTGCCACTACGCCAGTAGAGCCGCAAGAGGTGCCTGCTTCCCGAAAAAGCAAGCCCAAGAAGAGCGAGTCCTTCAACGACTGGCCTGAACCGGAGAACGATGAAGAGGTAGAGACTATTAATTTCGGCAAGAAGAGCTGAAAGGTTTTATATAATGTACTGAAGCAGTATAACATGGGTGAATCAATATGGTAATTGGAGTAACGATGGTAAAGGTGGTGCCTGGACAGGAAAAGACAGTCTACAATGCCTTACAGGAGATAGACGGCATTAAGGATGTCTACCATGTCTTCGGCGAGTTCGACTTCGTGGTCATCATCGAGGTTGAGGGCCTGAGCATGTTGAATAAGCTCGTGGACGTCATCCGTGAGATAGATAACGTAACCGCCACCCAGACAGTAGTCGGGGCTGAACTTTAGCCCTTTTTCCCTTTTTTATGGAAATTGCCGAGGAGCTGGCCAAGCAGCAAAAGGCCATATCTGTAGCTGAATTTTTTGAGAAGAATCGTCAAATCCTGGGATTCGATTCCGCTCCACGAGCACTCATCACCTGCGTGAAGGAGGCTGTGGACAACTCCCTGGATGCCTGCGAAGATGCCGGGATATTGCCGGATATTTTTGTGCAAATAAAGAAGAGTGGCGAATACTATCAGGTTATTGTTGAGGATAACGGGCCGGGCATTGTGCAAGAGGAGATCCCGCGCGTCTTTGCCAAACTGCTCTATGGATCGCGTTTTCATACGCTACGCCAAAGCCGTGGCCAGCAGGGCATAGGCATATCCGCGGCAGTGCTTTATTCCCAGCTCACCAGCGGCAGGCCCACCAAGGTCATCTCCAAGATCGCTCCGGACAGACCCGCTCGTTACTGCGAGCTGCTCATAAATACAGCTAAAAACGAGCCCGAGATTCTGAAATCTGAGGATATGGACTGGGAACGCCCCAGGGGAACGCGCGTGGAGCTCGAAATGGAGGGCACCTATGTGAGGGGCCGCCGCCAGTCGGTCTATGGTTCGCTGAAGAGCACAGCCATTGTCAATCCTCATGCGCGCCTGACCTTGGTGGAGCCAGAGGGCAACGTGGAGGTCTTCGAGAGGGTCACGGAGAGTCTGCCCAAAAAAGCCTATGCCATTTCCCCTCATCCGGACGGAATTGAGCTTGGCGAGCTGATCAAGCTCCTCCGCTACACCGACAAAAAGAAGCTGCGCGTCTTTTTAAAAGAGACCTTCTCTTCTATCGGCACCATCTCCGCTCAGGAGCTGTGCAGCCGGGCGGGTCTGGATCCAGAAGTGGCCCCTACTGACCTGGACCATGAGGCAGCATCTCGCCTGCATTGCGCATTCAAACAGATCAAGGTCAAGTCGCCTCCTGTAGACTGCCTTTCTCCTATTGGCGAGGAGCTGATCAAGGCTGGACTCGAAAAAGAGTTTCGGCTGGACTATATCGCCACCACGGTTCGGCCCGTATCCGTCTATTCGGGTAATCCCTTCCTGATCGAGGTGGGACTGGGATATGGAGGAGAGCTTGAGAAGGAGAGTCGCGTTGAACTGCTTCGATTTGCAAATCGTGTTCCCCTCGTCTACCAACAGGGTGCCTGCGCCGTAACTCACGCTGTGGAGAGCGTCTCCTGGAAGAACTATTCCCTGGGCCAGCCTACGGGAAGCGGCGTGCCGGTCGGCCCGGCGGTGCTGCTGGTTCATATCGCTTCCACCAACATTCCCTTCACCTCAGAGAGCAAAGATGCTGTGGCCGATATGCCGGAGATTTTAACGGAGATCGATCTGGGGCTGAAAGAGGTAGCGAGAAAGCTGCGCCGCTACCTGAGCCGTCAGAGCGTTCTCTCGGAAAGAAGGGAGAAGGAGGAGATCATAAGAAAGATCCTGCCGCGCATCGCCCAGAAGCTCTCCGATGTCCTGGAAAAGGAGCTGCCGGATATCGGGCCGGTGGTGGCCAAGATCATGGGCAATCTTCTCGTCTTCCGGAAAGTGGAGAGGAATAACGGACAGCTATGTGTCAAAATCCAGGTAGAAAATCACAGCGAACAGTTACGGTCCTTCAAGCTGCATGAGGTGCTGGCAGTGCAGGCCGACGCCGTCTCGCCTGTCGCCAAAATCATTCCCATGGGAGACGGCTACGACTACCACTGGAAGCTCTCCCTCGGTCCGGGCCAGGCTACCACCCTCAGCTACAGTATCACGGCTGAAGGCGTAGCCCTGAAAGAGCCGGTGATTGAGGGCCTGGAAGCGGAAATTGTCACAGGAGCCAGGGTGATCTAGCCAATGGAAAAATCCGACGAGAAGAATGAATTTGAAAGGAAGCTAAATATAAAAAAAGCAGAAAAATCAAAAATAGCCCAGGAGAATCTGCTTGGCCTCGCTGACATTCTTTACAACCAGTTCCAGCAGGGCATAGTGCCCCATATCTCCCTGCCATCCCGAACCAAAGGAAACATCGAGTTTTCCACTAAGGACGATGTCTGGGTTTATGGTGATCAAGAGACGACACGCAGCGTCAAGACCGTGCGTGGAGCCAAGACACTTCTCAAGACGGTTCACCTGGCTGAGCTTCTCATCAACGAGCATCTCAAGAACAATCGCGGCTCGACTTTGAGGGAGATCTATTATATCTCCGAGAACTGGGATATCGCCAAATTCCATGAGCAGGCGGAAAGTGACCGGCTTATCGAGGATCTGGAGATCGTCACCTCTCTGCACCGGGAGGACTTTCACGTCAGGCCGGAGGAGGATGGGGCAGCCGTCTTCGGGCCGCTGCGCCTCAAAGAGCAGACACGGCGAGGCGAGCGGGAGATGCACTGCCAGGAGGATGTGGGCGAGGCCGGATACCAGATACCCTTCAATGTGGATAACATCGAATTTTTGAGCCACGACGCAAAACTGGTCATGGCCATTGAGACGGGCGGAATGTACGCCCGGCTGATCGAGAATGGCTTTGATGAGGAGTACAATGCCATCCTGGTTCATATCAAGGGCCAGCCGGCCCGGTCCACGCGCCGCATCATAAAGAGGCTGAATGCGGAGCTGAACATCCCAGTGGTGGTCTTCACGGATGGCGATCCCTGGTCCTATCGCATCTTTGCCAGCATCGCCTACGGTGCCATCAAGAGCGCTCACCTCTCCGAGCACCTGGTCACTCCAGGGGCGCGCTTCCTGGGGGTGCAGCCCAGCGACATCGTGGACTACAACCTCTCAACAGACAAATTGACCGATAAGGATTTGCAGGCCCTGCGAAGCGAGCTGACCGACCCCCGGTTTAATACGCCCTACTGGGAAAAGCAGATCCGGTTGCAACTGGACCTCAAGAAAAAGGCAGAGCAGCAGGCCTTTGCCGGCAAGGGCCTGGATTATGTGACCAAGACCTACCTGCCACAGAGACTTACTGAGATGGGGATAATTTGAGTTTGATCATCGATTTTCACACTCACATCTACCCGGAATGGGTGGCGGCCAAGATCCTGCCCGTCGCCAAGCGAAAGCTGAAGGTGGAGGTTCCAGGCACCGGCGCGCCCGAAGATCTGCGTAGCATGATGCAGGCAGCAGGAGTTGCCGGATCGGTGCTCCTGCCCCTGGCCAAAGGCAGGGATGACGTCTGCAGCCTCAACGACTGGGTCCGGTCAGTCTCGGGAGAGGGCGAGGAGCTGACAGCCTTTGGCGCTGTGCATCCTTTCATGCCAAACCTGGAGGCTGAGCTGGACCGGCTGGCCACCTGGGGCGTTAAGGGAGTAAAGATGATGCCTCTCTTACAGGAGGTCTATCCTGACGATCCACGCTGTGGCCGGCTTTTCGAGGCATTGATAGAGAGAAAGATGATCCTGGTGGCTCATGCAGGCCGAGACCCGCTGGATCGGCCGGAGGTCTTTGGCACGCCGGATCGCTTTGCCAGGACCATTGAATGCTATCCGGACCTGCGACTGGTGCTGGCTCACCTGGGAGGTTTACGCATGTGGGATGACGTCCGGCGTCACCTCCTGTCCGCCGGCGGAAATGTCTATTTCGACACAGCTTACGTCTCTTTTTACATGGGCCAGCAAGAGATGGGGGAGCTGATACGAGATATCGGACCAGAGAGGGTCATCTTCGGCAGCGATTACCCCTGGGAAGAGCCGGGAAGGGCAGCGGAGATTATCAAGGGCCTGGGACTCTGTGTTGCGGAAGAGCAAGCAATCCTCGGCAAGAATGCGGCCAAACTTCTTGGTATTGAGAGTTTCTGAAATAGGCCAAAGGTTTATACTTCTTTAGAATAGATGCGCGGATCTATGAAACGCGATCTGCTCGACATTTTAGCTTGCCCTCTCTGCAAAGGCGACTTGACGCTTGAGGTATTCGAAGAGAACGAGAAGGAGATTGTGACGGGAAAGCTCTGCTGCCAGGCCTGCCAGGAATGCTATCCTATTGAAGACGGCATACCCAATATGCTGCCGCCCGATCTGAGAGATTAGTCTTGGCCTTGGCTGGCCGAGCAAGAGGCCCGGCAAGGGCAAAGCCTGGCTTACAAAGCCCGCAGGACCCGAGGAAATACAAGAAGCTCCACTAGCAAAATATTTATATAATATTATGTGATATATGGTGTGGGGGAGTTTTGGCATTGGATCATGTTGTTCACATCAACAATGGCAGCGGTGCGGCCAGGCCCATAGTTCTTCGTCTCCTTCCCGGCGAGGAGACCATATTCAATCTCAAGGTCGTCAATGACGGGGAGCCGTCTAATATTTCTCTGCTGGCCAGCAGTCCCGTCTTCAAGGCGGTGCGCTTGAAGAAGCCGGATCACTATGTTGTCCTGGAGGAGATCATACCCATCCTGGCCAGGATGCCGGCCAATAAGAAGCGTCTGGACGGCGAGATTCTTCTCTCCGGCAGCCATGGAGAAAGCCGGGTACCTATCACTCTGCTGCGCGATTCGGAAGATCCGGGCGACGATCTGGAAGACCCCGGCCTACAGGGGGACGAGGAATTAAAGGATGATCTGATGGGAGATGCTCTGGAAAGAGAAGATACAAGCAACGACCGAGATGAAGAAGAAGAAGAAGACGAGGATGCAGATCTCGCGCCCCGGAGAAGGGACAGCAGGGACCGAGAAGATGCAGACGATGAGGACGAGGATGAGGAAGACTCCCCAGGAATCAGGCGAGTGAAGCGGTCCGAAGACGAGGACGAAGACGAGAACGAGGAGACGGAGAAGGAGCCACGGCGCATAGCATTCTCTCGCGATAAAGATCTGCAAAGATACAGATCTGCCACCCGTCAGCAAAGAGCAGGCGGGATAGAAAGCCGCGGGGAGAAGCGCGGCCTGAAGCCGGCAGTAAGCCGTGTCGATAAAGATCGTAACGATGATCGCAGCGATAGATACAGCAATGCTCGAATAGGCCGCGACAGGGAAGACGAAATCGAGAGCGATGCAGAAGATGATAATAGCCGCGTTGAAACTCGCTCTAACACCCGTATTGATGATCGTTTTGTAGATCCCAGCAATAGGCAGGACGAAGGCCCACGTTTCATCCCCAGGAAGGTACCTCTAGGGGAGCAAGAAGAGAGAAAGGAAGAGGGGACTCAAGAGTGGAAGAGAGCCCCCTCCGGATATGAGGAGGACCGTTACCAGGGCATCTCGCAGGGCCCGGACAGCGAGAGCCGGGAGATCCCCACTTCCGCAGCCGAGAGAGAGGAAAGATCCCCTGAGGAGCCGGAGGTGTACAGCGAGCCGAATGAAGGGCCAGAGTCCATCTATCTGGACCGATTGGGCGGCTTTGGCGGCCTGGGCTCTCTAAAGGTCATCCCTGCGGCCCTATTCCTGGCGCTTGTTATTGTTTTGGTTTTGACGTTCATCACAGAAAGCATTCCTGAGTTTCCCGGCGCTTTAGCATCGTCCATCCTGATCGTCACCCTTATCATATACGGAGCGGCTACGCTCCTGAAGGCGTGAATATGAGATACATTGTGGTCACAGGCGGGGTTATGAGCGGCCTTGGCAAGGGCATTACTGCGGCGTCCATCGGCAGGCTGCTCATGAACAGGGGCTATAAGGTTACAGCCATCAAGATCGATCCTTACATCAACATCGATGCCGGACTCATGAGCCCGTTCCAGCATGGAGAGGTATACGTCCTCAAGGATGGCGGCGAGGTGGATCTGGATCTGGGCAATTACGAACGCTTTTTAGATGTGGAACTCACCCGCGACCACAACATCACCACCGGCAAGGTTTACAGCACAGTCATCGAGAAGGAGCGCAGAGGCGAGTATCTGGGCAAGACGGTGCAGATCATCCCCCACATCACCGAAGAGATCAAGAGACGCATCCGCCAGGTCTCCCGGGATGGGGGCTGCGAGATCTGTCTGATAGAGGTTGGCGGAACGGTGGGCGATATCGAGTCCATGCCCTTCCTGGAGGCCATGCGCCAGCTCAAGTATGAGGAGTCGGGCAACATATTCTTCGTGCACGTAACCCTCGCCCCTTCCACAATGGACGGAGAGCAGAAGACCAAGCCCACCCAGCACAGCGTGAAAGAGATGCGCCAGCTGGGTCTGCAGCCGGACATGATAGTAGTAAGATGCGAGCGGCCCCTCTTAGAGGAGACAAAGCACAAGATCGCTCACTTCTGCGATGTTCCCATGGAGGCTGTGATCAGCGCCCACAATGCCGACGACATCTACCGCGTCCCCTTGCAGATGGAGGCGGAGGGGCTGGCCAGGTACATAATGAAGGCCATGCGGCTCTTTCCCCTGGAAGAGCGCAAGGATTGGGATGAGTTCGTGCGGAAGATGGATGCTGCAGAGGGCGTGGTGAAGGTGGCCATTGTGGGAAAGTACACCATCGGCTCGCAGTGTGCCGACCCCATGGAGGATGCCTACCTGTCCATCCGTGAGTCCCTGAAGCACGCCGGCATTGAGGCCGGTGTGAAGATCGATGTGCAGTGGATCGATGCCGAGGAGCTGGAGCACGGCTCGGCGGACCTCATCCTGAGAGACGCGGACGGCATCCTGGTTCCGGGCGGCTTTGGATCTCGGGGCACGGAGGGCAAGATGAAGGCCGTGCAGTACGCCCGGGAGATGAAGGTTCCGTACCTGGGAATATGCTTCGGAATGCAGTTGGCTGTGATCGAGTACGCCCGAAACGTCTGCGGCCTGGATGGAGCGAGCAGCTCGGAGTTTGGGGCCACGCCTCACCCGGTGATTGCTCTCCTCCCTGAGCAAGAGAAGATCAGGCACATGGGAGCCACCATGCGGCTGGGCAACTACCCGGCGCATTTGAAAAAAGGTAGCCTGGCGCATAAGATCTACGGCACAGACGATATCGTGGAGAGGCACCGGCACCGCTACGAGGTCAATCCCGCTTACATTGCCCAGATAGAGGAGAAGGGCATGATCTTCTCGGGCACCAACGGGGATCTGATGGAGATTTGCGAGATAGCCGAGCATCCCTTCTTCTTCGCATCGCAGTTCCACCCGGAGATGAAGTCCCGGCCGGGCCGCCCGTCGCCGCCGTTCCTGGCTTTTGTGGAGGCGATGAAAAATAAAAGAAGCAATTAATCGCACGTCTCTATTTTTTAGGTATTAAATGGGGGCAGAATTATTTATTTAAAAGATTGTTTAATTGAAAATGCGGGGCCGATAGAATCCCTGGATCTCACACCATCATTTAATGCAGATGGCACGCCAAAACCATTGGTTATAGTCGGAAAAAATGGTACTGGAAAAAGTATTTTATTATCATATATTGTTGATGCACTATTTGAGCTTGCTAAAAAAGCATATGCGGACATTGTTCTTGGTCAACAAATGGGGCATTCACCTTTTTTTAAGTTTTCAGGACAATTAAATCAGAGATATAAATGTGAATTCAGTATAGGATTGCTAGATTTTTTTGAAAGTGAAAAAAAATATTCTTATGTAGATAAGACAGGATCGTTGGATCAGGGAGAATTCGTTGATAAGGCTCATGGTCGATTTAGCAATGTATTGTCGTGGAAAAAAGATGGGGTCGAAAAAAAGAGTTTCGGAGATGAAAAGGAATTAGAAAATATTTATAGAACTAATTCAATTTGCTATTTTCCACCAAGTCGAAAAGAATTGCCTCACTGGCTAAATAGAGAAAGTTTATCCCAGGATCTGACTTTTGATCTTGACCGAAATAAATCATCGACGAGGTATTCATAGAGGAGGACGCTACTCTCAACTATCAATTCTCTTTGCATAGAGAAAATTCTATTTAACGGCGGTTCTAAGCACTTACTTGCTTAGCTCAACAGCTAATATTGATGATCAGATGACGCATATCTTTCGAGCTTTTGATTGCTTATGCGAATTATATGGATAAGCATTCAAGATCTAACTCAAAAGCTCGACATATCAAAAAGAGATAATTAAAGACAATTAAATTTTCAGTTGATGTATTAAGACTCTAGCAAAGATGCTTCAACAGATCAAAAGAATTAATCAACAAATCGCTAACGAGTACGAATTCAAATAATAGGATAGAGATTTTGGGCTTGCTTTGTTGACCTCTTAGAAGATTGATAACCTGATGGAGATATAGTGACCGCATTACAAAAAATTCACGCAAGATGATCGAGATTGGTGCGATGTCTTTCTCATTATGGTGTATTTGGTGTACTTGGAAAGCCGATTTATGTTGAAAGCTGTGTTGAGGAAAATAAAAAATGGGTAATGGATGTTTTTTTAGATTCAAAAGTTGATATCCAGGAATTGTCCCAATTATCCCAGCCCGATGCAGCAAAATTGATAAGTGATAAGCAACTATTGATCCAAAGCAAAATTAATATCGAAGCCATATTGAAAGAAATTCTGGATCTCTTTACAGGAACGACCTGGGAGGAATTTCTAGAGCATGGAGCAAAAATTAGCGGCTTTAGAGTTAGCAGAAAGAAAACGGCGCAGCGATTTACAGGAGATTATTCTCTGCTAAGTTAACGGATTTGATTGTTGCACTTAGAAGTCGATTACAAAGGCATTGATATTCTCTCTGGAAATATGAGCAATTTGCGATCAGATTTGAAGTTGAACTGGTGGAAAAACTGGATGCTAAAACAGCATTTTAGTACCCAGCTATAGATCACTTGAGTCGTCAGGGCCAATCAGAATGCCTGGACGGATTGTTTAGGGATCTCCGCGGATTTTGCCAAACGATGGGATATACGCTAATGCGATAAAAAATGCTGCGAAAAATCCGGTTGAGTTGGAATACGACGAAAGAAAATACCGCCGCAAAACCAAGACGTATGAGTCAAAGATCGGCGTAGTGACTGTGCCGAGGACAGATATAACCAAAAGTATACGGTTGGGAGAAATTGAAGGAATTGTTGTTATGAGATGAGGTAGATGCGCATCATATCGTAGAGAATGACCGATTTGCAGCATGACGGAATCAATTCAGTGCCCAATCTGGAGAGCTTCTCAGGCTGTTGTCCACGTGTACAATTCAATATTGACTACTCATTCAGGCGATGCGATAATTGCAGCATTCGAGGTCGAGCACACAACGGCAATTTATTCCGGCTTATTGAGGATGTCGGACCTGGTAAGCATGCAGCCAATATCAAGCTCGATTTATTCATGGTCGCACCGGATGAACGGAGAGAAAAAGTGTTCTACGAAATCAACGGCCAACCTTCGCAGCTGAAGCCGCCCCCCCGATATTTCTGCTAGGAATGGAAAAGCAATATGGAAAGGATGGCTTTGAGACCTTAGAAATGCCTAATGGTACGCCAATTTCTACTGAACGTTTTTCAGAATTTACGAAATCATTTGAGTTTCTCAAGGCTACAAAGGCATTTGAAGGAGAGCTACAAACCAAGGTACAAAGACTTTTATCATCAAGCACGAAACCGATGATTCTTTTGGAAGGGAAGACAGATTTGATGTATATTAATAAAGCACTTACCTTATTGGATCGAAATGATATATTGGAACAAATTGATATAGATCAAGTAGGCATAGATTCAAGAGAGGGTTCAGAGAATTCTGGATCGTCTGCCCTCGAAAAGATAGAAAAAATATACAGCAAAAATAGTCGTTTGCTAAAGCATAAATTGCTGCTACTTTATGATTGTGATACAGATAAGAAACAAAGGAATGAGGGTTACCTCTTTGTTGAGTCAATAATAAAAATTGAAAAGGACTGCGCATTTACGAAAGGTATAGAAAATTTGCTCCCTTCTTATTTGCTGCAATCAGAATATTTTTTGGAAAATAAAAGTCGTTTTTATAGAACTAGTAAGAAAGATTATGGCTTCAAGAGTACAACCGTTGAAGAATTCGATAAAGATGAGTTCTGCAAATGGGTATGTGAAGAAAGAAAAAATGCGGGTGACATTGGAAATTTTAATATTATTGTAGAAATATTCGAGAGATTCTTGAGCAAAGAGGTAGTGCTTTAAATTTTTTGAGATACAACTGCGAGATATACTTTCCGTTAGAGCCCCAATGATAACGAAATGGGCATCAGCGCCCCCCATCATGGCGCAACTGCTTGCCTAGGCTGATCACTAACCTGCTCTGCTGTTTCAGGCGCCTACCTACTGCACCCACTATTGTTAGCCCCCTCACCCCAGCCCGCGCTTTATCTGCAATCTTCGGGCCTTCTGCCCCTGAGCCGAGCGTCCTAAACCCAGCGCACGGGCACCCGCGGCCCAGGCAGTGGGCCGTCCCGGACCGGCGGCGATTGGATGATCAAACAGCTCGTCCCGCTCTTTTCATTCATGGTTTGTAGACATCAATTTCATTTAACCGCTGAAAATCGGCGTCATTAGTAGCGATATTGGAAATGCCTTCGGATTTGACAACCGCCAGGTGAGTGGCATCGGATATTAATAGCCCATATTTATTCGAGAGATCGACTGCCATGTCAAGCACAGACTCATCGCAACTACAAATTATGATTGGATATTCCTTGAGATCAGAATAGGTCTTCCAGACCTGAGAGAGTCCCCTGATTTTCGCAGGGTCTTGCTTCAATACATTCGCGGCATCATGTTCTGAGCGCAGACCATAGGTATTTGTGGCTTCAGCGAGAATTAGTTTGTGAAGCACCTCATTAAGCACAAGAGTTGATGTGAATCCATTATACGCACCTGATTCAATTGCAACAAAAAATTTATGGCAAGGCAGGAAGAACTTGGGACGCCTCATTATATGATATAAAAATATATTAGCATCTATAAATACATCTGAAGATAAAGGCAGTGCTTCCAGGGAATTTATCACAACCAATCCTCAGATTCGACAATTTCATCAATGAGATCTACATCATCCAGTGCTATTGATCCTGCTAGTCTCTCCGCAATGTTCTTGGCAGGATTGATGAGTATCTTTCCATCTTTTACATTCAGAAATAATCTTTTGCCTTCACTTATGCCCAACTCGGTCATAACTGAATTAGGAATCTCAATTATCCCGCCTTTCTTAACAAGAACTTCCATCGATCTCACCACGATTTTACTAATATGCTTGGCCTCTAAAAATAGATTTCCCAATTCTGGATCCAAGGCCCGACCGCGCCCCCGTGCTCCAGATCCCCCGGATTTCTGCCGACGACCGCCACGCCGCCCCAGGCACGCGCCCGCCCCGTGCCCGTGCGCGCGCTCCCGCGGGGTGAGCGGAGGCCCATCAGGAAAGCCCGGAGCCAAGGTCCACCATTCGTTTCTGGCCCAGAACACGAATCGAAACCAATATGTTCTCAGCCAATGAAATTGGTCTAACCCGATGGAGATCCTGCCCAATGATCGAGCTGACTGCTGAGATGATAATCGAGATCCACGACACCACCATCCAGCGCTACGGAGGCTTGCCTGGCATCCTGTGCCAGGGCACCATTGATTATCTCGTCACCAGGATCAATGATGAGCCCTACCACTTCAAGAAGGCCGCTCTCGCCCTTCATCTGATCGCACTTCATCCCTTCAACGACGGTCAGAAGAGAACAGGATTTCAGGTGGCCGACAACATTCTGAGAATGAACGGCCTATGCATATCAGCCGGCAAAGAAAAGATTTGTTGCGTTCTCTGCACAATTGCCGAATACAACTGCACACTCGACGCAATTGAAAAATGGCTCAGAGAAAATACACAAGAAACCTGACCATCACATCTCGGCCAGGCACTTCATCAGCTCATCGTTCTCTTTCAGGCTCTTTTCAAGATGCCTGCGCTGCTCAGCCGTGAGGCCTTTGCCCATCTATTCTTCCTTTTTCGGGAGGGATTCGATCTGCTCTGACATAACTGTACATCTCAATCATCTGCTTGGATTAAATATCTTCTTGAGAGACGATCCTGGCTGCGTACCCGATCGCCGCCCGCACATCCTCTTGACTTATCCCATACTCCTGGGCAGCCTCATCGATCTGCATGCCCCCGGCCAGCGCCCCCAGGATGACGTCCACAGGCACCCGCGTTCCCAGCACGACGGGCCTGTAGTGAGCGATCCTGGGATCGACCACGATTCGCTCTTCCAGCTGCGGGGGAATATCGCAGCCCTCATAGCCACTCTCCTCGCAATCACGGGAAAGCTCTTCTATAAACGCCTCATTGTAATTGGTCTCGCCCACAAAGCCGTAATACTGACGGGTCTTGGATTGCCTGCGAGCTGCGGTCTTATCACCTGCAATCTCATCGGTCATTCTTTGCTGCCTCCCAGTTTCTCTTTCTTTATTCTCTCGATTCCCAGGAAGATATCATCAATTCCAAGATCACACACGTAAGAGCGCTCTTTGCTGTAGTCGCCCTTCCCAGGATTCTGGCTCTGCCACTGGCGAACGGCATCTATCGGGCTTGGACATTTGCCAGGTGGATTGTGGTGCTTTTCATCGCCGGGCGCGGTCTCTTCATCATAATCCCAGATTTCCGATTCGATGATCTCATCAATTAGCTTCTGGTCGTCAAGCTGAATGGAACCGGCCAAGCGCTCCGCGATGCTCAGTTTATGATCCATGAATCCTCTAATTGCGTGTCTATTCTATTCCGGCCCGTGGCGCATCATCCGTGTTTCATCTTGGCGCGAGCGCCGCCATCTTCCAAGGCACGCGCCCGGTCGCCCGCGGGTGGGCGGAGGCCTGACGGGGCAGGCAGGCCCAGAACACGAATCGAAACCAATCATAAAATCAGATTCTCGGCCTGGTAATATTTACCCAAATCCTGCTCCTTGTCGGAAGCTCCTCGGGAAGATGCGGCTCCCGCAGATTTTTCCAGTAATATAAATCATCTTTCGAGGTGCACACGTACATCTTCGCCAGATTCTCAAAAGGCGCGAAATCTAATTCTGCCCCGTAAGGGATCATCCCGTCGGCTACAACTACATCGAGCTAAGGCCTCATGCGGGCCTTGATCTCCACCACATCGCTCTCAATCCTCTGCAGCCGCTCATCCACGCGATCCTTCAAATCCGAGCGCAGGCCCTGCACCTCGGAGACGACGTCCGCGCGGGCTTCGTCAATGGCATCAATCACAGAGTCTTGCTTTGCGGAGATCTCGCGGAGCTGTGCGTTGTTTTCCTTGAAGCCGCTTCTCGTCTCAGCTATCATCTCGTCCTGCTTTCCGGATAGCTCCTTGAAGCCGCCTCTCGTCTCAGCTATCATCTCGTCCTGCTTTCCGGATAGCTCTTTGAAGCCGCCTCTCGTCTCAGCTATCATCTCGTCCTGCTTTCCGGATAGCTCCTTGAAGCCGCCTCTCATCTCCACAATCATTTCGTCCTGTTTTTGGGAGATCTCTTTCAGGCTACCGTCCATGCCCCCGAGCTTGGAGACAGTCTCCTTGAAACCGTCTTTCACTACCATAATCAGTTCTTTAAGATGACTGGCAGCAACATCAAGCCGGGCATCGGTCTCATTCTCTCCAGCCACCTTGAAAAAGTCGTCGTAAGCACCCAATGCATCGGAAAACTCGCTTTGAATATCATCAACTTTGATCAGAGTATTTTCAATTTTTATGGCCTTAAGAAACCTCTCCTGATCGTCAAGGGGGCCCTCGGCCAATATCTTCACTCTGCCGTCCGGCAGATTTCTTACATACCCTTTAAGGCCAAATGCTCTGGCTATGGTCACTACCTTGGATCTGTAGCCGGCCATCTGCACTTTTCCAGAGACAAAGGCAGTGAGTTTATGCATCAATTTAATTATTCTCTCTTTTCATATTTGGACTTTAGCATGAGGTCGCTTTCAATCGCAGATCTTCACAACTCTTTCATCTCGTCTATGAAAGCAGGCTTTCTCTTATGCTCTATCCTCAGCCGCCCTACGATCTCTGAAACGGCCCCTTCGTAGCCCTCAATGCATTTCATCCTCTTCAAATAAGAGACGACTTCTTGGTAGTGTTTCCTTCCCGTATCCTTATCGGCAAAGGGAATAATCAACTCCCGGTAGACGTTGAAGTACTGCTCAGGGTAGCGGAAGGCCAGATCATTTTGATACAGTCTTAAGGTGGAGAGGCTTCTCTTGGCCAGTACCTCTGTCAGCGCCTGATCGTACATCTTCTCTTTAAGATAGATATCAATTAGCTTGCTCCTGCCGGACCAGTCCGTAGATCTTTTCTCTGCAAAGTGTGCCAGTATCTTGGCCAGCCGCTCTTGCCACTCCTCTGCCTTAGAGGCCTTCTTTAGTGGCCCGTAATACTGCCAATCACCGCTCTGGAGAAATAGTGACTGTAGTGTATCCCGGTACTTTTTCGGATCAGAATCTTTGTAGATCCCGCTCAGGAAATCTCGTAACTCCTTTGTAAGATGATCTTCAAAGATGGCCACGCCCTCCTCCGCCACCTCCAGAGCCTTCGCTTTCGCCCCATCGGCTAAAAGCTGCCGGGCGTACCTGAGACAAAGAGCATCACTGGTACGGTAATACCTCTCGATGAGCCCATAAAAATCATCCATCTCCCCGAGCTTGAGATGAAGGTCAAGCTTCATCGTGATCAGCTCTATCGCACCATGATGGTGCCACCAATCCTTATCACTGGGAACTTCGCCAGGCATATGCGGCTCCAGCAATTCATTCCAGTATCGCCGGTCCGACTCTTCGCGGCAGAGCTTATCTAGAGCTTCGCGGTAGTCGCTCTGGAAATAGTCAGGATCCCCTCGCAGGTACTTGTCGAAGAGATACTTGATGTAAGGCCTCCTGCCATTTGCATCCAGTCCGGCCTTGAATATGCAGTCTGTGAATGCCTCCAGGCTATCGGTGAACTCTCCTCCATAGTTGCCGTCTGAGTCGTCCACCTCATCCATTTTCTCAGCTATGACCTCGGAAAGGGCCTGGTAGATCTTGGCCGCCTCCAGGAAATCGCCTTTCTGAATATAAAGCTCAGCCAGATCGCTTAGCGAAGAGAAGTCTATGTCCTCTCCGTAAGGAACATAACCGTGATCCTCGACATCATCGTAGAGCGATTCCGCCTCAGCCTTATAATCATTCAGGCTTCTTCCCTCGCCTTTTTTGCCGAAGACGGCTTTAAACCGATTCCTGAGGTCTGCTCGCTGTTCCATCTCGGAGAGCAAGAAGCTTCGCAAAGCATCCGCATCGGCCCGCTTCAGGAGTTGCTCGGTATCCTCCAATTCACAGCTGCTTTTATTCATTAGAGGCTCGATCTCCACGTCATCGCGGATGACTGCCAGAAAGGTAGCAACTATGTGCTTGCATAGCCCATCCCAGTCGTAAGGACAGTCGCATTCGCCGGAAAACTCCTCATCCAGCTCAATTTCCACCTGATAGTCATTTGTCCCGCTCACAACCGCCTTTACTCTGGTGGTCGTGGCCTCCTTGATGCGCACTCTTCCCTCCTCGAAATATCGCTCCCCCCGGTCGAAAGAGGACTCGGTGCACATTTGCCTGAGATCATCCTCATCCAAGTCAATCATTAGAGTTCCCTTCTGATGATGCGCTATTAGTCGTCTTCGTGCACAGATAGAGAGCGAAGAATCCCTGGCTATGCGTCGCTTTTTCTATCTTAAAGCCCGCTCTTTCGATCATGCCCCGCATAATCCAATCCATAGTCGAATATTCATTTCGCACGTGCTCACAGATGCTGCGGGCAAACTGTGGGCCTGCTCTCTCTGTTGCCTTCGAGATAAATTCATCCAGGAATTTCCCGTGGTTCACAGGATCAAAGGAGTATACCACATCCCGCAGGCAAAGCTTGCCACCCTCGGCCAGCATCTCTGCCATGCGCAGCAAAGCGATCTGTTTCCAAAAGTCGGGCAGATGGTGCAAGAGCAATCTGGCTGACGATGCCGTCAAATGGCGCACCATTGTGCCGGTAGGTGAGAAAGCCGCCCGGCAAGAATTCAATGTTGGCAACGCCGCGCGCCTGGGCCTTCTTTTCTGCATAGCGCAGCATGCCTGCCGAGAGGTCCACAGCGTAGACTTTGCGGCAGCGGCGGGCAGCGGCCAGGGCGAACTCGCCCGTGCCCGTCCCTATCTCCAGGATGCACTGATCGGGACGAAGGACGAGGAAGTCCAGGATCTCAATGATTTCGCCGTGGACATCTCGAAACTTTTGCATATTACGATCATAGATCTCGGCCAGGGCGTCGAAGTCGGCGCCTGGGTGGTCGGGCTCGTGGTACTGCCAGACGGGGGCGGACATTTTTCTACATCTCCATTGCCTTTTTTGCCAGGACTTTTGCGGATGGCATCAGGTCAATCAATTCTAGAGTTTCCGCACTCCACTAATTTAAATCATATTGGACAATCAGGAATGTTTCAGCTTGTTGCTCATGCCCTTAGATTTAGCTCCTGAGCCAATTCACCCCTCGATCATCGCTCTTATCCACTCAACAGTTTCCATCACCCTGGCAAAGCGCATCGCCTGCGTCACCATCACCGCTCGGTGCAGATCCTGGGCCGAGATGGCTCCTGCGCTGTTGTGCACAGCCAGAGTTCCTATCGCATCGGAGAGAAAGTCCACCTGAAATCCCAAATGAAAAGCCTGGCGCGCCGTCGTGTCGCAGCACATCTGCGCCATGTAGCCGCAGATGGCAACGCGTCCCACGCCCGCCTCCCTCAGCCACTTCTCCAGCCCGGTTCCCGTGAAGCTGCCGGGCAGGCTCTTTTCTATCAGAATATCGCGTTTCCTAAGCTCAATTTCCGGGTGCAGTTTCCATTCCTCGCTGCCTTTCCGAAAGGTCGGCGAGTCCTTCGCGGCTGCGCTATGCTGGATGACGGCCACTGGCACGCCCGCGCTGGCGGCATAGTCCATCGCCCTCAAAATATTGTTCAGGCTGTCTTCCGGAAAGGTCACGGGCAGACGGCCTGTGAAATATTCGTTCTGCACATCGATGACCAGCAATGCCGCATCAACCTTAGTCGTTTTCATGTCCTCATCCGTCCTTTAAAATGCAATCCAAATAGGAAATTATTTCCGTTATAAGATTTTAAATTATGCAGATGGACCGGATCAGCGAACTTATGGCTAGGCTCTCTCCAAAACACCAGCAAGAGGTTTTGGATTTCGCTTTGTACCTCGCTGAAATTGAATGCAGACCTAGGCGAAAAATGCTCAGGCTGGACTGGGCGGGCGGATTGGCCGTGTTCAAAGAAAAATATACATCTGTGCAATTGCAGAAAGAATCCCTGAATTGGTGGGGCGATTAAACTCTTTCCACAATCATCGCCCTCTCCATCTCCCTGGCCACGCTCGCCCTCGCCATCCTGCTCTGCACCGTTGCCGCCAGCGCGTTGGCCGCCCTTGCTCGGGAGTACTCGTCCACCTGCCAGTCCAGCCCCTCGTAGCCCACATCCATGAGGATCAGCCCATCCGCCGGGGCGGTTGGCGCTCCGTGGTTCAGCTCCGGGCGCAGCAGATCTGAGAACCAGTCCATGTCCTTCTGACCCGCACCCACCTTCTCCAGAGCGCCCACGATCTTTCGCACCATATTCCAGAGAAAGCCGTTGGCCCGAATGTCGAAGATGAAAAGGCCGCGCTCCTCAGAGATCTCCAATTTTTGCACCGTCTTCACCGTATCCACCTTGGCCGAGGAGAAGTTCCGAAAGTCGTGCTCGCCCAAAAGCTGCTCTGCCGCAGCGTGCATCTTTTCCAGATCCAGTCCCGGATGCCAGAGAAGATAGCGATACTCCCGCCACTGGGCATTCCAGCGGGCGGAAAACCCTATGGGGGCTTTGGCCCAGGCCCAGGTCCAGATATCGCGGGGCAGCCGGCCATTTACACACCGCGGACGGGTCAATTTGGCCTTGTCCTCGTCTATCCAAAAGTCGATGACCTGGCCAAGAGCCGAGACGCCCCGATCCGTTCTGCCTGCGTAGCAGAAGTCGCCGTGAATGACGCCGATTAGTGCCAGAGCTTTGCGAACCTCGGAATCGATTGTGACCAGGTCCGGTTGCTTCTGAAAGCCGTAGTAGTTGTCGCCCAGGTAGGCGAGCTTGAGTGCAATCTTCATCTAGACTTCTCTGGGGTCAGTGATGTACCCGGTGATGGCGCTCGCTCCCGCGGTTGCGGGCGAGCAGAGGTAGACAAACGCCTGGGGGCTGCCCTGCCGGCCCACGAAGTTTCGATTGGACGTGGAGAGGCAGCGCTCACCTGCTCCCAGCAGGCCGAAGCTTCCTCCCATGCACGGCCCGCAGCAGGCCGACTCAAACATGGCCCCCGCCTCCATGAACTTCTCTATGAGGCCAGCATGCAAACATTTCATGTACTCCTCCCGGCTGGCTGGCACTACGATCATGCGCACGCCCTTAGCAACAGGCTCGCCCTTCATCATCTGCGAGGCAAGCATGAGATCCTCAAATCGGCCGTTGGTGCATGAGCCCAGAAACACCTGATCGAGCTTCGTCTCCGGTACCTCGCTTATCGGCAAGACATTGTCCACGTTGTGGGGCATCGCAATCTGCGGCTCCAGATCGCTGACATTCCAGCTCTTCCTGGTGAAGGTCGCGTCCTCGTCTCCCCGCACAATTCCCTCTCTAATAGCTGCCTTGTCCTTCACCCGTCCCTCCAGGTACTTTATGGTGGTCTCATCCGTCTCGAAGATGCCGGCCTTGGCCCCCATCTCAATGGCCATGTTGGATACCGTCATCCTCTCCGGGATGCTCATTCGGCTTGCGGCCTCGCCTTTAAACTCGCAGGCCAGATAGTTCGCTCCGTCCGCCCCGATATCGCCAATGATCTTCAGCACTGCGTCCTTGGAGGTGACTCTGGCGGGCAGCCTTCCTTCGATCATGAGCTGCAAGGTTTTGGGCACCATGAACCAGAGCTTGCCTGTGGCAAAGACTGATGCCATGTCCGTAGACCCGACGCCTGTGGCAAAAGCTCCGAAGGCACCGTAGGTGCAGGTATGCGAGTCGGTGCCCACTATGATGCTCCCAGGCAGCACATGCCCCTTCTCCGGCATGACTTGATGGCATACGCCGCAAAATATGTCGTAGTTTAAGATTCCCTGCTCCTGCGCGAATTTGCGCAGCATGATGTGATTCTCCGCCGCCTTCAGGCTGTCCGCGGGAACCTGATGATCAAAGAGCAGGACGATTCTTGCGGGATCCCAGACCAAGGCATCCCTGCCCGCGATCTCATAAAATCCCTTGACCGCCAGCGGGCCGGTGATGTCGTGGATCATGGCGCCATCTATGTCCGCCATGACGAACTCGCCAGCATGTACCTCTTTTTGGGAGGCTTTAGAAAATATCTTTTCAGACAGGGTTTGGCCACTCATGGCAAGGGCCATCTCATCCATGATAAATAAATCTTAACCTTGGAGACCCTTTCAAAGCCTTTAAATAAATCCGATAATAACAACGATGTACACAAGATTACATCGTAGTTTAAAGATGGAGTGTCCCAGATGAAGATCAAGTATTTGCTCGACGAGGAAGAGATCCCCAAGAAGTGGTACAACGTAGCTGCCGATATGCCCACACCCCTGGACCCGCCTCTGCATCCCGGGACGCTGAAGCCCCTCTCTGCCTCAGACATGGAGATGATCTTTCCCAAAGCGCTCATCCAACAGGAGATGAGCACCGAACGCTGGATAGACATCCCCGAAGAGGTACGCGACATCTACCGGCTCTGGAGGCCTACGCCTCTTTACCGCGCGGCCGCCCTGGAGAAGGCTCTGCAGACCCCTGCCAAGATCTACTACAAATATGAAGGCGTAAGCCCAGCCGGCAGCCACAAGCCCAATACTGCCGTACCCCAGGCTTACTACAACATGAAAGAGGGCATTGAAAGACTGGCTACAGAGACTGGCGCCGGACAGTGGGGCTCGGCTCTCTCTTTGGCAACCTGCCTCTTCGGCCTGAAGTGCACCGTTTACATGGTCCGATCAAGCTTCGATAGCAAGCCCTACCGCAAGAGCGCCATGCGCGTCTGGGGCGCAGATTGCTTTGCCAGCCCGTCCGATAAAACCAATTTTGGCAGAAAGATCCTGGCCGAGATGCCTGACACGCCAGGCTCTTTGGGCATCGCCATCTCCGAAGCAGTAGAGGACGCGGCCAGCCACAGTGATACCAATTATGCCCTGGGCTCGGTGCTCAACCACGTCCTGATACATCAGTCCGTGGAGGGCCTGGAGCTGAAAAAGCAGTTCGATCTGGCCGATGACTATCCAAACGTTATGTTCGGCTGCTGCGGCGGAGGAAGCAACTTCCCGGGCATGATCTTCCCCTTCATTCCCGACAAGATGAAGGACAAGAAGGATCTGCGCATGGTGGCCTGCGAGCCGACTGCCTGCCCCACACTCACCAAGGGGCTTTTCGCCTACGACTTTGGCGACACAGCTGGCATGGCGCCAGTGATCAAGATGTATACCCTGGGACATGACTTCATTCCGCCCGGCATCCATGCCGGTGGCCTGCGTTACCATGGAGATGCCCCACTGCTCTGCAATCTGGTGCATGACGGCCTGATAGAGGCGACAGCTCTGCAGCAGACCGAAGTCTTCGAAGCAGCCACCCTCTTCGCCCGCAGCGAAGGCATAATTCCGGCGCCGGAAGCGGCTCACGCCATCAAGCCCGCCATTGACGAGGCGCGAAGGTGCAAGAAGACGGGCGAGGCCAAGACCATCTTCATCTCTCTGTCCGGTCATGGCCACTTCGATCTGGCGGCCTACGATGCCTACAACGACGGCAAGTTGGTGGACTACGAGTATCCGGCAGATCTGGTCAAGCAGTCCCTCGCCAAGTTGCCCAAGGTTTGATGGCTGAAAGAGTCGGAAAGATCGGCTTTCTCATCAACCCCATAGCTGGCATGGGCGGAGCAGTCGGCCTGAAAGGCACGGACGGCCTGGCAGCTGCTGCCCGGGCCAGGGGGGCAAAGCCTATGGCAGCAACGCGTGCACGAGCCTGCCTGCATTTGCTTTCCCCAGAGACAGAAAACCTCCTCTTTTTTGCTGCCAGCGGCAAGATGGGTGAAGATGAGCTGAAGGAATGCGGCCTGCAATACACTGTGGTCTATGTAGCTGCTGAAGAGTCCAGCTCCCTGGACACAGGGCTCGCCTGCCAGGCCTTCCTTGAAAACGGCGTCGATTTGATTCTATTTTGCGGAGGCGACGGAACGGCGCGAGATGTTGCCAGCAGAGCTGGCATGCGCCCCATCCTGGGCATTCCAGCAGGCGTGAAGATGCATTCCGGCGTCTTTGCCATCAGCCCCCAGACCGCAGCAGAGCTGGCTCTGGGCTTTGTGCGGGGCGAACTTAAGGCCAGAGAGACGGAGATCGTGGATGTGGACGAGGAGCTCTACCGGGCAGGAGAGCTGCAGACTAGGCTTTATGCTGTGGCCCGCACGCCTTACAAGCCGACTTTGGTGCAGGAGAGAAAGAGGCTCTACAGCTCCTCAAGCGAGGAAGAGTTCAAGGATCAGATCGCACTCTTTGCCTCCGAATTCATGAGGGACGGCTCGGCCTATATTTTAGGGGCGGGAACTACCACGGCCAGGATTGCCGAGCTTCTACGAGTGGAAAAGACCCTGCTTGGCGTGGATGTGATCCAAGAAGGAAAGCTACTGCTCAAAGATGCCTCGGAGAGCGATCTTTTGGCCTTGTTGGATCGGGAAAAGAGCGTCAAAGTCATTGTCAGCCCCATCGGAGCCCAGGGCTTCATACTGGGACGAGGCAGCCAGCAGATCAGCGCTGCCATCCTGCGGCGAGTGGGAGAGGAGAATTTGATAATAGTATCCACGCCCCATAAGCTGGCGGAGCTGCCGCAACTATTGGTGGACACGGGCGACCTGCAGATGGATAGCATCCTGGCAGGGAAGAGAATGGTTGTCACGGGATATCGCGTAGCGCAGAGAAAAGAGACGGTAGCTGCATCAGCGCTAAATGACATCGATATCCAAATACAATCGTAAAATCAGCTTAACATATATAGCCCTTCATGCGTTCTTGCCACGCGGTGAGTCAATCATATGCCCGTCCGGAGTATACAGGAATTGGGAGAAAAGTCCATAGCCAAACCGAGACGGGAAATAAGGGCAAAGAAGATTTGAACACATCAACGGCAGCGTTAGAACCATTCGATTCATCTGAATTGCCTGTTGCCGGCAGAAATGTCTTGGCCTTTATCATCCTGCTCGGCATATTCATGTTTGTCATCGACGGCTCAGTGGTCTCCATTGCCCTCCCCACCATCACCCGCTACTTTCAGGCCGATGTAGCCCAGACTCAGTGGGTGATAACATCCTACCTGGTCACTGTGACCAGCCTGCTCATGATCTTCGGCAAGATAGCAGAGCGAACCGGAAAGGTCAGGCTCTTTTTGGCAGGATTTGTCATCTTCACCATGGCATCGGTAGCCTGCGGTCTTTCCACTACCCTTAGCATGCTCATCTTCTTTCGGGCGGTTCAGGCAGCAGGAGCTGCCATGTCCTTTTCCATCAGCACGGCCATAATCTTTCAGATTTACCATCGCGGGGAACAGGGCAGAGCCATGGGTTACATCGGCACTACCGTCTCTTTGGCCAGCATTGCCGGACCAATATTGGGTGGTTATTTGGTGGATTACATGGGCTGGAAATACATTTTTCTCATCAATTTGCCCATAGGCATTGTGCTCTTGGCTATTGCCGCCAAGTACATGAAAATCGAGGAGATTAGATCGAAAAAACTGGACTTAGACTGGCGTGGAGCGACTGTGCTTATTATCTTCATAGTATCTCTGATGCTATTTCTTGGCGATCTTTCCAGCAACACAGCTCATTTTAATGCAGAGAACTCCTTCTTCCTGCTGGCTCTGTTGTCGCTGCCGGCATTTGTCTGGATCGAATCGCATCAAAAGTCCCCTCTTTTGGACCTTTCCATCTTCCGGGTAAAAAAGTTCGTCCTGCCCATAATCGCCATAATCTTATTCATCATTTCCAGCTTCTCCGTGTTCATCCTGGGTCCTTTTTACTTCCAGGGCGCCATGGGCTACTCGCCCTCTCAAGTGGGCAGCGTATTTCTCATTGTGCCGGCCATAATGGCCATTGGCTCACCACTGGGCGGCTGGATATATGACAGATATCACTTTCGCTACAATTCCGCCCTGGGCATGATAATCGTAGCTGCGTCTCTCCTTTTCATGGGAAGCGGAATTGGTAGAGATGATCTTTCCTCAATTTATGTCTCCTTTGTGATCATGGGGCTGGGAAGCATGCTATTTCAAAGCCCTATCAATACCGAGATCATGAATGCACTGCCAAGAGAGATGCTTGGCACTGCTTCCAGTCTCTCCTCGGCAGTAAGAAATATGGGCATGTCCCTGGGCGTCTCGATCTCTACCCTTCTCTTATCGCTGCAATTAGACCTTGCCGGCTATCATGGCCCGGTATTAGATGCGAAGCCGCAGCTTCTCAGTCTCACCATAAGCAATGTTATGATCATTGCGGCGGCATTATGCATACTGGGGGCAGCGGCTGCCTTTCTTCGCAATCGAGATGATAGTTAGACAAAAATCAATACATTTATATTATCAGGATTACTGCATAGCTCTTCATGAATGCGCTTGCCCTAATTCCCGTTATTTTGCTGCTGCAGGCTTCATACTTCGATATGCAGGGCACTATAATGAATGTTATTTCTCCGTCCAGCCTTCTTATCGGAAATAATACCATTAACCTGGCGGATGTAGACGCTTCCGGGCTCAATCAAAGACAGTATGCTTATCTGATGGATGATCTCAAAAGCAGTCTGCTAGGCAAGGATGTCTTCGTCAAAGGTGGCTATGTTTATTTTGATTTGACAGGGAGCTACAATTCAGTGAGTATCAATGAGATGACTCAGAAGGAGATATCGGATTTAAAGGAAATGAGTAGATTCTTCTGTGATGAATGTAGATAATACTCATATATTTTAAATTTTGTGCTATTGTGTATAATATTGCCATGCTCGTATAATATATTTCCCATAGAGTATCCAGATGAGCACAAATATTCCAAAAATAATGTAGAGGTTGGTGATATACACCAACCACTGAAGAAGACGCATCTTCTTCTCAGCCGTCCCAACCCAGTCTTCCGCTTTTCGCTCAAACCAGTTGGACATCTGTTCCTATTAAGCTGAAGCCTTGGCAGCGGCGGCTTTCTCCGCTTCCTTCTTGGCTTCTTCTGCTGCGGCTTTCCTCTCGGACTTGCCCTTGAGCATCTTCATCTTGACCAGGTTGTCCCTTTCCATCTCCTCCAAGGCCATGCTGATGAACTTGATGGTGTCCTTGAGATCGGGAACCACCTTGAACTCCAGAGCATTGACACGCCTCTTGGTGCTGTCGATATCCTCGACAAGCCTTATCATGGCGGTCTCTACCTCTGCAGCTAAGATGATCTTATCCAGCAAGCCCTCATAGGCATCAGCGGCCTCATCAATGGCGGCCCCAGTCCCAATGATGCCGTAGCCTCGCTCGAACATCTTCTTATGCACGGCCTCTGCCGCGATCTTGGGAACTACTACGCCCATGATATTTCTGGACTCAAGCTGGATAACCGGCTCTTTTTGGAGGGAATAGGCCACGCTTCCGATGGCAACTGTCCCCTCGATGGCCATAGCCATTTGAAGCCTCTGCTCGGCTACGATCAGAGCTTCAACCAGCTCTTTCCTGACCGTCTTGGCCTTGCTTAGCACCTCGAAGAACTCAATCATGAGGCCGTCACGCTTCATTTTGAGGAGTGAGTGACCTGTTTTTGCGATCTTCATCCTTTTCTTGAGAGCGATCAGCACTGCCCTTGTCGGTTTTGTTCCTCGAATTACGGGCATGATCTCACTTCTTCGCTGCGTACTTGGGGTGGTATAGCTTGATGTATTTGTCATCAATCCTGGTGAGCATTGCTTCCGGCAGGTCTGCCAGGAGATCCCATCCGATCTGGAGGGTGTCAAAGATAGACCTATCCTCATCTCTGCCCTGATTGACGAATCTCTTCTCGAACTTATCTGCGAACTCCAGCACCAATTTATCGCGCTCTGAGAGAGCCTCCTTGCCGACGATGGCCGCGAGACCGCGCAGATCATTGCCCTCTGCATAGTAAGCATAGAGCTGATCCGATACTGCCCTGTGATCCTCGCGAGTGTGGCCCTTGCCGATTCCAGAGTTCATGAGGCGGGACAGCGAGGGGCGGATGTCGACGGGCGGATAGATGCCCTTTCTGTGCAGCTCTCGGGAAATCGAGGATCTGGCCCTCGGTGATGTACCCGGACAGATCCGGGATGGGGTGAGTGATGTCGTCGCCGGGCATGGTCAGGATGGGGAACTGGGTGATGGAACCCTTTCTGCCCTTGATGATTCCGGCCCTCTCGTACTGGATGGCCAGGTCTGTATACATGTATCCTGGATAGCCGCGTCGTCCGGGCACCTCTTCACGAGCAGCGCCCATCTGTCTGAGCGACTCGCAGTAGTTGGTCATGTCCGTGTAGATGATGAGCACGTGCATGTCCAGATCGAAGGCAAGATACTCAGCGGTGGTCAAGCCCAGCCTGGGTGTCAGAATCCTCTCTACGGCCGGGTCGTCGGCCAGGTTGAGGAACACCACTGCCCTCTCCAGAGCACCTGTTCTCTCGAAGTCAGCCAGGAAGTGCTGAGCCTCCTCGTTGGTGATGCCCATGGCGCAGAAGATAACTGCGAACGACTCGGCTTCGCCCAAGGCCTTGGCTTGCCTGGCAATCTGCAGAGCAAGGTCGTTGTGAGGCAGACCTGCACCGGAGAAGATAGGCAGCTTCTGGCCGCGCACCAGTGTGTTGGTGCCGTCGATGGTGGAGATGCCGGTCTGGATAAAAGCGCGCGGCTTCTCACGGGAAGCTGGATTGATGGCAGCTCCTGCAATATCTCTCAATACCTCTGGAACAATTTCCGGCCCGCCGTCTCTAGGCTTTCCGGATCCGGATAGAACGCGTCCCACAATGGCGGGAGACAGAGGCATCTTGATGACGTCTCCGGTGAAACTGACGGCAGAATCCTTGGACAGACCGCCGGTTCCCTCGAATACCTGGATAACCACGATCTCATCGGAGGAATCCAGCACCTGCCCTCTCTTCAGCTCTCCGCCCGTTCTGATCTCGACGAGCTCCATGTAGCCCACAGGCTCAGTCTTCTCTACGAAGAGGAGTGGTCCGGAGATCTCAGTAATAGTCTTGTATTCCTTTGTCATTTTGAACCCACCTCACTTCAGCGCCTTGAACTCGGCGTCCATCTGAGCCAAAACCTTTGCAAGGATGGGCTCATACTCGGCTTCCAGCCTCACCTTGGCCAGAGCATCCTTGGATGGAACAGATGTAATCTGCGACACAGGTATGCCCTTCTGGACTGCATCGAAGGCATAGTCTCTGTACTTCAGGATTGCATCCAATAGATCGTACTGCTTCTTGTAGGGACAGAATGTGTCTACGGGGTGGAATGCGCTCTGTGCCAGCCAGAAGTTGATGATCATCCTGGCAACTTCCAGTGTGACCTGCTGATCCTCAGGAAGGGCATCGGAACCCACGAGCATCACGATCTCTTCCAGCTCGGCATTCTCTTGCAGTATGGCCATGGCCCGTCTCTTGTTCTTGTTCCAGTTCGGGCTTACATTCTCCACGAACCAAGGCTCGAGGATCTGGTCGTATAGAGAATAGGAATCCAGCCAGTTGATAGACGGGAAGTGACGCCGCTGAGTTAGCTTAGAGTCCAGTGCCCAGAATACCTTGACCATTCTCAGTGTGTTCTGAGTGACGGGCTCGGTGAAGTCTCCGCCGGCAGGGGAAACAGCACCTACAATGCTGACAGAACCCTGGCCGCCGTTCAAAACCTCGGCACGTCCGGCACGCTCGTAGAAGTCGGCGAGTCTGGCACCCAGGTAAGCGGGATAGCCTTCTTCACCAGGCATCTCTTCTAGACGCGAGCCCATCTCTCTCATGGCCTCTGCCCACCTGGAAGTGGAGTCAGCGGTCATCAGGACGTCGTAGCCCATATCTCTGTAGTACTCTGACGTGGTCATTCCGGTGTAAACGGAAGCCTCACGAGCAGCCACAGGCATGTTGGAGGTATTGGCGTAAACGATGGACCTCTCCATGAGGGGTCTGCCGGTCCTGGGATCCTGCAGCTCGGGGAACTCATGCAGAAGATCGGCCATCTCATTGCCGCGCTCGCCGCATCCCACATAAACCACAATATCAACATCTGCCCACTTGGACAGGGTCTGCTGCATAACCGTCTTTCCGGTACCAAATCCGCCTGGAATGGCTGCAGTTCCGCCCTTGGCCAGGGAGAAGAATCCGTCCACTACCCTCTGTCCTGTTCTCAGGGGAATGGTGGGTGCCAGCTTTGCGGTAACAGGCCGAGCCTGTCTTACCGGCCACTTGTGCATCATGGTGAGCTTTGTCCCGTCCTCAAAGACGAGAACTGTCTCATCGACGTTGAAGTTTCCAGAGTAGATCTCCTTGACAGTTCCGCCCTTATTCTTGGGTGGGACCATGATCTTATGCTTGATGAGCAGCTGCTCCTGAACCTCACCAAAGCATTGCCCAGGCTTTAGGACATCTCCCTTCTTAACTATGGGCTTGAACTCCCACTTTTTCTTATGATCAATGCCGTCAACGAATAGGCCTCGGCTGATGAAGTCTCCCGACATCTCTGCCAGCTTGGGCAGTGGCCTTTGAATACCGTCGTAAATCTGGGTCAGAATGCCTGGACCCAGTTGTGCTACGAGCGGAGCTCCTGTCTCCTTGACGGGCTCGCCGGGCCGCACGCCGCCCGTATCCTCGTATACCTGAATGATATGTTTATTGCCGGAAATGCCGATGACTTCGCTCATCAGGCCTTCCTCGCCGACCAGGACCAGGTCGTACATGGAAGCCTTCAGGCCCGTTGCCTGAACTAGTGGTCCGGCGACTCGCTTTATTTTACCTACTTCCATAAATCAACACCTATTGCCCTCTTAATCTTCTCTCTCATCTCTGTGCTCTGCTCGGTTCCGATAGAAATTATGGTAGGCTTGATCGACTCGGAGAGCTGCTCTTGAAGCCTCTTGGGCAGCTTATTGTAATCCGATTGCTTCAAGACCAGAATTCCCACATTGGAATCAGCCATGACTGCGCCAATCTTTGAGACCATCTCCTCTTCGGTGTTGGCCTCATAAGATTTCTTTATTCCTGCCAGATTGAACCCGAGGACGCTATCGCTGCCTCCCACAAAAGCAATCTCCATTTTTACGCCACCACCACTTGCTCCTCGATGAGTTCGGCAGGAAGTCCAGCTTCCTTTCCTCTCACAATCTTCCTGATGTTGGAAACCTCAGTCTCTTTGCTCACCATATAGCCGAGCACCGGCAAGATAGATAACGGATGATAGTTGGAAAGAGCCCACGCATACCGGATGAGATACGCCCTTAGCCTGGCCTCAATTCTGCTGACCGCATCCAGATCTACAGATGCGATGTCCGAAATGGAGGACCAGAAGGGATATCCTTCAAGCCCGCGCAGGAACTCGCCGAAAGGCTGACCGGCCATCCGGCTCAGCTCTCCATGCAGCTTGCCTCCGGGGATGAGATTCTCTTGTATCACGGCTGCATCGATGCCTGCCTTGTTCATCCTGAAGAGAGTGATCAAATTTCTTATATCGACCTCTCTTCGGACGTACTTGAGCAGCAGGCCTCCGCCCACAGATAGAGTTCCGCCCACGGCCAGCTCCATTCTGAAGTAATAGAGCTTGTCGAGAGCATTCTCCAACGATGCCAAATTCTTGCCGTCGTATTGCGCCAGTGCGCTGGAATAGTCTGTTCCATCAAAGGCCGATATGATGTCGGTTATGGACTCCTTCTTGGCCAGCTCCTCGAGGCGCTCTGCGGATAACTCACCAGCCGGCACGAGATGTTTCACTATCTCAGTGTCGGTGGCCCCGTAGAACTTGCCGCGTAGGAGCGTCTTGATGTTCCACACATCCCAGCGCCGGAGGTACTCCAGAATCAGGAATGAGGGCTCATCTATTGAGACCTCCTCGAGCCTCCTGAAGGTCTTTGCCATATTGGCAAAGGTGGCGTGTTCGATGAGATCCACACCGGAGTAGTCCTTGGATAACGCGTCGATCTCATCCTTATACTGGGTCTCTTCCAGGTAGCGGGCGATCTCAGACATATCCATATTCATCATCCTGGCATACATCTCCGCCGGGACGAGCTTTGTCTTCATCGCCCTGACTCTGCCCGTGATGTAAGCGTACTTCACCGGTGAACCGAACTTCGGCAAACGTAGTACTGGCATCGTCCTCACCCGAATAAGATCCTGGAAACCTCTTTCATGCGGTTATTAAAGACCTCACGCGCAAGAGTTTCGTAGGTTAAATCGTAACGCAGAGCTCCATCACTGCTCTCAACCACAGCGCCGCCTATGATGTCCAGGTTCCCGCCATAATTTGAGGCGAGAGAGGTTATGAAGGCCTCATCTCTCTTGTTGGAGAAGACCTTCATTTCCTTGAGATCGTGAGGCTCGAGCAGCTTTTTGAGCATGGCTTCGTTATCCTTCTTCGGAAGATTCTGCAGCTTCTGAAGCAGCTTCGTCCTAGCCTGCTCAAGGAGATCCTTGTGAACATTCAACTCCGCTCTCTTGACCTCGAGATTGGCGCTGGAGATCTCCCTGCGCTCTATAGCCTCAATCGTGTGTCCAACCTCTGCTTCCTTTCTGGACTTTATCTCAGCGGCACGTTCCCTAGCTTCGTTGAGTGCCCTTGCAACCTCTTGGTCGGCTTCACTGGTTATCTGAGCGACCTTTTCCTTGCTTGTTGCCAGGACTGACTCAACCACTGCATCTAGTGCCATTGCCTCTTACACTCCTTGTAATTGGCTAGCTTAGGGTGTCACGATGCCAGAGAAGGGTGTCCAGGCGAACATCAGAATCAGCGATACTGCGAGACCGAAGATGATCAGTGTCTCGGGCAGAAGCATGAGGAACAGACCCTTGCCCAGAAATCCGGGCTCCTCAGCCACAACGCCAACCACAGCAGCGCCGATACCCTGTTCACCCATACCAGCACCAATGCCTGCTAATCCGGTAGCCAAGCCTGCGCCGACAGCCAACAATCCATACAATATTCCTGCATCTGCTACAACTGCCATTTTCCTCAATCCTCCTTTATATGAATATTACAATTTGCATTCGATCTTTCAATTCGTTCTATCGAATTCATGCTTTCAGGAACCTCCGGACATGTCCGAAGGGACTGTACTCCACTCCACCGCCATGTGCGCTGTAGAACTTCGTGAACATCTCCACATAATGCAACCTGAGAGGATGCATGAAGGGAGAGAGAATTCCCAGCAGGAAGTTGATGAAGTGCACTACGACCAGTATCATGACACCAACGATGATGGCAGGTATCGTGAACTCAGCGCTGTTGGTCGCTCCGCCGCTCAGCATGGGCATTATGACGTAGAAGGCCAGCTGGTTAGCAGCATACGCCAGACCCACCGAAGCAAGGCCGATGGCTAATAACCTAAGATAGGATATTAGGTTGCTCACATAGAATGGCATGTGGGCAATGCTCATAGGCCCTTCCGGTCCCATTATCAGCATCACTATGGCGACTAAAATTACGACAGCACTTGCAATTACCAACATCATCTGACCTATGACAAGTCCAAGCACAAGCAATCCAAAGAATATTTGGACGAGCATCACAGGAAATCTCTCGAAATAGGCATGCTTCTTCTCGCCGTAGGCCAGCTCCGTCTTGATGCCCAAGATAGAACCAACGCTGCAGTGAATAATGCCTATGATGACACTAGTACCGATCAATAACAAAACCGCGTTACTTGCCAGCCGGTCCAGGGGGAAAATATCAATTCCCGGCCAAAATCCGATTCTTCCCAGCGAGCCAAAAACACCTTCACCGAAATAGAGACCAGCCTGTTGTGCCATCTCCATCTCATGCTCGGATATGTGTCCCATGATCCTGCCCCATAGACCTAAGGGGCCAAAGATCTCGCCGAAGAATATGCCGAATATGATAGCCCACACGCTGGAAATCAAAACGACGTTGATCAACTGCTGCCAGCCAGGTGTTTTGAACTTCCTCTTCAGAAGCACCATAGTCAGAAACGCCATGACGCCATAGCCGATATCACCCAGAATCATGCCGAACATGATTGGGAAGAATACGAATATCAGCAATGACGGATCGAACTCCTTATACTCGGGAATGGCGAACATCCTTGTTACCAGTTCGTAAGGCTTGACCAGGCTGGGATTATCCATCTGGGTCGGTATGTCTTCGCCCTTCTCGACAAGTTCGTCTGTCTCTTTATCTGCGATCAACGAAACTTCAAGCTTGCCGCCAGCTGCGCTCTCCAGCTCGCTCTTGAGCCTGCTGAATTGATCTGCTGGAACATACCCATCTATAACGAAGGCGTTGGCCGTCTCAGCAAACCTGAGTGGTACCTCTGTCTTCTGGGTCTGCATGGACAGAAACTCGTCCGTTGCCAGCATCAGATCTTCATACTGCTTCTTCATGTCGGCAAGCTTCTTTTGGAGCGGCACTTTTTCGCCTTCCAAGGATTTGATGCTGCCTTCAAGAGTAGCAATCGCCGAATCTACATTGCCTTCCAGCCTGGGTACGGATGTCTCAGAAAACCCATGTTCGGAAAGGACTGAAGATACTTCGCCGGCCTTTTCCGCAGGCACAAATATTGCTACAAAAGTTGCATTCTTGGCGCTTCCGGAATATACCTCATTTACAGGAGATACCCTCGCTACATCGGCATCAACTGGTGTTGTTGCTGTGCCGACAAAGGTCGCCAGAGAATCATAACCATAGTAAGCTTCTAAAGGCAGCGGCAAGACAGCCAAAGGAGTCAGAGACTTGATCTGATCCTGTTTGGACTTTACTTCTGCGTCGATGGCAACGATGCGCTCGTATGTAGTAGTAACATCCGCGCCGACGTTATTGAGAAGATTATCCAGCTCCGATAGAACCTGGCTCTCGGGATATGCCTTATCAGGAAACTTCTTATTTAGTGCAAGGTACCTGGTGACAGATCTGAGCTTAATAAGATCCTCGGAGTATTCTTTGGCTTTGCCAATGGGCTTGCCCATCTCAAACTGAGGTTGGCTGCCATTATAGTTAACAATGTGGAGCAAGCGCAACTCATGCAGCTTTTCTACAACTGGAGATATTACGTTCTTTGACCCGGCGACGACTACACGACTCATCTTTACGGGTCTAAGCATGCAACAACCCCATGAACTCCTTTATCAAATATTCAACCGCTTTGTCCAGCTTTGCGCTGGCGCTGCCGCTCATTGAACTTACGTTCTTCTCACCGCTGTTAACGATCGATGCTTTCTTGGATTTCACATCGCTATCAGCTTTGGCAACGCTCTTGTCATAGTAGTCCTGTGCATCCGACTCGGCGGATTTGACAAGGTTTGCAGCTTCAGTAGTGGCAGCGGCTATCTTTTTTTCCTTCTCATCCAAGGCCCGCTGGACTGCTGCCTTGGCTTCAGCCTCTGCCGATTTAATTTTCGATAAGATATCGTCTCTAGCCATCTGATCCCTCTACTTCTTCCCTCACTACACCTCTTGCGTTTTTCAAACAGCGCTACATCACTTTAGGCTCGTGATAAACGTTCAGATCCATCCTCATCTACCAATATAAACTCTTCGGTTTTGATTTGAGGAGAGGCTAAGTATTATCTTTCCTCTTAGGAACCCCAAAATCTCAAGGCTGTTTCCAGCTCTTTGTGGTCTTTTGCGTATTCTTTTAGGGGAATATGCTTCATCCAGGCATCCGTCGCCTGCACCATAGCCCTTGCACCGGCAGTAGTCCCATCGGGATGGCCGTGCACCCCTCCGCCTGCCTGGATGATGCAATCAATGCCATAGCCGTCCAAATTTCCATGAACTTTGGCCGGATAGACCCCGCCCGAGGCCACCGGGAAGACTCTCTTGTAGCCGTGCCAATCTCCTCGCAGAGCATCACGGGAGAGGTCGTTTTCCTGGGTTTCGCGCGCCATCTTGCCCATGTAGCTTCCCGTATGCAAGTTGGTGCCCCCCGTCATGCGCACCAGCTTGGATATCACCAACATGGCAATTCCGTGCCCTTTGTCTCTGGTAAAGGCACCGTGCATGGTTCTGTGAACATGTATGGGGACACTCATGTTCTTTGATAGAACCTCCAGTGCAGAAAAGCCGCTCGTCAGGACATCGATCATAACCATGTTGGCGCCATGATCTACGGCCTGCTCTGCGCGCTCCAGGATCTTATCGCAGTCGGCAGTGACATTCACCGCATAGAATGCCTTCTTGCCCGTCTCCGTCTCCACTTTGTCCAAGGCGCTCATGACCGCCTCCAGCCTCGGGATGAGCGGGCAGAAGCTCTGATCGGTCAGTGTCTCGTCGTCTTTGACCAGGTCCAGTCCGCCGCGAACAGCCGCTGCTGCTACAGCCGCGGTGCCAGCCGGGTCCAAACCCACCTTGGGCTTGACGATGGTGCCAACCAATGGACGGCCATAAACTCCTAAGATTTTTCTTGCGTCTTCAATGCCGAAGCGAGGGCCTTTATGCGCAGCAAGCAGACTCTCCGGGAAGATGACATCCTGCAGCCGTACCTTTTTCAGATCGCCCAGGCCGAATAGATTTCCCGCCACCACAGAGAGGTACTGAGGGATGTTTCCCGGCTCGAAAAGCTCCTCGGGAAAGCCGATCTCGACATTGCTGCCCTCTGCCAGGATCACCCTCGCCGCGAGGGGGTTGTCCTGGCCCCGCACCGCGGTCCAGGTGCCCGTGGACTGCTCTGCAGCTATAGCCTCCGCCGCTTTCTGAATGGGAAGGTCTGTTTCTACATGATATTTTGCAATCAGTTCCATACTACTGCTCCTGATGTCTATTCTCAGCCAGCTGGACCCTTCCGCCATCTGGATAATTCCTTCTCAAAATGACATCGAGTCTTCATTGGCCAATTCAGAGCATAGATGAGTCTCTGGCAGATATAAGAACTCCTGCCGGAGAGACTTAAGATTGTGTAGTCCCGAAACTATTGAGATAATATATCCATCACTGTGCATGGGAAAGAAGAATAAAACCGGAACAACCGAGATTCAGCGGCCTCCGGTTTCCAGAACATGATCTATGACAGAAGAGGTTTCACTGCTGAGCTGCGGCAAAAATTATGGAAAATTCTGGCAAACAGCAATTAGAGGATGAAGCAGATTTTTTTCGGTACGGGGGGCAACATATTTATTATTAGAGAAAAACCTACAGACTGCCAAAAAAATGTCAGGAGAATCTATGGGTGAAGGCATAAATGATCACACTCGATGCATCGTTGATCTGAGGCGCCACATGTGGATGGATGGCATCGAGGAGGAATTGCGGCGGCTAATCTGGCAGATTGCCGTGGTCGGCAAATATATTTCTGCAAAAATCCACGAATCCAACCGCAAGCTGGCCGGCTTCAAGAATGTTTACGGCGAGGATCAGTTGGCGCTGGACCGCATTTCCGACGACATATTGAAAAATATGCTACGGAACTCCGGATTTGTTCGCGAGTATGCCTCCGAGGAGCTCGAAGATATCGTCACCATCGGTCACGGGGAGGAAAAATATATTGTTACCGCCGATCCGGTGGACGGTTCTTCACTGGTAGATACTAATCTGGCCATCGGAACGATCATCGGCATCCACAAAAATTCACTATTTGACACCGGCCGGAATTCAATGGTCGCCGCTCTTTATATTACTTACGGCCCGCTCATCACTATGATTTATTCGGCCGGAAAGGGGGTACATGAGTTTGTATTGGACCGCGAAGGAGAGTATGTCCTGTCCGAGGAAAATATCCGGCTCAAGGAGAAGGGGTCGATCTTTTCACCTGGCGGTCTGCGCAAGGACTGGACGGACAACCATCTGAAGTATATCGATAAGCTGGAGGCAGACGGCTACAAGCTGCGCTACAGCGGTGGGTTTGTTCCCGACATCAACCAGCTGATCATCAAGAGGGGGGGCATATTCACGTATCCTGCACTGAGGAAATCGCCCCAGGGGAAGCTGCGGTTGCTGTTTGAACTTCAGCCTATGGCCTTCATCGTGGAGCAGGCCGGCGGCAGGGCTACGGACGGGAAAGATGATATTCTTTCCCTCAAAGTGACGTCTGTTAATCAACGGTCACCCATCTACATCGGATCGTCTGCGGAAGTGGCAATGGCGGGGCAATTCCTCTCGCAATAAATACATTCAGAGGAGCAGCAATGATTTACGAGAATAAGGATCAGCTAAAGAAAGGATGCAAATCCATACTCGCCTATGACGGCAGTGATGTCCGTGTCTTGAATGAATCCAGGTTTCAGGAAAAGTTGATAGATGATTTAATCTATACGGTCGTTTTCAGTCCAGACCCCGCAACTTCGCAGGCCGCAGGGTTTCTGATACGCCGGGGAGCAGCTTCGCTAGGAATCATGCAGGCGTCGATCCAATCCCTTTACGAAGCCATGGGCCGTAAGGAACTCGGCGGATTTACCGTTCCGGCAATCAATATCCGCGGCATTACCTACGATGTGGCGCAGGCAGTATTTCGCGGCGCGATCAAAGGGAATGTAGGGCCTGTTCTTTTTGAAATCGCCCGTTCGGAAATAGGCTATACAGAGCAAAGGCCGCTGGAATACACCTGTGCCGTGTTGGCGGCTGCTGTTAAATCCGGCTGGCGCGGCCCGGTATTTTTACAGGGCGATCATTTTCAGATAAACGCCAAAAAGTTCGCAGCGGACGCGGAAAAGGAAACTCAGACGGTTAAGGATTTAATCAGGGAAGCGATTGTTGCCGGTTTTTACAATATCGACATCGATACATCTACACTGGTTGATCTGTCGCAGCCCACCGTCAAAGATCAGCAGAGAACAAACTTTACGCTTGCTGCGGAGTTAACCACCATGATTCGCGATCAAGAGCCGGAAGGCATCACTGTGTCTGTGGGCGGCGAAATCGGCGAGGTTGGCGGCAAGAACAGCACTGTCGATGAATTGCAGGTTTTCATGAACGGTTATCTGGAAGAGCTTAAAAAGCGGGGCGAGGCGTTCAAGGGAATCAGCAAGATCAGCGTGCAGACCGGGACGACGCATGGCGGTGTGCCGCTGGCCGACGGTACGGTTGCGAAAGTCAAAATTGATTTTGACGTGCTGGCGAAACTGTCGGAAACCTCCCGTGCGCAATACGGTTTGTCCGGCGCCGTTCAGCACGGCGCTTCAACGCTGCCCGATGAGGCATTTGACCGCTTTCCCGCCACCGGAACGGCCGAGATTCATCTGGCTACCGGTTTCCAGAACATGATCTATGACAGCAAAGCTTTCCCGGCGCAGCTGCGGGCAAAGATCTATGATCATCTGAAAGCCGACATGTTAGACGAATGGAAAGAGAAGGACACGGAAGAGCAGTTCATTTACAAAACCCGCAAGAAAGGCTTTGGACCGTTCAAACTGGAGCTGTGGCACCTGCCGACTGATGTCCGCGATAAGATCTGCGCCGAGCTGGAGAGGCAATTCGCCTTTTTATTTGATAAGCTCAAAGTCAACGGCACCCGACCTATCCTGGATCAATTCATCAAGCCGGTTGATGTGCCGCTGAAAATGCCCACGGCGCTGAAAGACTGAAGCAATCGCAGAGTGACGCCATTAAGAAAGCGGCTATATTGGAGAAAAGTACTGATGTTCCGGAAAATTCTCGGCCGCTTTCTTTTATGAAAATCCACGGCCCTGTCCCAGGTGATAGTCAGATTTAATTTTCGTGTTTCCGTCTATCTGAAGCTGAATTGGATGCGGGACTCAAAGAACTCCTCGCTATATTCGATAAAGCTGGAAGCTACCCAAAGGGCAGAGGAGCAGATCAAGATCAAATCCCTGGATGTATCGAAAAGGAGTATATAAAGTCCAAACACTCAGGACTGCACACGATTAGGCTTAAGACTCAAAAGCCATAATATAACACTTAATAAAGACAATCTGCGATATTCGCCAAAGGGCATCAGATGGGATTGAGATGACAAAGATAACAATCAGCCTTATAAAGGCCGATGTGGGCGGCTATCCCGGCCACTCCTCGGTCCATCCCGCATTGATCGAGACTGCGGAGTCGAAACTCGAACAGGCCAAGAAGTCCGGCGCACTGATAGACTTTAGAGTGCTTGCCTGCGGCGATGACCTGGAGCTTCTCATGAGCCACAAGAAGGGCTGCGACAACGGCGAGGTGCATGCTCTGGCCTGGGAGACCTTCGAAGAGGCCACTGAGGTTGCCAAGAAGCTAAAGCTCTACGGTGCCGGGCAGGACCTTTTGGCGGACGCCTTTTCCGGCAACATTCGCGGTATGGGACCGGGCGTGGCGGAGATGGAGATCAATGAGCGCACCAGCGAACCGGTGGTCGCTTTCATGATGGACAAGACCGAGCCAGGGGCCTTCAATCTGCCCATCTTCAAGATGTTCGCCGACCCCTTCAACACCGCCGGCCTGGTGATAGATCCCGCCTGCCACCACGGCTTCACCTTTGAGGTCTGGGATATTCAGGAGCACAAGAAGGTCTTCATAGACTGTCCTGGAGAGATGTACGACCTGCTGGCTCTCATTGGCGCGAAGAGCCGCTATGTGATCAAGAGGATCTTTTGCAAGCCGAACAGCAAGATCTCCGAGCAGGAAGCTGTGGCCGTAGTGAGCACGGAGAAGCTGTACCAGACAGCGGGAACATACGTTGGCAAAGATGATCCCGTGGCTCTGGTGCGCTGCCAGTCTGGCCTGCCTGCCTTGGGAGAGGTGCTGGAGCCCTTCGCGCTGGGGCACCTGGTAAGCGGATGGATGCGCGGCAGCCACAACGGCCCCCTCATGCCCTGCTCTTTTGAGACAGCTCATCCCACCCGGTTTGACGGCCCGCCCAGAGTTATTGCCGCCGGCTTCCAGATGGCATACGGAAACTTCGTGGGTCCCGTCGATCTCTTCAAAGATGTGGCCTTCGACCTGACAAGGCAGAGGTGTCTGGAAATCACTGATTACATGAGGGCGCACGGCCCCTTCGAACCGGCGCGTCTTCCCATGGAGGATATGGAGTACACCACGCTCCCCCATGTCATGAAAGTCCTGGCGAAAAGGTTTGTGAATGTGGAATAACTGCTTCGCGAACATTATTTTATTTTCATCTAAGAAATTTATTATAATTTTTGCCAAAGCCAATACAGATCGCAATGATAGGCATGCAACGGGTGAACGTGATGAACCTCCCTGAAAGTGATGTTAGGCTTTTTTTCCGTCTGTATCATTCATTATTACTTTATGTGAATAACAGATATAAAATTCTGGAAGGCCTGCATCGCCCGATAGATCTTCATAAATTGGATCTCGATGATCTGCAAAAGTTGAAGGATAGATTGTATGGCTCTCCTGACCTGATCGACTCTTTTGTCAAGGATAATCCGGAGAATCTCGCATCCGGGGAGCTAGAAATTGTATTAACCTGGAAGAATTTTGTCAGGGGCAGGTTCTATATCGTTCGCCATCTGAAGAATTTCACAGTATTCCTAGATTCTAGCCGTCCACCCAGGGCATATGGGGTACTGGGTATTATCTCTTCTCTTGAGGAGATGATGGGTCCAAGTCTGCCGAAAATAGTTACTGCTACTCTCCTTCCGCTTAAAAACCAGATCATATATGACGGAACACTGTCGTCTTTCAATATCATATTTGGTAGTGGCATACGCAGGAACATCGACGACTCTTATCGCCAGGCTAAAAGCATGGGAATAATTACGACTCTGCCCGTATCTTCGGAAGATTTCAAATCGGACGATTCCGAGATACTGAGAGGACATCTAAAAACCGAATATAGCAGGGACGTGCATCATGAGGAAATACGGGAACTAATCGGCAAAAATCCCGACCTCATAGTCGTATATTGTGAAGAGATGGGCAAGGTTCATGCGAGAGCTTATAGAAAAAGTTTGAAAGCTGCGGGCATAGTTGAGGGCTGGTTTGCCCTGATTGATGGGATGATAATTGCCGGTGGAAAAACGCAGGAAGAGGTTGAAAGAATTTTGAAGTCTTTGCTGCCCCCTGAGAAGATAAAGCTTGTTTACATTTTCCATCTAAACGCGAAATGATCCGCCACTTAGCGCGTCTGTCAAGCACAAGCGAAGCACAGAGATAACGACCGTCCAAATTCCTGATATCTTCCCGCATCAATATCCCAGACCACCAAGCCTGCGGCTTTTATAGTTTGGCTACTAATAGATAAGAAAAGTTATTCTTGCCGGGAGTGGATCATGAGATGATAGAGAGCCAGGCTGCAGAAGAGATAGAAGAAGCAGAGGTCAGGCCAGCCCTTGAGCCAGTCGAGAAAGATGCGGCCACGCCAGCGAAGCCCAGGAAGCTCCGCCGCCTCAAGGTAGCCCATCCCGAGCGCTGCATCGGCTGCCTGGGCTGCATGTTCGCTTGCAGCCGGATTCGTACTGGAACGGTCTCCCTGCAGAACAGCGCCATCAAGGTGCAGACGCAGGGCGGAATTGAAGGCGACTTTCGCGTGGTGGTCTGCCGCGGATGCAGCGACCCCCCCTGTGCCCGGGCTTGCCCCACGGGTGCCATGGAGAAGAGGCCGGACGGCAGGGTGGTCTTCCACAAAGAGCTATGCACCGGCTGCGGCAACTGCGAAAAGGCCTGCCTGATAGGTGCGATCTCTCTTGGCAAGGAGAAAATGCCCATCAAATGCATACACTGCGGTGCCTGCGTGGACTTCTGCCCGCATGGCGTGCTCGAGCTTGAGGAGGTTCCCGTTTCGGGAGGATGAAAATGCTGCGAAAGGTTTTGTACATCGATCTGTCCAGAGGAGAGTCCTGGGCGGAGGAGAAGCAGGAGCTCTTCGAGAACTGGATGGGTGGAACGGGCGTGGGAATAAAGCTCCTCCAGGAGGAGTGCCCCGCTGGCACCGACCCGCTCTCGCCCCAGGCGCCCATAATCCTGTCCATCGGCCCATTGAACGGCATCTTTCCCGTAGCCACCAAGACTGTGGCCACCTTTAAATCGCCCCTTACTGGTGAATTTGGCGAATCCTATGCAGGAGGCAGGCTCTCTTTAGCCTTGAGGTTTGCCGGGCACGAAGCAGTGGTCATCCGCGGCCAGGCAGAGCAGCCTTCTTACATCTCCATTAACGATTCAGATGTAAAGATCAAGGATGCCACATCGATCTGGGGCATCGATGCTCAGACGACAGGCGTGATCCTGCGCGATCGCGAGAGCGGCGTAGGTCGCAGGTCTATCATTCGCATCGGCCCGGCTGGAGAGGCCGGGGTAAGATACGCGGGAGTGGTGGTGGACACCTACCGTCACTTCGGGCGACTGGGCCTTGGCGCGATCTTCGGCTCCAAGAAACTCAAAGCCATGGTGATCTCGGGAACGGAGACGATCGATGTTCCGGATATCAAGCGTTACAAAGAGATCTACAATCGGCTCTACAAGACCACGGTGCAGACGGATGTCATGGAGAAGTACCATGATCTCGGAACTTCGGTGAACATCAACGTCCTCAACTGGCTCAAGGGACTGCCTACCAAAAACTTCGTTCTATCCAGCTTTCCGGAAGGCGAAAAGATCAGTGGGGAGATGTTCGCGGAGAACCAGCTCTTCCGCAGGCTCTCATGCGCCGGATGCCCCATCGGTTGTGTGCATATCGCCTCTCTGAAGACGGCCTTTTCCAAGCATCACGAATTCGAGGTAAGAAAGGTCTCCTACGATTACGAGCCCATCTATTCCCTGGGATCTAACCTTGGTGTCGGCTCAGCTGACGGAGTCTTGCAGCTGATCGATGTCTGCGAGAGGTTGGGCCTGGATGTCATGTCGGCGGGAGTGGTCCTCTCCTGGGCCACCGAGGCTCTGGAAAAGGGGCTCATCACCAGCAAAGATACAATGGAGGTGCCGCTGCAGTGGAACGGCGTGGAAGGCTACACAAGAGCATTGGAGAACATAGCCAGGGCCCCCAATGAGTTCTACGCCGCTCTTGCCCGGGGCGTAGACTATGCCGCGAAAAAGTACGGCGGCGTGGAGTATGCCATGGCGTTAGGAGGTAACGAGGTCTCCGGTTACCATACCGGTCCTGCCTCCATCGTGGGCCAGTTGGTGGGCGTGCGCCACTCTCATCTGGACAACGGAGGATATGCTATCGACCAGAAGGCAGTCAAAAAGCCCATGGACGCAGAGACGATGGTCGATGAGATCATCAAAGAGGACAATTCCCGCGGCGTCTTCAACTCCCTGGTGGGCTGTTTGTTCGCCCGCGGAGTTTACACCGAGGAGAACATCATCGACTCTTTGGGAGCGGTGGGCATCTGGAAGACAAAGGAAGATCTTCAGGAGCTGGGCAAAAGAATCTTCGAAGAGAAATATAAATTCAAGGTCCAGGAGGGTTTCGACCTCTCCCGCGCCCGCATTCCCAAGAGGTTCTATGAGACAGTCTCTTCCGCGGGATTGGTAACGCCTGAAACGGTAGAGGAGATGCTCAGGCTTTACCGGAAGAAGAGAGGCTGGAGCTAGCTACTCTGCGCCGCCTTCCTCGGGCATGGGCATCGCCCTGTCCTTCTTTTTTGAGGCCTTCGCGGATTTCTTTGCTCCTGTCGCGGCCCTCTTGGGCTCTATTTTCATTTCTTCAGGGGCATTTTCCGGCAGCTCCTTTCTGCGATCCCTGATCATGCCCTTCCTCTCCATCCTCTCCTTGATCATTCTCTTCACCTCGCCCTCTCCCACTGAGAAGACCTCGCTGATCAGCTCCATGGCCACCTCCAGCTCCCGGCCCACCAGCGGATCGCTGGAAGCACACCGGCCTGCCAGATCGCATAGATGATCAAGGGGCTTTTCTACCAGCTCCGATGAGTATTTGTCCGGCACCTCCCGGTAGATTTTGAGCATTCCAAAGATGTAAGGATAGAGGGGTGTTGCCGGACTTATCCGGTAGAAGGTGTTGGTCTTTTTTTTAGCCTCATCGCGGGGCGAGGGAAGTATTCGGCGCTCCATGGTGACGATCTCCAGGCGCTCTAGCTTGTCCAGCTTGTTGATGAGAGTGGTCTGGTTCCAGAAGGGGCCGCCTCCGGTGGGTCCATTCTCCCGCCAGATCTGATTTAGCTGTACGTACCCTCCCTTTCGCTTCAGGTAGATCAAAAGAATGGCCAAAGGAGCTTGATCGCGCTGAAGGGCACAATAACGGATGAACTCATCCAACATGCACGTACCTGTTATGTGCAACTCTAAAGCATTTTCGCTTTCTTTACAAAGCATTTTTATGCCTTTGTCTCCCTCCGCTCAAGGGAGTCACAATGCAAGCCATAGTCCTAGCCGCAGGCGAGGGAAGCCGCATGCGCCCCTTGACCACGAAGATGCCCAAGGTGATGCTGCCCGTAGCCGGCAAGCCTCTGTTAGAGCATATAATCCTGCGCACTCATGCCGCAGGCGCGGACCGTTTCGTGCTGGTGGTAGGATACGGGGCCGAAAGTGTGCGCTCGTACTTCGGAGACGGCAGCCTTCTGGGCTTAAATATAAACTACGTGGTCCAGGATAAGCAACTAGGCACCGGCCACGCCCTGATGACTGCCGAGAGCCTGGCAGAGGATCGCTTCCTGGTTTTAAACGGTGATGTGCTGCCTGATGTGCAGTCGCTGCTGGAGATGGCCCGCGGAGACGCGGCCGTCTCTGCCATCAAGGTCGACGATCCAAAAAGATATGGAGTTTTCACAGAGGAGAACGGTTACTTCAAATCCGTGGTCGAGAAGAGTGCCAATCCCCCCTCCAACCTGGCCAATGCCGGCATCTACCTTTTAGAGAGAAGCATCTTCGATATCCTGCGAGCAGTACCTCTGTCCGAGCGAGGCGAGTATGAGCTGACCGATGGGCTCAACCTGCTCGCCGCCAGAGAAAAGATCAGGATAGTGGAAAATAAAAGCTGGCTGGAGATCGGCAGGCCCTGGGATATTCTGGCCGCCAACGAAATCATGCTCCCGGATATCGAGCCCTGCATCTTAGGCGAGGTTGAGCCTGGCGCGAATTTGTTGGGCAACGTATCCTTGGGCCGGGGCAGCATCGTGCGCTCCGGAGCCTACATCGTGGGCCCGGTTTTGATCGGAGAGGACTGCGACATCGGACCCAACTGCTACATCCGGCCCGCTACCTGCCTGGGGGACAACGTACGGGTGGGAAACGCAGTGGAGGTCAAAAACAGCGCCATCATGAGCGGTAGCAAGATAGGGCACCTCTCCTACGTGGGAGACAGCGTTATCGGAGAGAGGTGCAACTTCGGAGCAGGAACCGTATGCTCCAATTTGCGCCATGACAAAGGCAACATAAAATCGTTCGTCAAAGGCGAACGAATGGATAGCGGCAGGCGCAAATTGGGCGTGATCATGGGAGACAATGTCATGACCGGGATCAATACCTCGATCTACCCCGGCACAGTCATCGAATCGGGGTTCCGGGGACTGCCGGCTGCTATTCACAAGGACCTGGTCTTTTTTAAAAGAGAAGGCTGATTACAACAAACCTTTTCAAGGCAAAGGATGAGCATAGAAATGGTAATGATGAAGATCACAGCTTTGAGGAGAACTTGATGAGAGATTTTATTCCCATAGCCAAGCCAATCATAGGCGATGAAGAGATAAAAGCTGTAGGAGATGTGCTGAAAAGCGGCATGCTCGCCCAGGGCGAGAGCGTCAAGCGCTTTGAAGATGAATTCTCTAGCTACCTGGGCGTGGAAAATGCCATAGCCGTAAACAACGGCACCGTCGCCCTGAATCTAGCCATCAAAGCCCTGGGGTTGAAGCCAGGAGACGAGGTCATAACGCCCGCCTTCACCTTCATTGCTACTGCAAACTGCGCCCTCTATGAAGGCCTGCGCCCTGTCTTCGCAGATGTGGACCCGAGGACTTTCAATATCGATCCCGATGATCTGCAAAAGAGAATAACACCCCGCACCAGGGCCGTGATCGGCGTTCACCTTTACGGCCAGCCTTTCGACCTGTCCGCGGTACAGGAGATCTGCCAGGATGGGGCAATTGCTCTGATAGAGGACTGCGCTCAGGCCCATGGAGCGGAATTTCAGGGCAAGAAGGTGGGCTCATTTGGTACCGGCTGCTTCTCCTTCTACCCCACCAAGAACATGACCACAGGCGAAGGGGGCATGATCACCACCAATGATGATGCTCTGGCAGCACGTCTGCGTCTGCTGAGAAGCCACGGAGACACAGGAAAGTACAACCACGCCACATTAGGCTACAATTACAGGATGATGAATCTGCAAGGGGCCCTTGGCCTGGTGCAGCTACGGCGACTGGAGGAGTTCACGGCCAAGAGGATCAGCAATGCTGCGTTTCTAAACGATAATATCAAGATCAAGGGCATCAGCACCCCTTACCAGGCGAATAACGTCCGGCACGTCTATCATCAGTATGTGGTGCGGGTGGAGGACAGTTTTGCCTCTTCCCGGGAGAAGCTGATGGAGTATCTTCAGGCCAAAGGGATCGGAAGCGCCGTTCACTATCCCAAGGCGGTTTATGAGCAGCCCCTCTACCGGGAGCTGGGCTATACGAATGAAAGTTGTCCCGTATCCGAAGACGTCTCCCGCAAGGTGTTGAGCCTACCTGTGCATCCCTCTCTCACCGAGGAGGACTTGGCATACATCGCCAAGACCATTAATTCCTTCGAGGCCTGAGCATGGATGTTGGAGTAATCGGCGTCGGGGCCATGGGCAGAAACCATGTGCGCGTCTACTCGGAATTGAAAGGAGTAGGCACCGTTTATGTCTATGATCCAGTCACAGAAAATGCAGAGCGTTCCAGGGAGTTTGCTACAATCTGCAAATCATTGCCGGAGCTACTTGACAAAGTGGATGCGGTCAGCATATGCGTGCCGACCAGGTACCACTTCGATACTGCCAAAAAAGTCATCGATGCCGGCGTAAACTGCCTTATCGAAAAGCCCATCACTTTGACTGTCGAGGAAGGACTGCAGCTCCTAAGAATCATCGAGGGCAAAGAGCTGGTCGTAGGAGTGGGCCACATTGAGAGGTTCAACCCAATCGTTGCGGAGATGACAAAGATCGCACAGCGGCCCGATTATGTAGCCATCAAGAGACATAATCCCACTTCAAGCCGCATCACCGATGCCTCCGTGGTAGAGGACCTCATGATCCACGACATCGATATAGCCTTCAATGTGCTTTTCAAGGGCGAATGCGACTACAAGATTTTCAGTGCCGGGAGCGGGAACGTCTGCGAGGCGATGGCCGCCTTCCCGGGCTGTGTGGTCTCCATCTCCGCCAGCCGCCTATCCTCCAAGAAGTTTCGCACATTTTATGTCGAGTCCGAGGACTTTACGGCAGAGGGCGACTTCATGACCCAGGAGGTTTACATATACCGAAAACCTGGAAAGTACAAGGTGGAAAATGAGCGGTATATGCAGGAGAACATCATCGAAAAGGTCCTGGTAAACAAGGTCGAGCCCTTAAAGGTAGAGCTGAAGACATTCTTGGACTGTGTCAAGACCAAGAAGAGCTTCCCCGTCACGCCCCAAGAGGCCCTGAAGAACCTGCAAATCTGCGAGCAGATCAAGCAGGGATTAGAAATCAAGAAGCCTTAGGATGATGGAAAATGACGGAAAGCAATAGCTACTATGTCCATCCCACGGCCATAGTCGAGAGCGAGATAATAGGTGAGGGCACAAAGATCTGGCACTTTGCTCACGTACGCAAAGGCTCGAAGATCGGCGAGAACTGCAACATAGGAAAAAGCGTTTACATCGACATTGACGCCGAGATCGGCAACAATGTGAAGATCCAGAACTTCGTCTCCATTTATAAGGGCGTGATCATCGAAGACGATGTCTTCGTAGGCCCTTCTGCGACCTTCACCAATGATCTGTATCCGCGTGCGTTTATCTGGGATGAAAGCCACGTTTCTGCCACGCGCATCTGCCGGGGCGCTAGCATCGGGGCCAATGCCACACTTGTCTGCGGAATAACCGTAGGTGAGTATGCCATGATCGGCGCGGGAAGCGTAGTGGCGAAGGACGTGCCGCCTTTTGCTCTCGTGCTAGGCAATCCCGGCCGGCAAAAGGGGTGGGTCTGCTATTGCGGCCATAGGCTGAAGGGAGATGCCATACAAAGCAGCAATAAGTCGATTTATGAATGCCAGGCCTGTGGAAAGAGTGTAGGGATCACGAAATAGAAGACCAATTAAGGGCGTGGATGAGGAAGGATAATAGAGATGTCTGAAGAATGTGCAACGATCGCGATTATCGGCCTAGGCAATGCCGGGCTGCCGTTAGCTGCAGTTGTGGCAGACAGCGGTATTAAGGTCATGGGCGTGGACATTAATGAAGAGCGCTGCCGGCTGATTAACAGTGGGGAAAATCCCATTCCCGAGGAAGCGGGCTTAGAAGAGCTTATCAAACTGCACGGTGGCAAGCAGCTCGTGGCAACTCCCCGATTCGAGGATGCGAGAAGCTGCCAAACCTTCATAGTGATTGTGCCTGTCTTTGTGGACGGCGGCAATAATCCCGACTTCTCAATTATGCAGAAAGCACTCCATTCTCTGGGCAGGATCCTGAAAAAGGGAGATCTGGTGGTTTTGGAGACGACTTTTCCGCCGGGAACTACAGAGGGCATGGCGGCAAGCCTGCTATGTGAGTCGAGCGGCCTTTCTGAGAGCGACTTTTTCCTGGCCTATTCACCAGAGAGAATAATGACCGGCTATAGTCTCTCGCGACTCCGGGAATTTCCCAAAGTGATCGGCGGCAGGGACGAAGAGAGCGGGATAGTTGCCTATCAGGTCTATAAAAAATTCATCTGCAACCTTCATCTGGTCTCCTCGGCCAAAGTGGCGGAGATGATCAAGGTCATGGAGGGCTGCTATCGCGATGTAAATATCGCTTTGGCCAATGAACTCTTCAAAATTTGCCGGGATCTTGGGATCGACTTTTTCGAGGCAAGAGAGAAGGCCAACCACCAGTTCTGCCACATTCACCTGCCCTCCACCGGCGTAGGCGGCCACTGCATTCCTGTATACCCCTGGTTTCTCATAAAAGAGATGGAAAAGAGAGAGCACTTCAGCAATTGCCGCTTGCTCTGTGTCTCGCGAGAGGTCAACGACGAGATGATCCGCTACTGGGCGGAAAGAATATTGCTGGAGTGCATGAAAATCAACAAGCCGCTTCTAAGCATTAAGATCTGCATCAAGGGCATAACTTTCCGGGCGGGTGTCAAAGAGTTCTATCATAGCCGCAACCTGGGCCTGGTGAGATTGCTGGCCGACAAAGGGCTGGATGTCTATGTCGCCGATCCTCTTCTCACCCGGGATGAAGTGATAGGAAAAGGCCTTCGATATATCAAACCTGAAGAGTCTGATTTGATCTTCGACCCCTTTGAACTGAAATTTGATATGTCAGGAATAAATTGAGGAGAAGTTCAATGAAGATAGCATCGATAGTTGGCGCCAGGCCGAACTTCATCAAATTGGCACCATTATCCAGGGAGCTGAGAAGACGGGGACTTGATGAAGTAATAATTCACACCGGTCAGCATTATAACTATGAGATGGACAAGATATTCTTCGATGACATGGGCATACCGGCCCCTGATTACCACATGGGAATAGGCTCGGGCAGTCATGGCTTTCAGACGGGAGAGATGCTGAGGAAGGTGGAGGAGGCTCTCGTGGCTGAGAAGCCGGATGCGGTTATAGTCTTCGGCGACACCAACTCCACCCTGGCAGGAAGCCTGGCGGCTGCAAAGCTGCATATCAAGAGCGCTCATGTCGAGGCAGGTCTCAGATCCTTTGACAAGCGCATGCCCGAGGAGATCAACCGAGTGCTTGTGGACCATTGCTCCGATTTGCTGCTCTGTCCGACCAAGACTGCCGTGGACAACTTAAGAAGAGAGGGCATAACAAAGAATGTTTATCTGACAGGAGATGTGATGGTGGATGCGCAAAAGGATTGCGAACGGATTGCCGAGAATAAATCACATATCCTGGAAGACCTGGAACTTTCGCCCAACGATTACTACTTGGCCACTGTGCACAGGGCATCGAACACTGATGACCCGGACAAACTCAGAGCGATCACAGAGGCGCTCAAAGATCTGGAAAATGTGGTCTTTCCCTGCCATCCCAGAGCCGAGAAATATCTGAGAGAATTTGGCCTGTGGGACGATCTGATCAGGAAGATCGAGGTGATCAAGCCGGTGGGGTATCTGGACATGCTCCTCCTGGAGAAGAACGCCAAAAAGATAATCACCGACTCGGGCGGCGTGCAGAAGGAAGCCTATCTGCTGGGTATTGCCTGCATAACTCTGAGAGACGAAACTGAATGGGTGGAAACAGTAGAGGATGGGTGGAATGTTCTTGTTGGCCCGAACCGGGAGAAGATCATTTCATTAGCCAGATGCTTTGAGCCCAGCCATGAGCGTCAGGATGTATTCGGAAAGGGCGATGCAAGCATCAAGATCGTGGATTTGGTGGAAAACATTTTGCATGAAAAAACAGGTGGATCTTGAAAGTACTTCTTTTAGCCAATCAGCCGGAGAGGACCACGCGGCTGAATATGTTCGCGGGCACTCTCAAATCCCAGGGACATGAGGTGATCATTCCCAGTTTCGGCACAAAAAATTGGATCAGAATTGCCGGATTGGCGAAGAAGATCGCAAAAGAGAGGAAACCTGATGTGGTCCATATCTTTAACGTTCCCGATGTGATTTATCACAACTTTGCGAAGCTGCGGGGCCAAGGCTTCCGAAAGCTAATCTACGACTACAGGTCTCCCTGGGGCATTGAGCTTGCTCAGACCTTCGGCGCGCCTGGTAGGATACTTGCCGAGCACTTTGAAAGAGAACTGGCAAATTCTGCAGATGTCATCACTACAGTCAACGAGCCTCTCGGAAGAAAAGTGCAGGGTTATGCCCCCGATAAGAAAGTTCAGGTGATTCCCAACTATCCTCATCGTTCTTTCTGCACAAAAGGGGCAAAGATCGATAGCCAGGAATTTGCGATCGAGCCGGGAAGAGAGCCCATTGTATTCATAGGACGCATCTGCACCCAGGAGGGGATTGGAAAGCTTCTGGAGGTTGCCCGGGCAATACCCGAACGGGAGTTTTGGATTGTGGGCAGTGGGCCTTTTGCCGATTGGTATCTCTGGAGAAAGCCCGGTAATGTTAAGAACCTGGGCTGGCAGCCACATGAGAAAGTTGCAGCCCTAATTAACAATGCCAGGCTCTGCCTGATTCCACGTGAGGAGGACGCGCTCACCCCCTATTCCACGGACAAGAGCGTCTGGAAGCTCAATGAGTACCTGGCCATGGGGAAGGTGGTAGTGGCATCCGGCGTGACCATGGTGGAAAAGAGAAAGAACCTGGTGATTGTGAAGGCAGAAAAGCTGGAGGAGGCGGTACGGGAGAATCTCATGCGAGAGCCTGAGAGGCTCTTGGCAGAGGATTACAGGTTCTGGGATGGGAACGACCAGATTATCAGAGAGGTTTACGAGAGCCTTTAGAACGATAAGTTCAAGGATAACGTTTTGCATCTTTCCAAGATCGGAGATCTAAAGGTTTGGTTGCATAGGAAAGTTGAAGGAACCATTAAGAGGCTGACCATAAGAAGATCAGCTACCAAAAAATGGTATGTCTCATTCTTGGTAGAAGATGCACCCAAAGATGCCGTACCAGATTCCGAGAAAGCAGTAGGCATTGACGTGGGGATATCCAATTTTGTCGTTCTGTCAGATGGTACTTTTGTAGCAAACCAAAGATATCTAGCAGCTTGTGAAGAGAAACTTTCCACGGAACAAAGCAAGAAAGATAAACTCCCCCATAGATCACCAGAACGCAAGAAAGCTGCCAAGAAAGTCAGTCATATCTATGAACGACTTGGTAATCTCAGAGATAACTTTGCTCACCAACTCAGCCATCAGATAGTGAACGATTATGACATAATCTGCCTGGAAGATATAGATATCAAGAATCTTATCGAAAAGAAACCTTACATGACCAAGAGCGTGCTGGATGCAAGCTGGAAGAAAAAAAAATGGCCTGCTAATTTTGAGCGGCTCAGCAAAAAAAGGAGACCTTACTCCACCGTCACGCACTTGGCAAGGTTACGAGGCTTATCAATGGGCAGGCCGAGCTTGTTTGCCGTATAATAGGAGAGAAGCTGCACGGCCACAGTGCACAGCACTGCAGAGTAGATGGGCTCTGTCTCCGGCAGCTCAATCACACGACTTGCCACCTTGGCGATATCCGGGTCTCCTTCTGTGGCCAGGGCAATTACATCTGCGCCACGTGCTCTGACCTCTTTGATATTGGACTGAATCTTCTTGCCACAGGTGGCCAGCGCCACTACCGGCGTCTTTTCCGTAATCAATGCCAGAGGCCCGTGCTTGAGCTCGCCTCCTGCGTAGCCCTCCGATGGGATGTAGGCGATCTCCTTCATCTTCAGCGCGCCTTCCAGAGAGATCGGATAGAGATAGTCCCTGCCGATGAAGAAATAGCAGCTTGCGCCCGCATAAAGCTCAGCGATCTCTTTGATCTCCCCCCTCTTCTCTAAAACCCTCTGCACCAGGCCAGGGAGTTTGGTCAGCTCAATAAGCATCTTTCTCGCCTGATCGGGCGTCAGATGGCCACGAGCCCGGCCCAGACGTACAGCCAGCAGGATGATGGCCACGAGCTGAGCGGTGAAGGTCTTGGTAGCAGCCACGCCGATCTCCGGGCCGCAGCGAGTGTAAATCGTGCCGTCCACCAGCTCGGTCACAGTTGAGCCCACCACATTGGTTATGGCCAGGCTTCGTCCGCCGCAGGTCTTGGCCTTCTTCAGCGCCATAAGTGTATCTGCTGTCTCTCCGGACTGAGTGATGCCCAAAAGGAGAGTTCTGGGCCGCACCTGAAGGTTCAAAAACTCGGATGCTACCTCTACATCAACAGGCAGGCCGGCCACGCGAGCAAACAGGTTCTTGGCCAGCATGCCGGCATGATAGGATGTGCCGCAGGCGATGACGGTCAGCCTTTCCAGGCCTTTTATCTCCTCGTCGTCCATGCCCAATTTGAGTCGTACATCCCCATCGATCTCCGAAATGCGTCCGGCGATGGTCTCGCGAATTCCCCGCGGCTGCTCATGGATCTCTTTGAGCATGAAATGAGGATAGCCGCCCTTTTCTGCGGCGTTGGCATCCCAGGTGACACGCTCGATCTCAACCTGGCGGGGCTGGCCTTCTCGATCCATCATCTCAACCCGATCCGCATAGATGCGGGCGACCTCGCCGTCCTTCATGCGGATGATGTCTTTGGTATAAGGAAGAAGCGCAGGAACATCGGATGCTACGTAGACTGCGCTCTCGCCCTTGCCCAGCACCAGAGGGCTGTCCTTTCTGGCGCAGACGAGGTACGGCGAGCTGGCTGCCAGCACGGCCACGGCATAAGAGCCTTCCACATGCTCCAAAGCCTTGCAAACGGCTGCGTAAAGATCGCCCTTATAATAAAAGTGAATAAGATGCGCCAGGGCCTCGCTGTCCGTCTCGGAAGAAAACACATAGCCCATCTCCGTCAAAAGCTCTCTTAGATCCAGATAGTTCTCAATTATGCCGTTATGCACTATGGCGATCTCTCCGGAGGTATGAGGATGCGCATTTTGATCGCTCGGCCGCCCGTGCGTTGCCCAGCGGGTATGGCCGATGCCCATTCTCTCTCCCGGACTGCCCAGACTCTCGTAGACCTTTTCCAGATCTGCTATTCGCCCGGCAGACTTCAGGACCTCAATCTCCCCATCAGACTTTATCGCCACTCCCGCCGAATCATAACCTCTATACTCCAGCCTTTTCAGCGTATCAAAGAGAATTGGTCCTGCCAACTGGTCACCGATATAAGCCACAATTCCGCACATCAGCTTATCACCCTGCTCTCCCTCTCAATCCAGCCGCGAATAGACGAGCCCGAGCCTATACGCGCACCCGTGCCCACAACCGTTCCCGGGCTGACCAGAACTCTGCTTCCTGCAGTCACATCATCGGCAAATATAGCCCCGAACTCAGCCCTTTGAAAAGCTTCCTCCACCTCTACCACACAGGGCCCCGTCTCGATGGCCAGTTGGTCTCCTAAAGTGCAGCTTGCTCCTATAATCGAGTCGGAAATAATAGACCCGGAGCCGATCCTGGCATCATTCATGATTATGCTGTTTCTTACCTCAGAATGTGAACCGATCCTGGCCGAGTCACCTACGGAAGTAGACGGCAGGATGATGGCACCGGGACCTATATCGCAGTCCTCGCCGATACAGACCGGGCCCACCAGATAAGATCCGGAGCGGATAATGCTGCCCTCGCCCACCTCCACCGGGCCTTTGATCCTGACGCCCTCTTCCACCTCCCCAGCGATCTTTGTATCCTGCATGCCCAAAGCCAGGTTGTTGGCATTGAGAAGATCCCAGGCAAATATGGCATCTGCCCATATGCCTTTGCTGATCTGGGGTACGATCTCTTTTCCATCCGCGATCATCTGAGATATGGTCTCGGTCAGCTCGTAAGATCCTCGCTCCGATATGGGAGTATGGCGAAGATCTTCAAAGATGGCAGGACTGAATTTGTAGGCTCCCGTATTGAGAATTCCGGAACATGGCCTTCCCGGCTTCTCGATTATTGCCTTTACTCTCTCCTGTTCGATCATTAAGACCCCGTAGTCGCCGGAATGCCGGCGAAGAGCAGCCAATATCACGTTATCTCCCTTGGCCGAGATCAGCTCCTTGACCGCCCTTGCATCTATGAGATTGTCTCCGTTGACCACGAGAAATTCCTCATTCACATAGCTTTCAGCTTTGCGCAGGGCATGAGCCGTCCCCAAAAGCTCATTTTGTTCGAGGTAAGTGATCTTTACGCCAAAATCAAGACCATCCTCGAAATAGTCCATGACCCTTTCTTTCTGATAGCCCACTACAATGTAGAGATCTCGAATGCCGTTTGCAGCCAGAGCCGAAATGACGTGCTCCATGAAAGGACGGTTTCCCACAGGAAGCATGACCTTGGATCTGGTCTGGGTAAGTGGCCTGCATCTGCGGCCTTCTCCAGCCGCCAATATGACACCCTTCAAATCTATCACAGCCTGGATATCTAGAACTGATACATCAAGCACGGCTTGCTTTAGATCTTTTCGGTCAATAATTCTCAAAAAATATGAATAGAGATGAACAGGCCCAGGCTTTTATAGGAGCAGCTAATAAAACAGCAGGCGAGACGAAAGATAAGATGAAGATACTGGTAATACCCACGACAGACTGGATCAGGCATCCAGTTCCCAATCGGCTCAATTTCATCTTCGATTCTCTGGCCGAGGAGCACGATGTGTATGTGCTGCATTTCGGCCTGAAGAGGTTTTCGAATCTTGAGGCAAGGGAAACGAAATGCAGGCTGGTGGAAGCGAGCTGGATTAAGGTCGATGACCCTTCTCTCTATTACCTATTGAACTTCCCATATCACTTATGGAAAATCAGAAGCATTGTGAAGAAGCTGGACATAGACGTTATCCTCTCCACCAATATTTTGCCATCCTTTGCCGCAAACTTCGCGCACTCGCCAGTCGTATTCGACTATCTGGATCATCTGGAGGAATCGGCATCGATTTACTATCCCGGATCGGCCCTGGGTGAGATCGTCAAGCAGGTGGTAAGCCTCATCACCAAATACAATCTCCGCCATGCCCACTCCGTCATTACAATTACCCGTGAGCTTTCGGAATTTCTGCGGGACCTGGGTGTAAAAGACATAGCTGTGATCCCCAATGGCGTGGATACAAAGCTTCTCAAGCCACTTTCCATGCAGGAAGCCAAGAAATCCCTGGGCCTGACGGGTGTGGTCCTGGGCTACGTGGGCTCGCTCGAGCACTGGGTGGATCTGGAGACCGTTGTGTCGGCTCTGCCGCACATCGATGCAACTTTGCTCGTTGTAGGGCCGGGGCTTTTTACCGATTATGGGGACCGAATAAAGAAGATGGCAGAAGATCTGGGTGTTAAGGACAGGATAGTCTTCACGGGCGCGGTGAAGTATGCCGAGCTGTCTCGCTATATTTCTGCTATGGATATAGGTCTCAATCCCCTGAAGATGATGAAGAAGAACGAGTACGCCGCGGGGGGCAAGGTCTTCAATTATCTGGCCTGCGGCAGGCCGGTGCTCTCCAGCCGCATGATCTCTCTGGAAAAGCTGCTGGGAGATGAGATATACTACTACGATGATGTGAAGAGCTTCACATTGCAGGTAAAGAACGTCTTGGCTGCAGGAATCGATGAGAAGAGATACAGGTCCCTGGCCGAGAAGTACGACTGGAGAGAGATTGCCAGCAGTTATGAAGATGTCCTGAGGAAGGCGGCATGAATTCTCTTGGCCAGGAATTGGAGGCGGAAAGCCTCTGTGAGTGGCAATTTTGATGTGCGGCATTAACGGATTTACCTGGAAGGATGCGGATCTGATAGAGAAGATGAACTTGGTCCTACAGCACCGCGGGCCAGATGATCAGAGCACCTATATCGACGATAAGGTATCTCTGGGCCACTGCAGGCTCGCGATCATTGACCTCTCCCCTGCCGGAAGGCAGCCCAAGTGCAATGAGGATGAAAGCATCTGGATTGTATTCAATGGCGAGATTTATAACTTCCAGGAGATCAGGCCCCTCTTGGAGAAGGCAGGCCACCGCTTCTCATCCAATTCCGACACAGAGGTCATAATTCATGCCTATGAGGAGTGGGGAACTGGCTGCGTGGAGAGGTTCAACGGCATGTGGGCCTTTGCCATTTACGATAAGAATATGGGAACAATCTTCTTCTCTCGTGATCGGTTCGGTGTAAAACCGTTCTATTTCTGCCAAGATGAAAAAGGCCTGATCTTCTCCTCAGAGATCAAGGGCATCTTGCAGCACTCCATAAGTAGAATTCCCAATGATAAAGTAGTATACGATTTCCTGATATTAGGCTTTGTGGACCATTCGCCAGAGACGTTCTTTCAGGGCATTAACAGGCTTATGCCAGGTGAGAGCATGATATATGACCTCTCCGAAGGCACGACGAAGAAATTTAGGTGGTATGATCTGGACGGGAGGCTGTCGGCGACCCAGAGGATTTCGGAAGAAGATGCGGCAAAGAGGATACATGAGCTGTTTGAGGATAGTGTGCGCTATCGTCTTATCTCCGATGTGCCTGTGGGCTCCTGCTTGAGCGGTGGCATCGACTCTTCTTCCATTGTCCACGCCATGAGAAAAAACAGCGAGAAGAGTGAGATAAAGACCTTCTCTATGGTCTTTCCCGGCAAAAAGCAGGATGAATCCTCGTTTATAAATGAGGTGGTGGCAGCCGCAAAAGTCGAGGCGCACAAGGTAAGCCCGACCTCAGATGATCTCTTGAAGGATCTGAATGATTTGATCTGGACGCAAGAGGAACCATTCGGATCCTTGAGCATCTACGGGCAGTATAAAGTGATGCAGCTGGCCAATAGAAGCGGCATGAAGGTGCTGCTGGACGGCCAGGGTAGCGATGAGATTTTTGCTGGATATTTTATATATTATAAGTACTACCTTTTTGAGTCTCTGCTCCATCTCCGAATGGGGGAAGCTATAGAGACGGCAAAGAGGATGAAAAGCAAGCTCCAGGACATGGTGCTTTTTCCGGCCATGACATTGCTCAGCAATCTGGGGCTTTCACAGGGAATACTTCAGAACCTGTGGCTTTCTCGATTGAAGTACCTGAAAGGGTTTGATAAAGTTGTGCTGGCCAATCCGCTGACAGAGAGGGGCTTTGATTTGAACCGGGCACTACATAGCGATCTGACCCGTTACAGCATTCCACAACTGCTCAGGTACGAGGACAAGAACTCCATGCGCTGGTCCATAGAGTCTCGTGTGCCGTTTCTCGATTACCGGCTGGTGGAACTGGCCATGTCACTTCCCTCCGGCTACAAGATTAAAAAGGGAACGACCAAATACATCCTGAGAAAAGCGATGAAAGGACTGGTATCGGAAAGGATACTGGGGAGGAAGGACAAGATAGGCTTTGCCACACCTGACGAATCCTGGATGAGGTCTTCAGATTTTGCTTTGCTTATGGAAAAGCTGATCAATTCAGAGGAGTTCAAGGTCAGGAAGTACTGGAAAGCAGAATTAGTAATGGGTGGTTCTGCGTACTGGAGCCAGGAAGAAGTTGCTTGCGGAACACACGAGCGGCAAGAAAAATCACGAGGAAACGCTGTGGAGAATAGTGAGCATTGAGATGTGGCTTAGAATATTCATAGATTCGCCAAAGCACAGGGTGATGTAACACGAAAGAGCTTAGAGACTGCAACCTTCTGGTGCTATCCGACAGATACCCGCATGCCAAAGATCCGATAAGCTCATCTTTCGTAAAAAACCAGATAGAATGCCTGAAAGATTACGTAAAAAAAGTATACGTCATATCTCTTGCGCCTTTTGTGCCAAAGTTTCTCTCCCACTTTGACTTTATGGATAGCAAAGGACGGTGGGATGGCTATGCAGAGGACTACAAATATGATAATGTAGAAGTATATTTTGCCAGGCCTTGGGCGCTGCCTCTTGAATTTTCCCGGAAGCGAAGAGGGGATGACGGACTGAGAAGCGCAAAACGAGTGATAGAAAAAAATGAATTAGATTTCGATCTGATTCATGCCCATTTCACCTTCCCATCAGGATATGTCGGTGCAAAAATCAAGGAGTCTTATGGCAAGAGCCTAGTCTTGACCGTTCACGAAGACAGAAACTGGTTTCTCGGAGAGATCGCATCATGCGAAGAAAGGTTCCTTTATGCCTGGCGAAATGCTGATCGGATAATCAGAGTCAACAGCGCAGATCTCTTAGAGCTTGAGAAGATAAATATAGACAAATCAAAGCTGGTCAATATTCCCAATGGCTTTTCTGCAAAGCAGTTCAAACCAATGGATAAGAGAACAGCCAGGGAGCAGTTGGACTTGCCTCAAGATAAGAAGATACTATTAAATCTTGCGGCACTTGAGATATATAAAGGCCAAGAATATTTAATCCATGCCATGAAAACCGTCGCTGCATCCAAGAAAGATGTAGCTCTTTACATTATTGGAAAAGGATCTCTCCAAAATTTCCTTCAATTGTTAATAGATCAAAATGGTTTACAGGATAACGTTATTTTAGTGGGCGGCAACAAATCCGTTGAAGAAATAGTCCTTTGGATGAATTGCTGTGACATCTTTGTATTGCCTAGCTTAAGCGAAAGCTTCGGAATAGTTCAGATCGAGGCTATGGCTTGCGGAAAACCTGTAGTTGCAACTTGCAACGGTGGCAGTGAGGAGATTATTGTTGATAAGAAATTAGGCATTCTTGTAGAAGCGGGGGATGTGAACGGATTGGCAAAGGCTATGCTCAAAGCTCTTGATCGCGATTGGAATGCCGGATATATTTTGAATTATGCGGATCAGTTTAAGTGGAATAATGTTGCGGAAAGGATTGCAATTTTGTATAAGGATGTATTAGCGGAGCATGGATAAATAATGCCGAAAGACATAATTGACTCCAAATCCCTCTTTGAAAGCAATTACACTACAGAGCTAAGGATAGCTTTGCAGGACCGCGGTTTTCAAGAAGTGCTCCAAGGAGAGGTAGGCGTCTTTTCAATCAGGTACTTGTTTATAAATGAATATATTAACTACATAACTTTGCTAAAATCAAATCCAAAGTACAAGCCTGTTATTGAACCTTCCAAGAGTTCAAATCTCAGTAAAATACTCACCCTGATAAAAAGGATCGCAGAAAAAAAAAAGAGAGATCAGGTTGACTTTCTATTCATATCTAGAAACCGGCAGGTGAAAGCAAAGGTAAAGTCAGGCTACTTGAAAGGAGATTACATTTTTTACAGTGTAATGGATGAGTTAATGAAAAGTCATCCTGAATGTAGACTCCAGATGTATATCATCGATGATAGCTACGATAAATATTATTTTGCAGCTTTGCCGGACATCACACGGTCGATGCATATCACCATCAAGAGTTCCCTAAAATGGATTCTTTTTAAGAGGAACATTTTGAAAAGACTTGAGGCTATAAACTGCAACCATGTGGCATCGACTGCATCCTATTTTTTCCACCCAAGAATTTTCCTGCGAATCGCGTTAATGGGATACAGCATGGCAAATATGCTTTCTATGATGAGGCCCAAGGTGATAGCATCAAATGATGATTGCATGTATACCAGGCCTCTGAATAACGACGCTAAAATAGTTATACTTCAATCTGCGAGGATGGCAGATTATTTAGAAGAGTGCAAGGAATTCATCTTTCAAGAACAACGCATCATACCGGATTTCTTTTTATCCTCGGGCCGAGTCTTCGCAAAACTGAAAGAAAGATACAATGAAGCAGAAAATGTATTGATTACGGGCCTTCCTAGATACGATGTTCTAGGCTATGCCTCTGAGATATATTCAAAAACGGAATTTTTGAAAATGCATAAAATAGATCCCGATAGCAAAATAGTCCTTTGGACCACTCAGTGCCATGCATTAAGTGAGGAAGAGAATACCGCAAACTATCAGGCGGTATTCGGCGTCATGAAGGATCTTCGGGGCATCACCATGATCATAAAGCAGCATCCGGCCGAGGGAGAAAGGTACACAGAGATAATTAGACGTTACATTGAAGATTGCCAAATAAATTGCTTTATTGCTCCCAGGAATTCGGACACCTATGAACAGCTTTTCATCTGCGACCTGGTTATTGCCAAAGCTTCTACTACAGTTATGGAAGCAGTGGCCCTGAATAAGCCGGTAATAATTTTAAATCTCAGCGGGGAATCAGATCCTGTGGAGTATGTTCAAGAAGGCGTGGCCTTAGGCATATATACCAAAGATGATCTGAAAGACGGCATTTTGAAGCTGCTGGCTGATGATTCAGAACTTGCTTTGAATCGGTCCAGGTATGTGGAAGACTATCTTTGCAAAGTAGATGGATTGGCAACAGACAGGGTTGTAAGCCTTCTGATTAAATTAGCAGATATGAGATCATAAAATAAGGAGTAAATAAATCCAAGGATAAAGAATGGATTTCAATGCAGGGTGTCATATTCTATCGCCAGCTCAGCATATCCAAAGTCAGAGGTGTACCCTTAGCCAAGTCATGGGCAACGCGCCTGCCAAGCACGTCCTTCAAATGCCTTGGGTGAAGGCCGTAGCCGGGACGTACTGACCGGACATTTTCGGATGTTAAAATCTCTCCCTCTTTAACATCCTTTGCAATAAAGAGAGATTTTCGGAAGACTCTGCACTCGCCCTCCCGCGCGCTGACGCCGTAGTGCACTTTCCCTAAGGCCTTCTCAGCTACACGTATGGCTTTGACCATGCCGGCAAACTCCTGCGGCTCAAGGGAAAAAGCATTGTCCGGACCGGGCTTGGACCTGGAAAGGGTAAAATGCTTTTCGATTATGCATGCACCCATACAGACCGCGGCCACGGGCACCTCTATGCCCAGTGTGTGGTCCGAGAGGCCCACCGGCAAGCTGAATGCCTCCGCGAGGTGGGGAATGGTGCGCAGGTTCATCTCCTCTACAGGGGCAGGATAGGCGCTGGTGCATTTGAGTAGGGCAATCTCTTTTGCTCCGGCCCCGCGCGCCGCTTGCACCGCCTCTTCTATTTCTCCCAAGGTGGCCATGCCTGTGGAAATAATCAAGGGCTTGCCGGTGGCCGCCATCTTCTCGATGAGAGGGATATCTACGATTTCAAAGGAGGCAATCTTGTGCACGGGAGCAGACAGCTCTTCCAGGAAATCTACGGCCGATGGATCAAAGGCCGTGGAGAATATATCCATTTCCTGCGCTCTCGCCTCTTCAAACAATCTTGCATGCCATTCCCATGGGGTATAAGCCTCGCCGTAGAGATCGTAAAGGAACTTGCCCCCCCAAAGGCTCCCCTTGCCAATGCGGAAAAGCTCACTGTGGCAGTCTATTGTTATGGTGTCGGGGGTATAGGTCTGCAGCTTGACGGCATCCGCACCGGCTTGCTTTGCCGCACGAATTAGTTTTACCGCCTCATCGTAGCTCTGGTTATGGTTGGCCGATATCTCGGCAATAATGTAAACCCGCTGCCCTACGCCAATAATTCTGCCTGCTATGTTCACGAAAGACATTTTCATCGCCTGCTGCATATTTGGAAGGTGATTAGCTAATCAGATCCTCATTGTCTATCTATCATATAGTGCCGGGCTCTAATTCCGTTGATGGTAGTTGGGCCTATTTCGGAAAAGCCCGCTCTTTCGAATACTTTCGCTGATCGATGGTTTTGCGGCTTTATAAATGCGCTCACTTTGAAAATGCTGCATCTCTTAAGCATCTCATCTATAGCCCTGATAATAATAAAACCTGCCAGCCCTTGTCCTCTCATATTTGGATCAAGGTTTATGCTTATTATTGCTTCATCTCCGTCAAGATCAAAGCGAACCATACCCAGAGATTTTCCCTTGTCATCGCTGCAAAAAAGCAATAGGCAATTGGAGTCCTGAAGTCGCTGCGAGAACCAATTGCGATGCGTATCCCATTCGATGGGACCAGAATTGAATGAGGCAGCTCGCGTATCTTCATCATTGGCCCATTTATATATCTGCTCGCAGTCGCTTTCAACTGCTTTCCGGACCTTGATGACTTTCCTCAAAATAGCCTCGATAACCCTAGTAGTTCCCCGCCCGTCCACAAGTTGCCTGCCGATACGAGACATTGAATCTCTAGCCGTGAAATTGACCCGCAAGTCCTCAACCTTTTTTTGAATACACGCACGACTCAAGTCATGATGCCAACCAAGGTTTGTTGCCGCGTGGATCTCTGCAAACTTTTCTGCAACCTGAACTTGATTTGCCGCGATTATTACAATCAGGCTAGGTAAACCCATGAACGCCGTCTCATAAGATGTGGTGCCCCCTGATATTATGGCCATATCCGCCCATGACATGAGTTCCGGCATATTCGAGGCATTCCTAACATGGCGGACAGGGACTTGTGACAGTTTTGCTGCCGCCTGCAATGCGGTATTGTGATTATTGCCTACTCCTACCACTACTACCACTTCTATTCCATTAGCAGTTAGGCTTCGCAGTGAGCTTAAAATCTTTAAAGTTACATTGTCGGGATCGCTGCCACCCAAAGTGACCAGTATCTTGCAGGCTTTGTCTGGATTCTTCCTTATCCGATTGCGCCAGGACAAAAATTCCCTGCGCAGAAGAACAAAGGACGATCCAAGCAGAAGCTTAGTTTTAAAATCTCGATCTTTATAAAGCTCTTCTTGGGCATAGATATTTTGGTTCAAAACCAAATCAGCCGAGTAGAATTCGGCATGTCCATAATCATCGATGAAGAGTGAATGCAGTCTTGCCTTCTTTAGACTCATTTGATATTCTGAACAGAATTGATAGCCGTCCACCACCACGAAGCAGGCATTTTGCGAAATTGCCAGATCGACGGTTAGAGCTGCGTCTTTTTCACTGCCAGGTTCAGCAATGATATGATGAACTGCTAAAACCGTCTCCCATCAAACGACGCTCAATTTCCGGCATTTCTCCAGCCATGGCAAAAATCGCACTTCCTCCGGCATCCTTCCATGCCAGGGCTAGGGCCAGGCAGCGCATGACGTGGCCGGTTCCCATCTCCTGGCTGGCATCTGCCCGAATTAGCAGTGTTGGGACCATTCTCAGCACTCCTCCAGAGACTTCTGACGTATGTGACGGTTTACTTCAGCCAAATTTGGCTCTCTCTTGAAGAGTTCCAGCACATCTCTCCACGAGAAAAGGTCGTCTCGGTCGATCTTCGCGTAGACGGCTCGAATAAGGGCCAGATCCTCACTGGTGTCAACTGTCCATCGGTAATGACTCCAGTTCTTATCCCCGCTTACCGAGATGTATTCTGAACTGATCTGGATGCAGATAGATGTAAGGCGTTACGTGCACGTGCTGGAAATCCATGGAGGCTTCACACCATGCTTTTTTTAGGGCGTCAAAGGCGAAGACCTCCACATCCAGGCCGCGAGGATATGTACTCTCAATGGTATTGCTGGCATAGTCCGGGCAGTTATCTAAAAAGGCCTGCACGACACGATCGATAATTTCCGGATCGATGAGCGGGCAGTCCGAAGTTATACGCACTATGAGGTCTGCGGAAAAAGCCCTGGCTGCCTGATAGTATCGATCAAGAACGTCATCTTCCGAGCCCCGGAAGCAAGAGATGCCCAACGAATCGCACTCAGAGACTATGACATCATCGGCTTTTTTCTCGGTGGTTGCCACAACCAACTTGTCAATTAAGGCAGAGCGCAACGCCCGCCGGACTACTCTGGCCAGCATGGTCCTGCCATGAAGGTCCTTTAGAGCTTTGCCCGGCAGGCGAGTACTCCCCATGCGGGCCTGGACTATGGCTACGATTTTCATATCAGTAATTCTTTTTCAAGAGAAACATGGCATCTATATTTTCATTTCCTAGATATTTGATGCGCTCTTCTTTTACAAGAGTCAGATCATTAAACAGATCTACGTACTTTTTCGCAAAATCTGCCTTCCAAAGAAGATTGCTTTTACCTCGATAAGGGATATCTTTGGTCTCGTCCGAATAGTACTCAAAGCCAAAGATGTATTTCTTTGTGCACCTATGAATCTCCCTTAGGACACATGGCAAATTATTTGGATCTATGTGGATGAGGACGCCGGAAGTGAAGACCATATCAAAATAGCCATCCTTGAAGGGTATATCGGATGCATCCCCCTGAATGATGTTGATATTCTTGCTTTTCGATTTAGAGATCTCGACGGCATAGCTTTGCAGTTCAATGCCGTAAAGGGCCCCAAAGCCCATCCTTTGCAGACTGAGGAGCTGATTGCCGACATTTGATCCTACCTCCAAAATCCTCATTGAGCGATCCAGATTATCCAGAAATCTCCGATTCAGCTCCGTCCTGGTTAATCCATAATTCCTGGTGTAAAGCTCCTCCATCTCCTCGATGGATTGGGGATTTCGTTCGGTGTACTCACGACCAAAGGCTCCACTCCACTCCGAAGCCTGATCTGTTTTTTTATCATTTCGTTTACCTGCCTCTGAACCGGAGTTTATTTAACAACTCAAATCGCATAATGCCCAAACACCTTCTCTATCGCATCGATTACGTTTTCTGCATCCTGATCAGTCATGCCATGGAACATGGGCAAGGATATAAGTGTCTCATAAGCTGCCTCTGCAACAGGATACTCGCCGCCATGATAGCCAAAGCGTTGACGGTAAAAGGGATGAGTATGAACTGGGATATAGTGGACGTTTACGCCTATGTTCTCAGCCCGCAGAGCAGCAAAGATCTCTGCCCGTCCGGCACGAAAAGATGATTGATCAAACCGGATCGGATACAGATGCCAGGCAGGAAGACACATCTTTTCTTACCGTCGGCAATATGATCCCAGGAATGTCTTTTAATGCTGCATTATAGCACGCGGCTATCTCTCGCCTGCGAGAGAGGTTCTGATCCAGCTTCTTTAGCTGCGACAGACCCAGAGCACAACCGATATCTGTGAGACGATAATTGTAGCCCAGATCCACCATCTCATAATACCACTGCCCTTTTGCCTGGCGCTGCCGGGCATCGCCCTCTATCCCATGATTGCGAAAACGCCGCAGCCTTGCTGCCATCTCATCATCATCGGTGGTAACCATGCCGCCTTCTCCTGTGGTGATGTGCTTGACAGGATGAAAGCTGAAGACGGTCATATCACAAATCCCGCCCACCGGTCTTCCTTTATGTTCTGCACCAAGGGCGTGGCAGGCATCCTCGATTACTATGAGGTCCTTCTCCTCCGCCAGCTCCCGAATAGGATCGAGATCAGCCGGATGGCCGGCATAATCCACCGGTATGATGGCCTTCGTTTTTTCCGTTATGCGGCTTGCCACGTCTTCCGGATTAATGTTTAAAGTATCGGCAGTAACATCGGCAAATACAGGTGTTGCTCCCTGGTAGAGAATGCAATTAGCAGTAGCGCAGAAGGTCATGGGCGTGGTGATGGCCTCGTCGCCCGGCTGCAGGCCGGCGGCATAGGCCGCACCGTGCAGGGCGGCAGTGCCGGAGCTGAAGGCAACCGCGTGCTTTGCGCCTACGCGACCAGCAAAGGCTTCCTCAAATTCGATGACCTTGGGGCCAGTAGTGATCCAGTCGGATTGAAGGACTCGAACTACTGCTTGAATGTCCTCTTCATCGATGCTCTGATGTCCATAGGGCAGAAAAGTCTGGCGCACCGGCCTTCCGCCCTCTATCGCCAGCTTTTCTTCACTCTTCGCCCTCGCCAAGCCGTCTCAACTCCTCCACGGATAACCACTCTTCGTTGGTGTCACTGGAATAGCTTGAGCCTTCTTCCATCCTCTTGGAGCCCGCCCAGTTCTCCACCTTCCACCAGGGATGAGTAGGCATGATCACGTACTTATCATCCAGCACAACGGCATGGCGAGCCTCATCTTCAGAGACAAGAACCTCATGCAGCTTCTCTCCGCCCCTAATGCCGATGTAGTTTACGGCACATCCGGGTGCCATCGCTTCCGTCAGATCCATGATCTTGGAGCTGGGAATCTTGGGCACGAATATCTCGCCGCCGTGCATATCTTCTGTGCATCGCATCACAAACCTAACGCCTCGATTGAGGGTGATCCAAAACCTGGTCATGCGAGGATCTGTGACCGTGACTGTTCCACACTCGCGTTGTTTCTTGAAGAGGGGCATGACGCTGCCACGACTGCCAACAACATTTCCATAGCGGCATACAGAAAACTTGGTGCCTCCAACGCCAGAATAGGCATTGGCCTGGACGAACATCTTCTCGGCGCATAGCTTGGTCGCACCATAAAGATTGATGGGATTGACGGCTTTATCCGTGCTAATGGCCATGACCTTTTTTACACCGCGATCAATGGCCGCATCTATCACATTCTTGGCACCTATGATATTGGTCTGAACTGCTTCGAAGGGATTATATTCGCAAGCAGGTACCTGCTTTAGAGCTGCGGCATGTATCACCACATCAACTTTATTGAACGCTCTGTAAAGGCGCTCTTTGTCTCTTACATCGCCAATGAAGTAACGCACCGGAGAGTCTCCCGTGTCGGGAAATATCTGGCGCATCTCATGCTGTTTGAGCTCGCCTCTGCTGAAGATTACCAGCCTCCTGGGGCTGTATTCGCGAAGCATTATCTCAGTGAACTTCCTGCCGAAAGAGCCTGTTCCGCCCGTGACCAGGATATTAAGATCGTCGAACATTGTATTCCCTTTGGATTATTGCAGCACCAGATGTACTAGAAAGTTCTATACGCGACCAGGATTTAAAGTCTTCTTGGTCGTTGGTTTAATATGGATATATCACGCGCCATTTCACTTATTAAATAGCAGCTTTCTGACAAACCCGATCTCCTCAATTGTAAATCCTTTTAATACCAATAAAACGATAAAGTAGATCAGAGCACCGATCGCTACGGACAGAGCTAATCCTGCGACACCTTCCGGCCTTAGTATGAGTAGTAGAAAAGACATGACCATCGAAGCTACTAAGCTTTTAGCAACAAAATTCAAGCGGAAAGAGATTTTTATTGATTTTTTGGCATAATAACTTGTAATAATAAACACAAAGGCGAATGATATCAATGTAGCAATAGCGCCACCGATTATTCCCATATAGGGTATTAATAGAAAGCTTAAGACCAAGATTCAGAATAGCGGCGATAATCCAGATTTTACCGGTGAGTGCAGTATTTTTTTCCAGGACCAATATCTGCGCAACTATGGCATAAGCTCCCAGAAACAGAGCACCTAATGCCATAAATGGCGTTACTATATAACCCTGAGCCGCGATCTCCGGTGTGGACAAGCACATTCAATATGGGCCGGGATAAGAGAGATAGTCCGAAGGCAGCAGGAATGCCCAGGGCCAGGAAAAATTTCAGTGAGAATCCTAAGATAGCTCTCACCTCTTCCGTCTCATTCTCATCATAGTGCTTGGAAAGCGCGGCAGGCAATATGAATGATAGTGGAGCTATAAACAAGTTGATCATATTGCCCAATGTATATCCCGGAGAAAAATAACCCACGAAGGTTGTCCCCATCAATAGCCCAATTACATAGCGATTGCTCGAGTTTACAATCCAGCTTGATAGATTGCCAGGGATGGTGGGCATGCCGAAGGCCAGGTACTCTCTGATGTTCTTGAATTTAGGAAATGATGCTCCCACATCCGAGACTACAAACGAAACCATCGCCACGAATATCAGAATATCTGCGAATATCAGCCCGATCACGGCTCCTAAAATTCCCTTTCCGGAGAGCACGAAGTAAATTACCAGGAGCAGGCTGAAGAAATGCCTTCCCAAAAATAAATGCTGAGTATTTTTTAATCTGCTGAACGCTCCGGAAATAAGCAAACGGAATGCTGATCAAGCACTCTATAAAGACCAATAGCGAAAGAGCTTGGACAATATTCTGGCGGCCATCAAAAAGAGCTGATGCAATCGGCTCTGACAGAAGATAAATACCGGTTGCTGCCGCCAGTCCGACAAGAGCGATTATCGCATGCCATCGAATAAAATATTTCCTGAATATTTTCTCTCCCTTTCGCAGAGGGCAGAAACCTCACCATGGAGTAAGGTAGTCCAAGAAGGGCCACAGCGGGAACAAGGCCGATTGTCACTGAGATCTGAACCCATACGCCATACTCGGATATTGGCAGGTTCTTGGTGAGAAGGGGGAGCATAATGAGTGAGTTGAGCTCCACGAGCAGGTTGGTTAAGGCCACCAGACCAATTCGTTTCGCCAGAAGCTGCCGCTGGCTCATAATATCACCATTATTGGTAAAGCCGGCTTGCTCAGGAAAGGCCTAGTTGCCATTGCTTCAAGTAAAAAGAGACTCCTGCATAAATCCTTTGGCAATAAAATAGATCGTGCCCCTCAAATCAATTACGGCCCCGGATAAATAACCTCGATATTCTCCATGTTCAATATCAACTTGCGCAGCTCCTCGCAGTTTATGGGATGCTTGAACTCGCTGCACATCTTCACCCGTTCCGAGAGGTCCCCAAGCTCCTTGTCTTTTAAGTAGTAGCCCATTCTCTGGGTGATGTATTTGAGCGCCTTGGCTCCGGTGTGCTTGCCGATGATGATGTGCCGGGCTGCGCCCACCATTTCCGGAGAGTAGAGCTCATAGGTTCTGGGCTCTTCCAGCACGGCCGCCACATGAATTCCCGACTCATGGGCAAAGGCATTCGTGCCCACTACGGCCTTATTCCTGGCCACGGGAACTCCCGAGTAGGTCTCTACCAGCTTGGAGAGGTCCTTTATTTTGGTGAGATCGTAACTCCCCAGGTCGTAATGCAGCCGCAGAGTTACCAGCAGCTCTTCTAAAGACGTGTTGCCGCTCCTCTCACCAATGCCGTTTACCGTAGTGTGCAACTGCTTTGCCCCAGCTTCCGCTCCGGCCAGAGTATTGGCCAGGGCCATTCCCAGATCGTCGTGGCAGTGCATGCAGATAGGGATCTTGACAACCTTTTTCAGCTCGCTTATCATGTAATACGTCGTGCGCGGATTCATGATCCCCACTGTATCGGCAACGCTGATGTAGTCGGCATGGTACTCCTCTGCCTTCTTGTACAGCTTCTTTAAAATCTCAAAATCGGTGCGCGTGGCATCCTCCGCAGAGAAGCGTACAATCAGGCCATGATCCTTGGCGTACTCCACTGTCTGCAGTGCGCATGAAATCGCTTCGGGACAGCTCATGTGCAGTTTGTACTTGAGATGAAGATCAGAGGTAGCGATGAAGACGCTGACCATGTCGGCGCCGCATTCAATGGCCGCGTCGACATCTTTTTTGACGGACCGGCAGAGTGCTGAGATCTTGGCATCAAGTCCCAGGTTGCAGACCTCTTTTACGGCATTCATCTCTGCCGCGGATACGACGGGAAAACCAGCTTCTATAACCTCGACGCCGATCTCATCCAGCCGCAGAGCGATATCAAGTTTTTCATCGGCGCGAAAGACGACTCCCGGCATCTGCTCACCATCGCGAAGGGTTACATCGCAGATCTCGATGTCCAGGGGTGGTGTCTTGGCCAGGGCCAAGAACTGATTGAGGGAGTAGTCTTGCATAGCGTGCTAATAGTGATGATTCATTACATAAATCGGTTTCGAAGGAAAGGGGTTTCCGGCAATTCTAAAGATTGGCAAAACGCTCCAATATCCATTGGTTTCGCACTTCAGGATGGAATATAATGCCGTAGGTGGGGTGGGAGTGGTGCTGGAAAGCCTCGAAGGCATCCGTTTTTCCCGCGAGGAGCATGAATCCCTTCGGCAATGTCACTGCATAGTTATGAAGGTGATAGCCTTCTATCTGCCGCGGCTCGCCCAGCAGCGGTGACGCCCGGACGATCTCTATCTCTTCCAGGCCTATAGCCTGATGAGGTACTATCGATCCTCCATAGACGGCACCAATAATCTGCATGCCGGCGCAGATGCCCAAAATGGGCTTTTTCAAATCCTTTATCCAGGAGAAGAGCTGCAAATGATCGGCATAAACATTGTCCTCCAGGGCTGTTCCGCAGAGGATGATTTTATCATGGTCGGCAAGAGCCTGCGACTTGACCTCGGTATAATGCAAAATGTTGCAGAGAAAGTCCGCTTTTTGCAGCGTATCTCTAATGGGATGGACAAATTCATACTGGGATAAGGAATCTTTTTCGAAGCACAGGTCAACCAGGAGGATGCGGCCTTTCCTCTGCATCATTTCCTTGGAAATTTGTCCTTCGTTATCCGGAATTTTCGCTTCCATTTCCGGACTCATTCCCTTCACAGGTTTTTCCATCAGTTGCATATCTTCTATGACAAACTGCCCCCGATAGTTGGCATAGCTCTGGGATGCCTTCATGATCTCGATTCTCTTCTGGAAGAATGGGCCATCCAGGACGAAGGTCTCCAGCTCCCCGCCTTCGCCGGAGGGATTTATCTTGTATTTTTTCTGGAGCCGCTCCAGCATTTGGATGCGCTCCTCCGTCAATCGCGCGCCCAGCCAGGAAGCATCGAAGGGATAAGCATAGACCCCGGATATGATGATCGAAAAGTCTTCCTTTAAAAGCCTCCGGAGGTAATCAATCTGATTTGTCTGCCAGAGGGGATTAAAGCACCAGAGATCCTGGTCGCGGCAGATCCTCTGTACTCGCGCCGCCTGGTAGATGGACTCGATGGCTCCGGTGACTATTCCCTGGACGGCGTATCTCTCCCGGGCGGCGGCTACTGCAGCCGACAGATCCTCCAGCTCCCCCTCTTTGACGCCCTCTGTGGGCCAGGTGAGCAAGGGAATGTCAAGCGCCTTGGCCTGCAAGCCTGTGCGGCGAATGTTGGGCGTGTGGAACATGTAGCTGTCAGGGTTCTCCGAGACCAGAGTTATCAAGCAGGCTACCTGGTTCTTTTCCATAGCCCGGCGGCAAGCAAAGACAGAGTCCTTGCCCCCGGAGAAGAGCACGCCCAGTTTCATCTGGCTTAGGAAGAATACCGCAAGCTAATAAAAGATATTGGCGAGCGGAGGGAAAGATGAAAGAGAAGATCTCTTACGGCTTAGAGGGCAGATCCAGGTCAATCATCCGCCAGATCTTCTCCATATCTAAGTTTGACTCTACAGCCGCGGCCAGCTCAGCAAAGCCCTCTCCCTTAGCTGCCTTAGAGGGAACGCAGCTTAGCTCTATCGCGGGATTTTTGCGGCGGCGGAGGAAATCGAGAAAAGCATTGCAAAAGTTCTCATTCTCGAAGATGCCATGCAGGTAGGTGCCGATCACAATTCCGCTTTCGGATACCGCGCCGTCGTCTCCGAAGGCTGCCTGGCCGTTGGAGCTGGTCACACCCATGTGAATCTCGTAGCCTGTGACAATTTGGCCGCGGATCGGCTCCAGGATAGGCCCACCGCCCGTGACCTGCTTCTTCACCTGCATCGTCCTCTTCTCATAAAGGTCAAAGCGGGTTACAGTATCCAGCAGGCCCAGGCAGGGAACAGTTCCCACGGTGTCCTCAACGCCGCAGTCGATGATCTCGCGTCCAAGCATCTGGTAGCCTCCGCAGATGCCCAGTACCGGAGTATCCGGCAGGGATTTTATCTGATCAGCCATGCCCTTTTCCTGCATCTCCCGCAGGTCGGAGACGGTGTTCTTGGTTCCGGGAATGATCACCGCATCCGGGCGGCCCAGATCATCCGAGAGGTTCACATACCTGACATGCGCCTGCCGCTCCAAGGGCTCGAAGTCGGTGAAGTTGCTGATGCGTGGCAGCCTTATCACCGCGATATCGACCTGCTCGCCCGCCGCCCGCCCGGCCTTCTTGTCTCCCAATGAGACGGAGTCCTCGGAGGGTATGTCCAGATCCAGATAGGGCATGACGCCCAAGATGGGCACGCCGGTGAGTTCTTCCAGCATCTTCAGGCCAGAGCCCAAAATGGCAGGATCGCCCCGGAATTTGTTGATCACCAGGCCCTTAACCAGTGGCCTGATGTCCTCGGGCAAAAGCTGCACCGTGCCGAAAAGGCTGGCGAAGACACCCCCTCTCTCGATATCCCCGACCAGGATTATGGGGGCATGCAGGTAGCGGGCCACGTAGATATTGGCGATATCCCTATCGAAGAGGTTGATCTCTGCCGCTCCGCCCGCGCCTTCTACTACGATGTAGTCGTAGTCCTTCTCCAGCTCTTGGATCGATCGGTCCACCACTTCCTTGAGCCCTTCGATCTCCCGGTAGTATTCCTCTGCCGATTTATCGGCCACGGGCCTGCCCAGGACGATGACCTGAGAGGTGCGGTCACCCTTGGGCTTGAGGAGGATGGGATTCATGAACTCTGTCGGCTCCACACGGGCTGCCCAGGCCTGCACCGCCTGGGCTATGCCGATCTCCGAGCCGTTCTGGGTGACCCAGGAGTTGAGGCTCATGTTCTGAGACTTGAAGGGCGCGACCTTAAAGCCGCGATCGGAGAGGAGGCGGCAGAGGGCGGCGACAAGAGTGCTCTTGCCGGAATGGGAGGTGGTGCCGAGGACAACGAGAAAGCGGGACATGGGGAGGGCGAGGGCGTGCAAGTTTATTTGCCTTTTGGAAGGTTAAGTTTTGCATCCTGTGGTAGGGTATCGGGCACCAGGTGGTCTTCGGACCGTTTCTTCGTTTGGAAAAACTGCCTGGCAAACGCACTTGCCGCAGCAGCATATCCTTCCATTGGAGCATCCGCTACAGGAATCGGTCAGATCAGGGCACGCAGATCTTACATTATTTTTATATTCAGATATATCTTGCGCCGCAATCAATCCCTAATCTCGAATCGAATTCCAAAGGATTAGATTCATATGGTCGCGGCAAGATTTATATGCGTATAGTATTTGATTAACGATTGTGATAAGTGCAAAATGATCGCAGATTTGAGGGTTTAATGCAAATGAAGTCGCCATGTGAACAGATCGTATGGGATGTCCTTCCCAGCATCAGGGCGGCCATCGCCGAAGAGCTGATCAAGAGAGGAATATCCCAAAAAGAAGTCTCTAAGATGCTAGGCATCACGCCGCCGGCAGTGTCCCAGTACGTATCCAAGAAGAGAGGCTACAACATCGAGTTTCGGGAGGACATCCGGCAGGCCATAGGAATGCTTGCCGACGACCTGATCGCGGAGAGAGTAAAAGGCAGCGAACTCGTTAAGAGGATCTGCGGGATCTGCCGCATGCTACAGGACGATGAGACTGCTTGCATTTCCACCAAATGCAAGGGACTCTGAATGAATCTGGCAGATAAGCTGAAAGACCTCAAAAAGAGGATTGCGGAGAAGGGAAAGCTTCTCGTGGCCTACTCAGGAGGCGTGGACAGCAGCCTTCTGGCAAGGTTGGCGCATGATGTTCTGGGCGACGAGGCCCTGGCCGTCATATTGGACAGCGAAACCATGCCAAGAAGCGAGCTATTGCAGGCTATTGCTCTCGCAAAATCTCTGGGGCTGAATTATCAGGTAGCAGAATTCTCCATCCTGATGGAAGAGCAGTTTATGCAAAATCCAGTCACACGCTGCTACATCTGCAAGAAAAAGTCCGCGGCTGTTTTAAAAAGCATCGCGGAGAAGGAAGGCATAAGCTGTATCGCCGATGGGGTTAACCTCTCTGATTACGGAGACTATCGGCCAGGAATTGCCGCTTGCGATGAAGAAGGAATCTGGCATCCTTTTGTCGAGGCACGCATAACTAAAGAGGATATTCGCGTCCTGGCAAAAAGTCTGGACCTGTCCGTCTGGAACAAGCCTTCCTCGGCCTGCCTGGCCACTCGAATTGCCTATGGTGAGCCGATCAAACAGGAGACCCTTGCAATGGTGGAAGAGGCGGAGGAATACCTGAAAAGCCTGGGCTTTTTGCAGCTTCGGGTGCGGGTCCATGGCCGCATGGCCCGAATTGAGCTTTTAAAGCAGGATATGGCAAAGGCGACTGATGGCAGCGATGAGATAGCCAAGATGCTCAAAGCAATCGGATTTGACTATGTCGCTCTGGATCTGCAGGGCTTTCGCAGCGGAAGCATGAACGAGGGTTCCTTGAAAGAGGTCTTATGGACGTCCAGGAAATAAGAAAGGATTTTCCCATCCTGAAGGATGTAATCTACCTGGACAGTGCCTCCACCAGCCTGACTCCGGAGCCTGTTTTGGGGGCTGTCCTGGATTACTACCATAGCTACAAGGCCAATGTGGGCCGCGGCGTTTACCGGATGGCGCAGCTTGCCGATCAGCGCTACCGGGACGCCCACCGCAAGGCCGCCGACTTCATAGGCGGGGCCGGACAAGAAGGCATGACCGTCTTCACCAGGAATACCACTGAGTCCATCAACATTGTCGCTCGCGGCATGTTGTGGAAGAAGGGGGAACGCATCGTCACCACCCTTCTGGAGCACCACTCCAATCTTTTGCCCTGGATGAGGCTAAAAGAGAAAGGCGTAGAGCTACAGGTCATAAAGCCGGACAAAACGGGAATTATTGATCTGGCAGACTATGAAAAGGCGATAGCCAAAGGCACCCGGCTGGTGGCAGTAAGCCAGCTCTCCAACGCTTTAGGTACGGTCCTTCCCATAAAAGAGATCAGCAAAATCTGCAGGGAACGGGGCTCTGCCCTGCTGGTGGACGCTGCCCAGTCCGTGCCCCACATGCCCGTAGACGTGATGGATATCGATTGTGATTTTCTCTGCTTTTCCGGGCACAAGATGCTTGCACCCATGGGGACAGGCGTCCTCTGGATCAAGACGGAAGGGGAGGTCGAGCCGCTCATGGTTGGTGGGGGCATGGTGCAGGATGTCGGCGATAACTGGTATGAGATCAAGAAGGGCTATGAAGGCTTCGAAGCAGGCACGCCCGACATCTCGGCCGGCATTGGACTAGGTGCTGCGGTTGATTATCTCACTCGCGTGGGTGTCGAGGCGATCCACCATCACGAGCAAAGGCTTACGGCAAAGCTGCTGGAAGGCATGCAAGAGATAGACGGCGTAGTGATCTATGGCTTGAGCCCCGGCTCAAGCAGGCGGGCGCGAGGCGGCGTTGTCTCCTTTGCTGTAGAGGGCCTGCTGCCTCATGAGGTGGCTCTCATGCTCGACCAGGCATCGAGCATCTCGGTTCGCTCCGGCCATCACTGCTGCATTCCCTTAATGAAGCATCTTGGGCTTAAATACGGCACTGTGCGCGCCTCGCTTTATCTTTATAACACTGAGGATGAGATTGAAAAGCTCCTGGCGACGCTGGAGCAGATTGCCAGGATGGCCTAGCCAGATGGAGCCAGATGGGGCTGCATGGGAGTCAAAGGAATGATCAAGGAGTGCAAATGTCTGAGGCTGGACGGTGCCAGTGCAGAGGAAGCGATCTGCCAGGTGGTCGAAGAGGTGCCCCTCTCCATCTTCATCAACGGCCGGCATTTCGTAACCGCTATGACCAGCCCCCAGATGAGAAAAGAGTTTGTCACAGGCCACCTTTTTTCCGAGAGGATTATTTGCGGACCGTTGGAGATCGAGTCTCTGGAGATCGAGGGCAACGTGGCTCGCGTTATAGTCGAGCATCCCATGCGGGCCATCATCCCCAGGCGGCCGATTGTGAGCGGCTGCGGCGGAATTGCTTCTTTTCTCGATGAGTCCAAGCTTCCCGAAATAAAATCGGATCTGAGAATCGGAAAACAGCAGGCTCAGGATGCCATGGAGTCCATCTCCCAGTCGGAGATACACATAGCTACGGGTGGAGTGCATTCCGTGGGCCTCTTCGGCGAAAAGGAACCGATCTGCATCATCGAGGACATCGGTCGGCACAATGCCCTGGATAAGGCCATCGGCTATGCGCTTATCCAGAAGCAGGATTTCGACTTTTGCCGAACCTTTGTGGCCTGCACGGGCCGGGTATCCTCGGACATGGCCTTGAAGTGCTCTGTGGCCGGCATTCCCATCATCGTCTCGCGCGGGGCCACCACCAGCCTGGCCGTCTCCATTGCCGAGAGAACTGGCCTGTGCATAGTCGGTTTTCTGCGAGGAAAGAGGCTTTCCGTTTACACCTGCCCGGAGAGATTTGCGATTGACTGAAGGCGGCCTTCGTAGTGATCGATATGCAGTGGCTCACCACAAAGGCACAAAGGCACAAAGAAGCGTTCTCTGTGCGTTCTCTGTGAACTCTGTGTCTCTGTGGTGGAATAGTCGTCAGCTACTGGTTATAACCAAATGGTTACGGACTGCCACCACAGAGACACAGAGCGCACGGAGGACTCACAGAGGGCTAGATTATTCCATTGCCCAATCAAAACGGTTTTTCTTACTGATGCGGGTGCGGGCATGATTTGCTCCAAATGCAATGAGAGGGCTATTATCTCCCAGCGCTACTCCGGGCAGCACCTCTGCCAGGACCACTTCATCCAGGATTTTGAGAGACGAGTGGCAGAGACTGTGCATAAAAACAACATGGTCAAGGACGGCGAGCGCATTGCTGTGGCCGTGAGCGGGGGCAAGGACAGCACCGCTCTGCTCTTTTGCCTGTGCAAGATCCTGGCGAAAAGGGATGTAGAGCTTGTGGCTGTCACCGTGGACGAGGGCATTGCCGGTTACAGGGATGACACCATAAAAGCGGCGAGAGCCATTGCCAAGAAGCTCGCAGTCGAGCAGCATATCGTCTCCTTCCGGGAGGAGTACGGCTACGACCTGGACGAAATGGTGCAGGGAAAAAAGGTCGCGCCCTGCACCTATTGCGGTGTCTTTCGCAAGAACGCTCTCAACAAAGCTGCAAAACGCATGGGGGCAGATAAAGTCGCCACCGGCCACAATCTGGACGATGAGGCGCAGACCATTATGATGAACTATCTGAAGGGTGATTTCGAGAGGCTGATGCGCTTTAGGCCTTGGCATGCTCAAAGTGGCTTGGTGCCCCGCATCAAGCCTCTTCGAGAGATGCCTGAAAAGGAGATCGCCCTCTATTGCATGGTAAATGAAGTCTTCTCGGAATCCCGGGAGTGCCCCTATGCCAATCTCTCCCTGCGGGCGGATGTGAGGGATATGATGAATTGCCTGGAGAGCCAGTTTCCCGGCACGAAGCATTCCACAGTGCAGGGATTTGAGAAGATCGCGGCGAAGGCGCAGGGCAGCTATGCACAGATGGATCTTGCCGCCTGCCGAGAGTGCGGCGAGCCCTGCGTCAAGGAGCTATGCAAAGCCTGCGAGCTATTGGGGCTATTAAGATCGGGATAAAGCGATTCAAATAACTCTCATTGATTTATCGAGCAGAATCGGCTATCGGCTTGAATCGGGCAGGATTTGCCTGTACCTGCTCCCTGGGCCCGCTAATATACCGTTACCCTCTTTACGCCCTCAATATCCATGAGCAGGCGCACCAGGTCTCCCGGGATTTTGCCTTCCGTGATGAGGGTGAGCTTGGGGCTCTCCACAAAATATGGGTCGTCGGATACGGCCTGGCGGATGGAAAGGCCGTTTTTGGCCACAGCACTGGCCACATCTCCCAGAAGGCCGGTCTTGGCAGCATCGACCGGCGTAATTTCTATCACACCCAAGCCCAAAATAGGCGCCACATCTCCTAAGAATGTCATGGAGCGCACATTCTTGAAGATCTTCCATAAATCCTCATCCTCGCGAATGGCCTGGGCGGTGGTGTCCACCACCCGGCGGTCCACGTTCAACTCCTTGGCGATCTGGGCATGAGGAATCTCTATATGGCCCGATACAACGCGAGAGGCATCGTTGATCTGAAAGCCCCTTTGCAGGATGAGACGGATGACCTTCTCCTGAGCCGGGAACCTTTTAAACTTGTTTAAAATCTCCTGCCACATGATGGGTCCTTTTAGTAATTCCCTTAAAGGGTACAAAAGGGCTTCCTTTGAGACACAATAGCCCTTTTCCTGTCTCTAAGAGAACATCTCTCTGGGAGGCTGGCGGTACTCCTTTCTGGCCTTGGGAATGGTCTCTTCCAGATGCCTTTGTGTGACGTTGCACTCCTCCATGATAGCATGGTGAAGCGCTGCCTTGAGCACCTTCTCTACCAGATCCCGTCCTGAAAAGCCCTCGGTTTGGCGGGCAATCTCGCTCAGATTCACGTTCTCCATCGCGAGAGGTAAGGTGGCGGCATTCTTCTCCAATAGGCGCAAGCGCTCCTCAAGGCTTGGCAGTTTGAACTCGATCTCCTCCTCGAAACGGGACCGCACCGATGCATCCAGAACCTCTATCTGGTTGGTGGCCGCGATAGTGCAAACCCCAGTTCGATTGGAGATTCCATCCATCTCTGTTAGGAGAGAGTTCACGATCTCCGATACATCGCCTCTTAGATCCTGATACCTTCGGTCGAGTGCAATGGCATCCAGCTCATCGATGAATATGATGCAGGGTGCATTCTCCGCGGCTTTTTCATAAAGGCTGTGAATCTGCCGGGCCCCCTCGCCCACGAACTCTCCGATCAGGCTGGTGGACTTTACTGCCAGCATAGGCACCCCAGTCTTGGCCGAGAGCGCTTTAGCGATCATGGTCTTTCCAGTCCCCGATACACCGTAAAATAGAATGTTGCGCGGAGCCCACCGCCCAAATTTCTCCGGATCAGCTAGGAATTTTTCTACTATCTTGACCTTGCGCTTAGCCGTCTCCTGGCCGATGACATCATCAAAGCAGACATCGTACACTACCTTATTCTTGGGTTCAGCCTTTTGCTCTACCTTGATGGTGGTCTGTGAGCCCATCACCGAATATCTGGGGTAGACTTTGACCACCTGGAAGGCAAAGTCCGGATAAAGCCTGCTATCAAATAGGTAGCTACCAGGGAGCAGTTTCTCTCCGTACCACTGTTCTTGGGCATAAAGCTCGAATAGCTTGGGGTCAGAGACGACAGGATGCTCCTGAAATATGCTCTTCAGGGGGTAGCCCGCCGGCCGCAAGAGCACAAATCTTGCACCGATTGCCTTTCGCTTCTCCAGCTTCGCCCCTTGTGCCTTGCTTTGGCTCTTTTGGATAGATCGCACGGTATAAATCTTGCCGGTATTGATAGTTAAATGTATTGGCCTTTGCCCAGGGTTCCGACAGTAATTAATATTACCTCTTCCAAGCAGTAGCCAAAGAATATGCAGTAGGAGGATCTTCATGGCAGGTGGAAATGGGCTGGCAATCGGTTTGATGGTTATTGGATTCGTAATACTATTCTTAGTGCCTCTCGCCTTCTTGACTAGCTTGTTCTAGTCTAAAGGAGCCGAACGGCAAGTTTTTTATTTTTCATTTGCCATTATAGCTTTGTCTACCAGTTTGCAGTGGTCCGGCAGCTGATTTGCGACCGCGTTTCTTTGCTTAAATAAATAGCTAAATACGGGCGGCCGATATAAGCAGCAATCCTACTTTGGATCTTGGTTTCTATCTCACTTGAACCTTCTTTTCCTCATTAGCATATTGAAAAAACAATAAATCTTTATAGACATGATCCTTAACTTAAATACGGAACAAATAAGGTGCCGCCTGGATATATGCCATTCGAGGTAGAGTTGAGAGGAACCATCATTCTGATATCAATGCTCATGATTATGTGTCCCTCAGCCTGCCAGGCATCTGAGGAAAATGATCTGTGGCTGCTCCTATCCAGCTATGAGGATATAGGCATCACTATGAAGGATTTAGCATTCTTTCTTGCAACACATGGTTATGATGCACAACCGGCACCGGATCAATCCTCAGTCGTCGTCAAGCTAAAAGTCGGCAAAGAGGTCTATCTCACACCTAACGGAGCTTCGCCAAGACTTGCAGATCTGTGGATGACTCCCCCCACCACCAAGGCCGGACCGGTGCAGGTGATACCAGGCGATGCCATCCAGATCAATGCAACTTACGCCCTAACCGACAACGCCGAATTTGTGAAGACGATCAGTAGATACGTCATGTTTCCCGTAACGCCTTTGGGAATGTGCTATGACGGTTCTCAAAAGTTGGATAGCACTTACCGCGATTTTGGATATAAGGTGATATTCCTGTATAATCCCAGCGGCTTTGACTCCCAGGGCCATATCTGGGTGGCTGTGGAGGATAAAGACCACCCCAATGCCTGGCTCGCGGTTGATAGCTATTATGGGGTTATGAAGGATCCAGAGTATTATTCTGCACCCTACAGCTTCGCTGAATTTCAATACCTTGATGCGATCAATCCCAAATGGAGGCTGGCTTAATTGGCTCTTGCGAATTTAAAGGGCGCGATCATGGATAGTGTCACTCTTACCGATGTCGATCTTACCGGTGCGAATATGAAATCAGTAGATTTAAATGATGCAGACCTGGCTTATGCAGATTTGGCGGAGTCTAATCACTCATTTGTTTCTCTCAAGGGAGCAAAGATTGCCAACCTCGACCTGACAGGAGCCAGTCTGTCTTGGGCTGATCTGAGGGGGCTTTCATGAGTGAAACTCTTCATTCGCAGCTAAACAGCTCGCGAGTATCACCAGAAACTTGAAATGTCATTAGAAGAGGGATACTAACATAGGAGATCTATGAAAACTGAATCTTTGATGCCGCTTGCATTTGGCACATTGATGCTCGGCATATTGATGGCGGCATGCTGCATCGCCGCGGCACAGCCGCAGGATCTCAGAAGCAAGATGGCAGATCGTGCCGACCTGGCAGATATGGACCTGAGCAATATGAATCTGAGCGGCGTGCACCTCAACCAATCGAACCTATCTGGCTCAAATCTCTCCGGTTCCAATCTTAGTGGCGCTTTTATGCGCTCCGCATGGCTTTTAAATTCCCAGCTTCAAAGAACAGAGATGGTAAAGACTGATTTAACAGGAGCTGTTCTTAGTGGTGCGGACCTGAGCGGATCGGATCTTTCCCAGGCCATCTTAGCCGATTCTCAAATGCCCAATGCTAATCTCAATAATGCCGTCTTAGAGAAGACAGATCTTACCGAAGCCGATCTTTCCGATGCCAATCTTTCCGATGCCGATTTAACCGATGCCAGGCTCTTTCGAACTGACCTCACCGGCGCTAATCTCAAGGGGATTTACCTGATAGGCGCAAATCTGATTGGAGCTCACGTGAGCTGGGCGGACCTCAGCGAAAGTTATCTTTCGAGAGGCCAATTTTCCCGGGCTGAGCTATACAATACCAACCTGCATGGCGCTGACCTGAGTGGAGCTGATTTTACCAGAGCATATCTCATGGGCGCAAACTTAACCGGGGCCAACCTAAAATCGACCAGCCTCTCTTATGCTGATTTAACAGAGGCAAGGCTCATGGGGGCGAGCCTGAATTCCGCGAAGATGTCCTATGCCGACCTGACCCATGCTAACCTCACAGGAGCTGATCTTTCTGATGCAGACATGAACTCGGCAAGACTTGCCGGGGCCGTCCTTCGCAAGGTATTGCTTGATCGTGTCAGGCTATCCGAGATGGATCTGAGGGGCGTAGATTTAACAGACTCTTCGCTCAGGGGATCGAGCCTGATTCTGGTGTATCTGGCCAAGGCCAAAATGAACAGGGTTGATTTGAGGGATGCAACCTTGGACAGGGTGGAGATGACGGGAGCTGATCTTACCGGTGCCAACCTGGAGCGCATTAAGTATGACCAGTTCACCCTTTATTCGCTTTCCGATGCCAAGCTGGATGGGGCTAAGATGTCAGACAACCTGAAAGCGGATTTGAGGCAAATCAAGGAAGACATGAAATAAAATTAGCCTGCCTCTTGATCCTTTTTTATGCGGGGCTCTTGCTACACAGGTATCGATAATTCCTTTGGGACCCGGCCAAAGAATCCAAAAAGGCAATTGATGCTGCATCACCAGGTGACATCATTGGGATACTGCCCTGAACCTACAATGAGAGCATCAATATTACCAAGAGCCTGATCTTGCGGGGCATTTCAGGGAAAGACAGGCCGATCCTGTTTGCCCCCGATAGAGGCAATAGCGTTCGAATTTTCGCAAACAGCACACGTTTAGAGGGCTTGAGTCTGACCGGTGCCAAAGACAGGTTCATGGCAGCAGTCCAGATGCAGTTTCAAGATAATATTATCGCAAACAATACAATGCAAGGTAACGCAGTCGGCATTTTTATGTCTTCTTGAAATATGACGGTATCCGCGACCTGCATCATAAACACATGCACTGATATCGATGAAAATCCTCTGATGGAGCTACCAGCTGAATACGAGATAATCTGAGACATTAGTATATTCTGGAAAGGAGGGGTTAACTTTAATATCTCGGCAGTGGCTTTTGAGTGCGGAGGTATTTGGAGAATGGGATTTAAATGTGTGGTAATAGCGTTGGCCTTTGTGGCATGTCTTTGCATGACTGCCTTCGCTCTGGGTCCAAAGGACGCGGTCGTTGAGCCGGAGTTTCCAGGAGAGGACATGTCCGGCAGCCAAATTTACCAGGAAGTTCGCGAGGGCGTCTATGAGGACCAGAAAGATGCGGCTCTGTCTTTTCAAAACGAGAGCCTATTTATCATAAGAAAGGATACTGGTATGAGCCCCCACGTTCCGGGCAAAGATGTAAGGACACCAGTTGTCGTCATCAGAGGATTAGGTGTAGCTCCGGCAGCAGGAAGCTGGGCCTTTACCCTGAACGACGTTGATAAAAGCTACCTCAAGATAGACCTTTATCAGACCGCTGATGCTGTGTTTGGATCTGGAGAGCTGGCACATAATGGGGTCGTCACTGCCGTCACCGCAGGAGGCAGCGTATTGGGCGATCGGTTGGCACTGTTTGTGATCCCGGCCGGCAGTCAGAACATGTATCGCTTCAGCCTTACAATTAAGCCGGGCTCCATGAATGGAGAGTACATCTTCACAGCACCTGGAATAACCCAGCCGGGTGTGGCCTTTGGCAGCCTGTTGTCACTGCAAGGCTCTGTAGCTCCTGCCACGCAAACTGCTCAGGCTCAGCAGGTCACTCAAACCCTGCCTGTAACTGCAACTGCGCCTGTAAATGCATAAGATCCGGGCAATTGTCCGGATTGCATTTTTATTTTTTAAAGGATACGATTATTAACATCTACGCGCGTGTTTAGCTGCCTAGGCAAGTTAGAATAAAAAAATACATGTGCACTAATCTGTGAGTCTTTTAGATAATGGAACTTCAATAGAAGCCGCTTTTGCTATGGCCGACGGCAAGTACGATGAAGCCATCAAGGCTTACGATGAGGATATCAGGCTCGAACCCAGTTATGCCGGGGCCAGGTACAACAAGGGACTTGCTCTCAAGGACAAAGGCAACTACACTGAGGCCCTCAAATGCTTCGATGAGGCCTTCGAGTTAGATTCCAAAGATGCCATGGCCTATTATGCAAAAGGTGCCGTTCTTAAATTACTTGGGAGGACCACCGAAGCCAATGTTGCCTTCGCCAAAGCTAAAGCGCTGGAGAATAAGGGCTAATTCCAGGTCCAATCAGTATGTGTAACCTGTAATCCCTCCCCCATAGTTGCGCGGTGGATTGCAGATTTTCTATTTGCTCTTAATGATCTCGATTATCGCTATCTTTAGATTGTAAACCTATTTTTATCATGACTATGAGGATGATTGGTCAGGCAGAAGTGGCAGCTGGCGTGTCCAAGGGCCTGGAGCATGAGCCAGATCGGCTTTAAGCCATAGGACTTCGCAGTAGTATCGTTTGGTCCGTCTCCAGTGGCTCCAGGCTCGCCTTCTGCTCGTCAACCAGGCAGATTAAGGATGCGGCTGTATCCGCCAATTCGAATTTGACCCCTCACGCCAATCCGATTTTGATCCACTCTTAAGCGGCTAATCATTCTCATCATGTATAAAGTTCACGTCTCGCTACCTTCTTCTGAAGCTCTTTCCGTTCATGTTCAATATCAATGCGTGATGGGTAATCCTATCGAGAATTGCAGCCGTTAGAGTCCGATCATGAAATACCTTCACCCAATCGGAAAATGACAGGTTCGATGTGATGATAGTACTCATAGTCTCGTATCGCGTGGCAAGCAACTGAAAGAGCAACTCAGCTGCTGTGAGATCAAAAGTAACATAACCAAGCTCATCGATTATTAGGAGATCAATTTTTCTAAACTGCTTAATATAAACAGAGAGCCGATTTTCGTTTCTTGCTTCAACCATCTCATTGATCAAACCGGCTGCCGTGCGAAATGCAACTCGATAATTTTCCTCACAAGCCCGGATTCCTACAGCGATTGCCAAATGAGTCTTGCCTGTTCCAGAATTGCCAATGAGAATGATATTTCTACGCTCCTTGAGGAATTCGAGTGCTTTCAAAGCAGGGATCGCCTCTCTCCCATCTTGCGGCAGATCATCCAGTATCAGATCCTCAAACCTCTTCTTTGTGGGAAATCCCGCGAGCCTGAGCGATCTCATCTGGCGATTCACTCTCCTTTTATCAAGTTCTGCCTGAAGTGCAGACATTAGGAATTCCTGCAGGTCATCATTATCCGGCGAATATTCTTGCACATAGCTGTAGACTCCGCTCAGCCTCAATTGCTTGCATAGGTCTTCAAGTGTCAAGTCCACAGCTCACCCCTCCATAAAGTGATCAAAAACAGCAAGATCTGGCTCCGATACTTCAAAACCTCCGTTGAAAGCAAAAGGCTCAACCATCGGGACATCCGTCTGATGAAGGAAGAAACGGATGCTGTCGCACGTTGGATGGATATTCTGCTTGTTTAGGATGGCAAGAGTCAAGGAGAATGCCTCAGGCGATGTCTCTCTCATCAGATCAAGAATCGGCAGAAATTTTTTAGGATCATCTCGATAATAATAGTTGAACATGTTTTGTATGAGTTCATCTGCCTGAGCCAAGACCTTGGAATTTGCAAGTGCGCCGGGTTTGCGATGAAATGTCTTGATGTAATGAGTGATATCCAGAGAGTACTTCTGCTTCTCGGTTATCCGTCGATGGGACGCGATGACCGCATTTCCATCAAGAAATTCGATCCGGTCAACGAGTATCTTCAAAGTAATATATCTTGGACGATATGTATCTGGGATCGAGTAGTAATTCCCGTCATATTTTACCAGCGAATATCGGGATATGGTGGCACGTTTCAGTTCATAGTTCTCATAATCCAGTGTTGGCAATGGATGCATCGAGGCTCGCTCTCTTCGTCTGTACCCTTCTCGTTAGGCGAAGCGGGATTGCAGACGCAGGGGTGAAAACCAAAGTGCATGGATAGCTCTAGAAACTTATCATTGAACTGCCCTTTTTGAGAATCATATACTGTAGCCATTCGGTCATAGAAAATAGATTCTGGAACTGAGCCGATCTCATGGAAAAAATCAATGTGAGCCTGAACAACTTCCAGATGTGTCGATCTATGATAAAGGCGAGCAAATCGATAGAGCGAAAAGGGCAGAACGAAGACTGCGAGATTAAGTTTCTGCCACGTTCCACCAATGCTGAGCGTAACCTCGCCCCAGTCGAATTCAGCACGCTGACCAACACGAGGCTCCTGCAATATGAATACCTCTCGTGGTGCATTCGTGCGTTTCCAGCGAGCGACTTCATTTTTAATGCTGGAATAGCTGATTTTATGGCCCTCTTCTATGAGAAGTTCCCAAATTCGTTTGGCAGTGATACGTTGCTTCTTGGGGCGGCTTAAATTTGATTCGAGATGCTCATGAATCTTCTGCCGAATAGGCTCTGTGAGGACTCGCGACGGCTGAATGATTCCTCGGTTTTTGGGAAGGATCTCCTCGGCCAGGCCATCTTGTACTTCTTTGACCTTAAGCACGTACTTCTTTACAGTATTTCTGGAGATCTTGAGTTCGCGGGCTACTCGTCTGTAGGATTTATAGAGATCGTAGAGATCGACGATTCTGCTTATATCTGCCATCAATTTCACCCTAATGCCCACCTCTCGAAATACTTGGAGAGGGAAGGCTTTCCTTCTTAGGGTGGATCAAAAAGGAATTGGCGTTCCCTTAAATAGACGGGTCAAAATTGGATTGGCGAAAACAATCGCCTTCATGGTTTATAGTCCTAGCAGATATTCGTTCTCCTAATCACAGAAACAACGAACCCCCTTCGATAAGATGATTGCCCAAATCAATACTGAGTGTGTTAAGGTTGATTAATTTGAGTTGGCAGCTAGAAACGAGAGGCTAAAAAATAATATTTATATTATAACTAGTATCTAACTAGCAATATCCACGACTTTATCTTCTGATACCTTCGCGTTTAGTTGGTTGTGCGGTCCTTCTTGTTTTATTTTATCGTTTTCTTGGTGCTTCGCTTGACCACGACTACCTTTAGTGTATCCGCCCCGAGCTTCTCTATACCGACTTTCTTGACTATTGGCTTCCAGATCTTATCCGGCATCCATGCTGGTGCTCCCTTAGGTTTCTTTACCTGTTTTCGCTCACCCGTGAATACGTGAACTTTCTTAGTTCCACGCTCTCTCAGCCTGATGTCAGTGATACCACGATTTGCAGCCTTTAAAGCTGCCTGTCTCGGCTGCTTTCCAGTAAAGACTCCATTCTCGTTGCCATCCTTATCTCGCAAGGCAAAGTTTCTCATCTCTTTCTCAGCCAAATTATTCCTCCTACACCAAAGATCGATACGCTCTGATGTAACTGCTTGTATTAATTATTATCCATGAGGTAATACTCACACTATCGGATCGGGACTTAGAGAACGGATCGGGTGCGTTGTCCTGTGAAATCCATTGTATGAAAGTAGGGGATAAAATTTCAGTATAGGAATCCAACTAATAGGTATCTGGTGAGCAATTTCATTTTTTCATTAGAAAACTTCGTCCAAGATCTGTGAGCTGGATTTGATTTAAACCATTTTTGAGAGTTAAATGCCCTTCCTTACGAGAGCCTGATTGGGTATTTATGTAGCCGAATTCTTTTAAACGGGTAAAACGATCTAACAATACTTTTTTCTCAAGCCTTAAAGCTCTCTTGACATTTACTGAAAAAACCCATCCTGTTAGAGATCTATCGTAAATCGCTTTAAGAATTTTTTCATCTATTTCATCTATTATATCCATCAGTCGCAGCCCCCCAAACAGCCAACAAAACATTCGATTACAATAATGAGGCTGCAAAGATTTATAATTATTGTTATAACGGCAGCAGCGCGTCCACGCAGCAATTTACTGTATCCCGCATAAAAACCATCCCGTAAAGGGCGATTTTTTTAAGATAGTTTCCTCGCAATAGTTCATCCTCTACCATACCATGCCCTTTTATTCCTTGATCCCCCGCTCATTCAAGATCCGGGAATAAGGGGCCTGGGAAATATTTGAGTGGAAATTGGTCCGGGCAATTAAAGAACGCATGGCAGCAGGACGGGACTTGAAAAAGCAAAAAGCGAAAGGAAAAAGCGACCCGCACTTTTGATATGCGGATATTTGACCGACAGGTATATAGTCTGATGTGCCCCTGGTGAAGAGGCTTCATTTGCATTGATTCAAAAAAATTGTTGAGATGTTTTTGCGAGCACCAATCGATTCTTGAAATCGATAAAAGGATACATAGGATAAATGAGATTTGGAAATGGCAGAGACGGCTTGAATATTGATCCAAGAGAGACGACCGACGTGACATGTTCCTATTTGGGACTTGATACCGGGGCACCTTTCCTAGAAAACGGATCCAAGCCTGCATATTCCCAGGAATGCTTGCCAAAAGCACAGGCGAACGGCCTGCTAAGCAATCAAGGCGATATTAAAAGGATTTGATTATAATATTATTTTCATTTCGTTTTAACAAAGTAGCATTCTTCCCCAAGTGCCTCTGCAGCCGGTTGAAGTATCTATCCACATTAAGAGACAACAGATACGACTCAACCAGTTTTTCAGATGTGAGAAGTATCCGAGCGGGACCTATTGCAAAAGAGATACCTGAATATGTCTTTTCGGATCCGCATCAAAGGACTTCAACCAAATCAAAGATCAACACTTAAAATTATCTAGAGGCAAGAATGTCATTTGGAAATTTAAATATCATAGATCCGCTTTGCCGAGCACTGGCCAAGGAAGGATACACCGCACCGACTCCCATACAGACGCTGGCTATACCCCATCTTTTGAATGGAAAAGACCTGATGGGCATCGCTCAGACAGGCACAGGCAAGACCGCAGCATTCGTGCTGCCCATATTGCAAAAGATATCCGAACAACACAAGTCAGCCCTCCCCGGAGTTCCGCGCGCTCTGATTATCGCACCTACAAGAGAGCTGGCCGCACAGATAGACCAGAGCTTTGCCACATACGGCCAGTTTCTGCGCTTCCGACATACAGTCATATTCGGCGGCGTTCGTCAAGGGCCGCAGGTCAAGATGCTTTCTCAAGGCGTCGATGTCCTGGTTGCCACACCCGGCCGACTGCTCGACCTGATGAATCAGGGCTACATTATGCTGAAGGGCGTAGAGTTCTTCGTCCTGGACGAGATAGATCGGATGCTTGACATGGGTTTCATCAAGGATATGAAAAGGATTGTCTCGGCGCTGCCGCAAAAGCATCAATCGCTTTTCTTCTCGGCCACCATGTCCCGGGAGACAGGCGAGTTTGCAGAAAAGCTTCTCACAGATCCAGTACGCATCGAGGCCACCCCCCAGGCCAGCACTCTCGAGTGCATCACGCAGAGCGTTTTCTTTGTCGATCAGAACAATAAGTATCCGCTATTGCAGGGGCTCATCATAGAGGAAGATATGGAACGCGTCCTGATTTTCTCTCGCACCAAGCACCGGGCGGATAAGATCGCGGAGGCGCTCAATAAGAACAGGATCAACGCCGATGCCATTCACGGCAACAAGTCACAAAACCAGCGCACTAAGGCCATGCACGATTTTAAATCAGGTCGCTTGCGGGTGCTTGTGGCAACGGATATTGCCGCAAGGGGAATTGACGTTGATGACATATCCCACGTGATTAACTTTGATCTGCCCAACGAGCCGGAGAGCTATGTCCATCGCATCGGTCGCACGGGGCGTGCCGGAGCCGATGGCAAGGCATATTCGTTCTGTGCTGCAGACGAACGCAACATCCTGCGTAGCATTGAGAGGCTGACACGGACGAAAGTAGGGGTCATGGAGCACAAGTACCATTCCGAAACGGCAAAGATGGCAGTCGGTGCAGCCGCCGAGTCTGCCAATTCCTATAGATCGAGGGCCACGGCGAGAGGTTCCAGACAGGAGAGCGCGCACAAATCTGGTCCCAGAAAGCCGTATCCTGTCAGACGACGCTAGTTGAAAAAGCTGGAAAAACCCGTGAGAGGCTATTTTATGCCCAAAAAATAGCCGATCATTTTTTTTTATAAATTTTTAAATTTAAGAACAAATTTTTATATTTTTGCTCCAAGTCTCGATTTACTTTGATCAAGCTTTGATCAAGCGCAAAAAATTGCTTAGTATACTCGCGGAAACGCTCGCCTCTTTATACGTTAATATCCATATTACACTATTATGCTCAAAGAGCACTAACATTTTATGGAGTGAGATTGAGATGAAAATTGTCCAAGTAAAAGATGCACAGAGCAAGCCCAATCCACATGGAGTGGATGCCAGGAGCATCAGCGACACAGAGAACGCTCAGGTGGCGCACATCACCTTGCAGCCGGGCGAGGCCCTGAAAAAACATATCACACCCGTAGATGTGGTCTTCTACGTGCTGGAAGGTCGGGGCGTGGTGGAGATTGGCGAGGAGCGCGCCGAAGTGGTAGCTGATGCGCTAGTCGAAAGCCCGGCCAAAATTGCTCATCGCTGGATAAACGAGAGCCAGGGACCGCTGCGCATATTGGTGATAAAGACACCCCGGCCCAAAGAGGCCACGAAGATGCTGTGAGAGGGATGATTGCCATGTCGCCTGATGAGAACAAAGCCCTCGTCCGCCGCTTCTTTGCCCTGGGTCCCTCCCGAGGTGACCTGAGTGCAGCCGACGAGCTGCTGGCCAATGACTTCACCCTGCATGTGCCGCTTCCCTGCTCGCCAGGCGTCCAGGGAATGAACGAGGTGATCTCCGCCTGCCGGGCCGCTTTTGAGCACCTCGATGTTACCGTAGAGGATATGGTCGCAGAAGGGGATCGGGTCGCCGCCCGCTTCACAGCCCGGGGCATTCACAAAGGGGATTTTATGGGCCTGCCGGCTACTGGCAAGAGCATTACCATGACCGGAATTGAGATCTTCCGCATCGAGAACGGCAAGATTGCACAGCTGTGGGGCGAGGCAAATCTGCTGGGACTGATGCAGCAACTGGGAATCTTGCCGCCTTTGGGGGAGCAAGGATAAGCGATCCGTGCCTCAAGGGCAAAATCATTGAAAGCTGTGCTTCCCACTTTGTCCTTCGCAATCCTACAAGTTAAATACCATCAAAAGATCGGTCTTTTGCAAAGGTGACATATTTTGAGCATTCCTGAGCGCTGGAAGAGGCACAAACCCCTGCCCGCCAACATCGAAGAGCGCCTGCAGAGTCTTGCGCCGCTATTGGAAAAAAAGGGCGTGCTTCTCGCCTATCTCTTCGGCTCCCTGGCGGCAAAGGGTGAAAAAGCTCCGAGAGCGCCCGGCGACGTGGATTTGGCCGTGCTCACCGAAGAGAGGCCGGCCTGGGAGTTACAAGAGGAGTTGGTTGAGAGTTTGGGCACGGACCGGCTGGACCTGGTGGATCTGCGCAAAGCCTCTCCAGTGCTGCGCTTTGAGATCCTGCGTGGTGGCAGGCCCATCTACATCTCTGATGAGGAGATCAGGGAACGATACGAGATGGAGACGCTCCACCTCTACCGGGATACTGAACCAATGAGAAGAAGACAGAGGCAGGCTCTGAAAGAAAGGATGGCGGCATGGCGCTTAAACGAGACGTTGTAGAGAATCGGTTAAAGGAGCTTGATCTGGTAGTTGCTCAGCTCAATAAATACAGGGACTTGCAGCCGGATGCAATGAAACAGGATTTAGAAAAGCGATGGGTGATTGAGAGGGGCCTGGAGGCAGGAGCCCAGCTTATTCTGGAGATTGCAGACCATATACTCTCCAGCCATTTCGGCAATTTCTGCGAGACTTATGAGGGAACACTGAGAGGACTGTTTGAGAAGAACAATCAAGGGGCTGGGCGGTATGCGCAATATCCTGGTCCATCAGTATGTCCAAATAGATCTCGGCATAATCTTCAATGGCTACCATAGAAGCCTGAAGGTCTTCCCCCTCTTTGCAGAGGAGATAATGGGCTGGATGGATGAACTGATAGATGGGCAGGAAAAAGACGCGTAAAGCGAGCTGTTGCGAAGTTCGGGCGTTACCTCACAGCACGCACTGGTTGCAGTCCTGGCAGCCGCATTTGATGTTGGAGATCTTCCATTTCAGCGCCCAGCGCTTCATGTCCTTGACGATGTCGATGATCTCAAGACCACTCTGTGTGAGGGTGTACTCGCTCTTCACGGGAAAGGATGTGCTGTCCACCCTGTTCTTAACGAGGCCTTCTTTCTCCAGCTCCCGCAGGCGCGCCGAAAGCACCTTTTGGGTAATGCCAAAAAGGCAGCCCTTCAGCTCGGAAAAGCGCCTGGTGTGCCCTTCTCCCTTGTAGAGCTCCAGGATAATGAGCAGCGTCCATTTTCTGGCGATGTACTTGACGGTCAGATTTACAGTGCATCCTTCTTGCATGGTATCCCTGGGGAAACTTTCTAAGCTAAATACCTTGGTATCTTTAGTATACCATAGTATGAGAATTTATAAGCGATAGCTGCCTTTAACATTTAAAGAAAAATTTAGATAAATTGAAATAATCGAAATGGAGGATATAGAAATGGCTGCAATTGAGAAACCGGATATGTTCTGCTACCAGTGCTCCCAGACCGCAGGGGGCACAGGCTGCACCATCAAAGGAGTCTGTGGAAAGGAAGCGATCGTGGCACGTCTGCAGGACAACCTGCTCTTCGCCATCAAAGGCATCAGCGCCTACCTTTACCATGCACGGGAATTAGGCTACACCGACCCGGATGTGGACGCCTTTATCGAGCGGGGCTTCTTCTCCACGCTCACCAATGTCAACTTCGATCCCCAGGAGTTTCTAAATCTGGCCGTCAAGGCGGGGGAGATGAACATCAAGACCATGCAACTGCTCAAGAAGGCGCACATCGAGACCTTCGGCGAGCCCACGCCCACGCAAGTGAAGACCGGCACCGTCGAAGGCTACGGCATTCTGGTCACAGGCCACGACATGCATGCTCTTCACAAGCTCCTAAGCCAGGTTGAGGGAACAGACGTCTTCGTATACACCCACTCCGAGATGCTGCCCGCCCACGGTTATCCGGGCCTCAAGAAGTACAAGAACCTGGCCGGAAACCTGGGAAAGGCCTGGTTCGATCAGCGAAAGCTCTTCGCCCAGTATCCCATGGCCCTGCTGGGCACCTCCAACTGCTTCCTTATCCCGAAAGATGAGTACAAGGACCGCATGTTCACGGGCGGGCCGGTTCACCTGCCTGGGGTAAAGCACATCGATGGATACGACTACTCTGAGGTCATTGCCAAGGCCCGCTCACTGCCAGAGTTGCCCGATGCGCCCGGCGAGTATGTGCTCACCACCGGCTTTTCCACCGCGGTCTTACTGGGCCATGCCGCCAAGATCAAGCAGCTCGTGGAACAGGGCAAGATCAAGAGATTCTTCCTGGTGGGCGGCTGCGACGCGCCCCTGAAAAAGTCGGATTACTACCGCGAGTTCGTGCAAAAGCTGCCCAAAGATACCGTGGTGCTCACCCTGGCCTGCGGCAAGTTCCGCTTCAACGACCTGGACCTGGGCGACATCGAGGGCATTCCCCGGCTAATAGATCTCGGCCAGTGCAACGATGCCATCGTGGCACTAGAGGTGGCCCAGGCCCTGGCGGGACTATTTGGCGTAGGCGTGAACGATCTGCCCCTGACGCTGGTGGTAAGCTGGATGGAACAGAAGGCGGTGGCCATTCTCTGGTCGCTGCTTGCTTTGGGAATCAAGGGCATTTACCTGGGGCCCATTGTGCCAGGCTGGATCAATGCAGATATGCTCAAGATCCTGGTGGACAAGTACGATATCAAGCTGATCAGCACCCCGGATGAGGATATCAAGAAGATGATGGGTTGAAAGTACTAGTACAAATTTTATTCTTCTTCTTTTTTAAATCTTGAGTGGCTTGAGTTGTATTCTGTCGCAAAGTGCTCTTTTGCCTGAATTAAGGTTAATGCGGTCAATCATCCATTAATCTTCAAGTCGGGCAGGTTTCGCCAAAGCTATATTCTTGTCAGTGCGATTGCATATTGCATCTCAACTCACCATTGAAGATGCAAAGGGCAGGCTCAGGCCTGTCCCTTCTCAATCTCATTTTTTAGTCGCGATGTCGCGAATTCAAGAGCATGGGTTCTTGAAGCAAAGCGCCTTGTTTCAACTTCCTTGTCTATCCACTCGACTAAATCAACATCCATAGATGCTGTGACTTTCACTTTGTTATCGGACATGTACGGCATAATACTCTTTAATCGTATTTAAATTTATTTTATACTCAATTATACGATACGCTTAAATACGATAAATGCGTATTATAGATTGATGAGTTGAGATGAATGAAATAACCAAACAAAAAATTGTAGCCACTGCATCAAGGCTAATCGCGAAATACCCCGATGGCTATCTATCCGAGCCTGAGCTTATCAGATGGGAAGGATGGGCGGTGGCGATCAGAGGGCCAGATGTGGATGGCCTCGATACTCCAAAAGCCATTATCAGAGGCTCTTATATGGAGATTAGGGCTTTTGAGATCGCTTATCGTAGGGCGAAAAAAAAGCTCTCCCTTGATGGTGGATGGCAGGATCGCTATGGAGGCCTAGAATGGCTTCCATCTACATTCGCGAAGAGTTATTGCTCGATTCGCGGTTTCGTTTCTATTATAATAGCATTTGAATATTAGTTCTTTAGCTGAATAGATATTCCTGGTAAACCGTTTCCAAATGAAACGATTTTATACGGATTTACTCGCCGTTTCTTTACTGATCGTCACTTTTTTGTCGGCAGCCTTTTGATCTGCTTGGGCCTTCTTACTTTCTCTTCCCGCCGTTATCTCGTCTGATGATTTTGACATACTTCTATAACATAGATTAAAACAGATATAACTCTTTCTATTTTTTATACGAATTCAAGTTTTAAATTCTAATTTCCTTGGCCCTAGCCTGCCATTCCACAGCTTTCATAAACACTGCCGCACTATATCAATCGGCCCGGAGTCCCATGCTACTCCCCAAGTTGCTTGGACCTATTTCCGGGCCTTAAAACAAATATTCGTGCTTGTCGTTGTGATCCTGGGCGAAGGGATACCCATAATTCCATCTGACCTCATACCCCACCCTAACGGATGAGGTATGCTTCGGGCCGCACGCCCTCACGCCCGGTTTTATGGAATCCAGAAATCGTCGAGCTTTCGTTGCCCAGATCCCCCTTGATCAGAATTATCGTGACTCTGTTTTCGGTTCCCAGAGAGTCCTTGTTAATCAAATCCAAGAAAATATGAAAACTGGGAGAGGGTTCACTTCATCCCCGACCTGAAGGTAGGAGTATTCGTGACCCTCCGCGCTCCCGATGTAATTAATACTGCACAGCAGTAACTTCTCCGGGTGTGCCATCCATTTTATGAATAGGCTTCATGCTCGTGAAAGTGTCAGTAAGTGCTGTATTGTTAGTAGCCATCTTGGGCAACCACATCGCGGACGCATTAGCCCCAAAAGTCTGATTTATTTTGTCATTGAATTGCTGGACGGCGATATTATACTGCTCGACATTATTCATCAATCGTCCCAGCTTTACGCCATCATTCACGCCATTCACGTATGCCTGCTCAACAGGGGACAAAGCCATACTCGGCAGAACGAGAGACAGAAGCATCGCTAGTGCAATAATCGATTTCATAACATAGCGATTGATTATAGTTGATATAAGGGTATTGAGCCAGCAAGATGCGTTCCTTGCTGAACTCAAATGCCCAAGAGGTGGTGGAGATGCAGGTCTCACAAAAAGCTGCCGGAGAAAAGAAGGTGGGTTTGGATTTGGATTGGAGCTTAAGAACCGCTGGTTACCGCGAATATACCAGCACCCTCTCGCTCCATATGGTCTTAGGCCTCAGACACAGTATAGAGCTCACCTATTGCGCTATGAAACTGCTCAAATCTCTCTTTCAGATCCATCCCTTTTGGCGTAGTCTTATAAACAACCCGGGAGCCCTCATGGACTGCTTCAATGCATTCATTTTTTATTAAATTGTTTAAATATGGGTTTACCGTCAAGAAGTTCAGATTGGCCTGATACACAACCCTTGTTTTGCTCGCACCAGGCACGCATAGTTCCAGAATTTGCGATACAATTAAGTCGTTAGTTCTTCTTTTTGATGTCATCATATATCCCTCCCAATAACCAGTTCAATATTCTATGTCACATAATCCTGGTTTTTCGCTGTTGGGGATGAGTTTGTAGATTATGCCGTTCAGATTCAGCTCCACATAGCCATCCCTTGGCACAGCGTTGTAATTATGAGTAGCAAGGAAGAAAGCCAGGTCCTGAGAATTCATGCGCGTATCTTCGTTGCCCGAGATAAGGTTCTTCAAATCCGAAATATCTTCGCCTATGGCTGAGGCCGTGTTCATGAAGGCCATTAGGATGCAAGCGGCCATGATTGCGAGCAGATATTTCGTAACCCATCTCATAGATCATAGTACACTCTTCAGTAATCATATAGACGATTACGTATAGATCTGACTATAATATTGGTCAGATCCTATCGAAACAATTTTACTTAATATTGATTAGTAATTGTGTAAGCTGGTCCACGAAGATTCGTCTCTGAGGTGTAATAATATCATTCAAGAGGCGGAATCCATCTTTCTGGCGCTCCCGGTGGACGCCCGTACTGTCGCCCTTGCGCCTGGGGGCTACCCAGCATGTACAGTCTTTGAGCCCTTCGTCGTCACTTTGGCTTTTCCATCCCCACACGGTCAGGGTCCTCGGGCCCGGCCTGGAGCTTGAGGGCCTCGGCCTCCGCCTGGGGCCGCATCCGCTTCTCCTTACAGCCCCCTGTGCTTCCCTGCGAGCCGAAGGCGCACGGGCAGCCTTCTGCAGGGCTCTGGCATCTCCGGTTAGCCGCCGGGCTTCCCTCTTCAAGCCAAGAAAACCAGGAAGCGTTTCTCACGAGTACGAGTAGGCAATAGCAGCAAAAATCAAGTCTCGTCGAGCCCCGGCGGGCTGTCACTCCAGGACCTCGGATCCAAAAACAGCTTTGAAGCCTAAAAGACCTTATGAATCCCGTTTACCTTTTCCTTCAGCCCCTGCAAAGTGAGCTCAAGCTCCGCCGTGATCCTCTTCTTGGTCTCGCTGCCCACATTTATCTCGATGTCAGGCAGCATAAGCGGCTCTCTTCCTACCAGGTTCATGAAAAACTCCACCCAGTAGGGCGGCAGATACTCGGGTAGCCTCTCACCCCTCATGAGATGAAGGACGCTGGCCCAGGCCACGGGAACCACCTCCATGTTGTACCCGCCCCCTCCCAACGCCAGCAGCCTTCCTGCGGCGTGCTGCCCGGTCAGCTCGATAATGCGCTGCACCAGATGGGTGTACCCGTTAAGAGTCATGTTCAGAGTGGTAAGGGGATCGGAGTAGTGGGTGTCCACGCCCAATTGGGCCACAACGGCCTGCGGCTCAAACCACTCAAAGAGTCTGGGCACGATCTCCTCAAAGGCGCGCCGGTATTCCTCATCCCCGGCGTACATGGGCATGGGTATGTTCACGCTGTAGCCTAATCCCGGGCCCGCGCCCAGCTCATCGATAAAACCGGTCCCTGGAAAGAGGTATAATCCCGACTCATGCAGAGAGACTGTGAGCACATCAAGATCTTCATAAAAAATCTGCTGCACCCCGTCTCCGTGATGGCCATCGATGTCGATGTAAAGAACTCTTTCAAACCTCTCTTTCAGGACGCTGATGGCCAGTGCCGGATCGTCAAAGACGCAAAAGCCCGAGGCCTGGGAGGGCATGGCGTGATGCAAGCCTCCGCCGATGTTAAAGGCGCTGCAGTCCTCGGCAATTATGCGCCGCGCTGCATCGATGCTGCTGCCGGCCAGCAGCCGCGAGGCGGCGTAAATGCCGGGAAATACGGGCGTGTCATCGCTGCCCAGGCCAAAGGCCAAATCCGGCACTTCCGCCTGTACAGATGCGATATACTCCAGAGTATGCACGCGCTGCAAATCCGCAACCTCTGCGGGCTTGGGCTCGACCTTGCAGGTGAGGTCGTCGATTAGGCCCTCTTCCTCCATGAGCTTGTAAGCCAGCATCAAGCGAGCCGGATTGAAGGGATGCTCCGGGCCGAAGTTATAGGCCTGGAATTTTTCGCTGTAATAAAGATAGATCATAATAATTGAGATAGATCTGGGAGCGGATCTATGAAAGGATCATTTGTAGCCTTTTTCAATCAGGCCATCGCTCCAGTAGTTATCACATTTCTTGCAGTAGAAGATGGTCTCAATTACGATCTTCTTCCAGCTATCTGCATCCAGTGCCCGGCGGAGTTCCTTTTGCTCGCATTCATTGCCGCATTTGGGACAATAGGGAACGTAGTGCTCTAAAACGCCCAGGTCCTCGTCAGCCATTTTCTATTCCTCATCAATTCAGGAAGCCGGGCAGGGCAAAAAAGCTGTCGGTTTCAATGCAAATTGACGCTGCAGTCAGCCGTGAGATATCGCGCTAGTCCGTGATCGGAGCTATGAAGCGGCATAAGCCAACGGTGAGAGCGGTGAGAACGGTGAGAGGCGAGCGAGGCGACCTTAGAACGGCTTGCTGTAAAGGAACGCTGTGCGAGATTCCAACTCAGTGACTGCTTTATAGCCCCGCCTTTGATTCTAGCTTGAGCAAGTACGGAACGTCAATCGGAAAAATTTAATGGTGGATGGAGGTTTAATCGATCGCCAATAGATATGTGCGATGACTATAATATGGATAGAAAGAGTAGATTCTTCGTATTCAAGGGAAATGCTGAAAGCGATAGTGGGGAAATTGAGGGGGGAAAAAACCCGGAATATTTAGATCTTCAAATTTAAACCATATTAGTTTTTGAAGGGAAGACAAAAAAGAGGGGAGAAGAATGGGAAAAAATGAGGGATTGATGAAAGTCGTGAAAATCGTGGTCGTAGCGATTGTTTTTGTCCTGATGCTTGTAACGATGCCTGTTGGCGCTGATTCTGGACTTCCAGGCGGCATTGCGAAGATCAAAGATTGGGATCAGGCACATGAGTCTTTTAATTTTTCATTAGGGGAGGTTACCTCAGAAGGAGGGGACTTCTTCATTGCAGTAGATAGAATTTACGTTTTTGATTCACCAGGAATAATTGATATGGGGAATATACCTCTTGCGGATATAAAAGAGGCACCGGAATCTGGATACAAGGAAACGGCAAAACCAATTGAAGCACACTCTTATGTCATAAGGTCACACGGGAAGTATGGAAAGATTCGCATTGAAGACATATTCACTCCTGAGGATTATGAATGGATTTCAGTTGCGGAATATGAGTTTGATTGGGTCTATCAGCCCGATGGAATGAGAAGTCTTGGAGTTGGAGAAGCTCCAGGCGAGCCAGATACCCAGGGGCAAACTGGGACTGGTGGAGAGTATGAATGTCCTCGGGATGCTCAACAGGCATATCAACAGTACATGGCAGCTTACAACAGGCTGGCCACCTTGATGGCCAAAGGCAAAGGGGATACGCCAGAAGGGCAGGAAGCATATCAAGAGTTTTCGAAGGCCAAGACCTGCTACGATAGCCAGGGGCAAACTGGGACTGGGGGAGAGTATGAATGTCCTCAGGATGCTCAACAGGCTTACCAACAGTACATTGCCGCTTACAACAAGCTAACCTACCTGACTGCCGAAGGTGGGGGGGATACGCCAGAAGCGAAGGAAGCATACAAAGAATACGCTGCGATGAAGGCCTGCTACGAGAACAAGACCTCGGGAATAGGGCCATCACCCACGCTCACACTTACGCCTACATCAACCTCTGCCCCTACGCCAACCCATACACCAACCACGAATCCAACCACAATACCGATGCCCGCATCAGCCCCTACATCAACCCTTAATCCAGTCCCGATGCCAACACCTCAGCAGACTGGCTTCTCTCAGTTTGAGGTTCCACCTAAAGGGGAATGGGCCGGAGAGTCGTGGTTCAATACCCACCTCAACGTGACTATGGGACAGATGATTTCCATTAACGCCTCGGGAACAGTTCAACCGAGCACCAGCAGGGACTTATTTTGTGGACCCGACGGAACATTTGCGGTTGACTATTGGCTAAATGATTACTCTTTCCGCTCGGATTGGGGGCACGGAGCGCTGATCGCAAGAATCGGTGCGGCAGGAACTCCGATTTTCATTGGCAACAATACCACGTTCACCACCCCCACTGGAGGCGAGGTTTGGCTCGGCGTTAATGACATCGATCCTGGCAACAATGCCGGCGAATTTGTGGTTGAGGTGTGTCTGGGACAAGCCTCTACATCCACAGACGGTGAGCTGCAGCGGCTGTATCCTGTGGCTGACGGGGACGTATATGCTTACTCGTACCTCAACTGGAACTGGGCTAACTGGGGCATGTACAAAACTATGGCCGCTGGTTGGCACCCGGTGGGTGGAGAAAGGCGCGCATACCTGAGATTTGACCTGCCGGCCGGTCTTGACATCAGCCGCGCTGTTCTCAAGCTTTACCAGTACCAAAATGCGGGCCCCGTTCACACCCTCGGTGTGTACAGAGTAACAAGCTCGTGGGACGAGGGCACCGACACTTATCATTCGGGTGAAGTGGAAAAAAAAGCGGCACCTGGCGAATTATGCTGGATGCAACAACCGTCTTTCGACCCCGTTCCTGTAGCGACATTCACTTCAGCAACTACGGTGCCAACATGGGTAGAAGTGGACATCACGTCGCTGGTGCAGCAATGGCAAGACGACGCTCCCAACTATGGCCTGGTGGTCAAGACAACCAATGAGCACCCTACCTCGAGCGATGCTGAGGCTAAGTCCGGGTTCTATACAAAAGAGCATCCAGATCAGGCGAACCGCCCGGTCCTGGAGTTATCACTTACAACGCAGGCACAGCAATTGAGAATATCGGATTTGCGGGGAACTCTTAACACCGATAATGACTGCAACTTGTACGTTGCTGACTGGGGAGATAACCAAGTGAAAATGATCAATCCTGATGGAAGCGCTAGCTCCTACACAAGTGGAATTGATCGACCCCGCTACCAAATATTTGACCAAGCCGGGAACTTATATATGGGCTCCTTTGACGGAAATATCTACCAGGTCTCGGCTTCTGGGAAAAAGACAGTCGTTGCAAGTGGGATCTGGAGCCCACAGGGTATGGGTTTCGACAGTGATGGCAATCTCTACGTGGCTGGGGGCTACGATGGAAAGATACACCGCATAGCTCCCGATGGATCCAAGACCGCCATGGATTCCGGTTTCACCTATCCCAAGCATCTGGCAGTAAAAACCGATGGAAACGTATACGTAGTCGGTAACAGTGGGACTATTGTCCTCAGGATTACTCCAGGGGGAGATAAAGCAAACTTGGTGGATATTAACGAGACCATATTAGGTATGGCAACGGACGGCGAGTATCTTTACGTATCACACTCGGATAAAATCTCCAGGATAGATTCCTTCGGACAGGTCACCCAAATCGCAATCGATCTCGATCAACCCAGCAGCCTGACAGTGTGCAGCGGCAACGTTTTTGTCACGGTAAGGGATGGAATTGTGAAGATGTAGATTTCTGATGAGATAAAAAACCGGGACCTTTGATTTGACCGGTGCCCGGGGGGTGAGAGATAATGGTGGATGGCAACCTACGAGCGGAGCCATATGTAGTGGCCGAAGATATCTATGCTTTGGCTTCGCATGTAGGGTGCAGCAGATGGACCTGGTACACCGGGGAGCGTCGGGCCGGATGTATCGTCTCATATTGGAATCCCTAATTGAGAAATGAACATTGGGACGACGCAGTTTTAAGCCAAAGATCTGGCCTCATAACTTGCTCATGAGGTGGCGAGGGGGTTCTGGATATATAAAGGCGGAATACCTTGTGCATACAAATTTGTATGCACAAGGTATTTTTAAATAGCTCCTTCTCGTATGTTAGAATGCCCTGAAAAGGGGAAGAGGTGAATGTGTTATGCTTTTCATTGCACTGGCTAAGTTCAAGAAAAAGCTGAGCAAGGAAATTATTGCAGAGAACATGAAGGATATAGAGGCCGACACGAAAGGACAGGTTCGATACCTGGGCATCTACTGGACTCTCGGAAGGTACGATACCGTTGTGCTATTTGAAGCCCCAAATGAAAAAGTAGCGATGAATATGGCCTTAAAAAGAGCGGACCGGATGGATATAGAGATTCTCGTGGCCGTACCAGCAGAAGAAGGGAGTCCTGCTGGACCGGCCTAACCCTGGTTTTTGATGCATTCTAGAATGACTCAAAATGGTGCGATACCAGCGACTGCGCAGCCCACCAGGAATCCAAAAATCACTCCGGAATTGAGGAAGGGCAGTCCCGCCTGGGGCCGATCCCGCGAGGTGGTCATCAAGAGGAAGAAGCCGAGATAGGTGCCCAGCATGGCTCCTATTGCCGGAAAATTTACGCCGAAAAAGCCGCCGGCAGGAAGCGAGGTGTAAGCCGATATGACCAGAATAGTGGGTATGATGGCATCTCCCAGGCCCAGGAAGAAAGCTCCCCTCTTGCCGCTCGTCTGGTTGCCGCCGGCATTCTCCGCCTGATCGCTGCCGTTCGAGGTTGAGACTGGAGCCGGATCCTTCCGGAAGCTGTAGCTGCGGCTCCTCGGCACCACAAAGAGCAGAGGAGCTTTTATCTTTATCACGCCTTCCGCCAAAGAGACCATATGGCGGGTCTTGTAGACAGAGAGGGCATCGTAGACTGCCAGGATGATTAACAGCAAGAGAGTAGGAAGAATTGTCATGCTCACTCCGAATAGCGAGCTGATGCCGGCGCAGACGGCAATGCCGAAGGCGTCGATGACATACCACTCCGGATAGTAGCGAAGCAGAAGAAGCACGGCAGCTGTAGGCAGCAGCGCTAGCCAGGGAGGCAGGAAGGCCACCATCAGATAATAGATGCTTGTGGCAATTGATAATTGTATAAATCCGGAGACAACCCAGCTCTTCTTCTTTTTTATGGCCAGGAGAAGAAGAGCCGTGAAGACCAGGATGAGAAGCATATAGACGACGGGATTCGAGGCTGATGTGGGATCCTCAAAGACCCTGTAGTCGCTGGCGGAGATGGCTGGTGTGACAGCCAGAGCCAAAATCTGAACGGCCACCACGAAGAGCAGCATGATCAGAACCGGAATCCTTGAACTCTCGGACATAATCTCTCGCGCCGCTCAAAGCTCCCGGCTTTTCTCATTCGCATCATTCTTCTTTTTCTCTTCCAGGAGCTGCAGGTAGGAGCTTCTAATCGACTCGTGTAGACCCAATCGGCTTAATATGGATAAAACCTTCCGTTTCTGTTCCTCATAGTCGCCATCGCCTTCTGCCTCCACTTCCACGAAGCGGCCCAGCCCCTCCACCTCATCTATTGCCAGAACGACTCCATCATAGGAATACTTGCTCCTGCGCTTTCTTACCTGAGCAGATAGCACAAATCCTAAGGAAGAGAGAATCTGCTCCATCTGTTGAGGATCGTCGATTTTCACAGTCCTTTCCAGGCGCGACTTGGTGGTTTGGTCAAGCTTGGGCCCCTTGTAAGTCAGACGTGCTCCCCCTTCCTTGATGCGGATACGCAGGGCCTCATCGCTGACTATAAAGTCACGCAAAGGCGAATTGAAATAAAGGTCCTGGTGGTTTTCCACCACCAGCAATACGGCCCCCAGAGCAGCGATCTTCTCGGCCATGTCCTCTGGGGCGCGGGCCTTAACCTCGACCTCGATCATCTTCGAACCAGCACTGTGGCCTTTCCCAGGCGCAGTATATCTACGGCCTCGCCTGCGGAAAGATTCTCCACGACAATCTCTGCTGCCTCTGGTGGGACCTCGATGATCTCACCGTCCACTGGGACCGCAATTGTTCCCCCTGCCTTCTGGCTGGCAACCAGGGCCGGGTCCATGCCACCCAGGGCTTTTATGATCTTGCCGCTCTTGTCCTTGAACCTGGGGCCTATTATTTTCATCTGCGGCTTGACGGCTACGGCCTTCATCTCGATCATGGGGCTTCCCGTACGGCTATCGACTTGAGAGTTAGCCACGCCAACGAGATCAATGGTCTCCAGGGCCAGATCAGAGTATACTACTATCCCCGGAAGAGGCGAATTGAGGGCCATGCCTTTCTCTGCCTTGTAGCGGCGCAGCGCTGCGGCAATTTCTTTTATGGCAAGTCCTGCCGGATCGATCTCTATGCCGAAGGGCTCTGGCCAGCTCTGCACATGCACGCTCTTTCCAGTGAGGGTATGATGAATCTCCTCGGAGATGAAGGGGGTGAAGGGCGCCATGAGCTTGGAGAGCGTCTCCAGAGCCGTGTAAAGAGTATTTTGGGCTGCCCTCTTCTCCGGCCCGTCCGGCCCGTAGAGACGGGCCTTGACCAGTTCTATGTAATTGTCGGCCAGGACCTCCCAGGCAAAGCCGCGAATGGCCTTCATGGTCTCATCAAACTGGAAAGCGTCCATGGCAATGGTGGCCTTCGTGATGAGTGAATCCAGCTCCCCCAGGAGCCAGCGATCCACTTGACCGGGAACGGCATCAACTTTGGCAATAAGGGGCAACGAGAAGCGATAGATCGACCAGAGCTTCTGCTGGAAGCGACTGGCTGCCGTGATCTCCTTCCACTGGAACATAATGTCATTTCCAGGGGACCCGCCCATGGCCCCCCACTGGCGGAGCGCATCGGCGCCATTGGTCAGGAAGACCTCCTCGGGGCGTATGAAGTTGTTTAAAGACTTGGACATCTTGTGCCCGTCCTCACCTAGAGCCATGCCGTTGACGAGAATGGTATCCCAGGGCTTGACGCCCTCCAGGGATTTCGTGCGCAAAATGGTGTAAAAAGCCCAGGTGCGGATGATGTCATGCCCCTGCGGTCTTAGCTGCGTGGGCATGCGCAGATCCTTTCCCTTTCGATCCGGCCAGCCGGCTACCGCCAGGGCAGAGATGGAGCTGTCCATCCAGGTGTCCAGGACATCCTGCTCCGGGATGAAATCATCGCTTCCGCACTTGCATTTCTCAGGCGGATGAGTCTGGTTGGGGTCCAATGGAAGCCACTCTTCCCGGGCAACTTTTACCTCTTGGCAATGGCGGCAATACCAGACGGGTATGGGCGTGGCAAATATCCTCTGCCGGGAGATGCACCAATCCCATTCCACAGAGTCTGCCCAGTTCTTAAGCCGGACCTGCATGTGGGGAGGTACCCAATCGATCTCCTCGGCCGTCTTCTTGATCTCCTCGGAATTGATTTTGACAAACCACTGCCGCTCAGATAAAATCTCAATGGGCGCCTTGCACCGCCAGCAGAGGCCCACATTCTGCTCCAGTGGCTCCTGCTTGAAGATTATCCCCTCATTTATCATATCCTGGGTGATCTTATTCTTGGCCTCGGTCACAGATAGGCCCGCGTAGGGCCCGGCGATGGCCGTCAGCACTCCCTCGCGATCTATGGCCTGGCGCAACGGAAGGTGATGCTCCATCCACCATCTCACATCCTGCCGGTCTCCAAAGGTGCAGATCATGACAATTCCCGTTCCAAAGCTCGTGTCCACCACAGGATCAGCCAGCACAGGAACTTCGTAATTGAATATGGGAACCAAGACATTCTTGCCGATATATTGGCGGTAGCGCTCATCATTGGGATTCACAGCTACGGCCACGCAGGCAGGCAGAAGCTCGGGCCGGGAGGTGGCGATCTGCATCTCGCCGTCCTGTGCAGAAAAACGCATGTAATTTAGAGTCGTGGTGCGAGAATCGTATTCCACTTCAGCAAAGGCTATGGCGGTGCCGCAGCGGGGACACCAGTTGACGGGATGGTTCGCCCGGTAGATCTGGCCGCTCTGGTACATGCGCACGAAAGAGGTTTGCGTCTTGACATAGTACTCCGGCTTCATGGTTACGTACTCGTTGGACCAGTCAATGGATAGGCCCAGCCGTCCCATGGACAGATGAAAACGCTCGATGGCCTCAAAAGTCAGCTTCTCGCACAGCCGCCGAAACTCTTCTCGAGGAACCTGGTTCTTTGTGATATGGTTTAGCTGTTCTACCTTTACCTCGGTAGGAAGCCCGTGGCAGTCCCAGCCCTGCGGGAACATGACGTTATAGCCTCGCATGCGCTTGTAGCGAGCCACGTAGTCGATGTAACACCAGTTAAGAGCGTTTCCAATATGGAAGTCTCCCGTGGGGTAGGGTGGAGGTGTGTCAATGATGTATTGCGGTTTTTTCGATTCCCAATCGAAGTGATAAATTGAACTGTCCCAACTCTGCACCCATTTCTCTTCCACTTGACTAAAGTTGTACTCCTTGGAGACCTCGCTCATCAGAATGCTCCTGCTCTTTGGCTGCATGAGCAGTTGAACACAATGTTAATAGGATTATCGGTAGACCAATAGCAATATGCAACTCCTGATCTATCATGCAGATCAATGCGACCCCAAGAAATGCTCGGGCAAAAAGTTGGCTCGCTTCGATCTGGTTCGCTTAACCCGTCATATAAACCAGCTCCGGCCTTTCCTGGTGTTAAGTCCCTTTTCAGAAAAGGCGCTCTCCCCAGAGGACAAAGGGGCAAGAGGACTTGCCGCCCTGGACTGCAGCTGGGCCCAGGCCGAGGAGGTCTTCTTGCGCTTTAAGCTAATGGAGAGGGCACTGCCATTCCTGGTGGCCGCCAATCCCGTAAACTATGGAAAACCCTTCAAGCTCTCCACAGTGGAGGCACTGGCTGCGGGGCTCATCATCTTAGGAGAGAGAGAGCAGGCTGAATTGATACTCTCCAAATTCAACTGGGGACATGTCTTTTTAAAACTCAACCAGGAGCCGTTGCAGGAGTACGCCGCAGCAAAAAACTCAGCTGAGGTGGTGAAAATTCAGGAGGCATATTTATCTGGATAAAAAAATTTCGAGCTAGCAGTTTCGCTTCCCGCCTGCATTAAAATGGACGGGGCTATGGGCCCGTCTTGCAGAAAGGCGTCGTGCAGATCACCATTCCCAAAGAGGTCGCCATAATCAGAAAACGCATATGAATTGGCTGATCAGGGTGCATCATTTTGGAGAAGTATATGGTGCATTTTGTCCCTCTTCGTCTCCAGATATCTTCTATTGACATTATTGGGCTCAGTCTCAAGAGCAACGCGCTCTACAATCTTCAGGCCGTAGCCTTCCAGACCAATCACCTTGCGAGGATTGTTGGTCAAGAGACGAATCTCTTTTATGCCCAGATCTACTAAAATCTGGGCGCCAATGCCGTAATCTCGAAGATCGGCCGGGTAGCCCAGTTCGTTATTGGCCTCAACCGTATCCGAGCCGGCATCCTGCAGGGCATAGGCGCGAAGCTTATTGGCGAGGCCAATGCCCCTGCCCTCCTGACGCATGTAAAGAAATACTCCATTTCCGTTCTCACTGATGAGATGCAAGGCCTTGCGAAGCTGCTCGCCGCAATCGCAACGCTGGGAGGAGAAGACATCTCCCGTGAGGCACTCCGAATGCACCCGGACCAAGGCATCTGGGGCTGCGGGATCACCGGACACGAAGGCGACGTGACACTGTCCGTCCAAAATGGACTCATAGCCTATCGCCCTAAAGTATCCGTACTCTGTGGGCATGCTCACATCCGAGACCTTGCGGATTAGCTTCTCGCGCTGCATGCGGTAGCTGATGAGGCTCTCGATGGTCACCATTCTAAGGTTGTTTTGCTCTGCAAAGACCTCCAGCTCGGGCAGTCTGGCCATACTGCCGTCATCATTCATGATCTCACAGATGACTCCCGCTGGATTTAGGCCCGCCAGCCGGGCTAGGTCCACGCAGGCCTCGGTATGGCCGGTGCGCCGCAAGACGCCTCCCTCTTTGGCCTGCAAGGGAAAGAGATGGCCAGGAGTGACAATATCGCTTCGCCTCGTTTTGGGGTCGATAAGCGTTTGCACTGTCGTCGCTCGATCAAAAGCAGAGATACCGGTGGTAGTGTTGGCCCTGGCATCCACGGATACCGTAAATGCCGTGCCCATGGACTCCGTATTCTGGGCAGTCATGAGGGGAAGGTCCAGCTCCCGCAACCTTTCCGCCGTCATGGGCATGCAGATCAGGCCGCGAGCAAAGCGAGCCATGAAATTGATGGCATCAGGCGTCACCTTTTCCGCGGCCATCATCAGGTCGCCCTCGTTCTCTCGGTTCTCATCGTCCAATACTATGATGAAGCGGCCCGACTGGATATCTAAAATCGCATCTTCTACAGAACAAAATGGCATATAAGACGGTAAGCAGTACTGCCGAATACTTAAGAGTTTTGTGCCAATCGCAAAATAGTATGAAGCCCGCAAAAAAGGACTTCAGATGATACAGATGAGGAGAGCGCAATCAGGACCAGACACCCGCCAATGCGCTGCCGCATTTACTGCAATGCCCATCGATCACGGAATTTCTCATGATACTGTATCCCAGCCGTTCAATCTGTTCCTCTTTGCAGACGGGGCAGATGGTATTCTCACTCTCGCCTGGAATGTTCCCGACGTAGACGTACTTAAGTCCCGCCTTGCGGCCGGCCAGCAGGCCCCTGCGAAGCGACTCTATCCCTGTCCGGGGAACATCTTTCATCTTGTACATGGGATAGAAGGCAGAGATATGCCAGGGCATATCCGGACTCACACCGGCCAGAAACTCGGCTAGATCCTTTAGCACCGCATCGGAATCGTTGTAGCCGGGAATGAGGAGGGTTGTAACCTCTACCCAGACGCCTCTCTTCCGGAACAGATCGATGTTGTGCTCAACAGGCTCGAGCTTTGCTCCGCAGACCTTGCGGTAGAATTGATCATCACCCTTCAGATCGATGTTTATGCCGTCCAAAATGGGCGCGATCTTTTGCGCGGCCTCTTCGCCCATGTAGCCGTTGCTGACAAAGACATTCTTCAGGCCCTCCTCGTGGGCCAATGCTGCCACATCAAAGGCGTACTCGAAGAAGATGGTGGGCTCGGAATAGGTGTAGGCTATGGACTGACAGCCGAGAGCATTAGCATTCGCAACTACACTCTTCGGGCTTACGAATTCTCCCGGTATCTGGCCGGTTTCCCGAGGCAGTTGGGAGATGTCCGCATTCTGGCAGTGCAGGCAGCGGAAGTTGCAGCCCACCGTAGCTATAGAATAGGCGAGGCTTCCCGGCAGAAAATGAAAGAAGGGCTTCTTCTCAATGGGGTCGGCATTGGCGGCCACCAGGCTTCCATATACCATGGTCATCAGCTTTCCATTCCGGTTTTCCCGCACGCCGCAGATACCCCTCTTGCTGGAACGGATACGGCATTGCTGGTGGCATAGACTGCACTCGACGTCGCCATCCAGTTTTTCCCAGAATTGGGCCTCTCTAATCGTCTCTGAAGCCATAAATAAACACCAGAGTATTCAAGGCACTCATAATATGTATAACAATGGTGTACAAAATTTAATATCAATTTTTGGTTGGAAAAAAGTGGCTTTGGGGGCAAAATGCCCTTTACTCTTTTCTGCTCAGAACCAGGCTTGCGACTGCTAAGAGGCCGACTATGGCAAAGACGCCCTCAAATCCGGGTGCAGCCTTCTCGGCAGCCTTAGTAGCCTCGGTAGCGGACGCGTTAACCTTCTCTTCTGCCTTGGTAGCGGCTTCCGTGACCTTCTCTTTTGCCGCGACAGCGCTCTCGTTGACCTTCTCTTCAGCAACAGCGGCCGCAGCGGTTACAGCCTCCGCGGCATGCTCTTCAGCAACAGCGACTGCGCCGGTTGCAGCTCCAGCAGCAGTCTCTTCCGCATTTACAACTACAATAGCTGTGAGCAGCATCATCAGCGCAACAAGCATAATCGAAACGATCTTCATTATTGTAAGACCCTCCTATCAATTGCATGATCATCGGTAAAAACTTCTCCGAAGCTACAATAGAGTACTTGGCAAAACATTACCCTTGAATGCGGCCTCAAAGCCCTCCGTTTCACGGGGATGATCGAGCAGGTTTGCTGTCGCAAAAGATCATATATATATTTTTTGGTGGGAATTTTTCCGGACGCACAAAAGAAAACTCAATGGATATGAACAGAAATAACGCTGCAAAAAAAGGGATAGTTCTGGAGAGCCTAGGCCCTCCAGCTATTTGATCTTACTCTCTTCTGCCAAGTACCAGGAAGGCAACTGCCAGGAGACCGGTTATGGCGAGAATGCTCTCGAATCCGGGTGTAGCCTTCTCGGCAGCCTTAGCCTCGGTTACGTTTTCCTTAGCAGCAGTCTCGACAGCCTTAGCCTCTGCTACTTTTTCAGTAGCGGCAGTCTCGGCAGCCTTAGCCTCGGTTACGTTTTCCTTAGCAGCCTCGACTACTGTGGTGGCGGCTGGAGCAGCCTCAACAGCGGGTGCGGCCTCAGCGGCGGGGGCAGCAGCGCCCTCGATGGTTACTGCCTTGTATATGTAGTACCTGAGGGTATCGTTGTCAGCGGTCTTGATGCTTATGCCGCTCATCAAGGCGGTATCCTTGTTCTTGCTGAGAGTTATGGCGTTGTCCTTGTTCTCCATGGTGATGGTTCCGGCGTTTGCATCCACGGAGGTGATGGTCATCTTATCGTACTGAGGTGTCGGCCTTTACATCAGTTGCCTCACCGGATATCTGCCAGATGCCATCGACTGTGGCCAGATTCTGGTCAGCGCCACGGAAGGCGTTCTTGAAGTGAGCTGCGATGGTAATCAGCTTCTTCTGATCGCCTACAGCGGGATTCTTGTAGTAGTAAGTCTTGTCGGACATAGTCGCGTCGGCCTTGGACGGGGATATGACCTTGCTGTCTACTACAGAGCCATCCTTGGAGAGCTCGAGATATACCTTGTTGCCGTCGATATCAATGGATTTGATAGCCAGCTCGTAGCCTTCTTCCATCTTCATGGGTGTGCCAGAGGTGACAGTCTTCTCGGTATCGTCATCAATAAGGATCTTCTGGAGCTGCTCGCTGGACAGGGAATTCTCATCAGTGGACTCTTTGAACAGGAGGTTCTTATCGGCGTTGTCAACGTTCTCGACATAGCCTGCGAAGTACCTGTCTGCTAGGAAGCCCATGACATTGAATGCGCCCCAATCCTCGTACTTGAACTCCTTGGCCTGAGCCTTGGTCTCATACTTGACACCATAGGGCGAGTCGCCGCTCAGCTTCTTATCGGTTAAGGTTGTGCTGAGTGTCTCGGTTCCGATGTCATCCTTAATATCATAGTAGAATCCTGCGAAGTTCTGAGAATTCCATGTGTTGTCTGCGGTAGCGACTGCGCCACGGATCTCATAGGTTCCGGGCTCAGTTATTTCCTTGTATATGTAGTACCTGAGGGTATCGTTGTCAGCGGTCTTGATGCTTATGCCGCTCATCAAGGCGGTATCCTTGTTCTTGCTGAGAGTTATGGCGTTGTCCTTGTTCTCCATGGTGATGGTTCCGGCGTTTGCATCCACGGAGGTGATGGTCATCTTATCGTACGAGGTGTCGGCCTTGACATCAGTTGCCTCACCGGATATCTGCCAGATGCCGTCGACTGTGGCCAGATTCTGGTCAGCGCCACGGAAGGCGTTCTTGAAGTGAGCTGCGATTGTTACCAGCTTCTTCTGATCGCCTACAGCGGGATTCTTGTAGTAGTAAGTCTTGTCGGCCATGTTCGCGTTGGCCTTGGACGGGGATATGACCTTGCTGTCTACTACAGAGCCATCCTTGGAGAGCTCGAGATATACCTTGTTGCCGTCGATATCAATGGATTTGATAGCCAGCTCGTAGCCTTCTTCCATCTTCATGGGTGTGCCAGAGGTGACAGTCTTCTCGGTATCGTCATCAATAAGGATCTTCTGGAGCTGCTCGCTGGACAGGGAATTCTCATCAGTGGACTCTTTGAACAGGAGGTTCTTCTCGGCGTTGTCAACGTTCTCGACATAGCCTGCGAAGTACCTGTCTGCTAGGAAGCCCATGACATTGAATGCGCCCCAATCCTCGTACTTGAACTCCTTGGACTGAGCAGTGGTCTCATACTTGACACCATAGGGCGAGTCGCCGCTCAGCTTCTTATCGGTTAAGGTTGTGCTGAGGGTCTCGGTTCCGATGTCATCCTTAATATCATAGTAGAATCCGGCGAAGTTCTGAGAATTCCATGTGGTGTCTCCGGTAGCGACTGCGCCGCGTACCTCCACTTTCTCGACCGCGCCGACTACCATCGCTGTTGCTAGTAACAGCATCATCGATGTAAGCGTAATTGCAGCCAATTTCTTCATCTTTTAACCTCCTATTTTCCCTTCACGATCACTTTCAGCAGCATACAGTCTGATTATTCTTAAAACTATTGCCTGAATAAAGTCTTCGATCGCCCTGCTACATATTGTGAATCGAGATTTCCTGCGATGTCACCGCTGCCTGGCGTCTCTCAGACATGTATATAGCTACGTCACCCTCCTCAAATCCCATAAGGGATATAGGGTAGTGATAGAGTATTTCCCTATTATATCTTTTTTGGTCCTCTACTAGCAGCTTGGTGCTGATCTTCCTCTATCGAGAGTTACAATCGACCAAAGAGCTTTACAAGGCTCAATCACGCATTTGTCACTACCTATTTAAAGACTATTCTTCGCTGAGACGGCAAGAAGCCTGAAGGAACAAGTAATCGAACCAACTCTATCTGGGAAAGTGTCCATCTTTATATTCAGACCTGAAAAAATACCCCGGTATGCCCTCTTAGCATGATCGTTTTAAGACAAAAAATGAAACGGCGGCGTACTCCTGCAGCAAGATATGGGTATTTCACTAAAAAAATAAATCTTTTACAAAAACATATTATAATGATTAATCAGAAGTTCTACATTATGGATTCCCTGATTAAATCTCTTTTATCGAATAATTTTAAACAAGATTTAGATGGCGCTAATTAGGTTAATCAAATCAAATTTTTTTCTCGGAGAAAAAGTGATTTGCAATAGCAAACGGCTGTGACACACCTGCATAGCAGGCTGCGAGGTATGAGAGGCGTTGCCGCATATGGTACAATGCAATCATCAGGTTATTACGATAAAAATAACCGGGGAAAACGGTTTTTGCGAATGGCGTCACAATCCATAAAGCATGACAAGAACCTGCCTGATCTATCATCCCATCTATCTACTGCACGGGGCGCTGTGCCATCCGGAGAAAAAGGAGCGCCTCACCGCAATACTGGATAAAATTCAATCAGAAAAGCTCGATGTAGACTTCATCACGCCAGAGCCCGCGACCATAGCCCAGGTTGCGGCCATACACGGACTAAGGTACATCAATCAGGTAAAAGCCATCTGCGAGCACGGTGGCGGCTACCTGGATGTCGATACAATTCTTTCCAAAAACTCCTATGATGCTGCCCTGATGGCTGCCGGCGGCGCATTGACCGCGGTCGATGCTGTCCTAGGGGAGTGCGACAGCGCCTTTGCCCTGGTCCGGCCGCCCGGGCACCACGCCAAGCCCAATCGCGGCATGGGATTTTGTATCTTCAACAACATCGCAATCGCCGCGAAGCATGCCCAGGCGCGGGAAGCGAAAAAAGTGCTCATAGTAGACTGGGATGTGCATCACGGCAACGGCACCAATGACGTATTCTATTCCGATCCGTCTGTACTATATTTCTCTACCCACCAGTATCCCCACTATCCGGGCACGGGAAGAGCAGATGAGGTAGGAGAGGACGGCGCACAAGGTTTCACGGTAAACGTGCCCCTGCCATCGGGAACAGGAGACGCGGGTTACCTCATGGCTTACCGGGAGATCTTAAAGCCCATAGCTTTGGAGTTTAAGCCCGACATAGTTCTCGTCTCGGCTGGCCAGGATCCGCATAAGGACGATCCTCTGGGCGGCATGCGTCTGACCTCGGCCGGCTTTGGTGCCATTGCCGGCGTAGTGAAAGAGATAGCCAATACTTGCTGCAGGGGAAGACTGGCTGCTGCCTTGGAAGGCGGATACAACCTGCAGGCACAGGCAGAAGCGGTTGTAGCCGAGATCAGAGCTTTTGGCGGTGAAGTGCCGCAAGTAGGAGGCACGGACCCAGGCGTTGCCAGGAGAATAGAGGAGGTCAAAAAGATTCAAAGCAGCTACTGGAGCTGCTTTTCCTAGCCGATACGAAATTTGGCCCGGAAATAATGAGCCAGGAAGATGCGAAAGCCCTCATCCTTTATGCCCAGCAGCTCCAAGCCCGCATATATATTGTGCCCTTCGCGAACGGACGCGGACAGATGCTTTCCCAGAGAGAGGTTTGCACTCTCCTCTGCCAGAAGATCACGAGCAGAAGTATACTGGCGCGTCTCCTCCACTACGACTTTGCCGTTGGCGATGTAGGGTCCGGAGAGGGGCACCGGGTGGGCTGCCAGGAAGCGAGAGAGGTGATCGGCCTGCCAGACGGGTGGACCTATGCGCGGGCAGGCTTTAGAGAGCTGCCAGACCTGCATCTCAAAGAGCATCACGGCTCTGTCGCGATAGGTCGAAACGTCGCTACGCAGCATTGAAAAGCCGTTTCTTTCTAATAGCGCCTTAACAGAGCCTTCCGCTTTGCGAAGCTGAGGATAGAGAACATCTTCCACCACATCGGGCGCGGCAAACTCAAGGAGGATGGGCATTGTCCCCCGCGCATTTATCAGAGCAATTAGCTCCTCATCGGATAAGGGGTCCTGCAATGGGGGGAAGAAGAAATCGAGCTTCGGCTCAGCCAGAAAAGAACGCGCGACAGAGGCAAACTGGAGCATCTTGTCCAAAGTTAACGCGCCGGCCACATTTCTTCCTGGATCAACCGGATCGACCACAATCAAGGGCTCGTCGTGCCTGCCTATGCCGTGCCCTTCCAGGTCCAGGCGCTGGCCGGGGCGCCAGGCGGATGCTGCCCGGAGTACGGCGGCAAAGGAACCGTAGCATAGCACGAGCAGCTCTGCCAGGTAGCCGGAAAAGCCACCCGTCTTCAGCTCCGAGCCGTAGACATTTACGCCCTTCATAAACTGCTTTAGGAGAAGGACCTCGTCTTCCCTACCAACGATTCTGCTGCTCACGTATTTTGTATGAAAAGGGGTACGATCCACTGCCGACAACAGACGGGCGGCATCCTCCACCAGATAGCAGGGGACCAGGTCTACCTCAAAGCCGTCCATCCGGGCGTGGACGTAGGCGTGCTCCGCATATTTCTCCTCATGATCCGGGGCGACGAGCCTGGCGATCTCCAGGGCAGCTCCCAGATCGCCCCCAGGAGGCACCCCTAAAAAGATGTCCAGATCATGATCTCCTGCCAGCCAGGTGCTTCTGGCCGCAGAGCCGACCAGCATGGCCTTGAGATAGAGGCCTCGCTCTCTTGCCAGATCCTCTATGCGGGCGATAATGGAGGCTGAGGTCACCATCATTCGCTTCCTGTCGGATAGACCGGGCTTAACCCGTCCGAGAACCACTTCTCGGATTTCAGAGAGGGAATCCTGCCAGGTCTTCGTAGATAGGCCCTCCGCTAGTGAGAGTGCTCTTTTTAAGATAAAATCGGTCCACGGTGAAGCTGCCCAGGTCCGAGGAAGTGAAGTTTGCGATTCTTGCGCCAAGCTGGCGATTCATCTCTGCACCGGGGCGGGCCACCCGGCCCAGGGTGACATGAGGGGAGAAGCCTCGCGCCTCGGGCGCAAAGCCAAGAGGGCTCAAAGCTTGCTCTACCTTCTCGTAAAGCTCCTGGAAATTTCCTTCCAGACCCATCCACACCACGCGCACGGCCCGCCCGGGAAAGGCGCCCATGCCCAAAACCCGGACCGGAAAAGGCGCGGCCTTAACCCTTCCCAGCGCCTCAGCCACCTGGCCCACATTTTCCTCCGGCACATCTCCCAGGAACTTTATGGTGACATGCACCAATTCCGGCTTGACGAGCCGCAGGCCATTCGTCGCGATGCTGTTTTGCAGACGTCCAATCTCCTCGCGCATGTGGCTAGGAAGCTCTACGGCCACAAAGCACCTTATCCCCGTCATCGCAGGACACTGCCTTTGCTGGCGGAAGTAACCGAGTTTCTATAGCGGGCCAAAATGCCGCTCTTTATCTTGGGCTCGGGAGGGACCCATGCCTTCTTTCTTATTTCCATTTTCACGGGATCGACGAGCAGATCGATCCTTCGGGCTGGGATGTCTATCGAGATCATGTCGCCGTTCTTTACAAGGGCAATGGGCCCACCCACCGCGGCCTCGGGAGAGACGTGCCCGATGCATGGGCCTCGGGTTCCGCCGCTAAAGCGCCCGTCGGTGATTAGAGCCACAGACTCGGAGAGGCCCGCCCCCGCGATGGCGGATGTGGGTGCCAAGGTCTCCCTCATGCCCGGCCCGCCTTTTGGTCCTTCGTATCTTATTATCACTACATCGCCGGCCTTTACGCCGCCTTCAATGATGCCTGCCATGGACTCCTCCTCGGAGTCGTAGACTACAGCCGGGCCGGTATGTTTGAGCATGGATGCGGATACCGCCGTCTGCTTGACCACCGCGCCTTCCGGCGCCAGGTTGCCAAACATTATGGCAATGCCGCCTTGAACGTGCACAGGTGCCTCTAGTGTGGCTATGACGGCCGCATTGGTCAGGGGATTGACGGGCCTAAAGGCATCCAGGTTCTCGCCCAGTTTTTTGCCCGTGACGGTGAGGGCGTCTAAAGAGAGCCGTGAGGCAAGCCGGCTCATGATCGCGGGAATTCCGCCGGCTCGATCCAGGTCGAGAATATGATGAGGCCCGCCCGGTCGCAGGTTGACCAGATGAGGTGTCTCGCGACTTAATTGGTCGAAGCGATCCAAATTCAGATCCAGGCCGAACTCTGCCGCTATGGCCATTATGTGCAAAACGGTATTGGTAGATCCACCAATGGCCATGTCCACGCGAATGGCATTGTCCAGCGATTCTCGCGTCACTATCTGCCGGGCAGTAATTCCCCGCTCTACCAGTTCCATGATCTTCATGCCCGAAAGCTTCCCCTGGCGCATCTTTCGCGCGTCCACTGCATGGGTTGTGGCGCAGCCGGGCAGGCTCAAACCTAGGGCTTCAGTGAGGCAGGCCATGGTATTGGCAGTAAAAAGTCCGGCACACGATCCGGCTCCGGGGCATGCCATCTCCTCCAGGACGGCCAGCGTCTCGCCTCCCGCCTGCCAGCCCTCGAAGACGTTGATCAGATCCAGCTCTTTGTCGCAGGCAAAGCCGGGCATCATGGGCCCGCCCGTGACCACGATGGTGGGCAGGTCCAGTCTTCCTGCCGCCATGATATGACCGGGGACGATCTTGTCGCAGGAGGGGATCATAACCAATCCGTCCAGCTGATGGGCCTCCGCCATGATCTCGATGGAGTCTTCGATCAGTTCGCGACTGGGCAGCGAGTATCTCATTCCTTTATGACCCATGGCTATGCCGTCGCACACGCCAATGGTCTGAAATTCAAAGGGCACGCCTCCCGCGGAGAGGATGCCTGCTTTTACAGCCTCCCCCAGCTTATCGAGATGGATATGCCCCGGGATAAAATCATTAAAAGAGTTGACAACTCCAATGAAGGGACGACGGATCTCTTCATCGCATAGGCCGGTGGCCTTTAAGAGAGCCCTATGAGGCGCTCTTTCTCTGCCTGCTTTGGTGACATCGCTCCTCATTTAAAAAACCTCATTTCCTGGCTTTTGCCACTTTTCCGTTTTACTTGTAGGATTGCGAAGGACGAATTTCACTGACCGCGGGTCAGCGAGATTTTCGACGAGAAGTCGAAACATCGGTAAGTCCCCATCCTTCGGGGTGGGGATGAAAGCGGAGTCCTTTGCCCTTGAATTACTTTCGCTCTGCGTGCATTTGATATAAATATCATCCCTTCATGCAAGCGTTCGTTGATAATTAGCTATAAGTATCCTATCTTCCCAGATAAAATTTCTCAGTGGAAGTTAGCGGAGAATTTGGATGCTTGCAGATGGCTCTATAATCAGCTTCTCCAAGACCTGAGTGTTTTGAAAGAGAAGGGCATCAAGCTCAAAACGTATGACACTCAGAACATGATTCCTTCTCTGAAGCTCATAAATCCGAAGTTGAATTTGGTCTACTCCAAAGTTCTTCAGATGGTGAATTATACTCTTTGGTCTAACATCAAAGGACTCTCGGCATCAAAGAAGAATGGTAGAAAGATCGGACATATCCGCTTCAAGGGATATGGTTGGTACAACACCCTGAATTACAACCAATCTGGTTTCAAGGTCGATCAAGATCACGGCCTATTGCATCTATCCAAGATCGGAGATATGCGGATCAAGATCTATCGAAAGATCGAAGGTTGCATCAAAGCCGTCATAATTAAGAGAGAAGGTAAGAGATGGTTCGCCATAGTCCAGACAGATCAAGAACCCCAAACGTTACCGAAAACTGGTGAAGCAATAGGTCTGGATGTTGGTCTGACTTCCTTCGTGGTCGACTCCGAGGGCAATGAGATAGAGAATCCAAGATGGGGAGACCACGCGGCGGATAGACTGGCAAAGCTGCAAAGAAAACTTGCCAGAGCCGCGAAGGGATATCATTTGTGTTGAAGATCTTGATGTCAAAGGCCTGAAAGAGAAAGGCCATAATAGTGGTATGCATCGCAGCATTCATGATGCATCCTGGTCTAAGTTCATATTCATGCTTTCGTACAAGGCTCAAAGTGCTGGTCGAAAGCTGATAAAAGTAGATCCTAGGAACACCACTCAACGGTGTTCCGCTTGTGGATGCATTGTGAAGAAAGACTTGTCTGTTCGAGTGCATGAGTGCCATTATTGCCGATTCTCATGCAATCGAGACTACAATGCTTCCAGGAACATACTTATCTTAGGGATGGAACAGCCCGCAGCGCCCATAGAGTCAAAACCACTACACCACATATCTATGATGCAAGTTTTGGCAATGAAGTGGGAAGCCATGCCCAACAGGGCGCGGTAGTTCACGTAGTTGCTGATATCTCTTCTCAAAAACCGATATGTGCTACATCTTAAATACCACAAGATACTAGCCGCCAGAGGTGGACAATCCTTGGATGCTTATTCGTTATTCCTGATATTTCTCGCCATCTACATTGCGGTCTTGCTGGGCATCGGTCTATATTTTTCCAGTCGACAAAAGTCTGTAACCGACTTCTGGCTGGCGGGAAGGGAGCTTGGGCCGATCACCATCGGATTTTCCGCGGCATCCGCGTGGATCACGGCGAGTGCACTGCTCTTGGCCACGGGGCTATTTCTGCTCATAGGCGTAGGCTCGATTTGGATATGGGTCTTCCCCAACATCGCCGGGCTGATAATAATTGCCGCGATCTCGGGAAGGATCAAGAACATTCCTGCCTTAACCCAGCCCGAGCTCATGGAGATAAGATACGATCCCATGATCAGAGCCCCGGTTGCCCTGGCCGTCACCATTATGATGATACTCTTCTCGGTGACGGATTTCATCGGATTCAAGCTGGTGCTGGGCACATTTTTTGGCATCGATCCCTTCTATGCCGTGGCCCTCATGGCCGTCTCCGTAGCTCTTTATGTCACCGTGGGCGGCTTTCGTGCCGTTGTCTGGACGGATATCTTGCAGTATATTCTTCTGGCAGGCCTGGCTATTTACGTGGCCACATTGGCCCTTGATCTTTCTGCCGGCGAGGGTGTCACTCTACTGGCCGCAGCGTCCGCTCTGGGCACAGACTGGTGGGATCCGCTCCTCTTGGGCGGCCTGATGGGGGCCCTGGTCTTTTTAGTCGCCCTCTTGCCCGGCTGGGTGGCGGAACAGGACCCCTGGCAGAAGATCTGGGCGGCGCGCGATGAGCGTTCCGCGAGGCGCGGCCTAATGCTGGGCAGCGCCCTGCTGGCCCTGATCTACCTCTGCTGCTTTCTCACGGCCATTGGCATTTCCGTGCTCTATCCAAGGCCGACAGGAGAGGTAGAGGCGGAGATGCTCTACCTCAAGCTCATCAGCGATAACGTTCCAGGATGGCTCCTGGCCCTTCTCACCATCGGCTTTGCCGCGGCATCCATGTCCTGCACCGACACCTTTGCCACATCGGCAGCTTCCTGCATCTCTCGCGACCTGATCCAGCGGCACCTGCGGCCTGCCGCCACCATGAAGGAGATGCTGGTTATCAACAGGATATTGGTTATAATCATGATAGGCATCGCGGCGGCAATCGCGCTGAATGCGAACAGCATCGTCGATGCAGTGATCATAGCCACGGTGATAGGCACCACATCCTACTTCTTCCCCATCATCGGTGGACTGTACTGGAAGCGCGCCACCAGGTGGGGAGCCATGGCGGCGCTCATAGCAGGGGGCGGAACGCAGATCCTTCTCATCTCCTACGAACAATTCTGGCTGAAACAGCCGCTGGACAGCATCTCGCCCTATCTAACCGAGCATGGTGTGCTGGTCGGCCTGGCACTTTCCGCCCTATTTTTTGTCGGCGTCTCATTGGCTACAAGGCCGCAGCCGGACATTCGCTTAGCAGTCTTCTTTGCCGATATCGCAGAGAAGGTCTTCAGCCGCGATCTTCCCCGAGTCGACAGAAAGAGCGCTCTCTATCGCGAGATCGCTTCACTCATAGAAGAGAAGATCGCGGGGGAGCGATCTCACCTCAACTTAGCCATCAGACATGGCGCTGCCCGCGATGGTGGGCGAGAGGATGGACAAGAGGAGCTGCCATGGGAGCGTTTTGTGGTGGTGCTCACGGAGATGTATCCCCTCTGGTTTACACCAACAGGAAGCCACATCGTCTACCGCCTCTCCCAGGCGGATATGCTGGGCTGCGTCAAGATAGTGCGCGGCGATAAGAGCCATATCTGGCTATCAGCCGAGCCGAGGCTCGAGCAGACACAGAGGCTGAAAGATGAACTCTTTTTGGCGTATGAGGAGATAGAAGAGGCGCTGGCAGGTCTTGGCATGAAGGGATGGCTCAGATGAATGAAGATATAGAAGATATTATGGTGGCCGTGGTAGGTGCTGGGCCAGCGGGCAGTTCTGCCGCAGAGGCTATCGCCGCTCAGGGCGTGGAGGTGTTGCTAATTGACAAGAAGAGCGAGATTGGCAGCCCCGTGCAATGCGGCGGATTTCTCCCGGAAGCTGTCGAGCTGGAGAAGCTCATGCCCCGCGCTCACCTGCCAGAGGCGCTAAGGGAGATTCCAGAGCGCATTATTTTGCATCGCACCAAATTGCAGCGCATCTATTCACCCTCAGGGAATCACAAGCAATTTGCTGTAGCCGGCCGGGTCTTGGACAGGCGGGCATACGATCGCTACCTCGCCGCCCTGGCGGCAGGCGCCGGAGCGAGAGTTCTTCCCGCGACCTGCGCCCGCCTTGAGGAAGGCAAAGTGCTACTTTCCGGCCACTTCAACGGGAAAATCAGGCCGCAGATAATAATAGGCGCAGACGGCCCGCACTCGATAGTATCCCGGGCCATGGGAAATCCGATACAAGAGACTGGCATCTGCCTGGAATATGAGATGGCAGATGTGAATATAGATCCAGAGGCCGCTGAGATGTACTTCTCGGCTCACTATGCGCCGGGAGGCTACGCCTGGATAATCCCCCTCGGTCAGGATATGGCCAATGTGGGCGTGGGAGTGCGGGCATCTTACCTGGCCGGCCAAAAGCTTCCCCTTATACTGGACCGGTTCATTCGCGAGCACAAAATTGCGGCAGAAAAGCTCGCGGGCGGAGAGGTTCTGGCTGTCATGAGGGGGTTGGTGCCCGCAGGCGGGACCGTTGGTGCTATCCAAAAAGACAACATGCTTTTGGCGGGAGACGCAGCCGGGCACGTCATGGCCACCAGCGGGGGAGGCATACCATTGGCCGTGGTGGCGGGAAGGATTGTGGGAGAGGTGGCAATAGGACAGTTGCAGGGCAAAATGCCTCTCACCAACTATCCGTCGCGCATTCGCGAAGAGTTCGGAATTGAGCTTTCTCGATCGGTTCAGATCAGGAAGATGGTGGATATGGCCATGAAGAGCGACCGGCTCATGAATGCCCTCTTTGCCGCACTCAGCCCAGCACAGATGAAATCAGTAATGCGCGCTCAGATTCCGGTACCGCTCGCATCTCGCGCCTGGGTTCGGGAAGGACTAGACTAGCATAAAAAATTATTCGCGATAATAAAAGAGATTATAGCGGGAGGATGGACCGGCCACCCTACCGAATGCTACTAATTATGCTTTCTCTTCTTTGGGTGTCTTGCCAAGCAGCTCTTCTATGGACTTGGCGCCTGCCTCCACGACTTTGACATTTATCTGGCCAATATCGGGAGAAATATCCCTTCCATGAATGCTCATTCTCTTCTTCTTTCCATCGGCTACGGGATGATATCCGGTTCCCTTGGAGAGCAGGATTTTTCTGCGCTTTGTGCCGGGTAGATCTGCCCGCATGGGAAATCCCTCGCGGTCGCTGCCGCCCGTTACCTGTACCGAGTAGCCGGGCATGCCCAGTGCATCTCCTTCAATCTTGTCGCCGATATGTTTTCCCAGAAGCTTGCCGGCTCCTGGATCCTTAAGCTCTACCTGATAGGCCTTACCGCTCTTCGGATCTGAGACTACGACTCTAAAATCCATCTTTCTTCCTCATCAAATGTAAACGTGACTACTGTGTCTTGAGATCTATGCTCTATAAAACCTTATCTTGCCATAGGTGGCTCAATCATTTCAGCTCATGGGTTTTAGAGTAGTCCACCAGAATGGATATGGGCGCCGTCTTGATCTTTATCCCCAGCTCCTCGGCGGCCACCACCCCATTGACTCCTGCATAAAAGGCTATGCCGATCTTGCCCGCGCCCACGGGGCAGCCCAGTACGGGCTCGGACGGCTCACCGATTTTTATGAGCCCACCGAGGCCCGCGTTTCGAGTCTCATCTAAAAGAGCGCGCACAAGCGTTGCCGCCGCGTCGGGCACCTCTCTCACATTGGCCAGCACTGTTCCCGAACCTTTGAAGACGGCATCGGCAACACTTGTCACCCTGCGGCCCATAAAAACCTTAATGGGATCAAGTGACGAGCCGGCATAGGCAATGAGGTCCGTGAAGTCAAAGGTCTGCCTTTCCCTGACTTCTGCCAGCCCCGCGAAGCTGGTGAGAACAGGAATTCCTCTTTTCATGAGCATGCCGTCCAGAGTGATGCTGCACAGCGTTGCTATGCCCAAAGCTCCTTTTGGAATCTCGATAGTTGAGAAGCTCTCTCCCTCATCCAGGATGAGCACGCGACGGCTTATGGTGTAGCCTGCGTCGAAAGCGTGCCCAAGTATCTCGAAGACCTCTTCCGCATTTGCTTTGTCGATGATGCTGGTATTGGCGATTACATCTCCTTGACCGGACTTAGGATCGAAACTGGTCTTGAACATATATTCTTCAATCCTGGTATTGACAAAGCCTATCCGGTCGTCGACAAGGGCGTCGCCCAGCTCCCTTGACCCCAGAGGTGTGAGCACCCGGCCGCTGTAGCCTTTCTTCTTGGTGAATCCCAGCTCGTCCAGGATCTTGAGGTTGTAGCGCACAGCCCTCTCTCCCAGGTCATAGCCGCGACTACTAAGGCAATCAGAGATCGCTCTGGCCCCCACCGGGGTGCCTGTGTTTTCGATAACGCGCAGGATCTCAATTAGCCTTCTCTGGCTCACATGCGCCTTGGTGAGAAGCTTCATCTTCCTTGCTCCTCCGGGAAAGGCCATATATATCTTATGCGGATAACACTTGCCCGGCTTAAAACCCGGAAAAGATAAAATCATAGTCCCGTGGGGTAGCGGTCAATCCTGAGGGCCTTTGGAGCCCGCGACGGCGGTTCGAATCCGCCCGGGACTACTTCCAACCTTAAAACCATTGGAAACGTAGATATATTCGCTCATATCTATGAGGTGAAGGCCGGTCCATGTTTTGGCCTGGCATCAAGACGGCAATTGCTCCGGTAGTGTAGCCCGGCCAATCATTTCGGCCTTTCAAGCCGAAGACTCGGGTTCAAATCCCGGCCGGAGCATTTTATTATCAACTAATTTTTGCCGAATACCTGGATTTTGAGTAATAGCATCTGCCATCCGTCTCGTGTGAAGAAAAGAGGATTTCCGCGCGAAGACTGCCCCCGACGAGTTATGCATCTTTTCAGCATCCAATAATTAAATGGGTCCATAGGTATTGATTGTATCCAAAACTCCCGACATATTTATATTCCATAAGCCGGAAGATTGGGATTGTGCCTGAGCAAAATACTCAAATATGAGCGAAGAAGCATGTGAGTCAGGTACCCCACACGACAAAGCACCAATATGGCGGCTTTTGCGGGTTTATACCCAGGCAAGGGCTGGCTAATCTTTGTCGGCGTGGTGCCAGGGATTTAGGCCACGACTGATGGCTTGGATCCTGAAGCGTTGATGTTTAACCTAAGGAGGTGGGAAAGAAATGAGAAAATTAATAGCTGTTTTGGTTATTATCGCCATGGCCGTAGTAGGCATGGCCGGTGCCGCAAATTACATGTACGAAAAGGCATCGATCAAGGGCGTAGGATACAAGAACGTAGAGATGATCATTTCCACCCAGTATGGCTTTATGGGCCAGAAGCTGGTAGAGAAAGAGTCCGGTTCCGGTAACGTCATCACCGAGAGGACTGAGCTTGAGGCTGAGAGACAGCTCGATAGGCTCGGCAACTCACTTGGTGTCTGCCCGTGGCCAACCGGAAGTGTCCCCATGGACTACATCAACTTCACCAAGGAAGCTGAGTTCGAGTACATGCCCGTCTCTTACCAGACCGGCACCTACGACCAGAAGTGGGTAGAGAAGTTGTGCGTGCAGAACTACAGAATCGGCGCTGTGCTGACTGAGATGTACACCCATGCTGAGCACCTGCAGAAGACCACCGAGGTCAAGACCCGCGGATACGGCAATACTCTAGTTACTGCCTGCTGCACCGGTGTTCTCGAGGCTAACCTGAACAGCAACGTCATCGGCGTTGCCCACATCGGCTGGATCTCCAGGGACCCCATGGCTGAAAACAACCTCAAGGGCCGCCATGCTGAGTACGGCAGATCTGTCGAGGACCTGACTGGCGTCTTCTCCATCGAGAAGTTCATCCAGCTCTGGGGCAACTCCACATGCGGCGCAATCAGCGTTGACTGGCTGCCCTGCGTGTAAATAGAAATCTGTAACAATCGAATCTGGCTCCGGGCTCTTAAGCCTGGAGTTAAATTTGTTTTTTTGCTTCTTATTTGGACGGGCTTCCCATCGTATTATGCAGAAATCTCTATGCAAGAGATTCCTAAATCATGGGATGCAGGTCACTTGCAATAGAAGAAAACAAGCAATAGAAGCACATATATTGGACGACAAAATTCTCTTTTTCATGCTCGATAGGTTTATATGCCATTAACCTAATCAGAAATGTTGTGCCTGAAAAACACACTCAATGGAATCATAGGGTCAGGCGTCTCACGCCGAATAGGGTGGCATTTGACGCTTTCGGCCGATGCTTTAGAGCAAAGCCGAACCAAGCGGTTTCATCTTTTCTGGTGGAACACTCCCGAATCTTCGATGAGGGATTCTGCTATCCAATCGGGGTGATGTACTGAAGGATCATTCGTTGCTGTCAAAGAGCAGCCTTCGATCCTCATGTAAAGGAGGTGGGAAAGAAATGAGAAAGTTAATAGCTGTTTTGGTTATTATCGCCATGGCCGTAGTAGGCATGGCCGGTGCAGCAAATTACATGTACGAAAAGGCATCGGTCAAGGGCGTTGGATACAAGAACGTAGAGATGATCATTTCCACCCAGTATGGCTTTATGGGCCAGAAGCTGGTAGAGAAAGAGTCCGGTTCCGGTAACGTCATCACCGAGAGGACTGAGCTTGAGGCTGAGAGGCAGCTCGATAGGCTCGGCAACTCACTTGGTGTCTGCGCGTGGCCAACCGGAAGTGTCCCAATGGACTACATCAACTTCACCAAGGAAGCTGAGTTCGAGTACATGCCCGTCTCTTACCAGACCGGCACCTACGACCAGAAGTGGGTTGAGAAGTTGTGCGTGCAGAACTACAGAATCGGCGCTGTGCTGACTGAGATGTACACCCATGCTGAGCACCTGCAGAAGACCACCGAGGTCAAGACCCGGGGATACGGCAATACTCTAGTTACTGCTTGCTGCACCGGTGTTCTCGAGGCTAACCTGAACAGCAACGTCATCGGCGTTGCACACATCGGCTGGATCTCCAGGGACCCACTCGCTGAAAACAACCTCAAGGGCCGCCATGCTGAGTACGGCAGATCTGTCGAGGACCTGACTGGCGTCTTCTCCATCGAGAAGTTCATCCAGCTCTGGGGCAACTCCACATGCGGCGCAATCAGCGTTGACTGGCTGCCCTGCGTGTAAATAGAAATCTGTAACAATCAAATCTGGCTCCGGGCTCTAAGCCCGGAGTTCAAAATATATTTTTAATCATCGTTTCTTAAAAACGGTATCAATTATATTTTTGATTTCGTCGCATTGCCAAAAAAGCAGCTCTCGCTCGATAAATTTATATGCCATTAGCCTGATTAGTAGAATCGTGCCTGAGAGACGTTTTCAATTGCCCGATCAAAAACATGGGGCCAGGCGCCTCACGCCGTGGAGGATCGCACGCAATTGTTCCTTCAGATGCGATAACGCGGTCCGCAGTCCAATCGGGGTGATACATTAGGGATCATTCGTTGCTTTTAATGCAGCTCTCGATCCGGATGAAAAGAGGAGGGAAAGAAATGAGAAAACTGATAGCTGTTTTGGTTATTATCGCCATGGCCGTAGTAGGCATGGCCGGTGCAGCAAATTACATGTACGAAAAGGCATCGATCAAGGGCGTTGGATACAAGAACGTAGAGATGATCATTTCCACCCAGTATGGCTTTATGGGCCAGAAGCTGGTAGAGAAAGAGTCCGGTTCCGGTAACGTCATCACCGAGAGGACTGAGCTTGAGGCTGAGAGGCAGCTCGATAGGCTCGGCAACTCACTTGGTGTCTGCGCGTGGCCAACCGGAAGTGTCCCCATGGACTACATCAACTTCACCAAGGAAGCTGAGTTCGAGTACATGCCCGTCTCTTACCAGACCGGCACCTACGATCAGAAGTGGGTTGAGAAGTTGTGCGTGCAGAACTACAGAATCGGCGCTGTGCTGACTGAGATGTACACCCATGCTGAGCACCTCCAGAAGACCACCGAGGTCAAGACCCGGGGATACGGCAATACTCTAGTTACTGCTTGCTGTACCGGTGTTCTCGAGGCTAACCTGAACAGCAACGTCATCGGTGTTGCACACATCGGCTGGATCTCCAGGGACCCACTCGCTGAAAACAACCTCAAGGGCCGCCATGCTGAGTACGGCAGATCTGTCGAGGACCTGACTGGCGTCTTCTCCATCGAGAAGTTCATCCAGCTCTGGGGCAACTCCACATGCGGCGCAATCAGCGTTGACTGGCTGCCCTGCGTGTAAATAGAAATCTGTAACATTAATCAGGCTTCGGGCTGCAAAGCCCGGAGTTCATATTATTCTTTTTAATTATCTTTCTATATTCTTGATTTCGTCGCGTTGCCAAAAAGCAGCTCTCGCCCAAGGGCGTAGGATACTGATCATTTTCACCCAGACCGGCTTTAACGACCAGACGTGGGTAAGAGAAACTGTGCGCGCAGAACTACAGGATCAACGCTGTGTTGACTGAGGTGTTCACCCATGCCGCGCTATCTGCAAAAGACCACCGAGGTCAAGACCAGAGGCCATAGCACTGCATGGAACCATGAAATCAGCAGACCGACGCGCAATGGGCGCCTCCGCTGCACAGGTGTTCTTGAAGCGATCCGGAACAGCAGCGTCATCGCTTTGCCCACATCGTTTGGATCTCTCGCGACCACAATGCTGACCTATAGCTGAAAGGCCGTCATACTGAGTGCGGCAGATCTGTCGAGGACCTGACTGCCGTCTTCTCCATCGAGAAGTCATCTGGCTCTGGGGCAACTCCACATGCGGCGCCGTCAGCGTTGACTGGCTGCCTTGCCTGTAAATGGATCAATTATAAATTTTTTAGGTATATCGCGTCGGATTTTCTTTCCTGGATGCAAAATCCGGCCGAAAGTAAGATACTTATGTGCCGTCGTGAGCGCGGATCGACTTTTTCCCGTGCAAATAACAGATAGATTTATATCAAATAAAAACGCCAGAGTATCACTGTAGTTTAAAGATCGCACATAAAGCGATAAAGCATCTACACAAAAGGGATAAGAAATTTGTTGCATTAACATCGGGGGTGAATGTAGCATGAAGGGAGTAGTAGGAATAGTTGTACTTGCAATTGCCCTTATGGGGCTATGTGGTACTGTGATGGCCAATCCGCCCATAGTTCCACCCGTACAGTATGAGCAATTTTGTGAAAATCATAAGGTATCCGGAACGGGAATTATCGATGTCAGCACATCGGTAATCGACAAAAAAATAGCACTCGAGTATTTCAACACCATGAATGGCGACGGAGATCTCGAGTTGGACCAGGAGACCGCATATTCACAGGATGCCGACAAGCTGAAGAGGAATGTATCCTCAGTCAATGGTGGAAATGAATCCGGTCTAAATCTCATCCAGTCCACTAAGCTGACCTATGCTGGCGAGACGCCCTTGACCGGCGGCAAGCTCCTCAACTCCAAGGCCTTCTATGGAGGCATGGGTGCCAATGTGCAGGAGCTTTTCTCAGTAAATGAGATGGAACAGGATCAGACCGCGTTCTTTGCCTCAACCACGCCCTATGAGTCAGACTACGGCGCACCGGAGAATCTGCCCAACTTGCTCAAGAATGCCGGCAGAGACACCGATACAGTCGAGAAGCTCATGACGGCTAAAAATGGTGTATATGTTCCGTCCCATCTGATTGGTCTCGAGACCAAGAACTCCTTCAATGGTACCTGGGGCACGGACGCAACCTGGCATAAGATATTCTACAAGGACATAAAGGCCCACGAGATGTTCACAGGTGTGTTCGAAGCCGAGAAGACCATTAAGTTCCATGAGAACCCGGTGCCTGATAGAATCCGTGCGCCGTGCGAAGGCATAGACTGCTAGGCCGAGAAAGCCTGCAGTTTTTTCTATTTTTTTTTAAAAGCTTTATGTTGGGGGGTTAGCATGAAAAGACAAATGATTTGGATAATGATAATATTCATCCTGACGGCAGCCCCGGTAGCGGCAACGGTTGAGGACTCGGGCATGGCTCCTGGTGATGTTTCGAGCAGCCTCGGGACTGGTTTCACATCGCCAACTTTGCCTGCATTTCTGCCCAGCCCCTGTTCCGGTGATTCCGGTAGCCTCACCGTGAGCGTCGGCCTTACCGGGCCAGAGTCAGAGCCGGATAAATTGTATACAACCCCAGGCAAACCACTGGACTTCATGGTCACGGTAAGTAACGATGGTAGAACGGAGGTGGAGGCACAGGTCGGCGTCAAGCCGGAGGGCTGTCCTTTTGTTTGGTTTAGCTGGACGACCACTCCCATGACCATTCCGGCAGGAGTCTCTCGCTCGGTGGCCCTGCAAGTTTTTCCGGATACAAACGCAGTAGCCGGAGAGTACAGATTCGCGGTGGAGGCCTCGGCCAAATGCCGTAGCTCTGGGCAAAGAGATGCGAAATTCAAGGTGCAAGCATTCGACTACGCCTCAGAGACCACTGTCGCCGGCACGGGCCAGTTTCAGATGAATAAAGACCTCAGATCCATGAACTCCGGTATCAAATCCACCAAAAACGTGCTGTTTTCCGGCAGCGTGGATGCCCTGGTGAAGAACGAATACCTGGTGGACGCTGCAAAGGGCAAGAATGCCAACTTCCAGGAACAGGATGCAGTTGACAACTACAATGCCGTCTCTCTTGGGGATGCGCTTGTAGGAACAGAGAGCTTCAAGAGTTCAGCGATCTTCGGAGGAGTGGGTGCCAAAGTCAAAGAGAGCTACGATGTGCAGCAGATGGAGTTCAAGAACCAGGATTTCACACTGCATCAGACGGGATCTCTAAAGAAGACGGCAGAGTTCAAGACGATGGACAACTTCACTGGATATTACCTGATAGATGCTAAGCAGGTAATTCCCGGTCAGAAGAATCTGAAGGAGTTTGAGGAGTATTTCGGATCATTTGAGATCAATAGGAGAATACTCTTCCGGGATGACACAAAATCCAGGACGCCATGCCAGGAAGGAGACTGTCTGAAAGCGCCAAGCATTAAGACACCAACACCAATCAGTCCCAGCTTTACCAGCCCCTGCTTAAGCGGCTCATGCAACGACTTCGTGAACCGACTGAATTCATTCGGCAAGTGAGCATGGGCGTTCCTTTTTTTTATTTTCCACGGATTTAGGCGGCCAAAACATTAAAATAGCCTCCAGAGAACCTGTACCAGGGTGCTAGGGTATCAGGAGAGTGAAAGCCTGGGATTTTTTAAATGTGCCCGATTCAGGGACAAACCAGGCTAGAGGAGGTAGTGTGGATTGAAGAGAGAATTGATCGTTTTAGCGGTTATCGCCATGGCATTAGTTGGCATGGCTGGGGCTGCCAATTACATGTACGAGAAATCGTCTGTAAAAGGAGTGGGGTATCGAAGCCTGGAGATTGTCATCTCCACACAAAACGGCTTTAATGGGCAAAAGCTGGTGGAGAAACAGTCCGGCTCAGGAAATGTAATCACTTCCAGAATTGAGCTTGAAGCCGAGAGGCAACCTACGGACCTGAGTTGTCCCTGGCCGACCGGGACAAATCCCATGGACTACATCAACTTCACCTCGGAGCAGGAGCTGGAGTACATGCCTGTCTCATATCAGACCGGCACTTATGACCAGAAATGGGTAGACAAGCTCTGCGTGCAGAACTACAAGATAGGCGCTGTGCTCACTGAGATGTATACCCATGCTGAGCACCTGCAGAAGACCACCGAGGTCAAGACCAGGGGATACAACAACCAATCTGTTACCCCATGTTGCACAGGCGTTCTCGAAGCCAACCTGAACAGCAACGTCATCGGCGTTGCACACATCGGCTGGATCTCCCGTGACCCAAAGGCTGATAACAACCTCAAGGGCCGCCATGCTGAGTACGGCAGATCTGTCGAGGACCTGACTGGCGTCTTCTCCATCGAGAAGTTCATCCAGCTCTGGGGCAACTCCACATGCGGCGCAATCAGCGTTGATTGGCTGCCCTGCGTGTAAGCCTTAATTGAAAAAAATAGCGCCGCCGCATAATTCGGCGCTTATTTCCTTTTTTATAGAGCAGTTTAGGATGGCATCTCGAAAACTGCATCAATCGGGTACTTACAGGACAGCCTGCCGGGAAGCTAGCTAGTATTTAAAGGGAGAGGTAGATATAACAAAGAGACCATTCCTCTTGAGACGGTGTCTGATTAGATCCGGCAGAGATGAGACATACATTGGATTAATGATTCAAAGAAGGTGAATTTAAATGAGCAAGAAAAAAGGTGCTAAAGGAATGCCCAACGACGGGCCAGGCAAGCATGATCCCTCTAAACCACAGAAGAATAAGTCAGACGCGCCACTATTTAATAAAATGAAGGGCGGAATAACGAATGAGCGACCTCGAAAAACTCGGATCTGAGGAGCTGTGTGGATAACCGTCAATGAAATGATTGGGTATAATTCCCATCATTACCTTTTGACCGGTCCTCGCTCTGAGTGCTGCCCGGGCGCGCGGCCCGGCCGGCGTGCTCGCGTGCGGGGGGGGCGAGAGGCCAGGTGTGACGGTGTTTCGGCTGGATAGGTCAGCAGACGGGGCTTTCAGTCTGCTGATAATGTTATGCACTTAATCCTGGTGCCCGTTATTCAGCAAGAGCAGGCTTATGAACATCCCGGAAAAGATGGTCTGAATTCCCAGGATGGAAAAGATCATGGCCATCATGGCGCTGGAAGCTGCGTCTAATGCCCCGAAGCCCGAGGCCCCCCAACTCAGCATGACTTTCAGGCCGAGAAGGACGCCTGCAGCAAGCAAAACCATGCCGATGAAAAGCTCCTTTTCCAAGGAGTGGTAACTGATCATCCATTTTATTCTGCCCGGGCGAGAGAGGCCATAGGATGCCCCGAAGGCCTCAAAATAGAGTCCCGCCAAGAACATTTGATAGCCTATGATGAGCAGCAGGCCGCCCAGGATCAGGGAATGCATCCTTGATCCTCCCTGCAGATACACTCCCCCAGATAGAGCCAGCCCAAAAACAAGGGCTAAAAGTCCGGGAACGAGAAGAAACGGCACAGGCCGATAGAGCATCATGAAACGCACATGTCTCCAGCCATCGGTAAAGGAGTGCAACTTGGAGAGTCCTTTGCGAGGGGAGTAGGTGATGGGAACCTCTGCAATTCTCAGATCTTTGCAGACAGCCTCAATGAGCATCTCGGAGGCGAACTCCATTCCTCCCGACCTGAGATTCAGTTTTTTTAGGGCATCTTTGCTAATGGCACGAAGGCCACAGTGGGCATCAGAAATGCGGCTGGAAAATAGTGTGTTCAAAATCCAGGTGAGAACTGGATTTCCAATATAACGATGAAGGGCAGGCATGGCCCCGGGAAGGATCACTCCATTGAGCCGCGACCCCATAACCATGTCATAATTGCCGCTTTGCAGTATGGCGATCATATCTTGAATGGCTTTGGGATCATAGGTCAGATCACCGTCCATGAGAACAATGTAGTCCCCTTCCGCCTGCTCGAAGCCGGCCAAGTAGGCATTTCCGTATCCCAGCTTTTGGGGCTTGATAACCTTTGCCCCGCATGAATTAGCAATTGCAGCCGTCTCGTCGCTCGAGCTGTCTGCCACCAGGATCTCTCCCGCCAGGTCCATTTCTGCGAAGACCTGTTGGGCTCTTTGAATGCATTCGCAGATGGTCTCTGCTTCGTTTCTGGTGGGGATGATGAGGCTTACTTTGGGCACATCCCTTAGCGTTGAAGTTCTATCTGTTAAGCCTTTCCTTCAATTCAAAGGGTCTCCGGCTCGACCTCGTGCTTGAAAGACAGCCTGACCTTGGCCCGGAACTGCACTATCTTGCCCTCGACAAGCTTTGTGTCCATCTCTACAACCTCGGCGATTCTCATGTTTGTCAGCTTCCCGTCTGCCCTGTCTATGGCATTGCTGACCGCCTCTTCCCAGCCTTTGCTTGAGGTTCCCACCAACTCGATGAAATTATAGACGCTGCTGCCAATTGCGCTGTCCATATTTTATAATGGTCGTTTCTCCTTGATATAATTTTTCAGGATCGACCATTTGCTTTAAACAGCATATGGTCATTGATCCGTCGCTAAAGAGGTAGCAACTGATGAACCGTGGCGAAGTCCAGGAGTACATAGAAGAGCGGTATCCAGGTTTCACTATAGAGTGTAAAAAAACAATCCCCTGCCGAAACTCCCATATCTTTATGCTGGACCTCTGCAAGGGGCAAATCAGGGACAGGATCGTGGTCAAGATCTCTCGCAACTATCAGCCCCGCGAAGTAGCTCTTGAGTTTGCCAACCTTTCACGCTTATACTACGACTGCAAAGATGGGGCGGTCTCCTCTCCCCAGCCCCTATTTGTAGAGGCGGAGAAAGGAATCCTGGCTATGAGCCATGTGCAAGGCGTAAATCTTGCTCATATGCTGCATGAGATCAGGCCGGTGAGCCTGCAATACCTTAACAGCGCTGTAGATCTTTCTGCAATTGCCCTGGCAAAATTCCATACACTCTTTCGTCGGGGGGACAATGAGTCGGTCAAAATCGACACCAACGCGCCCGAGGACGACATCAACCAGTTCCTCGCCGAAAGCCAAGAGCGAATGAGCGAGTGTAACCTCAAAACCATGGTCACGCCTTTCTTCGATTTCACACCCTGGAACATCATCATCAAAAATGATGGCATCAAAAATGGTCTATCGAAAAGAAGCATGATGCTTTATCTCATCGACTTTCCCAGGCTTGATTATGTCTGTACTCCCCATCTGGATTTAGCCCGGTTCAGATTCGGTCTGGAGCTAATCAAGCAGTTTCCCCCGGCCAAATTCTTTGGCCTAAACCGCTGGGATGTAGAATCTCTGTTCGATCGGTTTTTGAGCAGCTATTGTCGCGAGATGCATGTTGCTTTGAGCCAGGACGACCTCTGGCTCATTGCTCGCGCCAGGAAGGCCAACATAAGAAGGGCCCAGGATCTGACGCGCAAAGGCCGGTGCGGCTTGCAGCCCAAGCTGGAGCAGGCATATCTTCAAACCTTCAGCCGGCAGTGGCTGGATCAGGGAGATGTCTTTTCGAAGTGGCCGAGAATGGGCCGGGCGGAGAAAGCCTGAAAAAATGAGATTCTATTCAGTTTTCTCCTCTTTTGGCACCTCAGGCTCTTCCTCTGGCACCTCAGGCTCTTCCTTCTTAGCTTGCTTCTTGGGGCCTTTGCCCATAGCCACCAGGGACGCCTTGGCCTGAATTCTGGCCAGTGGATAATCGCCCTTGGCTACCTTCTCCAGGGCTTCTATGGCACGGTTGTCTTTTAGCTCTCCCACGATCCAGGCGGCGCCTGCGCGCACATCTTTATCGGCATCGTCTAGAGCCTGAATCACACGATCGGAGACCTGTTTTCCATAAGCGGAGATGGCCACCATGGCATTGCTCTTGACCAGATATTCTTCATCTTTGAGGGCCTCGATGAGAGCCTCCAAAGACTCTGAGGCCTCGCGCTTGGAGAGGAGAATGATGGCGTTAGAGCGCACCAGCATGTGCTTGTCCTTGGTAGCTGCGATTAGCTTCTCTGTGGACCAGCTGGGATCAGGGAGCACCGCGGGCATGGAAGGCTCCTGTGCACCACAGGTAGGACAGGCTTCCTCCACCATAGAACGGGTAACTATGGGGGCTGCCTTGTCCTCGGTTATCTTCTCTTCTGTCGAAATTTCATCTTCTTTCTTTTCTACTTCCATGCGCATTCTTTCGCTTCTATTCTACTTCAGCTTTTCCTAAGGCGAATGCTTTCTTATTCGCTTCCAGGAACCTGGGCGGCACCACAAGGGAAAGAGCCTGAATAATCATCTCCTCAGAGAGTGGAATATGCCCGGCAAGGGCGCCCAGCATTACCACATTCATGGCCTGAGCGCTGCCCGCTTTCTCGGCCAGAGCCGTGGCATCCATGGCTATAACCTTGTCACATCGCGCTTTTATGGGGGCGATGATCTCCGAAAGAGGCGGATAGTCTGCCTTGCCGCAAGTCACGGTAGAAGGCAAGACAGGCCTGGTATTGATCAGTGCTACTCCTTCTGGCGAGAGGAAGTGGGCGAAGCGCAGGGCTTCCCCCGGCTCTAATGCCACCAGCACATCTGCTCCGCCTGAGGCAACCATGGGAGAAAAGCGGCATCCTATGCGAGTGTGATTGATCACGCTGCCGCCTCTCTGAGCCATGCCGTGCGTCTCAGCTCCGCATACAGGTTTTCCGGCTATTACCGCCGCCCTGCCTATCACATCCGAGATCAGTATGACTCCCTGGCCGCCCACACCTACGATTACTATGTCGCATTCTGATGTCCTCATCTTGTTACCTCCTTAATGGCGGATGCCGGGCAGATCGCGGCGCATACACCGCAGCCGGTGCATAGTGCATTGATCCGGGCCATATCCTTCTCGAATTCTATGGCCGGGCAACCGAAGTCAAGGCAGATCTTGCATCCTTTGCAGTCTGCTCCCACCAGAAAGGGTTTAGGGCGAGCGCCGCTGCGACGGGCTTTGATGACGCAGGGCTGCCGGGCGATGATCACGGACAGGCCCGGGTATTCCTTAGCCCTCTGGAAGCTGTCTATTGTCTTATCCAGGTCGTAGGGATCGACCGTCTCCACCAGTCCCGCGCCCAGGGCTTTGGCCAGAGCTTCTATTGAAACCTGGACCGTCGCCTCTCCCGTGGCCGTCATGCCCGTGCCCGGATGGGGCTGATGGCCGGTCATGGCTGTAGTGGAGTTGTCGAGAATAGTCACGGTGATCCTGGCCTTGTTGTAGGCGGCATTGAGAAGGCCGGTCATGCCTCCATGCAGAAAGGTTGAGTCGCCGAGACTACAGCATATGCCTTCATTCTCCCCGCCGAAGCGAATGCCGCTGGCCAGAGTGATGCTTGCTCCCATGCACAGGCAAGTGTCCACAGTTCCCATGCCAACCGCCATGGTGTAGCAGCCGATGTCGCTGGGGTAAACTGCATTCTTGCCGAAGACCTTTCGCATGGCATAATAGGTGGCCCGGTGGCTGCATCCGGCGCATAGCGAAGGGGGCCGGGGCGGCAGAATGCTCACGGCTGCATTCTGCAAAGCTAGCTTCTCCGTCTTGCCAAGCATGCGGGCTATGGCATTTCTCACCAGCAAATAGTCCAGTTCACCCTCGCGAGGGATGAATCCCTCCTTTCCCAGGATCTCCACATTGGGATTGACCTTTCGGGCTAACATCTGCACCTGCTCTTCTACCACCGGCTCCAGCTCTTCTATTACCATTACCCTGGAGACGTGCTCCAGCATGCGGCTGATCAATTTTTTGGGCAGGGGAGAGGCTCCGATGCAAAGCAATGAGAGGTCTTCATCCAGCTCGAAAATAGCTTCCTTCGCGTACATTCCTGCGATTCCTGAGGCGATGATTCCTACGTTGCCATGCAGATCGAGCCTGTTCCAGGGCGCGCTTTCCAGCGCCTCCTCGATGGCGGCCTGTTTGGCCAAAAGCTCGCTATGAAGCGGCCGGGCATGGCTGGGCAGGGCCACTCGTCGCGCAGGATTCTTGACGAACCGGCTCTGTCCGCAGGGGGCCTTTGCCTGGCCGATCTCTACGTCCGCTCTGGCGTGAGAGACGCGCGTAGTGGGCCTGAGCATGACCGGGATATTGAATTTCTCGGAGAGCTCAAAGGCAAAAACGGTCATCTCCTTTGCCTCTCCGGGATTCGCTGGATCCAGGCAGGGTATGCCGGCAAACTGGGCATAACGCCTCGAATCCTGCTCATTTTGCGAGGAATGGCAGTAGGGATCATCGGCACAGATCACCACCAGTCCCGCGCCCACGCCCAGATAGGCAAGGGTCATGAAGGGATCTGCTGCCACATTCAAGCCCACGTGCTTCATGGTAGCCGCAGCGCGCCGGCCAGTCCAGGAGGCTCCTGCCGCCACCTCCAGGGCTACTTTCTCGTTCACGGACCATTCCACGTGCGGCGGCCTCTCACTCTTGACATCGACCAGCGTTTCTATGATCTCTGAGGAGGGGGTGCCGGGGTAGCCGGCGACAAGCCCCACTCCTGCCTCCAGGAGGCCTCTGGCAATTGCTGCGTTTCCGAGAAGATATTCTCTCACAAATAACCATCCCTTTAATATAACTGGATTAATGGCCTCTCCACTCTGATAACCATTTGGATACAAATCTAATTAAGCCAACACCACTCGCATATTTGCAATGGTAAAGTGGCAAGAAGATTCTGTAGGATCAATTTACAATTACCTGACGCCTGGCTGCCGCATCTGTCGCCAGGGGGCGAGCCTGGTGCTCTTCGTCACAGGCAAGTGTGAGCGCAGCTGTTTCTACTGTCCGCTGTCCGAGGAGCGGCGGGGTCGCGATCAAGTCTTTGCCGATGAAATGCCGGTGCAAGAAATATCTGACATCCTGAAGGAAGCTTCTGCCATCGACGCTCTGGGCACAGGAATCACGGGCGGCGAGCCGCTTTTGAAATTAGACTATGTACTGGAGTGCATACGGTCTTTGAAGGATGCATTGGGGCAGTCGCATCACATCCACCTTTATACTGGTCTTCTTCCTGGTCGCGAGGTCTTGGAAAGGCTAAAGCAGGCCGGACTGGACGAGATCCGCTTTCATCCTCCTATATCCGAATGGTCTAATCCCTTCGGGCTGAAGGAGGCCCTGCAGCAGGCAAAAGCCCTGGGCCTGATAGCAGGCGTAGAGATACCTTCCATTAAGCCCGCTCCCGCCATCATCGAGGCGGTAAGGGATGCTGATGCTTTTTTGAACGTAAACGAGCTGGAGTTCTCTGAGACCAACTATCCTAGCTTGGCCGAAGCGGGCTTTTTGCCGGAGGATCTGGGCTCTGGAGCCATAGGAAGCGAAGAGGTCGCCAGGGAGCATTTCCTGAAAGATGACATAAAAGCGCACTTTTGCCCTTCCTGCTTCAAGGATGCAGTGCAGCTTAAAGAGCGACTCTTGCGCCGGGCAAATCGAACGGCGCGGCCCTTTGATCATGTGAGCGAGGAAGGCACCATAATCCATGGCATAATTGAGGGAGATTTGCAGGCAGCTCTGCAGATTCTTGGGGACCTGGCGGTTCCGCAAGATATGTACTCCCGCCTGGAAGAGAGGATAGATATCGCCGCCCCCATACTAGAGGATATAACGAACGAGCTGAAAAGCGCCTCATGTATTCTGAGTATAATTGAGAAGTATCCCTTTGAGGATGGACTGGTCGTAGAGAGAATACCTTTATAATCCTTAAATTCATTGCTTGAAGGCGGTGATTTTGCCGGATGGAAAGCGCTGAAGAACGAATCCAGGAGAGGCTCAGAAATTATCTTAAACGGGACGGAATAGGAATTAGGAAGGCTGTCTTAAAGTTGTTTTTGAGCGATGGAGCTTACACCACTGAGGACGTCTTCACCTACCTCGCGAAAGAGGGTTTTGACGTCAGTTATCGCGGAGTTTCGGCCATGGTGGGGCTCATGAACACTCGCCTGGGCATTCTGAGCATTGACGTTTCCGGGGACCATAACGTCTATTCCCTCAAGGGGGATCACAAGGGTGTTGTGAGGTCTGTTCTCGAAAATTATTAAAAGCTGAAATTTATAAAATGTTGACACCATCGGCATAATCACGATATTACTATCGCTTATGCCGCTTGATGCCGATAACGGCGATGCATCAGTTAGGCGGCTCGCCTCTTTTCATTCTCTTCATGTACTTGCTGAGTACAAGGTCCGCCATCAGGTTTATGCCCTTCAGGGCGGCGTGAACTGCCGGTCCTGCCGTCATCCTCTCCCGATAGATGCGGTGCAGTTTCTTGAGATGCCGCAGGTTATACTCCAGGCATAATCCAACCAGATGCCAGTGCTCGGGCAGGGCATCCTCTCTGGCAAAGCCTTTTCTTCCTCCTAGCTTTGTATCGGCGATTGTGGTGAAAAAGAGTGGCAGCATGAGTCCGGTGTAATCCATGAGGGACTCCACTAGCTCAGTGGTCTTTATGACATCCTCTGCCGTCTCGTCCGGCAGGCCCAGGACAAGGCTTGCCACAGGCAACCAGGACTCTTCCGCGAAAAGACGGTAGCAATCCCTTACAATTTCGGGCCAATTGTCGATCTTCGCGGGCCGCGCTTTATTCGGCATATGCATCTTTAGGATGCGGCAGCTTCCCGTCTCGATGCCGATCCAGGCAGACATATGATTCTGAGAAGAGCCCACGCCTACGATCTGCGAGACCTTGCGTAAAAGTTGCTGATTTTGATGAACTGAAGCCAGGCTTAGATGGGAGACATCAATGGTCTTCGGACGGAGCTGCTTTACGCGGGACACCAGCTCCAGGATCTTCTTTTCATCGGGTTTGCCGTCACGGTAACCGTAGGAGAAGAAATCCTCGCTGTGCAGGATGATGTCCTTCTGGCCGCTGGCCAGGTTCACCCTAACGTCATCCAGAATTTTATCCATTGGCCGGTGGCGCAAGGTGCGCATGGCCGGTGAGCAGAAGGCGCAGCCTCGCCAGCAGCCTCTGCCGATCTCCACAATGCCGCCGATGGTAGCTTTGCGATTGACAGGAATTGCCTCTCCCAAAACCGCTCTGCCCCGGATAACGGGCGGGACACTCTCTCCGCCAATAATCTTTCTGCATATCTCAGGAAAATCGCTTTCCCCTTCGCCAAGGTAAATGTGGTCCACGCCCACGTCCTCGCCCATCACCTCCCAGGCGCCGTTGCCACCTACTACTACCTTTGGCCTGTGCTCTCTAATGAGGGGGTGCTTGAGAAGTTCCAGAAACTTGGTGCGATTGAAGGGCGGTCCCCGGCCGATGATATCCTCGACCTCTCGCATGGCGATCTTCCCCATGGGATCGTCATGAGTTATGCCCACGATCTTCGTCTGCGGTCCGATGGCCTTGTCCAGATGATAGGGATGGGCCACCATTACATCCTCTCGGGAGAAGCCTGCTTCCAGCAATGCCGCTTCTACCTTTCGCATGCCGCAAGGTGCGATCTCTGCCGAGCCATCCTTTGCGACAGGCACGGGCGGGCAGAAAAATTTATGGAAAATCCAGTCAGGCAAAGTTGCCCTGGGCATGATGGCGGCAAAGCCGAGCATCACTCCGCCGTGATAGCTGCTCATCATGGTGGTGTCGCTTGTGAGAACGATTCTCTTGCCAGGCATCTGTGGCATAGGTTTTTGTCCATCCCAGTTAAGGCAGATAACGTTGTTGGACAGGAAAAGCCCAACAAGTTTTTATCGGATTGCCGACTTTTGGGAAATTCGTGCAAGAGAAGTCGTTAGCGGATATCAACGAACGCATTCGCGACGGGAGCGCCCGCGTCGTAACGGCAGAGGAGATGCCTGACATTGTGGACGAGCTGGGCCTTGCCGGAGCCGTGCGCGAGGTGGATGTAGTAACCACTGGGACCTTTGGAGCCATGTGCTCCTCAGGAGTATTTCTCAATCTGGGCCATAGCGACCCGCCCATAAAAATTTCTAAAGCTCTACTCAATAAAGTAGAAGCCTACGGCGGTATAGCCGCTGTCGATCTATTCTTAGGCGCGACGCAGCCCTCCGAGGACAGAGGAATAGAGTACGGCGGAGCGCATGTCATGGAAGATCTCATTTCTGGAAAGCAGATAGAGGTGGACGCCATTGGTGCAAGCACAGACTGCTATCCTCAGACGGAGCTGGAGACCAGCCTGCGCCTGGAGGATTTCAATCAGGCCATCATGGTCAATCCGCGCAACGCTTACCAGCGTTACAACGCTGCCATCAATTCCGCCGACCAGACCATGTATACCTACATGGGCACACTGCTTCCCCGCTTTGGCAATATTCATTACAGCGGATCGGGTATTCTCTCCCCGCTATCCAATGATCCCAACTTCGATTACATTGGAATCGGTACGCGCATCTTTCTGGCCGGAGCGCAGGGCTACGTCATGGGAGCGGGCACGCAGCATAATCCCCAGAATAACTTCTCCACGCTCATGGTCACGGGCGACATGAAAAAGATGAATAACCACTTTCTGAGAGCGGCGACATTTCATAAATACGGCCCCAGCCTCTACCTGGGAATAGGCATTCCCATACCAATCCTCAATGAGAAGCTGGCCAAGAGCACAGCCGTGCGGGATAGAGACATCACCGTTCCTGTGGTGGACTATGGCATCGCTCGCCGGGATCGGCCCTCGTTGAAGATGGTAAGCTACGAGGATCTGAAGTCGGGAATGATCGATATCAATGGAAAAGAGGTCTCTACGTCCTCACTCTCCAGTTTCCATGTGGCCAGGGAAGTGGCCCTCACTTTAAAGCAGCAGGTGGAGAAGGGCGAGTTTCTGCTAAGCTCTGCCGTGGAGCCACTATCACGCGTTGGCAGTTCCCGGCCCATGAAGCAGACCAAGGAATCGCCAAACGTGGGAGACGTCATGAGTCGCGACGTGGTCACGGTTCGGGAGGACATCGGGGTAGATGAAGCGGCCAGGCTGATTGTGAGCGGAAGCTTCGATCACCTGCCGGTGATCTCCAGGGATGGACGGCTGATGGGCATAATCACTGCCTGGGATATCTCCAAGGCCGTTGCAGGTGGCAAATCCTCTCGCATTGGAGATATCATGACCCGGCGAGTTTATTCTGTTAAAGCGGATGAGCCCATCGAACTCGCTGCTCGCACCTTTGATACGCACAGCATCTCAGCAATGCCGGTGGTAGACAGAGACAACAAGGTAATTGGAATGATCACCAGCAATCACCTTTCCCGGCTCTTCGCACGGAGGCGATAGAACATGAAACTCATGCTGCATGTAGCTCCCAGCATTGTACGTTATCCTCTCATAGCCTCAGTCATCCTGGAGACGGGTGCTCTGGTGAACATCGAGAGAGCCAGCATCGATGCTGTGAGCGGAGAGATCGTCCTGGAAGTGCCTTCCGACAAATGCCTGGAGGTAAGGGAGGCATTCGAGAGGCGCGGGGTAAAAGTCGTGCCCCTGGAGATTCCCGTCATCAGGGATGAGAATGAGTGCGTGCATTGCGGGGCTTGTGTTTCCATTTGCCCAACGAAGACCTTCCGCTTCGAGGATTGGCGGGTCGTGGCCGACTCCGGCAAGTGCATTCAATGTGGAGCCTGCATCATGGGCTGCCCTCATCGCGCTTTGAAGCTGGTCTTGAAATAGACCTCCAACAGGCAGGCAAAGGTCGTGAACGTCAAAGCTCTCATTGAGCGCGCGGCCATTTTTTTGGCGAGTTGTTCGGTCGGTCGCCCTTGGCCGGGCCAAGCAGGGCTTTTCGTAATCAACTGCTCGATTTTATTATTTGTATAAATAAATATTTTGCTTTTAATTGATGTTTATAAGGGTGTAGGGGCACCATATATTATGCCAAATTTGTATTATATTAATATTAACTTTTGTGTGTTATGTTAATTTACTCCCTAAAGAAATCGGAGATTATATAAGTACGGACTGTTAATACTGATGAAATAGTCAGCTGTCATATTTAATGGCTTGTGGGGTAATGGATGTTGTCCGATACCGATAGTCTTGCAAAAAGGAACGATCCGGGGCGCATTTCAAGCATAGATCTCCGCCCGAATTTCTTGGACACCTTTATCCTGACCGGATTATTGAAATCTCCAGGTTTTCTCTCTTTTGCATCGATTTTCAAGAGGTGCGGATAAAATGTCTGAGGACCGTATCCTCTCCTCTCTTGGGTCTTTGTCCAAGGTTCTCTCCCAGCCAGGAGGCTACGAGCCAAAGCGACTGCGCGGCCTCTCTTGCCAGGGGCCCGATCTCGTTTCTTCTCTCATTGAGGCCATCCTCTGCTCCGATGAGGATCGGATGCAAAGGAATCTGGTCGAGCTGGCTGATTATCTCTCGGATAAGATCAGCTCTACTGCCTGGTTAAACCTGGGCCAGCTGGCAGCTAGCCTATTCTTTCGCCGCGCCGCCGAGGAGTATTTTGAGAAGAGCGCCCTTCTGGCCCAGGCGCAGGGAGACGGTGAGGGGGAGGCACAGGCCTGGTTATCTTTGGGCAGCCTCTGCAGTGATGATGAGGACTGGGATCGAGCCAGCCGGTTCTATGAGTTGGCTTTAGAGGCCCTTGATGAGGGCGAGAGCCCATCTCTTATATGCTCCGTCCTGATAAATTTAGGCAGGGCCAGTTGCCGGCAAGGAGAACTCCTAAAAGCGGAGCAGTGCTATTCCAGGGCTTTGCATTTGCTTGATGGCGATGATCATTGCGGCCGGGCCGATGTGCTCTACTGCCTGGGAGAGCTCTGCCAGATAAAGGGCAACTATGCCGGGGCGGAGGAATGCTATCAAAAGAGCCTCTCCGAGGGGGAGAAGACCCAGGATCGGAAGGGGATGGCGGCATCGCTCGCTGCTCTCGCCTGTGTTTATCAGCTCACCGGGGCGGCAAGTAGAGTGGAAAGCTGCCTGGAAAAAGCCCGGCATCATCAGCAAGACATTGGCGACGAGTTGGCAGCGGCCAGGATGCGCTTTCAACTGGCTGATTTCTTTTTCCTGGAAGGCAGGCACAAAGAGGCTGCAGAGCATTACGAAAAGAGCCTGCCGGCCTTAGAAGAAGGCGACCGAACCCTGGCCGCCCGCGCTCAAAGTCGCATGGGACAATGCTTCCTGGATTTGGGCGACTACGTCCTTGCAGAGGATCATTTAAAGAGGGCCATAGAGATCATGCAGGATCAAGGCGACCTATGTAACGTTGCTGATCTGCTCATAATGCTTGCCAGCAATTATCGCAGGCAGAATCGACTTGATGAGGCATTGCAATGCTCCCGGCAATGCCTGGAGATCAGAGAGCAGCAAAATGACCCCGGTGCAATTGCCGAAGCATATAGTTGCATGGGACTGATTCATGCCGACCGGCGCGAATACCGCCCTGGAAAAAATTGCTTTCAGAGGGCTGTAGATCTGCTTATGCAGAACGGAAAATGCTTGCCAGCGGCTGAGGCGCTCTCCAATTTGGGAAGCTTATGTCATATGAATGGTGAGCAGGAGGATGCCTTAAACTGCTACAGCCGCGCTTTAGAGATCTTCCAGGAACTTGGCAATGAACAGGGTCAGTCCCAGACCGAGGCCAATTTAGGCCTGATCTACCAGAGCAAAGGAGAGCTCTCTCTTGCCGAGGATTATTTGCAAAAGAGCCTGGCAGCAAGAGATGAGGCAGATGTGGCAGGGGGAGCTGGCATCAAGCTCTCTTTGGGCCTGACAGCTCAGCGCAAGGGCGACTGGGACTATGCCCAGAATTATTTTGAGCAGGCTGCCCAGGCTTTTGAAGATCTGGGAGATCTTCATGGTTTTTCTCTGGCACAAAACAATCTGGGAAATCTTCACTCGGATCGGGGAGACATCCGCAAGGCTATTTTATGCTATAACTTGAGTCTGGATGCCAAGCGTGCTCAAAATGACCGGCACGGCATGGCCACAACTCTTGCCAATCTGGCGGCTGCCTATTTCCAGGAGGGCGAGCTTGCATCGGCGGAAGAGATGTACCAACAGAGCCTGGAGATCTTCCGAGATATGGGTGACCAGAGAGGCGAGGGGCGGTCGCTCCTAGGCCTGGCCGGGGCCAGGGCAGAGAAGGGGGAGCTAAAGCAGGCTATGAATCACTTTCAGGACTGCCTCATGCTGGGGATGGAGCAGGAAGACTCCCCGGCGATGACGGCTGCATTGAATGGCCTGGTAAATGTCTCTCTTAGGCTTGGTCTGTGGCAAGAGGCAGAGGCCAGCTATGTTCGGGTATTGGATGCCCTTCGCTCCATGGGCGACATGGGGGCAGCGGCGGCGGTATTATGCTCATGGGGAAATCTGCAAGCCGATCTGGGTGAATGGGATCATGCCCTGGAAAACTATCAGGAGAGCCTGGTCATCCTGGAGCGGCTAGGAGATGTTTATTCCATGGCTGTGGCCAAAAACAACCTGGCCAATATCTGTTACCGGCGCGGCGATTGGGCGGGGGCTCTAGAGAACTACCGCTTCAGCCGGGAAGGCTTTGCCAAGGAGGGTGATGATAAAAGCCAGGCATCCGTCCTGAGCAATATGGCCAGCCTCTGCTTCAAGAGAGGCAAATGGTCCCAGGCTTTGGAGTGCTACCAGGAGAGCCTGGATCTCTTCGAGAGACTGGAGGATATGGCTGGGACGGCACAGGTGCTGGGCAATTTGGGCAACTTCTACCACCGCAGAGGCGAGCGCAGTTTAGCCAAAGAGCATTTCTTAAGGGCCTTAGAGATTTTAAAGCGCCAGGGAGACCGGCAGGGCGCCGCGGAGATGCAGGCCAATATCGACATGCTAAGGCCTGGCCGGGGCGACATTCCTGAAAATCTCGATGAATACTACAAGCAGCTTGGTGAGTTTAAAGCACAAGGAGACCTCTCCGGTCAGGCAGAGGTGCTCTGTGCACTGGCGGGCTCTTTTGCGGACTGCTGCCAGTGGGAGTCTGCCCTCTCCTGCTACCAAGAGAGCCTGCAGCTTTTTGCGGCCGTGGGGGAGATCTACAACCAGGCTCAGATCCGCTTCAATATGGCCCTGGTTTATAAGAACAAGGGCGATTTAGCCGAAGCCGTCACGCTTTTTGGCGATGCCCTGGAGATTTTTCAGAGGCTTGAAGCAGCTCCCTGCATCGCCCAGGCCAGGTTGAATCTGGGCATCATCCTTGGCCTGATGGGCCAGGCGAAAGAGGCCGAAGATCACTTCAGCCAGGCTATCCATCTGCAAGAGGAGATGGAAGCCCCGTCCGATCTGTGCGAGGGATATCTGTCCAGGGCGCAATTCATGGTCAGGGAGGGGCGGCTGGTTGAGGCCGAATTCTATCTCAGCCGAGCGGAGACGCTCATATCTCGCACCGATTGTCAGATCCTCAATATCCTGCTCTACAATGTAGAAGGAGAGCTTCATCAGAAGGAAGGTCGCTACCGCGAGGGAATGAGCAGTTTTGAGAGGGCTTTATCCCAGGCAAGAATGCTCTCCAATCCCTATGAAGAGGCCAAAGCCATTGCCAATCTAGGAAGGCTGGCATTGCAGGTCAAGGACTATCCGCATGCCCTGTTCAAGCTGCAGCAGGCGTTGGCGGCCATGAGCCGCCTGGGGGCAATGCATGATTCCCTGGCCCTTTACCAAGATCTTCGCAGTCTCTTCCTGGCCCAGAAGGATTATGCGCGAGCGGAGGAGATGGCAGCACTTCGAGATCAGGAGGCAGACAGGCTCGGATACATGGACCGAAATGTAAGTGATCAGACCGATGCGGCGCAGTGTAGGGAGCATGCTAGCTGCAAGGATGAGGGTGCACAGGACTGCGGCGGCGTCCTGCAATTATGCTGTCATGAGGAAGGCCCCATCACCGGAACTCTGCTCGCGAAGAGGGAAAAAGAAAATTCTAAAGAGCTGCCAGAGCCGTCGCTTCTCTTATTGCAGCAAAGCAGGATCAGCTAGAGGTCGGACCAGACCATAGAGGGCAATAGACTCAGCTGCAGGTCGTTCTCCGCCAGGGCATGCCTGATCTGCGGGTCCTTGAGGAGAAGATCCAGCTCGCTCAGTCGGCCCATAACCTCACCAATGCTGGCGGCTTTGTGCTCGCTCCTGTAGCGAACTGGAGCATAAAATATCTCGCCGCGGCCTTGGGCCGCCTCCACGCCAAAGAAGTCGCGACTGTAAAAGCCCTCGAACTTGAGGATGATGGGCTTGTAGACCTCCTTTAAGGCAGGCACATAAAATTCTTCCAGCACCATCTGCTGCATTCGGTTCTTAGTTTCGGCGATGCGCAGCCTGATGTATCCCTGGCCGTGGATGTAGCCCGCATAATGGATGTCGTATCTTATGCGGGAGCGCAGGTCGGTATGCAGGCCCAAGGTAAACTCGCAGGTATCCTCTGTTTCTGTCGGGTCTAAGTTGAGGAAGTACCTGATGAAAAGAGTGTATTGACTTTCAAAGGTGATGTAAATAAAGCTTTCGTCGCTCTCTGCACTCTTGACAGCGATATCGCGTACATTCCAGCCAAAGAGCTTCTGGGCCTCTTCTTTGGTGAAGCTGTGCAACGCAAACTCGCGAACCTTCTCCAGGAGATCTCCCATAGTTTCCATTCACATTCACTCTTCTCTCGAATCGGATAAACATTATGCTGAAATACAGGCTAACGAGAAAAAACTGTCTCCTCTCTATTTCATGTAGGTGAAGCAAGTGGTTTTGTTGTCTCGATGTCTCTGCGCCTAAGTTGGAAAAGCCCGCGATAATCAAATCAGGGGTTGCGGATTATGTAGTGCGCTGTTCGATAATTTCGGAAGCCCAAACCCATCTCGGAATAGTTAAATAATGTTATGCACAAACCGAGAAATAAATTTGAGGAGGCTATTCTATGTTAAATAAACTAATCCTAGCTACGATAGTCGTAATGCTGACAATATCTTTATCGATTGCATCGGAACCTCAGGGCACAAAAGAACCAGGCATCGGGCTGGATAATCCCGATATCAAGGAGACCCCTCAGGAAACCGGCCAAAACCAGACTGCTAATAACAGTCTATTTTTAGAGGACTTCAACCAAGTCAATAATCCCTACAAAGAGACGCTCTTCGCCACTGGGCAGGGACTGCGTAACGAATCTATCAATCATTACGCGAATCTTACGGTTGCCTTGACAGCTTTCCAGGAGAAGTATAAGGATTACCGCCCCAAGGTAATCGAGTCTGATCGACAGTTTTCAGGAGATATGATGAATGTATCTGCCATCATCTCTGATGTAAAGGATGACGTCCACACCGGCAACCTGACCGAAGCTCACAAGAAGCTTGAAGAAGTCAGGCCGATCTTCCAGAAGATCCTTACTCGCAATGGTTTACTGCCGCTCAGCGTGGCGCTGGTTGATTTCCATGATGTCATGGAGCTAGTACTGGATGCTGCCAATAATAAGGACGCTTCTAAGGTACTGGAGGTCTACCCCAAGGCAGATGAAAAATTGCGAGCCGTAGAGGCGATTAGCAGCGAGCCTGGAATCAAGTCAATAAGGGCTAACTTGGATGAGGTAATGAGCCTGGCAAAAGAGAACAAAACAGCGGATCTGCCAGCCAAGGCCGGCGATCTGAAGGCGAGCTACGTTAAAGTCTATTTGGCAACGAGCTAAGCCCCAGGAGTTGGCGCCAAGGATTCAAGGGGGTTGAAAGATTGATTGTGATCAACCCTAATAAATTTTTTTCTAAATGCGCATCATTTATTAGAATATTTCCTGCCATATGCCACACTTTGGGCAGATTTCAGCACTTGCACCAATTTTTTAACCGTATTTAGAACAGAACTTAGCGATTTTTTTTGTTTCTGCCTGATTTTTTTTGCTTCCACACCGCAAGAATGGTACAATCAATGTATAATGCCGCCTCTCTCAAAAATGATATTGACTGAATTGATGCTAGAATATCATCCCACGTTCCATTTATGATGGCACATAATCTCAATAGTCCATCCTCAATCGGATCTTTATTTATTATGTCTGCCTTTGCATTAATTTCAGAACCGCATCCAGAACAAGAATTAGTGTTTTTGACCATTTCCGTCGGTTCTTGGACTTCATCCGTGTTCCCAGCCATGTTCCTCCTACAACGAGACACTACGATGCACTGCGATTATATCATTATTCCGAAACAGCATCGGAAATAGTTAAATAATGATCGATACAAATGTGGGCTGAAATATGGAAGCGATTCTATGATCAAAAAAATAATGGCTCTTCGCTATTTCCAGTGGCCAACCTCTGGTTATTATGTTTTTCCAATTGCTGGCTAGTCGCTCTGTGCGTCTTCTGGAACTATGTGTCTCCGTGGTTGAAAAGTCGTTAGACGCTGTTTATCGCCAAATGGCCTACGATACTCGAATAGCGAAGAGCCGAAAAATTGGTCCCGTGGAGCCCGGATGGAAATTCTAATTAGAGCTTTAGGGGCCAGGAGACAATCGTCCATGATTCTATCGGCCAGGAGAACAGGATCAATAATGCCGCAGCTAAGGTGAGGGCGATTGCAGTTTGCATAAGAAGCAGGGCGCGCGGCACATCCGAGGTCTCTGGCTCTTCGCCATCCTCCACCAGCACATAGTAGCCGGGCTTCTCCAGGCGGATATTGAGAGCGCCGGCCAGGGCCGCCATGGGCCAGCCGGAGTTGGGACTGGGGGTGGCGCTGTGGTAACGCAAAGCGGCCCGAAGAGCTGCGAGCGCCCGGGCCGGCCGCGCCAGGGCGATTAAGAGGATGGAGAGGCGGGCGGGAATGTAGTTAGCCAGATCATCGAGCTTTGCTCCGGCAAAGCCCAGCTCCTTGAGACCTCGGGTCTTGTAGCCGATCATGGAGTCCATGGTGCTGATGGCTTTGAAGGCCAACGCAGCTTCCAGGCCCAGGCCGAAGGGAGCAAAGAGCAGATAGTAAAAGATGGGCGAGAGGATGGAGTCCACATAATTCTCGGAGAGCGACTCAATCACCGCCGAGCTGGCCTGGGCGCGAGTAAGGGAGGTCGTATCGCGGCCCACCAGAGCGGGCAGCATCGACTTGGCCTCGTCCATGTCCCTGTCGATCATTTGTCCGATGTCTCGGGAGACCTGCAGAAGACAACGAATCGCGAAGGTGGACTTGAAAAGGTAGGCTGAGACGAGCAATGGCAGAAGCGGAACATATCCTGCCGCTTTCACAGCCAGGTGGCCAGAGAGAACGGTTGCTGCTATTACCACGATGGCCAGAGCAATTCCGCTAGCCCTGGTGGGCCGGGCATGGGCACGCAGGAAAGCGATGAATTTCCCGATCCATACCACAGGATGAACCTTTGCAGGCGGCTCGCCTAAGAGGATGTCAAAGGCTATGGCCAGGAGAAATACGACCAGACTTTCAGCAATCATTTCCCTTTCCCCACCATCACAAATGTGCCTCCAGTTTCTTCCAGACGGTGCCGACTGCCTCGCCCTTCATGAGTGCGTCCAAGACCATGCCGGCTACCTCCGGGCGGTGGATGATTTGACAGGAGTCGCAGCACCAGGTGCCATCTAACTCTCTGCCGCCCGTTCTCTTGTCCCGGCAGGGATAAAAGGGGCAAAAGCAGAGGGAACAGTCCTGCTCCAGGAAGTGGCAGGGAAATCTCTCGCAATTCAGTCTCTGCATTAGAGAGATCTCTCCAGGGCGGCTATCAACCGTTCGTTCTCAGAGCGGCTACGCACTGCTACTCGGATGTAGCTTTTGCCCAGGCCAAAGGACTGGCAGTCTCGCACCAGCACGCCCTGGGCCATGGTTCTTTCGGCCAGGACATCAGAGGCAAGGCCGGAGGGCTCGATATTCACCAGAATGAAGTTGACGCTGCTTGGGAGAGGCCGCAGGCCCAGCCCTTGCAGGGCAAACTCCAGCCAGGCCAGCTCCTCTTTTATGACAAAGCGTGACTGCTCCAAATGCTCATCGCAGCCCAGCAGATATGTGGCAGCGGCTGCAGCGAGCGAGCCTATAGACCAGGGAATTCTTGCCAGATTCAAAATACCGGCCAACTTGATATTTGTCACTCCAAAACCCAGGCGCAGGCCCGGCACGCCAAAGGACTTGGTCAGCGACCTCATGACGAACAGAAACTGCCTGTGCGGCGCTTGGGCCGCCACGCTCTCCTCTGGCTCGGAAAGCTCAATGAAGGCCTCATCCACCAGCAGAAAGGTCTCTGCCTCTTCGCACCTATCGGCCAGATCAATGACCCGGTCAGCACAAAGAAGCCTTCCCGTGGGATTGTTGGGGTTACAAAGGAAGAGCAGCTTGGCCTTTTCAAGATCGGTATCGTTTAGAAGTGGCAGGCCGTCTGTGCCGATGTTTACCTTTTTGACCACAGCTCCTGCCAGAAGGGACTGGTTTGTGTACTCGCCAAAGGAGGGTGTGGGAACAAGGCCGAGGTCGCCCTCCTCAAAGCAGCATTCGGCAAAGAGCCGAATAAGCTCCGAGGAGCCGTTGCCGGGGACAATGCATTCCATATCTACATTCACAAATTTTCCGGCGGCGCGACGAAAGTCCCGGTAGCTATTGTCTGGATAGTGGCCAATATTCTCCAGCTCTTCTAAAAACAATTCTTTGAGCGGCGGTGAGCCTAGAGGATTGATGTTTGCGGAGAAGTCTAAGGGCTCTGCTCCCAGGATCGATGCCGCCTCCTGTACTTTGCCGCCGTGCTGGCACGCTCCGGCCCTGGCAAAGCTCTTCCGTATCCGGTTTATCATGGATTCGCTTGCCTTCTTGTGCAAAGGCATTTCAAACTTGTGGACAGAAAATCCCCCAATAACGATCGTGACTGGGCAGCATCGTGGTGCCTTATTAATTAATATATAAAAATACTACTATGAATTTCTAAGAGATTCCGGGGTTTTTATATTATATAGTATCCGAAAGTGTTTTATTCAATCTAGCGAACTCAATCGACGTATATCAAAGGAAGAGGAGGCTAAGATTTCCGATGGCAACAAGAGAGGGCAGCTTTTCGGTTGAGGATATGAAGAATGTCCAGATCAACATAGGAGCTGTCGTTAAGGAAGCGGATGAATGGGACCAGGAGATGGGTCCATTCCCCAAGCCCGGCGTGGCAACGCTCCGGAACTGGGACTATAAGATAATGAACAGATACAAGATCATGTACGCGCCCGCCGATGATACATGCACCTTGTGTACTTTTGGTCCATGCGACCTTACCGGGACCAAGAAAGGCGCATGCGGCATAGATCAGGCCGGAGCATGCGGCAAGATCGTTCTTATTGCCTGCCTGATGGGTTGCTGTGCCCATGCTGCTCACGGCAGACATCTTTATCACTGGTGCCTCGATAAGTTCGGCGACATGAATTTCGACATGGGCGACGAGATTCTGGTTGATTCTCCCCTTTATCAGACCATCATTGGCAAGAAGCCCAAGACGCTCAAAGACTTCGGAGAAGGCCTTGCCTATCTCGAAGAAGAAGTAGTTCAGCTTGTAGCCGCGACCCATACCGGCCAAGAGGGCAACTATATGGACTTCGAGTCCAAGGCCCTGCATACCGGCATGATGGACGACCTGGGCATGGAAATCTGCGATCTGCTTCAGATCGTAGCCTACGACATGCCTCGCGGCGCGGCTGATGCCCCGCTCATTGAGATCGGCATGGGAACCTTAGACCAGAACAAGGGTGTTCTGATAGCTTACGGCCACAACCTGGCTGCTGGCGCTGAGGCCATGATCTATGCCGAGAACAACAATCTCTGGGACAAAGTAGACATTGGCGGCGTTTGCTGTACTGCCTTCGATCTCACCAGGATCACAGAGACTGGCAGAGATAGCATCGTACCCAAGAACTTGGGCCCCAAGGCCAAGGTCGCAGGAGCCATGGGCTGGTGGAGAAAGATGATTCGCTCCGGAGTCATGGACTGCGTCATGGTGGACGAGCAGTGCGTCTACTGCGATGTGCTGGGCGACGCTCAGATGCGCAAGATCCCTGTCATTGCCACCACCGACAAGATCATGCTCGGTCTGCCGGACAGGACCAACGATCCAGTTGATGAGATCGTAGAGGATCTGGTAAGCTTTAAGATGCCGGGCGTTGCCGTATTGGATCCAACCAAAGCTGGCGAGGTCGGCATCAGAGTTGCCATAGCTGTAAAGCCCAAGCGCGCAGAAGCTAAGATCCAGAACCTGATCACAGAAGCGCAGTTCAAGGAAGGCGTTGAGAAGTGTACTGTCTGCAACGAGTGCGCCTTCGTCTGCCCGCCCCATATCAGAATCAGCGACCTTATGACTGAGGCTAAGAAAGGCAATCTGGAATTATTCTCGTCTATGTACGAGATCTGCGTAGGATGCGGAAAGTGCGAGCAGTCCTGTCCTCAGGGCATAAAAATCCTGGATCTCTTCGAGTTTGCTAACCGCCAGTACATCAAGAACCAGAAGTTCAAAATGAGAGCCGGCCGTGGCCCTGCGCGCGACACTGAGATCAGAGCGGTTGGTGCCCCAATTGTGCTCGGCACCATTCCCGGAGTCATAGCTCTTGTCGGATGCAGCAACTACCCCAATGGTACCAAGGAGTGCTACGACATCGCCAAGGAGTTCGTAGACCGCGGCTACATCGTCGTCACTTCCGGTTGCATGGCCATGGATATGTCCCTCTACACCGATGAAGACGGCAAGACCATCTGGGAGCAGTACGGAGGCGCCTTCGATGGAAGGAACATCTGCAATACCGGTTCCTGTGTGGCCAATGCCAACATCATGGGCGCAGCCATTAAGGTGGCCACAATCTTCGCTCACAGAAACCACAGGGGCAACTTCGATGATATCGCCGACTACATCCTGAACAAAGTTGGCGCCTGCGGAATTGCCTGGGGAGCATACTCTCAGAAGGCCGCGTCCATCGCGACAGGCTGCAACAGGCTCGGCATTCCCGTGGTGGTTCAGCCTCACTCTGTCATGTACCGCAGATCCTTCGTGGGCAGAGCAGACAAGCCTGAGGACTGGATGACCATCGATGCACGCGATGGAAGTTTGCAGCAGGTTGAGCCCGCACCAGAAGCCATGCTGTATATCGCCGAGACCAAGGAAGAAGCCATGGTTGAGATGGCCAAGCTCTGCTTCCGGCCTTCCGATAATAGCATCGGCAGAGGTATCAAGCTGACTCACTACTGTGATATCTCCATGAAGTACTGCGGCAAGCTGCCCGACGACTGGCATATCTACGTCCGCGACGCCAAGGACCTTCCCCTTGTTTATAAAGAGCAGATGATGAAGGAGCTGGAGTCAAAGCACGGCTGGCAGATCGACTGGAAGGCCAAGAAGATCCTCACCGGACCTCTGCGGCCTGCTGATGTGAGCTTCGACCCGACATTGATTGCCAGGAAGATCAGGACCAAGAAGTGAGGGCAAGGAGGAGATAAAAATGGCAGCAGAAGTTAAGAAGGGCATTGACACCACCAAGAATCCCATTCCCTTTGAGATGGCCCAGATTCCTGGGCCGGAGGTAGCTAAGTGCTTCATGCCGAAGGTTATGGGCGCAATAATCAAGAAGGCCAAGAGGCCTCTGCTCGTTGTGGGAGCAGAGCTCTTTGACGACCCCATCATGTTCGATAAGATGATCGAGATGGGCAAGATGGGCATTCCCATCGCCGCCACGGCGCATTCCGTGAAGGGCTTTGTAGATAGAGGTTACCTGGAGAACGTCTACCAGATCGGCCTGCACCCCCTGACCAACTACCTGCGCTTCCCCGACTGGAAGGGCTTGGATGGACAGGGCCAGTACGATGCCGTTATCTTTATGGGCATCTTCTACAAATTCGCCAACGCCATGTTCGCAACTCTCAAGAACTTCAACCGGGACATCAAGCGCATATCCGTTGACCGGTACTATCACATCAATGCGAATATGACCTTTGGCAACATGGCCTTTATCCCCGACGACTATCACGCCGCCGTGGACGAAGTAATCGCAGCAATGCGGAAATAAAGTTTATCCATAAACAGAAGAGGTATATTAATGGCAGACATAAAGTTGGATATATCCCCTATGTATGAGGGAGAGCGCATCAGAAAGGACGATCTATGGGTAGAGCTGGGCGGCCCCAAGGCAGACGGATTCGAGCTGTCCCTGTCAGCCCCCATGGATGAGATACAGGATGGAAGGGTTACGGTCATCGGTCCCGAGCTCAAGGATATCAAGGAAGGCTCCACAATTCCCTTCGGCATGATATTCAAGGTCGGTGGCGAGAAGATTGAGAAGGATCTGGAGTCCATCATCGAGAGGCGCAACCACGCCCTGCTCTCCTACATCAGCGGTCTCATGCATCTCAACCAGAGATACGATATCTGGATGAGAGTAGGCAAGAGCCTGGCCAAGAAGGGTGTAACCTCCTGGAAAGAGATATTTACTCCCATCATCGATCTGTACAAGGCCGAGATGCCCTTCATCGAGAAGATGGAGATCACCATTGTCACCGACCCAGCCAAGGTAAAGGAAGAGCTGGCAAAGGCCATGGCAGTCTACAAGACTCGCGATGAGCGCGCCAAGGGACTGCACGATGAGGACGTCGATGTCTTCTACGGCTGCACACTTTGCCAGGCATTCGCTCCCACCAGCGCCTGCGTGGTCACACCCGACAGGCCCTCCCTGTGCGGAGCTATCACCTGGTTCGATGGACGCGCTGCTGCCAAGGTGGACCCAGAGGGCCCCCAGTTCCCCATACCCAAGGGAACGGCAATGGATGCTGTTGCCGGCGAGTACGAAGCCATCAACGAGATGGCAGCGAAGCGCTCGGGCGGCGAGTACAGCAGAATGTTGCTGTACACATTCTTCGATGCACCCCACACATCCTGTGGCTGCTTCGAGACCATCGGCTTCTACATGCCCGAGGTTGACGGCATCGGCCTTGCCGACCGTGACTTCAGGGGAGCAACCCCCAACGGACTGCCTTTCTCAACCATGGCAGGCCAGACAGGCGGCGGCAAGCAGGTTGTAGGATTCCTGGGAATGGGCATTCTCTACTACCTCTCCCCCAAGTTCCTCCAGGCCGACGGCGGCTGGAGAAGGATCGTCTGGATGTCCAAGGGTCTCAAGGAGAGAGTAAAGGCAGGCATCGATGAGGACATGATGGCCAAGATCGCCACTGAAGATGATGCCAAGGATATCGCAGCTCTCAAGGCCTTCCTGCTCAAGGTCAACCATCCCGTTGTCGACGGCGTCACCAGGAAAGTTGACAACAAGAAGATCACCGAGGGCTGGAAGCTCGAGGATATCTCCGACGAGATCAAGGAGAAGGTCATGGCCTATATCGAGAAGACCGGCGGAGACATCAACATCGATACCGTCAAGTCTGAGCTTGCCCTGACCGAAGGCCAGTTCATGCAGGTCGTCGAGGCTCTGCAGGAAGACGGCGTCCTTGAGTGAAGTGAATTTCAGAGAGTTAGCAAAAATCAAAGAGGGTGAAAATCTATGCAGTTAAAACTCAAGAAGAAGGAACCTGCAGCCGCGGCTCCAGCAGCCGCACCTGCTGCAGCAGGCGCAGCAGCAGCACCAGCTTTTGCCATGTCCGGCAGCGCCGGCGGCATTAAGTTGATACTGAAGGATGCCAAGATCAGCATAGACAAGGTAGTACTCGCCAAGTAGAGTCTGCCTATCCCCTTTTTTGGGGAATGGCGGATTTTACGAAGCGAGACCTATCGTTTTAGTTAAAAGTGAGGGAGATATTATGCAGCTTAAGCTTAAGAAAAAAGAAGCAGCTCCAGCCGCAGCCGCACCTGCCGCAGCAGGCGCAGCAGCGGCTCCGGCTTTCGCTATGCCAGCAGCATCATCGGGTGGAATGATCATTGAGCTTAGAGGCGCTTCCATCCATGTAGCGGAAGTTGTCATAAAACCGAAAAAATAAGGAAGGCTAGACCTTGGGGAAAGTAATAGCGGTAACCGGTAAGGGCGGCACCGGCAAGACAGCCGTGACCGCGATGCTTATTAGATACCTGGTAAAAAATTCCGGAAAAAAGTACCGAATACTTGCAATCGATGCCGATCCCGATGCCAATTTGGCCGATGCGCTGGGCGTAAAGGCGGGAAAAACCATCGGCGACATGAGGGAGTTCGTGCAGCAGTCCCGGTTCACAGCTTCACCGGATACTGACAAGCAGGCGCTTCTTGAGGCCAAGCTCTTCGAGATTCTCTTGGAGGAGGAGGGCTATGATCTTCTTGTCATGGGCAAGCCGGAAGGATCTGGGTGTTACTGTTTTGTCAACAATCTTCTGCGCGCCGTTATGGATAAGACCACGGCTAACTACGATCTGATCATCATTGACACACCGGCGGGTCTGGAGCATTTCAGCAGGAAGACCATTCCCGACCTCGACGATCTTATCGTGGTGACGGATGAATCCAGAAGAGGGCTTACCACGGGCGAGCGCATACGTGACACTGCCCGCGAGATCGAGCTGAAGTATAACAATCTCTTTGTGATCGTGAACAAGGTCACCGCGGGAAGCAAGGACAAGGTTCTTGAGAATGCTAAAGGCATCGGCCTGTTGGTTATCGGCACTATCCCCTATGATGAAAGCTTAGCCAAATTCGATTTAGTGGGAGATCCATTGATGGGCCTTCCCGATGAATCGCCTGCAGTGCAAGAAATGACTCAGGTCGTCGGGAAACTGGGCCTGTGAGGGTGATTTGAATGGCAGAGAAGATCTCTTTAACTGACCTTAATAAGACATTAGCAGAAATGAATGTTCAATCCCTCGAGGGATTAAAGATCGAGGGTGATGTAGAGATAGAAATAGATGCAGGCGCAGGTGGCGTAGGCCCCCTGTTTGCATACTATTTCGGACAAGAGGCGGCCAAGATCGCCATGCAGCTCATGAACTTCGCCAAGGCGGTAGGCTATCCCGTAGAGAATCTGCTCCAGCCGGTTGCAATAGCTTCGGCCATAGCCCCAGCTCCTAAGGATCTGGCTGCCGCTGCCGCTGCAGTTCCCGCCTTTAAGGTGGCATCTGCATTGGCCAGCGCCAAGTTTGCCGTCGGCGTAGACAAGACCTGGAGGAACACCATCCAGGAGGTCACACTGGGCGCTACTAAGGCAGATGGCGGAAGCCGCGGTCATGTGGTCAAGCTGGGCGGCGAGAAGGCTATGCCTTTCTTCCCGGATGCAGCCATGCCCCATGCCCCCAAGATCACCATGGACGTCTTCGACATGCCCATCGGCATGGCCAAGGCCGTCAAGATGCATTATGAGGATGTTATCAACAGCCCAGGCGAGTGGGCCAAGAAGGCAGTCAAGAAGTTCGGCGCCGACATGGTTACAGTTCACCTGATCAGCACTGATCCGCTCCTCAAGGACACCTCTGCCCAAGAGGCCGTCAAGACCGTTGAGGAGGTATTGCAGGCTGTGGATGTGCCAATCTGTATCGGCGGATCCGGCAACCCCACCAAGGACCCAATTGTGCTCTCCAAGGCCGCAGAAGTAGCCCAGGGCGAGCGCGTTCTCATCGCTTCTGCCAACCTGAACATGGATTGGGAGAAGATCGGCAAGGCCTGTGTGGACAACGGACATGTGTGCCTCGCCTGGACACAGCTCGAGATCAACTCTCAGAAGGAGCTGAACAGGAAGCTCATGAAGGTCGCCGGCGTTCCCCGCGAGTCCATCGTCATGGACCCGACAACAGCGGCTCTGGCTTACGGCCTGGACTTCGCCTACTCCAACATGGAGAGAATTCGCCTCGGCGCTCTGAAGGGCGACGAAGAGTTGACCTTCCCCATGTCCTCCGGCACCACCAACGCCTGGGGTGTTAGAGAGTCCTGGATGGTCCGCTCACCCAACAAGGACGACTCCGACTGGGGAGACCGCATGCTTCGCGGCCCAATCTGGGAGATTCTGACCGGATACTCTCTGGCCATGGCCGGTGTGGACATCTTCATGATGATGCACCCGACGGCTGTTGCCTATGTGCATGAGATCACTCAGTCCCTGATGGGAAGAATTGAGGCCAAGACGCCTGACACTGCCGCCTGGCTCAAGATGGGGGTGTGAGTAACATGAAGGAAACAAGCCCGCTTAACCTTTACAAGCAGCTTCCACAGACCAACTGTAAGAAGTGCGGAGAGGAGACCTGCATGGCCTATGCCGCCGGCCTGATCGCCAGGACCCGGAAGGTAGAGGAGTGCACTCCACTGATCGATGAGAAGAAGTACGCCAAGAAGCTTGAGACTCTGAGGAGCATCGTCGCTCCTGAGCTGAAGATGGTTTACATCGGCGTCGGAGAAAAGCAGGTCAAGGTTGGCGGCGAGGACGTCATGTACCGCCACCAGATGACCTTCTTCAACAAGCCTCCATTTGCCTACGATGTAGCCGACAACATGGAAGAAGCCAAGCTGGTAGAGCGTGTCAAGAAGATCTCCACCTGGCGCAAGTTCTACATCGGCAAGTGGCAGGGTGTCGAGATGATTGCCGTCCGTTCCGTGAGTGACGACCCGGCTAAGTTCGCAGCCTGTGTCAAGACGGTCATGGCCAATTCGGACTTCCCGCTCATTCTCTGCTCCTTCAATCCCGCCGTTCTCAAGGCTGGACTTGAGGTAGCCGCCAAGGCGAAACCCCTCATCTACGCCGCCAACAAGGACAACTGGAAGGAGGTCGCACAGCTCGCCAATGACTATAAGGTACCTGTGACCCTCTCCGTGCCCTTCGATCTGGATGGCCTGAAGTCCATGGCCGTCACCTTTGCCGGCATGGGCCTCACCGATCTCATCCTTGATCCAGGCACAGCCCCCAACGGCAAGATGCTGCAGCAGACACTGCTCAACTTCATCAACCTGAGGAGAGCGGCTGTTGAAGAGGCTCAGAGGGATATCGCCTATCCAGTCATGGTGCTGCCCATCAATGCCTGGCTGACCACTGATGATCCAGTTCGTGCTTCCTACTGGGAGTCCGTGCTAACCGCTGCCTTTGTCATCCGCGGCGGAGCCATCATGATCAAGCACTCGCTTGAGGCTCACAGCATGATGCCGGATATGCATCTGCGCTTCAATATCTACACCGATCCGAGGACGCCCGTGCAGGTCAAGCCCGGCATCTACCAGGTTGGCAAGCCAGGGCCTGAGTCTCCGGTCTTCTTGACCACCAACTTCGCCCTGACCTACTACACAGTAGAGTCGGATATTGCCTCCAACGAAATTGATGCCTATATCATTGCCATCAATACCGATGGAATCGGCGTGCAGGCGTCTGTGGCTGGCGGCCAGCTAAGCCCCACCAAGATCCTGGATTCCTTCAACGAGGCCGCCTTCGATTGGGCCGGTCAGAAGTATCCAGCAATGGTTCTGCCCGGAATGGCTGCCAAGTTCTCCGGTGAGCTGGAGGACCTCTTCCAGGGGAAGACCAAGATCATGGTCGGCCCAGAAGACTCCGGACGCATCATCGGCTGGATGAAGGAATACTGGCCACCCAAGAAGTAAAGCAGTTGACAGAAATGCTGAGTCATGTGCCCCGAGCGGGCACATAACCCTTATTTTATAAGAGCATCTTTAGAATTGGAATAGATTTCTATCTGGAGGATTCAATACTTATGTTATCTGCAAAATATGCGGCCTTGGCCCTGGGTGTGATGTTCATTGCCCTGGCCTTTAATGCCTCAGCCCAGTGGTCACCGGGGGGAGAGATGGTGTATATGGGTGATCTGAATCTAGCGGCATCTTCTGCCTCCAGCGGAAAAGCCGTGCAGGCCCTGGGCGGCTCTCAGGAAATTCAGGCAGCAACGAATAACTCTTCAATGAGCAACTCCTCATTGAATAACAGCTCGATTAATGGTACAACAATAGACAATTCTGCTCTGGTCGGCCCATCAATTGTGGTGCCCGGCACCGCCACGTCCGAGTCTTCCGGCAAAAAGATTCTTGATCTATCCGGTTATGCCAGAGATAGGACAAACAAGAACCTGGCCGGATACACGAACATCATGTATCCCATCTCCGGATCGAGGGGCAGCACAACCTCGACGGCGGGCGGAGGAGGATGCGGCGGAGGGTGCAGTTAGCGGCTCATCTCTTCGAATATTTTTCCCGATCAGCAGTGCTTTAGGCCCTCATATGAAGAGCACCCTAAATTATGCTTTTTTCGTTGTTGGTTCATAATAATAACTATGTGGCAAATCCTCTCAACATTTGGCAAGATAGAAAATCCCGATCTTTTTCATTCCAGGATCAAGTCGTTGCCTTGCTACCAACAGCGAAGCAGCCTAAAAAAGATTTCTATAGAAGGCGGCTTTTTCCCAAAGATCCGCCCTTGGCATTCATTCTTTTTCTGGTTCTTCACCCATGCCCAAATCCATAGATTCAGCCAGGTCGTCGATCAAAGGCCCAAGCTTCTCCTTCATCTCTGGCCTTAGTTCAATCATCTTGAAAAATATCAGCATCTTGCTCGACATGCAGATATCCTCAAGCTCGGCATTGATTCCTTCCAGGCTGTCGTTGATGGAGGCAAGCGTCTCGGCTATCTCTTCCATGGTTTCTTCTTTAGACATCTGTCTTTCACATCCCTTGCTATCCTTTGCCGTTCAGGAAATAAATATAGTTGCTCCTCAAGATCAGCTTGGCTTTTGCCGCATCCTGGATATGATGTCGATTGGACTTTCGACGGGATTGACCTTTCTCTTGGAATGCCTTGCCAGAGCGCAATCCTTCAGATCCAGGCGTAGTCCCTTCACCTCGGAGAGCTTCACCTGCATGTCTTCGACCTTGATCAGGGGATCTTCCAAACGGATGGCCCGGCAGAACCTCTCCAGATCCGGCCTCTCTCCTTCTGCGACGACCAGAACCCGGTCGTCTGCCAGGTTCTTCACATATCCCTTGAGATCCAGGGTCCTGGCCATGGTCACCACTCTGGACCGGTAGCCCACGTGCTGAACCCTCCCCGAAACTATTGCTGTGAGTAGGAGCATTTCCTTTCACTTGTATCTCTATTTATTTAAGGATAGCTTTCTTTGCAGTTTCGGCAGCGGCCTGCAGTTTCCAGGGACCTGTGTCTCCTCCTGGCTCAATTCAATAGCATCTTCCTGCCGCTCCAGACCAGATCCTACTTTTTTCAGCTTGTGATTGGTCCTGCATATTTCATGGTCTAACCTTTCCAGTCCCGCGGGCGCCTGCAAGAAATTGTCTATCATCGTTTTTTTGGATTCTTTACACGGATGTAGCTGCATCTCTTGCCGGGGAAGAATCTCAATGTATCCTTTGAGGCCAAGGGTCCCGGCTAGGGTTACAACCATCGAGCTGTATCCTACCCCCTTTACCTATTCCCGATACATGGGCAATTAACCACTTCATATCATGCCAAAATAGACCGGCAGCGCCAGCAGAATCGTAGGCAAGCCTACCAGAAGCCACACCATGCGGTTGCTATCAAAGATCTTCTTGCCGTCCAGGGGGCCGAAGGGAAGCAAGTTGAAGGCCGCTAAGATGAGGTTGATAAATAGGGCGAAGTTGGCCGCCTGAGCGGCAAGTCCGCTGGATGGACCGAACATCTGCGCCAGAAAGAAGAATATCACTAATACGATGTTGGTCATGGGCCCGGCCAGGGATATCCAGAGTGTTTCCTTTTTTATCTCCCTCTTCAGCTCCTCCTGGCCGAAGGGATCCTGCATGTAAAACTCCTGCGGAGCACTGGGCTTGCTTATCATCACCGCTCCCGGTGCGGCAAAGATGAATCCGACAAAGGACGCGGCCACGGCGATAATAAGGCCCATCATATTGGCTCTGTACTCTGCAAAGTAGCCAAAGTGCAGTGCTACGAACTTGTGTGCCATCTCGTGCAGAAGAAAGCCTGTGCCTACGCCCACTGTAATGATAAGAACAATCTCTAAACCAGGAATGCTCTTCCCGTTCATCAGAACCGAGAAGGCAACAACCAGTGCTATCAGCGATAAAAGCAGATCCCTCAGCTCGACGGAGCTGATGCTGCCAGCAATGCTCATATAAAATGATTGCGTGTACTGACTATATCTCTTTGTTGATGCAAATAAAGTATGGGCTATCCATGAATTAGATATTGCGCTACCAATGGGCGAAAGATCTTTGACCAGATAGATCCCTTAATTAATTGTGTCTGAATATTCCCATTGCTCCCCTCTCCAAGAGGTAACGCATCCATGAAGTACCCACGATGGCAGCTTCTCTTTGCCCTATCTCTCATAATCACATCATTTCTCATCTATCTCTTTCACTATCTCATCTTCAAAGATCTTCATCACATAATGGTATTCCTGGTTGAGGATATCGCTTTTTTGCCTATCGAAGTTCTTCTGGTGACCTTGATCATTCATCGGATCTTGAGCAATCTGGAGAAAAGCAGCCGTCTGGAGAAGCTTAATATGGTGATTGGGGCATTTTTCGTCCAGGTTGGAACGAAACTGCTCGCCCATCTATCCGATATGGACCCGGAGCTGGACAGCATCAGGTCAAATCTGTTGGTCACATCCAGGTGGTCGGACGAAGATTTCTCCCGTATTGCCGGGAGCCTGAAAGGACACAAATACATAATCGATATCAATCGGCTGGATCTAAGAGACTTAAATGCTCTGCTCTCCAAGGAGCGAGAGTTCTTTTTAAGAATCATCGAAAATCCGGCTCTAATGGAGCATGAGTCCTTTACCGATCTCTTATTGGCAATCTTTCATCTTACCGAGGAGCTGGCGAGAAGGCCCAGTCTGGAGGGCTTGCCCAGAAGCGATATGACCCACCTGGCCGTGGACATTGGTCGGACCTACAGGCTTCTCGTCCTGGAATGGCTGGACTACATGAGATACCTTAAAAGGAGCTATCCTTATCTCTACCACCTGGCGATGAGGACCAATCCCTTCGACCAGACGGCTTCTCCTGTGATCCGGGATGAGGAGAGTTGAGGCCGCAAGGCGGCAGAAGTCTTGGTGAGTACTAAAGAAGCATTTTTTTGATCTTCTCTTTGAGCCTTTTCTCGTCCTCTTCGGTGACGGGAATCTTGGCGGACATGCCGCACCTTTGAGGCATGGGGATCAGTTCATCCTCCAGAAGATCGTAGTAAGCCCCGTCAAGGCCTATCTCGTCCATAGCATATCTTTTTAGGATGGTTTTGATCTTCACTTGATTTGGTTTGCTGGAAGAGTCTATCTTCTCGAAGGCCTGTTCGATCTGTTTGTACACGGACTCTCTATTGCATGAGATTCATATTTATGCCTTATCCGTGCAGCCGCTACGGTGCTTTTCGATTTTCTTTTCGCCATCATTTCATCCGGTCGATGTCGTATAATTAAGCGCCTCACATCACTAAGGGCCAGCCTGTACAAAATATCTTATAGAAACGATGGCAAGACGGTTAGTGAGGGGAAAGACATTTTGGCAGATGTAATCGATTATAAAATCTTTGGAAACGATATGCAGGTCGCGGAAATAGAGCTGGACGCAGGTGAAGGCGTAAGGGCGGAGGCGGGCGCCATGCTCTATATGGATGGGGGAATAGAGATGCAGACCTCCACAGGGGGCGGGCTTTTCAAGGGGTTCAAGAGAATGCTCACAGGAGAGAGCTTCTTTATAACCACCTTCTTGAACAATGCCAAAGAAAGAAGAAAGGTGGCCTTCGCGGCCCCCTTTCCAGGAAGGATTCTGCCTGTAGACCTGGAGCAGGTGGGAGGCAGCATTTTGTGTCAGAAGGACTCCTTTCTCTGTGCCGCGCGAGGCATTGAGATAGAGGTGGCCTTCACCAAGAAGCTAGGGGCGGGGCTTTTCGGAGGAGAGGGCTTCATCTTGCAGAGGCTGGAGGGCAACGGTCTTGCTTTCATTCATGCCGGAGGGACGATGCTGGAGAGGGACTTGAGATCGAAAGAGGTTCTGATGGTTGACACCGGCTGCCTGGCCGCTCTGGCCCCAAGCGTTGACTACGATATTCAGTTCGTGGGTGGCTTCAAGAATGCCCTGCTGGGAGGCGAAGGCATCTTCTTGGCCAGACTGGAGGGGCCAGGAAAGGTATATTTGCAGAGCCTACCCCTCTCCCGTCTGGCAGACAGGATCATGGAGGCGAGCCGGCCGAGAAACCAGCCTGCCAGCGGCTTGCAGAAGGACTGAAGACAAAAGGATGCATCCGGGAGGCTTTAGCTTCCATTTTTGATCGGTGACTGACAGCATTGCAGGGTATTGATTAGCATAGTCCACGGACAGATAGGTTTATATAGATTTTCAACTCGATAGTATGTTGATGGAGCTAAGCATATTTGTCTACTACATCACCCTAAAATCCGGTTTAGAACGGACCTTTTTCTAGCCTAGCTCTGGCCCTTGAAAATCCCCTTTCAATTAATGCGAATAACTGTTTATTCGTATTATTAACATGACTGCAAAAAGGGAGGGCTTTTTCGTCGTATTATATTATAAATAGAATATTATGAAAATATGGAGGTGACTCGCTATGATGAATCGCACAATGAAACTGCTCCTGCTCTCGGACATATTCGTTCTGACGGGATTTGGGCTAATCCAGCCCATACTGGCCATTTACATTAATGATGGTGGCGTGACGGGAGGGACGATGCTCACCGCAGGCATGGCGAGCGCTCTCTTTATGCTCACCAAGTCATTGGTGCAATTGCCCTTTGGGCACTACGTGGACAGCCATGCCGGGAAAGAGAGGTGGCTGATCTTGGGAACGCTGCTCATGGCCAGCGTTCCTATAATCTACCTCTCGGCAAACAGCATCTACCATATCTACTTGGCAGAGGTGATTTATGGACTGGGCAGCGGCCTGGCCTACCCCACCTGGCTTGGCCTGTGGTCAGTTAATCTGGACCAGGGCAGAGAAAGCTTCCAGTGGTCCATTTACCACACATCCACCGGCATGGGGACAGCGGCCACGGGCGCAGCCGGGGCGGCAGTGGCCAGCCAGGTGGGCTTTTCCACCACCTTCATGTTGGCCGGGCTGCTCTGCATTGTGGGCTGCCTGGTCCTCTTGGTCCTGGAGCGAAAAGGTGCCAGGAAGGGAGAGGATTTAGGGGGTGAGGCCCGTTTCCGTAGAAAAGGGATGGGCTCTTTCCTATCCCGGCTGGGGGACCTCGGGCAAAAGGCCCCCAGCTCTTGCTGATGCATTACCGCCCTAGAATATTTGGGCATTATCGCTTTGCAACCATGCCCCTAGACCCTCCTGATTAGGCTGACAAAACAGATTCGGTTATTGTGACTATCAGCAAGGAGGAAAATGTGATGCAAAGGGAAAATGTTCAATGGGCTTTTTTTTCTGGCCGCGATCATTCTTTGCTTTGGGGCAGTTCTTTCCCAGGATTTCGCGCCCGAGACGGGAACCTTCATCAAAGCTGGCGAGATGAACGGCCTGTGCCGGCTTGATATCATCAACAATCAACAATGGGTTAGATGATGCAGTGGCCTATCTGAGCTCCATGCAAAAGAAGATTGTTGCAGCGGTTTACATCCATGGGGGGTGACTTATTCAATTTGACGGGGATCGATCACGGCAGCCACGAGCTTCACTTTAAGCAGGGTCAGAGCTGGAGTAAAAGCACTGGAAAATTCGCGATCAATGCCACCAGCCGCCGCATGGAAGAGCCGCTCACCTTCGAGACCCAGAAAACCCCGGAAGAAGTCCGCTATACTTGGGGCAAGTTCATACCAGAAGAGGTGCTGGACAGCAATGCGGTTGTGGTTCCTGTGAGCGAGGAGGATTTCCTGGTTTGGTGAATGTGCTCATATCGATGAGGGGGTGAGTGGCATTCTGCCCCCTCCGATGCCCCTAGTTTTTATAAAAATAAATAGTATCACACTATGTCACAGACGAAGTACATTTTTCCCGTATCTCGCATGGCCTTGATGGGAATGTCCAGCTTCAGGCTTTCAATCTCCACATGCTCGGGGTTAAATGGATCCAGGCCACCTACACCAGTTCCAATCTTAAATGAACCCGCGACTTCACTGGCAGATTGAGCGGAGGAAGCACCGGCAGTAACCAAGGGTGCAACACCGGCCATCTCGCTAATGTCAGCGACTACAATCGGTTGGCCATTCACAGTGCTTAGATTCTGAGTGGTGTGATTTTCTGCACCAATATTCCGTACTACATCGGCAGAATCATTTGCAGGTGTGGTATTGTTCAGAATAGTGCTATTCAAAGTGGCGTTATTCACGGTAGCATTGGTCTCCTGAGCGGTCACGGCAAATGTTGCCGCCATTGCCAGAACCAGTATGCCTGCAAAATATATGAACTGCTTATTCATGTTTGTCCTCAGGCGGGGAAGATAGCTTAGGAGCATATCAAATTAACCATTCTTCAAAAAAAATATTTCACAAAAATAAATAAAATCCTGGGAATACCCAGGAATCCGCCTGGAATCCGGACGCAAGATCACATTTTGTTTACGAAAAACGGCAAAGCGCTCAAATCCATAATTGTTTCGGCAGGCAGGCCGACCTTGTAGGCATCTTGGGACAGGGCCTTACTGTCGATTGGGAAGAGCGAAGGAGTCCTTCCGATGCCGCCAATGGTAAAGGTTGTCCTTTGGGGCGATCCTATCTGCATTGCCCCGGGCTGCAGGGCCGCAGGAATTGGGCTGATGGTACTAACCGGCTCTGCTACGGCAGTGACATTCTCAGACGGAGTGGTATCTTGAGCAGGAGCTGTCTCGTTTTGAGCTACTATTACCTCTATCTGAGTGGGTGCAGTCTCATTTTGTACCGGTACTGTCTCATTTTGGGCGGGAATGATCTCACTTGCCCCCGGGGCGGACTCATTTTCCGCGGAAACGATCTCATTCAGAGCCGTCTCATTAGCAGTCTCGGTCGGCAAAATTGGAACTTCAATCACTGAAGCATTCAATGTCGTGTTATTCAGCAACGTTGTGTTGTTCATGGTAGCATTATTCAAGGCCGTTGTGTTCTCCTGAGCGGAGACGGCGAGGAGGGCAGTCAACATGAACAGAACGCTTGCAAATTGTATAGATCGTTTACTCATATAATTCCTCTGCTATATGATATGGCTTGGGAGTTT
>CAVVKN010000010.1:0-204759 GCA_963748825.1 Methanotrichaceae archaeon
TCGCCTATTTTATTGAAGTTTTTCATTATCCTCACTGCATCATCTTTGCTTATCTGGGTCTTTATCATCTTGGATGATATGCAGCGCAGAGACTTCTTCTGCCTTTTAACTGCATCGTTGTCACTGACCTTATCATTAAGGCCGAAATCTTTAAACAGATGTTCCTTATCAGTCTTGGCCCTAGCATATACCGGCAATAACATATATGTGACCATTTTGCTTTAGTCCCCGAGATACATGACATAGTAAATTATAAAATATTTCGCTAATATTCCAGCTTCGTGCGAGATGGGATCTGCCATCGGCATTGGACTGCAAGTGTAAAAGACATGATCTGAGGAGTCAGGCACAGTTTTATTTATCCTCTCCATATTTATTTAGGCTTGCAGCCGTTAGCTGATTTTACCAGGCCGTATAATGCCTCGTTTACGGGAACCTCTATATTATGCTTCTTTGCCAGGCGAATGATGTAGCCGTTTATGGAGTCGATCTCCGTCGTCCTCCCCTTTAAAACATCCTGGAGCATGCTGGAAGTATTTCCAAATGTCTTCTCGGCCACGGAATATACCACCTCAATAACACTCTTTTCGTCCCTCGTTATGCCTTCCTTTGCGGCAACGTTCACTACTTCTCTGACCGCGCTCTCCACAGTGTTTTTGAGGACGGAGGATAAAACAACCCCGTTCTCCCGGCGGGTTATAGCGGTTATGGGATTAATCACGGAGTTGACGAAGAGCTTACTGTATTGATGCTCCTTAAAATCCGGGGCAAATTCCATCTCAAAGCCATTCTCCAAAAACCGATCCCTCATAAATTTCTTATTATCCTCACCGATTTTTCCCTCTAGAATGGTTTTTCCCTTTCCTTTCAGCTCCACCATGCCGTCCTCTGAGAACTTGACTCCCAGAGAGGTGATGCCTTCTAATACTCTAGAATCGGGCAGATCAAGCTCATCAAAGACTTCCCTATTTCCCATGCCATTCATCAACAATATGAAGAGGGCATTCTTCAGCCGTCCTTGCAGCAGGCCAGACTTTTTCAATTCATCGCAGACAGCGGGCAGAGAGTAGGTCTTAACACATACTATTATGATCTCAGGACAAAAATCCGATGCTTTCAGGTCATCAAGGTCTGCAAAGCAGTGTTTGAATTTCAAAAGCTTTCTGCCTTCGGGAAGACATATCTGCAGGCCGAGATTTTTTATTCTATTCATATGGCTCTTTCTTCCCAGGAGAGCCACGTTTTCGATTTTGCTTCCGATTAAATCAAGAGCATCTGAGAGAAGATATCCCATGAAAGAGCCAATGGCTCCCGCCCCGTAAATCAAGACATATGCCATTTCATTCATCAATCACTTGCCCCTATAAAAAATCTTTTTCGAGCGTCAAGCTGATAATTCTGCAAAAATACAATTAGAATAAAAAAAATGGTTAAGCGGCCAAGCCTACACATTGAGCTGGTAAGCGTAGCCGGCCTTGAAGTACTTGTAATCCGAGAACGTAAGCCCGCTGCCATCTATGGCGATGTTATGATACTGATTTCCCGGCACATTGATTGTCACGGTACCGTCGGGATCTCCTGTCATTCCCTCGGTGGCCTGATAGCTGCCGTCGACATAGACATTATACCCTCGCAGCCAGGCTGAACTGATGGTGACTGCCGCGAAATTATAGACCGGCTGGGCAGGAGGCTGGTAGGGCACTACATCTATTACTATCACATTGCTGGGCTGGCCGTCAATATTGAAGAACAACTGATGCTGCCCCACCGCATCAGCATAGAATCCTATCTGGTTGTAGGGATAGAAGTAGTAGCTGTTCATATCCAGGCTTCCGTCCGGATATACTTCGTAGAGATAGCCATTACCTCCGGCGGACGACATGGTGACCATATTGAGCATAGAGCCCAAAGGAACCATGGCATACTGAGTCCAGCTGGTGGCTCCAGAAATCCAGAGAGAGTTTGTGCCGGTGCTGAGAGCATAGGTCTGATACTGCGCGTAGGGCACAGCCTTTTGCGTGGAGCCGAAGTAGAGCATGGCTGGCTCCACCTCCTTCAAATCGATTTTAGTAGGTGCCGTGAGCTGACCTTCAGGAGTCCCGGAGGTAGAGCGGTAGTACTGGGAGAACTTCTGCAAAGCAACCTGGCTGGAAGTAGTCTGGCTGGAAGTCTGACTGGGCGCCTGACTGGATGCTTGGCCTAATAACTGGCCAGCGCTCTGGTCAATTGCTGGATTGGACTGTAGCTGAAAGCTATTGGCCCTAGTCATACCCTGAGTTTCAGACTGCAAACCCGCAGACATCGTCTGCCCACTGAGGCTGAGGGGCTTTTCACTCCAGGATGCAGATCCTGCTCCTTTCGAGCCAGTCATTTCCGATCCCGAGGATGGCGAACCCTGCAACACAGCAGTACCTTTTACAGTGATCGTCCCTTGCATGCCTGAGTGAATGCTGCAATGATAGCCGAAGCTGCCAGGAGCATTGAATTTGAAGGCGAACTTCTTTCCCGGCATTAGCACCCCTGAATCAAATAAGCCTTGATCGCTGGTAACAGTATGCTGCACGCCATCCTGATTGTGCCACTCTACAGTTGCTCCAACGGGCACGGTCAAGGTTGAAGGCATAAACGAGTTGTCCTTGATATTTACCGTGGTTGCAGAGCCGGATGTATCGTCAACCTGATTGAGTTTCACACCACCGAAATTGTACCCAACTTGCTGTTCGAGCTTTATTTCGGATACAGCGCCTGATAAGCTGATCAGGGTTAACAGGATCAACGTTACTACATATATTTTCATAAACTAAACCCCCATTTCTTCATAGATACGGACCTATAAGAATAAATATTTTTTCGAGGAAAACGGTTACAAAATAAGGGACATAAAAACAAATGAGCCGCAACACATAGTCACGGCTCATCGTCCTTCAAAACAATGGCTTCACTCTTCCGGCTCATCCCGGAAGATGGTCTGCTCCCTTCCCGGCCCCACGGAAACGGCAGAAATGCAGTTATCCAGCGGCTCAATATAGAGCAGATCCTCCAGCCGCTCAACATAAGCCCGGGCATTGGCCGGCAGATCGTCATACTCTTTGATTTCAGTAATATCCTCTGTCCAGCCAGGCATGTCCTCATAAATGGGCTTGCATCTGGCCAGGTCAATTGTGCTCTCCGGGGGATAACCTATGGTCTCGCCATCGAGCGTATAGCCGACGCAGATTTTTATGGGATTTATGCCCGTCAGCACATCCAGCTTGGTTAGAGCCAGCTCCGTGTAGCCGTTCAAGTGTACGGACTTCAGGCCCAAGACGGCGTCAAACCAGCCGCAGCGTCTGGCTCTGCCCGTGGTCGTGCCGTACTCTGCACCCTTCTCTCGCATCATCACGCCCAGAGCATCTTTTAGCTCCGTGGGCATGGGACCTTCTCCGACGCGGGTGATATAGGCCTTGATCACGCCGACCACGTTGTCCACCATTACCGGGCCGACGCCCAGATTGGCGCAGGCGCTTCCCGCAGTAGTGAAGCTGGAGGTCACGAACTTCTGCGTGCCGTGGATGACATCCAGAAATGCTCCCTGAGCGCCTTCGGCCAGTACGCTCTTGTCCTCGATGAGAGCGGTGTTGATCTCACGCGAGACATCAGTCACCCTGTCTTTCAGGCGTTTTCCGATCTCAAGATACTCATCGATGTATGGCGCATACCTGACCACGGTGGGGTCGCCGCCCATGTCGGCGATGGCCTTCTCCTTGGCTGGACCGATCTCCTTGAGCTTGGCCTCCAGCAGAGCCGGGTCGGTGAGATCTCCCATCTGCACCTCCTCGCGAGCAATCTTGTCCACGTAGGCAAACCCAATGCCACGGTTGGTGGTGCCGATCTTCTCCGTCCTGGCCTTTTCACGTAGCCCATCCAGCTCGATGTGATAGGGCATGATGATGGTCGTCTTGGCGTCGATGCCAATATCGACCTTGATGCCCTCTGATTCCAGGGCCTGGATCTCGCTCCACAGGACGCGGGGATTGAGCACCACGCCCGGGCCGATAAGCAGCCTTCTGCCGAAGATAGCGCCGCTTGGGACCAGATGCAGCTTGTACTTCTTGCCGCCTACAACCACGGTATGGCCGGCGTTGTCGCCTCCCTGGAAGCGAACCACAACATCGTAATTTTCGGCCAGCAGATCAATAACTTTGCCTTTGCCTTCATCACCAAACTGTGCACCGGTGAGTATAGTAAACATGAGTCTCACGTCAACGGCCACGTAGATAACAATTTTGATGCACGTGCTCGGCGATAGCCTCCGTCACATCCACGCCCAAGACCTCGAAGATGCCCTTTCCCGAGGGCGTTCCATTCACCTCGATGACACAGAGCCCCTGCTCGGTCTCCAGGAGATCCACGCCGCAGTAGATCGCGCCCACTGCCTTTGCGGCCTTTGCAGAAAGCTCCACCAGCTCTTTGGTTACAGGACAGACGACTGCCTGGCCGCCGCGGGCCAGGTTGCTGATCCACTGGCCTGGAGGAGCAACGCGATAGATGGCGCCCAGAACCTTTCCGTCGACCACAAAGGCGCGGATATCGCGGGGAGAATCGATAGCGATGAACTCCTGCAGGTAGACCAGCCCCTGTTTCTCCACGGTATCCTTGAGCAGGGCAATGTCGGCCTCAATGCCGTCCTCCAGAAGAATTATGTCTCTGCCCTTGTAGCCGAAGAGGGGCTTGGAGACGGCTTTTTTAAAATCCTGCAGGGCATTTAGGGCCTCCTTGAGGCTGTTGGTGACAAAAGTCCTGGGAGTGGCAGCTCCGGCATCGTGCAAAGCCCTGGAAGTGGCGAACTTGTTGGCCGCCCGGGCGATGGCCTGGGGCGGGTTGATGATGGCAATGCCTCTCTCTTGCAGGGCTTGCAAGGCCTCAAAGCGGAAGGCGACATCGCTTGCCCCCCTTCGGCCCAGGTCCCGCACGACTATGGCATCCAGGTTCAGGAGATCGACTCCAGCGCAGCTAAAAGACTGACCGCTGTTGATGGCGGCGGCAAGCTCTGAGAAGTTCAGGAAGAAAGCATCTATACCCTTTTTAGAGAAGGAGGCGAGGAGTGCCTGGGCCGTCCAATCCAGGGGGTCGGAGACCACAATTGCAATCTGCATGAGCGAGAAGATTGGCGGGCTGATATATCACGGTTGCCTAAGTGAGATCCGGCCATTGGAGAAAAGCGTCCTCTGAGCCCTCACCGCTCGTTATACTCATGCATGTTATTCTTGCTTTTCTGAGTCGATGCCGATGAACTGCCGATGTATTGCCGATAAACTGCCGATAACGAGTAAGCCCGCCCTCGCCTTGAGGAGTCGGCCACCTCCAGCCAGCCGTCATCCACCCAACCTTTGAGAAGATTTCTGGCCATGCGCTCGGACAGTCCCAACTCGGAGGCTACCTCGGGAGCTGTGATGCGATCCTTCCCGGCGAAGAGGCCCAGCACTACCCGTGCCCTGTGGTCCAGGCGGCGCATAGCCTCGGGCTCAATCGGGTGGCCCTCGGCCCCGCACCTTTCAGCCTTAAGTCGAACTGCCTCGAAGACCTCAGCCAAGGTGGAGACGAAATACTCCAGCCATGCTGTGAGGTCGGCCTCCTCCCTGCCAAAATAGTAGTTGTGATGAGGATGAGATGTTAAGGCGCGGTAGTATCCCTGCAGGTCGCGGGCATAGTGCTCTTCAAGCGAGAAGAAGCCGTTCAAACCGTAGCCGCATTTGTGCAGGATGAAGGTAGCCAGCAGACGGGCTGTTCTGCCGTTGCCGTCGTAGTAGGGATGGATCGTTACAAACTGGTAGTGAACCAGTCCGGCCACGAGCGGAGCCGGCAGCTTTGCCTCTTCCGCATCGCTGGCCCACTGAACCAAAGCGGCCATGAGAGCCGGGACATCCCTGGCCTCCGGGGGCAGATAGATCAGGCTGCCGGAAATGGAATTACGAATGGCGTTCTGGCCCTCCCGGTAAGGTGTGGGCCTGGCTCTGGGGCCATATTCTATCAGAGCATGCAGTCTCTTGATCAGATCTTCTGTAAGGGGCTTTTTCTTCCTGGCCCACTCCTCCACGCGCAGGAGAGCGTTCCAGTAATTACGGACCTCGGAGACGTCCCTATCTCTGCCTTCGATCTCGGTTTTTTCGTCGCAGATGACGGCTTTTGCCTCCTCAAGAGTCAAGCGGTTGCCCTCGATGAAAGTGGAGAAGTGGGAGGATCGAACACGGGCGCGGGCGCGCAGGGCGGCCTCCGCCGAAGGCGAGAGCGGCGTGCGGTCCACTAAAGCTCGCGCCGCCTCGATCTGCATAAGGCCGCGGGCGATGGCGGGGGTGAGGGTGAAACGGGGGGACCAGATGGGGGATGTCATTTAGATTTTTCCCAAGGCATCATTTTCTTTTTGCATTGATTATTTCTGGAATAAGTTTTAGAACAGGATAATGGAATTCTTTTGTTTCTACAAGTCTTCGAATTTTAATGCGTATTACATCTGCCAGTGGCAAAGAATTTTCTAAGATAAAAAAAAGATCCTGTCCATCAATTCCTATTATTGAAGTTGGCTGAAGCCTCTGAAAGGCATATACACCATCTTTTGAAAAACAGCCGCATGTAATAAAAATTCCACGACCGAATGCACAATGCCCTAAAGCGCGACTATGCAACGGCAGCAAATCCTTTTCTTGAATTGGTAGAGTCTGCCATTTCGCTTCAATCAGGTAAACCTGATTATCGAACTCAATACTTCCATCAATTTGTTCTCCCTTAATTTTAAAAGATGGCCTTGGATTAAATCCATGCATGTCAAATAGGTCATAGAGAAATTTTTCTAATTCATATCCCCTCTGATGGGGTTCAAGCTTTTCAATCTGCCCGAAACGTTGCTTTAGGTCTTTAATTTTTTCAAAATTAGTCTTTTCTTCCTTTTTTATTTTATCATCTAAATTCGACTTTGATCTAGGCAAACGGGAAATAAAATTTGGATCTACTAGCTCCGGAATTTTGAATCCGACGCCTACAATCAATTTATTTAATCGAGTCATTTCTTCTTGCGTTATAGGATTGCCTTTCTTGCTTCGATATTTCAGTCCCTCCTTTGTAATGCGAATCATTAAAGGGCAGAACTTCTCTCTCCTTGTTCCGAGCGTGGATTCTAGTAATGTTTGAATGGCAGGGAGCTTGCTTCCGCCAGGCCATAGGTTTCCAATTCCAGTATCTTTGGCAACAGTGCTGAAATCAATTTTAGGCCTTGAGTAGGGGTTTGCATCACCAGGAATAAAAGTGTAGAGGGCATTTGCCAACTCTGTAATTGCTCTTATTTCATTTAGGGTTAATTCGGGCATCGAGACGTCACCACATCCAATACTTAATATATATTGCAGCATTGTAACCAATTTTGATTGAGTACACTCCATCAGGAACTCATAACATTTGCCTCATCGCAATTCTCCTTTGACCGATTTGAGGGTCACATAAGAATATATTAATATCGGTCTTGGAGCTGTGTCACTTTCGGAAAGAAAGCGACTGTTTGCTCTAATGCATCTCCTCATCTCGTGAACTTTAAATACAAGTACAAAGAATAAATTTCAGCCCTCAAATCGTAAAGGAATTGCGCATGTCGAAAGGAGATCCCCCTGTCAGGCTAAATCCCGCCGCTTATGAGGCCTGGTTATCTGAGAATCCAAAGATCGTCGATGGCGGCCCGATCGAACTGGTGGCAGATCTCGATTACGATGATGAAGACGCAGTTATTCTTGAAGCGCATCATGTAAATTCTCAAATTCTGCCCAAGCATTATGCAGATAAAACCATAATAATAGGTGAGTATAACGAGTTCACGGGATTCAAGATCTATGTCACTCCCCAAGGCTATGATTATTTATTGATGGCCCACCAAAAACACCCAGAAGGTGAGTTCATGACGGCTGATGGCGGACGATATGGAAATCACCCTCACTTCCATGAACTGGATCTCTATCGCTCCCGAAGCGAAAACGAGCCCGAAACCCGCCGCATTGTAACCGATAAGCTTAATGAGGGTATAACTTCAGCAGAGCTATTGGAAGCATTCATGATCAAGTACTACTTAGATGATAATCGCACACACCCAATTCAGTCGCCAATAAGAAATGGAAGGCAGCGGGGGTTGGACGAGTTTGGTAACTGAAATACAGTTGGATGTATTTAACAAAATAAAAGAAAAAATATACAATACGGTTAGATACAACGCCGTATCCAAGAATGCCATCGAAGTAAAAACCCCATTCTTGGACTGGAAAGGAGCACAAATATCGATCTTCATCACCGAAGATGGACAAATCACTGACGGCGGGCAGATTCTCAGCCAGCTAAAGTCTCTAAGAGTGATAGAGGATTATAATAATTGGGAATTTAAGCTGGATTTCCTGCATCGATCTTGCATAGAGCAAGTCAGGGGAAGCCTTCAGGCAGCCGATGGCGAGGCTCAATCCATCCTGAAATACATTCAAGGAATTGCGAGACTTCCTAATTATTTCGAGCCAAGGCCGATTTATTCAACCTCAGATAAATTCCCAATCAAAGTTCGCAGGGTTGCAATTGAGGCACTGATGGCCTTTGCTCCCCAGGATTCTAGAAAAGATCCTCGTCTTTGGGCATCTGAATTTGTCAAAGAAAGAAAAATTAAGCTTAACGGCATTGAAGTTCAAAGTGACATGTCACCTAAAAAGTACCACAGAATGGTTCAAATCATCAGCCACTCCACTTCCGGCTCCTCAGACCGAAAGCAACACGTCTCTGCAAAGGTGCTGGACTTTGTCCTCTTGAAGAGAAAAAACTCCAAGGCGGAGATGTTCGCCGTCGTGGAAGACATAAGTCCATACCCTCTTGAATCGAGAAACTTGCTCAAAGAAGAATCCGATGAAATAATTCAACTGAAACGCGAGAACTCTGCATCACGGCTCACCGAGATCCTCTTAGAAAATTAAATTAATTTTTAGCCAATAGAATAATATAAATTTTGCGCCGAATGTGAAAGTTTCTCCAGATCTTTCGCCTCGACGTTCCGCTTTTCCTGCTCCTCGTAAAAGCTCCGTGAGCCTCCGGGCGAAATCAAATATCAAATCGCTTCTTTGCAAGCTGGTTGCTTTCGTCTTCTATCTCGCGCTCTACCTCCTCGTGATCGATGTCTTTCGCCTTTTCAATGGCCTCTTTCAGAAGAGATCGCAGCTTGATCTTTTTAATCGCAAAGACTCCTCCATTTAGGAAGTCTAGCCGAGCTCTTGTTTGCAAAATCTCAGCACGCATCTTCCTTCTCCCCGGCAGATCCTCTCCTCACGCTCGAATCCAATCTCCCGGCCCTCGCCCTCACCTGGCTTCCCCTCTCCTTCCGCCGCCCGAAACTCGCTCGCCCACACCGAGTTCTCCACCCTGCAGATCAGTTCGCTTACCCGCTCCGACAAATTTCCGCGTCCCGACTTTATCATGATATCATGCCAGGGACACCTCTTGACAATCACAGCAAAGCCATCCTCCCGCATCTCCATCTCATATTCAAAGCCCTCCAGGGTCAGGCGAGCGGACAGTGCCTCCTGTAGCCCCTGTAGGCCGCCTTCCAAATGCATCATTCCCTTGAGGGCGCGGGCCTGAATCTTGGGCAGAACCTTCCAGACAGCCTCGTCCAGCCGCAAGGCTTCATCAAAGCCCAGCCTCTCCTCGACCTTCATGAACCACAGCCCATCAACAGCTGTGTAGGATCGCCGGAAATACTCCGTCTTCTGCTCATCGGTTAAACCGGTCATTCTCCCGACCTCTCCTGCGGCGGCGCAGCCGCTCCAGCCTTTCGCCCTGCCTTGAAAGTGGCCTTGCATGACTGCATGGAGCGGTGGCATTTTTCCGCCTGTTCTCGCATCTCATGAGCGCCTGGATCGCCTTGCCTTTCCAGCTCCTCTGATTTTGTCTGGTAGATCTTGAATGCCTTCTTGTAAGCCTTGAGCGCCTTATTGTAGCACTCCTCTTTATCCGCCACCGTCGATAAAGTGACATGAGCAAAAGCCAGATCTTTTAAAATTTCGGCATGCTCCAAAGGTGCCGTCTCCAGCGTGTAATACTGCAGGGCACGCTCATAGGCCTCGATGGCTTTCTGGCAGTTTTCCGCCTTGTCCTCCATCTCGGCCAAAGTGCTGAAGCTGTAGCCCAGATTCTTGAGAGCATCGGCATGCTCGGCCGGACTTATCCTCTCATAGATTCTAATTGCGGCCTGGCAGGCCTGTATTGCCCGCTGGCAGTTCTCCCGGCAATCCTGCACCTCGGCCAGAGCCGAATAAGCCGCCCAGAGCAAAATCTGCGCCTCAGCATGCTCCTCGGGATGACTCTGGACGCTATAGATCTGCAAAGCCTCGAGAGCGGCAGATATGGCCTTCTTGCAGTCTTCGGCTTTGGCTTCCGCTGAGATTTCCATGTCCGCCAGCATTATGGCCGTCATGGCCAGATCCTTGCAGCAGGAAGCTAACTGCTGCGGCTGGACGGCCCAGGCCCTGTAAGAATGCAGCCGATCCTCACAGGCCTCCAGGGCAAGAGAGCAGTTCTCGGCCTGAAACTCGATATCGGCTAAGGTAAGATAGGCCAGCCAGAGGCTGCCTTTGGCTTCGGCATAATCCTCGGGGGAGTCTTCCAGGGAAAAGACAGAGAGAGCCTCCTCTGCTGCCCGGATGGCCTTCATGCAGTTGCCGACCTTATCCTCTCTCTGCCCCTGGGTAAGATAGACATTGGCCAGATTATTTTGAGCCGTTGCATAAAGCCTGGGAAACTCTTCACGAGAATAGATCCGCAGAGCATTGCTGTAAGCCTCCAGAGCTCGCCGGCAGTTTTCCAGGAACCCTTGCCGATCCACCTCATCCCCGTCTTCACCCTCTTCTACTTCCTCATTCTCTTCGGCTAAGGCGAGGTAAGCATTTCCCAGATTGTTCTGCGTGGCGGCGTAGGCCAGTGGCTGCTCCTCCTCCGTTCTAAAGAGCAGCGCCTCCCGGCAGGCAGCAAGAGCCAGCCGGCAGTTTCCTGCCTTATCCTCTGTCTCGGAAAGGGAGAGATGGGCTATGGCCAGATTGTTTTTGATAGCTGCATATTGCATGGGACTGCGAACCGGAGAATAAACCTGGATGGCTTCCTGGTAAGCTAGAATGGCTTCTTTGCAGCTCTTTGCATGATCGGCAGCATTTGCCGCCTGGGCCAGCGTCAGATGGCTGCTAGCCAGGTTGGCCTTGGCACCGGCAAATTGCAGGGGGCTGTCTTTGAGGTTATAGACGCGAAGAGCTGTCTTGCAGGCCTCTACTGCCCTTCTGCCGTTTTCCTGTCGGCTCTCCAGCTCCGCCAGTTTTCGGTAGGCACAACATAGTTCATTTTGAATGGAAGCATGCTCTTCTGGAGCGGCGGTTAAAGAAAAGAAGGGCAGGAATTCTTCCCAGCAAAGGATAGCATGCTTGAGGTTTTTGGCTCGATTTGCATGGTCTGCCAAAGCGGCATAGACGAAGCCCAGGCTCCTCATGACTTTAGCGCGGAGAATCGGGTAGTTCTCCTGAGTATAAACGAGCAGAGCTTTTTCATAGGCGGCAATGGCGTGCTCGCAGATCTTCAAATCATTTTTTTGCTTGATTATTTCCAGGCAATTGTCGCCAATCCTTCTTTGTATGTTGCTGCGCTGCACATGGTCCATCTCGAAAGCCAGCATCTTCTCGTATACGATCAGGGCCTTTTCATATTCCGAATTGTCACCGGCTAGCATTTCGGCTCCCGTCTAAAAATTCTCCCATGATCGAATTGAGATGTGTTTTTTTGTTTTGCATTGGCCGCTTCGCTCCCCTTTGGTTCTCCTGCCAGATTATTCTAATCGCCGCTACTTCTAATCTTCGCCCATATCATCATATCCTTTGGTATTTATTAACAATTTTTAAAATTCGCCATAAACTTAGTAAATATACCGAAACAGTTAAATCTCATGAGACCAGATAGTGTAATTGAAAAAATTATTATACGCAACAATCAAGTTGATAGAAATCCTGCCAAGAGGGTGAGAGATCAGGTTCTAAACCTCCTTCCTGAACCTCTCCCTCCTCATATAATTCTTATCTTAATCGATTTTTGATTTCACACTTCAGCTTGAATGACGAATGACTCCTCGAATATATTTTCGTAAAATTTTAGAAATCATCTAATTACCACGACGTCCAGGAGGAGCAAGATGGCTCCCAAAAAACCCACTATGGTGATTATAGTCTCAGTATTCATCTCTGGGTTATGCACGGGCCGTGCCCTAAGCAGATCTAGAATATATAGGTTTCCGGAGATGAGTTAGATTGTGGAGTCCCGCCCAAAACTATATATCTCGGCAATTAACTTGGTCGGCAAAAGTCTTTAGATCTCCCCCTACATTCTATTTTTTTCCCCTCACGGTTTTTGCCTCCTTCCTATTCCTCTTTGAGTTAAAAATCCACAACTAATTTCCATAGTGTTACTTCTTTCTGAGTCGTATTACTCACCTGTTATAATTGTCCGATGCGTGGTGTCCGAATGCAAATATCGCTATCCACAACTGTCCAATCGCATTTTGTGCATGTTAATCGAAAAGCCAATCCTGCCGATCCAATACCTCAAATTTTTTAGAATATCCTCTCCAAGTAAAAGTGTGCCTATAATATATTTCGGTAAGGTATTTAACCTTAAAGTGAGGTATTATACCTATGGTCGAGGAAAGTTATAGAGAATTTATGTGCAAGCTTGTATACCCCGGATGCGAATTTGCGGTACGCGCGAAGACTGATGATGAGGTCATTGAGCTTGCGCGTATGCATCAGGAAAGGGCTCACGGAGTGAAGGAGACATCGCCAGATGTGGAAAAGAAAATCAAGGAACATATCAAGGTAGTGCCGATCAAACCTGGAGATTCAAGGGTAGCAAAGAAAAAATCTCTCCTAGATACTTGCTTCTAGGCCCTAATTAACTCTTTTTCAAGTTCGGGCGACCGCAGAGGCTCCTATCTGCTTCTATCTGCTTTATCTCTTCAACAAGTGACACAATTTCTAAACCAAAACAAATTGTATATGCATCATCCTACGCGAATAATAGGAGGAATAACCCATATGTTTCTCCTTGCACTGAATTCGCTTTAAAAGATTGAATCAATATCCATTGGGCTAAGGCTTTCTTCAGTACCCATCCGTAAAATTTAAGATCTCCTAAAATGCTTTAAAAGGGCACATTTTCATTCCGACATAAAATTATCACGCTTTTGATTATTTTGCCGTTATCCTTCAAATTTGGAGGGTTTATGGGCATCTAAAACGGGTGTTACACCCAGAATTACAGGTTGTATATTGTTCACGAATTCAAGGGGGATTGAGGTCGGAAGCGCACCGTCACCCAAGACGGGGGCGCTGCAGACCTATCCACCTGAATAAGAATAAAAAATTATTAAAATATCTGCCGACAGATAATTCCGAAATATGGTACATATCAAAAAGAAGAGATGGACGCTAGGATCAGCCCTTATACTCCAACTCCTTGGCTTTGGCGTAGGCAGCATTGGCTTCAGCAGTCCTTCCGAGAGCTTTGAAAGCCTCGCCTTTGTTGTTCTATGCATCAGCGAGATTTGGATCTAGCTTGATAACTCGGTCGCATGCCTGAATGGCATCGGCGTACTTACCTTTGTCATCGAGAGCATCGCCTTTGTTGCCCCAGGAAGCGGCAAAACTGTTATTAGCCAAATTGCATCATCGCAAGCCTTGATGGCATCATAGTACTTGTCCTGGGCACAGAGATCAACGCCTTTATTGGACCAATCTTCTGCGGTCACCGACAGCTCTTCTGCCTTGGCGATGGCGGCATCTTCTTCGTCGTTCCTTCTGAGAGCATTGAGAGCATTGCCTTTGTTGTTCAAGGCTGCGGTATTCCTGGGATCAAGCCTGATAACTTCGTCATAGTACTTGATGGCTTCATCATACTTGTCCTGCATGCAGAGAGCATTGCCTTCATAGAAGAAATCCTCCGCAGTCTTCTGACATTGTGCTGATGTCATCAATGCCAGAAGAAGAATAAAAACGGCATATATCAATTTCATAAGACCGAGAAAGTGCTTAAAGAAGATATGCTTGTTGCCTTCTACCGCCCTACTCCCAATCTCTGATTATATCTAAAATAGAAATTGGATCTAACGCCTCCGTCTTACCTCCTCTCATAGGGCGAGCACTTTTATTCAGCTATGATTTGAGCACTTTTTCCATCGCCATTGACAGGCAGCCTATTGATGTAAAATTTAGCACTTTAGGTGGTTCAAGGGATTATGATTTATCAATTCAAGAGGACTTGTCTGATGTACCTCGATTTGATTTGGATTAGCCACAGTCTCCTCCTTGTTGTACATCTCATATTCTTCTTCGAGGTGCTTCTTGAAATCGCCTCCTTTGCACTCGCCTCCGCGATATCTTCATAGCGGGAGCGATCTGTTTTGTAGTCACCCCCTTCTGCTTTTGCCGGATAATCCAATGAATCTTGCGTTTGTCTAATTTCATAACCCGTGTTACGGGTCCAGGGTTAAAGCGTATGCGAAATACTTTCGGGACTACACAGGAGATTGGTTAGATTGTAGAGTCCTGATTCCGAACGGACGCGAAATAATTTCAGGACTCCACGCCTTTCCTCATTACGGATGGGATTCTTGATAGCAGGAGAGGATAATCGAAATGATAGTCTGTCCACACCCCACTACCGTATTCAAGAGTGACCTTTCTTACTTAGTCGTGCCCACAGATAGGTGGCATCATCCTTTTCGGAAAGGTCTTCCTCACTTCAAAAATGTATCCCGGCACCGCTCAATTTCCGGCGAATGTTCCTGATGGCCACCAGGCCAAGGCCATTAGAGCCGAACTTCTCCTGCCATTGATCCAAAGTCATTAGAGCATTTCCATTGGCCTCTCTGATCTGGTAGAATCCCCTGCCATACATGGTAATGATCATTTCTATGCTGTTGGTGTTCATCGTGACGCCAATAATGATATCGTCGGCCATCAGCTCTGATGTCTTTTTCTCTACAGATCCTTCATCTGATTCCGCATCGAGAACCGTCCAAGATTTAGCCAGCTTCTCAGGTCCCCAGTTCGGTATCATCGAATAGCCACCGAGAGGCAAATCATAGCCTGGCCCAGTGTACTTACAGATCCCACTTAGCCAATTTTCAGTCATACGTTTTCACCTTCTTTTTAGATATCGGCGGGCTGCAAGGCCCGCTTCATTGCAGCGTCACGATCTCCGTGTTATGTAAGTAGGGTTGAGTCGTAACAATGATTTGATAACTATTTTCCGTATTGTTCTCTTATGAATTATGATACCTTGAATTTTGACAACTTGCGACCTCTGAAACTTGGATATTCTGGACTTCTCAATTGCATAAGAATGGGTCGTTCGTTCAATCTATTCTGATCATCGATGAGTAAGTCTTGCCATCTTCCAACTGCACCATTTCCAGAATTATCTGACTTAATTTGTAGTTGCTGTTTGCGTTCCAAATATATATATAGCTTTTCTATTTCATGTTCTGTATTTAGTTCCGAAACTTTATTAGCGTACCATAATATGAGTATTAGTGATAGATTCTTTTTTTATTCTCCTTAAACGGGAGTTTATTATAGTGAGGATTTGGAAAAGAAGGTTAAGAATGAACTACCTCAAAAAATGTGTGCCAGAAAAGAAAATATAAGGGCGCTGGGGCTGGAAGCCCTAGACCCCGCCCAGGTAACCTTCACCTTCATTTGGATTCAGCGTAACCCACTGCTCGGCTACACCTTTTGGCAGCAAATTGATGTCATTGGTCGTGTAGCTCGCCCCGCCTACCTTGTTGTTGCCGTCGATCTGATGAATAATGCCCTTTGGTGTGGTTGTGTTGTTGGCTATCATTACCGGTTTGCTCAGGTCAACAGGAGCACTGCCCATCTTCTGCATGAGCAGCAAGCGATCTTCTCCGAAGTGCTCTCTAACCCAGGCGTTGTAGACGTCCACCTGTGCATTAAAGCCGGTGACATTGATTCCTTTCTGTGCCTGCTCGTATGCCTGGCCCATCTTAAAGCCGATATTGAGGCCCTCTGCGGCACCTTGCTGCCAGTCGGTATAACCTACGGCCAAGCTCAGGCCCACTACGCATAAAAATATCGCAATATACTTCATCTGTCCATCACTCCTTTGTTTTATCACATATTAGGATTTCAGATACCTTTACGAGGTAAGGGGTTGCATCAATTGGACTGCCTGCAAAATCCGGCTCGGAGAGCCCTCTAGCGGAACACTGACGGCAGTGCGTAGCTTGTTCTACTGACACCATTTGCAGTAGCGATAGCATTGCTTCTCTCCACATAGATCGGCTCACCGGTGTAAGGATCCAGGTAGAAATACTTGGTCTCCCCGGTATTGGGAATTTTGTATGCATAGATCGGATATCCTGTGAAGGGATCCTTCTCAACTTCTCCTATCCAGCCATCGGTATAATTGAGAGATTTCCATGTATTAAATGGATCAGTTACCAGCTTTCCATTCTGAATTAGGCTTCCCTTGGGCGCGCTTCCCCAGTTCCACAGGCTGTTATTGCTACTATTGCCGCTGACGGGGGCCGGCTGTGTATCATTGGCCTTTAAGGTGCCAATCACATTCCTGCCGAAATCTCCGCCCACGTTCTGGAAACGGCTCGTGCTCTGTGCATAGCAATCCACCGCCAAGAGACAAGCTATTAGTACTACCATTACTGCCAATGCAGTCTTCATACTGACCCCACCAAGCTTACATTAATGCAGAGCGATAAAAGGCTTTCGCGTGTCTGAGTCATTCTCGCTGCTCCGGGTTAATTTTCCAATCGGCAAATTTTCTTTCCAATCTAACTGAAGATCGGTGGCAGAGCGAATTTCTTCTCTTCTACGTACTGGCCGGAAACGGGCGTAAAGCTGGCATAGGTCGGCACTCCTGTTTCAGGATTAAAGTAGACGTAAATCAGCCTTCCCGTCTTGGAATCCGTGTATGTATAGTAAGACTGGCCTGAGATTGGGTCCACATAAGTTTTAACCGGTTCACCAGTTTGGGCATCCGTGTAAGAATTTGCTGAAGTAGCAGTACCGTAGGGATCCACGAAAGAATCTTCCAGCCAATTGCTGGTAACATTTAGCTTTTTCATTGTATATTTAGGATCGCCGATAAGGTTACCATCAACAACCAGGGTTCCCTTGGGCGAACTTCCCCAGCTCCACAGGCTGCTCTTATTATCGCTTGCATCAGCCGGCTTTGTATCATTGGCTTCTATGGTGCTGATCATCTTTTTGCCAAAATCTCCGCCCACACTCTGGAAACGGCTGGAACTTTGGGCATAGCAGCCTGCGGCTAATAGGCATACTACCAGCACTACCACTACTGCAAAAGCAGTCTTCAATACTGACCCCACGAGCAAAAGAAGGCCGCAGAGAAATAAAAGCCTTTCGCGTGCTCCTATCTATATGCTTTTTTCGCGCTTCATTCTTAAATGAATAACCCGCAGCTCGCTGCGGCTATTCATTTAAAAAAAGGGTTAGGGAAGGACAATATTAAAACCTGGATCGAACACATCGAGCATCCCGATAAACCGCTCAAACACAGAGGAATCTCCGGTAGTAATCACGTCTGCCGGAAGAACGGATGGGTCAAGTGCCAGTTGTTCAAGAGTCTTACGGGGCATATAGACGGTAACATTTGCTTCTGTCGAGGGTTCTTCATTAACCCAGAAATTAAGCACACTATTCTTCACCAGAATTACTGCTTTGTCTGATGTATCGTTAATTATCAGGTCCATCTTGAAATTTTCTCCATCAGCTTCTGATCCATTGAGCCTGACTGCTAGATAATCAAGGAGCTGACTTAAAGACATCCCAGACATCACATCTGCAGATATCATCATCCTTCCCTGTACCGGTTCGGTGCTGCGAAGTTCCTGTGCTCCAACCAGGTATGCATTCCTTGCAGGACCTGATTCTGCCTGATATCCGAGCTGTTCAAGAGCAGCAGCTTCCATCTCCCTGGCCTCCCTATTGGCAGGATCTGCAAAGACCAGATAATTAGCGATAGAGGCTACCAGTTCATACTGTCCATTATCATAATCTTTGGCAAGTTTCTGCAGGACAGCATCTGCTCCTCCCATGTACTCGGTGATATTCTGGGCAAACTCCTCCGGAGGAAGCCGCTTAAGGTTAATGGGATTTGCATCGTAAAATCCAAGATATTTCTGGTATGTTGCTTTCACACCCATGTAGATCTGGCCGTAAAACCCATGGGTATACCAGTATTCCTGTAAGGACTCGGGAAGAACGATCATATTAGAGATCTCATCCATGGTATAGCCTTTATTCATGAGATTCAGCGTCTGGTCATTGATATACTTGTACATGTCACGCTGGTTTTCGAGCAGTTCAATAACCTTATCATTCCCAAACCTGGGCCAGTTATGGGCTGTAAACACGACATCAGCCTTATCGCCGTACAATCTTCGTGCTTCGTCAAGGAATTCAGCCCACGAAAGCGGGTCTCTGACCTGTGCTCCGCGAAGGGTCAGGATATTATGGAGCGTCCCTACGCAGTTTTCAGCCATAAAAAGCGCCTTATGATCCGGGAACCAGATGTTCAGCTCAACCGGGGCTTCGGTATTTGTGGTATACTGAAACTCCATTTTGACTCCGTCAATAGTCAGTGTCTGACCGGTGCTGTTAATATCAATCGTGGGTGCGATAAGAGATGACCTCCCAACTGAGGGATACTTGCCAAGACCGTTATCGACAAGACCTTTCTCATCACGGGGAAGGCGTGATCCGTACATGTACGTAGCCCGCCGTTGCATTGCAGTTCCGGCATACACGTTCTCACTGACTGCATGCTCCATGAACCCAACAGGTGCGATGATCTCGACGTCACCGGCAGCAACTTCCTCATCAGTAACTACTCCTTTCACTCCCTGGTAATGGTCTGCATGAGGGTGTGAATAAATGACTGCCTTCACCGGATAATACCCTAATGTCCTGTTTACCAGGTCCATTGCAGCACGTGCAGTCTCAACTGAATGCATGGGATCAATGACTATCCAGCCGTTATTACCCTTAATGAGGCTCATTGTTGTCATATCATATCCTCTGACCTGGTAAATTCCCGGGACGACTTCGAATAACCCGTTAATGTTATTCAATCGTGCATGCCTGCACAGAAGTGGATTTATCGTGTCAGCACAAGTCCCATTATCCAGGTACGAAAATACTTCCATATTCCAGGAGGTATAATTCGGGTAATCAGAGGGAATAATCAGGGGATCATCGGTTGCGATAAATCCCTGAGTGGCAAAATTAAAGTCTTCCTCATTATTATTCCATGCAGGAGTATTGTTTGCCTTCAGGTTGGCAGCAATGGTGTATTCAGTTGCATCGTTCCTGATAGAGCTACTAGATGCCCCACCAGCGACTGAAATTTCGCTACCACATACTCCCGGTATTACTGCTATCAATACGATGGCAGCTACTAGTAGTGCCTTTAAATATATTTTCATCTTTCTTCCACTCCTCTTCCTTCACATTCAGACTCTAAAAAATTCTCTGATTTAAGTGTAATAATTTTCCCAACTTTGTTCCCGATGGTGGAATTGGCTTCCATTTTGCCTATTTCTTGACCTCAAAATGCTTGTTGGGGCTATCTTCCTCCTTAAAACGTGTATGCAATATTTAACTATTTAAGTTTAATTTTTTGACTTCTCAACAATAGTGAAACTTAAGCAGCGACTTGGATGCCCTGCCGCTTGCAGCGGGGTACACTGTTTGACTTAAAAAGATTTTATATTTAATCTTAAACATAATATAGGCCCCCCCATTCTACAGCCTGGTCCACGGCCCGTTCTGGTTGTAGGTCGTCTGGTCAGCCATTTTGCCCGCCAGGGCATTGATGATATCAATGGGGGCCGAGCTGGCATAGACCTCCATTCCCGTCATGGGGTCCAGATAGGCGTAGACAAGATTGCCTGTCTTGGCATCCGGATAGGTAGAATATGTAAAGAAGGGCTTTGACGTGGTGGGACTCAGGAAGCGGTAGATCTTTTTCCCGGTCAAAGGATCGGAGTAGGTCTCCATGGGAAAACCGGTATCAGGATCTGTGTAGGTCTCACCGAGCCAGTTGCTGGACAGATTCAAGAGCGGCCGGAGGTAGTAGGGATCTGTTACCAGATTGCCATCGACTATCTTGCTGCCCAGAGGAGCATTGCCCCAGTTCCATAAGTCGCTGCCGTTCTCTTCGCTCTTATTGCCTTCCATCACCGGAACGGGCTTTGCATTTGCATTCTTATCCTTAAAATCCTTTATCCATTTCTGGGCAAATTCACCACTCACGCTCTGGAAGCCGGGTGGGGTGCTCTGGCTGCTTGAGACCGCTAAGAAAAGACATAATATAATAGCTGCAGATTTGACGCTCATACTCATCCCTACTCATCCCTTTCCTGCCCTTGGCAAATGCCAGGCGATACTATTCAATCTTTCTGGCCGCAACCTCAATGGCCCGGATGACGCTGTCTCTGGGAATTATGGTGGCCACGGGAATGGAGAGCAGCTTCTCCACGGTAGGGCTGACGATGGGGGCGCAAACCAGGGCGGAGGCTCCATCTCGCTCTGCTCTTATGGCAGCGATGATGGCCTCCTCGATAGTGGTGGCCGAATACTCCCGCAAGGTTAGCATCTTGTCTCCAATCTTCATCTTCTTCTCGCTGATCTTGTCCAGAACAGGCCGGGCAGCGATAATGGCTATGAAGTTTCCTTCCGAGCCTTCCAGCTGGCGAATCGTCTTCACAATCTGGCGCAATGTAGTGATATTTGGGTCTCTGTGGCCGGAGAGGATCTTGTAGAGAGTGCTCTGCGGAATTGTCGAGACCTTGGAAAATTCCCGAGCGGAAAGCCCCAGCTCCCTGAAGACCTCTTTCAAGGTCTCCCGCAGTCTCTCGTCCGACTGGAAGGCCGCCCTCATCACCCTCTCCACATTTGGCATACTATTGGACAATGTATCTCAAATATTTCTACTTTTGGGTTGAGAGACCTTCACCCAGGGAAAGCATTAATATCCAGTATGGCTAACATTTAGGCCAATGGTATTATTCCTGATATCTATTTTCCCAATTAGGACAAACTTTGTCCCCAAATAGAAAACGTTATATTCTCCATTTGGAGAAGTTGCCTCTATGGGCGAATATCTGCTCCGATGTGTGAGCGACAGATCTGTGCAGCCAGCCTATTCCCTCAGTTGTCCCCATGACAATTCGCTTCTGCGCGCCGATTACCTGGCTAAGCAGATAGAGCTGAAGAGCCTGCCCGGCATCTGGCGCTTCCTGGACTGGCTTCCCGTGCAGGGAATCATAGCCGAGGCACAAGGCGTGCCTGTGACCTACAAGAGCCGGGGACTGGCAGAGGAGCTGGGACTGGAAAACCTTTACATCAGCTTCAACGGCTACTGGCCGGAGCGCGGGGCAACGATGCCCACCTGCAGCTTCAAGGATCTGGAGGCCGCGCCTAGCATGCAGATGCTGTTGGAGCGCGGCGACAACCCCACGCTGGTAGTGGCCTCGGCAGGCAACACCGCCCGCGCCTTTGCCCACGTGGCTTTTCTCACCGGCCAGCCTCTGGTTCTTTTCGTTCCGGAAAAAGCCCTGGCCAGAATGTGGACAACCGCGCCCGCAGGGGCAGGCACGAGCCATGTGACTCTAATAGCCGTGCAGGGCGATTACTACGATGCCATTCAAATAGCGGAAAAGGTGCAATCCCTGCCCGGCTTTGCGGCAGAGGGCGGGGCGAGAAACATCGCCCGCCGGGACGGCATGGGCACAGTGATGCTCGACGCCGCCCTGAGCCTGGGCAAAATTCCCCAGCACTACTTCCAGGCGGTGGGAAGCGGCACGGGCGGCATATCCGCCTGGGAGGCCGCTCTTCGCCTGAACAAGGACGGCCGTTACGGCTCTCATCTTCCCAGGCTTCATTTGGCCCAAAATATTCCCAATGCGCCCATCTACTGTGCCTGGACGGGAAAAGAACAACAGCCCCCCTGCAGCGATATGTTCGATGATGTTCTCTTCAACCGAAAGCCGCCCTATGCCATCCCAGGCGGTGTAAGAGACGCTCTGCAAGAAACCCGTGGCGAGGTCTACGGCATAACAGACAGCCAGGCAGCAGCAGCCAAGAAGCTCTTTGAGCAGTCTGAGGAAATCGACATTCTCAATGCTCCGGCAATAGCCGTGGCAGCGCTAGAGCAGGCGGCAATATCAGGCAGCATTCAACCCAAAGATATCATTCTTCTTAATATCACAGGTGGAGGCAAAGCCAGGATCAGAGAGGAGCATACCCTGCGCAGGCTTACGCCGCAAATCACCGTCTCCCACTGGGAGCAGGCAGTGCAATTTCTGGAGGGCAAGAAATGAGCCAGGCAATCAGCCAGAGTATGAGCGAGGCCATGGGCCCGACGCTCAGCCAGACAATCAATCCGATGATCAATACTGCAATCAAGCCCCTGACATTAACCATTCAGGGCGGCGTGGACAAGGACGGCCATACCGATGCCGTATCCGAGATCGAGATAGCTCATGGAGAGATAATAGGAATAGTAGGACCCACCGGTTCAGGCAAGAGTACTCTTATTGCCGACATTGAGCAGTTCGCCTCAGGCGACACGCCGTCAGGCAGAAGGATTCTTATAAACGGTCTTGAGCCTGCGGCGGAGCTACGAAGCGATCCCCGGAAGAAGCTGGTGGCCCAGCTCTCCCAAAATATGCACTTTCTGGCCGATATGTCTGTGGGCGAATTTTTGAGAATGCATGCCAAATCCCGGGGCAAGGACCCCAGGCTGGCAGACAAGGTCATAGCTCTGGCCAACACCCTGACGGGAGAGCCGGTCAATCCCGCCTTCCAGCTCACCATTCTCAGCGGCGGCCAGTCGAGGGCTCTCATGGTTGCAGACATTGCAGTCATCAGCGACTCGCCCATCGTGCTCATAGACGAGATTGAAAATGCAGGCATAAAGAAGCAGGAGGCGCTGCGGCTCCTGTCCGGCGAGGGGAAGATTGTGGTAGTAGTAACTCACGATCCCATGCTGGCCCTCATGGCCCCCCGTCGCATTGTCATGAAGAACGGAGGCATGACCAAGGTCATCAGCACCAACGAGGATGAGCAGAGGATCTTCAAGGATGTCGAGCGGGTGGACGGTTGGCTCACAGCGTTGCGGGAGACCATTCGTCAGGGCGAGGTAGTAGCTTGAAGATGGTGGTAGTGGCCGGCACGCCAGGCTCGGGCAAGACCTCAGTGCTCATGCATGCCGTGAAGGATCTGGTCCGGGCCGGCCATGCCCCGGCGCTCGTCAAGATCGACTGCATGTGGACCGAGGACGACGCCCGGTTCAAGCGGCTGAAGGTGCCCGTGGCCGTGGGACTCTCCAAGGATATGTGCCCGGACCACTACGCCATCTACAACTTTGACGAGATGCTGGAGTGGGCGGCAGCTCAAGGAGCGGACATCATGCTCAATGAGACTGCCGGGCTGTGTCTGCGCTGTGCTCCTTACCCGGACAAGGCTCTGGCCATCTGCGTGATCGACGTTACAACGGGCCCCAACAGCCCCTTAAAAGTCGGGCCGCTGCTCACCACTGCCGATGCTGCGGTCATGACCAAGGGCGATCTCGTCTCCCAGGCGGAGAGGGAGGTCTTCCGGGAGCGCATTTTGGAGGCAAATCCCGGATGCCGGATCATCGAGGCCAACGGGCTCACGGGCAAGGGCTCGGGGGAGCTGGCGGAATTGATGGCAAGCTGGCCGGACATCTCCGGGGAGATGGTCTTGCGGCACAATCCGCCTCTGGCCATCTGCACTTTATGCACGGGGGAGCTTCGTGTCTCCAAGGAGCATCACCGGGGAGTGCTGCGGCATTTGGACGGCTTCATGGAGTACACCGGCGAGTGAGGAAGAAGTCTAAAGAATAGGCTCTTCGCTATCTATGGTTGTGAATAGTCGTTAGCCACTGGCGATAACCTATGGGCTGCGGAAAATAACCGCAGAGTCGCAGAGAGCACAGAGGACGAACGGACGGAGACGACTATATCTGGTCTGATAATGAGGTAAATTTCACGTCTCTGCGAACTCTGCGCCTCTGCGGTTAATAATCATTGCCTATACAAAATAAAGAAGAAACAAGGAATCGAGCTAGAGAATATCTGAGGAGATAAAAATGTTGCAGATCGAGAAGCTCTTGCCAGGCTACAACTGCGGGGAGTGCGGCCTTTCCAGTTGCCGGGAGTTTGCCGCCAAGCTGGTGGACGTGGCCGGGCTGGACAGGTGCACTATTCTCAAGCAGGAGAGATTCAAGGGCCGGTCGGAGCAGATTGCCAAGCTGCTGGCCTGCTCGGAGAAGACCGAGGATATCATCGGCGTTCTGGACGGCCTGAGGGCGGACTTTGCCTTAGCGCCGCTGCCGGGCGAGCCCTCCTGCCGGGAAGATCTGCATCCCTTCAATCCCGAGGCGCATCTCAAAGAGGGCGACATCTTCCGCTACCGGCCTTTGGGCTGTCCCATCACTCATTTTGCTAAAGTGCTCAAGAACGACCGGGGAATTGTCACTGTGCATCTGGTGGGGCCGGTGCACCTGCTACAGGGGCTGCCCGCGCCGGAGGACATCGGCATCTGCATGGTGGCCGCCTTCGAGGGCGTGGTGAGCCGGGGCAAGAGGCCGGAGGTAGGCGAGACGGTGCGATTTCTGCCCGAGCACTGCATGATGCAGAAGGTGCACTCGGGAGTGGTGGTGCACTCCGAGGGGATGATGGTGAGGATCGAGGGGATCGATTTGAAGGTGTGGTAGAGTTGATATCAGCTATCCTTAAAATTTAATTTTGGTTGAGTGGACACTTTTATTAGCACACGGAATAACCGATCTGATGGTGAGAACTTGAGCACTTGTGAGCATAGTGAAATTTATTGCATAAATGCATACGAATATATTAGAAAATATAAATGTAAATCTTGTGGCGAAGTGATGATGTGCAAATGCGAAGAAGACTTTGGTCGATGCTTTTTGCCCCATCAATTGAATTCTGGCACAGACCTTGTTACAAAAGAAGAGACAAAGGTTACTTTAGGATTCCAGGAAGGTGTTTGTAACAAGTGCCGAGGCATTCCAGAAGAGGCTCATCCTAGAGCTGAAATCTACGGATGTAGCACAAAGATACGTAGATATTATTGGCGAGAGATCGAATGTGAGACTATAAGAAGGTTTGGTGAATGGGCTGAAAGGCATGGTTATTCAAAATGGCTTGATGCTCGTTTCAAACATAAGGACATTTATGAATCGATAGAGAAGAAAATCATAGAAGAAGTCAAAGAACTACACCAGCATCGCCCCAAATACACTTATAATGAAGAATCTCAAAACGATATCATTGTTAATAATAATATTGATATAATTAATATAAAAGGTGTTTATATCAAAGATAGTGGAAAAGGCGTAAAAATTCTTGATGGAACTGAACCGTCTTCAGCAGAAGATTTTGCAGCTCATTATTTCGAAGGACTGGGATTTAATGTAGTATTTATGGAAAGCATCCCTTTGCATGCTTTATTCGGCGTTCTCATGTTCTTTCTTTTATAGGACCCACTTGATCCCAAGATAAGGATGGTAGGGTTTGGTAGTCGCGAAGCTTTCGATCCTGACCTCCCCATGATTTAGGCATATTTAAACAATTTTCGTTATCTATAGCCGAAATCTATAAATAATATTATGTGCATAAATATGCACATGAAATCGTTTAATCGAATAAAAAATATAAGTGGAATTGAATACATATACAAAATCACTCCTTACTACGACAAAGAAAAGAAGAAAATTCGCCAGAAGAGCAAGTACCTCGGCAAGAATGTTAATGGAGTTCCTGTCAAGGTCCGATCTCAGGGAAAAATACCAAAGAAAGTTCTATCACATGGCGAATTCGTTCCACTGAAAAAGATAACAGAAGACCTTAAACTAGACGAAATTCTCTCTGGAGTCTTGCCCAGCAAAGAAGTCTGGCCTGTTTTAACTCTGGCTATGAATTTTGCTTTGCGTCCCCGAGCATTAACCCATATCCAAAGCTGGTATGAAGGCACAATTCTATCGGAAGACCATCCTGATCTTCCCCTATCCTCTCAGAGCCTTTCTCGAATGCTAAGCCGTATCGGTGAGAGCACCGCGAATCTGGAATTCGCTCATCGACTAATCCAAAGAATCTCAACATGCAGCACTCTGGTTTATGATATCACTTCTTTGTCCTCTTACTCTCAAAACATAGGCCTACTGGAATACGGTTATAATCGAGATGGTCTCGATCTGCCTCAGATCAACCTGTCTCTGATTGTGGACAAGGATCTAGGCATACCGGTAATGTATGATCTATATCCAGGAAGCATCTCGGATGTAACTACCCTCACGAATACAGTCAAAAAAATAAAGGCCCTGGGTGTTCAGAATTATACTATGATCATGGATCGTGGTTTCTTCTCGACTGCCAATATCCATGAGATGGTCTCAGCGGATTTGTCGTTCATCATCCCCCCAACAAGTACTCTCAAAAATGTCAAAGAGGCGATATCCGCCATCCATAGCAGCATCGATGATCCTGAGAATTTGGAACTCTACGAGAAAGAACCGCTTTTTGTCATGCCTGTGGACATCGAGGTAGGCAAAAACAAGCTGAAAGGATACGCATATTACGATCAGAAGCGAGAGCAGTTGGAACGAAGTACTCTCTATAAGCGGCTATACGATTTAATGGAACGGCTCAAGGCTGTGACCTTAAAGAGCTGGATGATTCCGAGTGTGGTTTTCAGGGAAACGGCAAAAAAGGATGCCAAGTTCATCGAATGGAAAGCAATTGACGGAAAATTTGAGGTCTCCCTCAGAAAAAATGCCGTCTCTCAGGCCATCAATAAGATGGGTAAGTTTATTCTGCTGTATCGGGGCGAGTTTTCTTGGAATGATTGTCTTTCACTTTACAGAAGCAAGGATGTCGTCGAGAAAGGATTCGATGTATTGAAGAACGACATTGAACTGATGCCAACAAACCTAAGAACCAATAACAGTTTGAGTGGCTATCTGTTCGTCGCTTTTCTTGCTCTGATCTTAAGAATGAAGCTGACCAGGCTCATGGTCAATGCCGAGCTGAATAAACGATATTCAGTGGAAGGACTGCTCACTGAACTAGAAAAGATCAAGCTAATGATCTTGCCGGATGGCGAGAAAATCACAACTGAGATTACCAAGAAACAGCGAGAAATCCTGGATGCACTTCATATGTGTGCCTAAACTTTGGGGAGGTCAGGTTCGATATGGGTGTCACTGAAAAGCCTATAAATACCTTGCTTCCTCAGGATTTACATCACCGCTATATGCCGCAATATTTAATTTCACAGGCCCCATATGGAATAATGGGTGTAACGATGCCAGCCGCCGGAACAGACACCAAATCATTGAGCAATGCCTGGAAGAAAACCAATGAACAGGAACTCTTCAATAACCTGAAAATAGACTATGGCTTCTCTCAGGCTCTTGCCAGATCACTTGTACAGCTCATGCATGAGCATATCGAGACCAGCTATGGCAATCTCCGAGGAGACTCACAGGTCGTCTATCATGCAGTCAGTGTTCAAGAGGGTCCGGGAAAGTCATTAGACCACCTTCGTCTTGTACCGGTTACACTCACGATATCCCATCCTGATGATGCAAAGGTTCTGAAAGAACAGGGTGTTCCAGGCCTGCGCAAACACAAGCTCCTCAGATTTGCGAATGAAGCATATGATCAGGGCGGTCTTCTCATCCAGGAAGATCTCGCATTGCTCCTTACAACCTGCATCCGTACCATTCAAAGAGATATGCATGAGATGCGGCAGCAGGGTATCGTGGTTCCGACTCGTGGCGAGATCCAGGATATCGGACCGACCGTCTCCCATAAAACGAAGATCATTGAGCTTTATCTCAAAGGATACGAATACACTGAGATCGAACAGAGAACTCGTCATACCGGGGAGTCCATCAAAAGGTACATCAGTGGATTCTCAAAGGTAGTTCTTCTCTCAGATCAGGGATACTCTATCTTCCAAATCCGAGAACTAACCAATTCTTCGGAAAAAGTCATCACTGAGTATCTCTCATTGTACGAGACCTATAAAGTGATCGGCTCTGATCGACTCGCACAGATCACCTCCACCTCGATTGAAAAGCTCGATTCGAAAAAAGGGGGTCTGGGGGTAAGACAATGACATCATCAGCTGCACCTCAAGGAAAGGGGATTCATGGTGCAATAAAGCACCTCCTGGAAGAACAATATGCATTTGTCGGCGGCGATCGTGTCCAGGACATGCTTATCGGAGATTTAATTAAGATTTTTCAGCAGTACTCGCGAGACCCATGGAATCTTGAAGTGGGACAGACACTCTGGTTCGCCGTTCATATAGATGAAAAACCAGGTCCAGGGAAGACACTTGCCAAAATGAGAGTTGTTCCGACTATTCTCTCCTTAACACACGAGGAAGATAAGCAGATGCGAACCAATGGCTATTCCCATCAGGAAGTGAGGAGATATCGTGTGGCCAGAATGCTAAAGGAGGCATATGCTCAGAATGGAGTGCTAACACAAGCGGATGTTGCTGAATTGATTGGAGTGAGTGCCGGAACTATTGGCAAGGATATCAAAGCATATCAGACTGAGCAAGGCGTTATCTTGCCATATCGAGGAACTGTCCATGATATCGGACCATCAATGACTCACAAGAAGGTAATTATCGCCAAGTTCCTACAGAATATTCCGACACCAGATATCGCACGTATGACACAGCATACAGAAGAAGCATGTGATCGATATATCAAGGCATTCAAGAAAGTCAGTATGGTGCACGGGAAGATGAAGCCATTAGAGATCGCTCGAATTCTTGGGATGAGTGAGAGATTGGTAAATGAGTATATTGCACTTATCGAAGAGCAGAGAACTATTGAAGGAGAAGGTAATCATGTTAGCTGAACAGATGTTTGGGGCAGGCGACATATGCCGTCATTTTTGTAATCTGTATGGATACTGAAAACAATTCGTTTGGTATCTGGGAGATGAATCCCGCCGCGAAGTAACGGCGCGAGGAAGCAGGGTTGTGGTGAGCACGGCAGCGATCTGCAGCTTGGCATTTTAGGGCGCATAGGAGCTCTATCGACCATGCAGCATGGCTAAGTAGTAAGAATAATCCAATAATTTTCCATCAATTAAATCAAGCTTTGCGAAAATAGAAAGTTAGGTGAGCACGGCAGCGCTCTGCAGCTTGGCCTTTTAGGGCGCATAGCAGCCCCATCGACCGTGCAGCATGGCTAAGTGGTAATAGCAATCCAATAAATTCAAGCTTTGCTAAAATAGAAAGATTAGGTGAGCACGGCAGCGATCTGCAGCTTGGCCTTTTAGGGCGCATAGCAGCCCCATCGACCGTGCAGCATGGCTAAGTGGTAATAGTAATCCAATAATTTCAAGCTTTGCGAAAATAGATAAATTAGGTGAGCACGGCAGCGATCTACAGTTCCCGAGAGCTCGCGCATCTGAGTACAGTGCAGAACGTGGACAGGCTTATCTTCTGAGTTCGGAATGGGTTCAGGAGTTTCCCTGTCGCTCTGGCCGCCATGCTCGATTCCAAGTACCGGAATCGAACCGGTTTAGTGCCTCCCCGGGCCGTAACCCGGGGTCTTGGGTTAAGTGCCTTAAGCTTTGCGACCAGATTTCGCCCGAGTTTAGTGGAGCGCTGCGGAGTTATTAGTTGCTGCGAGCTGAACACCTCGTTGCCTTGGTGCTTACACACCAGCTCTATCAAACTCGTCTTTTACGAGTACTCTAAGCGGTCTCTTTTCAGGAGCGGTTTCGGGCTTAGATGCTTTCAGCCCTTATCCACGAGCACGTAGCTGCTCGGCATGCCTTGCCAGACAGCCGATAGACCAGAGGTGCCGTTAGCTTGTTCCTCTCGTACTAAAGCTAACTTCCCCTCAGACCGCAATACACCCCTAACAGATAGTAACCGACCTGTCTCACGACGGTCTAAACCCAGCTCACGATCTCCTTTAATAGGCGAACAACCTCACCCTTGGCCGCTGCTGCACGGCCAGGATGGAAAGAACCGACATCGAGGTAGCAAGCCACCGGGTCGATATGTGCTCTTGCCGGTGACGACTCTGTTATCCCCGGGGTAGCTTTTCTGTCATCTAACGCTCTCACCAAGAGAGCTGAGAGGTTCGCTAAGCCCGACTTTCGTCTTGTCACCTCTTGCTATGCAAGGTAACATCAGGCTGACTTATGCCTTTACACTCTTCGTTGGGTTTCCGACCCAACTGAGTCAACCTTAGGGCGCCCTTGATATCTTTTCAAGGGCGTGGCGCCCCACCCAAACTGCCCACCTACCGAGGTCCTCTTCTCAGAGTTAGGGCGGTAGCTCCGAAAGGGTAGTATTCCAAGGGCGACTCCACTCGAACTGGCGCCCGAGTTTCGACGTCTCCTACCTATGCTCTACAATCAGAACCACAACCCAACGGCAGGCTGCAGTAAAGCTCCACGGGGTCTTCACTTCCCATTAGGGGTCTCCAGACTCTGCACTGGAACGTAAGGTTCACCGGGTACCAGCTAGGGACAGTGGGACTCTCATTGATCCATTCATGCAAGCCGCCAATTAAGCGGCAAGGTACTACGCTACCTTAAGAGGGTCATAGTTACCCCCGCCGTTGACAGGCCCTTCTTCCCGTTGAACCGGGTTTTCAGGTACCTGCACTGGGCAGGATTCAGTGATTGTACTAGTCCTTACGGATTCGCAATCACCTATGTTGTTATTAGACAGTTAGAGTCCCCTCGTCGCTGCGACCTGCTTCTTGCAAAGCAGGCACCACTTATCCCGAAGTTACGTGGCTATTTTGCCGAATTCCCTTAGCTAGCATATGCCGACACGCCTTAGCCTTCTCAGCTTGGGGCACCTGTGTTGGTTCTCGGTACGGACTTTCAACTCCCTTTTCACGGACTCCTGGAATTTGCCAACTTACGTCATCACGTTTTCGTCTGTTTCTCGCCATTACGGCTCTCCGCAGACTTCTGCGCTTGAACGCCCTGGCGCGAACGCTTGACATATCCGGAAGCGTCAGTTTTATCGTTGAAAGGTACAGGAATATTAACCTGTTTCCCATTTGGCGTACTCCGATTAAGGTACGTCTTAGGACCGACTGACCCTCGGCTGACGAACATTGCCGAGGAACCCTGGCCCATACGGCGATCGGGATTCTCACCCGACTTTGCTGCTACTGCTACCAGGATTTTCGTCTCTACGCGGTCCACACCTCTTCACAGAGATGCTTCTGCCCACGCAGAGCGCCTCCCTACTAGATCACCTTGCGGTGCTCCGTGGTATCGGTAATCGGCTTAGCCCCGTCAATTTTCGGGGCCCTGGATCTCGACTGGTGAGCTGTTACGCACTCTTTAAAGGATAGCTGCTTCTAAGCTAACCTCCCAGTTGTTTATGACCCAGGACACCCTTAAGTGTTGACACTTGGCCGATACTTGGGGACCTTAACCACGGTCAGGGTTGTCTCCCTCACGGACTAGAAGCTTACCCCCCAGCCCGGACTGCCGGTCTTCTTCGACGACGGCGGTTTTGGAGTTTGACAAGAGAACAGACCCTTTCGGGTCCGGCTTCCCCAATCAGTGCTCTACTCCGCCGACTATCTCAGACCAGGTCATACTGCGATATGTTTCGGGAGGAACCAGCTATTTCCGACCTCGATTGGACTTTCACCCCTAGACGCAGGTCACGAGAGCGATTTGCATATCAACATCTCTAACGATCCTCCACGCAGCTTTCGCCACGCTTCGACCTACCAACGCCTAGATCGCCCGGCTTCGGGTCGCATACGGGCGACTGCACGCACTTGTATACGTCGCGCCTCTTTTCATGCGCGCTTGTCGCTTTCGCTACGGCTTCCTCTGTAAAAGAATTAGCCTCGCCGCCAATATGCACTCCCTGGTTCGTTCTTCAAAACGCATGTTAGAACGCCGGCAACTCCTTTCGTACTGCGGCCTTGCAGCCGTTTCCTTCAAGGAGAAGATCCTTGCGCGCCCTAACGCACTATCGCCAGCCAATTTCAGGCTCTTTGCACCTCCCTATTTGGGGTACTTTTCAGCTTTCGTTCACACTACTACTGCGCTATCGGTCTCAAGATGTATTTAGCCTTGGAGGTTGGTGACCCCCAATTTCCCGCGCGATTTCCGACGCACGGTACTCAAGACACGGCCCCGGTCTTGATAAATTACGACTACGTGGCTCTCACACTCTATGGCAGGCCATTCCAGGCCACTTCGACTTCTAAATCAAGACGTTTGGACCGGCTTATAACACCACATCTCCCTTGCGGGATTCGGTTTAGGCTGTTCCGCTTTCACTCGCCGTTAATAACGGAATCTCGTTTGATTTCTCTTCCTGTCCCTACTAAGATGTTTCAATCCGGGACGTTCCCGATCCTCAACGGATCAGTCCGAAGACTAGGATTTCCCATTTGGACATCCTCGGTTCAATGGCTCCATGCGCCTCGCCGAGGCTTATCGCAGCTTGGCACGTCCTTCGTCAGCACTTGAGCCGAGCCATCCCCTGGCTGGCATAAGCAGCTTATGCCCCACTAAACTCAGTGAGCGTCTGGTCGCAAAGCTTGTGCACGGCATCATCGGACCGCTCCGTCAAGAACGGACCTTCGCCCTTCCACATCGAGTCTGCCTCAATGTGTGCATTGTAATTGGACTTGCTGGGATTCGGACCCAGGGCCTCCGCCTTGCAAAGGCGGCGCTCTACCAGCTGAGCTACAAGCCCGGGTACTAGCCCCAGCTAATAATCAGAATAGCTGGCTAATTGGTTCTCTTTTTGGTCTCGGTCGACATTTTCAGCTTCCAACTGGTTACGGGTGGGTATGCTTGTGCATACCCATAACGTTAGGAGGTGATCCAGCCGCAGATTCCCCTACGGCTACCTTGTTACGACTTAACCCCCCTTGCAAAGCCCAAATTCGAACGCCTCCGAAGGAAGCGCTCTCATTCAGACCCTACTCGGGTGGTTTGACGGGCGGTGTGTGCAAGGAGCAGGGACGTATTCACCGCGTTCTGTTGAAACGCGATTACTACGGATTCCAGCTTCATGAGGGCGAGTTGCAGCCCTCAATCCGGACTAAGATTGGCTTTAGGAGATTTCCATCCCCTTTCGGGGTAGATACCCATTGTACCAACCATTGTAGCTCGCGTGTAGCCCGGGATATTCGGGGCATACTGACCTACCGTTGCCCATTCCTTCCTCCGCTTTAGCAGCGGCGGTCCCCACAGTGTACCCGTCACTCCGGAGAGTACGCTGGCAACTGTGGGCGTGGGTCTCGCTCGTTGCCTGACTTAACAGGATGCTTCACAGTACGAACTGACGACGGCCATGCACCACCTCTCAGCTAATCCGGCAAAGTCTTCAGCCTGGCCTTCATATTGCTGTCGGTCCCGGTAAGATTTCCGGCGTTGAATCCAATTAAACCGCAAGCTCCACCCGTTGTGGTGCTCCCCCGCCAATTCCTTTAAGTTTCAGCCTTGCGGCCGTACTTCCCAGGTGGCTCGCTTCACGGCTTCCCTACGGCACCGACAACGGTCGCACCGTTGCCGACACCTAGCGAGTATCGTTTACGGCTAGGACTACCCGGGTATCTAATCCGGTTCGTGCCCCTAGCTTTCGTCCCTTGCCGTCAGGTCCGTTCTGGTGAGACGCCTTCGCCACTGGTGGTCCTTCAAGGATTACAAGATTTCACCCCTACCCCTGAAGTACCTCTCACCTCTCCCGGCCTCGAGCCAGACAGTATCTCCTGAAAGCCTGACAGTTAAGCTGCCAGATTTCCCAAGAGACTTATCCGGCCGGCTACAGACCCTTTAGACCCAATAATAACGGTTACCACTCGAGCCGCCGGTGTTACCGCGGCGGCTGGCACCGGTCTTGCCCGGCCCTTGCTATGCAATGCTTTTTAGGCATCACGACAGCCAGATTTGTAACCTGGCACTCGAGGTCCCCTTATCGCTGTTTCCAGCATTGTAAAGTTTTCGCGCCTGCTGCACCCCGTAGGGCCTGGATTCGTGTCTCAGAATCCATCTCCGGGCTCTTGCTCTCACAACCCGTACCCGTCGTAGGCTAGTAGGTACGCTACACCCACTACTACCTGATAGGCCGCAGACCCATCCTTGAGCGCCGGAGCTTTGGAACTCGATGCATTCCAGCAATCGAGATCTATCGGGTATTATACCCAGTTTCCCGGGTTTATCCCCGTCTCAAGGGCAGGTTGTCCACGTGTTACTGAGCAGTACGCCATGTATTGCTACATTCGACTCGCATGGCTTAGTCGAACCTCGATAGCAGTAACCTCTGGCAGGATCAACCAGAATTCACTAGGAAGTATTTCACTTAATATGTTATTCCGAACCAGTCGGAATTGGCTGAGTCGCCAAGACCAATGTCAGACACGAAAAAACTCGCGTCTCCATCTTTGTTATATCGCAACTTTATAGCTCGACCCTTCAATGATATCGGGGCCCAGCTTTTGGGTTACGACGCCTCATCGGCCCATTAAGGTTGTCAGCCGAGGTATTTAAGCATTTCCCCCTCAACTCATTTTCGGAGAAGACAAGAGAAAACCCGGGCTTTCTTAAACCGATGTCATACTCAGGCCCTATAATCACTATCTACAGGACCCGTTGCCCCACCCTTCCAGGCGGGCCGAACTCATCCAATAACTCAGACATATATAACCTTTTTGCTCTATTGATTCACGCTATCGCTTAGTTTTAATATGATCGTAACCGAAAATCCAGGAATAGCAATCCAGGATTAACACGCCTGCTGGAGGTCTTTTATGGGTTATACATTGACTGAGAAAATCCTGAGGCAGCACCTCGCGGATGGCTTCTACGAGCCCGGCAAAGAGATCGGCATAAAGATAGACCAAACCCTTACCCAGGACGCAACAGGCACCATGGCCTATCTCCAATTTGAGTCCATGGGGCTTTCTGATATTGCCACCGAGCTTTCCGTCAGCTACGTTGATCACAACACCATCCAGGTAGGATTCGAAAATGCAGATGATCACGCCTACCTGGAGTCGATCGCGAAGAAGTATGGCATCTACTTCTCCCGACCTGGGAACGGCATTTGCCATCAGGTCCACCTGGAGAGATTCGCCAGGCCCGGCAAAACCCTGTTGGGGTCCGACAGCCACACGCCCACTGCAGGAGGCGTGGGCACCCTGGCTATGGGTGCAGGAGGACTTGATGTAGCCGTTGCTATGGGTGGGGGCGCATACTACCTTACCGCTCCGCGCGTGATCAATGTCCACCTTACAGGCAAGATGCAACCCTGGGCTACAGCCAAAGACGTAGTCCTGAAAGTCCTCTCCATCCTGAGCACGAAAGGGAACGTCGGCTGCGTCTGCGAATACACTGGTGAAGGCATTGCCGCACTAACTGTGCCGGAGAGAGCAACCATCACCAATATGGGAGCCGAGACAGGCGTCACCACATCCATCTTCCCCAGCGATGAGCAGACGAAGAGATTTCTACAAGCGCAGGAAAGAGGAGAGCAGTGGACAGCTCTGGCAGCCGACAAAGATGCAGTCTATGATCGCACCATAGAAATCGACCTATCAGAGATCGAGCCACTTGCGTGTGCGCCTCACAGCCCGGGAAACATAGCCAGAATCAAAGACCAAAATCATCTCGTGGATCAGGTGATGATCGGTTCATGCACCAACTCCTCTTATGTAGATCTCATGACTGTGGCGGCGATGCTAAAGGGCAAGCATCTTCCTGCTGGCGTATCTTTAGGCATTGCGCCCGGCTCGCGACAGGTGCTGAGCGCTATAGCCAGGAACGGCGCTCTAAGCGACCTGATAGCCTTCGGAGCCAGAATCCTGGAGTCTTCCTGCGGCTTTTGTATCGGCAACAGCATGTCACCGTGCACGGACTCTGTTTCCGTGCGCACCAGCAACCGCAATTTCTTAGGTCGATCCGGCACGCCCAGTGCGAGTGTCTACCTGACCAGCCCACTAGTCGCCGCCGCCTCTGCTCTCACCGGCAAGCTAACGGACCCTAGAGAACTGGGGATGGACTTTCCCAGAATAGATATGCCGGCGCATTTTGAGATTGATGATAGTATGATTATTCCGCCCCTTCCAGCAACGGAGCGAGCAAAAATAAAAATCTGCCGCGGCCCCAATATCGGCGAGCCTCCCATTAACGGACCTATGCCGGAGGAGATCTCAGGACAAGTAACCATAAGGGTAGGAGATCTGGTGACCACGGATCACATAATGCCTGCCGGCTCTCGCCTCAAGTACAGATCCAATGTCCCCAAGTACTCTGAATTCGTCTTTGAGCCGCTGGACAAGGAGTTCTACAGCAGGGCATCCGCACTGCGCGATCAGGGCGCGCATAACCTGATCGTGGCAGGTCTTAGCTATGGCCAGGGCTCTTCCCGAGAACACGCCGCTCTTTGCCCCATGTACCTGGGAGTGAAAGGGGTGATCGCTAAATCCATAGAGAGGATACATGCGGCCAATCTGGTGAACTTCGGCATAGTACCCTTCAGCTTTGCCCAGGAATCGGATTGGGACAATTTGCCGGAAAGAACCGAGGTTCGAATACCAGGCATTCGTAAGGCACTGGAGACTGGCAAGGAGAATATCATGGCCCTGGCCGGAAATAAGCAGATCACCCTAAATATGAACCTCTCCAAAAGGCAGAGAAACATACTGCTGGCAGGAGGACTATTACCGTTCACCGTGCAGGCAAGCAAAGGAGCTAAAAAATAAAAATAAATCTGCCGCCCTGGCAGAGCTTTTCTTTTTTCTATCGTTTCTATCTTTTACAAGCTGCTGCTTTTAGTTAAAGAGGGTTATGATATTTTGCGATAACATTTGTCCTTTTGCATCCTTGCTCGGAGTGCCTGTGCTATTGGATACCACTAAGCTCCCACTTGTCTGGGGATACGACCAGATTTGATTGATGCCGAACTGACTGTTCACATTTCGGGTCAGAAACTGGCTGTTTCTCTCCGTAGCAGTAAGAGTGAGACCTGCAGTATTTGCGGCAAAGCTCGTGGCCTTGAATTGCAGTGGAGTGTCAAACCTCAAGGGGAAGGTGTTCATCCAGATGTCCATGTTAGATGTCGCACTCTTGATGCTCAGATTTTGCTGGTTGGCGATATAGTTGCCCCAGTACGTCTGGACATTGGGTTCAAAGGTAGATGAGCTGGGTGCATTGAAGAATGCAAGCTGAGTGCTGCTGTAGCCCTCACCCATCATCTGGGCACCGGCCAGGCCCAAGAGGCAGGTTAATGCTATTAGTACTACAATCGTTTTCATATTAATACATCCTTTTTTATTCAGTAGTTATCCTCTGCTGAAAATCTGTCCCAACCTATTTATTCCTTATTGGTAAGGGAGAACTTATGCCGGACCGCTTCGAAATACTGCATAAAGATCTGGCCGGAAGGATCGGCCGGCTTTCCACAATGCATGGCACCATCGAGACTCCCGCGCTCATGCCAGTAGTCAATCCCCATCTCCCCCTCATCCCGCCGGGTGAGATGGCGAAGATGGGAGCCGATATGATCATCACCAATAGCTACATCATTCACCAGGATCCGGAGCTAAAAATGCAGGCAATTGAGCGTGGGCTGCACGACCTCCTGGGATTTTCCGGGCCGATTATGACCGACTCGGGCGCCTTCCAGCTCTCCGTCTATGGAGATATCGATGTTTCTCCCCTGGAGATCTTAAACTTTCAATTCGCCATAAAATCGGACATCTCTGTGCCCCTGGACATACCAACCCCTCCTGACGTCAGCAGAGAAAGGGCTGAATCTGAGCTGAAAATAACAGAGGAGCGACTGGTGCAGGCTGCCGCCCTGGAAAGATCGGCCCTTCTCGCCTGCCCAATCCAGGGCTCAACCTATCCCGATCTCAGAGAGAAAGCAGGCCGGTTCGCCAGAGATCTTCCTTTTGATGTCTATCCCGTGGGCGGGGTGGTTCCGCTCATGGAAGCCTACCGCTATAGCGATCTTGTAGATGTAGTGACATCTGCCAAGAAGGGGCTCGGCTCGGGCCGGCCCGTGCATCTCTTTGGCGCCGGGCATCCCATGATCTTTGCACTCGCGGCAGCCATGGGCTGCGATCTCTTTGACTCGGCGGCATACGCCCTCTACGCCCGACAGGACCGGTACCTGACAGTGCATGGAACCGGCAAGCTGGAGGAGATGAGCTACCTTCCCTGCTGCTGCCCCGTCTGCCAGGAACATACCTTAAAAGAGCTGATGGATAGCCCCCAAAAGACCAAGCTTCTAGCCCGACACAATCTTTACGTCTCACTGCAGGAGATGAAACAGGTTAAGGAGAGCATTCGCGAGGGCTCCCTCTGGGATCTCCTGGAGACGCGCTGCCGGTCGCACCCTCGTATGCTGGACGGGCTAAAGAGGCTGGGCGCCCAGGGCCAGTGGCTGGAGAGCCTCGACACCGCCAGCAAGTCCACATTCTTCTACCTGAGCCCCGAGTGCGCCAGCCGGCCAGAGGTAATGCGCTATGCGCGAAGGATAGACCGCATCGTTTTGCAGGGCAATGTCCTGATCACCGACGATCCCCAGGCAGACACGTCCGGCTTTGGCCACGTTTTGCACTTCAAGCCGCCATTCGGGCCTTATCCTGTGGAGCTGTCCGAGACCTATCCCTTCAATGCTGAGGTTCCGCAGGAGGCAGATGATGCGGCAATGAAGCAAGCTGCGAAAAACACAAAATATCTGATGCGAGCCAATCCTGAGGCCGTGTTCAGCATCCGGCTAAAAATCGGTGATTTAGGAGAACGATTGGAGCAGATGTAGAGCTACCCAAGCCTGGCGAATCTTACCAGGGAGGACCCCTAAGATCGCAATGCATCAACATGAATTGTTATGCCTCTGCTTTCGCTTCCGATGATAAGATATCTCGGAACGATTCAAGACGACCAGCCAAACGTCTGAGATACGGTAGACCCATGCCAATTCGGTTTCCCAATTCATCATATGAAATATCTAATAATTCGCTTTCATTAGTGGCAAGAATCTTAACACGATTACCAGATTTCATTAGATATGAAGCGATACCGCTACCAATATTCACGAAGGGAGACAAGTCCCGCATCGTTTCGGGCTTCATAGGTAAAGGCCTCCAGCTATCAATAATCCTGTTTATTTCATCTATCTTTCTCGCAGCGAGCAGAGAGAGAATAACTCCAACATCAGATAATCGGATTCCTATCTCATTCTCTAATTTGGGAACATACTCATTAGGAGGATAGTTTATCAAAAGATCTTCTAAATCTTCAATATTGTTGATACCTTCTTTTGACAATTCGTATATTATCTCCGAAACATACTTGGCCTGAGCATGGACCCTATCGGGAAAATGTATCTTTAGATAATCTACCAATATTTCCAGGTCAATCTTCGTATTAGGCATTATTTCAGGTCCTCCAAATCCCACTCTTCACTTAATTTCTCGTTCTAACCGCAAGTTTAAATCTTTGAGAGCTTCAATGGCATATTCTTTGTCACTAGTCGATCCTTCTGCAAGTGATTTACGTAAATTTGCAATATGCTCTTTTATTTTAGTTTCTTTTTGATGTCTTATGCATTCATTTTCATCTTGCAGCATTTGGAACTCCCGATCGGCAATCTCTAATAACCCCGCAAGGGCAATGAATCTCCTCTGGAATAGGGCAGGAATTTCCAATGTGCTCTTGTATTGGATGTCATGCTCCATTTCCGCCCAAGCATGCTGCAATATGGTTCGCACTTGAATCTCTAATTTAAGATCACTATAGTGCATATATTTAGAATGCGCTGCGCGATCCGGCCGCATCATTACAATGAAGTGAACGCTTTGGTAACCGAACTTACCTTCACCTATTAGCTTTTCAGATTTATCTTCCTTTTTCGAAATAGTAAATTCCTGCTCGATGAGGCTGCAAACGACCTCCACTGTTCGAGGAAAATACGTGATCACTCGGACGCCAGCCATGTCCTCAATATTTTCCAAAGGATTTGCGTACTTTGGTTTCGTCGGATCCGACTCAGAGGGCTTGACAGCTTTCTCGCCGAAATGATCAACCTCTTTAGCTCGCGAAACGATAGCATGATATTTAACATTGCAGCCATCTAAAATGCCTTTAAGTATGCTCTCGGCTGTTTTTGCAAATTCCTCATAAAGTGGACGCATTACTCTGTATTTCGCGACAGCAGATTCTCTGTGAGCAATAAAATCGAACTCAGACACTACTTCCGCCTCATCCGCCATTTCCACGACCTTATCTGTGTCCACTCACGGAATCAATTATCGCCATAGAAGCCCCAGGCCACATCCTGACGTATGAACTGCCCCTTCAGCTCACCATGATGAGTCTCAAGGTACCAACGCACCGCTTCTACTACCAGGCTGTTGAGATCAGGAAACCAGCCAGCTTTGACCTGAGCCTGCACGTCTTCAGCTAAGCGTTTCGGCAAGGAGATCTCCGCCTTCAACTCAGACATGAGAGGATAACAAGTCACTTTTTATAGTTGAACATATCGACTCAAATCTTCTTTTTATATGATTAAGTCACCATTGGTTAATGATATGCTAAAGACCGCCACTTGCCATTCCAGACCACTTGCATCGATAAGAAGAGAGGCACAAAAGGCATGACCAAGTACTTCGAGGTAGTCCGGCGCGACGGACCGGCCCGCATGGGAAAGCTGCTAACAGAGCCGCAGATCAGCACCCCGGCCCTGATCACAAAGGACGATTACGTCTCGACGGGCAGCGTCTACAGCTACGCATCTCTCTCGGATGCCACAAATGCCGCCGAGGCATTCAGGGATCAAAAGAAGCTGGCTATACTTCCCTACGTGCCCGCTGCCCTACGCTCCGAGCCGGCCCTGGAGCTGCCACCCCTGGATTTGACGGGCCCCAAGGGTGTACTGGTCCACCCATTCAGCGTAAAAGAGCCGGAGAAAGCCGATGTCTATGTTCTGGGCAACGCTGGTGCCCTGAGAAATCCCAGAGATCTGGTGGCAGCCATTGTGGGCGTGAGAGAGAAGATCGCCCCAGACACGGCTCTTTATGCTCCCGCCCTGGCCACACCTGCCAACCTGGCTCTGCTGGTATACCTGGGCGTCGACCTGCTGGACGGGACGCGCGTCTTAGCCGACGGCCTGTTGGGCCGCTACCACACCCGCGATGGCGTTTGGAAAGCGTCGGAGCTGGTCGAACTGCCCTGCCTCTGCCAGCATTGCCAGGAGATGGCAGCGAGCGGAAGGAAGACACAGCTGCTTGTTACCCACAATCTGCAAAAGCTGGAAGAGGAGCTGCTCGCGGTTCGAGAAGCCATTCGCTCGGAGACAATACGCGAATACATCGAGCGGCAGGTGCGGGTGACGCCTGAGCAGACGACGGCTCTACGCCTCCTGGATCAGGAGCACCAGTACCTGGAGAAGAGGACGCCCCAGAGCCGCCGCAGCACCTTTTATGCCAATTGCGCCGAATCGCTGGGCCGAGTCGAGGTCACTCGTTTTGCCGAGAGGGTGATCAACCGCTACAAGGCTCCCCAAAGCGATGTCTTGCTGCTCTTGCCCTGCTCGGCAAAAAAGCCCTACTCACTCTCCCGATCGCATCGGCTCTTCGCGGAGTCTATTGGATCGCACCGCCGCTATCTGCATGAGCTGATATTGACCTCGCCCCTGGCCCTTGTGCCGCGCGAACTGGAGGAGGCCTATCCTGCCGCCAGCTACGACGTTCCCGTTACCGGCCACTGGGACAGAGAAGAGAGAGCGTGGCTGTGCAGTTGCCTGGACGCCTATCTCAAGAGGAACAGGTACGCCAGGATCGTGGCCCATCTCGATGGAGAGCTGGAACAGGCGGTAAAAGGCAGTGGCATTGAAGCCACATTTACCGGAGGCGGCACCAAAGGCCCGGCTCTGGACCGCCTCAGTGCGGCTGTAGCCGAAGCCTGCCATGGAGCCATGCGCCTGCCCGATCTGCGCCTCCTTCGCTACCGGGCCCATGCCGATTACTACTTCGGCCAGGGAGCCGGCGATCTTCTCCTGGAAGGAAAGATCATAGTGAAGGGGAGGGAGATTCAGGACGAGCAGAAGAGGCCCCTGGCAGCGACAACGCCCAGCGGCATGATCGCCCTCTCCTTGGCCGGAGCCCGGCGGCTGGAGCCCCTCGGAAAATACATCGTCAAGATTGGCGACTTCCTGCCCAAGGGCTCCTTGCTGGCGCCAGGTGTGTTGGACGCAGACGAGCAGATCCGGCCGGGAGACGAGGTAATAGTGGTAGGAGAGAAGGCCTTCGGCATAGGCAGGGCCAAAATGTCCGGCTGGGAAATGATCGCATCCCGCCGGGGAGTGGCTGTGGAGATCAGGCATATCAAGGGAAGGTAGGGATATGAGAGGAATGAGGGGGAGAAGAAAAGAGAAGACAGGTCTGGACATGATCAAACCGATCTCGTTTTATTCTAGCGAAAGCGAGAAGGTCAAACTTAACTGGTTCTGCTATGAACTCTCCTTGTCGATATACGATAGCATGAAAAATAAAATTGCAATCCTTCTCAAGAGACGGAAGATCAGCAATGAAACCCTTGCGGATTTTTCGATTTACTATGCAAAGGGAATGAAGGATGTTGTCCTCCAGCAATTATCCGGCAAAATCGAAAAGGTCTGCATCTCATACGAGCCGATAGAATCATACTTTCCCGATATCGGCGATGAGATGATCAATAAAATGACGGATGTAATCTCTGAAGCATGGGATGAGATGCTCAGTTTTTGTGAAGTATGCCCGAATCGATGCATCAGCGAGAAGGATGCATTCTGTACCCTGTTTGATGACAGGCATCTCTTCGATTGAGGAGATTTTATTGCTGCTTAAAGTGCCTTTTGCATATTGAAGAGGTGAGCGACACGGAGCTAATTGATGAGATGAAAGTCCATTTGCCAATTCCCGCTTATGCAAGCCGGGATTTGAGCATACTTTTCATCAAGAATAGTTTGGACATCACACAGGAAAAGGAATTGAAGATCATCGAGGTAGCGCAATCCGGAGAGGAGGGAGGCATAGCCTGTTTCCTGGATATTCCTGAGCACTTTATCGTCTCATTAACGCTGCTCAGGATAAAGCCGGATCACCCTCTGTACGACAAGATCTCTGCCTATCAAAAGAAAAGGATTAGAAGCATCTTCAGGGCGAAAGGTCTGAGCCCGAGAAGACTATAGGAGGCAGGGCGCACGCACTGGGGCTTGCCCCGGCATGCTTGATGATGCACATTATCAGATCTGGCCAAGAGGTACATTATTGGAGAAATAAAATCTACCTCAGATTTAACCTGTATCCAGCGCGCTTCATCGCCTCCTCGATCTCTTTGATGTGCCCAAATCCTTTCGTCTCCAGCTCCAGGTCCACTTGGGTGAAGTTGATGGGCAGCCCCCACTGATTGCGAGCGTGATGGATATGAACCACATTGGCCTGGAGACTCGCTATCAGGCCGAGTAGCCTGGCCAGGGATCCAGGCACATCCGCCAGGCAGACGGAAAAGCGCATCATCCTGCCCTCCTGGAGAAGCCCTTTGGCGATAATTCTGTCCAAAATCAAGCTATCCACGTTGCCGCCGCTGATGACCAGCACAACCCGGCTCCCTTTTGCAATTTCAAGCGCCCCGCCAAGAAGAGCGGCAAGTGGCACAGCGCCTGCTCCTTCCGCAAGGATTCGCTTTCGTTCCAGAAGCATCAGGACTGCAGACGCGATCTGGTCCTCGTTTACCATCACTATCTCGTCCACCAACCTTTGAATGATGGAAAAAGCAGCATCTCCCACCCGGGTAACCATGATGGCATCGGCGAGAGAGCCCCTCTCCTCCGCTTTCAGCTCCACCGGCCTTCCAGCCTTAACAGCCTCAATAGCAGAAGAGCAGGCAGAGGACTGAACCCCAACCACGCAGATAGCAGGACGAATGGTTTTAGCTGCCGTGGCTATGCCGGCAATCAGTCCGCCGCCACCCACGGGAACGAGGATGTAGTCCGCATCGGGCAGATCCTCCAGGATCTCCAGGCCGATGGTCCCCTGGCCGGTGATTACCTCTTCATCATCATAGGGATGTACGAAGGTCCTTCCCGTCTCGGTGGCCATTCGCTGCCCCACACTTATGCTCTCCACCAGGCTTTGCCCTTCCAAAATCAGCTCTGCACCGTAACCTCTGGTTGCCAGCTGCTTGGTTAATGTGGCCCAGACAGGCATGATAATAGTAGCAGGCACGGAGACGGCGCGTGCGGCCAGGGCCACACCCTGGGCATGATTGCCCACAGACGCTGCTATCACACCGTTGTCTTTTATCTCATCAAGATGGGAAAGGATCTTGAAAGTCGCTCCGCGAATCTTGAACGATCCGCCCTTTTGCAGGTTTTCGAGCTTGAGATACACCTGCGCCCCAGTCATTTCGCTGAATGTTGGCGAATAGACAAGAGGAGTGCGCAGGACTCTGCCATGAAGAAGCTTTCCTGCACTTTGAATATCGGCCAGGGAGATCATGGTATCATATCCATGGGCAAGAACTTAACCATTTTGTAGATGTTATGGATGGTAGGAATTGGTTTATTTTCATGGAGATGAAATAGCATACTGATGAATGGCCTACAAAGCCCAGCCTGGCAGGCTAAAGATCCGGCTCGATCCCGGACCGTTCGAGAGGTTGTCGAGTTCTACATGATCGATTTTAAAACATCCCTGGGAAGAGCGATAGATATCACCATCATCTTTCTCAACCTCTTGCTTGTGGCCATCTTTGTAATCGATACATATAGAATTTCCGACAGCCTGAGGGACCTGCTCTGGAAGCTTGAGATACTTATCGTCGGCATCTTCATTTTTGAATATTTACTCAGGCTTTACGGCGCGCCCAACAGATTGTCTTATGTCAAGGACATTTACAGCATCATCGACCTATTGGCAATAATGCCCACCCTCATACTGCTGGCTCTTCCCCCATCCTACTTCATTTATGATATCAGAGTCATCCAGACTATTCGAGTCCTAGCCGTCCTCCGTATCTTCAGGTTCCTCAGGTTCATCGCCCAAAACCATCTTTTCTTCGGATTCATTAGCCGTGGGATGGTGAATGTCGCCCGGCTCGTGGTGAGCATAATCATAATTTTCTTTGTATACTCAGGACTGTTCTATTTTGTAGAAAGCCCAGTGAACCCAGGTGTTCAGAATTTTGGAGATGCGTTCTACTTCACAGTAGTCGCCATATCCACCGTAGGTTTCGGAGATATTGTACCTGTATCTGGGGCAGGCAGGTTTGTTACCGTGGCTATGATAATCTCTGGCATCATCCTCATTCCCTTTCAGGCAGCCAGGATCTTTCGGGCCTGGCTTATGACTGGGCGCGAAAAAAAGGTGCTGATCTGCCCCAGTTGCGGGCTGGATAGGCATGATGAAGATGCAAAATACTGCAAAAATTGTGGTGAGATTCTTCCTGGCGGCACCGACGGCTAATGCAATTTTTCCATTTGCTTAGCTTCAGGAGGAATTCGCGGAATTCTCCTTTATCCTCGATCCGCCCGGGGGCAGGAACTGCACCAACTGATCTACAGAGGCGACAGACTTCAGGAATGCTCTGTCATCCACCTTATCAGAAAACTGTCGGTAAATCTTCTTAGCCAAATCATCGGCATTCAGCTCGCCCGGCTCGATCTCCACCACGGGATCGGCTTTGGGCTTTACTGCCGAGACCGGCCCACCTACGAGTATGCCTTCTGATATGCCCAGGGCCAGGCCCAGAGGCGTATCTTTAAAGTAAGTACGCTCCCCACGAATGACAAAAGCGCCCTTCTTCAAAAATTCACCCGATTCAGGAGTCTTGCTGACCTGATCACCCGTGATCATGTAGCAATCGGCAGCCACAAGTCCACCTTTCCAGACAGAGGAGTAGCTCACAGCAAACTGGGCCGCCTCCAGAAGAGTGCTCTCGGGGACAGGCTCGCCCTCCGTCTTGATCACGGTGAGGGGCGCTCCGGGAGCGTCCGTATGAAGAACGAGGTCGCGCCGTTCCATATATTTGGTGTAGATCTCCTCATTAGTATCCGAATCCCTTCCCCCCAGCACCATGAATCCATCGGAGGAGAAAAACCAGCGGAACCTCTCATACCACTTGGGCTTCCTCCTCCGGTAAAAGGAAACCGGGCGAGGCTTCTTTAGCGCGACCTTCCCCGCCCGAAGCAGCTTCGTGATGGCCAGGGCTTCTTTTGCGCCGCTCGCTTTTCTGGCCATCTCCTTGGCCTTCTCGTAGTACCTTTGCGCATTCTGGGGAACAGTCAGGCCGGCATGTAGCTCCAGCTCCACTCCTTCCAGGAGGACACGCATCTCGCCCTGCCCATCCAGGTAGAGGATGGTCCTGGCCTGAGAAAGGCCAGAGCCGCTGATCTTCTCCCAGATCTGATTGTAGGAAAACCCCTTGGCTTTGGCATCGGCCACCACCCGAAGAATCTGCTCCACGCTGCCGTAAATCTGGTAGACCAGCTCCCCCTTGCAAACGAATGCCTTCTCCTGGGACTCGAACTCCTCAATCGCTTTTTGCTGCACATCGATCCTGCGATCCAGAGGGTTTTTCTTCTCCGATTCATCCCCCTCTTTTTCTACGAAGAATGCATCAAGAGCTTCGCTGAAAGTGGCAAAGCGCTTTTTCTCCAGGCCCTCGTAGATCTTAAGAGGCCGGGAGAGAACATCCACCGGCTCGCCCGTATCGAGAACTATGTGCGGGTCCAGGGTTTCATCAAGAAAGACTTCTCGCAGGGCCTGAAGGACCCGCTCAATCTCGCCGGGGTCCAGATCGGCGGCAGGCTTATTCTTATCCACTCCAGCAACCAGGCAGACCTCTTCGCCGTAGGTTCCGCCCATGTTCAGTCCCCGCACGATAGATCGGACCAGGTCCTGGCCGGCTGTAGCCAGCCAGGCAGAGAGATCCTCCAGAGAAATGGTTCTGGGGTCGAGCTGGCCGGGATGGTAGAGGTATTTCTCGCCGGCGGCCATTTTGCTGCCCCGGTAGACCATCTTTTTGAGCATGGAGAGAATCTGCCTGTTCTCATCGAGCAGAATCATGCTGCCTTTGGGAAACAGCTCGATAACGAGATAATGGCGAGCGCCGCTGCGCTCCACTGCGATCTCCAGGACCCGGTCCAGGTCGTGCTGCAGGACTTCGACAATCCTGCCCCCGGAAATACGGTTCCGAAGCATGGTGGGAAATTGGGGAGGCGTTTTGGAGGCGGGACGCTCGGCTTTGGTGATATTGACCCTCTTGCCAGCCACAAGGAGCAGATCCAGCCGTCCTTCCGCCGGAGTCTGAACCGACAGCCAGATCTTGTCCGAGGACTGCTGGTAGGCCTTGCCCATAAAGCCGCCCAGGATCCTGTCGGATAGCTCCGCAGCCATGGCGGCGACGTCCACATTGCTCATCGCCTTCTTCATGAGAGAAGTGTCCGAGATCAATCGATAAATAGTTGCGGATGCCTATGGAGATAGGTGCAGCGCTTTTTGGTGGATCTGATGCTAATGCGCCTGGGAAGGTGGCTTCGGCTCCTGGGGCAGGATGTGGCCCGCCCGGAAGGTGAGAGCGATGCCGAGTTGCTGCACCAGGCAAAAAAAGAGAGCAGGACTATTATTACCAGGGACAAAAGGCTCTCCCAGGCCTGCTTGAGCGCAGGCGCGTCGTGCCTGCTCATCCGGTCCTCGAAAATTTCCGATCAGCTACTGGAGATGGCCGATGCGGGGGTGCCCCTGCGGCTTGATCCACAGAGATGCACGCTGTGCAACGGCCTTCTAGAGGAGAAGGAAATGCGTGGGATGAAGAGGTGGCAGTGCCGGGCTTGCAAGAAGCTCTATTGGGAAGGCGGCCACTGGCAGAAGATGGAAAAGATACTGCAAGCTATTCGTTCTCGAAGAGAGGGAAATGCCGAGCTGACTGTTGGCGCAAAGGCAAATGAGGACCATTCCAAATGAACGCATGACTGCCAGTGATCAAGCTTTGAAGACCCTCTTTTTGGATGCCTTCTGCCTTACCTGGGTTCTACCCCTCGTTTTCAAATATTCGGCAATCTGCGGATTTGCCGCCCCTATCGACCAGAGGTGAGAGCCGTTCAGGCAGAACAGGGGCTGGTATTGATATTCATTTCCCGGCACTATAAACGGATCGGCCGGCGTAAGCTGGGAAGGGATGGCATCCAGGGTGGACTCCAGGAGGCACCAGTGGCCCAGCTCATTCTGGTAGACCACCCAGGCATGACCGTAGGCTCCATCCGGTGTGGAGACCTGGCCCAAAACCACGCGCACGCAGTGCTCGGAAATGCCGCTGGCCAAAAGAAGAGTGGCCAGCAGGAAAGAGGAATCCTCGCAGTCGCCCTTGTGCAAGACGAGCGTCTCCTCCGGAAAGAGCCAGAAGTCCTCCAGGCCAAAGGAATTTTTGTCTGTGACATATTGCACGGATCTTGCAGCATAATCCCAGATCTTCCAGGCCCGCAGGTCAAAGGTGCCCTGCTCGCGAACAGAGGGTAGATCGATATCCTGCAAAGCCCTCTGGATAACCTCGCTATTCGTGGAGGTGAGCCAGGCCCGAATGTCGGTGGGAATGTAGATGCCCAAGTTGCCGATGACCGCTCTTTTGTCCCACATAATCGTATCTCTGACAATTGCATCCCCTGCCCAGTTGAAGCCTGTAGCCATCTAGAACCACTCCAAATCTAGTATAATAATTTTAGCTAGTTATATTTAAGATTTTTGATCAAGAGATTGCAGAGAATGCAGTTGAAAGTGACTTGAAAAATTTTTACCTTAAAATATTTTGTTAAAATTAAGACAGAAATTGCTCGGGTCCAATCAGGAGAGCAGCTCAGTCGGCTGATCAATGAATCTACTTTGTATTCCGGCTCTTCACTATTTCCATTAACCATCCAAAGCTGCAAGGAATCTGTAATTGCCATGTGGTTAACGCTATATTATTGCAGAGCACTATTGCCTGCATGGCCAGAGATCTGAATGAGAGGGACCTGCAGATTTTAATAAAGCTGGTTCCGGAGCTGGAAGCGCTGCAGAAGAAGGGAATTGAGATTGAGTACCTGAATATTCTGCCTCCTGTGGCCAATCACCACTCCCGGAGCGTGCAGGAGTTCGAGCAGCGCTTGAAAAAGCTCTCTGTCGAGGATATGCGCTATCTGGCCGACCTGGTTTTGGAGGGGACGGAGAGTACCGGCTGCCTTTATCCCGATTTTGCCGAGGTCTTCTTCACTGTGGCCGGGCAGATGCTTTCAGAGAGCGTGGCCGATCAGCTCCGGGAGGCATACGAGTCGGGTGAGGGATGCGGAGGATAAAAACATCTGGCTAAAAATGCAATTGGAGCGCCCGGCCAGCTCTCGGGCGGGCCCGCTTGCATGCGCACGCGTGGGGACGGCAGCCGGCCTTGGGCAGCTTCTCGACATGTTGCCCCATGCATGCGGGTGGAGCGGTGGCGAAGAAGGCTGGGCTCGTCGGGGTCAGATGAGTGCTAGCAAGAACGTAAGACTCTAGAAGGCCGATATCTTCGCAATGCTTATAGCCTCGCAGGAAGGAGTAAACATCATGGCAGGAGCTGAAAGCAAGAAGCTATCACTTACCGTCGAGGATGATCTCAAGATCGTGGCGGGATCCCTTGAAGGCCTGGCAGAACATCGGGCTGGCAAAGGGAAAAGCTTTGATAGCGTTGATGATCTTAAAGCCTATCTGGAGAAGCTCTGAGGGGCATGGCGTACATCTTACGCCTCACTCCCAGATTTGAGAAGAACTTTCAGCGGCTCACTAAGAAGGATCATGTTTTGCGGGATCGCGTCTATAACAAGCTCTCCGAGATCCGCGATAACCCATTCATCGGTGAGACGCTTAGTCATAACCTGGCTGGCATGATGAGCACCCACGTTGGCAATTGGGTGATTATCTACATAGTTGAGGACGAAATGATCGTCCTTCTGAACTTCGATCACCATGACCGTGCCTACTTCAGGCCGCTCTAGACTTTTGGCTGCGCATGTTGGCAAATAAGCCTTTTTGGCTGCTATCCCAAGCCAGTCATTGATGCCAGGCTGCGGCCCCAGGCCCGCGAGCGCGGGACGCAGGCGCTTGTGCGTCCCAATGGCCACGATTTGCCTCATGGACACAACTGAGCGCACGAGAATGTGGGGCCTAGGCGAGGAATAGCGGACAGTAGCGGCATGAGCCGTCTGGACGGACATCTGCTATTTACAGCAAGCATGGCACGCTACCGTGGCCAGTCAGATTCTTTCGGAAAACGTGTCCGATTAGCTCCGGGAGGCGTACGAGTCCGGGGGGGTGCGGGGGATGAAAGAGCGCCTGTGGTGGTGCTAATATATGCAATTATATATTTTAGTTGCAAGTAAAAACCACCAAACGACGACAGATCAATTGGCCTAGACCGCGCTGAATACTATCCTGAGCTACGACGCTGATCGCAGTATTGCTCCAGAGCCTGCTGGACTCTTCGGCGGTCTCGTTCCTTACGCAAGCGGAGTTGCAGGGCGCGATGCAGGTGTTGGCAGGCCGCCTTTTCATCCCCATCGGGCAACAAACATTCCACCGCAAAGTGATAATGGTTGAGCGGGTTTGTCTCGTCCAAGCTTAGCGCTTCATTAAAGAATTGCCTGGCTAGGGCGAAATCTTTTCGCCGTGCAAGGAGAACGCCGAAGGTAGAAAGGATGAGCGCCTGCCCTTGCCGCTTGGATACGCATTTCAAGCCTCGTTCCAGTATCTTCTGGGCTGTGCTATCGTCGCCATGTCTGGCCTCCATCAGTGCCCAGACCTGATACACCGAAACGCTTTTCGGATCTGTCTGTGCGGCCTGTTGGAAGAGTTCACGCGCCCGCTCGTAGTTGCCCTGCTCCTTTTCCATCAGTGCCCAGGCCTTATACGCAAAGGCGTTATTGGGATCGGCTTGTGCCGCCTGCTCGAATAGTATCCGCGCCTGCTCATGGTTACCCTGCTCTTTTTCCATCAGTGCCCAAGCCCTATATACAGGGGCATGTTTGGGATCGGCTTGTGCTGCTTGCTGGAAGAGTTCACGCGCCCGCTCATAGTTGCCCAGCTCCTTTTCCATCAATGCCCAAGCATGCAAGGCGTGTGCATGTTTGGGATCGACCAGCAAGGCCTGTTGGAAGAGTTCACGTGCCCGCTCATGGTTACCTTGTTCCTTTTCCATCAATGCCCAAGCCTGAAAAGTGTGTCCATGTTTGAGATCGACCTGTGCAGCCTGTTGGAAGAGTTCACGCGCCCGCTCATGGTTACCTTGTTCCTTTTCCATCAATGCCCAGGCCTGAAAAGTAACCGGGTCTTTTGGATTAGCCCATGCCCCCTGTTTGAAGAGTTCACGCGCCTGCTCATAGTTACCCTGCTCTTTTTCCATCAGTGCCCAGGCCTGATACACAGGTGCATGTTCGGGATCGGCCTTTGCGGCCTGTTTGAAGAGTTCACGCGCCCGCTCATGGTTACCCTGTTCCTTTTCCATCAATGCCCAAGGCTGCAAGGTGCGGGCTTTGTTGGGGGCTACCTCTGCAGCCAGCTTGAAGAGTTGGCGTGATTGTTCGATTTGTCCCCGTCGTTTGAATGCCAATGGTAGCTGACTGAGTAGTTTGCGCTCGGGCAAGAGCGGATTGGACTGGAGCAGACTTCCCAGGGCTTGGTACAGATCCTGGTAGAGGTAAGTATCTTCTGGCAGATATCTGCCGCAGAGTAATCCCAGGGCGGCCTCAGCTATCCAGGGGTGGCGGGTATTGAGCAGCTGCTCTTCCTCGGTACTGATTTCGAGCAGTTCGCCCTGCAAGGGATGAAGCAATCGGTGAGTAATCCTGTCCTCCTTCATGCTAACAAACCCTGCAAGCAGTGGGCGTGTCATTCCGAAGTTGAAACGGTGCACCAAGGCAATACCGGCATAGCTGCGCAACAGGAATTCTGTTGTTTCTTGACCGTGCCTTTTGGAGAGATCTTCGAAGACGCTTTCCAGAATTTGCCCAAAAGATTGGCCACGCCGCGCCGTCAGTAGGGCGGGAAGAAGTTGTCCGTCAGCCTCCAGGCGGTCCAAAAAGTGACTTACACGTTGGTCAGGTGAGAGGCTGGCTAGGGCACCCAGAGCATCGGCCTGATCCAGGCACTGCAAGAGATCTTGCACCTCGTCTTTCTGCAGCCGATCCAGCCGAAATTCTCGCAAGTAGGCCATGCGCTGGAAGGCGCTCCGAAGTTCGCTATTTTCCCAATCGTGCTGCCGGGCGCTTCCCAGCACGATGAAAGGCAGGCCGCTTTCGGCCAGGTCGGAGATCAGGTTGGGGAGTTTTTCTTCATAGGCAATCTCGTCAAAGCATATAACCAATCGTTGTTCCCCTGTCAGCGGAAGAAGGTAACTGCTCAGGACATGGCCGTAATGTCGCCATAAAACTGGGTGGCCGGCCTCAGCCAGTTTCCAGGCAGCGCGCATCAAGAGAGTGGTTTTTCCTTCCCCGGAAAGGCCGGTGATGATGCCTACGCGTTGAGCAGGCAGCTTAGGGTCGGTAACGAATTTAAGCAGATCGTCAAGCATGCGACGAGGGGAGTCGTGTTGTGCTGCAATATTCGCCCAATTGGGGCGCGTGCCATTGTAAAAGTCAGAAAGTCAGCAGGGGTGCGCGATCCTTGCATAGTGCGAAAGTCCTCGTCCAACGGATGATAGGCAAACTCTCCCTGGGCCGAAAGGGAAACCTGGTTGCCGTCCCCGGTGATGATGACCGTTCTGGTGGCATCGCCCTCAATTGTGACCTGCTGCGCAGTCTCCATCTTGCTCCTTCATCCGTCTTTAATTCTCGTCGGATATTGCATCATTTGACTTGATTGCTGTCTCCGGTGACAATAACGCTCCCACTGACATTCCCGCCAATAGCCACCGATCGCTCACCCCTAGCGATAGCCTTAACATTGCTGGCCTTTGCCTCCTGCCACATGCGGGAAACTTCATCCGCCAGTTTTTCATCCTCTGCCAGGATTTTCTTAAGCTGCAAGCGCAAGGCCGCCTGTGCGTCTTCATCTTTTGGAGCCGCTACTACATCCGTCACCGCCTCTAGCGCCGCAGGCTTGGCCTCGACCTTAGGGCGTAGTTTTCCCCACAATCCTTTAGCACTTTCCAGAGCATCTACGCCAAGTTTCTTGCTCGCTTCCTCGGCGGCCTTCCCGCCCAACTAACCAGATCTGGAAGGAAAGGGGCGAGGAAAGCGGTTATTTCTGTTGCCAATATTGTAACGTCCATCGGACATCCGAACATGCTCAATACGTTGAATTTTGCATTAAGAATACGACCGCAAAATATAATTAGTTTTGGATACCTATCTAAAACTAATGGCAGCAATTATGGTGGACGGCATAATCAATATCGATCCAGATAAGATCGACTTTGATGATAAAGATGCTGTTAAGAACATCATAATCGCTCTTCTTGGTACCATCGAGCATCTCGTTCAAAGGGATACTAAGCATCAAGAAGTGGAACAACAGCTTAGGGACGAGATAGCGATATTAAAAGGAGAAAAAGGAAAACCTAAAATACGGCCAAATGTCCCAGCGAGAGAACCACCCGTTCCGAAGCCCATAATCCAAAGTATGGTCGAAGGATTCTAAGAAAGACAAAGTAAAAGTAGACAGACAAGTTACTGTTTCTGTGAAAGGCACATTACCATCCGATGCCCGATTTATAGGCTATCGAAAGGTAGTAATCCAAGACGTAATTCTGAAAACAGATAATGTCGAGTACCTGTTGGAGAGACATTATTCTCCCTCACTGAAGAAATACTATGATGCAAAGCTCCCTGAAGAAGTCAGAGGGTCGCAGTTTGGAGCTAATCTCAAGGCACTTACGGCAATTCTATACATCTCGTGCCGGGTAACTGAGAACAAAATGTGCCAGCTATATAAAGACATAGGCATATCAATATCTGAAGGCCAAATCTCTAATATCATTACCAAAGAAAAGCACTTTGAACTTGCTCAGGAAAAGCAAGCTATATTTGAGGCAGGAATGAAGCATGCTAAGTTCATCCAGACAGATGAAACCGGAGCAAGACACCAAGGAAAGAACCAATATGCACATGTGGTGTGCAATCCATACTTCACTTGTTATTTTATACGGCCAGATAAGAAAAGAGATACCTTGAAAGCCATTTTTGGTCTTGGTAAAGATGAGCGTTTGAATATTCCTTTGATAACTGATGATGCAAAACAGTATTATAACTTGTCTATAATATGTTGTCTATGTTGGATTCACGAAATCCGCCATTACAAGAAGTTGAATCCGTATTTAGGATATTATAAACAGATACTTGATTCATTCCTAAGTGAACTTTTCGAGCTTTATCGAATTATTCAACTATTTAAAATTTATCCAAATTACATTCTCAAAGAGTATATTCTATCGAGATTCGAGGCCCTCATCTTCAAGTCTTATGGTTATAACGAACTTGAGCTGAGATTAACCGCAACTTGGGGAAATCGAGATCGATTGTTTCAGGTTCTGGATTATCCATATATTCCGCTCCATAATAACGAGTCTGAAATAGCAGCTCGCGAACCTGTTGTTAAGAGAAAGATCAGCTACGGAACAAGATCAGAATTGGGCAAGTGCGCATGGGAAAACGGTTTATCTATTAAGGATACGTGCAGAAAACTTGGGGTGAGCTTCTTTCAATATATGCACGATATTTATTCAAAATCATTTGCCATGCCGAGGCTAGCTGAGATACTGACTATTGCCCAATCATAGTATTGAGCATGTTCGGACATCCCTCAACATATGTCAAATCATATAAGCTCTAAGCTGCAATCTACGGAGTATTCTGTTGAAGTTGAATTAAAGCTATTCCCAAAAAATAAAATAGCCTGCCGCAGATTAAAATATCCTATTCTCTATTGAACCCGGTTTTTTGTATGATAGGAGAAGAAAAAGAAGGCGGGGAATTGCCGCCTTCCCCCCTCCCACCATTTTGCAGAAAAGTATCAACGGCTTTTCAGTAGGTGCTGAGCTCCCCTCTAAACAGCATCTGTTGCAGCTTGGGAATATTGGCCAGCCAATCGTCCAGGATCTCCGTGGCCCCCGCCTCCAGGCTCTTCATGTCAACGCCCTCTTTGGGCACGATCTGCACGCTGGCAATATGCGGCTCGTCGATGGGCTTGCCGATCTGCGATAACATTTTGATGTAGACCTCATCAATGCCCGGCACCTCGGCTGCGATCTTGCGGGCCGCCTCCGAGCTCAGCAGGTTGTAAATCTTGCCCACATGGTTGATGGGATTCTTGCCGCAGGTGGCTTCCAGGCTCATGGGTCGATTGGGTGTTATCAATCCGTTGGCCCTGTTTCCTCGCCCCACAGCTCCGTCGTCTCCCATTTCTGCCGATGTGCCCGTGACGGTGATGTAGACAGAGCCCTGCTCGATGTTGTCAGCCACGTTCATCTGCGCGTTTACTTTTCGGGCCGTGAACTGCTTGGAGTATTCGATGATGTGATCCACGATATCGCTCTTCGTGTGCACATAATCCTTGAGGTTCGCCACATGCCGATCTACCATGGCGCAGGCGATTGTCAGATTGATGACATCCCCCTGGCGCATGCCCATGACCTTGATGTCCTCGCCTATGGCCGGGACGCTCTTCTTGAGCCTCATCAGCTCGCGCTCGGTATTGAAGACGATGTTCTCCGTCTCAGAGAGAGGCGCATATCCCACACCAAAAGAGGTGTCGTTGGCGGAGGGCACTTTGCGACCGAATACATCCCTCAGATCCGAGGAGCCCATGCCGATCTTGGCATCAAGGATGACGTGATTGTTGACGTCCAGGTTGGAGAGCGACTCGCTCAAGAGCTTTCTCCCGGCCTTGATGGCGATGGTGTCTACGGGAATCTCCTCTTCCTTGAAGACCCTGGTGGCACGGCCTGTGAGAAGAATGTAAAGCGGGCAGATGACCTCGCCGCCTCCAAAAGCGGGCTTGGACCTGCCTGCTACAATTTGCGTCTTGTCGGTATTGTGATGCAGCACCGCTCCAAATCTATCAAGGTATTCCTGGCAAAGGGCCCGGCTGATGGACTCAGCGAGACCATCCGCCACGCTGTCCGGGTGTCCAATGCCCTTGCGCTCTACCAGCTCTATTTCTTGCTGCTCCAACGGTCTTTGATTGAGGCGTTCAACCTTGATATTTCTCTTCATGACCAATCCTCTGAATATGATCGTATAACAAATCTCTGGGCTTAACTGAATTACAATCTCATATTAAGGCTTTGCATTTGCTTTGCGCTTCGCCATGCAATATCAAAAAATAAAATTGCTTTTAAATAAATAATTGTTTTAAAATTTAAAAAAATTACTGCGTGAGTCCCACGCGCCACTTAAGCATCCTGTCCTCTACTACATAGCGGAAGGTGCGATCTATGGCGAGGCCCAGCAGACCCAGCACAATCATGTACATGAATACTTCATCCATTCGGTAATGGCCGTAAGAGTCCCAGATCTTGAATCCGAGACCATTCTTGCTCACCCCAAACATCTCGGCGGCCACAAGACACATCCAGGCAATTCCCATGGCAATCCGTATGCCGGCCGCAATGGAGGGCAAGGCGAAAGGCAGCGCGACATACCTTATCAGATCGATATCTTTAGTTGCACCCAAGACTTTTGCCGATTCAACATACACTCGCGGCAGGCTCTTAAAGCCCACGTAGGTGTTGATCAAGATGGGAAAGACCGCTCCTATGAAGATAATAAAACCTGCTGCTGTATTGGTTATGCCAAACCAGATAATGGCAAATGGAATCCAGGCCAATGGGGGTATGGGGCGCAATATCTCCACAATGGGGTCCATAATATTGTCAAAAAGCTTGAACCATCCCATGATCATTCCGACGGGCAATGCAATTACCAGACCACCCGCCATGCCGATGGCGAAATGAAGAGAGCTGACCGGCAGGTCCTCTGTGAAAATCGACAGCCAATTTTCCAGAAAAGCAGCAACAACCTGGAAAAAACTGGGCAAAGTCAATTGGTCGTTGACCAGAAAGGCAGCCAACTGCCAGAGAGCTATTAACCCAAAAATGGAAAGGACGGAAATGCCCTGATTTCTCAGGACATTCAAAGTCCTACTGGCTTTTCTAAGCACCTTTCACCCTCTCGTAGAGACTGGTATCGAAGAGATCCTTCTCAGTCAGCTCCCTCTTGGTATACTTCATCTCGTAGTCGACTTTTGCATACTCGACTGTTGAAGGTATCTGGACATTAGGATCGCTGACCCACTTGCCATCCCAGTTCTTTATGGAATGCTCAATTTCCGTGATATTCGCTTTGGTCTTCTTCGCGTATATCTGTGCGGCCTCATCAGGATGAGCATTGATGTAGTCGGTCGCCTTGATATGGGTCTTGATGATCTGCTCTACCAGCTGCGGCTGCTCTTTGATGAGCTTGTCCGTGACTACCAGGCTGCAGCAGGCGTGGTTCGGGTACATCTCGCCCGAGGCTACTGCATGTTTGCCCTTGCCTTTCAGCTCAATTATTGATGGCGCTGGATGAGGCAAGAAGACACCATCGATCTTGCCTGCGGACAGAGCACTGATCCCAGGTCCCGGGTCCATGGCTTTGATATCGACCTTGGAGACATCCACCCCGTTCTCCATGAGCCATTTCTTCATGACTGTGTCCTGAATCGATCCGGGCGGGAATGTGCCGATGGAAAGGCCTGCCAAAGATGCGGGTCCATTGTAGACCAGATCCGGCCTGAGGACCAGATCTGAGCCGTTGATGTTAACCGCAGCTACGATCTTGGCGGGCAGTCCAGCCGATATGGCAGAAATGGGCGGCGCAGTTCCCACATAAGCGATATCCAGCTCCCCGGCGACCATGGCTTGCATCTCCGGAACTCCCGTGGGGAACTCAAACTCCTTGATCTCAGTTATGCCGAAAGGCAACAAGTCTTCTGCCCACCAGCCCTTTTCGGAAGCGACCATCTCTGCGATCTGATGGGTACTGGGCTGGTACCCTATGCGCAGGGTAGAAATCATGCCGGGCATCTTCTCTTGGAGGGAGACATTCTCCTTCTTCATATCCGTGGAGACGGCCTCTTTCTTCTCCGGAGCCGAGATGCAGCCCAGCGACATCACTACCACAGCCGCCAGGATGGCCATAATTATGAATTTCTTCAAATGCGATCACCTGAGTTGCGACTTTGCTCATTTCGTTGAAAGATCGGTATAAAGCAGTTTCCAGCCAGGGGGCATTATTTTCTTAGAAGGGATAATAGATGAAAATAATCCTACAATAGTATTGAAGGGACCTGACGCAGGGCGAAAAGCGTTTCTAGAAATAGATTAATGCCATTTTCAAGTAGCAAGAATTCCCTCATGAAAAGTGATTTGGATGGCGCAGGTTTGGCTAGCGCGGATTTGACGAGAGCCCGGGTTCGGCATCATGCATCATAATAGAGGCAGCGGATTGTAATGGTTGGATCTTATTCTGAGATATTGGAACGGATTATGCAGGGCGAGGCTGTTGTTATCACGGCTCAAGAAGTCGCCGAGCTGGTTGAATCAGGCGAATCGTCCCGGCTCTCCGAGGTCGACGTTGTCACTACGGCCACCCGAGCAGTTATGAGCGGCACCTACGCAGTTCTTTCTTTTCCCGTGGCAAGGCCGGCATCATTCCTCCGGGCAAAGAGGGTCTTAATCAACGGCATAGCCGCACAAGTCGGGCCCTGTCCCAACGAGAACCTGGGCGTCTTAGATTTGGTGGTATTTGGAACGGCCCACAGTCAGAGCCGGCCCAATTACGGTGGGGGCCATCTCTTTCGCGATCTGGTAGAGAGAAAGAAAGTTCACGTCGAGGTGGAGACTGATGATGGACGCACCCTGAAGGCCGAGGTCGGACTGGATGAGATGCCTCATGCCCGGCTCTTTGGATCGCGCCACGCCTTCAAGAACTACTCGGCCTTCGTTAATGCGGGAGCGGAGCCGGTCAACACCATCTTTCACTCCCGCGGCTTTGCCCCCCACTGCCGGGAGGCGACGTTCTCCGGTTGCGGCCGGATAAATCCCTTGAAAAATGATCCTTTTTTGGAGAGCATAGGCATAGGAACGCGCATTCTCATAAACGGCGCAGAGGGCTTCGTCCTGGGCACAGGCACCCGCAGCAGCAAAGAGCGGCCCAATCTGTCCGGCTTTGCCGATATGCACAAAATGAAGCCGGAGTTCATGGGCGGCTTTGTCACCTCCGCCGGCCCGGAGTGCATCTGCTCCTGGGCCGTGCCCATACCCGTTATCAGCGAGAATATTCTGGAGGAGATTGCCCGGTCTGATAGAGACATTGCTCTGCCTGTGAACGATGTCAACACCAGGACGGTCATCGGCCAGGCCGACTACGGCGATGTCTGGACGGATGTGGACCTGGAGGTCGAGTTTGAACCGGAGAACTGCTCGGGCTGCACCCCTTGCCTGGTGGAGGAAGCATGCCCCATGAAGGCCGTAAGCCGCGAAGATGACATAGTCAGCCGGGATGAAGCATTATGCTTTCATTGCGGTCTTTGCGCCACAATTTGTCCCTCTGCAGCCTTCTCGTGCCGCCTGGGGGCCATCCAGCTGAAGACCGCGATGGGCAACGTCAAGACTATCCCCGTGGTGCTGCGCCAGTCGGATCGGCTGCGGGCCATAAAGCTCGCTGAGGATCTAAAGAGAAGGATTATGGACGGCTCTTTCAAGATGACGGAGCCGGTCGAGCGCATCTCATGAAACGCTCGATAATCTCCTGCGGAGAGAGGCTGATGATGGGAACATTGGCATTGCCCGCATCAACTTTTACGATTACTACCCCCCGACCCAGGAGCACCTCGGGCAGATCCTCGACCTTATCGACCTTCTTGACATCCTTGACGCCGGCCGCTTTCGCCAGGGCGAAGAGGTCAGTGCCAAGGTGGGTGCAGGTGGGCTGCGAGCCGGTGGAGCCGTAGCAGCAGTTGTCTAGAATCACCAGCAGATAGTTCTCGGGCGCATAATTGGCAATGGTGGCCAGCGTCCCCAGGTTCATGAGCACCGAGCCGTCCCCGTCCAGGACCATCACCTTTCGCTCCGGACGCGCCAGGGCCAGGCCCAGACCCATGGAAGAGGCCAGGCCCATGGAACCGAGCATGTAGAAGTTTTCCGGGCGATCTTTTACTGAGAATAGCTCCCGGCTGGGATAGCCGATGTTGCAAACCAGCAGGGCATCCTGGGCCGCAGCTGCCTCTGCCGCCAGGGCGATGACCTCGATGCGCAACATTATCCCCTCCAAAACTCCAAATCCAGGAGCACAGCCACGGGACGGCGGGCCGCAGCCGCCTGGCCCCAGGCCTGTGCCACCGTCTCCTCCGCCTCTCCTGGCAGGGGCGAGAAATGAGGGATGGCCATGGCGTCGAGCAAGGGAGCCGTGAGCTGACCCATGGGCACCTGACCGACTATGCTCTCGCCCTTGCTCCCCCGGTGGCTGATGATCATAAGCAGAGGAATGCTGTAAAGGATGTCAAGTGAGGCCAGGGCGTTGATGCTGTTTCCCAGGCCCGAATTTTGCATGAGCAGCGCAGGCCTCCGCCCGCCCATCCAGGCCCCGGCGCAAATTCCTACGCCCTCTTCCTCGCGGGTGACGGGCACGTGGATGATCTCCGGGTCGCCGCTAACCAGAACGAGCAGCTCTTGCAGGTTGACGCAGGGCACAGAGGTCACGAAGTTGATGCCGGCGCGCTTCATGCCCTGATAGACGGCGAGGCTGGGATTCATTTCTCTTCCCCTTATCCTGCCAGGCCAAAAAACCTTCTGCAAGAACCAGGGAGCCATTCCTGGGAAGTGAAGTTTCGATCCATGCTTTTAGTTCGAGCGATAGGTTTTACATTAAATCAAACTCATCAAGGTCCAAGATCGTAGATAGAGAAAAACGGAGATAGAAATTGCCCCAACTGGAACAGATCGAAGCCATCGAAAAACGCCTCTGGAAAGCGGCGGACACTCTGCGCGCCAACTCAAACTACGCCAGCAACGAGTACTTTATGCCCGTCATGGGGCTGGTCTTCCTGCGCCATGCCTACAGCCGCTTTCTGGCGGTTAAAGAATCGATCGATATCGATGCCAGCCTTCCCAAGCGCGGCGGCAAGACCCGACCGCTGACCAAGGAAGATTTCTCACAGAAAGGCTCGATCTTCCTGCAACTTAAGGCGCAGTTCGACCATCTCGTCTCACTCCCTGACAGCGAGGACCGCGCCAAGGCCATCATCGAGGCGATGGAGTCTATCGAGGCGGATTACGAGAGCCTGCGTGGCGTCCTGCCCAAGAGCGAGTACCAGGAACTCGACAACCAGGTCCTCGGCCAACTCCTCCGCACGCTCAATCCCGACGAGCTGAAGAAGGTCTCGGGCGACGTCTTCGGCCGCATCTACGAGTATTTTCTCACCCAGTTCGCCGACCAGAAGGCCCACGACGGCGGCGAGTTCTTCACCCCCATCTCGCTCGTCTCCTTGATCGCCCACGTGCTCGACCCCGAGCGCGGCACGGTGCTGGACCCGGCCTGCGGCTCTGGCGGCATGTTCGTGCAGAGCGCCCGCATCGTCGAGGAACAGGGATCACGTCCCGCTGACCGGCTCACCTTTCGCGGGCTGGAGAAGAACGCCACCACAATACGTCTGGCCAAGATGAACCTGGCCGTGCACGGCCTGGAAGGCGACATCAAGAAGGCGATCACCTACTACGAAGACCCGCACGAACTGGTCGGCAAGGCCGATTACGTGATGGCCAATCCACCCTTCAACGTGGACGAGATCGACGCCGACAAGGTCAAGAGCGACCCGCGTCTGCCCTTTGGGCTGCCGGGCGTCAACAAGAGTAGCAAGGTCTCCAACGGCAACTATGTCTGGATCAGCTACTTTTACAGCTACCTGAACGAGCATGGCCGGGCGGGCTTTGTCATGTCGTCCCAGGCCTCCAGCGCCGGAGGTGGCGAGGCCAAGGTGCGGCAAAAGCTGGTCGAGACCGGCGACGTGGACCTGATGATCGCCGTCCGTTCCAACTTCTTCTACACCCGCACTGTGCCCTGCGAGCTGTGGTTCCTCAACCGGAACAAGCCCGAGGAGCACCGCGACAAGGTGCTGATGATCGACGCGCGCAACATCTACCGCAAGGTTACACGCAAGATCTACGATTTTTCCCCCGAGCAGGAGCAGAACCTGCTGGCCATCGTCTGGCTCTACCGGGGCCAGACCGACCGCTACCTCGACCTCGTCTCCAGCTATTGCCGCCGCACTCTTGAGGAGGCCGCGGCCTGCTTCAGCTACCGAGGACGAAAACGGCAACTCCATTCAGCCGCTGACGGAATTCACGACTGCTTTGAAACCTTTCCTGAAGGAAGCTGCAAAGGAAGCCGACCTGCAGAAGGAGCTGATCGAAGCCCTGGCCGCCTTCCAGGCCGACGTCGAGACGTTCCAGAAGGCTCTTGCCGCACAGCAAGAGACGTGGAAGACGCAAAAGACCGACAACGGCGAACTGAAGAAGGCAGTCGACCGGCTTGCTCCCCTGGCCGAAGCCAGCCGCAACCTGGTCAAGCAGACCGATCTTCTCTTCAAGCTGGCGGCCGTCAGACCGAAACTCGTGGCAGCAAGAGCGATTCCAAGACAAAGGGCGTCTGGTCGGCAGAGATACCCTCGCGCCCTCAAGGCGGCAGACGAGGCCCGCCAGAGGGCCGCTTTGCCGCTCAAGCAGGTGCGCTACTTCTGGAAGCAGGCCGCCTGGCTCACCGAACGCTTCCCGGAGGCGAGGCTTCGGGACGTGGAGGGGCTGGTCAAGCTGGCGAGCATCGAGGAGATCGCCGCCAACGACTGGAGCCTGACCCCCGGACGCTACGTGGGCGTCGCCCCTGAGGACGAGGATGAGGATTTCGACTTCGAGGAAGCTCTGCGCGGGAGATTCACGTGGAGCTGGAAGACCTCAACGCTGAGGCGGTGCGACTGGCGGCGATGATCAAGAGGAACTTCGAGGAGCTGGGGATATGAGCGGGGATCTTGAGCCGAAAATCAACAACTATGCCGCGTTATTGGCTGAGATAAAAGAGCGTGTCCGCACCGCGCAGTATCATGCACTCAAAGCGGTCAATAAGGAACTGGTCGGTTTGTACTGGGATATCGGATGCGTGATCGTACAAAGACAGGCAGGTGAAACCTGGGGCAAATCGATTGTCCAACAATTGGCCAGCGATTTGCAGTGCGAATTCCCCGGCATCAGTGGATTTTCCGCTTCCAACCTTTGGCGGATGAAGTCCTTTTACGAAGCCTACAGAGATTCCGAAAGACTCGCACCACTGGTGCGAGAAATCGCCTGGAGCCACAATCTCGTTATTTTGGAGCGATGTTCCGACCCGCTGGAGCGTGAGTTTTACATCCGCATGACAAAGAAGTTCGGCTGGTCGAAAAACGTCCTCATCCACCAGATCGAAAACCAGAGCTATGAAAAAATGATTCTCGGCCAGACCAATTTCGACAGGGCGCTTACACCTGAGCTTCGCGCCCAGGCGAAGCTCGCCGTCATGGACGAATACACCTTCGACTTTCTTGAACTAGGTGAGAAACACTCCGAGCGTGAGTTGGAACGGGCGCTCATCGGGCGAATCGAAGATTTTCTGCGCTCCCTGGGCGGTCTTTTCACCTTTGTTGGAAGCCAGTTTCGGTTAGAGGTGGCGGACGAGGAGTACTTCATAGACCTTTTGCTCTACCATCGCCGACTGCACTGCCTGGTCGCCATCGAACTCAAAGTCGGAAAATTCCAGCCGGAATTCGTCGGCAAGATGCAATTTTACCTGACCGCACTGGACAGACAGGTGCGCATGGAAGGCGAAAACCCCTCCATCGGCATCATCCTCTGCAAAGAGAAAAAACGCACTATCGTTGAATACGCCTTGAGCGATGCCGTAAAGCCGATAGGTGTCGCAACCTATCGGATTTTCAAGAAATTGCCTGATGAACTCAAGGGACAACTCCCCAGCCCGGAAGAAATCGCTAAACTGCTGGAGGGAGAATGAGGAAGATAAAAGTGAGAGGTTTGAGTGAAAGCAAGACGAGGGTAGAAGTTTCAAACTTCGCCATTCAAACTTCAAACCTTCATCTGGGGTTGTGGATATGAGGTGGCCTTGCAATAAGCTCGAATTGCTTGCTGCTGATGAGCCTTACTCTTTTGTCGGCGGTCCATTTGGCTCGAATCTTACTTTGCGTGATTATGTCGATGAGGGTGTTCCCGTCATTCGAGGGTCCAATCTAAACAATGGTCGTTTCCTGGACATGAACGAATTCGTTTATGTCTCTGATTCAAAAGTTCGCAAGGACTTGTCAAGCAATCTCGCCAAGCCAGGTGACTTAGTATTCACACAGCGTGGGACCCTTGGCCAGGTAGCAATCATTCCCGTGGAAGGGGTATCGGATCGTTATGCATTGGTCATCGGTTAAGCCCACCACTCAGCTCTAAAGCGTTCACGGTTGACGTGCGGATCAAGGGCTTGACTATCATAAACTCCTGCTATAGTTTCCAAAGTCCTTGTTATTCCCATATATCGCAGAAGGAGCGTTAGCTGATCATCCGCATTTTCTGCGAAAATAATGCTCCACCTAAGCTGAGTAAATCTCACTATATTTTTACCTTTATGAATTTTTCTCACATTGAAATATGTTCTCCTGCTAACAAGAAGCGTTAAAATAGCAACCCAAATAATAGCTTCAATTATCTGAGGATTTTTTGTACCAAGGGCATCAAGTGCGTACCTGCTCTTCAGCTCTTTAAACATCAATTCGATATCCCACCGAGCTCCGTAAAGCTTTCCGATATCTTCAGGCTCAAGAATATCTGAATTAATATTAGTAATATATGTATGATATTTCTCATCTTCGTCATTGTAGATCGCAACAAGACGAAATCGATGTGTATCCGGTCTTCTTACTCCGTTGTAGGCTCTGCGCTTAAAGGAGACTTCAACATCTACATCTAAAATTTGTCTTTGAAGCTTCGGCAATACATCTTGGAGGTATGTCCCGCACACATCTATGCTCTGGCCTCTCCAGGCTCGATTTGCCTTTATAATTAACGGATTTGAGTTATCCTTTGATCGAGAGACAAAAAATCCACCGTTCTCAGCTATTCTTGCAAATAGTTGATATTTATAGAAACCAAGATCGATAAGCAAAATTTTCCCTTTTATCCAGGGGCCGACTCTGATGGTCTTAAGCTCATTAGTGCGTTCTTTGTATATAGAAATGCTTTCCGGGGTGTTTCCAACTGCACTGACAAGAACCGCGATCTTAAGGCCGGCAGCTTCTCCTTTGGATCGAGCAGCCGGATAGAGTTTGGCCAGACTTGTATGAAGCCGAACTATCGTACTATCCTGAATCAATACATCTTGGAACTTTACTAATTTTTTGTTAAGATTATGGCTTTGTTCTTTGGCAAGGTATTCAATTCCATGAATAACGCATGCTTTGAGAAAAGCAACGAGTTCTGGAGTAAAGCGGTAATACCAGCTACTATCGCTTAATTTCTCGTGAGCTTCTTTCTCATAACTTCGTTTCAGACTGGCTAGTGTTCTCTGAAGACGGACCCCAAAACTCAAAGTCAAAACCCAAAACATGACGACTGCATCTATCTTGCGTTCACGTTTTATTAAACCAGTATCTATTGCGGTCTTCCTTAAAAATTCAGGCGAAAACATCGTGCATAGATCCTTCTCTATGAAGCTCTGCTCTGCTTTCGAGCAATCTGTTGCCATTTGCTACCCCTTCGAGGGGAGAATTAGATCACAGCACCTATATATAACTAAACTTGAAATAAAAATACCCTAAGTACAAAAAGGATAATATTGTGCAACATCCATCCTAAATGTCCTTAACCGATGACCGATGGATCGTTATGTAGTTTCCCAGAGCCAAATGAAGATGACTGTTGACGCCACCAAAGCAGACCGATTCTTTCTGTACTACTATTTTTCCAGCCGTGAGGCCGTTGAGAGGATCGCTAACTTTGCATCCACCTCAGGAGTTCCCCATATCAACCTGACCGTGTTGCGCAATTTTGAGGTTCCAGTCCCACCTTTGGAAATACAGAAGGCAATTGCCTCCATCCTCTCCGCCTATGATGACCAGATCGAGAACAACAGGCGGCGCATTCAGTTGCTGGAGCAGGCGGCGCGGCTGCTCTACAGGGAGTGGTTCGTGCGCCTGTGCTTCCCCGGCCACGAGCATGTCAGGATCAAGGACGGGGTGCCGGAGGGGTGGGAGAGGAAGCAAGTCAAAGATATTCTTGGGAAGATAAGACGATCTGGAAAGATAAATCAGTCTGAATACCTGTTGCATGGGCCAATTCCATGTATTGATCAGTCACGAGATTTCATAGGTGGATATACTGATGATGAAGAGGCTGTCATTGATATAGGACAACCCGTGATAGTATTTGGCGATCACACTCGAATCCTTAAGTTCGTAGATTTTCCATTTGCATGTGGTGCAGATGGAACGCAATTGATTATCTCAAATGACGCTGCAGTTTCACAGGAATACCTATTCTTCGCATTAGATGCAACAGATCTATCAAACTATTTTTATGCAAGGCACTTTAAGTACCTAAAAGATCAGTTTATTCCAAGACCTGCGGATACAATCATGACGCAGTTCACTGACATAATCCGTCCGACCATGAGGCAAATTAAATTGTTGAGAGACCATTGCTACGGTCTAGCTAGAGCCCGCGACCTTCTCCTGCCGCGGCTAATGAACGGAGAGGTGATAGTGTGATAAAGATGGTCGTCAAAATCAAAAATATTGGCCTATTCCGCCACGCTTGCCCGAAAGGGGCTGTGGTTTTTGATCAAACTACAGCAGTCTATGCCGACAATGCTATGGGCAAATCCACGTTTGCAACTGTTCTGAGGGCTTGTCAGATGTCGGATGCGACTCGGTTGGTGGCGAAGCGGACAATAGACGTCACCGACGAACCCGAAGTAGAACTGCTGCTTGATAATAATAAGTTGCGAAAATATGAAAACGGTGCTTGGATTGGCACGATTCCTGATATTTCAGTGTTCGACTCTGAGTTTGTAGAAAAGAATGTATACTCAGGATTCTCTGTACGAGCAGATCAAAGGCAAGGACTTCTTGATTTTGCTCTTGGTGACACAATAATTCCAATGAAGAATCTCGTCGATAAATTGTCAAAAAAGATACAAAAACAAACAACTAATATTGGATATGCTGAGAAGCTACTACGAGGTTTTGCAGCACCTCTTGACTTGCAGCAGTTCATCGACCTTGAGCCTATCGCATATGCAGAGGAGCTAACCAGTGTATGCCAGACACGTATTGGTGCAGCCAGGAATGCACAGATACTAATTGCAAGAAGCGATCCTACGGCTCTCAATCTAGTGGACTTTGACCTGCGTCCGATATTTAACGTTCTATCGCGACAATTAGCAGATATTGAAAATACAGCCGAGGCGACAGTGAAGGCCCATCTGGATAGACATGGTGTTGAAGGATTTGAGGATTGGATCAGCCAAGGCCAGCCATTCCTGGGTACTGTTGAATGTCCTTTCTGTGGCCAGAGTGTAACTAGCCAAGACCTTATAGCAGCTTACCGATCGTATTTCAATAAAGCTTACCAAGATCTAAAGGATGAAGTCACCAAATTAGAAACGAAGATAATGTCCTCATTTGCTGATTCAATTGCAGATTCGGCTGCTGCAATGGCCAGAACAAATGCAGCGAGAATAGATGCGTGGAAGGATCAGCTAGAAATTGATCCACCGAGATTAAATGGAGATGCCTTAAAAGAAATGTTGGTTAGTGTCCGCAATGTGTTGATTCCTCTAGCTCAACGAAAACACGCCAACCCACTCGATGCAGTTGGAGCGTCGGAGGATGCTAAGGCTGCCGAGCAATACATCGCGGAGATCAATAAAGTGCTAACCGACTACAACTTGGTTTTAGCTGCAATTGCACAGAAAATCTCTGAATTTAAGAATGGGCTCAAAACAGAAGATACCAGAAAACTAGAAACAGAACTTATTAGACTTCAAGCGTCGATCAAGAGACAAGGATCTGAGGTGGTACAGGCACATGCAGATTACCAGTCCGCAACCGCTAAAAAAAGGCGGCTAGAACTGAAAAAGAGCGATACTCGTGAACAGATAGATGCGCGGATGCACGAAACGCTCACTAGTATCAAGAGAGCATCAATAGTATCCTTACGACATTTGGAGCTACCTTCTTGATAAAAAACCTATCCACGGACTACCGAGGTAGGAGTGGCGAACCACGTTCCCAATACCGTCTTGGAGTAAGAAATCGAGAGGTGGAACTTGTCGGAGAATCGGATTTCTCATCCGGTCACAATTTTTCAACCACACTCAGCGAATCGGATAAGCGGACCCTCGCGTTGGCGTTCTTCATTGCCAAACTTGAACATGATCAGGCTCTCGAATCGAAAATTATTGTTTTAGACGACCCTATGTCAAGCATGGACCGCAATAGACAATATCAGACGATACGTCGCATTGCCTCATTAGCGATTAAATGCAAGCAACTCATCATACTGTCTCATGATGCGTATTTCTTACGCGATTTGCGGGATCGTCTCCGTGATCTGAAATCGGCTCCAATCACGCTAAAGGTATTGGAAATCGCACGAGTAACAGATAACTATTCAGCCTTTTGCGATTGTAATCTCGATAAAAAATGCGAATCAGATTACTACCGCCACTATCATATGGTCGCAGAATATGTAGATGGAACATCTTCCGCAAATATCCGTGACGTAGCAAAGGCAATTCGCCCTCTACTCGAAGGAAATCTCCATAGACGATTTCCAAAGCATATCCCCCGAAATATGATGTTTGGGAAGATAATAGCGGATTACATCGCGCCTGCAACATCAGGGCCTTTTTCGCATTTGCACCAACATGTAGCAGAACTTCAAGAGATCAATGAATATGCGAGCCAGTTTCATCACGATACAAACACCTCCGCTGATTCGGTAAACGTAGTAGATGCTGAATTACTTCTGTTTGCTCGCAGATCTTTGAATATAATTTACGCAGGTTGACTATTGTGACCGCCTACACCGAAGACACCCTCGTTCAGCAGACCACAGCCGACTACCTGGAGCGCCTCGGTTGGCAGTCGGTTTACGCCTACAACAATGAGGACTTCGGGCCGAACAGCCTCCTGGGCCGCGCCTCGGACCGCGAGGTAGTGCTGACACGCACCCTGCGCCAGAAGCTGGCGGAACTGAACCCCGGCCTGCCCGATGCCGCCTACGACGACGCCCTGCGGCAGATCACCGCCACAGTCGCCTCGCAGACCCTGGCCGCCACCAACCGGGAGAAGTACGCCCTGATGCGAGAGGGCGTGCAGGTGACATTCAGAAATGACAGGGATGAGCTGGTGCGCCGGCGGCTGCGACTCTTCGATTTCGACGAGCCGGACCAACAATCACTTCCTCTGCGTGCGTGAGCTCTGGGTGCATGGCGACCTCTACCGCCGCCGGGCGGACATAATCGGTTTCGTCAACGGCCTGCCGCTGCTCTTCATCGAATGCAAGAACATCCACAAAAACCTCAAGACCGCCTTTGAGAAGAACTTTTCCGACTACCTGGACACCATCCCGCACATCTTCCACCACAACGCCATCGTCATGTTCGGCAATGGCGAGCAGGCCAAGATCGGCACCATCACCAGCCGTTGGGAGCACTTCCACGAGTGGAAACGCCTGGCCGAAAAAGAGCCGGGCGCGGTAAGCATGGAGACCCTGCTCAAGGGCATCTGCGACAAACGGAACTTCATGGACCTGCTGGAGAACTTCATCCTCTTTGATGAGTCCAGGGGTGAGCCCAAGAAGATCCTCGCCAAAAACCACCAGTTCCTGGGCGTCAACCGGGCAATCGATGCAGTTCGTGATCGCAAAACAAACAAGGGCAAGCTGGGGGTCTTCTGGCACACCCAGGGCGCGGGCAAGAGCTATTCCATGGTGATGCTCACCCGCAAGGTCCATCGCAAGCTGGGCGGCAACTTCACCTTCCTGATGCTTACCGACCGCGACGACCTGGACACGCAGCTCTACAAGACCTTTGCCGGCTGCGGCGTGGTGGACAACGACCGCGACCCCTGCCGGGCCGCCAGCGGCGCCCACCTGAGCCGATTGCTGGCCGAGCACAAGTCCTACATCTTCTCGCTGATCCAGAAGTTCAATCAGAATGTGGACGCAAACGAGGGCTACACCCAGCGTGACGACATAATAGTAATCACCGACGAGGCGCACCGCACCCAGTACGGCACCCTGGCGCTCAACATGAGAAACGCTCTGCCCAATGCCAGCTTCATGGGTTTTACCGGCACGCCGCTTTTCAAGGACGATGAGATCACACGGCGGGTCTTCGGCGTTTACGTCTCGACCTATGACTTCCAGCGGGCGGTGGAGGACAAGGCTACTGTGCCGCTCTACTACGACGCCCGCGGCGAGAAGCTGGGCGTGGACATCGGCGACATCAACGAGCGCATCGCCAAGAAGCTGGAGGAGCTAGAGACCGACGACATCAACGTCGAACAGCGTCTGGAGAGGGAACTCAAGCGCGAATACCACATCATCACCGCAGACAAAAGGCTCGATCAGGTGGCCAGGGACTTTGTGCAGCACTACTCCACGGCGTGGGAGAATGGGAAGGTGATGCTGGTCTGCATAGACAAGGTAACCTGCGTGCGGATGTACAACCTGATCACCAAGTATTGGGACGAACGCATCACCGAACTGGAGACGGGACTGTCCTCCACCGCTGACGACCAGGAGGAGATATACTTGCAGCGGCAGATCGACTGGATGCGGGAGACTCGGGCGGCAGTCGTGGTAAGCGAGGAGCAGGGCGAGGTCGACAAGTTCCGCAAGTGGGGTCTGGACATTACTCCGCACCGCAGGCTCATCAAGGAAGGCATCGACCTGCCCGAGTCAATGCACAGCAAGCCCCAGTTCCGCAACATGCAGCGGATCGGCCTGGACGATGCATTCAAAGCGGATGAGCATCCGTTTCGCATCGCCATCGTCTGCGCCATGTGGCTGACCGGATTTGACGTGCCAAGCCTCTCCACGCTTTACCTGGACAAGCCTCTCAAAGCCCATACGCTGATGCAGGCCATCGCCCGCGCCAACCGTGTGAACGAGGGCAAGAATAACGGCCTGATCGTCGACTACTGCGGCATTTTAAAAAATCTGCGCAAGGCGCTGGCAACCTTTGCGGGTACCCGTTCGGACGAACCGGGCGGCGAGATCGATCCGGCCAGGCCGGAGGAAGAGCTTCTTGCCGATTTGGCCGAAACAATCGGCCTGGTGCGAGCTTTCCTTGACGAGCGAAGAGCATCGCTGGATGACGTTATCCAGAAGACCGGCTTCGAGCTCAATGCAGCCATCGTGGCGTGCAAGGAAGCGGCCAACGAGAATGATGAGACCCGCAAGCGCTTCGAGATTATGTGCCGGGAGGTCTTCAAGAAGTTCAAGGCCTGCATCAATGTTCAAGGCGTAAACGCCCACCGGGCTGATCGGGATGCTATTAACATCGTCTACAAGAAGCCTCCAGCAGGACCGCGAGCAGGCCGACATTACGGACATCATGCGGAAGCTGCAAAAGATTGTAGATGATGCAATTGGAGTGCACCCTCCTGGTCCTGACACCGAAGGGAAGGAGCCCTACGACATCAGCAAAATCGACTTCGATCGGCTCAAACTGGAGCTAGAGCGAAAACGGACAATGAACTCAACGGTCCAGAACCTTCGCCAGGCTGTAGAGAACCGACTGCAACGACTGTTGCAACAAAATCCCCTGCGAACCGACTTCCAAAAACATTATGAGAAAATCGTTGAAGAATATAATCGTGAGAAGGACCAGGTGGAAATCGAGCAGACCTTTGAGGCATTGCTCAAGTTTGTCCAAGAACTCAATGACGAAGAAGGCCGGGCGGTTCGGGAAGAACTTAATGAAGAATCATTAGCGATCTTCGATCTGCTGAAGAAGCCGGATCTAAAGGGTCCCGACATCAAGCGAATCAAAAAGGTTGCTGCTGAATTATTGGAAACGCTGAAGGAGGAGAAGCTCCGAATCGATCAGTGGCGCGACAAGGAAACGACCCGTGATGCTGTGCGCGTGACTATTCGGGACTTTTTATGGAATGACAAGACCGGGCTTCCAGTTGATCTGTATGGAGAAGATGATGTGGCCCAAAAGGCGGAAGATGTCTTCCGCCATGTCTTCTGGGCATACCCCACATTGCCATCGCCTTACTACGAAGCCGTAGTGGCATGAGTGGAAATAAGGGAAGAAATATTTGGGTATTTTTGCTTGCAAGGTTCTGGGCAAATGATCTTGTTTCCGAGGCTGCAGACCGCAAAATAGATGCGAGCTTTACGGGCAGAAGGAAGAGGAGATCAGAAATTTTATTTTTATCGCAATACTCCGATGCTTGCATCGAGGTATTGCGATGAAAACCATGATTACTTTTAGAAGTTTTATGAGTTTTCTAATATTTTATAACATAACAAAAAAATTTAAATAAGGATAATAACTCAGTACTAAAAATAGGTACATTGAAAAACTATTTAGGGTGATATAAATGTCGTTTGTTCTGATCAAGGGAACCTTCCACGTGTTGGGCTACAGTCCTGATGGCGATTCAATTAGATTCAAGGCCAAAGACTCCTCTCTCTGGAAGAAGCTCTCCGGCCCAGCTGTGGAGCTGAATGCGCGGGGCCATGCACAGCTACGCATCGAGGCCGTCGATGCTCTGGAAACGCACTATCAGGGCTTTTGCCAGCCGAATAAACCTGCCAGGGCCGCCACCCGCTACCTTCTCTCCCATATGGGAATTAATGAGGTCGTCTGGAATGAGACGCATAGCACTGTGGTCAAGGCCCAGGACGGTACGGAGGGTTACATCCTGTCCCGCAGCACAGAGAGCAACCGCCGCCCGGTAGCCTTCGTCTTCGCAGGTGAGACAGAGGAGAAAGACGGAGCAGAGATCACTCTGAATGAGTCGATTCTCAAAGAGAGCTATAACTACCGGCTCCTTGGTAGCGGCCTGGCCTATCCCATGTACTACAACGGCCTCTTCTCAGATCTGCGCCTTCCGTTGACAGAGGCTGTGACAAGCGCCCGAGCGGAAGGGAAGGGACTATGGCCAAACGACAAGACTACTCGGGGATTTTCCGTATCCAGCCTGAAGACCATCACTGAAGAGGTGGCCATCCTCCCCAAGCTCTTCCGCCGCATTGTGGATTATATGGGGGATGGCGGCAAGATCGATGGCTTTAAAGAGCATCTTCAGAAAGGATGTGAGCCCTTAGTTCGGATACAGCAGGTCCACTTCACGAGGCTCGATGCCATTGTTGATGTGCGGGGAGAAAAGGTGAGGCTGGCCGAGGCGCCTGAGAATCTGATATTCATGGACAAGGTGCTGTGCAAGAAGAGCTGATGCAGCTACCAGATGGACAAACGGTGACTTCCTCCCCACCCGAAAGGATGGGGCTTCCTTCGACGAACCGACGCGTATTTGTGACATTGAAGGGGCGCACATCCTGCCTTCACTTCATCACTGGAATTCTAGATCGTGTCATAGGAAGACCCCAAGCTCAGCCCGCCGGCGCAGGACTGCAAACAGATACTTCCCGTTCCTTTTTCTCGACTTGCCAATAACCCTGGCACAAGCGCCGCCCAAGCTGCATCCCTGCCGCCCCTCAGAACTCCAGACTTGTGGGCATTTCGGCCACGAGTGGCCACAGTGATCTCGCTCGATCGCAGCCCGGATAAGCAAGGATCTTCAGCACACCTCATCTCTCAGCATTTTTTTTTTGGGCAGCCCTTGCCGCAAGCCACCAGAGCGGCCCTCAGCATCTCTATCTTGACCGGCTTGCTTACGTAGCCATCCATGCCTGCAGCCAAACACATATCTCGATCGCCCTTGAGGGCAGAAGCGGTCATAGCGATGATCACTGGTCGCTCCCGATCCGGCCATCTTTGACGTATCGCCTGGGTAGCTTCCAGGCCATCCATTTCCGGCATCTGCACGTCCATTAACACCACATCGTAATGCTGGCGCTCCAGGGCCTGCAAGACCGCGATGCCGTTGGCCGCCACATCTGCCCTGTATCCCAGCTTATTGAGCATTTTCTGCGTCACAATCTGGTTAACCAAGTTATCCTCGGCCAGCAGTATGCTCAAACCTTTATCGAGATCTCCCTGGACATCGACCCTCGATGCATGCCTACCGATTTCAATAGGCCCACAGAGGGTCGGTTCCACCAGGATTGTGAAGTGAAAAGTAGACCCCTTGCCAACCTCACTCAGAGCCCACATCTTTCCTCCCATCAGCTCAGCTAGCCTCTTGCTTATGGCCAGTCCGAGGCCAGTGCCCCCGTACCGGCGCGCTGTCGATGCATCGACCTGACTGAACGACTGGAATAGGCGCCCCATCTTATCCTCTGGAATGCCGATTCCCATATCTTTTACAGCAAAATGGATTTCATAGTTGCCGTCTTCTACCGCTCTGCCTGAAACAGAGATGATGATTTTGCCTTTTTCTGTAAACTTCACTGCGTTATTGAGTAAATTAATCAAGATCTGATTGACCCTGGTGGGATCGCCCAGGATCACCGTTGGAACATAGTCTTCGAAGGTGTACTCTATGTCCAGACCCTTCCGGTTGGCATCCGCGGCCACCATATCCAGAGACACATCAAGGCAGTCATGCAGGTCAAAAGGCTGGCACTCCAGTTCAATCATCTCCGTTTCGATCTTAGTGAGATCGAGGATGTTGTTGATGATGGTGAGAAGCGTATCTCCACTGCTGCGGATGATTTCAACATACTCCCTCTGACTCTTCGTGAGGTCCTCATCCAGCAGAAAGCCGGTCATGCCTATTACGGCATTCATGGGCGTGCGGATCTCGTGGCTCATATTGGCCAGGAATTCGGATTTGGCTCGCGTGGCGGATTCTGCTTTCTCCTTGGCCCTCTGCAGATCCTTCTCATTGCGTTTTCGATCTGTGATGTCACGGATGGATTCGATCGCCCCCCAGTAGTTTCCGTCAGAGTCATAGAGAGCCGATGCACTTCCCAGGAGATAGGTTTCATTTCCGCGCAGATTAGGGATGTAGGCTTCGGCATCGAGAGTGCCGTCTTCTTGCCTCTTCATAGTATCATATCTGTTTTCAAAAATCTGATCTGATCCGCGTACTGCATCTATCAGTATCGGTCTGCGCTCACCATAGAAGGGCAGAGCGTATTCATAATCACCCTTTCCCAGGATCTGCTCGGACTTGACGCAGGTCATCATCTCCATCGATTGGTTCCAGGATATGACTCTTCCTTCTTTGTCGATGACGAATGTCGCATCAGGGAGGAAGTTTATTATGCTCGCAAGAAGACGCTCGGACTCTTTCAGAGCGCACTCAGCTTTCTTGCGATCGCTGATGTTTAGAGCTACGTGGACCACTCCCGTGACCATCTCCCTGGCATCCTTGATAGGACTGCTCCGAGATAGCCAGGTCTTGCCGTCAGGGGTGATCAATTCTCCTTCTTGGGATTGACCAGTCTGCAGGGCCTTGAAGGCTGTGCAGCCTTCACAGGGCGTATCGATTCCCTGGATGATCTCAAAGCAGTGTTTTTCCTTGATTTCGTCCTCAGGGATGCCGAGATGCTCTTTAACTGAAGAATTAACCCAGATGATGCGCATCTGAGGATCGAGGTATTCTACTGCCACTTTTTTCAGGCCGCTAAGAATTGCGGTTTTTTCCTTTTCCGATTGATTGCTTTCATCAAAAACCACCTTCTGACGGATGAACATCAGACCAATGAGGAGTCCGAGGGTGGCGGTTACCATAGAATAGTTGATGGGACGTGAGAATTCCTGGCCCCAGACGAAGAGCAAAAAGACGGCACTGATCCCAAGGAAGGGCAAGTTGTGAGTCCAATCTGCCCTCCTGCTTTGAACAAGGCCCGAAGCTCTAGATCTATCCAATGGCGAAGTGTTTATCTGCAGAATTCCTGCCAGCCCCAGGAGTAGGTAACTCACCACCCAGCCGCTATCGAGGAGGCTGCCGGAGACGAATGTTCCCTGCTGTATCTGAATGCTGAAGATCACATCCGCTAATATTAATATCGCACTGCTGAGAGCCAGAATAATGATGAGACCCTGTTCACGAGAGTCGAGCTTTCTGAAGAGCAGCTCTATGAGGGCGATGAAAAGGAGCAAGTCCATGACGGGGTAAGCCAGCGAAACCGCAGATTCCAGATCAAATACTTCTATGGAAATAGCAATAGGGGCAATTAGTAAGACCCAGAATATCGAAGTGACTGATACAATAACGATCGCAGCATCCAGCAGGATCTTAATTTTCTCCCGAGGAGAAAACGGTACCTCCGGCAGAAGAAATATGCCCAAAGCGAAGAGAGGGTAGAACATGAGGTAGCCGATGTCCGCCACCGATGGAAACGGATTCTGATGGAGGACGAACTCGATCACAGACCAGGATAAATCCCCAAGAGTGTTGAACAACATGGCGGCAGCAATCATTATCCAGGCTTTTCTGGCCCTGCCCACTGATCGACGCGCTGTGTAAAACAAGGCGGCGGCAGCCAGCCCGCTGGTCATAGTTACAAATCCATCCTCAATTGGAAGGAGGTTCTCATTTCTCTCGCTGAGAACCACCAGTGTCAGGTGAAGCAGCATGATTGTGGCGGCCAGAATAATGGCGGTGCGAAAAGATAAAAACTTATCACCTTCAGAATCCAACATCTTGATCTCAGTTCCTCCCAATCATTCGAGATAGAAGAACTTAACGAAAAAGCTTTTGGTAGTTTGGCATTCAATGGGTAAAATTGCCGAAAGAGTGATATAATAAAATAAAGTCAAGCCAATCGTTTTTTAGCTTTGGTTAGAACAGATTTGAGAATAAGGGCCGGTCTGGTCATTCTAACCGCATTTAGTATCTTTAAGCCATTGGCCCGCGCTTTGGGCATCTGAGACGGTCATATAATAAATATCGTATTTTAATCTAAGCCGCTCTGCTCTATTTGCGCATTGGGGCAACACCACCTGCGATTCCGCTTGACTTGAACACAGGCGACCCTTGCTCCGGGCTGGCCCCTTGCGTGCATTTCCTCCGCCGACCCTTGCATACAGCTAATCCCAAGCCAAGCTTCCCGAATGCCCATCACCAGCCTCCAGGCCTGAGCGGATCTCGCGGACGTTATTGGGACCCAAACGAGTATGACTGATTTTACTGGTAAGATCAAGGCTGACTTGAGATATCCCAGGCCCAGTCGCGCCTGCGCAGGATGCAAGCAAGATGATACTTGCAGCCTGCCTGGGATCTTAAGCAGATACTTGTTAACGAAATGGCTAACCTGTAACTGCAATCCGGTCCATCCGCCCGGGCGAGACTGGCGAGAATGCCTGGAAGTATTCTATAAAGGCATCCAGATCGCCAATCCCGCATACCCTATTCTCTCCAGCACTAAAGACTGCAAAGTTATCTCCCCCATCCGCCAGGAAGTTGTTGGCAGCAATGCGATAACTGCCCTTCGGATCTAGGGATTTTCCATTGACCTTGATGGAGTTGATATCGACCTTCTGGCCGGAAGGAGCGCTTCTGTTCCAGGTGTAGTTGAAGCCACGAGAGACCTGAAGGATGCTATTTGTCCCAGGGGCCGGATTGTCAAACTGCTTCTCCAGCAGCTCATCGATCTGGCTGCCGGTCAGATTCATGGTAATTATGTCATTGCTAAAGGGCTGCACGCTGAAAGCTTCGCCGTAAGTCACATTGCCTGGCCCTTCGTTCTTGCTCGCCTTGTAAATTAGATCGGTACGTATTCCACCAATATTCATGAAAGCGACTACCGCGCCCTCTTGGCCAGCAGAGTAGAGCTGTGTATCGGCAATGACATCGCCTAAAGCCGATTCACCGGAATTGCTCGGCTTTTTGGAAATATCAGCGGTTATAGATCCAATTACCTCTTGGGCCAGAGGCTGCGCCAATATCGAGTACTTTTCTACTATTTCTGAAACATCTGCATCTTCAGGTACGTCGCGGGTGACGGCTACGTTCTTGGCTCTGGCCAAAAGAACGTCTCCTGTTTCTTTGCTGATTACTAGATCGATGTCGGTAAGGAACTTGCCTTGAGAGCCTGCCTGAGTCACGACGCGTCCGTCAATGGTGGATACATAAGACTGATGAGTATGTCCCGTGACGAATACATCCACCTCTTTATCGCTGCGTTTGACAATATCAATGATAGATCCTGAGAAATTTTTGCTCTCGCTGGGCAGCCCCACCTGTTTGCCACCATCATGAATCAGGACTATTATTGTCTTTATTCCCTTTTCCTTCAGTTCCCGAACAACGGCATTAATCGAATCAGCCTCATCCAGGAACTCCAGGCCGCGGACGCCGGATGGCGCAACAATGGTGGGAGTATCTTTCAAGGATACGCCAATGAAAGCCACCGGGATTCCATCTATGTCCTGTATTTTGTAGGGCGGAAAGAGCGTGCAGTTAGTACTACTATTGACCACGTTTGCCGTGAGGTAATTGTAGCCCGCTCCCACAAAGCGATCTTTATCCTGGCAGCCATCGACCTTGTTGCAACAGCCGTACTGCATGCGCTGCAGCTCCAATGCCCCTTTGTCGAATTCATGGTTGCCCACTGCGGAATAGTCCAGACCGATCTCGCTTAATGCCTCAATGGTAGGTTCGTCGTGAAAAAGCGCCGAAACCAGTGGGCTTGCGCCAATGCAATCCCCGGCAGAAACAATAACGGTATTAGGATTGGTGGCTTTTAGCGCCTTGATCTGGGTGGCCAGGTAAGACGCTCCCCCAACTGCCACCTTAAAAGGATAATTGGTGATGTTATAGTAGAGAGTCAGGTTGCCGGAGGGTGGCTCAAGCTGGCCGTGAAAATCATTTAAGGCCACTATCTGAAGCTCAACGGTCTCTTCAGTCGAATTAACAGGTGCACAGGTTGCTATGGAAGTGCCAAGTGCCAGAAGTGTGACAATCAATAGACTGCATTTTACAAGAGAAAATTTTAATCGTTTATAAATTGATTTAAAACTTAATATATTTATCAATTTAAATCCTCCTGATCATGTGATCTTACAGGAAATTACTTCTTACAAATAAACTTTGCCAAAAAAGAATTTTGCTTTATTTTAATGTTGAGTCTATGATTTTTATTAGTGGCCTTATGTCTATCCTTTAACATCGCTGCAGATGCGAGGCATCCTGAGGTTGGTGATTACGTCCGGGTAAGCTACAACATCGGGGCTGGGCCGAGCGTGTCCTACGAAGGAAACATAACGGACATCGAGGATAGCCTGATCTGCTTGAATTGCTCCCAGATGGTAGCGATGAATGGACACGGGGAAGGGGCAGGTCCTGAAGGGGTTTAATATCCATTCGATGATGCCATTAAGCGTGCTCCCGGCCCCCTGGCGCGCGAGCGTACTCCCTGTCAGGAACCTGGCTTGATTGGTGGGGTAGATGAGGCACCCGGTGGTTCTACAGCTGCACTTCTGATACTCGGCATAGCTTCTTTCGTTGATCTGGAACTAAAATATTGACGAACGGGTAAAGAACCAAGTTCAATACACCGTTCGGCTCTTTTGAGCTATGCCTCCCTCTCAAAAGCGACTTTGCTAGTAAAAACGCCTCCGATAATCTCCAGGTTATTCGCCTGGCCATCCGGCCCGATTTGGAACAGTGCAAACCCCTTCTGATCGCTTAACTCAGGCTCGGAGATACTGAAGGTATCCCTGTTCCATGGCGTTAAGAACATCTTCACATTCCCAGGGCCTGCGGTCGCTACCAGGGACTCGTTCTCCTGGCTGATGTTGATCATGCCATAGATTTGGTCGCTGTAGTTGCCCACGTATCTTTCTAAAGGCAGTGCCGGTTCGGGCGAAGTCGGTTGTTTGGGATAGCTGGCAATTGTTTGGTTCTCGATCATCTTTGTCTGATCAAGTGCTACTGCGCTGTAATCCTTTGCCGGATTGCCGAAGTACAGATCGAAGAAGCGATAGGCAAGAGATTCGGGTAGCTCAGAATCTATATTGGATAATACCACAATCCCTATGTCGGCCTGGGGAACGAAAGCCACCATGCTATGATGACCCAGAGTCCCTCCGTTATGCCAGATGATTGGATAGGGCTTTGACTCCCGGTATACCCAGCCTAGACAATAGTATGCGTTGTTCGCAGACGCCAGCGGGCTTACAATGGTCTTGGGTGAGTGCATGTAAAGGGTGCTGTTCTCACTTAAGAGCTGTTGGCCCTCAAAGCTGCCGTTGTGCATCTGCAGGCGCAGCCATTTGGTCATATCAATTATGTTGGAGTTGATCCCGCCGGCTGGGCCGTAGATGTAGACCCAATCCATGTATCTCCAGTCCATGGGCAAGGCAGTGACACTTCCGTTTCTAATCTGATGCAGATAGGCCACGTCTTCGGCCTGCTGGAAAGATTTCATGTCCACAGTGGAGTTGGACATTCCCAGTGGCTGGAAGATCTTCTTCTGGACGTTCTCTTCCCAGCTCTCATCAGTCAGGTTTTCCACCAGCTTTGCGGTGGCCAGGAATAAAGTGTTCTGGTAGGCATAGGCAGAGCGGAAACTGGTCTCAGGCTCTGTATAGCGCAATGACCGCACCAGGTAATCACGATCATAGCCCAGGGTAACCAGATCATCTCCGGTGTGCGCTGGCAACCCGCTGCGCTGTGCCATTAGATCCGTCACTGTGAACTCCCTGGTGACCCAGGGATCATACATCTTGAAGTCCGAAAGGTGATCTATCACCCTGTCGTCCCATTTAACCTTCCCAGCATCCACCTGCATGGCCACCAGGGCGGCGGTAAATGCCTTGGAGGTAGATCCTATCTGAAAGATGGTGTCGGGAGTAACTCGGTCGCTGGAATCCACTTTTTTAACACCAAAGGTTTTGAGGTATACGGTTTCGTTCCCACGAACGATGGCCACAGCCATACCGGGAACCTTCCAGTCGTTCATGCCCATCTCGGCGTACTGTTCGAAATCATTAAGGATCTCATTGAGCTTGGCTTCGTCAGGTGCCTGGGGTAGGCCACTAGAGGCAAACGTGCTGTTCGAGGCTCCTAGGCAGCATCCCAGGAGCAGTAGAAACGCTATGAATCCGGCCATAATTGGTCGGGCCAATCTTCGGGTCATTTTTTCCCTCCTTAGATATTCGAGCCTTCAGAGGAATTTTACATAGTGATTCTGCAGGCCCTAATTAATAATAGAATTTTTAGCTATTTAAATTTAATTAAATCATCTGAATCAAATTATGAAGTGAGAATAATCATCGTAATAATAGCTGCTTTAAAGATGTTTATGATGAGTTGCCAAATTACGTGCGAATTTATCATCAAAATCGCAGATAATGTCATAGAACCGATGGCGTCGAAGGACTTGGGGAGCTGCAAAAGCTGCCATGATATAGTTGAATACGCATGCCCTTTATCCCAGCCGCTGCAAGCAGCGGGGTATTACGTTTAAAAATAATTGTTCGGTTTTATCTGCAAATGCTTGGCACACCGCAGAGTATATTTCATTTGATTCCAATGAGCCTAATACAAAGCTCAATCGCATGAGGCAGAAAAATATGGGTGTATCGGCCACAAAGGTTGTTTTATTATGCGTATTCCTCTTCTTAGGAATGGTACTGCCGGGAATTTTAATGCAGCCCGAAGCATCTTTACAGGCCTGGGATGTGAAAGAGAGCGACTTTCCCACCAATTCCAGCTCGGTGGAGAAGCTGACCTTCCTGCTCAATTATGCCATACTAGCGCCCTCCAGCCATAACAGCCAGCCCTGGATGTTTAACGTCTCAGAGGGCAATATCCGGGTGTTCGCCGATAAATCTGGATGGCTGAAGGTCGCAGATGCCGATCGAAGGGAGCAATACCTAAGCCTCGGCTGTGCCCTGGAAAATCTGATTATCGCAGCTGAGCATTTCGGCTACAACTGCAGCGTTTCCTACTTCCCCGGCCCGGACGACCATGTGGCTACAGTCTCACTGCTGACCAACTCAAGGCCTCCCTCGGATTCCCGGCTCTTTTATGCCATAACTTCCCGCCAGACCAACCGCAATCCTTACGAGCCGCAGGCTATCTCGGAAGCCGATTTGGAGACGATCAAGAGCCTCAGCTCCGATCCTGACGTAGGGATCTTCATAACCCGCGATTCTGCCATTAAGAAAAGCTTCCGGGATCTTGTAGTCCAGGCAAATGGCATTCAGTATTCCGATGTCAACTTTAAGAGCGAGCTGGGCCGCTGGCTGGGCCTGGGCGTCATGGGGCCCACAGGTATTGAGGCCAAGATGGCTCAGATGGCGGTTGTCTTTTTAGATGTGGGACCCGAGCAAACTAAAAAGGACGCTGATCTGATCAACAGCACACAGTACCTGGGCTTCATCAGCACAGCAAATAACGATCGCATATCATCCATCAAGGCGGGAAGGACCCTGGAGCGTTTCTGGCTTGCCGCCACAGCTCTGGGCATAGGCTTGCATCCCATGAGCCAGGCACTGGAGGTGCCTCAGACAAAGGCAAATCTGACCGTTCTCTTGCCTGCCCAATCAGGGATGTTGCAGGTGCAACAGGCCTTCCGGCTGGGCTATGCCAAGTCGACCTCGGAGCATTCGACAAGAAGGCCGCTGCAGGAAGTGCTGATAACGCAGTAAAGCAGACAGAAAACAAAATAGAAGACAAAAAAGAAACGGCTTCCGATCATCCGAAAGCCGTTTTCACCAATTTCCTTCTCACCTTTGCCCTCCCTTCATAGTCGGTCCAGCGAAGCCTTCCAGCTTCTTTAGTATCGCCTCTTCTTGCTCCAGTGTGCTGTCGCCGATGGCCTGCGACTCCATCTGGAAGTAATCCCGGAACCTGCCAAACAACTCCGGATAGGGCTCGGAGACGGCCAGGGGCAAAGATTGCCGCTCCCACTCACCCAGCTCTATTGGGATGACAATTCCATTGGCTAATGTCACAGACGGCACGATCTTCCAGCCCTTATCTGCCGCCTTCCTCTCGTCTATCATCCAGTTCTTGAGCAGATCCGCATATCGAGAGAGAAGCACGGCTTTTCTTATGCCGCCGTTCTGGTAGAAATCGGCACTTGCTTCTGCCATATCCACTTCGGCTTCATCGCGATCTAGCACTCCATTTCTATCCTGATAGCTTACGGCAAGCCGCATGTTCCCAACATTGGAGAGCTTCTTCAGCTTCACCAAAATCACTCCGCCCTTAACCTGGCCCTCCTCGGCCTTGGAGGGGAAGAGGGTATTGACTTTCATGAGCTCGCCCGTGGCCTGGTCCGCCTCAGGGGAGCCGTAGACCTTCTCAATCTCGTAGCCCGGCGCATCCAGCTTGAGGCGCAGATCAAAGACCAGCGGCGTGACCATGAAGTCGAACTCATCGTCCATGCGCTTCTTGAATTCGCCGGCAGAGTGAACCGAGTAGTAGTTGGCTCCCTTGATCTTGGTGATGCTCTCCACCAGCTCAGTATTGAAGTCCACGCCGATGCCGATGAATGTGGTGTAGATTCCCTGATCGGCATTATCCTCCAGCATGCGGTAGAGCCCCAGGTCGCCAGTCTCCCCCATGTTGGGCATGGCGTCGGTCAAAAAGATTATCCTGTTCTCGTACTCTGATTTGTCGGCCTGCAGGAACCGATCGAAGAGGGCGGTCCCCTCCTCCATTCCCGCCTCCATGTTTGTCCCGTACGTCTCCTGGATCTTGAGGATGCGGCTCTTCAGGCGATCCTGGTCTTTGTCAGCCACGCTGGTGAGCGGATCGACCAGGAAGGCATCATCGCTGAATATAACCAGCCCGAAGCGATCCTCCGGCTTGAGGTGGCTCAGGAGAGCGACCACCGACTCATCGGCAATCTGCATCTTGGTCTTGCTCATGCTCGATTCGTCCCCTTTCTGCTCTACCTTATTGCCGAAGCGGTCGTAGTAGTATTCATCGAAGGGGCTGCCCATGGAGCCGGAGAAGTCCAGCACCACCACGAGGTTAAGCTTCTTTCTCTGGAAATCCGTTATTCCGGAGTTCAGGCCCACCGAGAGATAGTATTGCGGCTGTAGTGAAAAGGGATCTTTAGAGACCGCATAGCTGTAGGAAGGGCAGAAGAGCTTATTGCATTCCTTTGCTGCGCCGGTATCAAAGTAGTAATCATAAAACAGGCCCTCGTAGGTCACGTCGCTTGGCAAGGGCAAATAGTCCTGCTTGATGTTCTCCCGGAAGCTGCTGATGTCCTTGGCGCCGCCCGCAGAAAAACCGATGCTGGGGCTCGCTGCCATAGCAGGAGAGGCCATGCTGTAGGACATGCGCGGCGCGCTGCCAATGGCTTTTGAGACTCCGCCGGCTCCGGCAGCCATGGGCGCAGTTTCCTCTGCAGCCTGAGATTCCTGGACAAGGAGTTTTACGGAATTGCTCTTTGCCGTAGCTTCTTCTACAGTAAACCACAGCTCATAATCTCCTTCCAGTCCGGCCTGGTACCATGCCGTGTAGCTCTTGCCCTTCTCCACCGAAGCGTTGAGGATTGTGGCAACAGAGCCCGTGGGGTAGAGGCTGAAGAGCTGCAGCTCTCCGCTTGCCTCCGGCATCAGCCGAAGTTGTGCCCAATTGCCGGTGGGGATCTCCAAGGAGGTGCGCGACTGCTTGCCCGTGGAATCGACTATCACAAGGCTGCTTTTATCCGGCAGTGCGCTTATCGATCCATCCTCCACAAGCTGAGCAGAGTCTTTGGGAGTCTCGTAAGTGTACCAACTGGATTCCTGATCCGATGCAGGAAGTGACGAATCCGAAGCTGTACCGGGATACAGGCAGATGATAGCAATTGCTGCCAATGGTATTATTATCCGATTGATTTTCATAAACCCACCCATCCAGAACGATAGAATGATAACTAACACGCATTTTTTTCTATTTAAGATCACCTTTACCTTTGCACGAAAGTTTGATTTCCCATGAGCTTGATAACAAGAAGTGATGTTGCCCCATTCTGACCTTAATCTGCCTCCCGGCCTGGAAGGTCTGGCTGATCTCGCCCTGGATCTGCGCTGGACGGTGCGGCAGACCACAGATAATATCTGGGAGCTGCTCGATGCTGAGGCCTGGGAGAAGACCAAGAATCCCTACCTGATTTTGCAGAATGTCTCCCAGGCACAATTGCGGGAAGCGGCCCGAGATGAGAACCTGGTTAAAGAGATCTCATCCTGGCAGGAGAGAAGATCCCTGCTGCTACAGAAGCCTGCCCCAGCCGGGCAGGATGATCCTGCCTCCATTGCCTACTTCAGCATGGAGTTCGGTCTCTCCGAGGCGCTGCCCATATACTCAGGAGGGTTGGGCATGCTGGCGGGAGATTATCTCAAGACTGCCAGCGATCTGGCTGTTCCCGTCACCGGAATTGGGCTGCTCTACCAGCAGGGCTACTTCCGCCAGCTTTTGGCGCAGGACGGCTCTCAGGTGGAGGCCTTTCCTTATAACGATCCGGACACCATGCCGCTGGTTCCGGCCCGATATAAAGACGGATCAAGGTTGCGAGTCAAGATCAGCCTTCCGGGAAGGTCTCTCATACTGCGCGTCTGGCAGGCTAATGTCTGCCGTGTGAATCTCTATCTGCTCGATTCCAATGATCCTATGAATAGCCCCTGGGATAGGGCCATTACCGCCAACCTCTATGCTCCCGGCCTGGAGCGGCGGCTGATCCAGGAGATAGTGCTTGGCATCGGTGGCTGGCAGGTTTTGGAGAAGCTGGGAATAGAACCGGAAGTCTGCCATTTAAATGAAGGGCATGCAGCCTTTGTGGTCCTGGCCAGGGCCAACAGCTTCATGAAGAAAGCAGGCTGTTCTCTGGCAGCGGCCCTCTGGGCCACCAGAGCGGGAAATGTCTTTACCACTCACACCCCGGTCGAAGCGGGCTTTGATCATTTCGACAGGGCTCTGGTGGACAAATATGCCAAATTTTATGCGGATCTTTTGGGTCTCTCCCGTCTTGATCTGATGGCTCTGGGCGCCCTCCAACCGGAAGATGAGAATGCTCCTTTCACTATGGCTCATTTAGCCCTGAAAGGATGCAGTCACGTCAACGGCGTATCCCGTCTGCATGGTCGGGTAAGCCGCAAGATCTTTCAGCCACACTTTGCCCGTTGGCCGGAGATGGAGGTGCCTGTGGGGTATGTGACCAACGGCGTTCACATCCCCACCTGGGATTCACCGGCTGCTCAGAAGCTCTGGACACAAGCCTGTCCTGGAGACTGCTGGCCGGAGGGCATTGACCATTTAAAAGATGGCATCTCCCAGCTCAGCGATTCAGAGATTTGGTGTTTTAGGGCTGAGGCCAGAAGGGATCTGGTGGAATATGTTCGCCGCCGTCATGCTCGGCAGCTTCAGGAACGGGGGGCCGGGCAGGAGGAACTGAAGCTTGCCCGGCATGTCTTGAATTCCAATGTTCTCACCCTGGGCTTTGCCCGAAGGGCTACCGCATACAAGCGCACCGACCTGCTCCTCAAAAATCCGGAGAAGCTGATTGCCATTCTCACTAACAGCCAGCATCCGGTTCAACTTGTCATGGCGGCCAAGGCTCATCCCTCGGACGAGCAGGGAAAGGAGATGGTAAAGCAGATGGTCAACTTTGCCGCGCGGCCCGAAATTTCCGATCGGGTCGTATTTTTAGAAGACTACGACATCGACCTAGCCCAGCACCTGCAGCCGGGAGTGGATGTCTGGATCAACACGCCCCGCCGGCCCAACGAAGCCTGCGGCACAAGCGGCATGAAGGTGCTGGCCAACGGCGGACTCAATCTCTCTAACCTTGACGGCTGGTGGGATGAGGCCTATGACCCTCAGGTGGGCTGGTGCCTGGGAGACGATCGGGAGCACAGCGAGCCGGGCCGGGATAATGAGGAAGCGGATATGCTCTATCGCTTGCTGGAGGAGAAGGTTGTGCCTCTCTTTTATGAGCGAGATGAAGAGGGCATACCAAAAGGTTGGGTGGCTATGGTAAAGGCCAGCATGGCCCGCCTCACACCTCGGTATAACAGCGCCAGGATGATGCAGGAGTATGTAGAAAAGATCTACCGGCCGGCTACTATTGCCTATCGGAAGAGAACAGCGAACGGGGCCATGCTGGCAGAGGAGCTGGCAGCGTGGCAGGAGCGGCTTAATGATGATTGGAAGGAGCTGCGATTCGGCAGGCTTACCACATGTCAGGAGGGCGATTTCTGGTTCTTTTCTGTGGAGGCTTATTTGGGAGAGCTTCATCCCGAAGATGTGCAAGTGGAGCTTTATGCTGATCCCTTGCTCGGAGGTGAGCAAAACTATCATGATCCTCAGGACAAAGATGATACAAAGGCAGTGCAGGGAGCGGAGCTAAGTCAGGGAGATACCAGGCAAGCCGTGCAGAGCGGCCCGGAGAAGATTGTCATGGTGCGGCAAGGACCACTGGCGGGCGCAATAAACGGATTTGTTTATGGGGCGAGAGTGCCGGCAAAAAGGGCAGTGGAGGACTACACCCCACGAATTGTGCCACATCATGCGCAGGCGTTCATTCCCATGGAAGAAGCGCATATCTTGTGGCAAAGGTGATTCCAATCTTTAAATGCAATTAAATACGATAAAAATTCTGTATTCAGTCCTCTATCCCCCGCACCATCTCCGTTAGTTCCTCCACCAGTGCCTCATCCACCTCAGCAAGCTTCACCCTTCTCATAACATTCGTCACCTCGATGTCGCCCATGACGATCTTGGGAAGCGAGCTGTGCTTGAAGCCCTCCACTACGGCATAATCCGCCCCTTCCGCTTCAAGCTCGGCCAGCGCAGATTCGAGGTTCCCCCGCTCTCGCGTCACCTTGAGTCGCGCCTCTCCCAGGCCAATGACCACGTCCGCTCCGGCATCGAAGTGACGCTTGGTGTCGCCCCGGTCCACGGGATGGCCTGCCATGTTCTTGATCGTGCCCACCTTGCCGTACTTGGCCAGCGATGCCACCAGTGCGGCCACCAGTGTGGTCTTGCCCGTCTTCTTGGTTCCTACTACGGATATTACTTTCATTTGTCTCGTTTGCTTCAGGCTCGCAGAAGTTCAATTAAAAATCTCGCGAAACCCTGCAGGTCTGCTACGCGCACGTTCTCGTTCAGGCCGTGGATATTGCTCTCCAGCTGCCGTCCCACTCCAAAGACGCAGGTAGGAATGCCGGTCTTCTCTGTGGCATAGGCCTGATCTAGGCTTCCCTGCGCTCCGGAGAGGCGAGGGAAAAAGCCCATGCCTTTTTGCACCGCTTCCCTCACCTCGGTCACCCATGCATGATCCGGATTCACGCTCATGGGCGGATAGCCGGGATAAAACTTGAGATCGAAGTCGACATCCAGCGGTTTCAGTGTCCTCTCTATCTCCGCCATGGCTTCATCCATGCTCTCTTCCGGTATCACACGCCGGTCGCCGCGCAAAGTGCACCTGTCAGGCACAATGTTCTCCTTGATGCCCCCGTTGATCATAGTAATGTTAAGTATGGGCATGAGGTTCTTCTTGCCCAAAGCTTCCAGGGCGGTGCTGGCAGGCAGAAGAGATCGCCTGGCCTGCACGACCTTCTTGAGATCCATGAGCGCATCCATGACAGGTATCGATCTCTCCACGGCATTTATCCCCAGAAAACTGGAGCCACTGTGCGAGGACCGGCCATGCACAACCACATCCCAGGTTATGATGCCGTTGCTGCCTATCACCACGTCATCGGAAAAGCCGTCCATGCAGAGCATCAGGTCTCCCTTTACCTGTCCCAAATCGGTGAGATAGCACAGGCCGGAGTAGCCTCCTACCTCCTCATCCGTGGTTAAAAGAACAGAGAGATTGTACTTCGGCTTGCCGCTCTCCAGGAGCGCCTTCAACGCGGCAATTAAGGCAGCGATCGATCCCTTGCAGTCGGAGACGCCCCGGCCATAGGCCCTTCCGTTCTTTTGCACAACCAGGAAGGGATCGCTATCCCAGTTTCCTTCTGCTGGCACCACATCCAGATGGGCATAGATCACCAGCGTCTTTTCTGCTCCCACAGAAAGGTCGGCGCGCAGATTTAAGCGATCGCCCACCAGCCGCGGGTCACAGCATTTTGCCGCGAAGACGTCCTCGGGCATGACCATCTTTTGCGTAGCAAAGCCCATCTCCCGAAAGATGGGGACGAGCCAATCCACAATCTCTTCATAGCAGCCTCCGGGAGGGGCAATGGTCTTAAAACTGATGATCTTTTTTAGCAGGTCCATGAGGTAGTTGGGATCTGGCGAGGGGATAATTTCGGGCATCTTGCATTCCTTCATAAAATATGCCTAATAAGCCCTGACTGTATATTAAATGCTTTGCGGAAAAACTGATGCGATCAGCGATATTGCACGAGGATCTGATGTTCCTCGCCAAGCATTAAATTAAATAACCGCATCACAGAGCAGATGCTGGGAGTAGAGAAGCTATCTGAAATCACGGATTATTAGTTTTTGACAAAATATGAGGCCAGGGTCTTCTTCACTCCCGATCGCGCACATCATAAGACTCCGAGCAGACGAGAGGCTCGGCATTGCAGCCACAGAAAATACAGCCATTAGCCTCATACTCATCAGAACTCATAGTATTACCACAGATCACGCATTTATGGACTGATGCCGGCTCTTTGACCATTGGCGGATCCCGAAGACGGCAATAGTCTTCAACATTGAGAATGCATGGCTCACGGGCCCTGGCTTCGGGATGCAGGCAATAGCCAAGAAAGCCGGTCTCCTGATCCTTCCAGTAAATGCATTCTTCGTATTTCTGTGGCACTCTCACCATCTCGGTCTCCCTATATGATTAGGCTCTTTCCGCTCATCGCTTTCGGCTGGGGGATATGCATGAGCTGCAATGCCGTGGGGGCAATATCGGCCAAGATTCCATCCTCACGCAGGCTGTACTTTTGGCCGTCATCTATTATCAGCGTGAAAGGCACTGGATTGGTGGTGTGAGCGGTATGTGGCTGGCCAGAGGTCAGATCGATCATCTTTTCTGCATTGCCATGGTCAGCGGTGAGCAGCACGGCGCCGCCCTTCTTCACAATCTCATCCACTACGACTCCCACGCAGCCGTCCACGACCTCGACCGCTTTCACGGCGGCCTCGAATATGCCGGTGTGGCCCACCATATCGGGATTGGCGAAATTGAGAACGATGAGGTCATACTTGCCGGAGTCGATGCGCGCTATCACCTCATCTCTGACCAGGAAGGCGCTCATCTCCGGCATTAAGTCGTAGGTGGCAACTTTTGGAGAAGGTATGAGGGCCCGGTCTTCCCCTGGATTGGGCTCTTCTTTTCCTCCGTTAAAGAAGTAAGTGACATGAGCATATTTCTCCGTCTCGGCTATGCGCAGCTGGTGGAGGCTGGCGCGACCAACGACTTCGCCAAGAGTGTCGTCGAGGTTTTGCGCCGGGAAGGCAATTGGCACGTTTAATGTGGCGTCGTACTGGGTCATGCAGGTGTAAAAAACCCGTATCGGCTTTTGGGCAAAGCCCTGAAAATCCTTATCCACGAAGGCCCTGGTGATCTCGCGGGCTCTGTCGGGCCGGAAATTAAAGAATATGATGCTGTCCCCGTCCTGTACCAGTCCATCTCTATCGACCAGGGTCGGCTGGAGGAATTCATCATTCTCGCCTCGCACGTAGCCGTTTTCCACTGCTTCTTTGGCCGTAATGGCATGCAGCCCCTCGCCATCGGTGAGGCAGCGGTAGGCCTTCTCCACTCTCTCCCAGCGTTTGTCTCTGTCCATGGTGTAGTAGCGACCCGAGACTGTAGCCACCTTGCCCGTGCCGATCTGCTGCAGCTTCTCCTCCAGCTCCTGCAAATAAGCGAGAGCGCTTCGGGGAGGCACATCCCTGCCGTCCAAAACGGCGTGCACATAAACATTCTCCAGCCCCTTTTTCCCGGCCATCTCCAAAAGCGCATAAAGATGAGTGTTATGGCTGTGCACTCCACCGTCAGAAAGCAGGCCTATCAGATGAAGCCTGGAGCCTTTTGCTCTTTCCATTGCCCGAAGCAGGACTTCATTCTCAGCAATTGTGCCCTGCTCAACTGCCAGACTGATTCGAGTGTAGTCCTGGTAGACGATTCTGCCGCCTCCCATGTTGAGGTGCCCTACCTCTGAGTTGCCCATCTGGCCGCGCGGCAGCCCCACTGCCAGGCCCGAGGCGGCGAGGGTTGTGGTTGGGTAATTCTTCCAGAATCGTTCCAGGTTGGGCTTACGCGCCTTGGCAATGGCATTGCCCTCAACTATTGGGCTTATGCCGAAGCCGTCCATGATTATGATTGCTAAGGGCTTCATCTCAAAAGTGTCATCGTTGCCGCGAATATATTAGATCTTTTCTTTGAAACCCTCTTCTCCAATGAGCGGAACGAAGATCACACCCATCTTCTCCTCCACAGAAAAGCCGTTCTTCCTTGTCACCAGATAAAGCTCCTGATAGTCCCGGCCTACGGGAATGACCATTTTTCCACCCACTTTGAGCTGCTGCTTGAGCGGCTCGGGGACCCTAGGGGCGGTCGCAGCCACGCTTATGCGATCGTAAGGCGCATGCTCCGCCAGGCCGATACTTCCGTCGGTTTCGATCATGGTCACATTCGTTATGCCGGCTTTTTCCAGATTCTTTCTGGCCATCGCTACCAGCTCCGGCATGCGCTCCACAGAATAGACATGTCCCTTGGGACCTACCATTGTCGCCATCACCGCGGCATGATAGCCGCTCCCTCCCCCCACCTCCAGGACTACCATTCCCGGCTGCAGATCGAGAAGATCGCACATTATGGCCACCATGTGAGGAGCGGAGATGGTCTGGTTATTGCCGATAGGAAGTGGTGTGTCGTCATATGCCCGGCTTTTGAGAGCCTCGGGAAGGAAGAGCTCTCTTGGAACGCGGGACATTGCTGATATGACAGATTCTTTTACGTTGTCCTGCAGGCTGCCCAAGAGTTGCTCTCTATTCAAAGCTCTCGACCCCACACTCTTTGTATGTCTTTGGCCTCGGCTTCATCGGCAAAGCCCTCGCCGCGCAGCTTCATCTTAACGATCACGAATTTGAACCCTTCCACTTTTCGAGCTTCCCCAACCTCAAAGACCTCGTCGCCGGCAACGTTGATCTTGAGCGAATGGGTCTTGCCGTTTCGATAGACGGAGATCTTGAGCGGCACATCATCCGTGGCACGGGCCCAGACGGTCTTTATCTTCTCAGCAGGAGCGCTGCTGACCCTACGATCCGTCTCCAGAGATGCGATCTCTGTCATGACTACATCTTTGGCAGGATCGTCCACTAAAAGCTCATCTCCGACGTGCAACATCTCTTTAGCCGGGATTTTGATAAAGTATGGCTCAGATAGCTCGTCATTGCTCACTATGACTTTGAGATTGACCAGCCGCTCGCGCTCTACCTGAACGGAATGAACCGTTTCGCATTCTTCACAACGCACTAGATTCTCCTGCCCGGATTTTATCAAAGTATGCTCCGTATCGGCACCGCAAGTAGGACAGAAGATCTGATCATCAAGCATAGCATATAATTATTCCACGGAGTATTTAAAGTATGGCGGCCTGCCGCCTGCTGCTCCCGTCTGCACTTCGTAAATGAGACCGGGCGGAGCCAGAATTGATTGATTTGCAAGAGCTCTTGAAGGCCGCAGGCATTTTTAACAAGGGAAAAATTTTTTAATGAAGACGAATTATCTAAACATATGGAAAAAGTTGTTAAAGAAAACCGCTCCGCTCCGGATCGCGGGATGGACGAATGCTGCAACATTGCCGAGAGCATGATCGAGGAGATAAATCAGATAGCACTGCCAGAGTTTTCCATCGCAACTTCTGCTAATAGAAGGCATAAGGACTCGCTTAAGGAGAAGCTTCTTCGCCAGATAAGAGCCGCGAGGAAGGTGGCGATAGTATGATTAATCTTATTCATATTTTAGATATATCCAGATTAATCTCAGACAACCAAAAATTCAAATCAACAAAAATTATTTTTATTATGTTAGGTGCGTTCTCTGGTGCACGAAAACTATTTATATTAATCTACTAACTAATTTAGTTGTGGACGCTGACTCCAAAGCCTGTTCTATCCCGCAATCATGCTCTGAGGTGGAAGTAGACCTCAAGAGGCTGGACCGCATGCTTCAGGCAGCCCACCGAAGTTCCATCGACATAAAAGATAGCTATGACTTTTATGTCTTGGCCCTGAAGGAGTACAACAAGGAGAACCTCGCCGAGTCATTTCTCTACTGCGACCGGGCCAGGTACGAGCTTACCTCTGCCATCAACGATTCCAAGATCAAAATCAAAGGCTCTCGATTTCATAGCCTGAGGACCCTCTCTTACTTCTTCAAGCTCTACGGGCTTTATGCCGTGATCTTCGCTTCTCTTGCCATCATTCTCTTCAGCTTTTTGATCACCAGATTCTCTGAAGTGAGCGTTCTGGGCGTGCCCCTCTGGTCCTCTTTCTTCGCGGGCCTGGGCTCCTCGGCCCAGATACTGACGGGAGTGGCCGATGACCTGCGCCGCTACGGCCTGGCCTCGCGCTACAAAAGGCTCTGGTACATGGCCATACCGCTTCTGGCCATGGTCTTCGGCTACATGGCCTATCTGTTCGTCAGCTCCGGCTTCATTGCGCTGGACGGCAGCACACAGAGCCGGGAGTTTTCCATCATGTTCATCTGCTTCTTGACGGGATTTCTCACCAAATGGATGATTGGCTGGCTCTCGCGAATGTCCAGGGACATTTAGAGGTATTCAGCAATCTAGAGGTATTCAACACGGCACAGCCACGTAGATATTGTGCTTGTTGCTGACAATCTGCACCCGCACGCTGCCCTGCTTGATGGGGCAGTCCACCACCGAAACCACCCGGTTTTTCGCAACGCCCAATTGTTCACCGCTCACCCAGCCCGGTGCCTTGATCTCCACCCAGGTCTTCTCCTTCTTCTCAAAGACCGTGGGAATCACAGGCCGCCGCTCAATCTTGAAGTCCTGCGCCTTGAGGCGAAGGGGAATGGAGAACTGCTTCTCCCACTCGGCCATGCTGCGATTGTAAAATTGCCACCAGTTCTGGGCCTTGACCTTGCCCGGCGAGCGGCCCAGCCGGTAGTGCTCAAACTTCTGGATGCCCAGGGGCGGCCACCTCTTTCCCGCGCCGATCTCCAGGGCGAAGCTGATCAGCTCCGGCATGTCTTCGTCGTTGATGCCCGGAATTAAAACGGGCGCAATCAAAAGGTCGATTTTGCTTTCGGCAATGCTTTTTGCCGCCTGCTTTATTTTTTCAATATCAAAGCCGGGCATGCCCGCGAGAAAGGCCGCCTTCTCCGGCTCCAGAGAGTGAATGGAAAGGTTGATCCGATCCAGGCCTGCCTCTTCCAGCGCCCGAATTCGCTCTTCATCGAGCAAGGGTGCCGTTGCTCTGCATGGAGACGACGCTGACCTCTTTTATTGCCTTGAGCCGTTGCACCAGATGCACAATATCTGGATAGAGCATAGGCTCGCCGGGTGAATCGATGTGGCACTCCACTCCAGGCCCCTTGAAGGGGGCGATCTCCTCCACCGCCTCCATCAGATAGTCCAGCTCCACCTGGTAGTCGGTCACGCGCGAGCGGGAGTGCGGCCCCGCATCCACCGAGCAGAAGGGGCAATTGAGATTGCAGCCGCAGCTCGGCCTGATCTGCAGCAGGCTGCTGCCCCGGTCGACCACACCGAAGTAGATACATCCCACCAATGGGATGCCCGATTGACGAGTTATATGAAAGAGCGACATTTGAGATCCTTTGCAGCGATCAATTCCGCTCACCAGCTTTAATGGCTTTCCATTGATACCGCTTCCGAGCAGTTCGCATTTAATCCTACCGTCTCTTCCTTTGGGAAGCCGCGCGCGGTGAAACGCGCGAGAGAGCTCGGGCGCTCTTAACGCCGGGCAGGCTTGGAAACAATACGACGGAAGCAGTTGATGGGATTGGAGGCTTTATAGAAGAGTCTTCAGAAAACGTCCAACATTATGGCTCATCATCGTTGTCATTTCTTTCAGGAGAACCGTCATTTACCAGCAAATCAGGATAATTCAAGGCAGTCTTTTCCAAAACGTAAGATGCTTTTTCATCAACAATCATATAGACGATGACAAAGGGATTGACATGAATGCCTCTTGCCATCTTTAATCGGTACCTTTTTGGCTCACCTATTTCCGGATTATCTAATATTTGATCAATCTTCTTGATTGCCCTTTCCCGCAGTTTTCTGTCTTTCCGGGTCAACTTCTCGAACTGATTGATAAAATCCGGTACGGGCTCATACTTGAATCTCATAAAATAAAATTAGAGATTTCTTAGATAGTTCAGAAACTCCTCTTTGTCGTCAAAGGTTCTGCCAAGGCCAGCCTCGAACTGCTTAATCGATCTTCTAATATGGGCCTCAAATTCTGTGAGCTTTTGTGCCTCTTCATCGGTTAGCGGCCTCTCTATTTCCTCGGCAGTTATGGCCTGTTTTGCCTTCAGACTGTCTGAGCACATTTATTATTGAATCTCCTGGGCTTTTGGGATTTGCTGCGATTAATAATAAGTGCACTTGATACATGAACTTATCTAAAGCTTAAATGAAGGTTATGCTTCAGAACCGTTTGCGTTTCCTCCTGCTGTCTGATCAGCCGGAGTGCCGCGCGCGGTGAAACGCGCGAGAGAGCTCGGGCGCCCTCAACGCCGGGCAGGCTTGGGAAGTGATGTTTTGGTTTGTTCTTGTGTTGATAACTATACAAATATTTCAGATAGCGGTCTCATCTACCCAGTACCTTCTCATGGGTGCCAATTTTGACGATAACGATGGTACGAACCTTATAATCCATCCTGTAAATAATAACCCAGTGATCCTTAACATGGACTTCCCGGTGCCCGGCTTTATCATGACTTAAGACCTCACCACACTCTGAGTTCGTGCGGAGTTTTTCAAAACGTTTTCTAAATTGTTCGAAAAGAACTCGATCCTTCTTTTTAATTCGTGATAGTTGATTCTTGACTTCGTCGGGAAAAAACAGGTTATACGGATCCTCAACTGTTGCTTGATCAGATTTCGGCTTGCTAAGGCTTCTTTCTCTGACCATAATTAATAACGCTCAAATGCCGTCTAGAAAAGCATCTAGCTCCTTGGCGTTTGTGACTCGCGTACCCTGAGATCGCTTGTACTGCTCCCAGGCTTTATCTGCATCCACCAAGAGAGCCGTAGTGTCCTTCTCGAACTCATCTTCGATAGGGGTAACTGTCCCCTTCACTATGCCGGCCATCTTAGATCCTAATGGAATGCTTTGTATAAATAAATTGGCTATACCCCAAATACATGGGTGAGTTTGAATCATTGGTATGTGTTTAGCTCCCTCAGAATAGCTCGATAGAAGCTGGTTTCAGTCAATGAAATGCATGACAAAAAGACTTGCTCGGTTCTTATCTCCTTCCATACGGGCACACAAAAAGACACATCCCGCACACTCCATATCCCGTCTTCTCTTCCAGATCCTTCAGGTACCGCTCGCACTTTCTGGCATCATATCTTGCCTCCCGTGGCTCATCTTCCCGGAAGGGCCGTCCAGTGAACGCGGCCTGTGGGCAAATTTCCACGCACTCACGGCATTCTCCACAGCGCTCTGCCATTGCAGAGCCTGTTGCTTGCATCGGCGCGTCGGTAAGCACCGTGGCCCAGCGCACGCGAGGTCCCGCTTCCGGAGTGATTAGCAGGCAGCTTTTGCCGATCCAGCCCAGGCCAGCCATGTGTGCCGCCAGCTTATGAGAGAATATGGCGGCAACTCGGTCATCGACCACAGCGCGCTTCGAGGCCGGAATTGGGAATGCCCGGTAACCCTGGCGCTGCAGTGAACTGCTGAGGCGCAGGGCAATGGTGTCCAGGAGGTCGTTTACTATGTCGTAAGCGTGGTGCTTATATTCCATCGCCACGGCCTTTTCGCTCCTTTCAGGAAGCTGGTCTACGATAGGGTTGAGTAGGGCGATTCCAATGGAAATCGCCTTTGGGTATTGGGCCAGACTTTCTCCGCCCTGCCATGAGATGAAATCATGGGCCGGCGCAAGATCGGCCACACCGAAGAAATCTGCACCCAAATCCTCCGCGGTCGCACGAATTCTGGCATCCAACTGCATAGCTTGATAATTCTACCATTGCATAGTGATAATAGCTGCGGTGAGACTGCCGTTTCGATGGTGCCACAGCATTTCAGCCAGGACCGGCCCTCGCCGGTACAGGCATACGCGCGCGGAGGGCTGTCGGAAAAATTGACTCCCTGTATCGCTTTGTGGCAAACAATAGAGAATGCACAGCATTTCCTGGCTGGCAAAGCGGCTGCAACATTCTAATATTCCCGATCTGGTACGCATTGACTAGGACAAGCCAGCCTTCGACATTTATGAACCAAAATCCAGGCTAATAGTCGTCTCCGTTCATTCGTCCTCTGTGCGCTCTGTGACTCTGTGGTATAATTTCGTAACCCCCAGGGTTTGATTATTCAGCTAGCGAATATTAACCGCAGAGACGCAGAGCTCGCAGAGACGGGAAATTATGTGGTGAGCGTATTCTCAAGTCAGGAAATAGCCGCCGTGCCGTTCTCCAGCCGCATCCCGTCGGCGCCGCCCAGCTTGACCACAGGAAGTCCGGAGGAGCTGGCCTTCGGGCCCAGGCCAGCCTCGAATGCCTGCGGATCCATATTCTCCGAGCTCCAGGCATCATCTATTCTCTCCAGCTCCTGTGCCTTCCTGACTGAGGACCAGATCCACCAGATGCACCGCGGAAACCTCGCCCTGGTTCATGAACAGCGTGGGATCAAACTGAAGTAGCATCGTGGCATTGCCGGCGGATAGATCGCTCTCTACGCTCTCTTCACCCATTTCGTCTCCAACGTCATCCACAATGATGCCCTGCAGCTCGTAACTGCCGGGCTTGATGACAGTCACATTTACTCCGATGGCGATGGTGGTGGGGGTCGTCCGGTTGACATATTCGCCGGTCAAATAGGCTGCAGGTGGCTGGAACTCTTTTGGCTCTCTATCTATGGTAATCTCTTTGTCGAATCGATCGATGTAGCTTCCACTCTTATCGTAGAGTATGAGGTTCTGAATCATCATCGGCCCGCACTTGCCATATCTCCAAATATCGGTGCCGCTGGCATTGACCATTATGCTTCCGCTCTCTTTGAGCGCAAAGCTGCGATCTATTGTTCCAATCCAGCCGCCGATGCAATCGACCAGCACCCCGTTTAGCCGGAACTCTCCGGGCGCTGTGATGTTCAGGCCGAAGCCCAATGTAAGCACGTCAAAGAGGCCGTCGCCATCGAGGTCCACGGCCTCTTCTTTCGTAAGGCCCGTCAGCCTTGTGCCGGCAATGGTCACGCTCACCGGAATCTCAAAGGTGTGGCTGTCCGAAGAGATCTTTATGTATCCGTCCAACCTGGAAAGCGATGTACCTTCCGGTATGGTGAGATTGGCCTCCACCGTCCCATTGGAGTCGCTCTCTAACCGTTCTGGGCCTTTGGTCGTGATCCAGGTCCACTGCTCCTCGGCATATTCCTTGACGCTGACTCTAAAAGACTCTCCCGCCTTCGGAACATTGTATCCGTAAACCTTTAGCGTCCAGTTGCCTACTTCTGGATTGGTGATTTCCAATGGACCTATATCGCCTGAGCCTAAAGCCGCGTTCTCCTCACTGGCAATGCCCTCAGGATTCTCGAAGACAAGCGCAACCTCGCTGTCATTGCTTCCACCAACAGAGCTTAACTCTGCCGATATCTTCTTCGTTCTCTCGGTGACATTTACAGTTTTATTCCATGTTTCTTTATATCCCACATGGCCCTCAAACTCCCGGCGAGTGGTGTTCTCGATCACCCCGGTGTAGCTGAGGTTTTGCAGAGACAGCCCAACATTCCTCAGTGCAAACTGTGTTTTGGTGCTTGTGCCGGCAGATGCAGACTCCAAATTCCAGCGGATGGGAGATGTCTCTAACTGAGATCGTTCTACCTGCAATGTATAGTTGGCCGCCTGCGATATATTTTCACTATGCACGGCAATAAGCCATTTTCCCGAGGACGGAGACTGTATCTTCTTTATCCTTTGTTGGCTTATCTTCTCACCTGTGTAATACTCGCTGGTGGGGGAGAGCAGGAAAAGATCGAGGTTAGTGTCCTGCTGCCACGTTAAAGATGCTTCGAACTCAGTGGTTCCGGGCGTCATCTCCAGATAATAGTAATTCCATTCGTTTCCTATAAGCGATCCTGTCTTATTGCCCACTCCACGGGAGATATCGAGGAGGCTGGCCACATTCACGCTGATGGGAATCTGGAGCAGATTCTCATTTTCTTTTGTGATCTCAATGGTGCCGTTATAAATGCCTGGAAGGGTGTCCTGCGGCACGGTAATCGAAGCCGCAAAGACCTTCTGATCGTTGGCCAGAATTGTTTCCGGCAGGAGCTGCAGGCTTACCCAATCGGATACATCTCCCTGCACAGATGTTTTGAGATTTTTTATCTCCTGATCGCTGAAGAATACGAAGCGCAAATTCCAGTCTTCATCGCCCGGAGCAAGAGCATATATCTTCTTTTGCGGCCTGTCTGCGCCCGTATCCAGCCCCACATATACTCCTTTTCCTGCCGGCAGGTACGCCCAGCGACCTGCCGTCCAGCGATCCGGAATCACTCCGCAGATATTATCACTATTCTGCAGGACCTCATAGGAAGAAAGAGCATCCAGCATTCCTGCACCCTGATAGTACTCTTCGTAACTGTCACCCTGGGTGCTATTCAGTTTTTTTGCCCCTCGGGTCATGGCCGCCTTGACGCCGGCTGCAGTGAGATTGCCGTTTGCCTGCAAGAGCAGTGCGGACAGACCTGCCGCCACTGGTGCAGATAGGCTGGTGCCCGACTCTTGGGAATAATAAGTATCGACAGATTTCGGCCTTTTCACACCGACGGGTACGATAGAGATGATATCAACGCCCGGTGCGACAACGTCAGGCTTGATCCGATCGTCCCTGGTGGGCCCGGAGCCGGAAAAGCTGGCGATGTGGCCATTTTTATCTGCAGCCCCTACGGTGATGACCTTTACGCCGTCTCCCGGTGAGTCGATTAGACCGGGAGGCAGAGCCAGAACTACGGGCACAAATAGAAGTAGTACATCTTTATTTCCGGATTTTTCGAGCTGAGAGATCCCGACGGCGGACTTCTCGATATTGGACTTCTCTAGATCGGTCTTCTCGATGCCGCTCTTCTCGATAGCAAGCTCCTCTAAATTATCATTCTCGACAGAAGAATTGCCTATATCCTCAATGGAGGCGCTTCTTACCTGTCCCTCTGCCTTGCTGCTGTTGCGGTTGCCTGCCGCCACGCAGACCACGACTCCGGCACCTGCAGCATTGTCCGCAGCCATGGTTATGGGCGGATTCGTTTCGCCCAGATTTATGCCACCCAGGCTGAGGCTCAGGACATCGGCTCCGCTATAAACAGCCCATTCGATTCCTGCGATGATATCCGATACTTTGCCGTCCCCTTTGCCATCGATTACTTTGACACTGATCAGCTTTGCTCCGGGTGCAATTCCTTTGTATTTTCCATTGGAGGCCGCACCTGAGCCGGCAATGATTCCTGCTACCATTGTTCCGTGCCCCAGCAGATCATCTGCCGTGATCTCATCCGCCAGGAAATTCTTCTCGGCTACTACCTTGCCGATCAGGTCGGGGTGATTCTTGTCTATCCCTGAATCGAGTACCGCAACGGTTATTCCCTGGCCGTCGATCCCCTTTTCCCAGAGCTTGTCTGCCTTTATGGTTTGAGCAGGAGATATATATTCTTCATTTGAGATAGATTTTTCCAGAGATGAGTTCTCGTCGGGTGAAGATATTTGTGTTCTGCCGTCAAAATAAATTCCTGATACCCAGTCGCTTTCTGCAATCTTTTTTATAGCATTGGCCGTAGCCTCTCCTGCCAGGCCGGGAATGAGATTATACCTATACCTAACAGTGAGGTCGCTAGAAATGAGATCCTCTGGGATAATGCGGTCTGGGTTGGAAGGGACGTTCGATTTGAGCATCACAATTACTGGGATCTTTTCCGCAAGGATCAGACCATTTTCTTCCTGAGCGAGCAGCTCTGCAAGCTCTGGATCGATCTTCTGGTCGGCAGTAGAAAGAAGCTTTGCTGCCTGTACAGTGGAGAAGGCTGCCAAAATTATGCATACAGCAGAAATTAGAATTAAAATATTTCGATTCATAATCACCCAAACCTGTCTAACGATGTATCCCCGGGCCCTACCCTAAAATCCCAACATAGGGATGTAAGTAGATAATGCTAAATAAACCTGTGGTACTTCTAGGATTGATGATACTGGAATGGCTGGTTTCCTATCTGCTCTGGATTAGCTTGGTTCTACTCTTAGCATCAGCCCTGACCAGGATCAGCCGCATCGCAGTTCCCGGATGGGGGCTCTTTGCATTCTTCTGGCTCGGCCAGATAGAGCATTATCTGGCTATAGTGGACTACTTCAATGTGGCTCTCTTTTTGGCGGCAGGTCTCTTGAGCTTCTACATGGCCTGGATTGTGATGAGCAGGGGCTTTTCTTCAAAGGCGTGCTATTGGGCGAGCTATGCGGCTGCAGCCTGCGGAATTATCTATTTTCCCTTTGCCGAAGTACAGGCTCTTCAGGTCTGGCTGATTGGACTTACCACCCTTGTAACCGCAAAGACGCTGCAATTCCTCTCCGTCCCCGTGATCATGGAAAGCTGGAATATAATGAGCCTCAACGGCCGGTCGGTGCAAATCATCCTGGCCTGCACGGCCATTGAGAGCATTGCCTTATTCGCCGGAGTGATTTTATCAGTAGAGGCACCCCCCGGACGCAAGCTGGCGGCGCTGGCAGCATCTACATTCTCCATCTATCTCTTGAACATTGTGAGAAATGGATTTGTACTCATGGCCTACGGATGGAGTTGGTTTGGGGAAGGCAGCTTTGATATCGCTCATAATATCATAGCTAAGATGGGATCGACGTTAGCGCTCCTGGTCATATCTTACCTGGTATTCTTGCTCTTGCCAGAGCTTTTATCAATCATTGATGAGCTGGCAGCTGAGATCAAACCGGGAAAAGGAGATGCAGCATGAAGCTGGCAAAAAATTCTACCGTATGGGTATCGGTGCCCATTTTTCTTACTGCTGGGCTGGCCGCGGCAGGAATTTGGTTATTGTCGGCTGTGGCTTTGGCAGGCTTTATTTTCATGATCTTCTTTCACCGGGATCCGGATCGTTTGCCGCGAGGCGAAGGCATGCTTTCGCCTGCAGACGGAAAAATCATCCAGGCCACGCCGGACAGAATCACCATCTTTATGAGTCCTTCCAATGTACATGTTAACCGGGCGCCACTGGATGGCTTTGTACGCAATATCGAATACCGGAAAGGCACTCATCTGCCTGCCTTTATGGGGCGGGCATGCAAGAACCAGCAGAACAGGATGCATTTGGAGACAGATGACGGAGACATGGAGCTGCGCCAGATAACGGGAACCCTGGTCCGGGAGATCGTCTGCTACGTTCGTCCCGGAGATCTGGTGTCGCGAGGAGAAAGGATAGGCATGATCCGCTTCGGCTCGAGGGTAGAAGTTAGCATTCCCATTGGTTACAGTCTGCTAGTAAATAAGGGCGACAAGGTCCGGGCGGGAGAGACGGTGGTTGCAGTGAGGAGTTCATGAATGTCTTCCGGGTTATTCGGCTGCCGGACTTATTCACGCTTTTAAATGTCGTCTTCGGATTCCTGGCAATTCTTGCCGCGGGCAGAGCTTGGGGCGGCAATATTCCCCAGTATGCCGTGGTGTTCATACTCTTGGCAGCAATGGCCGATGGCCTGGATGGGTTTTTGGCGAGAAAGGTGGGCGGCAGTCCCCTGGGAGCCAACCTGGACTCTTTAGCGGACCTGATCTCCTTTGGCACAGCGCCAGTTTTTCTTGCCATCTCCACTTTTCATCTTCCGCCCCACATTTGGCCGGTGGGCATCTTCTTCCTGATCTGCGGGACGCTGCGCCTGGCCAGATTCAATGTCGTCTCCGGCAAAAGCGATTCGTTCTTTGAGGGGCTTCCCATTCCGGCAGCAGGCATAGCACTTTCTGCCAGCGTTCTTTTGGGCAGGCCGACACTCACTATCGTGCTCATGCTGTTTTTAGCGCTGCTCATGGTGAGCAGCATCTCATATCCCAAGATCAGAGATCTTCGCGTCATGCTAATCCTTGGCGGCATCTTCCTTGTGGTGGGATTGTTCCTTTTCCGCCAGCACGATATTCTTTATGCAACCCTTGTGGTGATCGCGCTTATCACCCTCTATCTGACAAGTCCGGTGGTGATCTCACGCCTACGAAAAGGGAAATAGCTGCTTTTGAGGCAGGCATCAAGCTGGGAGCTCTCTATCATCAGTTCGTTGGAGCGCCGGTGAGCCTGAAGACAGCAGCCGGCCTGGAAGAGGCCATGCAAGAGAGCATCTCCCTGCAGCCTTACGTGAAGAAGGTAAGCGTCAGCATAAACCGGCAGATGTTGAAGGAGAACTTCTTTGGATACGGCGAGCTGGAAGGGCGCATGATAATCGCCGAGGTGCAGATAGATTATGAGGGCGAGGTGGTCATTGCCAGGCTGGTGTTTGATGCAGAAAAGAACTATCCGCTCATGAGTTTGGTCTAGTCGAGATAATAGCTCGATAATAAATCTCTGGTGGTATACGAAATAAAACCACAGAGGCACAGACATACGGAGCGCACTGAGGACGAACGCGGAGATTATTTAATGTCATTTTTTCAATCTACCCCGATAGGAAAAGTTGCGCGTCTCTGTAAACTTTGTGCCTCTGTGGTTAATAATAGTAAACGGACAATTTATCGTGGGCCGGTTCATAGGTCCACAAAAACACCCACTGGCGAGCGCATCAAGCAGCTTTGCTCCGAGGCCAGGAGGCTAAGGCGCTGCTCTGGCTGTCGCAGACGCGCAACGTGTACCTGGGGAGCTGCAAGAAGATGAGCCTCCAAGAGGCGCTGGCCGCATAAAAATTTATCTCTTTTCCTTCAAGCTTTGCCGCCCCAGGTAAACTTTTGAGATGGCATTTGGGAGCATCCTGAGTTCTGTTGGATTAAGCTTTAGGATTACAGCAATTCTGGCAAGCTACCCAGAAAGCTAATAAATGTTGGGCGGCTGAAATTATTCCAATTGCATTCGTATTCCGGAGAAAATTCTTTGAATGAGTGATGCTGACAAATTGCATGATACTGAACGGAGAGCAAGATGTTAAGAAGGATTCTACGCTGGATTGCGATTGGGTTGATCTTAGCGGTGGTTTTGGTTTCTGCAGCATATTTCTGGGATATGAATCGAGCCTATGAACGGGTCCATGGAAAGAGCACGGTCATGGCTTCGCCTTATGGGGATATCGAATTCACTGAAGGTGGATCAGGTCCTGATGTACTGGTAATCCACGGTAGCGGCGGCGGCTACGATCAGGGAGAACTCCTTGCGCGGGCTGTGCTGGGCGACCAATTCCACTGGATTACGCCTTCGCGCTTTGGATATCTGCGCTCGACCTTCCACGAAGGTGCCACATTTGACGACCAGGCGCATGCCTACGCGTATTTGCTCGACCAGCTGGGCATCAAAAAAGTTGCTGTCGTTGCATTATCTCATGGCGGCCCTTCAGCTCTACTCTTTGCCGTATTGCATCCTGAACGAGTATCCTCGCTTACACTCATCTCCTGCGGTGTTGCGTCTTCAGCCGCACAAGACCAAGTGCAGGCGAACCAGAAAGGCGATATGCTGATGACTATTTACAAGCATGATCCGCTTTACTGGGCCATAACCAAGCTGTTCAAGAGGCAGTTTATGGAGCTAATGGGCGCCAACGACGCGGTCATTGCCGGTCTTAACCCCGGTCAGCGGGAATTGGTTGACCAGATTATTGATTACATGAATCCGGTTTCGCTGCGATCCGACGGTGTTGCTTTCGACAATAAGGCAACGATGCCGAATGAGAGGATTGCCGCAGTCCGAGCTCCGACCTTAATATTCCATGCCACAGACGACACACTGCAGCTCTACCACAATGCACAGTTCGCTGCTTCCACCATTCCCGGTGCAAGGCTGGTCAGTTTTCAGAGAGGGGGCCACCTCCTCATGAGTGTCGAGCAATCGACCATCCGGACGGTCATGCAAAAGCACATCCTCGACCACATAGGCGAGTAGTTCCCACAGAACCTGTGATCAATACAAATTAAGGGACCGCCAGGGCCTCGACCCTCTGTTCCAGGATCAGGCCGAGCTGCTCGACCAGCTCGTTTATCTCCTCTCGCCCTGCAGCACTGCGACGTTTCCAAAGAACGATATGCAACGCCTGGATGAATTTCTCTATCCACCGGAGGCGATACGTGAAGGTTTGGTCAACGCATTTGCATACCGGGACTATACCGACTCTTCCGGCGGCATTGCGGTGCATATTTGCCCAAAACGACTGAAAATTTGGAACTCAGGCAGCTTGCCGGAAGGGATTACCCCAGAGACACTGATCAACGGACATCTTTCCATGCTTCGCAACCCGGATATCGCACATGTTCTTTATTTGCGCAGATTTATGGAAAAGGGTAGTCTCCCCATTATGCGTTGTTCTTTTAAGGAACAATTACATCATCATAATCTCGCCAATTGTCCAAATATGATCAGTTATCCCTGCTGCCATAGCAGGGGATCTTGGCTCCCAACGTCGCTCATCATTATTGACCTCCACTCTTAATGATTTAACTGGTCTCGTCAAGTTATATACGAGTCCTCCAAGGCACAAGAAGCTTAGAGAATGATAATGTCTTTTCGAACCATTCTTCCATTCATTTGCCGCGAAGTTAGATTCGTCCTTTCGACGAATGCGGTGTTGATGCCCATAAAATCTGGCACATCTCTAGGATCGCCGTAGACCACTTTGTGAGTGACACCAATCAACCTGCTGCCAGAACGATGCTTGGTCACTTAAAGGCATTTCCATCCAGGTTGCGGTTGTTTGTGAGTAGGAGGTCTTCCTCGACCGAAGGCATATAAACTTAGTTAAGGTACACTACCAAATTTCAAGAATTGATTTAAGGGAATGTTGATGGTATAAAACGGCCCAGGGTGAGGGGATGGCTAAGGGTAGCAAAAAGGCCCTGGAGCCGTTTCATTGTTTCGGTTTTGTTCTTACATAATATTAATAATAACAATGTAATCATCGTAGTATTTAACTCTTTCGATATTCAAATTCAGTTATTCTCTCGATTATTGCCCAGATCCGGGCAATTGGGCAGATGCAAGTGATTAAATACACCCTAGATTTACCTCAAACCAATCCATGCATAATTCGAGCAAGACATTCTCTCCCGGCAAGAGCGAGCTATTCTGGTGCGAAAACTGCAGCATTCCCCTTCTCGCGGAAAAATGCTCCACCTGCAATAGCTTTGGCCGCAAAATAGAGCTCGCGCCGCCGGGCGACATCCGCCTCTCTTCTCGAGCGGCCAGAAAGCTACTCACTGATATTTTCATTCAAAATTACGGCTATGCAGATTTCCTGGAAGGCAGGATAATCTTGCTCAATAAGATTGCCGGATTAGACCGCCGCGATCAGGTGATCCTGGAAAGTCGCCACATCGCGACGCTCTGGTTTGATGTCACTGCTGGCTGCCACAAACTGGATTTGGAGACTTCAGGCGCAGCCCTTCTTTCCAGTAGCGCAAAAAAAAGCCTTGTTGTATGTGACGACTCAATACTAAAAGGCCACATAAAGGGCAAGTGGCTACAAGATGAGAAGATCATGAGCGGGCCTTCTGCCCTGGATGAAGGCCAAAACGTCGTCTTGAAGATAGGAAAATTTTCCGGCGTGGGCGTGGCCAGGAAAAGGGCAGACGGCTCTCAATCCATCCGCATCAAGGATGTGACGAAGAATGATTTTGCCCTGAGCGAAAAGAGGCCCTCCCTGCAAGATGTCATCACCGCTAATGCGGAGACTCTAAAATATCTGGAGAAAGTAGCAATAAGTGAGATCAAGAACTATCTGTCCAAAAATCGGCTTCCCGTAAACGTTTCCTTCAGTGGGGGAAAAGACAGCCTGGCCTGCCTTTGCATTGCCCAAAAGGTACTCTCCCGGCCAGAGGTTCTCTTTATCAACACCGGTCTGGAATTTCCCGAGACTGTGGAATATGTGCGGGAGCTGTGCGACGCCCACAAGCTGCGGCTGCAAGAGATCAAAGGAGAGAGCGGCTTTTTTGAGAAGGTGAAGAGCTTCGGCCCCCCGGCCAAAGATTTTCGCTGGTGCTGCAAGACGAACAAGCTGGGACCCATGACGGCCTTTCTTAAAGAGCACTACCCCAAAGGCTGCGTGACCATTGAGGGGCGGCGCATCTACGAATCCTTCAACCGTTCTACCATCAAGGCCGTGGAGAGGAATCCCTATGTTCCCAGCCAAACCACGCTCGCACCCATTAGAAGCTGGCGGGCGCTGGAGGTCATGCTCTACATCTACTGGAATAAGATGCAGCCAAATCCGCTCTATGAGGAGGACTTCGAGCGCATAGGCTGCTGGCTGTGCCCCGCTGCGCTGCAATCTGAGTTTGCGAGCCTTAAAGGATCACATCCCCAGCTTTATGACCGGTGGACGACCTCATTACGAGAATGGGCGGAAGAAAACAAGCTGGATAAGAGATACATCGATTGGGGCTTTTGGCGCTGGAAGAGGCATCCACCTAAGATGCTCGAGATAGCAAAAGAGCACAATATAATGCTTCAAGTCAGTGCTGCCGGGAAAGATGAAATCACTCTGCAGGCGGAGCGTGGCAGATCGCCCTGCGGCCTGGAGTACTCCATCGAAGCGACCCTATGTGTCCCTCAGAATCATCCCTTTTCCTCGGTGGCTGCAGCTCTCAATATCTTGGGCGAGGTGAAATATGCAGAAGATCTGGGGGCAGCGGTGATAAAGACAGAAAAAGGACGTGTCACCGCCTTTGCCAACGGAAACATCATGATAATTGCCGGCAAAGAGCAGGCCGAAGAGCTGCTGCGAGATGTCTGCGAAATGGTCCTGCGCGTGCAGATGTGCACAAGATGCAAGATATGCGAGAAGAATTGCAATCGAGGAGCGATTACAGTGGCAGAGACCATAACAATTGATGAGAAAAAGTGCAATCACTGCAAAAAGTGTGCCAAAGGCTGCATTGCCGCCGACCAGGCCGCGAAGATCTATGCCAGGCTCTCTGCAGCTGAGACGATCCCCCGGAGATGACCCGAAGGCGATATTATTTGCTTTAGCCGTTCATAGAGATAGAGGATAATAGTCGAGTGACCGCGGTGAAAGAATGAACAATCAATGTCTTAGGCAGCGAGTGCAAAAAATTAAGGGATGGAGTGAAACGCGGGATGTAGGATGTACAAAAAAATTTAAACTATCACCTTCGCGCTCTCTATCTTCACCTCTTTTACCGGCCTGTCATTGGCTCCTTTCTTCACCTTTGCCATGGCATCCACCACATCCATGCCCTCAATCACTTTTCCGAAGACCGGATGCTTGCTGTCCAGGAAGTTGTTGTTCACCAGATTGATGAAGAACTGGCTTCCCCCCGTATTGGGCCCGGCGTTGGCCATGCTGATAGTACCGCGATCGTTCTTGTTCTTGCGGTTGAGCTCGTCTTTGATGACATAGCCAGGTCCCCCACAGCCCGTGCCTGTAGGGTCTCCGCCCTGAATCATGAAGCCGTCTATGATGCGGTGAAAGATGACTCCGTCATAAAATCCCTTCTCTACCAGCTTTTGGAAGTTTCCCGATGTGATGGGCGTGTCCTCGTAAAGCTGCAATGTGATGTCGCCCATGCTGGTCTTGAGGAGTACCTTAACTCCGCCTGCGTTTGATGTGCCTTCTGCCATTTTTTTGTCGTCTCCTTTATTCTCATTTTTCTCGCTAAATCGATCATTGTGGTTGCTTTCTAATGCTTTATAAACTGCTATGCCATATGATTATTGCTATTATTGCTGAGAATGGCTTTAAAAAGTTAAGAATAAAAGTTAAGAAACAATCTTTGCATCGAGTATCTTTACATCGGTTAGCGGCCGGTCATTGGCGTCGGTCTGAACCTTAGCTATGGCGTCTACCACATCCATGCCAGCGATCACCTTTCCAAAGGCAGGATGCTTGCTGTCCAGGAAGCTATTGTCTACCAGGTTGATGAAGAACTGGCTTCCCCCCGTGTTGGGCCCGGCGTTGGCCATGCTGATGGTGCCGCGATCGTTTCGGTTGTGATCGGTGAACTCATCTGCAATGTTGTAGCCCGGTCCGCCCATGCCCGTGCCCTCCGGATCTCCGCCCTGAATCATGAAGCCTTCGATGACTCTGTGGAAGATTACTCCGTTGTAGAATCCCTTTTCCACAAGTCCCTTGAAGTTTCCCGTCGTGATGGGCATGTCGTCGTAGAGCTGGATTATGATGTCGCCCATGCTTGTCTTCAAGAGAACCTCCGTAGGTCTATCTTCTTTCGTCGGGGCCAAGCAGCCAGCTATTGCCAGCACAAGGATAATAATAGGTAAATAGTATTCAAATCTCATCAGCGTGGTTCGTTATATCTAGAATAAATTAAGCCTTTCCCAGGATTCTGGGCATAAAAAACGTCGAGTTCAAGACAGCAAGCGTCTACAGCCTCTCCTTTGAAGACTGTTCCTTTGAAACGGTCAACTCATTTTTCATGCTCCACCACCTCGACGAGATCTCGAAAGGTTTGCTGGAAATCCAGCGCATGCTTCAAAAAGATGGTGGATTTGTGGCAGTGGAACCTATCGGACACCATCACGGCCCGAACTATTCTGGAAGCGACTGGGAACGAATCTTCGCTGAAGCAGGGTTTGGGGCTGAAGCGGAAGAAAGAGACTGGGCGCTCATAATCAGAGCCCATAAGAGCGATGAAAAAACGAAGGAATAAGGCTCCTCGCTGTTTCGAATGGGAAAAACCGGGCAGGTTTGGGCATCCAGGGATACGGCCACAATAAATCTGGGATGGTTGGATACCTTGAGATCAAAACTATGGTCTCGGCTATTGCAATCTCAGCCAAGCAGGGCGATTGTGCAGCATCCGGTCACTGGGGCAGGGAATTGGACTGCAGTGCAGGCTTGGGCCTCGGGATGCCTGCCGGTGGGGTGGGGTGCGAGGTTCGCTTGTGGGGCTGCTTCTGGCTGTGCTTTGTGGGCGCAATCGTTTCAATTGCAGGCTTTGGACCTAAGCCGTCAACACGGTTCTCCGGCTGGCCCTGGGCTCTAGAGGGCACATGGCGCCCGAAGGCGGACGTAGGCGATCCTTGCGGCCTCCGCCTGGTTGAGGCCCTGATCTAGGGATGATGAGGGCTTTTGGCGCCTCCTGATTCTCGGATAGTGCAAGGAGGGCGGGACGGTCAGGATAAAGGCGCAAGAAATGGAATTCACTCTCATAGCACACTGCTGAAGTCCAATTTGAGCATTTGGGACAACCATGCGTGAATTATTTATTGCTAATCCTAATGGTAATATTATGACAAAATATCCCCCTCCCAGCAAAGATGAATCCGCCTCCATCCCCAAAGCCAATCGTCTCCTCTCTGAAAAGAGCCCCTATCTCCTCCAGCATGCCTACAATCCAGTGCATTGGTACCCCTGGGGCGAAGAAGCCTTCGAAGCAGCCCGAAAGGAGGATAAGCCCATCTTTCTCTCCGTGGGCTACTCCACATGCCATTGGTGCCATGTCATGGCCCACGAGTCCTTTGAGGATGAGGCAGTTGCCGCTCTCATGAACCAGGCCTTCATCTGCATAAAGGTGGACCGGGAGGAGAGGCCGGACATAGACCAGATTTATATGAGCGTGGCCCAGGCCATGACCGGCAGAGGCGGCTGGCCTCTTACTATTATCATGACGCCAGAGAAAAAGCCCTTTTTCGCCGCCACCTACATCCCCAAGACCGGCCGCTTCGGCCAGGCGGGAATGATGGAGATCATCCCCAGGATCAAAGAAATCTGGGAGAATAACAGGGAAGAACTTCTCGGCTCAGCCGACAAGATTTTGGATTATCTCAAACAGGCACAAAGCCAGCCCTCAGCCCAGGCCGCTAATTTGGACGGCGCATTTCTTGAGAGGGGCTACGCAGCTCTGGACTCCATTTACGATCCCCAAAACGGTGGCTTCGGCACGGCCCCCAAGTTTCCCACACCCCACAACCTCTTCTTCCTTCTGCGCCACTGGCATCGGAGCGGTGACGAGCATGCTCTGCAGATGGTCGAGGCCATTCTGCAGGCCATGCGCATGGGTGGGATCTATGACCACGTTGGATTCGGATTTCATAGATACTCCACGGATGCACAGTGGCTTGTTCCTCATTTTGAGAAGATGCTCTATGACCAGGCGCTAATGGCCATAGCCTACACCGAAGGCCACCAGGCCACAGGAAAAGAGGAGTACGCAAGAACGGCACGTGAAATCCTGGAGTATGTGCTGCGCGACATGACCTCCCCCCAGGGGGGCTTTTTCTCAGCGGAAGACGCAGACAGCGAGGGAGAGGAAGGCAAATTCTATGCATGGACGGCAGAGGAGCTGAAAGAGACACTGGATAAAGAGGAATTCAAGATCTTCATCCGGCTCTTTGATGTGCATGAAAGCGGAAACTTCGAGAAAGGACGAAACATCCTGCGCCTGAGGTCTTCGCTTGGCGACGCGGCTTCTGTCCTGAAGATCAGCGAGCAGGATCTCTATGATCGGCTTGAGAAGATAAGAGCGAAGCTCTTTTTTGCCCGGGAAAAAAGAGTTCATCCTTTAAAGGACGACAAGATTCTCACCGATTGGAATGGATTGATGATCGCGGCCCTGGCGAAAGCCGCGCAGGCCTTGCATGACGCAAAGTATGCTACGGCAGCAACAAAGGCGGCCGATTTTATCCTGGAAAAGATGCAGACAACCGAAGGTCGGCTGCTGCATCGCTACCGGGGCGAGGCAGCCATTTCTGCCAATCTGGATGATTATGCCTTCCTGATCTGGGGCCTCCTCGATCTCTACGAGACCGTTTTTGATCTCAAGTACCTGAAGGCGGCTTTGCAGCTAAACCAGGTCATGATGTTGCATTTCTGGGATAAGGATCAGGGTGGCTTTTTCTTTTCAGCTGATGATGCCGAGGCCCTGCTGCTGCGCAAAAAGGAGTTTTATGATGGTGCGATTCCCTCAGGAAACTCCATTGCCATGTTAAACCTTCTCCGGCTCATGCACCTGTCCGGACAGTCTGAACTGGAAGATTGGGCCTGGGATCTGGCACATAGCTTTGCCGCATCAGGCGAGCAGCCCCTGGGCCATTCCATGCTGCTTTGCTCCCTGGACTATGCACTAGGGCCGGCATCTGAGATCGCTCTGTTGGGAAGCTTGCAGGATGCAGGCATAATTGCGATGCTGCAAGCCATACGATCTCGTTTTCTGCCGAACAAATCCATAGTACTGGTATGCGGAGAAGAGATTAGAGAGATTGCACCATTCACAAAAAATTTGGTCCAAGTGGAGGGAAAGACTACAGCCTATGTCTGCACTGATCATGTCTGCAGTCTTCCCACTACAAGTCCGGAAAAAGTGATGACGCTGCTGGAAAAAACCGGCTAGAACGGCGGGAATAGCCAGCCATGACAACCTTTGAGCTATTCGCGTAGACATCTCCCTTAAGACGAGAAACTTAACGATTTCTAATGAGACTGCAATAGCAGCAGATGGCGAAAATACCAGGTGGCATCGATGCCAGGTCGACAATGATAAATACTACCAGCTAGGTAGTAAGCCCTGAGGAGATCCAAATTTCTGAGAATGAAATGGCATCCGATCCGGACAGGCACCGTAGTCTAAACAAATACCGTAGGGTATCCTACGCAGAAAAAACAACAAAAAGGTCTATTTTATCACACGCAGGTCATGCGGTGATTCTTTAATGAACAAACGAAGAGATCATATCCCTAAGAAAGACATCATGTACACTCTAAAGGAAGATGACTCTCAATATATAGTAAATGAGAGTTACTTCTACAAGACCGAGCCGTACTATACGATTGTCAAGAACGAGAACGAAGGAATCAAAACCACGCCCAGCAGCAGCGATGTGCTGGATGCGTATATCGTTCCCATCTGTCTGGAGAAGGCGAAGCTAGCAGGTATCCCGGTCTGCGACTGGACAATATCCAACCAGTACGTTTCCCTTCCCGCCATAGTCTATGGCTTGAACTACTTCTCCACGCCCTCCGACCACTTCCTCGTAAGAGACCTGGAAACGGCGAAGGCGGTTATCAAGCATGTCACCAACCGGGGCAGGTATCCCTTCTGCTATCAGAAGATAAGCGACACCTCATCCGTGGCGAAATGCGTATCCATCTTCGGCAAGACCATAAACTGCTGTGAAAAGGCGAAGTCGATGGCGGAGATGATCTATGAGGTCTTCAGGCTGCCGTTAGTGGAGATAGTACTGGTCAAGGATGAGTCGGGCTGCCAGTTATCCTCTCTGGCTCCGGTGAAGTATTCACATTTATCTAAGGATGAAACGGAAATGTTACAGGACCTTCTGGACAAGAGGGTGAGACGCTTTGAGTAAACTAGGCATATTTGTCAATCGACGGACGTTAAGCAGCTCTGAACAGCTCACGGCCGTGGTAAAATGCCGGGACGTGGCTGAGAGTATGGGCCACACGGCCGAGTTCATCTTTCCCGTGGACATGAAAAAAATACCCAGGCTGGATGCGCTCTTCATTCGCGCCAACACAGATCCCATGAACATCACCTATGTGGCAGCCAGGATGGCGCAAATGTACGGCGTACCGGTGATAGACGATCCCAGCTCCATCCAGATCTGTGCCGACAAAATCAATATGTACATGCACCTCATGAAGAAGAATGTCTCCATGCCCAGGACTAAGTTTCTAAAGAAGAAAGAGCTGGATGAGGTTTTAGCCGCACAGCTCTTCGAGGAACTGGGCATGCCCCTGGTGCTAAAAGAGCCATCCACGTCCTTCTCGGTCAGGGTGGAGAAGGTCTCATCCGTAAGCGAGCTGTTGAAGGTCGCCAGGAGATTCTTCAAGCTCTCCGACTGGATTGTGGTGCAGGAGTACATCGAGAGCAGGTTTGACTGGAGAGTCGGTGTCATCAATGGGCAGCTACTCTATGCCTGTCGCTACATCATCCCCTCTGAGACCTTCAAGATCCAGGCCTCCGTGAATGGTCATATCGTATACTGCGATGTAGAGAGCGTGCCGGCCGATCAGGTTCCGCCTGGGGTTATTGAGCTGGGATGTGAGGCAGGCAATGCCATTGGCAAAGGAATGTATGGTGTGGACATCAAAGAGAGCAATGGAAAACTCTACGTCATTGAGGTCAATGATAATCCCTCCCTGGACGGGGGCGAAGATGCCCATTATCCGGACATGTTCCAAAAGATCATCTCCTACCTGATGACAGGAGACGCCTGCAGCTATGCCGATGAGCTTTCCAATAAAGTATCCCTTCCGCACGACTTTGAAGGTGAGTACGGCCTGGGAGCTGCCACTGGCATGTCCAATCCATCTGCCTTGACAGAAAACGAGGTCTGCTCCTACAAGATTGATTTCTAGAGAGAGATGATATTCCGATGGAAGATTACCTGTGTGAAGCCATAAGCCAGGCCTGCAGCGAATGTCATCTGGATGGTGGCTGCTGCTTTGAGGCGAGACCTCCCTTAAGCCAGGAGAGAATAGACATACTGCTGAAAAACGGCGTGGCAGAAGATGCCGTGGAGTTTGCCGGATACAAGAGGCTATGCCTGAAGCAGGATGGCTTTTGCGTGCTCTTTCAAAATGGAAAATGCAGCATTCACTCCATCAAGCCCGAGACCTGCGTCGCCGGACCCTTTACCTTTGATATCAAGGATAAAGTCCTGCAGATCTTCCTTAAGAGAGAGAGCATCTGTCCCATGGTCCGATTTCTAAAGGCCAATCGAAAAGCCTACGACGGACTTTTCGAGACCTCTGTGGAGAATATTATGCATCTGGTAAACAGCGTTCCCGCCTCAGAGATGGCGGAGATCTTGAAGATCGAGGAGCCGGAGACGGATCTTGTGGCGGAGATCCAGCTATCCGACTGAATCATGAAAAAGGAAATGCATAAGGCGCTGGCAGCGGCGTCGCCCATAGGAACGGAGCACGAGTACTCCATAAATGATAAAAACTTCCGGCCTCTGGCCATCTCTGACCGGATCATCCAAAGGATAGCAGGACAGGTGCAGCACGAGGTTGCTTTTGGGGGGATACTGGTCTCCAAGGAGCTGCAAAAGCATGCCATCGAGTTGATCCCAGCCAGGCCGGGGAGCCTCAGCTTTTTGGAAAGCAATCTCTACCAGGGCCTCTCTGAGCTTTACCGGGCCACGAATTACGAATACGGCTTCATGGGTCTGGGAATGCATCCGCTGCTCAAATTGGATGAGACGACCTATTGGGATCATGATGAGCAGGAGTATTATCAGGTATACGACCGGCTGTTCAATATCAAGCAGCACGGCTGGCTGAATATTCAGGCTCTGCAGGTCAACATACCCTACATGGGCAAGGATGAGCTGGTCGCTATGTTCAACAAGATTCGCTCGCTGATTCCGTATCTCGTCGCCGTATCTGCCTCCTCGCCCATGGTGGAAGGGAAGCTCACCACTTACATGGACAACCGTCTGGTTTACTACCGGCAAAACCAGGCTGCCATTCCTGAGATCTGCCATGACATACTGCCCGAAAAGCTGGAGAGCGTGGAAGATTATGTGCAGATCAACCGGCAGATCTACTCTGAGCTGAAGAAATGCGGGGCAGAGATTCTCTGTAGAGAGTGGGTCAATTCCAGAGGCGTGATCGTGCGCTTTACGAGAAAGTGCCTGGAGGTCAAAGCCATCGATGAGCAGGAATGCCTGCACTCGGACATGGCGTTCTCGGCTTTCTTGCTGGCACTGCTTCGATCCGACCTCGTGCTGGAGGAAGATGAGAGCAGTCTTCTGGCCATGCTGGAGGATGCCATGCACCGCAGCGTAGCTGGAATGCGCCCAGAGCTGGAGAAGCTGCTCGCTGCAGCGCAAAAGAGCGCAACGATTGAGGAGATGCGATATTTGCCCCTGGTGGCAAAGCGCATTGAGCAGGGCAGCTTGGCGGAGATCATGGTCCAAAAGCTAAAGGAGACTAACGGCAAGATCGAACCGGTACTTGCGCAGATGCAATGGTGCCTGAAGGAGAACAGGCCTTATTCTGCCGAGCCGGAAAGATGCGGCTAGTGGATCAGGATCAAATATAATTTAAAGTTTAATATAAAAACGAAGGAGAAAAAAGGAAAAAGACAAAAAAGCTCCTTTTTGGCCCCTATCTTGTCCAGACCGATCCGGCAAAGCCTCCTGTCTTGGAAATAGCCACCAGTTTGTTATTGGACTCTATCTGGAGGACCAGATTGCCGTTTTGCATAATGCTTCCCTTGGGAACGTCACTCCAGTCTGCGTTGATCATATTGCCACTTCTGGTGCCGCGCATTACATTAGACCAGTTCGGTGTATTGGGATCCAGCTCGCCATACCACCAGACGGTTGTTCCCAGCTGGCGCACATAGTACTTGCCGCCGTCATCGCAGTTCCAGACACCGGTCAGATCTATCAGAGCCGGCACGCTGCCTGGTATCACTCCACCGGGAATTGCACCTCCAGGCGCTGTTCCTCCTGGTGCCTGGGCTTTCTGGAAGGTATAGCTGGACAGGTAATTGCTTCTGCCGCTATTATCCTTGAAGCGATCGTAGGAGTCTACGTTCAACTTATTGCCAGCAGGTTTTATGACCAGGGTAGTCTCCGAGAATCCGGCATCAAAAACGGCTATCAGGGTATCGGCACCACTGAGGATATCAGAAGAGACGCCGGAAGCAAAGGCTTGAGCCTGAACCGTCCCCCAATCGCAATCGGTAGGATGACACCTACCCCAGCCTTGCACCTGAGCGGAGGTGCCCATGACAGCGATGTCCAATTTGGTGATGCCGCTGGTATTAGGATCTACATTGTTCCAGGAACCGGCAAACTGGGCCATGCCGGCAAGACCGCCGGTGGCAGTCAATAAAAGCAGCAGGACTGCTGCCAGGCAAGAATACAATAATCTCATATTTTGACCTCGGGAATGTTTTTTAACATTTTTATCTCATCAATTGTTTCCAATCGTTCTTATCAGAGGAAGAACGTCCAGCTTATTGAATTTCTGCAGCGGTTTGACCTCGGCGATCATGCCGGTAACACCTATGGGAGAGGTTTTTTGGAATACATTGCTGGATGCATAGTTGCTTCTGCCGCTACTATCCTTGAAGCGGGTGTATGACTGCACAGACAGCCTATTGCCTTGGGGCTTGATGAAAAGGGTCGTCTCTGAGAATCCTGCATCGAATATTGCCATCAATGCTTGCGCCTGGCTGGCCAGATCTGAGGAGACATCCGGAGCAAAGGCAAAGGCCGAAACCGTCCCCCAGTCGCAGTCGGTGGGATGGCACTTGCCCCAGGCATGCACCTGAGCGGAGTCGCCGGAGATGCCGATATTTAATGTGGTTATTCCTCCCGTATTCGAGTCAACGTTGCTCCAATCGCCAGCAAACTGGGCCAAGCTGGCAGTACAGGTGGACAGCGAAATCAACAACAACAGACATGCTGTCGCCAAAGACAGGAAAATTTTCATATTCTAACCTCGACCTCAAAATCCTTAAACTCATTAAGTGCTTCTTAGTATAAATTTTTTTGGCAAATCTCAAGCGATTCTCTGGCTCGCTTTCGATCCTTGATCCATCATCCTTGATCCTCCATCCTTGACCTTGTAACTTGCTCCTTTAGCGAAGAATGCTATGGCTCTTCAGCCCCAGGATCTCATCGACCTTGACGCCCACCAACTTCCAGACGGAGCTTTTCTCCCCCTGCAGCAAGACTTCCACCGGCTCGTCCGGCGAATGGCCGAGAGCGGAGAGGACATTGGAGGAGAGAGCTTTGCTTTTTATCAGATGCACAAACATCTCTCGCACCGCCCTTTTTTGCCCGGCGTCCTCCACCTGCACCAGCCGCCCGGGCAGGGCCACAAAGCTGAAGGCGGAAAGATCAGGAGAATAGTGCTCTATCTCCACAGTCACGAAGGGATTATCCCTGAAGTACTGCACCTTTTTCCCGTAATTGGTGGATAAGAAATACATGAACTTGCCATCAAACACATAAAGAAATGGGGCGATGTAGGGATGCGTCTCTCCTTTAAAAGCAATGCGGCAGACATATTGCTCCTCCACCAGCCGGTCGTACTCCGCCTTTCCCATGCGGGGCATCTTAAAGACATCTTCGGACATTGATTCCTCTCCGCGCCAGTGTTCGGCAACACAAGCTCATAGCTTATGCATCTTGGGCATGAAAAAGATTTCTAAGAGAAGCAAGTCATAAGGCCTAAGTATTTTAGCAGGAGGGCTTTGATCAAATGGGGGGTTACTTTCGCCCCGCTTGCATATTGGTTATAATCTTTAAGTTCACTGATAATCCCAATGGTCACCCTGGAGAAGATCGCCCATCTGGCAGAGGAGTGCAGATTCGACTCAATGGGCCCGGCTGCAAGCCCAGCCGTGCTGGGCGTGGACGCCGAGAAACTCAGCACCCTGGGAGAAGGCACGCGGCATGACGTCTGCACGTCCACCTTCTCCCCGCGCGAGACTCCCCTGCCAGGAATTTGCCACGCCTTCACCCAGGACGGCAGATGTGTCAGCCTCTTCAAAACCCTTTACACCAACCACTGTACTCATCAGTGCAGCTACTGCACCAATTCCGTAAACTGCAGCAGCAAAGCCAAAGCCTTCTCCTATACCCCGGAAGAGCTGGCCAAGATCACGCTCTCCCTTTACCGCTCAAATTATATTGAAGGGCTCTTTCTCAGCTCCGGTGCGGGCCGAGATGAGGATCGCATCATGGAAAAGATGGTAGAGACCGCCAGGCTGCTTCGCCAAAAATTCGCTTTTTCCGGATACATTCATCTAAAGATTCTGCCCGGCTGCGCGCGGGCTCATATCCAGGAAGCCGTAGAGCTAGCGGATCGGGTCAGCATAAATTTAGAGGCGGCATCGGCCTCGCAAATGAATGAGATGTGCGCCACCAAGAATTACGAGAGCGATATCTTGCAAAGGCAGAGGTACATTCGCGATATTTTATCCGAGACTTCCAGTGCCAATCTGCCCGCCGGCCAGACCACGCAGCTTGTGGTAGGTGCAGCTGGAGAGAGCGATGAGGATATCTTCAAAAGAGTCCTATATGAGTACAAGGAAATTGGGGTGCGAAGGGCCTACTACAGCGCTTTTTCCCCTCAGCGGGGCACGCCCTTTGAGAATCGGAAGAGCCAGCCGTTGTGGCGAGAGCACCGCCTCTATCAGATGGACTGGCTCTTTCGGGTCTATCACTTCCAGCCCGGCGAGATCCGGAACGCCTTTAATGAGAATGGCTTTCTCTGCAATGCCGATCCCAAGATGGCCATCGCCAGAGAGTTTATGGACCTGCCCGTGGACCCAAATACGGCCGCATTCCAGGAACTGCTGAGAGTGCCGGGCATCGGGCCCAGAAGTGCGCAAAGAATTGTTGCTTTCCGCAAAAGGCAGCCGATTGCGGCTAAAGCAGAGCTGGCGGCAATGGGCGTTCGGATCAAAAAAGCCTCGCCCTTTCTGAAGATCAACGGCTGGAGAGACACAACTCTGGAGATGTGGCAGGCTTGAAGATTCCGGAAGACTTCATCTACTACCTCTCCCTGCATGAGGACTGCAATGAGCGGCTTCTTGCCAGAGCAGAAGATCTCACGGCAGGGGACGTGGAAGTCTCCCAACATCTCGAAGTTGCCCGCATAAAAAAGATGGTCCATGCCGTTATGGGCGAGGTGCACAGGATGAAGGCATTTGTGAGGCTCTCTTTTCTTGGCACCTCTGTCCTTTACGGCTTTTTCAAGCCCAGGCACAAAATAGGAGAGCATATCTGCGATCACTTCGCCCGCAGGAATGCCGGGATAATAGTAGTGCTGGGAAACGGCAGGGAGAGCTGGATCTCGCTTTGCCGGGAAGGGAGGATCTGGCAGGACCATTGTCAGGGTCTGTCTGAAACCCTGGAGAGGCTGAAGTCGGCCCTGCATTGTAGCGAGGATGGATCCAATGTGGAAGGCCTCTGGCAAGTCTACTATGACAGCCAATACTGTCCGGAAAGGAAGAATCTGGTGGCATTTCGACGGTACATGCCCAGAAGATATCAGGAGGCGGCGGGTATTCGGCTTGTCCAAAATAAGAAAAATGCAACCCTCGGAGAATTTCTGGGCGATGGTTGATCGCGAAGGGAAAGGCCGCACAGGGTTGTACCCTTTGTAGTCTGTTTGCAGACTGAATTGCTTGCCACCAGGTGATGAAGAAATGAGAAGGATTAACAGGAGGATTGCTGGTCTAGATACCGGCATAGACATAGCTATGCTCCGTTTTGAGCAATATCGTTTAAATCAAAAATATTAACGTAGTTCTCTTCAGAGATTGCTAATGCAAAGATATTCGAAATCCTCAATGACGATCTCGTCGTAACGACGCAGCCAATCTATCCATGACTGAAAAATCGTGGCCCAATTGGAAAGGCTCTGCGAATGCAGGGACCAAGTTATTTATTCCCGGACATTAAAATACTGATGTTGGAGTGGATACAAAGTGAAAAAGTGTATTGCTGCATTATGCTTTTGCATCGCTCTGTTGACCATGCAAGGTGCCGCTTATCCTGCGCCGATTCATATCGGCCATGGCCTTATCGGGAACCTAAATCCTCATGAAACAGGTGCTATCGTTTTGAGTTCTTATTTCGATCCAAATCAGGGAACCTATAACAACTATTGGAGCTTTGAATCTCGGATATTTGACTACTGGCGATTTATGCCTTCTGGATTCTGGTATGTGGATAAAATAAAAGTATAAATAATAAAATTTGATATAAATATTAATAATAGATTCCTGCAAACATATCTCCGAAACCTCTTTATATTCTTCAAGACAACTTACTGCTCATGAAAAATCGCTTCTCCCTTCTTCTCATTTCCCTCCTCTTGCTCCTGGCGGGCCAGGCCGGTGCATCCTACTGGTTTCAGGTGATCAATGTCACGCCCATTGAGATGACGCCAAGCAGCGAAGCCAACTTCACCGTCTCTGTCAAGGGCCTGGGCAGCGAGAGAGCCTATGTAGAGTTGGTCTTCAAGAATAAAACCGAGGGACTGGATTTCACCTGCCCGAAGATGATCAAGAACGTCTATCCTACAGGCGTGACAAAATACAACTGCACCGTAAAGGCAGCAGATGTGTCACCAGGCAACTACTCTTTCGTGGTGGATGTCGCCGCCAAGGGATCGCCCTCCGGCAAGAAGACCGCCTTCATTAATGTGGTAGCGGCAAAGAGCGATGCGGCAATTGAGCCTGAGAAGCAGCCGATGCTAACAGGGCCGGTGCTGCAAGCATATAATGCATCCAAGGCCGAACAAACCAATCAGACCCCGGCAAATGAGACCCAGGCACAGAAGACTCCTGCCCCCGGGGCAGCGGTGGCAATTCTTGCAACGCTTGTTGCCATGCGGAGGATGAAGAGCTAGAAGCAAAATGTATTTTTTCCAAATAATCTGCACAAAATTTTCTTGCCGTCTTGCCAAATAATAGTCCCGGAACAGATGGGAACTAAGCATCAAGAATGGAACACCAGCTTAGGGACGAGATAGCGATATTAAAAGGAGAAAAAGCGAAAACCAAAATACGTGCCAAATGTCCCAGCGAGAGAACCACCCGTCCCGAAGCCCAAATCCAAAGTATGGTCGAAGGATTCTAAGAAAGACAAAGTAAAAGTAGACAGACAAGTTACTGTTTCTGTGAAAGGCACATTACCATCCGATGCCCGATTTATAGGCTATCGAAAGGTAGTAATCCAAGACGTAATTCTGAAAACAGATAATGTCGAGTACCTGTTGGAGAGACATTATTCTCCCTCACTGAAGAAATACTATGATGCAAAGCTCCCTGAAGAAGTCAGAGGGTCGCAGTTTGGAGCTAATCTCAAGGCACTTACGGCAATTCTATACATCTCGTGCCGGGTAACTGAGAACAAAATGTGCCAGCTATATAAAGACATAGGCATATCAATATCTGAAGGCCAAATCTCTAATATCATTACCAAAGAAAAGCACTTTGAACTTGCTCAGGAAAAGCAAGCTATATTTGAGGCAGGAATGAAGCATGCTAAGTTCATCCAGACAGATGAAACCGGAGCAAGACACCAAGGAAAGAACCAATATGCACATGTGGTGTGCAATCCATACTTCACTTGTTATTTTATACGGCCAGATAAGAAAAGAGATACCTTGAAAGCCATTTTTGGTCTTGGTAAAGATGAGCGTTTGAATATTCCTTTGATAACTGATGATGCAAAACAGTATTATAACTTGTCTATAATATGTTGTCTATGTTGGATTCACGAAATCCGCCATTACAAGAAGTTGAATCCGTATTTAGGATATTATAAACAGATACTTGATTCATTCCTACGTGAACTTTTCGAGCTTTATCGAATTATTCAACTATTTAAAATTTATCCAAATTACATTCTCAAAGAGTATATTCTATCGAGATTCGAGGCCCTCATCTTCAAGTCTTATGGTTATAACGAACTTGATCTGAGATTAACCGCAACTTGGGGAAATCGAGATCGATTGTTTCAGGTTCTGGATTATCCATATATTCCGCTCCATAATAACGAGTCTGAAATAGCAGCTCGCGAACCTGTTGTTAAGAGAAAGATCAGCTACGGAACAAGATCAGAATTGGGCAAGTGCGCATGGGAAAACGGTTTATCTATTAAGGATACGTGCAGAAAACTTGGGGTGAGCTTTTTCAATAATGCACGATATTTATGCAAAATCATTTGCCATGCCGAGGCTAGCTGAGATACTGACTATTCCCAATCATAGTATTGAGCATGTTAAGCATAATTTTGACAGCAGTCTGCTTGCCGTTGACAATGGCAGAGTCGCCGTCATCCTGCAATGCCACTTATTCTTCATCCCCAAGAATCCTTGGCTTTGATTTTTCGCCCAAAGAGTTGATCCTGGATACGGATAATGCATCCTTGCTGATTGCCCTTCAGACTCATATTGCCGATGATAACGGCGATATAGATTCGATTGAGGCGGTCTTTCTCAGTCCCTCTCAAAACCAATCCATAGCGGCCTTCATGAATTCCACAAATCTGTTCTCGGGAGACGCTAAGAATGGCAACTATACTATTAACATGTCCTTTTCCCCCTCCGGCGAAGTGGGAATTTGGATTCTTGAGCATCTGATTGTCTGTGATAAGCAGGGAGATTGCAGGAAAATTGATGGAGCTGGAGCAGAGACGCTTGGCTTTCCGGCAAAGCTGCTTATCCTCAAGAATGCTCAAAATAGCTGCATAATGCCACGGTCAAATTCTTCCGCTCTGCAGAGATCAAGTGAGGTTCCCGCACGGCAAAATTTAGATCTTGACCCGAATGAGCTTCGTGGCTGGGCCGATACAGACAAAAGGTTCGCTGCCCAAAGAAAGATCATCATCAACAGCGTCTTCAACCGGCCCGCCATCTGCTGGCCTTAATATAGGTCCTAAATCGATCAGAATAAGATCAAGAGTAAATCAAAATCGAAAAAAAAGGAATGCCTATTTTAGACCTCTGCCCCATCCCCGCTCATGCCAAAGAGTTCGTGCTTTGCTGTGACGTAGAGATGGCGGCTCTTATCCGGATTTCCGCTCATGCCCACCACCTGGCCGATGAACATAGTATGATCTCCGGTCACAATCTGATCCACCACCTTGCATTCAAAGGCCACGGTCACGCCATCGATTGTGGGTGCCTTAACCGCCACAGAGTCCACCAACTTGAGGCCGGCCAGCTTTATCTTATCGCCATCGCGTCCCGATTTCGTGCCGCAGATCCAGGCCGCCTCTGCCTGGTCCTCGCTGGGGTAATTGAGAACGAATTCCTTATTGTTCAAAATGCCTTCATGAGAGTACCTTCTCTTGTCAACTGAGATCATTATCAGAAACGGGTCAAAGGACGTTCTGGTGACCCAGGCGATGCCCATGGCATTGGGCCGTCCTTTCATATCCAGAGATGTCACCAGGGCGTAGGGAAATGGGGCAGAGAGTGCTGTGGCTTCGGAATCGTTCAAGACTTTCATTTAAAACACCTTGCAGTTATTTAGTTAAGAATCGCTTTAATCCTACAGATAGTTTTCCCCATGATCCAGAATGCTTGAGATAAGAAAGAACCAACTTCTGAAGTAAAATCACTATTACAGTTACTATCTCATTTTGCCCCAAAAATGATAATATAAATGCTACTGCATGCGTGGTGGCTACCTGGATTGAATTATCCCTCGTCTTCCATCTCCCAGCCCAGTCGCTCCCTGATGATCAGGTAGCTCATCTCCGGCGGTATGGCTCCCACCTCGGTGCAGATCAGGTCGATGTACTGGTGAGGCGTGACATCAAAGGCCGGATTTCTCACCCGAACATGGCTGTATTTGGAAATGTCGGGCAAGACCTCCCCGGCTTCGCGCTCCTCGATGGTGACCAGTTCTCCAAGCATCGTTTGGGGGCTGAACTTGTAGGTCTCGGCCGCCACCACGAAGCTGGTCCTGGCCTCATGGGCAGAGAGGGCGATCTGGGCTGTGCCGATCTTGTTCACGAGAGTTCCGTTGGCCGTTATCACGTCTGCTCCCACTACCACCAGATCTACCTCATTCATGACGCTTCTGGCCGCCGAGTCGACAATCAGCTCTGTCTCGATCCCCAAGCGGTCCAGCATGCCGATGGTGGTGATGCCCTGAAACCTGGGTCGCGACTCGGTGGCTATCACCTTGATCTTCTTTCCCGATTTATGGGCTGTACTGATGACGGAGAGCGCAGCCAGAGAATTGCAGTGGGTAAGCACGGTATCGCCATCCTTAATCCTGCGGCTGCCGATCCGGCCGATTCTCTCCAGAGCCTTTTCTGAATTCTCGATGAAGCGATTAGCGTTAAGAACCACAGCTAAGCGAGCCGACGGCAGGTCATCTGCCCTGTACTTCATCACCATGCGTATGGCGTTAGAGAGGGAGACCGCCGTGGGCCTGGTCTTGAGAAGGATGTCGGCAGCCTTCTCCATCTGCAGATTAAAATCTTCAAGGTTTTGCGTTTGCATAGCCCTAGAGAAGTCGCGCAGAGATGCTGCTGCGGCTGTGGCAATTCGGCCAGCTCCTCGGATCTCCATGCTACGAATCTTTTCAGAAGTTTCCAATACCTGGTCCATCGGTTTCATCTGATCTTCATTGAACTGGATTAGGATAAATTCATTTCCTATGGGAATAAAATCGCGTGGTGGAAAAAAGTTAAGCCAAAATTTTCTTCCAATAACATCAAAAAATTATTAATAGAATGGATGCATCTATTTACAGGGAGTAGTAAGTTGATGGAAGAGAACGATCAGGAGTTTTTGCGCGCGCTTCATGAAGAGAAAATAAGAACGCAAAACGAGCGCACACAGCTCGTCACTATGAAACTGGCCTTTATTACCGTCCTCTTCGGGCTCAGCTCCGTGAACGTAGGAATCGATATCTCTGACATATTCTGGCTCCTTTACTTTGTTCCACTCGTAGCCATAAGCTACGATCTCTACATTATGTCTGCCGACTCTCGGATCAAGCGCGTAGGAATCTTTCTAGGCAGAAATCCGATCTCTTTGGCCGGCAAGGCGGAAAGGGAATGGGAACGCTTTTGCGCCTCTTATCGGGATGGTATGGCACCTTCTGCCAATTTGTTCTTCTCAACCATTGTAACCTTAGGCGCCGCGGCCTTTATCCACTCCCAAGGAAGCTGGTGTGTGAGATTTATGCGGCTTTGGTTTGCCGTCTGGCTGGTCGTCTCTCTGACGGCCATTATCGTCCTGTGGATAAGGCATCAGATGCTCATTAAGAATATCGGCGACTACAAGCCTTTTGAAAGAGAGAGACGAGCAGGCCAATGAACTGATGTGTTCTTTTTTTCGCTTCTTTTTCAAATCAAGGAAACCTTAATTAAAGCCTATGATCAAGATGATGAGATACAATTTCCGCAGTCGAACGCAAAATCGCAAAAATTCAATATTCAAGATTGGTGGAATTTCTAATGACGATAACGGAAAAAGAGATCAAGAGAGCTGTAAAAGAAGGTTATGCCCGAATTGCAAAGCAGGCTACGTCTTATTATTCGTCCCGAAGCTGCTGTGGCTGCGACGATATTCCTGAAGAGATAAGCAAGAGGATGGGCTATTCTGATGAGGAGATCTCGGCCGCTCCCCCGGAATCGAACATGGGACTTGGCTGCGGCAATCCCGTTGCCCTGGCATCCTTGATAGAGGGAGAGGTCGTTTTAGACATGGGCGCAGGAGCGGGATTTGATTGCTTCCTGGCCTCCTCTCGGGTGGGTGCATCGGGAATGGTCATCGGCGTGGATATCACATCGGAAATGGTCGATCGCGCCAGGGCAAACGCCCGCAAAGGCGGATATACCAATATTGATTTTCGGCAAGGGGACCTGGAGAACATGCCCGTGGCGGACAGGTATGTGGATGTGGTCATCTCCAATTGCGTCATCAATCTCGTTCCCAACAAGAATATGGTCTTCAGAGAGGCCTTCCGGGTGCTCAAGCCCGGTGGAAGGCTGGCGGTCTCGGATGTGGTATTGACCAAAGAGCTGCCCGAGTTCGTGAAGAGGTCCAGCAAAGCCTACATCGGCTGCCTGGCCGGGGCTATTATGAAGGACGAATATCTGAAGATCATAAAAAGTGTGGGCTTTTCCGAGATTAATGTGGTGGCCGAGTCGAGCTTTCCCGTAGAATCGCTCCTCTGTGAGACAGCCGGATCGGCAGTGATTGAGATGCCCAGTATCTCCGCAGAGCAGCAAAAGGAAGTGGCTGATTCGGTCTTGAGCATAAAGGTCAATGCCATCAAGCCCAAGTAGCTGTAAAATGTCCGCGGTTTGCTAACAGCTGCTACAAAGCAACAGAGGCGAGAGAGACAAAGAGAGAACGAAAAACCTGAGGGGGGCGCGGAGAATGAAGGAAGAATCGCTCTGCACCTCTGTAATCCAGTGGTTTATGATTTTCAACGCAAAGGCACAAAGACGTTACGACGGGCTTTGTGTCCCAGGAATAACCTCCAGAGTCTGTCGTCCACCATCTAAAACAGCTTTAGCGGTTCCTGGTTGTGATAATCGTATGATTAATATTTAATATAAGGGTGACGAGAGATGTTTTCAATGAAGATCAGTTCACTATTCTTTTTGGCTATTATCATAGCAGCATCTGCAATAACCCAATGGGTAGATGGAGCCCCCTGTTCAGCGGGAGGTTGCAGTGGGGGCGGAGAATCCTGGACGGAATCGGCTCAGGCCTTCATGAACTCCGATGTTCCCCTTGTGGGTGTAACCGGAGATCAGAACACAAAGTCGAGCATTGATAGTTCCGGAAGCTTCCCGGCTGGCCAGCCAGTGGGCGGAGTCATAAACAAAACCGTCAACAGCACAATTCCCAGTTCAGTTGCAAGCGTCAGTGGGGTGTATGCGACGCCCGGCAGCAGGGCCGATCTATTCCAGTCACCTGGGATGCTCAAGTCCCTGGACGCCATCTCAAAGAAGGATGTGGTGCTGGATGTATCCAGCCGCCGATCCCCCGGCGAGGCTCACATCAGAGGCGGCGTTCATATTCCTGCGAAGAGCTTTTTTTATGAAAATGGAACGCTGCGCAGTGTTTCGGAGCTGGCCGCGATTCTAGGCAAAGCGGGAATCTCCAGCGAAGATGCCGTGATGGTCTACAGCGATTCTTTTAGCTCGGGAGAGGCAACGGCTGTCCTCTGCATGCTGCGCTACCTGGGTCAGGAGGACGCGAGAGCCTTGGATGGCGGACTGGACAACTGGATCGCGGCCAGCCTTCCTTTGGAGACGAAGGAGAACGTGCGCTCCCCTGTCAGCTACGCTGCGCGTCCTCGAGCGGATCTTTTGGCAGATTATGATTTTGTCAAGTCCGGCCAGGCTCAGATGGTGGATGCCAGGAGCTTTCAGGAGTATGGCAAGGCCAGAATAGGTAATGCCACCTTTATCAGCCCCGAAAATTTGCTGGAAGAGGGCAGGCTGAAGCCGGGGGCGGGGCTAAAGGATACCTTCGCCAGATTGAACGCCAGCAGGACGGTGGTGGTTTACTCGGACGATATTTATGGGGCTTCTGTGGTGTGGTTTGCTCTGCAGCTCATGGGATTCGATGCCAGGATTTATAGGTGGCAAGACTGGCAGGCCCATGAGGAGGAAAAGGCCTAGAGAGCCGGAGCCTGGCGGATGAGAGGCGCGCCATAATTTTCTTCTTTCTTTATTGCCAACATCGTATTTCCGCCGGATGCGGCTGGTTTGGTTTTATCATGAAATAGATTCTAATAATTAGATTCTAATAGTATGAGTGCTACTACTACGATAAGTACGCAATTAGTATAGGAGGCAAAAAAGGCATGTAAGCCAAAATTCTCAAAGGCTTCAAGTATGGCAGCGTGTCCGATCCGCAGAAAATGACCGCCGGAAATATCGTGGATATGAGCAGTTTTTCCGAATCAAATATCAAAAAGTGGATAGAGCTCAAGTGGATCGAGGTAGTAGAGTAGAACAGTCTGGCGGATTCATAGATTTGACCGAAATTAAAGGTGGCATCATTCAGAATTGTCCTGGAAGATGTAGTGCTGGACATATCGAGTCGCCAATCCTCCGGCGAGGCTCATATCAGAAGCGACGAACACTTTCCAGCGAAGTGCTTTCTTTATTTTTTTTCTTTTGCCATCATCGCATTTTCGTCGGGTGCAAACACTGAATCTTTATTGATAAAAAAAGTTGCAGAGGGGGCCTATCTGGCCCCATAATGTCCAATTCCTTGTTTTCAGTGCACCCTCCTGCGATAGAGATAGCCTGCCAACGATATTCCTATAGTTGCGAAGAGCGCCTCGAATCCTGGAGCTTCTTTTTTAGGTTCTGCGGCAGATTTCGAAGCCGTGACCGGCATATTTCCAGTTCCAGACACTATGTTGATCTCATGTTCCGGGAGAACGAGCGTCCTGTTCATGCCCATTTCATCTGTGTAATTTACATAGGAATTCAGCCTAGGCTGGTTTACGTCCGCTGGCAGCTTCCAGCAGAATACCGCCTGGAAATCAGTGCTCCAGCATCCGGAAAGATCTCCAATATCCCAGGTGATAGTAGTGGTGGTCCAGTCCTTGCTGTCTTCGTTAAGACGTACCCGCCCCTCATCATCTGTTGCCGTGCTGTTGAGCAGAGCCAGATAGTTGGGCAGAACATCAACCAGGTGCACGTTCTTAATCAACGATCCTGCCGTGGCCGTCTTGACGAGTGCTTCACCAAGCTCAGAGAGATCCTTGAGCGGAATGACATAACCCTTATGCTTTCTTGTCAGGTCATTGAGCATAACGGAGGCGTTTGTCTCTTTACTATCACCTACTACTATGGCGAATATGGAATATCCAGATAGATCCATATCTGCGAGATTTGGTCTTGCGTACCCGCTATCGTTGGCATCGGTGATGATAACGATCTTCTTTTCCTTTCCACCAATGATTCCAGCTTCTCCAAAGGCCTGCACAGACTTGCTTAGCCCGATCTCGTATTTGGTGAAATTGCCTTCAGCGAACTTTATCTCAGAAGCTCTGGCCGCAACTTCAGTGTAGTTATCAATGAGAGGCACCTCTATGCCGCTGTTCTTTTCATCGCTCCATGAGACCAGGCCGATCCTTGTCACATGGTTCTTGTCATTTGCGGCAATGTCTTCCGCAAGTTTATGGACTCCATCGACTGCCGACTCGCGCAGATTGCTGATGCTGGGCGAGTTGTCGACCGCAATCACAATATCGGTGGGAATGGCGGCAATTTCCCCAATGGAACGGGACGGGCAGATAGTGATATTATAATCGACAACATTGCCGTTCTCCCGGTCAATATTCTCGGTAGAGAGATCGCTAACTTCCTTAGTCACTTTGATATCACTATCGCTGCTGATAGGCGTCTTCTCCGTGCCTGTGATTCGATGGCAACGTAGGCAGTAGTAGTTGCCAAAGGACTGGTTTATGCTGGCTCCAATGCTTAAGCCGACCCTTCTGGTAATGGACGTGGTGTTCAGCCAGCCTTCAACCAGGTTTTCAGTTATGGTGTAGGCTCCTGGAGTCAGCCTTTCCAAAGCAGTGATTCCATCCGCGTTGGTGGGGCTTGCCGTAACTACACTGCCGTTGGGGCATCTGACCATGAAATTCCAGCCAGGCAGTCCGCTTTCGCCCGTATCGTATATTCCGTTTCTGTTTGTATCATTGAACTTGAAGATCTCAAGCCTGCTCGATTTGACATTGCCGAAAGGCGGCACAACAACATCTTCACCCGAGTTGAGATCTACAGAAACTGCCAGAGGCGTTGTGTTGATCCAGCCACTTTGCAGAACCTCAGTTATGATGTATCTTCCCGGCACCAGTCCTTTTGCAGTAGTCATGCCCTCAATATTGGTAGGATCTGTAGTGATTGTTCTGCCGTCCGGACCCTCGATATTGAAACTCCAGCCCGGCAAACCCTCTTCGTTACCATCTTGCTTGCGATTCAGATTTGTGTCGTTGAACTTCTTGAAGATGAGACTGTTGACACTATTGCCGAAGACTACTTCGTTTGGCAATTTGCTCGATATTTGAACCGGGTGAGGGTTCAGAGTGGTGCAAATCCATCCAGGCTTTGAATCCTTTGATATATCTTCAGTGACTATGTATTTGCCCGGGATAAGATCATTTACATAGGCAATTCCCTCGGCATTGGTTGTACCGACTTTATTGATGCCTTCCGGTCCTTCTACGATAAATTTCCAATCTGAAAGTCCACGTTCTATTGGAATGCCTCTTGCATCTAAGTCACGTCTGCCATTCCTGTTCAGATCCTCAAACTTGATAATTCGCATGCTTAGCAATTGTTCGTTGACAAATCGAACCGTAGCTACCTCACCAGGCAGCAGTTTTACAGTCTGAACGATATCGGTTTTTGCTCTCCAACTCCCTGGTAGATTGCCTGGAAGTATCTCCTCAATTTCATATTCCCCCGGAAGCAGATTGCTAACCGTAATTACTCCGTTATCATCAGTAGGATCTGTTGGGTTATTTAGGTCCCGATCTGGCCCACTTATCATGAAAGTCAATCCGTTAACCGGCTGTCCTTCAGAATCCATCTTGATGATCTTAATGGTTCCCGTCTTTGCATTCTTTGCCCGTACTGGGGGATTCTCGCCTGGTTTTATAGTCACCTTATTTGGCGTGATAGACATGAGTTTCCATCCGGGCTGTGCAATTTCTTCTATCCCATATTTTCCCACAGGCAATCCAATCCACGTTGCCTTTCCTGAACCATCTGTAGGTCCAATTGGGAAGGTACCTTGTCCTTCTTGTCCTTTAGCGATGAAAGACCAGCCGGACATTGTACGATTTTCAGAATCAACCTTAGTGATTGTTAACACATTAGGAATATTATTAATTACCTTTTCCACAGTTTTTCCCGAATCAATTTTTATCTCCTTCAAAGGGGCTATATAGACCCAACCCTCTTTTGGGACTTCTGTAAGGTCGTATGTTCCGGGACGGAGATCTGTAAAAATGGCCTTGCCGAATCTATCTGTAATTTGTGATTGGTTAACATTCTTTTCGGGAATCTCTTTCGGTCCTTCTGCCCAGAATGTCCATCCTGACAAGTCCTCTTTCCATCCATCCGTTTCTTTCTGTATCTTTAATATTCCCGGTTTTTTAACTTTTATTTCGATAATATGCGTTTCATTTATTAATTTGGTTTCATCCTTTGCATTAGCTGTGATTTCCACATAGTCAGTTCCCTCATTTTGTTCCTGACTCAGGTATAAAGAAATATCTGTATCATTTTCATAAAATTCTGTAGAATTTTTTGGAGGGATCCAGTATGTTCTATAAGGTCCTTTATCTCCAGAAGCATATGTTTTCAGGGAAGCATTATTTATGAAGGCGTCTTGTCCAGATGAGTTTATCGTCCAAGATACAGTTACGCCCTCAATGGGCATATAGAAGGACTGAGGCTGACCATTTAGGTCTGTGGTATTTACAGACCAAACCCAAGCATTCTTGTTTTCTTGTTGTGTCATCGCACTTGAGATAAAAACGCCTCCAACTATTGCTATAATTGCTATGATTCGCAATAGTGACATTAAGTTCAAATCTTTGAAAGTAGATCTTATGATACGATCAATCTCTATGATAATCCCTCCCATCGTTGTAATAATAGCTTATTGCCGCTCATACGGTAAGATATAAAAGAGTTTCCGATAACCTATTTATTTATAAATATTTTAAATGAAAGCAGCAAAGTAATGGTTCATGATATTTGATCACAAGATAAATGACTTTCAAAAATTAAGATATTTTCAAACTCAGATGATAAAGATTAAATCATTCTCCCTCATACCTCACCAGCCCGTCCCACCCCTCTCCATGAAACTTCGCGAAGATTCCCACGTCGCCCTTCCCGGCAGTCGCATTCCCTTCAAACAGATCCCCTCGCGACGCAAGATTTGTCCATTCGTCCCCGCACACCACAGAAACATTCTCGGCACCCAGAACCCTGATCCGGAACAAGTAGCTCGACCCGACCAACAGCCTGCCCTCCAGGGGGCTGAAGAGATAGGCCCCTGCTTCGCTGAACTTTCCGTAAACCATGGGAAAACCGGGGCTCTCTTTATCACCCGAGGAGGCATTGATCCTATATTCTAAAACGGAGTTGTACTCGCCCGGCTCGTCCTTCTGCTTGGCATACGCCTTCAGAATATAGCTTCCTGCGGCAGGAAACTGTGCATAAATATCATATCGCTCTCCATCTCTCTGGCAAAATGTGTAACCATCCAGTTTTGCCCTGGCTGTTGCCCCGCGGTCCGCATACTCCAGCCCCGCCATCATCAGCATATCCTCTGGGGCATAGATGGAGACATTGATCTGCTTATCCGCTATTATCGTCCCGTTCTTTTGGCCAAGCTTCAGGCCCAGGTTAAAAAAGTCCGATTCGAGATAGACCAGATTCTCAAACTCCTGCTTGGAAACGGGCTCATCGACAAGTTGCCACTGAGTATCCAACGGGAAGTGGCCGTAGATAAACTGGGAGGGGGGCGTCATAAAAAAGTGATCGTCGAATTTGCGCACGTATTTCTTATCCCCGCTCACGTACCCCGCCCCCCAGGTCGAGTCGATCAGATACCACGATCCATTTATCTTAAGGGCATTCCAGGCATGATTGGAGGGACCAGTGAAGTTCTTGCCAGGCATGTAGCCGTACCCCTTTCCGTAGCCTCTGATCCTTACGGTCTCTAGCCCGGCTTCATTGGCCAAGGAGAGGAAGATATCGGAATAGCCGTAGCAGACCGATTTTCTGCTTTTCAAGACATCCTCAGCATTCGTTGCCCCGGTGCCTCCCTTGAAAAAAACCTCAACATTGTAGTCGATGTTCTCTGTAATCCACCGGAATATCGCCCTGGCCTTCTCGCGATCATTTTCCGCCGGCTCGATCAAGTAGGCAGCCAGGCTTTGCACAGAAGCTTCGGCTGAGGGTGGCGCATTCAAAGCATGACGGTCAATTTTCTCATAACTATAATTCAGAGTGGCGTTAAAATCATTGGGAGCAAATGCTGCTAATCCTTTTTCAGCATCCTTCTCCAGGACACTTGGCGTTTCAGATGTGGCCATCACAGCAAGCGTCTGTAGCATTAGTATGATTAAAATAATTATTATTCTCATAGACATCTCCCCAGTAAGAATCAAAACATAATTGTCCTTCTCTCATCGAACCTTCGCGGCTTCGCGTGAACCGGCATCTTGCGCGAAGTCGCGAAGGGATCGATAAGCTAATGGGACGAGGAGCAATGACATCGGTTTCATTTCAGAATCGCCTGGGCTTCACGCGGGTGCAGAACCTTCGTCTTGAACTCTTTTGGGATGCGATAAGCCCTTAGAATTCGGTCTGTGGTTATGAAGTAATCCACATCGTAAGCCAGAGCATAGCCCATATGCACCAGGTCTGCTGGTTTGATTCTTGAATCTTTATAATCGCCATGGTTATACAAATTGTAACAGGTCGCGGCGACTGCTTCGTTGGGGTGAAGAAATGATATTCTCAGGGCGCTCCAGATATCGATAAGCTCGTGAAGCTCTTCCCGGTTATGCTTTCCCTCCCGGCCCTTCCACTCACCTTCAACGCAGATAATAACTACTTCACCAAGAACTGAAATCGGGACGCAGAGCGAGATATCAGGATGACCGCTCAAATGAAATAAGAATTTTTTGATGTCATAGGGATTGATATCCCGTTTGGTCAGATTTTCACTCTTTTGACTGATGGAGAAGAAGAAAATATCCGCGTCAATGGCTGCTCGCAGCATAGCCATTACTCTTTTCCAAAGGCCTTTTTTATGCGAGCCATCATCTGGTCATGCTCTTCTTTGGAGACTTTCCAGAGGATCTTGCCGTGGATGTCAGTGGCTCCGCCATAAGGCATCTGATTATCATTTAGATCGTAATATTGCTCTTGTATCTCTTCGGGAATGAATGACTCCTCCTTTGGATAGATGCATGTTAGCACATCCGGCAAAACAGAAACCTAAATGATCTGATTCATATTTAAATTGATCCATAGCTTGAATACAATGATTCTTACAGCACGATCTCCATCATGTCGTGGCCCAGCGGCCATTCCTTGAGAGCCATTTCGTGGGGAGGATAAAGGTGGCTTAAGTGCGTGAGCAGCAGCCGTTTCGCTCCCAGCCGCTCCCCCAAGGCCATGGCTTCGTCTGCCGTCATGTGCTTGCTGATGGTGTAGCCCGGCGGAGTAATGGCATCCGCCAGCATCAGATCGGCATCCCTCATCAGCTCCAGGCTCTCCTCGGCAATCTCCATCTTGGTGTCGCTGGTAATAACCACCACTTTATTGCCGTCGTCAATGCGCACACCCACCGTCTCCGTGGGCGGGTGGTTGACGGGAAAAAGAGTGAACTGCATTCCGGCTATATCGAAGGGCTGATAGGCTATGGCGTCATGGCGCACAGGATTTAGGAAATAAAGATAGTTGAGTATGTAGTCCATGGTGTTCTTCAGAGCATAGACATCCACATGACTTTGCACCCGGTGAAAATCCCCAAAGCCGGCATAGTGATCGTAATGGGCATGCGTCCATATCACGCCATCCACACTGGATATGTCCTTCTTTAAAAGCTGCCAGCGCAGATCGGGGCTGCTGTCCACCAAAACCCGGCCGTCATCCTCATCCGACTCTATGAGAATGGAAAACCTCATCCTGCGGCTTCTGCCCCCGCGAAGAGCATCCATGCAGGCCGGACACTTGCAGCCGATCTTGGGTGTGCCGATGGCGTCGCCCGTGCCCAGGAGCGTGACCTTCATGCGGTCCTCATGCGGACCTCATGCCGTAACGCTCCGCTTGTAATCAGAGATCCTGCGCCGGAACTCATCTACAGAGATATCCAGATCTTCCTGGTTTAGATGCCTGCGATCCTCCAGGAGTGCATTGAGCACTGCTTCCCTGATCACTAACCTCAGATCCGAGCCCGAGTAGCCCTCCGTCATCGCTGCGAGCTTGGCCGTATCTACGTCGGCATCAATGCGGGACAGGACTTTGTCCAGGATCATGCGCCTCATATCCTGGTCCGGCAGGGGGAAGCTCAATACCTTGTCAAACCTCCTCCAGGCAGCATAATCCAGTAGCTGAGGGTGGTTGGTGGCCGCCAGGAGCAGAACGCCATGCTCCACCAGGCTGATCTCATCTATGGCTTTTAGGAGCGAGTTGACGGCCCTCTTCATGGCTCCGTGCTCATCCGAGGTCCTGGTCTTGGCCACGAAGTCAAACTCATCAATGAGCAGTATGCAGGGGGACAGCCTCTTGGCCAGCTCAAAGACCTTGTCTATGTTCTTAGAGGTCTCTCCCAAATACTGGCTGGTGATCATGGAGAGGCGGACCTCCACAATGGGAAGGGAAAACCAGCTGGAAAGAGCCCGGGCGGTAGAGGTCTTGCCGGTTCCCGGCGGGCCAACAAAAAGAAGCTTGCCTATCTCATAAAGGCCGATCTCTCGCAGATATTGCCGGTTTTTTAGAGCCTTGCCCATCTTTTCTATCTCAGACTTCTGATCCTCAGTTAAAATCAGGCCGGCTATGCTGTCCCTCACATCCTCAGGGGCCTTGATATAGGCCAGCTTGAGAAGATCTTCCGCTTCCTTAGAATCCTTGCAAAGCTCCTTTATTTTTGCGTCGATCCACTCCCGGTCGGCAGAGAGGGGCTTATTGGCTTTTCTGGCCTCAGCATAGCTCACATCCAGAGAATCATAGTTCTCATAGAAGTAGGCCAATGTAGGATTTGATTTGATCCTGGCCAGGTCCTTTTGATTGGCGAACCACTTGGCCGCCACATCGAATACGGTCAGCCGAAGCTGGGAGCCAAACTCCTCAAAAGCCACAAACGTAAGATCTTTTACGACCGCTTTGACATTCTCAATGCCATAAATCTTCTGTGCATCGGCGCTGGTTACATAAATCGGCCTTTTGACGCTCTTGGTCTGCACATCGAAGTAATGCTTGCGAATATTGGGGGGCAGGTCGTCTTCAGTCAAATTTTCTTTGCGGTTATAAATATCTGCAGTCAGCAGCAGCTCTGCAACATCAATAGCACCAAACTTATCCAAGTCATTCTCTACGCCCATCTTTAAAGCTCCATGGAACTGAACTAAACTAGTGGCCTATAAAAAGAGATAAAGCTTTCCATTCGTCAAGTTTCCCGGTTATTGATGGCCGCCCGGTAGGCTGCCAGAAGAAAACCGTAGAGGGTCGGGCCGATAATCACGCCGATGATCCCCACCACGAATATAGGGGCGGTGTAGGCGAGCAGTGTAACTATGGGATGAATCCTTGCACTCTTCATGGCAAGATGGGGGCGGATTACGTTCTCTGGTATCACCATGAGCACCACCGTTCCGAATACCATGATTATCAGGAAACGGATCATGTCCCCCATGAACAGATAATAGAGCGCCATGGGAATGAATACGAAAGGCGGCCCGAGCATGGGGATGAGCGTAAAGATGCCCACAACGACCCCCATCAAATAGGGATAGGGCACGCCCAGCATGGAAAAGCCGATAGCAGCTAAAACGCCGCTTAGCATAGATGTGGTGAAGTAGACAGTAAAAAGTGTGTTATAGATGCTGCTAAGCTCCTGCAGAAAATTCAGAACAATTCCTCGCTTCTGTCTGGGAATCAGGTCCACAGCCTTGGCCATGAACTCTTTGCCGTCTATGAGAATGTAGTACGTGAAGAATACCACTACTATCAACTGGGCAAAAAGCACCGGCAGATTGGAGGCAAATGAGGTTAGCTCTCGCTGCACAATGGGAAAGAGCCAGGTGGCAATGGTCACGGGTATGTCGCTTATCTCCTGTACATTTTTAAGTATAATTACATTTACGTAATCATAAATCCAGCCGGGAAGGGCGCTCATGGCCCATATGTCGATCTCCTTGGTTATGGCGGTAAACTGGATGCCTGATAGGGCTCCGGATTTTTCCAGATTGGATATCTCCACCAGGAGCACAGTGGTGATGCCGAGTAATATCGCCAGAATAAAGATGAACACAATCAAAATGGAGAAAAAGGAGGAGATCTGCCTTTGCCGGATTAGACGAAAGAAGGCGGCATAAAGTGGCTTGAGAAGAAATACCATGACTATGCTTAGCAAAATGGTGGTAAGGAAATCCTTGGTCAGGTACACGGTGGCGAGAAAGACCAGGAAGACCAGGCCTCCTGCTGCCATGTCAAAGCGACGGCTGAAATCCATGAGAATAACTCTTTCCTCTTAACAGTAAAAACTTTTCTATTTGATTTTTATTCATATCAGCTTGCCGTCGATTCCCACCACATAGCTTTTTTGCGGCACGTCCTTTCCCGATCGCTTGAGAGCCTCCGCTACCAGGACTCCAAGCTGGGAGCAGCAGGGAACTGTCATATGCAGTACGGTTATATCCCGGATATCGTTTTGCTTGAGAATATCGGCCAGTTTGTCCACAAATGATTCGGTGTTATCCAGCTTGGGGCATCCCACAAGGGCCACGCGACCTTTTATGAAATCCTGCTGGATGGCTGGATAGGCAAAAGCGGTGCAATCTCCTGCCACAAGCAGGCTGGCGCCCTGCAGGTATGGGGCCCAGGGGCGAACCAGGCTCATCTGGATGGGCCAGCCGCACAGCTCATTCGCGCTCTCTTGCCCGGGCTTAATCTTTTCATGTGAGAAATCTGCCTTTGTCCCTTGATAATGCTTCAGGGTAATTGGCATGGTGCAGGGCGTGACGCCGGCCGCATCTGCACCTCTTTCATGATGCTTATGATCCGGCTTGTGAGCCAGACTCTTGTGCTCTTTGGCCGCCTCTTCATCAAACACCGGGGCATCGCGCTCCTCTATGGTCAGAGCGCCCTGCGGGCAGACGGCCAAACAGGCACCCAGGCCGTCGCAGAAGCTGTCGCTCACCACCTGGGCTTTTCCATCTTTCAGCTCGATGGCCCCTTCGGCACAGGCGGTGATGCAATCGCCGCAGCCGTTGCAAAGCGACTGGTCAATCTTGATGATCTTTCTCATTACTGCTTATTAGCGCATTCAAGCCATAAAAAACAATAGTATGATAAAAAAAAGATTAGGTGCAGGTACAAAATTATGGTGCATCAAGCCATGAACGGGCATATACCAGCCATCTGTCTCCGCCGCACCTTCCCTCCGCCAGAGATTTTAGATCGCAGGTTCTTCCATCAGGAAACGCGCACATTGTAATATCGCCATAGGGCGTATGAACGCTCCTAAGAATGCCTCCACTGCTCCGGCAGATCGTTGCGGCTGACTGCGTCCACAGGCCCTCTGTGTCGGATACGTAGCTTGGCAGGATATTTGGTCTCAGGCTCCGGCTGCAAGCCCCCTGGAAAAATGCCTGGGAGTCGCACCAGCTCTTATCCGGGAACGTGCACATTCCCTGATCACCATTAATTCCGGGAGATGTGCTGTAAAGATAGCCCGACTTCACACAGTAGGAGCGTGCCTGATCGGCAGAATCCTGTGCCATAGCCGTCAGCGCGACCAAGGACAGAAATGCCAGGATACAAAGGCCTGACAGAATATTCTTGAAAACTTCCATTTTTTATCCCTCCGGTTATGGCACCACCAGTCCAAAGATTGCCCATCTCCAGTCAACTCCCTTCATGCGGAGAGATTGGTTTTGGCTCTCCAGAGGAAGCACTATTTGCACGTTCTCGCCAAAATTGCTGTAATCAGTCCTTTCCAGCAGATCTGACTGTATGGTAAAGTTTTGCTCCTCTATATTGAGGATCGACGGTGTGAGGGTCAAGCTGGAATCAATTTCAATTCTTCTCAAGAGAGAGGTCTGTTTGGAGATCCAGGCTGTGACTGAGACATTGCTGTTGCGCCGAATCGAGGTATTGCCCAGGTCAAAGTTCTTGTTATCGAATTCGTCGGGCATAGGGAAGGGCGAAGAGAGGTATGATGCAAAGATCTGCGTGCCCAAAATGGTCTCCTTGATCTGGGAAATGGGCTCACCGGCAAGCTTGTAGCAGTCCTCACCGTCAATGCTCTCAGTACCTGTGATCAACAGGTTGCTGTAGCTTAAGAGCGCCGCCTGGCCGGGAAGCTCGTTATAGTCCGCCAGGACGGCATCCGGATCAGTGATGTTAAATTGGGTCCAGTTCTCTCCCTCTTTCCACAGCTCAGTACCGTTTAAGAAGTATCCTTGCCAGGAAAGGACCTGCCCGGTTCCAATATCTGTAAGCTGATGGCTCCACCATCCGGACTGTGCCGTCAGGTTCACTTTTCCTTTCGTGGCCTTGATTGCAGCAAATTTATCTTGCAGCGACTCATTGCTGTAGATGATAGTGCTTTCTGCAGAGCGGGTGTAGGTGTAGGTGGTGAGATTGTCTGCAGATCTTGTCATCATCTGCTTGAGCTGATCCACGCTGATTTCCTCTGCAAAGACAACCGGGAGACATAGCAGGGAAATAAAAGCGATGATCGTCAGAATAATTTTCATGCAAAACCTCCAAGAGGTAGATGGGTCCAACTTAGCTATAAATATTTGTATGTTATCAGGTTAGAACGGACGACACAAAAATTATTCATTTAAAAAAATTAAGAATCCTGCTGCTTCCAATGCCTATGGCCACCAGCTCAAAGCTCACATCAGGCTCGGGAACGCTCTGGATAACGTTGGTGCGGTAGGCATCCCACTTTGCTTCTTGTTGGCTATGAAGGCGATCAGATCTCTTTCTTCACCCAGCCTTCATCCCTGCCAGCCCACCCTCACTCGGGCTCTGTTTCCTTCAGTTCCTCCTTCATACGGCAACTGTGCATCTTTTCTTCTCCGTGCGCCTGCAAGGCCACCCTCTCCTCCACCTGGAAGGCAGATAGGCGCTCCATGAGCAGCTCGTAGTTCACCAGGTGCCCGTCAAACTCAGGTCCATCCACGCAGGCCAGCTTCGTCTCTCCTCCCACCTCCACTCTGCAACTGCCGCACATGCCCGTGCCGTCGATCATGATGGGGTTTAAGCTGACGATGGTCTTGATCTGGAGGGGCCGGGTGATATCGCTGACCAGTTTCATCATGGGCACGGGCCCGATGGCCACCACTAGTCCGGGCGTCTCTCTTTGCAGGGCCTCCACTAAAAGCTCTGTCACCAGTGCTTTGCGCCCCAATGAACCGTCATCCGTGCAGATCAAGAGCTCATCAGAGACGGCTGCCATCTCCTCCTGAAGGATGACCAGCTCCTTTGTGCGTGCCCCGATGATGCTCACCACCCGGTTTCCCAGGCTCTTCAGCTTCTTGGCAATGGGATAGAGGACAGCCAGGCCTGTTCCCCCGCCAACGCAGATGGCTGTGCCCGCAAATCCCGCCTCTGTGGGCCGGCCCAGGGGTCCTGCCACATTCAGGTAATAGTCGCCCACCTGCAGGGTTTTGAATAGGGCCGTGGACCGGCCCACCACATGGAAAATGATGGTTATGGTCCCTTTCTCAGCATTTATGTCGGCCATGGTCATGGGGACGCGCTCGCCCATCTCATTGGCCCTGAGAATCACGAACTGCCCTGGCTCTGCGATGCGGGCGATCTTGGGCGCCACAATCTCATTGAGAATGATCTCTCCGCCGGCCATCTCCTTGCGCCTGACTATCCTGTACATGCGAGCCTCAGCGAGCGGTATGCGGTTCAAATAAAAAAAACTATCGAGAAAAATTATCTTTGGCGAGATTCTTCCATGCATGATATTATTTATTTAATTTTTCCTTCATGCTAGTGAATAAATGCGCATCTCGTGTACATCTTGAAGGGCGATAAGAAAATAATCTTTCTGGTAAGGTCGCTTTTGAGAAGCTAAATGATGAGTCTATTTGTATCTTACTATCTTCATCCTGTGATCAAGATCAACATCTTCCTGCGTAAGTTCGCTATCCTTGAGAAGATCATCGGAGAGCATTAAAATAAATGGGTCATTTTCTTAGATATTTTTTATATGATTCTCCTCCCCCATCTGCCCGTTCAGCTTGTAGACCAGAGGATCTATGTGCCTTTCTGGTTGCATCGTTCTCTTATCATCCCTCTTTCTCATCCTCCGCTGTGTGCGCGTTAGGCAAGAAATCTTGCTCTTTGTTGTTTCCTCTAATATTCTCCACATCGTATCCGGTTTCTTTCGAAACCTCTGATTCCAGAACCCATATAATTTGCTCTGGCTCATACGTATCTCCTGTGGAATAACACCTTACCATCGGAGCGCCGATAAATTCTATCCTTAATTTGCACAGCGGGCAAATCGCTACTACAACTTCCCCCTTTTCATTCTTCTTTTTGGTATCAAACAAGGATTTTCATCTCCTCAAAGCATTATTACTGCGGTCGAACATTATATAATCACATTCACAGCCATCTTCATCCCAATAAACATTCGGTCAGGCTACCTAGAGTTAGTATTGGCTCATTCTATCAAAGCGTTTAATGTTCCGGATAAAAATAAGCCACTTTTGGACGTAAAGAGATCATTCTCAAAGGAAATTGCATCCAACAAAACTTGACCAGCGATCTCGATAACTCTTCTTACTCCGTAGTCTTTCTCCAGTACTCGCGAATCTATCTTCTGATGCATCTTTGTCCAATCAATCCCTGCAAATGCACGTTGCCTTGCTCCACCAAGGAATAGAACCGGACTTGTTAGGCTCTATCAATCGATCACGCTCGACTGTATAAAAAATATCGAAAAAAATGTCACTGAGCCTTCAAGAACTCCTTTTGAGCGGCATCGGCTTCGGCACGAGTCTGATCGGCTTCTTTGAAGGTACCAATCATCTGATCATGGTATTCTTGGGCCATTTCCGCGAACTTGATTACCTGATCATGAAAACTTGATGCCTGATCTCTCAAGAATTGCGCTTCATCGAGAAGCTTCCTCAGCTCTTCGTTCTTCTCAAGCTTCTCTTCTCTTCCTTTAAACTCTGCATGCAGGGCAGCGATCTTATCCACCAGTTGCTTCTCTTTATCCGGGCTTAAAACCTCCGTCTGTTGCCGAAACTCCAGGTGGTCCATCTCGGCGCGCAGATCTCTAATGGAGCGCTCACCTGTGAAGTCGTATTTCTTCCGGATATCGTCTATTCTTGCATAGAGCTGGTTGGTCTTCTCGTTGGACTCATCCCGCTTCTTCTTGGACTGTGCCACATTCTTGTTACTCTCGTCCCGCAGCTTCTTGAACTCCTGGGCCTTGTCAATCAGCTCTTCAGTGGCCCTATTGAGCTCATTTCGCTTGGCGGCCCATTTGCTCGCCTCAGCATTTAATTGACTGCGTCTATCCTTGACGGCAAGGGACTCTTGCCTGAGTTTGCCTCCCTTATCTTCCAGTTCTGCCAGCATATATCCTCCAGTTCCAGCCCGCGACTGGGTTTGGTCCCACTCCAGAATCAAAAAACCCGGGAACACTTCGCTGGGTGGCGAAGCCCTTCCTTTTTGCACAATACATTGCGAGGTTTTTTGTATGCTCGTTTTTCGGCTCTTGTGATCAACATCGATCTTGATATATAATTACTAATATCCTTTAATTCTAGGCTTAAATAGCTTGATTCGGTGGCAATTGTTATAGCCAAAAGATGATTTTCTCATAAGATCGATAGGAGCGAGCATACTACTACATATCCTTTTTACGTATTAACCTTTTTCCCGGCTTCTTACTATGGACTTGAACCGAGAGTAGCCATTCTTTCGAGCACCTTCGCGAACTCTTCTAAAGAAGTTATTAAAGGATTTCTGAAGCCTCCTCAAGACATCCTGTTCGACCTGAGAATGAACTGCATTGAGGTAAGGATTTAGCTGTTTCTACCCCGTACCCCAAAAAGATAAATAGAATACGAACCGGCCTCTGGAAAACAGGCTAATTCGCATTCGTTAGTCAAATCAAAATGGAATAAGAGGATAGACAATGAAAAACGCTACATTATTTCTGATCTGCATGACATTCCTGGCGACCATTGTCGCTCTAGCTTCTTTTGCATCAGCCCAATGTGCATCCTGCGTGAAAGAAGGCGACTGGAGCCAGAGTGCCAGCAACTTTATTGAGGGCACGCCCACAAGCGACGAGGCCGTCGAGTTCGGGCCAAAGGCAGTGAGGAAGACCGCCTCTCAATTCGATAAGACCAAAGCTGAAGAAGAGACTGCACAGAGCAACACAAATCCTGCTGCAAGCTCTGCTACCAGCTCTGCGGCGCAGTCTCCGACAGCTGAATTGATTCTGAAAAGCATCAATGCCACGCCGGCTTTGGTAAACTCTACAAGCGCAGTAAAGATTACAGCCGTCTTTGCCTTGAACGGTTCTGAGCAGGCAGAAAATCCGACGGAAATACAGCTCACGGCCACGGCTTCCATCAAAGACTCGACAGGCATTGAGGTAGAAAAGCTCAGCCTGATCAAAAAATCTGGAAATGAGTACTCAAAAGACTGGAACGCCAGTGTCCCGGCGGGCATCTACAGTGTGGATATTGCCGCCTCATCTCTGCAGGGAGCAGGAAACTTCAATGACGCCCTGCAAATTGAGGTAGTCAGCACCGGAAATGCTACCATCGACGCAGCTACTGCAGCGTAATATCTGGGATGAGAATGGCTTTTGCCCAGAGCGTCTAAACAAGCATTGAAGAAGTCGATAGACAAGCTACAAGCTGGCGAAAAAGCCAGCTCTATTCTTTAATCCATAGAAATCGCGAAGGACGAATATGGACTTGACGGGATTCGAACCCGTGGCCTCCGCCTTGCGAAGGCGGCGATCTACCACTGATCTACAAGCCCAATTGTAAAGAGAGTGGTTTAGAGGAGTCCGACCTCTTCCACCTCTGCCGATTCTACGCCGGGTAACTTGCGAACTGCTTCCTCAATCTCATCCGGGCTTCTGCCTCCCTTATCGTCCATTATTGTTACAACGATTAAGGCCTTCAAACCAAAGGCTATAGGCATCTCCTGGATGGCATGCAGCCTGGCAAAGGATGGCACTACCTTCTTGATCTCCTCGGCGAGCTCTTTCAGATCCACATCCATGCTCACCGGCATAACCTTCATTCTTACAGCAGCATCTCCCATCTATTACACCTCACGGTCCTGAGAAGCCACAGGCTTTGCAAGAATAAACGTTGCTCTGCTTTTTACATTTGTTACATCTGGCAATCACGGTTCCGCAGCTGGGGCAGGGGAACCTCGTCCCGCCCACGCCGGTCAGCGTGATGCCACATGATATGCATTTCTCTGGTATTTCTTCCTTCATGTTATCTCCTCCCTGATTGATGTATTTCTCTGTATAAACCTTCCCATAGATAGACGGAATTCAGGACGAATTTTGTTTCTTGTTAGCCCTTGATAATCGTGCCGCCTTCTCCGCTCTTCAAGGCTTTGGTGAATTGCTGCGCATCAGTGCCATTGAGTACCCAGATGCTGCTTCCTTTAAGAGGGCCACAGAGAAGTTTAATTGTGCCCTGATCGATGCAGCTAACGCGACCCAGCATACGGTTTGCCGGCACCTCTAAAACTACTTTTCCATCCAGCATCACGCCATCCACATCAGTAGCCTTGATGAGAGGGGCGGATAGCTGCGCCGCTACCAGGGCCGCCACCGAATCGGAAGTATAGTCCCAGTTATGCAGGAGACCGCGATCGTCCTCAATGAGGGCCTGGTAAGGCAATAGAACCTGCACGCTGCAATCACTTTCAGAGCGGCGAATATCCCTGGTGAGAGCAGCCCCGCTTCCGTCCGCCAGAAAATAGGCATACTGCTCCATGGCTAAAATGGCCATCCAGTGCGCGGCCTCCTGGCTGAGATCGCCGCGAGAATAGATCTCTCGCACCAGATCGGCCATGGGACCGCCGCCCGGCACCACCAGGAAGCTGTAGCCCTCCTCCACGAGAGCCAGGAGAGCACGCATGAGCGGTCGAGCCCAAGTCATGAGGCTCCCTCCCATCTTCAGCACATAAAATGGCATCAATAATAGTAATCGCGCCTCCTATTAGAGCTTCGTCATTGGACCAAATATGAGGCAAGCAAGGGCAAAATATTTTTTGCAGATTCGTCTATGGCAAAAAGGATAGCTAAAGGCCGATTGGATGTAGGGTAGGGAGGGATCTGTGAATAATCGACCTTTGCCGTAAAAACATCCGTCTTCGGTCGTAGATAAGCCTTTTGCTTGTGACGATGGAAATTTAGCACAATGAACGAGACGAAAAAGATTGTGACTCCTCTTCTGGCAGTGGACGCCGCCATACTCCTTGCTGGTGGAATTGTGCTCATCAAGAGAGATAACCCTCCCTTTGCAGGCAGCTATGCCCTGCCCGGCGGCTTTGTAGAGGTAGGCGAGACGGTTGAGGCTGCTGCGGTAAGAGAAGCCCGCGAGGAGACGGGCCTGATCATAGAACTGCTGGGGCTGGTGGGCATCTACTCAAATCCCGCCCGCGATCCCCGGGGACACGTCGTCTCCGCCGCCTTTCTCGCCAGAGGCAGGGGCGAGCTAATGGCCGGTTCTGACGCCAGATCGGCCCAAGTCTTTCCTCTGCAAAGCCTGCCGCCCCTGGCTTTCGACCATGATAAAATCATAAGCGATGCTCTTTCTCTGGCAAAAAGCCAGTCCATTTTAATGGCGGAACGATCAAATTAAAGTAGTGTGATCGAAATTAGCACCTTTACCTGAACGGGAAGAGATGTGTCATGGAAGAGATCAGAGAGCTCATAGAAAAATATGCGCTGCAAAATGCCGTGAAGTACAAAGCCGCACCCAATGCAGGGGCGGTAATGGGCAAGCTCCTGGGCGAGCACGCAAAGCTACGCGCCCGGGCCAAAGAGCTATCGCCTCTGGTAAAAGAGGTCCTGGCCGGCGTGGAGAAGACCAGCCTAGAAGATTGGCAAGCGAGGCTACAGGCCATAGCCCCAGAGCTGCTGACAGAGCTCTCGGAAAAGAAGGAGCCCGACAAGGGCCTACCCGCTCTGGAGGGTGCGGAAAGGGGTGTTGTCATGCGCTTTGCACCCAACCCCAATGGGCCGCCAACTCTGGGCAGTGCGCGGGGCATCATCGTCAACTCCGAGTATGTTAAAAAGTACGGCGGCAAGTTCATCATTCGCTTCGATGACACCGATCCTGTGAAGAAGCGGCCCATGCCCGAGGCCTACGGCTGGTATTTAGAAGACTGCGCATGGCTTGGCGCCTTGCCCGATCTGGTGATCACGGCCAGCGAGCGCGTTGACCAGTACTATCCCATTGCCGAAGAGCTAATCCGCAGGGGCGGAGCCTATGTTTGCGGCTGTGCGCAGGCCGTCTTCAAGGAGCACAAGGACAAGGGTCTAGAGTGCGAGCATCGGGATCAGAGCGTGGAGAAGAACCTGGATCTTTGGAAGCAGATGCTCGACGGCCGGATGGCGGAAGGCGGAGCAGTTTTGCGGGTCAAGACAGATATGCACCACAAGGACCCGGCCATACGCGACTGGCCAGCTTTTCGCATCGTAACCGCCTCCCATCCGCTGGTAGGCACAAAGTATCGCGTCTGGCCGCTGCTCGATTTCGAGTCGGCGGTGGAGGACCACCTGCTCGGCACAACGCACATCATTCGAGGTAAGGATCTGACCGATAGCGGAAGCCGGCAGAGATATCTCTACGAGCATTTGGGCTGGAAGTACCCCCAGGTCATTCACTGGGGCAGGATCAAGATTCATCAGTTCGGCTCTTTCAGCACCAGTAAACTGCGCAAAGCCATCGAGGCCGGCGAGTACACGGGCTGGGACGACCCGAGGGTACCGACGGTACGGGCCATGCGCTGCCGGGGCATCCGGCCTGAGGCACTGAGAAAGTTCATGATCGACCTGGGCGTGGGCGAGACCGATATTTCCATCAGCATGGACTCCATCTATGCTGAGAACAGGAAACTGATTGATCCAGAGGCCAACCGTCGCTTCTTCGTCTGGGAGCCGGTGGCCCTGGAAATCGAGGGCGAGGTCCCTGCCTTAGCACACGCGCCTCTGCATCCCACAGCAGATCGAGGCTTTCGGGAGATTCCTGCCGGGAACAAGCTGTTCATCTGCAGGAGCGATCTGGAAGCCTTCCAGGTAGGGGATAATATCCGGCTCAAGGATCTATGCAACGTAGAAATTACGAGCCTGGATCCAGCCAGGGCGCGCTTCCTGGGCAAGGATATGGGCAAGAGGACCAAGATCATTCAATGGGCGCCCGTGGACGGGCCGAAGGTGCGAGTGCTCAAGCCCGACGGAGTGGATGAAGGTGTGGGCGAAGCTGGCATTGCCGAGGAGCTGGGCAAGGTGGTGCAGTTCGAGCGTTACGGATTCGTGCGGGTCAATTCCGTGGGCGAGACGATAGTGGCGAACTTTGCCCACCGTTGAGTAATAAGATATCAAACTCAGAAGAGATTGATTGGCAGCAGCGCCGCAGCCAGAAAAGCCACCAGTGCCACTGCCATTCCCTTTTTTAGCGCCTTCTGACAGCCCGTTGCGTCCCCGCGGACGATCTTCAGCACGGAGAAGAGGAAGAACAGATCCGCTACCGCTACTATCGCCAAATACACCCTGCCAAAAGGCGCAAAGAATCCCAGCACCACTGCCGCCAGGGCAAAGGCCGCGGCCAGCGCCGCTGAGGCGCGCTCGCCTGCCAGGATAGGCAGCGTGCGCGCGCCGCCCGCCTTGTCTCCGGCCATGTCCTCTATGTCTTTGGCGATCTCCCGGCTCATGCTAACCAGAAAGGAGAGCAAAAAGGGAACCTTGTTAGCTAGAAGGCCCGCGCCTCCTGCCGCTGCGCCACCGAAGAGAAAGGTAGAGCCGGTGAGAAAGGCCACGCAGATGTTGCCAGCCAGCGGCGTGGCCTTAAGATTGCGAGCGTAAAGGAATAGAAGTGCAGAGTTGAAGGCGGCCACGGTCAGACAGATCTGGTTCACAAGTCCCGCGAAAAGGCAGCCTGCCACAAAGAGGGCAAGAGAATAATTAAAAGCCGCCCGCGCGCTGATGCGACCGCTGGGAATCGGCCGCTTGGGTCTATTTATGGCATCGATCTCTCTATCATAGTAATCGTTGATGGCGTTTCCTGCACCTGTAATCAGGAAAACCGTAAGGAAAATTAGCGCTGTCGCCCCAGGTTCCAGGCCCCCGGCGATAGCGAGACCTATGATGGCTGCTGCTGCCGCCATCATGCAGTTGAACGGCCGCAAGATCTCCCAATATGCCTTCAATCCATAAGCCCCTGCGGCCCCTAGCCAGAGATGCCGCGCACCAGATAGAGCAGATAGAACTCAGTTAAGTAGCTATCGATGTTGCAGCGAGCGGGTTTGTCAAAAGAGAGCTCCTGTACGGGCCGGGTGAGCTTTATCAGATATGTGCTGCTGGCGGGAACCTTCTCTCGGTAGATGAGACCAGAGCTTTGCATCTTGCACACTATCTTCGAACACTTGCTACTGTCGATGGACATGAGACGCCGCAGCTCCGACTGAAACAGGCCGTCTCCTCGTGAGCCGATAAGATCAAGTGCTCTCTCCTGCAGGGCGGAGAAGCTGTTTGCGGGGGAGTTCCCTGAATTTTTTTGCATTTTAACCACTGGGCCGGTATTAAAACTTAATTTATTTTGATATACAGTAATTGTGTTCTTTGAGTATAAATTCTTTTTGTCAAGATACACATTTTGCAGGAAAAATTTTAGAAAATACAAATAATAGTAAGATTGTGAGAGGATAAATTTATATTTAAGTATTTCAAAGAAAGTATACGAATTTTTAAGGTACTTTTTATGGCCATTGGTTATTCTCCGTTATTTTTACGGCTGCAGAAGAATTTGAAGATAAACTGGGTAACTCAAAGCCTCTGCAATGGTTTCATAAAGAATGCCTAAGTCCGGCAAAAAGCAGATGACAAATTATGGAAATTAGTCCTTTTCCTGCAGTGGGAATTTGGCTCGAATCTCCCGGCTTCTTAGCACAGGCAGATCCAGCTCAGCCAAAATTCCCTCAATTCTCTTTCTCTCTTCCGAGCGGAGGGACTTTCTATCAAGATATGCATAGGTAGCTTTCGATTTGTGGCATGCCTCCTCCACTACATCCCGATTTACTCCCGCCATCTGGTAATTGGAGAAGAGATGCCCAAAGGCCACAGCCGCCTTGAACATGAGATCCGTCTGCCTGGCCACATAGTGCCCACCGCCAAAGCCCAGGAATACGGGAAGTTCCTTTATCTCCAGGGCTAAAATCGCCCTGGCTACCGCCTCCCCTGCCTGCTTATCCTGCCATTCTTTCAGAGTGCTTCCGATCTCGGCAAAGAAGCAGGGTGTCTTCAAATCCACCGGCCCGTGATGAGTGGCCTCGGCAGATACCGCGAAGCCGGGAAGAGCTTGGCTGGCAATGTTATGCAAAAATGAGCGTAGGCCGCAGGGCGCAGCCGCAGAAAGCTTACTCTGGCCGTCTTCCAGTATGCCTGTGAAGTGCCCTCCCAGCCATGGCAAACCGGCTTTCGCCTCATGCCGGCTGGCAAAGACTACCATCTCCGGCTTCAGGCCTAAGCCAGCCAGCCGATCATCCAGGCCGCTTAGCCGCGTCTGCTTTTCATCATGAATTATCAGTCGAAAGCGACCACTAGACCTGTAGCCTTCCAGGCACTGCCAGGACAATAGCTCCAGTAGACGCTCATAAATATTGAGGCTTGCCGGATCTGCCCGAGAGCAGACTACGGCAATCTCGCCCGACAATGCAATCTTCAGATCTCCTTGCTCACATCCAGCATTTTAGCCACCATGGGCGCGTAATCGATCTTGCTGGCCTTGATCTCGGTGAGGGGCATGATCACTAGCATGGGCCGCTCCTCGATGAGGCCCTTGGCAGAGAGAGCGCGAAGCTCCTTATCCATGCGGCTCTTTAAATCCGGATAGCCTGTGGACAGGAATGCGCCGAAGATCTCCCCCGGCTGCAGATAGCTGAACAGAGGCGCTCCGATCCTGCGGAAGGCCTGGTAGACCTGGGAAAGATCCTCGCGATCGTGACCGTGCCTGATGCGCACATGATAAAAGGACATCAGCTCGCAGCAGATCTTTTGCCAATCCACGTAGGCTTCGCGGGTCAATAGGCCGCTCTGGAAGAACTTGGTTCGCTTTCCGGAGATGGTGGGCCGGGAGATGCCCGTCCTGCGGGAAAGCTCCAGGTCGGAGAGCATGGGATACTTCACAAAGGCGTAGAGCGTGAGCTTGTCCTTCTCTGTGAGACGGGAGTCCTCAGTTAAAGCGGCCTTGGGTGGTATTATCTCCCCAGAAAGATCGGATCTGGTGAGATCAAAGAGGCCGTCTACCGCGAGAGCAGCATCTGCAGAGTAGCTGGAGACCTGGAAGGGATAATGGAAGTAATGAATATCCTCCACAAAATCGTTCCGGTAATATTCGTCGATTATAGGATCGAAGTTCACCCGGAAGTCAGTGAGACTTCGAGAGTAGAACGTTGATACTGAATCGGTATCTGTGGCAATGTGCGAGACGCAATTGGGATAATTCACCCAATTCTGATAAGAGGGGGACCCCTTTCTTACCTCAAAGGGAGCGGTCGGACTGTATTTAACGAAGACGGAGGTCAGGATTTCGGCACCTACAGCTTCTCCGGAAGGCACATTTAAAAGCTTTATGAGTTTCCAATCTCTAAACTTTCGTTTGCTCTTGAATATCGTTGAGCGATCAACGCCTATATTAGAAGCGAGATCTATGTCACTGAGCCCCGGATATCTGGCAAGACCATAAAGAACTAACCTCTCCTTTGATGTCAATTTTAGCTGCATTCGCATAACATATACATTTTATAAGTATTTATAGATTACCTAATCTTCGATTTCCAGGTATATCTCTCCTTCATATACAAGGGATCGCATGATCAATTTTGCCAGAATTTAATCTGGGAGCTCAGAGCCTGCACTCTACCCGCGAGACTCTATTCTGAAAGGAGGGGGAACGTAAGCTTTTTTCCGGATAGAGAACGCAAAATCGTGCCCAGGAACTACAAAGTCTGCAAGTGCCATTATTCTCTGCATGCTAGCAATGGCCAGGTCACGATTGACATGCAAGGCTGGCGGAACCGTTTTAAGGAAGTTTCCAAGAGTAGGAAGGGCATCGCCCGCTATTACTATTACCCCGGAACCATTGCTTTCCAGCTCCATTTCAGCCTCCGTTTCCCTCTCTAATTCTTCTTCCTTTGTTTTCATTTGCAGGGCACCGGCCTTTGTCTCTACCACCACAGAAATGCTATCCATGCTGTGGCCGGGAGTTGCCAGAACCCAAACGCCGGGTGCGATGATATCTCCTTCCTTTGCTGCCAGGACCTTCGCATGGGAAAATAGATGATTGTTGCCACAATGATCCGGATGGGAATGGGTATTGACAATGCTGTCGATCTCCTCCGGCTTTATGCCAAGCTTTGCCAATGCCCTGCAAAGCAGCTCTTCTTCACCCAGAAGGCCGCTGTCCACTACAATCTTATGCCGCCCGCTGATTATCAGCGTCACTGAAGATCTTGCGTCTAAGATCCGGCCGCACTCGTCCCTTTCAATCGAACCGGGCTTGAGAAGGAAAACCGATGGCATAAAAATGAAGCTCTCCGTATATGGCTCCAGGATGGCCAAGATATCAGCGCAAAAAGGAGGATGATTGACGCAAAATCCTTGCGGAAATTTGCTTTCCATTCAATTCTCCTTTTTGCCATCATTAAGCCAGATAGAGCTTTTGCAGCTTCTCGTAGAGCCTCTCTACCTGAGCCACGGCTGTCCCGATGTACTGGTGCGGATCTAGCATTGCCTCTATATCCTTGGCATTGAGGTGGCGCATGACAGTCTCGTTCTCTAAAAGAACATCGACCAGCTCTCTCTTCTGCTCGAAGGCAGCCATAGAGCTCTGGCGCATGATCTCATGTGCCTGCTGCCGGCCCACGCCCTTCTTGGCCAGCTCCACCATCACGTTCTCGGCCATATTCAGTCCGTGTAGCATTGTCAAATTGCGCTCGATATTATCAGGCCGTAGCCGTAGCCCGCTGAGCGTGCGCGTGGCCAGGGTGATGAGGTGGTCGGTGAAGATGAAAGCCTCCGGGAAGATGACACGCTCACAGCTACTGTTGGTCAGATCGCGCTCGTCCCAGAGGGGAATGTTCTCAAAGGCGGGCAGGATTTGTGCTCGCACGATTCTGGAAAGGCCGCAGATCTGCTCCGACTTAATCGGATTTCGCTTGTGAGGCATGGTAGAGGAGCCCACCTGCTTTTTGCCGAAGCCCTCCTCTACCTCGGCAATCTCCGTGCGCTGCAAGGTGCGCATCTCCACGAATATCTTGTCCAGGGTGGAGGCAACGAGCGCCATCCAGCAGACCATCTCTGCATGCCGGTCGCGCTGCACAACCTGATTGGATACGTCCACTTCGTTAAGCCCGAGATGCTCCATGACTCGCGCCTGAATCACCATTCCATTCTGGCCATAGGCAGCCTGAGTGCCCACAGCGCCGCTCATCTTGCCTACGGCAGCACGGGGCCGCATCTGCATCAGCCGCTCGATGTGGCGTGCGATCTCCGAGGCCCAGATGCCGAATCGCAGGCCGTAGGTGGTGGGTACGGCAATCTGGCCGTGTGTGCGACCGGCGCAGACCAGGTTTTTATTTTTCATGGCCAGATCCAGCAGCAGCGCCAGGAGCTTCTTCAATTTGGGTTCCAGCACATCCAGGGAGGCCTTGATCTGCAGGCCGGTGGCTGTATCCAGGATGTCGTTGGAGGTAGCGCCCAGGTGAATCCACTCCCCAAACTTCGGAGCGCACTCCGCCATGGCCAGGACGGTGGCCATCATGTCGTGGCCGATCTCATCCTCAATCTGCTTGGCCCTCTCCGGGAGAGTAGACTCGGCGGCAGCGGCGATCTCCGCGGCTGCGCCCTGGGGGATCATGCCCAGCTCTTCTTCTGCCAGAGAGAGGGCCGCTTCCACGCGGAAGAGACAACGCAGCCGGAAGTCCTCTTCCCAGATATCTTTCATCTCTTTGGTGCCGTATCGAAATTCAATAGGGTGAATAGACATGGTGGGAGGATGGTGCAAGGGGTTGATGGAACTTTTGGTTGCGCGAAAATGGATCATATTTACTGAGGCAGGCACAAAAACTGTGATTTTATGAAATGGGCAGGCGAAAGAAGCGGTTTGGGATTAAAATATTCAGAAATTAGTAATATTCTTAAATAGCCATGATCTTATTGGATCTATGGCGATGGAGAATATATCGATGGAGAAACTCTCTATCCAGTGCCGCATTTTCAAGGAAAATCCACTGAATAGCGCGAATTTAACGATATCCTTTTCAGCAGCCAGATCGTGCATAGTTGTCCATAAATCCTCAGACGGAAATAGCCGGAGCGACAAGCCAGAACTCTTTTCCCTATTATTTTTTCTAGCATCAATCATCCTTGAATGAACACTACAACATCTAAAAAATATTTATTATATAATTAATAAGGAATATAATAAAATATTAATAGTTGAAGCTTGTTGATATAATGAAATGATGCAGGAGGAGTGAGTTGATGTTCGTGCCGGGAAGGAAGGGCTTGATAAGGATACTTTTATTGGCGAGCATAATTTTGATGGTAGATCCGATAAGCAGTTCGGTCTATCCCTTCGGCAGCAAAGTCCTGCTGGGTCACTCTGATATTGGCATGCCACTTTATCGACTTCCCGCCGAGACCACCATTGCTTTCTGGGACATAGGAACTCCCGGTTACGATGTAGATGATCCTGTATATTTGCACATCAGCTATTCCACCAGTTGCACAACCAACGCCAACGACGTGAGACTATCTTTTTTAGGAAATGTGTCGCCCGGATCCAAGGTTAGGTTTAACGATTCTGATATGAATAAACCTCTAACACGACTGCCCTCGATAATCTGCTTCCTGAATGAGAACGGCAGCCAGGCATATGATCTCAACGATCCGGTTTATCTGCACCATATCACCTATCGTGACCATTCAAGTCATTGCGATCATCCCGATCTTGCCGATCATTCCTGTTGCGATAATCCGGATAATTCCAAAGATTTGACTGCAGGTTTCTTCGAGCGCATCCCCTACCGAGGCGAGGAGTTCCCTTCGCATGGATTGAGCTATGCCTTGTTTACAGATAATTATAAATTATTCATTTCTGATAAATTAATTGACAAAAGGCCGAGAAAGGTTGGAGAAATGCGGGGCCTATGCATTGAGATGATTCAAGGCTTAGAGGCAGACTACTACCACGTTCTCGGAACCTGGCTCATCAAGATTGAAGCCCATAAGAATGAGGATGAATGCTCCCGAAGAGATGGCAAATGTGATGACAAATGCGATAACGAACCTAATGACGAATGCGATGACAAATGTGATGACGAATCTTCCGGCTGCAGAAAAGAAGTGCTTGGGGACGAGTTTATCCAAACCAATGACATTATATTAAGTTCGATGCTGGAGACAGTGGAAAATGGAACAAAGGTCACCAACGGCATGGATAAAGATATGGTGGCTTTGCCGCCCTTAGCAAGCTTCCTTGGGGAGAGTGATGCTACAAAAGTTGGATTCTTTGATGCAAACGGCAACAGAATTTACGACTACGAAGACGATGTATACTTGAATGTGCCTGTTGGTGTGTCGAAGGGCATTGTGACAGTAAATAATGTGCGACTCTCTGGGCCGATTCAGTGAAACGACGGCGCACCCCGATGCGAGCATCGGGGTATTACGATAAAAATCAAACTGCGTGAGGCCACCCCGCCCTAAAGGACGGGGATTCTATTACTTTTGCGAACAGACTGCATCCCCAGTCTGAGAATGTTGCTGCTTTGCTCTCGGTTGCTTTTACCAGTAGGCAGAAGCAGGGGCAAAGGACTCCGCTTTCATCCCCACCCTGCAGGCATCGGCATTCTTTCAGCTACCGAGCCAGTTTATGGCCCTTCTCCAGCTGCTGAATCTGTTCTTCGCTTTTGGCGGCCAATTCCTTGAACTGATTGATAGTATCCCGCATTTTGGGCAGAGCTTCCTGCTTATAGGTGCTGATGGAATCCAACGCTTCCATGACATCGGCAAAGGCAGTCTTCAGCGTCTCGACAGAGATATTGGCTTCCATTGATTGTTTCTGGATTTCCGCCCCTTGTCCCTTCAGCATTTGCGCGTTGCTCCTGATGAAATTATTCGTGATCTCATTGAGCATTTGAATCTTCTTCAGGACAATCTTCTGGTTATAGAGAGCGCCGGCAACCATAACTGAGATCCGCAAAGCGTTAATCGTCACATTTCTGGCCCGTTCTACCCCGCGCATCAGTTCCTTATTATTTCTGATCACAATCTCTGTCGCCATTACGCCCTGCTGATTGACGACGATCATCTGCTGCATATCCATAAACCGCTGCCGCAGCGGAAAGAGGACTTCTTCAGTGACAAATTTAACTTTTTCCGGGTCTTCGTTCCTGGCTTTGTAGCTGAGAGGTGTTGCCGGGAGGATTGGCCGGCAAGGCTCTCTCAAATCTCGTAAAAAATTGCTGGGAATCAGCCCGTGTACCCCAGCTCTGTGGCTTTAGCATATGCATCCTGAGCCTCAGGCGAGCGCCCCAGAGCCTGCAGATTGATGGCTTTTCTCTGCCAGGCTTCGGGAAACTCTGGATTTATGCTCAGTGTCTCGTTAAAAGCCTGCACTGCCTCCTCAAATCTGCCCATTTCTCCCAGAGCCAGTCCTTTGTGGTACCATGCGGCTTCGAACTGCTGGTTGATTTTGATGGCCTCATTGAAAGCCTGCAAAGCCTCTTCGTGCTTGCCCTGGCTTACCAGAGCCGTGCCTTTGTATCGCCAGGCCAGTGCAAATTGAGGTTCGATAGCTATGGCTTCATCAAAGGCGGCCACGGCCTCTCCGTTCTTGCCGAGGCCAATAAGAGCCCTGCCTTTGTTGTACCAGGCCTCAGCAAGTAAGGGATCAGCTTCGATCGATTTATTGTAAGCCTGAACCGCCTCTTCAAACCGGCCCATTTCATTAAGAGAATTTCCTTTATTGGTCCAGGCATTTGCATATTGAGGGTCAATCTTAATGGCTTCATCGCAAATCTGGATAGCTTCCTCGAAATTACCCATTTGGTTAAGAGCAGCAGCTTTGTTGGACATGGCACCTGCATGCTGAGGATTTCTCTCTATTGCCTCATCATACGCCTGGATGGCTTCCTGTAGTTTTCCCTGCGCAAAAAAAACATTCCCTATTTTGAACGAGTCGTCTGCATTCTGTCCAGTGCTTGATTCTTTGCTCCATACAGCCGGAGAGATAATAGTGCAGATCCCGAGTATTAAGACCATGAAGATTAATATGCTCTTCAACAAAACACCACCCAGATTAATTATGTCTATCTCAAATACTTAAGTTATATTATCTTCAATTATCTTCAGCCCCTCATTATCCACCTTTGTCTCAATGGCGATCTTGAGCCCCAGAGGCTCGATCAGCTTTGCTACTTCCTCTCGGCTGCGGTCGGTTACGATGGCGATGGAGGGCCCCACCGAGCTCATACCCACGAATTCCAGGCCGCTCTCCCGGAGCAGGCTCATGTGCCGGTAGATCTCAAAGCCGTGATGCTCCACCTCGGCCCGCTTCGAGCCGCGAAACTCGATCTCCCAGATGATATCTCCCATCTTTTTCAGGTCTTCTCTCTCCAGGGCCGGGATGAGATCCATGAGCAGGAGATAGGCCTTGAGTTCCCGGTCCTGATAATCCAGGTTGCGAGCCCGGTTCATGAGCAGGTCAAACTCCGCCCTTCCGGCAGAGGATACGACAGTTGGTGGTATGGTGACAAAGACGTTTTTGCCTTCTGCAAAGTTGTGGCGGTAGGCCAGTGCCAGCTCGTCCCCGGTAATGACCATGCCTCCGTAAGTGGCAGCCGCAGGGCCCACGCCCGTCTCAAAGCCGCTTGTCACTCGCCCGTCCTCCGTCTCCTCCACATAGTTGTGACCCAAAAGCAGGCGGATCTGACCGGAATTGAGTGGAGAGCCCAAGGCAACGTTCATGGCATGGCCCAGGGCCAAAAGCACCGATCCGGTCGAGCCCAGGCCGACGTGCTTTCTTTCGTGGTCCTTGATCACAATCTTAAAGCCGCCATCGTAATGCACCGTCTTTTTAAAGACCTCTGCAAAATGGCGGATGATGGGCTCACGCGAATAATCGATGTCAAGGCCGGAGGAGGTGCACTCTACCTCGGCGGAGCAGTAGATCTGCAGGGCAAAGCCCACGCCTCCGCCACCTGGTCGGTTGGGAGCAAAGCGGTTCATGTCCAGCACAGTGAGATGAATGCGCCCCGGAGCCGTTGCCTTAACTTTGCCGGAGTGGGGCGTGAGTTGGTAGTCTTTTTCAAATCCCAATGTGTGGATGCATTCTCCCGGGTGAAAGGGCTGGAACTCGTATTCCACCAGGTCCAGGTCCCCGCCTCTAATCTTCATTTTGACCAAGACTGCTCACCTACCTCAGATCGGTCTATCAAAGTAGATGCTCTTTCCTGAGGCTTTGAGGGGCAATCCATAGGCCACACGGCAGCCCTCCAGCCAATTCAGGGAAAGCGCTGCTACTCCTGCGGTGAACATGACGCGGTTGTCGACATTGTGCAGGCTGGCCGTCTTGGCAGCCGAACCCAAAGCGATGCCAAGGTCAGCCATCTTGATGACGCAGTTCGGGCCGTGGAAGAATTTTTCCGGCTCTTCCTCCAGGAACTGTTTTTGTGCCTCCAGCATCTCTTTGCAGGTGGCATAGCCGCATCCTCCGCAGTCCAGGCCCGCACTGTCGGTTGCCTTGCTGCCTATGAGCAGGCAGGCTTCGCTATTTTCCAGGTTGCTGGCGTCCCTGAGAAAGAATTTGATGCCCCGCGCTTCTCCTAGACGGCGCAGCTCTCTTGAAAGCACCACCAGCTCTTCGCCGATCACCACTTTGATTGATATGGAGTCCTGGCCCCGGCCTTTGGGCGCGGTGCGCGCAGAGAGGGCCATCAGCTCTGCTACCATTTCCACGGCTTTGAAGGTCATGAAAATAGGATATGCAGATTCGTATTTATAGGATGCTTTTTAGCACTTCATTAAATTGATTTAAATAGATATTATAGATTTATTAAATGAAATATGTAGTAAATCAATCCATCAATGCCTGTCATCCAGGATGGTGTATTCATCAATGTCAATGACTTGATCCTTTTGCTTCTTGCTGTTTGTGCCCGAATTTTCTTCTCTTCCTCTCATCGTGGCCAGCAGGAGAGCAGCGAGGGCTGAGAGTGCCGCCGGCCCGGAAAAGCCGCTTCTTTTTGCAAATCGGAGGAGCGCTAATTCCGCTGCAACCTTGAAAAGACTCGCAAGAAAATTGGTCCCACTGCTGCCTGGCGCAGTCTTTAACAGGTTGGTAAAAAATGCCATTATTCTTGTTATGGTCGATGGCCGGAGAATCCAATTCACCGACTTAATCAGCGAGGCTATGAAGGCATTCCTGACCGCTTTGTTGAGCAAAGCAGCGCCAATAACGGCTTTTATCAACCTTACCAGAATTCCCATCAGGCCTAATTACTGCTCGCACGGATATATTATTATCTGTCGAGGAGTGAGAAAAGGGACCCTTATTCGCCCTGCTTTACTCCTCGGTTTGAAATATCTCAGGCCAGAGCATTCTCTCTTTGCTTCTCTGTTTTATCATCTCTTCCGCTTCGACAACTGTGATGCCAAAGACCTCTGCCAGAATCTCCTGGGCGGCATGAAGCTTCAGATCTATCACGTCATCGTCGCTTATTCGCGAGCTTTCGCGAGGCACAATAGGGTTTCTCTTGGTTTTGCCCATGTTGTCGAGGACTTTTGCCATACAGAAAATACCTTCTTCATACAAATTTAACTCGTTGGATTGCGAAGGACAATGATCGCCGACTTAGGATCAGCGAGATTTTCGACGAGAACTCGAAATCGCGGCAAGTCCCCGGCCTTCCTGGTAGATTTCGTTAACACGCAGAGTTAATGAGAGTTGCGACCATCGTCACAACGGGTGAATGCAGAGTCATTCGTCCTGATTATTTTCGCTCTGCACTCATTTGATATAAATATAATGCCTTCATGCAAGTATTCGTTGATAATTCGCTACATGTACCTGATTAACAAATCAAACTATGCCATTAGCCAACGAGCAAAGGTAAAAGGGCATGATGTGAGCCACGATATAGTGAGACGCCTTTGAAAGAAGGTGGCTATTTGCTTCAAGTCAATCAAAAAACATAAAAATTATTAAACTTTTTTTATATTATATACTTTGGTGAGGTTAAGGATTTAGGCGTTATTCCTGTGCGAATGAGAATTATAATAGTTACAAAAAAAAGGGAGGGTGATATCCCACTTACAGATCAATGCGTGGGATATTGTCTACGGACTCTGGATTGGCCAGAGCAGACAGGTCTCCGGTCTCCTTTCCAAGAGCCTTGGCCTTGATGACACGGCGCATGATCTTGCCGGACCGGGTCTTGGGGACATCCTTGACGAAGTAGACCTTGTCGGGGTAAGCGACGGGGCCCAGTACCTTGCGTACGTGGGTGGAGATCTCTTTCGCGAGCTCTGGAGACTCGGCAACGCCATCCCTGAGAATGACGAAGGCCACGATCTTCTCGCCCTTGACTTCATCGGGCTGTCCGATGACTGCGGTCTCGGCGACCTTGGGGTGAGAAACGGCGGCGGACTCGACTTCTGCGTTGGAGATTCTGTGTCCAGCTACCTTCAGCACATCATCGATTCTGCCCTGGATCCACCAGTAGCCATCCTTGTCGCGGGTGGCCTTGTCTCCAGCCAGGTATGTGCCGGGCTTGGTCTGCCAGTACATCTCCCAGTATTCCTTCTGGTACCTGACGGTATCTCTGAAGAAGGCCCTGAGCATGGACGGCCAGGGAGTCTTCTGGACGATGTTTCCGCCGTAGCCGAGTGGCACGGAGTTGGCATCCTCGTCGAAGATATCGGTGTTGAATCCGGGCAATGGGAAGCATACGGAGCCGGGCTTCTCGGGTGTCATGGCCAGAGGGGCAATGACGTGGCATCCGGTCTCAGTCTGCCACCAGGTATCAATGATTGGTGCCTGGTCTGCGCCGATGTTCTTCCTGTACCACATATAGGCTTCGGGGTTCAGAGGCTCGCCAACAGATGCCAGAATTCTGATTGAGGAAAGGTCGTACTTCTTCACGAAGGCCTCGCCGGTCTTCATGAACATCCTGATGGCGGTTGGTGCGGTGTACAAGATAGATACGCCGTACTGCTCAATGATGGACCACCAGCGGCCCAGATCGGGGAAGTCGGGAGATCCCTCGTAAAGGATGCTGGAAGCGCCGAGGCAGAGCGGGCCGTATACTACGTAGCTGTGGCCGGTGATCCAGCCGCAGTCTGCGGTGCACCAGAAGACATCGTGATCATGTATATCCAGTACCCAGGCAGAAGTCTGAGCCGGAGCTACGGCATATCCACCGTGGACGTGCTCAATACCCTTGGGCTTGCCGGTTGTGCCGGATGTGTACAGAATGAACAGCCTATCCTCTGGGTCAAGCTGAGCGGTCTCGCACACTGCGGACTGGCCAGCTACGAAATCATTGTAGAAGACATCGCGTCCCTCGGTCATGGGAACGGTAACGCCTGTTCTCTTGACGACTACTACCTTCTTGACGGAGGGGGCAGTCTTCATGGCCTCATCTACATTGGGCTTGAGGGGCAGTGGCTTGCCGCGCCTGTAGAAGCCATCGGCGGTGACGACAACCTTGGCCTCAGCATCGTTGACCCTGCTTGCCAGGCCACCGGAGGAGAATCCGGAGAAGACGATGGTGTGAATGGCTCCGATCTTGGCGCATGCCAGCATGGTGATGGGCAGTTCAGGGATCATAGGCAGGTATGCGACTACTCTGTCTCCCTTCACTACGCCAACGCTCTTGAGGGCATTGGCCATCTTGTTGACCTCTCTGTACAGCTCGTAGTAGGTGATGGTCCTGGTGTCGCCCACGGGCTCGCCGATGAAGTAGTAGGCTACCTTGTTCCGGTTTGCGGACTTGGCATGCCTGTCTACTGCGTTGTAGACTACATTGATCTTGCCGCCGGTGAACCACTTGTAGTAAGGCTTGCCGGAGTCGTCAAGAACCTGGGTGTAGGGCGTATACCAATCAGCGTAGGTCTTAGCCATCTCATCCCAAAACTCAATGTAATTATCGGAGCACCACTTGCGCATCTCGGTCTCAGTCTTGAAGCCCTTCTTCTTCATCCACTGATACGCATTGGATTGCTCAATTATCGCCTGTGGGGTGTTGAAAATCCTGGTTTCTTCTTGCAGCGAAGCCGTTTTTGCTGTGTCAGCCAATTTCATACCTCCTTAAGATCAAGTGTTTCCCCAATCTGTTGTGTCCGGGCCTATTTGTGTAGAATCATTGCTTGTACCTCTCTTTTGCCTTTGCCCGGACAACCACTCGACAAAGCGCGGAATGGTTTTGGGAAACATCGGCTCAAAACCTACTTGATCATTTATAAAGTTATCGCGATAAAAATCATAATGATCTTTCATCATAATGATTTTTCACTAAAGATATCAATTAGAGCAAATAATTAAATATGTTGTAACTGCCGACCCATTTTTCATTATCTTTTGTGATTAACAATGATTTAGAAATCTTTGCAACAAGAATTATGGCGATAAATTCCAGAATGAAACAGGACGCGAGAAATAAAAAAGAAAAAAGGTTTGTTCCGCTCACTTGATGAGCGGAATGGCCTCTACTGCATCGGGGTTAGCCAGAGCGGAAATATCTCCGGTGGGGTTGCCCAGTGCCTTGGCCTTGATGACGCGGCGCATGATCTTGCCGGACCTGGTCTTGGGCACATCGTTTACGAAGTAAATCGCCTCTGGGCTGGCTACTGGTCCCAGAGCGGACCTCACATGCTTAACCAGTTCCTTCTTCAGCTCATCGCTCTCCACGTTTCCTGTTCGGAGGGTGACGAAAGCCACGATGACCTCGCCCTTGACTTCGTCGGGCTTGCCGATGACGGCTGCCTCGGCGACCTTGGGATGAGATACCAGTGCGGACTCAACCTCAGCGTTGGAGAGCCTGTGTCCTGCAACCTTCAGCACATCGTCGATCCTGCCCTGGATGGTGATATATCCATCCTTGTCCTTGGTGGCCTTGTCGCCGGCCAGGTATGTGCCGGGCCTGATCTGCCAGTACATATCCCAGTATTCTTTCTGGTAGCGGACGGTGTCTTTGTAGAAGGCACGGAGCATGGACGGCCAGGGTGTGTTGCTGACGATGTTGCCTCCGGAGCCTGCCGGCACGGGATTGGCATCCTCATCCAAGATATCGATGTTGAATCCGGGCAATGGGAATGTCGGGGATCCGGGCTTGAGCGGGGTGATGGGCAGAGGGGATATCAAGAAGCATCCTGTCTCAGTTTGCCACCAGGTGTCCATGATCTGCAGCTTGCCGCCGCCGAAGTTGTTTCTGTACCAGATCCAGGCCTCAGGATTGATGGGCTCGCCAACTGATCCAAGCAGCCTCAGGCATGAGATGTCGTACATCTTGGGCCACTGATCTCCAGCCTTCATGAACATCCTCACGGCTGTAGGTGCGGTGTAGAGTATAGACACCTTGTTCTCACTGATGATCTTGAACCACCTGCTGAAGTCGGGATAGTCAGGAGAACCCTCATAGATCATGCTGGTAGCACCGAGGCAGAGTGGTCCATAAACCACGTAGCTGTGGCCGGTGATCCATCCTACGTCTGCTGTGCACCACCAGACGTCTGTGTCTTTGATGTCGAAGACCCAGGAAAGTGTCTGAGCGGGAGTTACGCAGTAGCCGCCATGGACGTGCTCGATACCCTTGGGCTTGCCGGTAGTGCCGGAGGTGTATAGGATAAACAGCCGATCTTCGCCGTCCATCTTCTCGCTCTCGCACACATCAGACTGCTTGGCAACCAGTTCGTGGTACCAGACATCTTTGCCCTCTTTCATTGGCACTTCTATGCCCGCCCTCTTCACCACAACTACGTTCTTGACGCTTGGGGTGTTGGAGGTAGCCTCATCCACATTAGGCTTGAGGGGCAGCGGCTTGCCGCGCCTGAAGAAACCGTCCGTGGTAATTACTACCTTGGACTCGGCATCGAGAACTCTGCTGTTCAGGCCGCCGGAGGAGAATCCAGAGAATACCACGCTGTGTATGGCGCCAATCTTTGCGCAGGCCAGCATGGCAATGGGTGTCTCGGGGATCATGGGCATATATATGCTAACTCTATCGCCCTTGACAACTCCCAGGCTCTTGAGGCCGTTTGCAAACTTGTTGACCCTCTTAGCCAGATCTGCATAGGTGATCTTCTGGGTAGGCTGATCGACGGGCTCGGGGACAAATATGTAGGCTACTTTATCTTTTTTAGCGCCTGCAGCATGCCTGTCCACAGCGTTGTAGGCCACATTAATCTTACCGCCCACGAACCACTTGGCATAGGGTGGCACCCAATTGAGAACCTGGGCATAGGGCTCAAACCAATCGGCATAGGTCTTGGCCATCTCATCCCAGAACTGCAAGTAATTCTGTCCGGTCCAGGCGCGCATCTCACGCTCGGTCTTGAATCCCTTCTTCTTCATCCACGCCATGACATTGGAATTCTCAACGAGCTCCTTGGACGGCTCGAATACTCTCGTCTCCTCATAAAGAACAGACGTTGTTGCTTTTTGCTCAGCCAATTTTGTAACCTCCTTTTTGAATCCCTACGTGTTTCCAGACACCCTCTAAATCTGCCTGAATGCCTGCTCATATCCTCAGGACAGCCTTCCAGCACAATCTTTCCCAAATCATCTAAGACCGAAAGGCTCCGCGCACAGCAGGCTCCTGGGAACACTATAGTGATCGATAATTATACTGGTTTTTCATTTATAAAGTTGTCGAGGTAACTTTAATTAATGTTCGATTATTATCATTATTAATCTTCTTATTAGCAAAATTCCGAAATTATTTCGGAAACTTTGAGTGAATGGGACGCGCAAAATTATTATCGCATTTCAGGCAAAGACTGAAGAAAAAAGCAATAAGAAAAAAGAAAAAAAGAAGGTTCCCGCTCACGTGATGAGGGGGATGGCCTCTACTGCTTCGGGGTTAGCCAGGGCGGAGACGTCACCCGTGGGTTGGCCCATTGCTTTGGCCTTGATGACGCGGCGCATAATCTTGCCGGACCGGGTTTTGGGAACGTCCTTGACGAAGTAAATCGCCTCTGGACTGGCTAATGGTCCAAGGGCCGATCTCACATGCTTAACCAGCTCCTTCTTCAGCTCATCGGTCCCCTCGACCCCTCCTCTGAGGGAAACGAAGGCCACGATGACCTCGCCCTTGACCTGGTCGGGCTTGCCGATGACAGCAGCCTCGCCAACCTTGGGATGAGAGACGAAAGCGGACTCGACCTCAGCATTGGAGATTCTGTGGCCAGCTACCTTCAGCACATCATCGATTCTTCCCTGGATGGTGAAGTATCCGTCCTTGTCCTTGGTGGCCTTATCGCCAGCCAGGTATGTGCCGGGCCTGATCTCCCAGTAGGTGGACCAATACTCCTTCTGGTACCTAACCGTGTCTTTGTAGAAGGCCCTGAGCATGGATGGCCAGGGTGTATTGCTCACTATATTGCCGCCGGAGCCGGCTGGCACGGGGTTGGCATCCTCGTCCAGGATATCGATGTTGAATCCGGGCAGCGGGAAGGTCGCAGAGCCTGGCTTCAGGGGGGTAATGGGCAGAGGAGACACCAGGAATGTGCCTGTCTCAGTCTGCCACCAGGTATCCATGATCTGACATTTGCCGGCACCGAAGTGCTCTCTGTACCACATCCAAGCCTCGGGGTTAATGGGCTCGCCTACAGATCCCAGCAGCCTTATGCTGGAGATATCATAATCCTTGGCCCATTTCTCGCCGGCCTTCATGAACATCCTGATGGCCGTAGGTGCGGTGTAGAAGACGGAGACCTTGTTGTCCTGGATGATCTTGAAGAACCGACCAAAGTCCGGGAAGTCAGGAGCGCCCTCATACATCATGCTTGTTGCACCGAGGCAGAGAGGTCCATAAACTATGTAGGAGTGGCCTGTGATCCATCCGATATCGGCTGTGCACCACCAGACATCGCTATCCTTAATGTCGAAGACCCAATGCAAAGTCTGAGCCGGTCCCACGCAGTATCCGCCGTGAACGTGCTCGATACCCTTGGGTTTGCCGGTTGTGCCGGAGGTGTAAAGGATGAACAGCCGATCCTCAGAGTCCATCTTCTCGCACTCGCATTCTTCGGACTTTCCGGCCACCAGGTCGTGCCAGTAGATGTCTCTGCCCGCCTTCATGGGCACTTCAAGTCCTGTCCTCTTGACCACTATTACATTTTTCACCGTTGGGGTATTGGCTGTGGCCTCGTCCACATTAGGCTTGAGGGGAATGGGCTTTCCACGCCGGTATAAACCATCGGTGGTTATCACAGCTTTGGCCTCGGCATCCATGATTCTGCTGTTAAGGCCGCCCGAAGAAAATCCGGAGAAAACGATGCAGTGAATGGCTCCGATCTTGGCGATGGCGAGCATGGCAATGGGCAGTTGGGGGATCATGGGCATGTACAACATGACTCTGTCTCCCTTCTGCACGCCCAGGCTCTTCAGGCCGTTGGCGAACTTGTTGACCTCTTTGTAGAGCTCTCCATAGGTGATCTTTTGGGTGGGCTGGTCAACGGGCTCAGGCACGAATATGTAAGCTACCTTGTCCTTTTTCGCGCCCAAGGCATGCCTGTCCACAGAGTTGTAGGCCACGTTGCACTTGCCGCCCACGAACCACTTGGCATAGGGCGGTATCCATTCCAGTGTCGAGGACCAGGGCTCAAACCAATCGGCATAGGTCTTGGCCATCTCGCCCCAGAACTGAATATAGTTAGCAGAGCACCAGAGGCGCAGCTCCCTCTCTGTCTTGAACCCCTTCTCCTTCATCCATTTCATGACGTTGGAGTTATCTACGAGTTCCTTGCTCGGCTCGAATAATCTGGTCTCCTCATATAGCACTGATGTTTTTGCGGTTGCTTTTTGCTCAGCCATTTTGAACCTCCTTCATCAATTTATGTCTCTAAAACCCACTCAATCTGCTTTCTGTAAGCAAGTTTGCAAATAAACAAGCAAATATTGGGCTCCCTCTATATTTGGAGGGGGTCTTAGATGCATTATCAGGATTGATTATTTTCATGATTAATAAGCTTAATGGTGTACCAAGAAGATCGTCTTAAAAAGCCGAACTGGATACTCTGCTACAGGAGACTGTTTGTTCCGGCAGGCCATTTACCGTCATCGAATAGCTTTTTATGAGTTACCTATTTATATTTTTAAAATTTAATAAAAATATTTAAATCATAAGAGACTCTTCGCGATTTAGCTAATCACACCTGACCGGATACATAGAAGGGATTGCTGTCCGTCACTACAACCCGGACGATAGAGCCGGGCCTGGGGCGGCCTTTAACCACTATGCCCAGATAATTCTCTGCCCTGGCCTTCATGGTGCCATCCCGCCCTAGCTCTGTGACCCTGGCCTCCAAGACCTCGCCCTCGTATCTTTGATTTCTTTCTGCGGCGATCTTCAGCCACAGACGGGTCATCTCTCTTGATCTGTCCTTCTTGATGCGGTCCGGCATATCGTAGAGCCTGGCCGCCGGCGTGCCCGGTCGCGCCGAAAATCTGGTGATATTGACCTTATCCGGTTGCAAGCGCTTTATGAGGTTCATGGTCTCTATGAAGTCCCCATCGGTCTCGCCCGGAAAACCCACTATGACATCCGTGATTATAGTGATCTTTGGATGAGCCGATCGGAAGACGCTCACAAGCTCGAGAAAGTCCGCCGCCGAGTATCTGCGTCCCATGCTTCTCAGAATCCCCTCTGAGCCTGATTGGACCGGGATATGCAAGAAGCGGTATATTTTTGGGCTCCGGTACGCCCTTATTAGCTGATCTTTGATTAGAAGGGCACTATTGGGATTCATCATGCCCACGCGCAGCATGAAATCTCCCGGAACCTCAACCAACCTCTCCAGCAATTGCCCCAGATTTGTCCCGATATCCGATCCATAAGCTGCCGTGTCCTGGGCAGAGATCTGCACCTCTGCTGCTCCCAAAGCCGCCAGCTTTTCCACTTCGGTTACCACATCTTTCGCCCTGCAGCTCTTCAGCCTGCCCCTAGCCTTTGCAACTATGCAGTAGCTGCAGGAACCGTTGCACCCTTCTGCTACATTGACAATACCGCAGAGATCGTCCAAGGGGAATTGTCCATGGGGCAAGGCATTACGGGAAGAGCTATGCAGCAACTCATCCTGATATGTGATGAAAGATTCAGTAAAGAGATCCGAGATCCTGGCGGCCTCGCACCGATTCAGCAGTCCCAGTCGCTCCCGGCAGCTTATGCCGCCAATCGATTCCGGTATTGCGACGGGCAGGCATCCAGCCACTATCAGTCGCTCGCCTTGCAGCAGGCTCAGCCTTCGCAGAACCTTTCGCTCCGTCTTTTCCGTGACCGCACAGGTATTCACGATTACTGCATCTGCCTCCTGCAGAGAAGAAGGAATATGGCCCATCTCCTGCAACGCCCGGGCCAGATCCTGCGAGTTTCCCAGGTTAGCGGTGCAGCCGTAAGTCTCGATATAAAATTTCATGCTACTTCCGGGTTAGACATCTCTTCCCTTCGTACCTGATATATTCCTACTATTATGCCCATTATGGCAGGGGCGAGGAAGAAGCCGCCAATTCCGGCCACGAGAGCACCTCCCAAAAAGGAGAGCATTACCAGTAAGGGATGCAAGGAGGATTTAGCCGCTACCAGGTATGGCCGGATTAAGAGCTCCGAAGGCAGATAGATGAGTACGGAAGCCAGAAGGAAGAAAATGGCGGCGCCTTCCATTCCCACCTCGAAATATCGGTAAACGGTCACCGGAATGATAACTACCCAGGAGGTGAGGAAGGGGACCATTCCGGCCACGAATACAATGCTCGCCAGGGCAAAGGGTCTTGGCAGATTAAAGGCATAGAAAATGAAAGCGGCTATGATACTGCCGAATATTGAGGTATAAATCGTGCCGATGAAGATGCCGCTCAAGATATAATCGATGCGGCTTATGTATTTTCGATACGCCTCTTTCTCCCTTTGTGGCAGCAGGGATATTATCGACTCCACAAAGCTCTCACCGTCCACCAGCACGAAGTAGCAGATGGGTATGGAGACGATAAAGTTGATAATTGCCAGAGAGGCGACTCTTCCGATGTGAAAGACGGGGATGGAAGCGGCAATGGGAGCAATGATGCTCGCCGCATTCTCCAGGCCGCTGGTCAATAGGTCCTTCATCCAGGGTGCCAGATCTCGAGAGGTCTGCTCCGTTAGAATGCTGAGCGCGGTTCTGATGGCCTCTTGATTCCTGGCCAGGATTAAGATCTGGTTGGCGATCTCAATCATTCCCAGGCCCAGGACGAAAAATATGGGTACGACTATGCATACGGCGGCAACCAATGATCCCAGCCGTTTCCTCTTGCCGAATTTATCCCGGATGGGCCTGCCCACGTAGGCGAAGACCGTGCCAAGGATTATGCCATCCAGAAAGGGAAAGAAAAAATAGGAGATCAAAAGCATCGAGGCCAAGGCTATGATCAGCATTCCTTTATGTTCAGAGCACCATTTACCGGGATCAATGTCCATGTATTACACTGCAGAAGATATCCTGGTCTCCCTGATAGATATGAGTTATGCTAATAAAATCAAGAGCCTGCCTGGGCCAGCATTTCCTCCAATTTTTCCAGGGGCCGGCCGGCGTCCAGGTTTTGTTCTGCCACCCAGGCTTTCAGCTTTTTTATGGGCTTGCCGCAATCGATGATATCGGCGGCCTTGTCCATTCCCTCTTTGAGGTTTGATGTATGATCGGTTATGCAAAGCAGCGGGGCGGCATTAAGGCAAACGATGTCTCTCCGAAAGCTCCTGTCCTCCCCGGACAAGACCCTCAGCAGCTTTATGGCTTCTGCCTCTCTGTCGCTCTGGTAAAGGATAGATGATTCATCTGCTTCTCTTAGCCCCAGGTCCTGCGGGTTTATGGCATACTCTCGGATCGTTCCATCCTCGGTGAGCTCTGCTACGAGAGACCGGCCCAGGGTGGAGAGCTCATCCATGCCCCGTGCGTCATCCCGACTCCTGCCGTGCACGACAAAGGCTCTCTGGTAGCCAATTTCTTTCATGGCCTCTGCAATGGGTTGCACCATTTTCTCAGAATAGACGCCCCGCACGGCGTAAGCTGGCTTGGCGGGGTTAGCCAGAGACCCGGCCACATTGAGAACGGTGCCGAATCTGATCTGAGATAAAATCCTGTAAAGGGCGGAGGGGTGCACTTTGGCGCTCATGCCGTTGAAGATGCCGATGCCGGCACGCTCAATGCTTCTTTTCACCAGATCAGCGTCACACTCCACATCGACCCCGAGAGTCTCCAGGATATCAACGGCGCCGCACTTTGAGGTTATGGCCCGCGCTCCATGTTTGGCCATGATTATGCCGTCGGCGGCAGCCACCAGCGATGCGGCGGTGCTGATATTGAAGGTCTTGACAGCGTCCATGCCAGTGCCGCAATTCTCCACCAGAGGGCCGTCTACATTGGGATGAACCTTAACGGTATCGATCTCGTAAATGGCTTCCCAGATGCCGGCAATTTCCTGAGCCGTTGCGCCCTTGGCGGTTATGGCGGCGAGAAATGCACCCTGCTGCAAATCCGGCTGCTCGTTATTCAAAATCTGCTTGAAAAGAAATGACGCATCTTCTCTTGTCAGGTTGCTGCCCTTAATCATGGCGTCCACACGGCTGCCAAAATACCTCAAACTCTCTTCCATTATACTGTCTCCGCATTGCTAAAATGCTCTTCGCTATTTCTAGTAGCTAACCTCAGATTACTATGGTTTTCCCGTTGTTAGTAGTTCGTCTCTGTGCGTTCTCTGTGAACTCTGTGCCTCTGTGGTGGAAAACGCCGTTAACCACTGGTTATAACCAAATGGTTACGGACTACAATCACCACAGAGACACAGAGCGCACGGAGGACTCACAGAGGCCTCAATTATTCTATTACCAACTCGATACAGCGAGGAACCCCACAATATTCAAATTAGAACAACCGATTTCAACCCGGTTCTCTGGGACGAGTGGGAAAATGCGTCCTCAATTCTGGCAAGAGATGTCCTCCTGGTGACGATCCAGTCGGCCTTGATCTTGCCAGAGGTCAAAAGCTCTACAGCCTGCCGGTTATGCTGGCTGGAGCAGCCGTAGGCCCCGGTGATGGCAAGCTCATGGTAGTGAATTGAGCGGATGTCAATCTGCTCTTGATAGTTTCCCGGAGCCGGCCCGGAGAAGATGCAGATTCTTCCTCCCGGGGAGAGCAGCTTGAGAAGATCGTTATCCACCCGGACGGCCGGAGTGGCGGTGAGGATGACGTCCACGCCTGCTCTTCCGATCTCTGCGGCCAGGACGGTTTTCCCAGACTCTTCCGACGGATTGACGACCAAAGCGCAGGTGTGTCTTTCCAGCAGGTGGATGCGGCCGGGCAATCTTTCAGCTATTATTATCTTCTTGGCTCCATGAAGCTCGGCTAAAAGAGCATGCAGAGCGCCGATGGGCCCGCCACCGTAGATGAGAACGCGGTCGCCCTTAGAGACGCAGGCCTGCTCCTGGCCGTTGATGCAACAGGCTAAAGGCTCTGCCAGAGCGGCCAGAGCCGGATCAGATCCGTGGGGCAGCAGGTTCACGCCGCCTGGAAGGCTCTGCATGGGCAAGGCCAAGAGCTGTGCAAAGCCCCCATCGCAGTTGAATCCCATGATTTTTATGTCGGGGCAGCGGTTGTTGGCTCCCCGCTGGCACGGCCCGCACTTTTCGCAGGCGATGCCCGGCCAGACCTGTACCAGGTCACCCTCGGCCAGGCTGATGTCCGCATCGACATTACAGCCCATCTCCATGATCCTACCCACCATCTCGTGCCCCAGAACGCGCGGGTAGGAGAGGTCCCGGTGGCCCTGCTCTTTCATTTTGATATCTGTGCCACAGACGGCGCAGGCTAAGATCTCCAGAAGGGCTCCGCCTTTGGGGCACAGCGGATCAGGCAGGTCGTCCAGATCCATAACTCCCGGAGCCTTTAGAACAGCAGCTTTCATGATCGGGATAAATTGTGCGGGTATTTTGCCGTAGCTTTACTTCTTGGGCAGTTCCACGGTCATGAGCACGCGGTCTGTCTCCTCGACGAGTTGCATTTGCGAGACTCCGTAAAGCCCGGCCAGAAGGCTGGCTCCACCCATGCCCACGCCTTCTTTGACGTAACCCTTCGCATATATCTGCACGCCCGGTATCTTAGAGTTCTCCAGCCCCGGGTCGGAGTAGTAGTAGGGCCGGCCCACAGACTCCACGATCTCCTTAAAGTTGGCCGTTTTGTCTTCCACTATATATTTAGTCGTGGCAATGGAGATGTCACCTTCGATTTTCATGGATTTTCCCAGAGCCAGCACAGCGGCCATTTGCGTTCCGCCCGCCAGTACGACTTTGCAGCCCTGCAGACCTTGCATGAGGCCAAGAGCCGCAGGCATCATGGGATCGCCGACCTGCTGCACTGCTTGCAAGGGGTCGTTCTTCAGGCTGCCAATAGTGATACCGGCCCGGCCCAGGGCCTCGGCCACCACGTTCTTCTTCAGGGAAGTGGGATTGGACTGGAAGCTGCTGCTCACATTGACATCGTAGCCCAGGGCCCAGAGAACGGCCATAGCCGTGGTCGTGCCTCCGGCGATGGACTCACCGATGAAGACGCAGTCGGAAAGTCTGGCGACCTTCTTTCCCAGAAGGACGGCATTTTCAAAGAGGGCGCGAGCACCAGGCACGGCCGGCTCTTTACGGATGTCGCTTCCCGCCGCTCCGCCAAGCTCCGCATAGGGAATGGCCGGCTTCTTACGCAGGCCCGAGGCCACGAACAAGGAAGGTATGCCGGTCAGGTTCAGAGCAGCCTTGGTGACGATGGCGGGAGTTGGCGAGCCGCCTGGGGCCTCGGGCAGCTCGGGCATGGTGATGATGCGGTTGGTCTCCACCAGCTCGGCATCGGCGCCAGGGGTGTAGTCGGTCAGTTCCGGCGTGGTTCCAGCGGCGGAGAGACCGGGAATCTTGCCGGTGTCTGTGTTGGAGATGATGCAGAGAAATAAAGGCCGCTGGGGCCGCGGCCCGAAATCGGGGTAGATCCAGTTTGGCATGCTTCTAGCCCAGGTCTGCACCTATAAGAAACCAACGCCAGTGGACTTAATTTAACTAAACTTGCTTTGACTGGCACACAAGCGGGCTTTGGCGAGATAATCGTAGACTGATGATTAAACTATGACGACTTGCGGAATTAAACCGCAGAGTCACAGAGCGCACAGAGAACGAACGCACGGGGACGACTACTATTCAGAAGCTATGCAGTTCCTTTCAGGTGCTGGTAATAAGGTAAATTTCACGTCTCTGTGAATTCTGTGCCTCTGTGGTTAGTAATCGTAGATTGACAACTAAACCCTGGTGATTACGGAATTAAACAGCAGAGCGCACGGAGGACTCTATTATTCTGTCGGATAGATTTTCTGGAGGGCGACGGCCAGGCCGTAACTCCGGTGGAGTACAAGCGGAGCGAAGCGCCCAAGACACAAGGCTTTTACGAGCCGCATCTGATCCAGCTTGCTGCTCAGTGCCTGGCCCTGCGGGAGATGGAGGCGGAAAAAGAGCTTGAAGGCAAGCCCGAAGAGGAAAAGATCAGAATGCTCCTCGCCTGCCGGGACGATCAGGTGCCGGTTTACGTGGTGGGCCAGGGCAAGACGGTTCGAAAGCGTGGCGAGCGGTTGGAGGTCTGGTCTTATGAAGAAGGCAAGATCAGCGAAGCCCGGATCAGGGAGATCTCCAAGATCTGCCTTTACAGAGGAGTGGAGATCACCACTCCGGCCATGGTGGAGCTGATGCAAAGGAATGTGCCGGTGCTGCACTTCTCCCACGGCGGCTGGTTTCAGGGTATTTGTCTAGGCATGAGCCACAAGAATGTTCTCTTGCGCATCAAGCAGTTCCAGGGGCAGGAGATGAGGAGAAGTCGCTATCCATTGCCAGAAAGATCGTATCCGGAAATTCAAATCTATTTTTACCTAACTTCTGCTAGTCGCTCCTCATATCGCCCTGCGGCAGGGAACACTCTTCCCAGAGCGCTGGCCAACTCTTCCAGGCGCACGGGCTTGCTGATGTAGTCATCCATTCCTGCCTCGATGCATCTTTTCCTGTCGCCCTCTAAAGCGTGCGCAGTGACTGCGATTATGTGAGGCGATCCATTCGGCCAGCGTTCGCGAATGGCCTTTGCCGCATCAAAGCCGTCCATCTCTGGCATTTGCACATCCATCAGGACCACGTCATAGTTCTGGCGTTCCAAAGCCTGCAAGACCTCTCTGCCGTTGGCTGCCACATCCGCTCTGATCCCCAGCTTCCTGAGCATGAGCAGGGCAACCTTCTGATTTACCAGATTATCCTCTGCAATCAGCAGCTTCAAATGGCCAGGAATATCTTGCTGCAAATCGACCATATTGGGCTTCTTTTTCATCTCCAAACATTGCTCTGGTGTCGCTTCATCAGCCAGAATTGTGAAGCCAAATGTGCTTCCCCTGCAAATTTCGCTTTGCGCCCAAATGGTCCCGCCCATAAGCTGCACCAGCTTTTTGCTGATGGCTAGACCCAAACCCGTTCCGCCATATTTGCGAGTGGTAGACATATCCACCTGGCTAAAGGACTGGAAGAGGCTGCTCATGCGATCCTGGGGAATGCCGATCCCCGTATCTCTGACCGAGAAGAACAGCTTAGTCTTTCCATTCTCCTGGCCGTCGCCCGAGACATGTACCGATACCTCTCCACGGTCTGTAAACTTGATTGCATTGCCGAGGAGGTTTATTAAGACCTGGGAAATGCTGGTGGCGTCTCCCTGCAGCCTCTTCGGAATGCAGTCATCAATATGATAATAAAAATGGATATACTTCTTCGCAGCAATGGGCTTGAGCAAGTCCATGGCATCTTCAATGCATTTGCTTAGTTCGAAGGGCTGCTTTTCTATCTCCCTCTTGCCTTCTTCGATCTTGGAGAAGTCCAAGATATTGTTGATAACGGATACGAGGATATCACCGCTGCTACGCACCGTCTCCAGGCAATCTTTTTGATCTGGCAGAAGAGGAGTATCGAGAAGTATTCCCGTCATGCCTATGATGGCGTTGAGGGGAGTCCTGATCTCATGGCTCATATTAGCCAAAAATTCGGATTTGGCGCGAGCAGCGGCTTCTGCATCCTCTTTGGCCTTGCGAAGAGCCTCTTGTGCCTTTTTGCTATCGGTAATATCCCGTACCAATAGTAAAAACGTGTCCTCTCCGCCAGGGTTGATGCGCGCCTCAAAGAATGACATCTTGCCATCTATAATGAGCGCATACTCGAAGATCTGCATCTTTCTGGTTTTTTTGGCCTGATTCACATGATAAAGAGCCTGGTCAACCATATCCTCCGGTAGAAGATCCTGCATTTTCTTGCCCAGAAATGACTGAGGAGGCAAGTAGAGTGGTGATGTCTCCTGCACATTATAGTCCAAAAAGGTGCCGTCCTCGGCGATCAGGAACATCATATCGGGAATTGCATCCAGAAGAGATCTATTCTTAGCCTCGTTTTTTTTCAGCTCCATTTGAGCCCTCATGCGCTCTGTTATATTGCGCACGGATTCAATGGCACCGGTGACATTGCCTTCAGAATCGTAAAGTGCCGTTGCACTTCCCTGCAAAAAGGCCTCGCCCCCCCTCATATTGGGCATAAAGCCCTCCCAAAAGATATGGCCGTCTTCCTGTCTCATCATTTTATCGTAAAATTCATTCGAAATCCAATATCTTCTGCCCCACTCGTCATATTCATCCGGTGATTCCTTATTATATTCAAGCACGATATCGGCAAGCGTCGGCCGGCGTTTGCCATAAAAAGGAAGCGCATACTCATAATGGCCTTTTCCCAGCATATCTTTGGCAATAATACCGGTCATCGCCTCGATAGCCCGATTCCAGGCTATGACTGTGCCCTGTCTGTTAATAACAAAGGTGGCGTCTGGCAGGAAATTGATAATATCCGCCAGGCGGCGTTCGGAGTCTTTTAGCGCATCTTCAGCTTCTTTTCGATCAGTTATGTCTCGTATGGATTCAATAGCTCCAATTAATTCTCCCTCGTTATCCCGAAGAGGGGATGCTGTAGCCCAGACATAAGTTCTCTGGCCGGCCAATAAAAAAGGTGCCACCGATTCGGCATAGAGGGTATCCCCTTTCTTTTCCACATAACGGTATTGAGACCTGGTCTCTGGATTGTCGCCATATATCAGGTCGACCAGAATAGGCCGTTGCTCTCCATAAAAGGGAACGCTGTATGCATAGTCGCCCTTTCCTATTATCTCCTGTTTTTTGATGCCGGTCATTTCCTCTATGGCCCGGTTCCAGGCAATCACTTTCCTGCTCTTATCTATGACGAAGGTGGCATCAGGCAGAAAGTCAATTATGTCCATAAGCTGGCGGCGGGTGAGATTCGCCACCTCATCCGAACTAAAGCTCTTTTTTGCTTCTTCGCATATAAGCTGATTTCCCCCATTTTCCTGCTGGACAGCTGCAAATCGTATGGTCTTTTTCGTCCCATCCTTGCAGGTTACCGTAAAGGTCCGGCACCTCTTGGCGCCAGCTCCAATTTCATTTTTATCTTTGATCCAGGCTGCTATGGCAGCATTTCGATAATCTGGGTCAGGAAAGGCTCTCTTAAACCATTCTCTTCCGCACGAAATCTCTTCTAGATCATAACCAAAAATCTCGATAAATTTAGGATTTATGCTGCAGAATGTCCCGTCTTTTTCAATGATGGCAATAGCTAAAGGAGCGTTTTCGATAATGCTGGTGATGTTTCTGCTTCTATCCTCCAGCTCTTCCAGGCCGACTATAAGACGCTCTACCGTCTCTGAAACGGCCCGGCAAGTCGGGCAGGTCTCTGCGATTTTACTGCCAAGCTCATCTAATGTGAGGCTGATCTCATTTATCTTATCGCTAAAATAGCTGCCCATAACCAAGACACCAGGTTAGAATCGACCTTAAGCATTCTCATTAATATTCATTTCGATGTGCATGATATTAGCAGAAAAAATTGTGAGAACGTTCTGTTTCCATACAGCAAGCAAATCTTCCAGCATCAATTGACAGCAGATGCAGGAAAAAGATTTGCTGTTCGTGTATATTTCAACTTCCCAAAAAATTGGTAGTGTACCTTAAATAAGTTTATATGTCTTCATCGCATAATTTAACCGGGGAAAGCAATGAAGGCAGATCGATTAGCTTTAGCAGGTTCGTTTTGTTGGAATAGAGGCTGTACAAGCTATGGCAAAGTGGATCACGGAAACATTGTCCGATACGGTCGTACTGCCAAAGGCACGCAGCGTTTGAAATGCAAAATATGTGGCAGTGTTTTTGTAGGTAATAAAGGGACTATATTTTATGGTCTGCATCATAGCCCAAAAGAGATCCTAGAATGCTTGTCTCTGCTTGCTGAAAGGAACAGTCTGGCAGCCATCCATAGAACTAAAGGAATAAAAGAGGAAACCGTTATGGATTGGCTCCATAAAGCAGCAAACCATGCTGAGGAGATCGAAGCGTTATTGCTTGCCAATCACCATCTGACTCGTGTTCAGCTTGATGCCATGTGGACCTATGTAGGTCACGAAGGGGAAAAAGCAACCATTCCGAGGAGCCCGATCGAGGTACATTCTGGCGGGGTACTGCTATAGATATTGATACGAGGTTGAGGGTTGCACGTGCAATAGGAAAGAATGAGGAAGAAGTCGCAGTGGTTATGATGTCGCAAATAAAAGATCGCTACAACCCCATTGAACCTCCCGCGATATCAAGCGACGGAAATGATAGTTATCCTGAAGCAATGCTTGAGATCTGGGGTAAGTTGCCCGAATACAATGGTCGAGGAAGACCTCCTACTCACAAACAACCGCAACCTGGATGGAAATGCCTTCAAGTGACCAAGCATCGTTCTGGCAGAAGGTTGGTTGGCGTCACTCACAAAGTGGCCTACGTGATGATGTTAGTTGTTTCTGAAAGGAACAACGCATAATGGGGAGACTACCTAACATCATTCATTCGATAAAAATTCCAATATTCTCAATCAGATTTGTGAACCTGAAAGTCAATGACCACATTGCTTCTGTGGGGTGCATAACTTCTTACTATCTCTTTGTAGAGCACTTCCCCTTCGGCACCTATCTCCTCAGCCGCCTTTCTTAACAGAGCCTCATCCCTGTAAAGATCATCTTCTGGAGCTATGCAGTAGTAATGGATGATTCCCTCCGGCTTTGCCGCCCTCATGGCAGGAATTAAGAATGCAGATGCGCTGTGGGGAAGGTTCATGATCACATGATCTGCTCGGTTCTCGTAGCGCAGGGCCAGCTCTGCAGCATCGCCTTCCAGGATCTCGATGCGCTTTATTTTATTCAAGAGCGCATTCTCTCTCAGGTATTTCACAGCGACGGGATTCTTGTCCATGGCGATGACGTTTGCCCCCTTTTTTGCCAGAAGCAGGGCGAACGGCCCCACACCTGCGAACATATCGAGAACGACGTCACCAGATCGAACCAGGCTGGCGATTCTTAGCCTTTCTGTGCCCAGGCGAGGAGTGAAATATGCCCCTTCCAAGTCTACCCGGTAGCGCAGGCCGTGCTCCTTGTGGAGGGTGACGGTTCGAATCTCTCCGGCCACATGCCGGAAGCGGCGGGTGCGAAATTCCCCTTCTACGTCAGAGATGGGAGCAATGACCGTTTTTATGCTCTTGCTGGTGGACATGAGGGCGGCGGCCACGCGCTCTGCATCACTGTCCTCTATCATGGCAATGTCGCCCACCACCTCGAAGCTGGGCCGAAAGCCCAAAAGATCCTCCGGGCTTGGCACGCACTCTTCCTGCTGGAAATTGATATGCACCAGTTCAAACTCTGCAATGCTGCCGACCATAGCGGCTGACTTTTCATCCATCTCCAAAACCGGCAGATAGACATGGGATTCATCCGAGCAAATCTTGCGGGTGCGATCGAATGTGCCCATCTCCACCAGAGCCTTGCGAATTTTCTCTCCACTTTTTCGGCTAACCTTCAAACCCAGGGATTTATCCAGCATCTTGGGGGACTATAGGATGCCATCTATTAAATATGCCTGTCAGGGAGGTCTATGTGCGTCTTGGCTGGTTATGCGCGCATCTATCAGGCAGTCTGCTTTCAATTCTCAGTTGCCAAATTGCAGATAGCCAAAATTGCGGATAGAATAGCGGATGCCAGAAATAGCTTTATCTCTGATCGGGTCCTGGACAAAATCATTATGCTAAAGCGCAATAATGGCAGCAAGGCAATATCGGCATCCGAGATCTCGCAATATGTCTACTGCCCAGTCTCATGGTACCTGAAAAGATGCGGAGTGCAGCCGCAATCATACGGCCTGAAGAGAGGAATCGATGCGCATGAAAAAGCGGGAAGCAGGCTGGTCCTTCTAGAGAGACGGGAGAGGGCGGCCGGAGTATTCCGATTGATGGGCTATTTCTCTGTGGTTGCTGCAATTTTGCTCATGGGATGGGTTTTATGGACTTATTTTTAATTTTATTTTCCTTAGTTTTGGTTCTCTTGATTTTAGCCGTTGCTTTCCAATTGCTGTCAAAGAGAGAGTCGTCATCGGCAAAAACCATGCGCATGGTTTATGGAATTCCTGCGGGAAAGGTGATCTACTCTGATCTGGACCGCCCAGGAAAGGCCCTGTATTCCAAGAGCCTCGGCATCAGCGGCAAGCCGGATTACATAGTCAAAGGCAGAGGTCGCAGCTTGATTCCCGTGGAAATTAAGAGCGGACGAGCCCAAGAGCCCCATAGAAACCACGTCATGCAATTGGCGGCATACTGCTATCTGGTAGAAGAGAACTACCACAGGTCGGTTCCCTATGGGATAATTGTATATTCCGATGCAAAACAGCATAGAATCAATTTCGATAAATACCTGAGATCCGATTTGCTGGCAACGGTAGACGAGATGAAGAGGGCTTTAGGGCATGATTGTCCCAAGAGAACGCATAACTATAAACAAAAATGCCGCCACTGTTCATTTAGCGGCAGCTGCAAGAACAGTCTGGTGTAGTGATGAGGCATTCTAACATTTGATATATTGAAACGGCGGCGTACCCGCGCAGCAAGCAACAAAGAGGTTGATACCGGTAAATTTCAATTTAGCGCGCTCGATAGCCTGTGTAGACTCTCCTATCTTGTATAGTACCTTGCTCATATTGAAGAGAATATTTCCTTCAGCCTTTTTATCGGCGCAATTACTACGACCTGCTCATCCATCTCGATAGCCTTGCGAGTATCGCCTGATTCTAGGTAGATTCGGCTTAGGGCAACTAAATGGGCTAATTGGCTCTGTTTATCTCCAAGTTCTTGGGTTAATGATAAAGCCCTTTCTAAAGATTTGATAGCCATAGCTACCTGGCTTTGTTCGCCCTGGATTTTAATGAATTGATCAGAATGTAATAAAACAGGCGGGTGTAAAGTTGTAGCCTCGGGAAGTTATCGTATTCGCGCCATTCTCTTTCATCAACCTTATGCATATATCGCTTCGTGGTTATTATGTTGTTGTGCAGCACCATTGTATTTAAAATAAATATGTGTATTGACCTCACTATTAATATATATTTTTCATCATTTTTAAGTTAATCCTGGCAGTCGAGTCCAGCGTGAGCGGAGTCAGGGAGATCTTCCTGTCCTGGTAGATAGTCTGCACATCGGTGCCCTCTGCATCACAGCAGATCAGATCGCCATCTATCCAGTAGTAGGGCCTTCCTCTCGGATCAAAGCGCTCCTGCACAGTGGTCTTGAAGATCTTGCGAGCCAGCCTGGTGACGACAATCTCCGTATCCTCTGTGGCATCGGCCGGCACATTCAGATTCAAAACATCCACTCCCTCAGGAAGGCCGTGCTCCAGCACCTTGGTGGCCACGCGGCGCAGCACTTTCGTGGCTATGTCAAAATTGTGCTTCTCGCCGTGGTGCATATCGAATTTGTCGCCCTGGTCTACAACCTGAATCGATGCGGCGATGGAGGGAATGCCGTAGCTGGCAGCCTCCAGTGCTGCGCCGATGGTCCCGCTTGTGGTGACCGTGTCGGTGCTGATGTTCTCGCCCACATTGATTCCCGAGACGACAAGGTCGGGAAGCTCGCCCTTCATGATGGCGAAGATGCCGATAATGACGGAATCGACGGGCGTTCCCGTGACGGCATAGGCATGAAAACCATTCAGGTTTACTTCTGCGTAGCGCAGCGGCTCAAAGACAGAAACGGATCTTCCTACGCCGCTCATCTGCCCGGAGGGCGCAGCTACTACTACCTGGCCCAGGCCCTGCACGCTTCTAGCGGCAGCCTGCAGCCCAGAGGCGTAAACGCCGTCGTCATTGCTGACCAGTATGCGATGCATCGCTACAGTCCTAAGTTGCCTTAGATATTAAAACATCTGCTAATTGAACATCTCCAGCAGCCGTTCTACGATCTTGTTGAAGCTGCCGCCCGCATTCGTCTCACTCTGCACAAATGACTGCCCTCGGTCGCCCAAGGCGCAGACACTGGGATCAATGGGAATTGCCCCCAGGAAGGGAACATCCATCTCCTCTGCCATTCTTTTCCCTCCGCCAGCACCGAAGATGCTTATGCTTTCGCCGCAATGCGGACAGTTCAGGCCGGACATATTCTCCACAATGCCCAGAACGGGGATCTTCATGGCCTTAACCATGTTCACCGCCTTTCGAGAGTCGAGCAGAGCGACCTCCTGGGGTGTGGTTACTATTATCGCCCCGGCCAGCTCGGGGATGAGCTGCACCACGGAAAGCGGCTCGTCAGAGGTTCCTGGCGGCAGATCAACGATGAGAAAGTCAAGATCACCCCAGTTCACATCCTGAATGAACTGCTTGATGGCGGCCATCTTCATGGGCCCGCGCCAGACCACGGGCGAGTCGCGGCTGGAGAGAATTAGAGCCATGGATGCCGCCTTTATGCCGTCCGCCTTTGCGGGCTCAATCCCATCTTGCCCTTGCATCAGCCTTGCATCCTCTATTCCGAGGAGCTTGGGAATATCCGGGCCGGTGATATCGGCATCCAGTATGCCCACTCGCATGCCCTTTATCTGCAGAGCGCGGGCCAGGTTAACAGAGACTGTACTCTTGCCTACGCCACCTTTGCCGCTGGCGATAATGATTTTGTGCTTGATTTTGGCCATGCGATCGACTTTGTGCGTGCATTCTTTTCCATCATTCTGATCTTTGCAGGAGCCCTTTTGGGCACACGAATCGCAATCATTGTTCTGTTTTGTCATGAGAGTCATTCCGCTAGTTGGCATGTAATTGGTTATTATGATTTGTATAACAATAGTTACAATTTATATTATTTATAACTTTCAATTTTAATCAGTTTTTGATCATTGCTCGATTGGATTTTCAGTTGCATGAAAATAGAGCTTGCCATTATGCTGCCTTCTGGATATCAGGCTGTCCTTCTCCATGATCTTGCAGTATTTGATGGCGTCGCTTCCGTCTATTTCCAGGTGGCGGCTTATCTCCTCTAGGGTGCAGGGCCTGGCAGAGAGAAGATCTATCAGCCTGTCTCGGATACGGGCGGGAACACTCCAGTCCCAGTCCGGTATCAACTCAGCACCGGGAAAGATCTCCAGCATCCTTTGCATCTCCTCCTCGCTCAGAGCTTGCACGGGCTCAGCCGGCGGCCGGACCACCGTGTTGAGCTGAATCCTGTCCGGCTGGGTAGACTCAGCCGCCCTTGCGATCAATTCAGCCTCCTGGTCATTTATGCCCCTCACCAGCATCACCTCCAGCCAGATCTCGCCGGAAAATTCCTTCCGGAAGTCCTTTAAGCCCTGAATCATATCCTTCGCATAAAGACCGGATGCTGGCCTGTTGACGGCCAAAAAAGCCGCCTGGCTGGCTGCATCCAAGGACGGCAAGACCACATCCGCAGCCGCGATCTCTCTTCGAACCGAGGGGCTGGAGAGAAGGGTGCTATTGGTGATCACTGCCACGGGAGAGTCGACAATCTCCTTGGCCTGGGCCACGATCTCGCCCAGATCAAGGCTTAACGTCGGCTCTCCCGATCCGGCAAAGGTGAGGTGGTCGAAAGGCTCTCCCCGTCTCAGCTCGATCTCCTTCAAGACCTTCTGGCGGGGCACGAAACGATCCCGGCATGAGGTTAAACAGGCGGTCCGGCCCAGCTCACAGTAGACGCAATCCAGGTTGCAGGTCTTGTATTTGAGCAGGTCCACGCCCATGGACAGGCCCAGGCGCCGAGAGAGCACAGGCCCAAAGAGGTATCCCATAATTATTTCCCGATCTGCATTTGTCCTTACTATTTATCCTTTCCAGATGATGACTGACCCTCATTCAGATTTAACTCTATTTATTTGCCCGTTCCTTCTTTTGATTTTGTCTTTTTTAGTCAAACGGCGGCGGCAAACCCCGCAGCAGAGCCTGCGGGCATACGAGGCGCCGCCGCATGAAGACGGAAACAGGTAGCTGATCTCTTCTGTCTTTCACATTCTCCTTACCGATAAAGCTTAAATTACAGCGCGCCTGAACAACCCGCATGGACGAGGCTCTTGAACTGATCGAAAAGCTCGGGGCAAGCGATGACTACTTCGAACGCCAGAAGGCAGCTTGGGCCCTGGTGAATCTGGGAGAAGCCGCTGTAGACCAGGCTGCAAAAGCCCTGGAGAATGGCGAGTTTTCCGATCTGCGATACAAATCCGCCTGGGTTCTGGGAAAGATCGGCAGCTCCAGGGGAGTAGAGCCGCTCTGCCGGGCCATGCTCAATGATCCTGATCAAGTGGTTCGCGAATGGTGCGCTGCTGCCCTAGAAGCTGTGAAGAGCCAGGATGCGGTTCCCGCACTGGTTTTAGCTATGAAACGGGACAGCTCCAAAGATGTGCGTCTGCGGGCGGCAATGTCACTGCGCAAGCTGGAGGCTGCAGAGGCCTTGCATGATCTCTTAAGCTATGCTGAGCCCGAGATCCGGGGCATGGCAGTGACTGGTCTTGCCAAGATCGGGCACCGGGAATCTCTGCAGGATGTGGCCCGGCTGATGCAGGATGAGGAAATGGAGGTTCGGCGCAGAGCTGCAGCCTTCATGGGAGAGGTGGCCTGTGATGAGGGCTTGAGCTGTCTGGCCCAGGCATTGCAGGACAGCGAGAGCGCCGTCAGGTGCGAGGCGCTAAAATCCCTGGGAAAGATAAAGGACGAGAGAGCCTCTGATCTAGCTTTGCAGGCCTTGAAAGATCAGGACTGGCAGGTTCGCTACACTGCCGTCATAGCCCTTGGCGAAATCGGTCACAACAAAGCACTGGTGCCCCTGGTGGAGATCATGTTCGGGCAGGAGGATGAGGAGATGCGGGCCTGGGCAGCCTGGAGTCTGGGAGAGATTGGAGATGAGAGGGCGATAGAGCCGCTGCAGAAGGCCTACAAGACCTGTCCCACGGAAGTGATGAAGAAGGCCAAAGATTCGCTGGAAGAGGTTTTCGGGCTGAAGATTTGACAGGTATTGACGAGGAAAAAAGGCAGGCTTTTAGAATTACATCATTCCTCATAATAATAAGGCTCTGAAGATTGTTTAAGAGAAGAGGCCGCCTCAGGGACCACCTCGGGCTGCCTCTGAAGAACAATGTTTCGGTAGGGGTAGGGGATCTCTATCCCCTCAGCATCAAACCTTTTTTTAACCGCTTCGCGGATATCGCATCCTGTATCAAATGCTAATCCTCTATTAGGCACGTGGAATGTCAGCCGGAGATTTACGGCAAAGTCTCCCAGCTCCGTAAGGCGGACGTTGATCTCCTCATCCTTCAATACATGGGGATGCCGTTTGGTCTCCTCTATGATGATGCTTCGGGCCTTGTCGATGTCGGATGAGTAGCCTATTCCGAAATCAACCGGCCAGATCGTCTCCGGGCTGCCGAGGCTCCAGTTGACGATATAGTCGCTGCTCATCAAACTGTTTGGGACTATTATCCTCCTCAGATCCCATGTGCAAACTATCGTATGCCTCAAAGTAAGATCCTCAATATGCCCGTATTCTCCTTTGAAGTCGACATAATCACCAATGCGGATTGGTTTAAAAATCACCAACAAGATTCCCGATATTACATTAGATAGAGAGTCTTGAGCAGCAAAACCTATGGCGAGGCCAGCTACACCTGCACCGGCCAGCATGGCGATAGCAACCCGATTCAAGGATGGTATCTGCAGTATTATCATTAAAATTCCAATTGTATATATTGCAGCAACTATCAGCCTGCGAGTCATGGCATGAGAGGTCTCATCGAACTCCTTGTCCATCTTGCTGGCTTCAAGGATTCGCGGGATGTGCTTTTTGAGCAACTCATCGACTATTCTGGCGATTAGGATAGTTGCAAGAATAATCACCAATATAGAAAAAACGGTCGTGATGAGATCCCAGAGATTCGTTCCAAGAACTTTTTCGATATAATTTATGGAAAAATATTCTGTGATTGAGGCTGGCTCAGATACGGGGCTCTGTCCAATTAATTGAGTAGAAATTGCAGGATTCTTTACAACTGGATCGGCCATTAATCAAATTTCATCTACCGCAATACTTAAACGTTTTGTGATCAAACAGTTTAAAAGATGTTGCGTATAGTATTCAAACATAAGATAGATTTTAAAGACTCAAGGCGCAAAACGAGAAAGATATCATTTCCAGGCATTCTTCGTGTTTGCCTTCTGGCTCTGTTGGCATTCTTACTCGTATCGGCTACCATAACTTCGACAACATATATTGTCTCAGAAAAATCGGATGACTATTCCATTCAAAGCGCCATTAACAAGGCAAAGGAAGGAGATAGAGTCATTGTCAAGAGTGGAATCTATTCGGAAAGACTGAATATTACAAAAAAATTAATTATCATAGGTGTGGATACGGGAAAAGGATTGCCAGTAGTAAATGCAAATGAGAAAAATAGTGCGATAACTCTATTTGTGGATGGTATCTGGCTCGAGGGCTTCTCGGTCGTAAACTCAGGCAGCTCTTGGCAAGATGCAGGAATTAAGGTCTTCTCCAATAACAACCTTATTCGTGGAAATATTTTGAATAATAATTCTTATGGTATCTATCTAAGAAATTCTGCAAATAATAGATTAGAATCCAATCTAGCCAGGGGAAATGATGTAGGCATTGCACTTCAATCCTCTAATAATAATATAATATCAAATAATATTGCAACAAACAACTATTTTGCAGGATTTTTTTCAGGCAATTCGAGGAATAATACGATTAGAAATAATACAGGTCAGGCAAATGCCTGGGTGGGTTTCCTATTTAACGATACCGAAAATAGTTCGATTCAAGGAAATATTGCTGTCGAAAATGCTAACGCAGGCATTTGGATCCTGAATTCCAGATCGAATCAGATAAAAGAGAATAACGCAAGCAATAGCCCCATATTTGGATTTGTCTTAGATGCATCATTCAATAATACTCTCTTTGGGAATACTGCATATAGAAACCTTGACGGCATCAGCATGGATAGATCAAGCGGCAACATTATAATAAATAATAATATTAGTGATAATATCTTTGGTATGTACTTAGATAGGTCCAGCAATAATTCGATTTATCTTAATAATTTCGTAGGAAATGCAATAAATGTTAATTCATATAGCTCCTCAAATCAATGGAACTCGGATAAAGCATTCAATTACCTGTATAAAGGCATGATATATTCGAACGACCTGGGAAATTTCTGGTGCGATTACGAAGGAAACGATACATATGAATCAGGGATCGGAAATACGGATTACGTTAAAGAATTCGTAAAAGATAGAAGACCTTTAGTCTCCAGGAAGGAATTCTATCAAATCCTGACGTAATATTCAATTCAACACATCAGCGAGCTATTTCTTCCTCAACACGTGGCACGCTCCTCCGCCCTGCTTTTCAAAATAGTCCTGATGATACTCTTCCGCTGCATAGAAAGTCGAGGCCGGGACGATCTGGGTCGTGGCTTTGTTTAAGTAGACCCCGGAGCGGTCGAACTCCTCTTTGGATCTTTCTGCCGCCCCCCTCTGCTCCTCACTATGATAGAAGATGGCAGAGCGATACTGCGTGCCCACATCCGGGCCCTGGCGGTTTTTTGTGGTTGGGTCATGCATCCTCCAGAATAAAGAGAGCAGCTCTTCATAGGATATTATCCCAGGATCAAATTTTAGCTGCACCGCCTCAGCATGGCCGGTAATTCCCGTGCAAACCTTCCGGTAGGTGGGGTCAGGAGAAGTTCCACCGGTGTAGCCCACGGTTGTCTCCACCACGCCTTTGGTCTGTTTAAAAAGGGATTCAACGCCCCAAAAGCAGCCGGCGGCAAAGGTGGCCGTCTGGAGCTCTGAATCAGCCTTTTCCGAGCCCCTGGATTTTTCATCGTTTTTGGTTGGATTCTGGCTGGATGGGTCCTGGCCAAACAGCTTCACGTATTCGCCGTAGCCCTCTTTTTCCAGATCCTCCACGGGAATAAAGCGCAAAGACGCGGAATTGATGCAGTAGCGAAGGCCCGTGGGCTTGGGCCCGTCATCGAATACATGTCCCAGGTGCGAATTGGCGTTCTTGCTGCGCACCTCTTCCCGGTTCATGCCGTAGCTGCTGTCCGTCTTGCTGACAACGTTTTCATCTTTCAAGGGCCTGGTGAAGCTGGGCCAGCCTGTTCCCGAGTCAAATTTATCCTGCGAGCTGAATAGCGGTTCGCCGGATACCACATCCACATAGATGCCAGCCTTTTTGTTGTTCCAGAATTCGTTCTGGAAGGGCGGCTCTGTTCCGCATTGCTGGGTCACATGGAACTGGAGGGGAGTCAGTTTCTTTTTGACATTTCCGTTCGAATTATCAGTGGTCACTTGCACACGCACACCTCTCTTGAAAGTATCATTTTTTTTACGTTTTAACCAGTAGTGCTACCTCATTTCGGCGCATGAAGGGCGGAGTCCAGGGAGGATTATAACGCATGACAAAGGGCTTGCCTTCTGTTTTGATCCCGTGCTCCTGCAAAGTTTGCTCCAGGACCCTCAGATTTTTTTCATCCTGCTCCGGGCCAGCAAATCCGGAAAATCTTATGACGGCCAATGTCCTGGAAGCAACGGATTCGATTTTTATCTGCTCGTCGGTGGGCTTGGGAAGGCTCAACAAATCATACCTCTTGGGCATGACAAAGGCCATGCGCTCCTCGTCCGTAACAACCGGCGCAGTCATTCCGATGCGCTCTTTATGGCTGTTATCTCCAAAGATGTAGCCTGCCAGAGTGCCAAAGGCCCCGTTCTCGCTTCCTTTAACGGTTGCCGCCCAAATCTGCGGCCGGTACTCTCTGATCTCAACATTGTTCTCCAGGCTCCCCAGAACGGTATAACCAGGCTCTTCAACTTTTGAGAACATTTATGTCCATCCAGAATGATCGATCTCTGCAAACTATGCAATCATGGCCCCGAGGTCCAGGGCTTTGCATGGATGAGTTTTTCTTGATGATCAAGTGAATTATTTCGCCATATTGGGATAAATCCTTTTGGGCCTTGTTCTCTATTTTCAATGACCAGCCAATGCCAATCAAGGATTGAATTGATCTTCAGGCCATGCCAGCTAGGACAATACCTACATCTTTTTTAATCGCTTTTTTAATCGCAGTATCCATATTCATTGCATGGTTCAGAGCAGCATTTGTCTTTGCAGGAATACTGCCAGGATAAACACGTTTCTGGTGGGGTGCAGATATTCCTATAATTAGGCATCAATTGTATCGATTTAAATACATCCAAAAGCATTGGTGCATCCGTATCGAATTGATCTGCTGGAGCATAGATCCCCGCGAGAAATTCCACTGTCGTACCATACCCCATCAGTTCATTTGTTACAATTGTAAAAGATCCTTTTGCAGGGATGCCATTAACTGAGAACGAACCGCGCATTGACTTTCCTGAAGCCAAAAAACCAGTATAAGAAGCAAACGCATTTGCTAAATCCTGATTATCTTCATATCCGATAATTCTCATGTCTGTTACCTGACTATCTCCCAGACTGAAATCCTGTGGCATATAATTCTCCAAGTAAGTCTCAGGAGTGGTGTATGCCGGTAACATGTCGAAGCCTTGATGTAAACGGTTCAGGGCAATTATTCCTCTTGCTGGGTTAGTAGAATCTGATGCAGCTATCCCGCAGCATCCCATGCCAACAATGCTCCAGCCCTCTGGCGCAGAAATAGTATAATATACCACTCCCGGGGGACAATCCATATCTCCCATGCATGTGCCCGCAGTCGCCATCAGAAGCATCAATGATAATATGTATTTCACGATTTATCCTCCCATTATTGCCATTCCATAGATATTCTCAAAATAAATACTTAAAAACGTCGGATGTGAAATAGAGACTTCAATAACGCAGCCAGACAATGTCTCATATGTTTTTGCTTGATATTTGTTATTATCAAAAAAGGGAAGACAATGCACTCAAATCCCTGGGTTGGACCTGCGAAGCCATGCTGCCTTCGCCAAAGAAATTGCTCATACTGGTTCACCCCAACGAAAATATCTTCGACTTGCGTTGTCCCTTTGAGTGGACTACACCCCTAATAGTAGACAGATAGTTAAGCAATGATATTTAAATCAACTTCCTGTTCGAATTCAAAAACCAATGCAATTCTAAAAGCCATTGAAGCTAAGTCGCAGCCATTGCAATTCCTCTGACTTCAGAAATTGATGGTTTTGGGATCACCAAGGATAAATATCCAGCCGTCCTATTGTTAATTGGTTTTTTATGAGGCAGTTTGCAAAGCCGAAGGTGGTTATCAGCAAGTGCATCGAGTTTGACCATTGCCGGTACGATGGCAGCATGATCCCCAGCGATTTCGTCCAAGCTCTAAAGCCCTATGTAGACTTCCTTCCCGTTTGCGCCGAAATGGAGATTGGCCTTGGAGTTCCCAGAGATACTGTGAGGATTGTATCGGTTGACAGTGAGATCAGGCTCATGCAGCCGGCCAAAAACCTTGATGTAACAGACAAGATGATGGACTTTTCCAACCGCTTCCTGGCCTCCTTGCCGGAGGTGGATGGCTTCATTCTCAAGTTCCACTCGCCATCTTGCGGCATGAAGGATATCAAAGTCTATTCCTCCGCAGCCAAGTCGGGAGCAACATCTAAAGCGACAGGCTTCTTTGGAGGAGCCGTGGTCAAGTCGTTTCCCGATCTTGCCATAGAGGATGAAGGCAGACTGAGAAATTTTAATATCAGAGAGCACTTCCTGACCAAACTTTATGCCCTGGCAAGCTTCCGGAAAGTCAGAAGTGAGGGTGAGGTTTCCGGTTTAGTTCAATTCCAGGAAGCCAATAAATTTCTGCTGATGGCTCATAGCCAGAAGGAGAGCCGGATTTTGGGAAATATTGTCGCAAATCACGAAGGCCTGGATTATGCAAAGCAGGCTGCTCATTACAGGGAGCATCTGGCAAAAGCGCTCCACAGGCCGCCTAAGAGCAGCATTAAAGGCCAATGTGTTCATGCATTGCCTGGGATATTTTAAAGATAAACTCTCTTTGCAGGAGAAGGAGCATTTCCTGCAGAGCATCGAGAGATACAAGAATAAGAAAATTCCCTCAAGCGTTCTGCTGGCTATGCTGCAGAGCTGGATAGTTCGCTTCAGCGAGGAATATGTAAAGAATCAGACCTTCTTTGAGCCTTTCCCTGAGGAGCTTGTAGAGCTTTGCAGAGATTCGCAATGCGAATGGGCGGGAGAAGAGCTCTTCCTGGGCCGAGGGGTGTAAAATTTGGATAACTTTTCCGTCTATGTGGCTCTTTATCTTGTCGGCTTCGCAGCCTTGCACAGTCTTCTGGTCAGCCTGCCGGCAAAGAAGATGGCGAGAAAGCACTTCGGCTCCAAGGTAGATCCCTGGTACCCTATGTTCTTCAGCACTATTGCAGTTATTACTATCCTTCCTCTTGTGATTATGCTAATCCGGTCTCCCGGCCCGGTGCTTTATATCGTTCCCCGGCCATGGATCTGGCTTTTCTTTCTGGCCCAGCTCCTCATGGGAATTGCCACTATGAGGGCTTTCCTGGACGCGCCTCACCGGTTCCTGATTCGTGCTCAGCTTACCAAGCCCCAAAGCCCGGATGCATTTGCTCTGGGGATAAAAGGGATCTATTGCTGGATTCGTGATCCTTTTCTGCTGTCCGGCCTTATCCTCATCTGGCTCACGCCCTTTATGACCGAGAACCTATTTTTGGTTTACCTCATAGCCTCCGTCTACCTATTCCTGGGCTCGCTTCATTGGGAGAGCAGGCTTCTCATTCAGTTCGGCGAGGATTACGTCGCTTACCAGAATGAAGTTCCACGCATGATTCCCCATAGAAATAAAAGGTGGAAAGGATGCCGCAGCAAAGACAAAAGATAGCATTCTTTCTAAAATATAGTCTAAATAGATCCATTAACTTTAAATCTTTCAAACGCGTAATTATATGACTGTTTAGATTATGGGTAGGTGGAAGAATGGCAAGTACTTTAGACGAATATAAAAGGCTCTTTCGAGAGGCTCACGTCTCGGACCAGATGAAACTGTTCCAGCTTCACATTGCAATCTATCTGGTAGTGAACATAATTTGGCTGGCCCTAAACATGATGGGCACGATCATGATTACTCCAGTCTGGGCAATGTATTACTCTCCGGTTGGATGGGGTCTGCTAGTAATCGTACACTACTGGTTCTACGTCCGCGGCGCAGAGAACCTATGCAAGCTCAGGGAAGAGATGGTGGAGAGAAAGATCAAATAGATCCGAATATCGCCTCTGACGCTTCTTCTATTTTTCAGACTACTTGAGATCAATTGGCGCGGGGGGGATGTAGAACAGACTTCAAAACCCATGTGCGTTATCGCTAGCGTTTTTGGTTTGAATCTGACGAAGATGGGTAATAAACAAAAAATTATGTTTGAGCTTTTGGCGAATAGAAAAGGCGGTAAATAAGAGAGAAGTGATGCGGTCACTTCGTTGACACGATCTTTATGACGTCCCCGTCCTTCAGCTCGTGCTTCTCTCCCAGCCTCATCTTCGTCTTGGCATCGATGGCGAAGAGGAAACTCTCACCGATGTCGGAGTGTACCCGGAAGGCCAGATCGCGTGCCGTGCTGCCCCGCTTCATGAGGAAGGCATCGGGCAGGATCACGCCCTTTCTGTCCGTGAATTTGCCCTCATCCTCTACTGGATAGAGCACGATGTAATCCAAGAGCTCGAAGACGGCCCGGTTGATGCACTTCTGCACTCCCGTTCCGCCGTACTGCTTCATGAGCGCCCGGATCTTCTCCAGACCTGCCGTCTGAGCCTTGTTAAGCTGGCCCACGATCTCAAAGTCGGAGTCGCCAGGCTTGTATTTGATCAGCCCCGCCTTCTCGGCCATACGTAGGGCAATCTCAGCCGATCCGCTCACCGGTATTACCAGCTCTTCCTTCAATTCCAGCAGCTTTTTCACATACTCGGGAGGCGCTATGTCCATCTTGTTGGCCGCCAGAATCATGGGTTTGCTGTAGGCGCGAAGCATCCCGGCAAAGCGGAGCACATCCTCATCCTTCCAGCTGCCCAGATCTTTCTTCATCTCCGACACAGCTCGACGGACCTGGCTGTCTGAGACCCCGGCGCCAGCCATCTGTTCTATGAGGACCTGCTCGGGCTTGCCTCCCACGCCTTTGTAGTTGCGCATCAGCTTGTCCCAGTTGCGCTTGAGAATGCCGTTTAGCCACATGCTGATCTCGTACTCCAGGAACTTGACATCGGAGACGGGATCGTGGTTGCCCAGGCCCACGGGATTGCCCTCCAAGTCCGTTCCGCCCGAGGCGTCCAGCACGTGAATAACTGCTTCCGCTACGCGCAGAGCATCCAGGAACTCATTGCCCAGGCCCTTGCCCAGATGGGCATCAGGCACCAGGCCAGCCACGTCAATCAGCTCGATGGCTATGAAGCGCTGGCCGTCCTTGCATCTGCCGCAGCCTTCCTTGATGCCCAGCTCCTTGCAGGGGCAGGGCGCGCGCACATAGGATACGCCGTGGTTGGCGTCGATAGTAGTAAACGGATAGTTGGCAATATCCACTTCTACCAGGGTCGCTGCCTTGAAAAAGGTGGATTTGCCTGAGTTGGGCTTTCCAGCCAGACCGACGGAGAGCATTTTTAATCAGTGTTCCTTCTCGATTATCTCTGACTTCTCTGACATCTCGTTCTCATTAACGGATGATGCCGCTCACATTCATTTCGACGGATTTGCTCTCAAAACGGCTGACCTTTCCCGCGGCCAGCTTCTTAGCAAGAGCCAGACCCTTCTCGGAGACGGGCTTCTCCTGCACCGCGCCCGCGGAGAGCGTTGCCGCGTAGAGCTTCTCGCCTGCATCCGTGCGGGTGAGAACAGTAGACCAGCCCTCGCCCGAGCCCACACTGCCCACGGAGACGTCGGCCAGCTCGCTGGCAAAGTCAAAGCAGGGGCCGCATCCCGGGAATGTGAACGCGTCCGTCTCCTCTATCTTGACCTCGTGAGCCTTGCCGGTCTTGTCGATTACCCGGAACATGCCCTTCTTGATCTCGAAGCGGGCCACATCCTTTGGCAAGAGCCCGAACCTGGCCTTAACCAGGCCCTTCATGAGCGCATCGTAGTCGAAGTTCTCCATGCAGAAGAGGCCGACCAAGAGCGCGATCTTATCCTGGCCGAACTGATAGGGCTCATCCAGAAGCATGACTTTTCGTAGCCCTTGAATCTGGCAGGGGGTACCCACAAAACCGATCTTCTTGTAGCCCTTCTCCAGAGCTTCCTTGACGGCATTGACGCTGTTGGATATGGTGTACTTGGTTCCGGTAGCGGCGCTAATCTCCTCGGCCGTGGTAGCCACGCGGGCCACAGTTCTCCACTCTTCATCCCTGTCAGTGACAACGGCGCAGTCTATCATGCCCGACTGCAGAGCCTGCACCAGCAGAGCGGTGGCCAAGCCACCGTCTTGAGCCTTTCCTAGCGCAGGCTGTGCCTGAGCGGAAACGGCCTTCTTGTAGATTCCCAGGGCCTCGTCCGCATTTCGCGTCCGGCCGAAGAGCTTGGACTCCATTGCTCCCATGTCCAGGAAGGTCCTGGGGCAGTAGGTGAAGCACAGGCCGCAGAGGGGATCGTAATTTACCAGGGCAGGCTTATTCTCAACGTGCTCAATTCTGGGGCAGAAGGCCTCGCAGGTGCCGCAGCGGCAGCAAATCTCCGACTTTATGACCTTATACTCCAGCTCTCCGAATCCACATTCCAGGTAAGTGGGCTCGGCAAACTTCTCCTTGGCAGCCATGATCATGATCTCCGAAAGTTGGTGGCTTAAAGATACCTTCCGACCTAAAGCTTTTATGGTTCGAATGGTCTCAAGACTGCAATGATTCTGGGCCTGGATATAGGTGGTGCCAACACCAAAGCAGCAAGCTCGGATGGGCTATTCGCACAAAGCGTCTACCTGCCCCTCTGGAAGCATGCGCCGCTGGAAGAGGTGTTGAGACTCTTGGCCCTGCAAGAGCCCCGGGCGGTGGCGGCCGTCATCACCGGCGAGCTGGCCGACTGCTTCTCCACCAAGCGAGAGGGCATTTCAAGCCTTACTGCGACGATAAAACGGGCCTTCTCCTGCCCCGTCTATTTCTGGGGCACGAGGGGCTTTTCCTGGACGGACCTCCTGGAACTGGCTGCAGCCAACTGGTCCGCTTCCGCAGCCTTGCTGGCGCGCGAGGTAGGAGACTGCCTCTTCGTGGACATGGGCAGCACCACCACGGACCTCATTCCCATCCGGGGAGAGGCGTTGGCAGCGAAGACGGACTTTCTGCGCCTGGCAGCGGGCGATTTAGTCTACATGGGGATGCTGAGAACGAGGCTGGATGCCCTGCTGCCCGCGGCCAGGATTAGAGGGCAGAGAGTTCCGCTTGCGCCTGAATTTTTCGCCATCATCGCCGATGCCCGACTGGCTTTGGGCCGGATCTCGGAGGAGTGCTATGCCTGCGAGACCCCCGACGGAGCAGGAACGGACAGGGAAGCAGCGCTGCGCCGGCTTGCGCGCTCTGTGTGCGCCGACCTGGAGGAGATCGGCGAGGCCGGGGCCCTGGCCATAGCCGAGCAAGCCTGCGAGAGGCAGAAGAGTATTCTCGTGGTGGCCATGGAGAGGCAGGCGGAAAAGCACGGCCTGACAAAAGTAGCGGCGGCGGGGATTGGCGAGGGGCTGATCGCGGAGGCGGCGTCATTCCTGGGCCTGGAGTGCATTCGCCTGTCGGAGAGGTACGGGGCCGGAATATCGGATGTGTTCCCGGCCTACGCGGTGGCTAGGCTGGCAGAGACGGAGCTATCTAAAATTGACGGAACTTAGGGGCAGGCTATTACTATCAGGAATATGGATATTACTATGATGACTATTCTTAGCTCAGAATGCGCCAATGCACATTTAATTAAATTTAAATAGTTAAAAATACAAGTAGTCTCTTGAGCCTTCCCCTGAGCAATCCCTTCAACTCGAAGGCTCAAGCTCCCTTTATATTCATTTCACTATTTTATTCGTCTCCCAACTCTTTCCGGCAGAATATCAATCCTTACGCTCTCGAGACAGCATGCTCTTGCACGCGCGGGCAGGCGGGTTCGCAGGGTGCGGGACTGCCCTGTTCTAAAAAGACCCTCCGCAGCTTTTGCCGGACGACAGCAAAGAGACGAAGGTATGATCTTTAATTAGATTGAAGTGTCCAATAGTTATTGAAGCCAGAAATCCAGCAACACTATCTGTCGAGGTTTTATGAAGATGTTTAGAAATTATCGCAATCCTGAAGGATTACATGCAGCACGATGGATACAAGCCCCCTCATGTCGGCAAGCTGGAATTGACCTCATAGTTTTAGGCTTATCAATCAGCTTATTGATTATTCTGCTTTTCGTCGGCATGGCTTATGCATCTAATGCAGCATCTCCTGCCGCATCTTCCAATGCATCTTCATATTCCAGCGGCCCCACCGACGAAAAGGAGCTGGCGACCTTTATGGATGGGGTCGTGTCTGCCCAAATCATAGCTTACCACATCCCCGGCGCTACAGTGGCGGTGGTCAAAGACTGCCGGATCATCCTCTGCCAGGGCTACGGATATGCCGATATCGATAAACGGCAGAAAGTAGTGGCCAATCAGACCCTCTTTAGAGTGGGCTCGGTAAGCAAGCTCTTTATCTGGACAGCGGTAATGCAGCTCGCTGAGCAAGGAAAGCTGGACCTTGATGCTGATGTCAACATCTATCTCAAAGCCTTTAAGATTCCGGATACTTTTGCGAAACCTATCACTCTCAAGAGCCTCATCTCCCATACCTCGGGCTTCGAGGATCTGGCGGCCGGCGGGCGAATATTTGTTCACAATGCCTCCGATATCATTCCTCAAGAGGAATACCTGAAGGATAGGATGCCGGCCAGGGTGCGCCCTCCCGGAACTGTTACCGCCTACTCCAACTACGGCTCCACCCTGGCAGCATACATCGTTGAACAGGTATCGAAAAAGCCCTTTGAAGAATACGTTCACGAGAATATCCTGCTGCCTCTGGACATGAAAAACACCACTTACAAGCAGCCGCCCCAGCCAAATCTGGCTTCACACATGGCTAAAGGCTACCTTTACACAAATGATGCCTTCTCAGAAGAGCCTTTTGAGTTCCTGCAACCCTGGCCGGCAGGCTCGATGAGTTCAACCTCCGAGGACATGGCCAGGTTCATGATCGCCCATCTGCAAAACGGCAGGTATGATGATCGCCGCATAATGGATGAGGCCACAGCAGAGCGCATGCACAGCCGGCTCTTTTCTAACGACCCCAAGGTCAGCGGCATGGCTTACGGCTTTTATGAGATGGAGCTGAATAATCAAAGCATGATTTTGCACGGAGGCGATACCATTCTCTTCCACACGCAGCTTGTGCTTCTGCCGAAAAGCAACCTGGGTCTATTTGTGTCCTACAATAGCCCGAGCGGAGAGAGCGGAGAGCAGGCAGGCCAGGACCTCATGCGGGCCTTTATGGACCATTACTATCCGCCTGACGCTGAAGATCTGCATAAATCTATCTCCGGCTCTGGAGAAAACCTGACCCTCTTTGTGGGCAGCTACCGTCCGGCCAGAAGCGCCTTTACGACCTTCGAGAAGGCGGGAAACCTCTTTTCCCAGGTAAAGGTATCCACCGGCCCAAATGGTACTCTGTCAATTGCCCAGCCAGGCCAGGCTGCAAAGCAATGGATTGAGGTTGAACCTTCAGTCTTTTGGCCCGCAGACGGCACAGGCGATAAGGCATCCTCAGAAAGACTGGTTTTCGGCAAAGACGGCCAGGGTGAGATAAATTATCTTTTCTTTGAAAATAATCCGACGACCGCCTATGAGAAGGTAGCCTGGTATGAAGAAGCCGGCTTTTCGTTTGATATCCTTGCCGTATGCATTCTCCTCTTCCTCTCCACTCTGATCTGGCCGCTGAGCTCAATATTCAATCGATGCTCTTCAAAGCAAGAGAGGTCCGTCAAACAGCAGAGGATGGCCAGAGCGGCCCGATGGCTGGCGGGAGGAGCCGGCATGCTTAACCTGCTATTTTTGATAGGACTGATATCTGTTGCCTCGGTCAGCCTGACAAGTGAGATAATATACTCTACACCTGCTTCATTGATAGCCCTGCTGACCATTCCCCTGTTCACTGCCATACTCGCTTTGGCATGCACGGCATTTTGTGCTTGGGCCTGGAAGAACGGCTATTGGAGTCTTAAAGGAAGGATTCATTATACCTCAGTGGTCCTGGCTCTGCTGACTTTCATATGGTGGCTGAACAACGGGAATCTGCTTGGCTATAAGCTGTGATTTTCTCCTTGGCGGTACCCGCTACAGAATGCTCCCCTGGCTGCCCCGCGTGTGGCTCAGCCCACGCCGGGCTCTGGTCAGACGGACTCAACGCATCTTATGCCGCCAAGCCGGTCTTCAGTACGTCTTCCCGCCGTGTCTCGCCTTCTTTTCTCAGAGTGTCCAGAACGGAAGGCTGCCTTCTGCCGTTCATGAGCATCTTTACTGAGTCTGCTTTGGGATCACAACCGATCTACATGATCTTCTTTTCAAAGGTATATAGGGCTGCGGTGAGATTCTGGTTAGTTGTCGACTTGCCAATGCCGCCTTTGCGTAGATGGTTATCTGCCTCATATTACAACTAGCAAATTTTATTTAATATTTAAAATTTAAGTCTGAGGAGCTGCAGGTTTTCTGCACTGGCTCCGCCGTCATGCAGGAAAGTTGGGGGAGAGGCCCCAACTTTGAGGAATATGCTCTTGAAAAGGAGTGCTTGCCCCGTGTCTGTGGTCGTCTTCGCCGCCTCACCTCCAAGATAGCGGTGGGGCCGGGATTATAAGGAATTATTTGAGAAGATGGCAGTGGATATCGGAATTGTGCAGCGGAATTGTGAAACGGTATGAAGAGCTTAATGAGAGGGGAGGCGGTCTTCGCAATTCGCGCCCGGATCTTGTGCTTTTCCTGTTGCCTTTGAACGCCTTTCGTGGATTATCACCAATTCATATCTCCACAGGAACGGAAAGCTCCTCAATTGCAGCACATGCCCCAGGCTGACAGGCTTCAAGTGCCTTCAGATCAACCTCGCCCGCAGCGAGTGGCTTGGCAAGCAATCTTCCTTCATGAAAAGCCTTCATGATGCGATCGATTTTTCTTTGAGTATCAAACAAATCCAGGGATGTTCTTGATTACTACTACCTGCTCACCAACTCTAGCGACAAATTCTGTTGTTCCTTCTCGCATTTTGCTCTTGCATAGAAGGCATTCACCAGGGTCCATTCTATTTCCTCCGCCTACTATTGATCCAATCATCTTCATTTGGCAAATATGCTGTTACTATTATCAGTCGATCTTTGCAGATTGCCACAACCATATGATGCGGTATTCCTCTTGTCTGCCCTAACATCAGCACGGCGGGGCAGCGATAATTATCATGATATTCCTCTATTATCTCTCCAAGGCCGCAAGCCCACACGAGCACACGCACGAGTGCCTGCATGCGCTCACCTGGCGGCTCTGCCATCAGCTCCCGCAATCCACATCTCAGCCAGCACCGGTGAATTCGCAGTGGCGCAAGGTATATTTTCCTTCATCTCTCAATAGAAGCATAACATGTTCTCTGAATATATCGAGGCTGCTCTAGAACGGGCTGTTTACAAGACTATCGATGATGAGGAACCTATCTTCGTCTCGGTACCCGAACTTCAGGGCGCTTGGGCAACAGGCAAGACCATTGAGGAGGCCCGCAAAGAGCTCATCTCGGTTATCGAAGGCTGGATAGCACTCAGGCTCCGCATGGGACGGTCCATTCCACCAATAGGCGGGCATGTGATAACTGCATCAATAGAACCGGTGACTGCAATTGAGTAAACTTGTGCCGGTTTCAAGAGCCAAGCTCATCAAGCGATTGAAAAAATAGGATTCGAAGGACCATTTCCAGGTTCGGATCACGATTACATGGTCCGCGGAGACAATTTCGTGCGCATACAAAACCTCCATAAACGAGAGATCGGTGCAAATCTCATATCAGAGATTCTTCGGGAAGGTGGGATCTCTCGTAATGAGTGGCTTTCGGCAGATTAGCCCTAATTTTTGTTGGTAGCATACATCATCTCTTGCATCCTTCGTGCCTTTGTGGTTGGTCGTTGCTGCTTAGTTATAATTATCAGCTAATAGTATTAGCAAACTGCCATTGTTTCCCAAAATCCAGCACCCGGAAAACTTCCTTACCTGAGGCAGGCACATCAGGCTCTCAGGCCCGACCGGTCTCCAGGCCCCCGAGCACGAGCACTTGCCAGACAAGATGGCCCGCCCTGACAACGACGGCAAGCCCGGACGGCCCGGCCCACGGGCGGCAGCCCTGCGCGCGCGGGCAGACGGGCACGTGGCCTCCCACGGTGGACAGGTGGCCCGGGAAAGCCGCAAGAAATGAAAAGAGGACATGTTAGGATCAAGCTATTACTATCCGGAGTATGGATATTACTATGATGACTATTTCTAGCTCAAAATGCGCCAATGCACATTTAATTAAACTTAAATAGTTAAAAATACAAGTAATCTCTTGGAGCCTTCCCAAGAGTCAATCCCTTTCGCCCCGAAGGCTCATACTCCCTTAAGATTCTATCACGATTCTTATTCATCTTCCAACTCTTGCCTGCATGGCCTCAATCTCGCGCTCTGCGGGCAGCGGGCTCCCGTGCGCGAGCAGGCGGGAAGGATAGAAGGGCAGCTAATTTATATTTATTGGAAAATTTTAGAAATTTAAATTGCATAAAGTGAAACGGCAGCGCACCTGCGAAGCAAGCTGCTGGGTATTATGAAATTAAAGCTATTGATGAATATCTCCTTAGAAGTGCTTAAAGTAGCCCCATGTTCTCAAGCTGCCTCCTAACGATCTGCTCGCCTTCTTCGCACTCCTCCGGTGATTTGCCGCCCGTGATCACCAGTTTGCCTGAGCTGAAGATGAGCACTACTACCTTGGGTTTCTTGATCCTGTAAACTAGCCCTGGAAACTGCTCCGGCTCGTACTCGATGTTCTCCAGGCCCAGGCCCAGGGCGACGGCGTTTAAGTTCAAGTCCGTCTTCAGATCTGCGGAGGCCACAATATTCTGAACATGGATCTCGGGCTCCATATCGATCATCTCGAAGCCGATTGACTTGAGCGTCTTGGCCAGGGTGGTGATGACCGTGCGAACATCCTCGACGTTCTTGGATCCGGTGCATACTATCTTGCCAGAAGTGAATATGAGAAAAGCAGCTTTAGGGGCCTTGACTCTGTAGACGAGACCGGGAAACTTTTTCTTATTGTACACCGCACCCTCCAGCTCGGTTTCGATCTTGGGCAGATCGAATGCTTCCGCCAGCTTGGTAGATGCCACCACATTCACGATATCTATTGTGGACTTCATACGCACGTAATATCCAAACCATTCTTTATAAAGTGCCGCATTGGGCCTATGGTGAGCCCTGAATGAAACGGCGGCACACCCGCTCAGCAAGCTACGGGGTATTCATTTTAAATTTAGAACAAAAAAGCTCTTTGAGCTTCATAATTTCAGTTACAGGCGAGGAGGTTTCAGCGGCGAATAGGCACAAACTCTTGCTTCCTGCTTCCTGCATAGTCAGTATCTCAGCTAACCTTGGCATGGCAATAGAATTTGAATAAATATCGATGATATCAAGGAATGCCTCTCATTAACCGATCTTCTTCTTCCAGCTTAAGAAGAGCTTTTTTTCTTCTGCTGTATGTAACAAAGGAAATTACGGCTGCAATCGCGATGGAGCCGAAGAGGGCCGCCATAGAGATCATAATTGATGAGAATATGCCTTCAACGATGCCTTTTCCTATAGCCAGTACGATCTCGGCCCCTTCCCTTCCTGAATACGACGTATTAATCTGATAGATGCCGGCACGTTGAGCTGTGAAAGCCATTATGGACCGGCCGCTTCGACTGCCCAGGCTGTAGGTGAAGCTGCTATTTACCGGATAGGTGGCCAAATCAAGGCCGGTGGATTTTTCCCGCACATGGATCTCCAGACCCGATATTTGCTCGCTCGTGCTGTAGAACTTGCCGTTCATGTAGCTGTTGTTCTCGTAGAAGATGACGTATTCGCCCGGCTCTGATATATTCAGGTTCGCATCTCCTGGTGCTGCAATCTGCAAGAGGCCGCTTTCTGCGTCAGTTATGCCGAAGTAGATGGACCCGGCAAACGCGGCAAATCCTATGAATATTATCAGCACGGCCAGGCCATAGTACCAAATGCCTGGCTGAACATTATTGCTATTCATTGAGTGTAACTCCATTTGCTGATGTAAGCCTTCACATCGAATTTGCTCTTTGCGCCATTGTAGTTCATGTAGCGCACCTTGCCAAAGATCGTCCTTTCCTTCCAGGCTCGATCATGAACACCGCCCAAGCTCCAGGCAATTCCCGCATAGCCGTTTGGATCCCTGCCGTCCAGTTCATACCGGTCGTTAAGGTAGATGACTGCGACTTGAGCCGCCGCGGGCGACTCCGTCCACTCCAGGATCTTTTTGGCCCAGTACATCCTCATGTATCCGTGCATCTTTCCAGTTCGGAGCATCTCCTGCTGGGCCGCATTCCACAGGTCGTCGTGGGTGCGGGCCCTCTCCAGTTCTTGCAGAGTATAGAGGTATTCTCTTCTGTCCTTTTCATGCTCACTTAAACTCGTTTTTGCCCAGCCAGGAAAGCCCTGCATGTCATCGTAATGCTGGTTGTAGTAGCAGAAGTTGTCCGACAATTCCTTTCGCACTATCATCTCTTCTAAAAATGCTCCGGCGTCTTTCATGCTCTTCAAAACCTCCAGGGCGATACGTTGAGCTGATATCTGGCCGAAGTGCAGATAAGGAGAAAGGCCGGACTGGCCGTCTTTATTGGGATCATTTCTGTCCCTTTCATAACCGTCCAGCTTATGCTCCAGGAAATTGCCCAGTTGCTTCATAGCCGCCGCCTCTCCCGGCATGATCCATTTTGCTTCCGGTGCAGCATCTGCTTTGAGAAATCCTTGCGCTGCAGTCCAATCATTCTCGATAGTGCCATTCCCGGAGGGAGAATTCCTTTCCGGGCTCTTTTGCGAGACCGGGAATTCATCGAGAAATTCAAAGAGAAGACGGTGCACTTTGGGACGGAAGCTGTAGGCAGCCCACTCCTGTTTGGGAGAGGCAAACCAGCAAGGAATGATGTTGTGGGCATCTACCTCGTAAAAGGGAATTTCAATCTCGTCGGCAACCGCGCTCTTCCATTCCCGGCTTTGACGCAGAGGGCGAAAAGTCAGAGACCAGAGCTCCTGCACCCAATTCGCTCAGCAAGCGCGCCATCTCTTTGCCGGGATCGCCCTGGAGAAGGAAAAAGGGAATATTCAGGGCCTGTAGGTTCTTTTCCACCTCTTTTAGGCCTTGCAGCAGAAAACGATACTGCCTGCTGGTCGCACCCAGAAACTGGGGAACCAGGCAGAAGGCCACAGCAAGATGTGAATCGTGCTTTTGGGCCAGTTCCTTTGCATAGAGCAGAGCCCAGTTGTCGTTAACACGCTGGTCGCGGCTCATCCAATAGATAACAGGGCCTTTCGTTTGGCTCTCTTTCTTCAAGGCCCTTATCCTTTTGGGATTGACGAGCATAACAAATGCTTACTGTTGCTACTATTATTTATAGGACTAATTTTGGAAGATCAAATCATCCAATAGATGTATCAATCAGTACAATTCATCCGTGATGTTCATGGGCAATGATATCATCGAACAACCAAAGACTGAGGAAGCTTTGCGAAAAGCCAAGCAAGCTGCAAAAGAGAGCAGAGCCCAGTTTGAACAGGTACTCTCGATGATATCCGATATCGTGTGGCTCTACGATGTTGATTCTCAGGCACAGAACATTGGCTGCTATATATCGCCGATTGCGGACAAGATGCTGGGCTTGCCGGAAGGAACCATCGGAAACAGCTTCGACAAATATATTTCATATGTTCATCCTGATGACTTGCCGGCCCTGCAAGAGATTCTTTCCGATGGAATAAGAGCACTTGCAAGAGACAAAACTGCAGAATACCGTATGAGAAAGGCAGACGGCTCGATCTTTTGGGTTCGTTCCAAGGGTTCGGCCTATCCCCAGCCAGACGGTCGAGTCGCCATTTTTGGCACCACAAGCGATATCACTGAACGGGCTCTCTTTCTTCAAGGCCCTTATCCTTTTGGGATTGACGAGCATAACGGCTCTCACTGTTTCTATTGCTATTTATAGAGCTATTGATGGACAAGGTCGAAAAGTCTAAGGTACAATGAACTTGCGGAGTCCGGAACGCCGAATATCATGCAAATATCTTCCGAAAGATGTATAAAGCCGCTAAAGAGAGCAGAGCCCAGTTTGAACAGGTAGTCTCGATGATATACGATATCTTATGGCGCTATGATGTTGATTCTCGGATACGGAACATTGGTTCCTATATCTCGCCAGTTGCGGACGAGATGCTGGGCTTGCCGGAAGGTACCATCGGAAACAGCTTCGAAAAATATTGCTCTTATGTTCATCCCGATGACTTGCCAGCCCTACAGAAAATGTTTTACGACGGGATGAGTGCATTTGCAGGAGACATAACCGCAGAATACCGTATGAGAAAGGCCGACGGCTCGATCCTTTGGGTTCGCTCCAGGAGTTCGGCTCATTCCCAGCCGGACGGCCGGATCACAGTTTTTGGCACTACAATTGATATCACTGAACGCAGGTATGCGGAGCAGGCGCTACTGGAAAACGGGGAGAGGTCCCGTACTCTTCTTTTGGAACGCTCTCAGGACGCATTGATGACCCTCTCCCCGCCTTTGTGGAGATTC